>JAZKDC010000012.1:0-209225 GCA_040387795.1 Verrucomicrobiota bacterium
GCATTCCGATTTTCATGTGTTCGGGAAGATTGGTGCTTTTTTCGACAGGCTCCTATGCCTTCGCCACGGGTGGCGAAACAAGCGGCACACATGTTCGCCCAGGAAATGTCCCCGCGTAGTTTGCCGTCCACATACAGTCCACACCTGTTAAAATCCCGGCGGCACAGGTCGCAATAATCTACGTTGCACCCAAAATCAGGAGGATGGGAAATGACCTCTTCACGGTCAATTTCCAAGGCGAGCATCATTTCAGCCTCGCCGACGGGCACTAATGCAAACTCTGCTGATTCAGACTCGTCTTCATCATCACCCGCAGAGTCATCCGCTTCATCTCCCTCAATCCCGGCTTCATCGCTTCGCTGCAGGCCTTGCTCGGCGCTATCATCGTTGTCTTGAACCTCAGTGGCGAAGTCGTCCTCGCCGCCTTCCATCTCTTCAAGCAACGGGTTATCATCATCGATGACCTCGATGGTGTATTCTCCGGTCGCGAAGTCAATGCTTGCGACACCATCCTCGAATGAGCGGACATCCGGGACTACTCGCAGCGTGTGCCGATAATCGAACAAATCGGCAGGCGAACCGGGGCAGGCTTCCCAAGACATCGTCCTGAAAGCGTCTCCTCCGGTGCTGGGGCGGTGAAAGTGTCCGCCACTCTGAAGACGCAGAGAACCATACTCTAATTCGACTCTCCACCAGTGAAAGGTTTTGATGTCACCGAAACCTCTTCGTGGGGAGGTAATCGATACCTGAACATTTACATCTGAGGTTGTCTTCGGCAGCCGCTGGAGCGCATGCAGGAGTTTCGCAATGCTGATGACCTCCGCCGGACTGGCGAGACGGCCGTAAATCGCCTTCTCAAGAAAAGCCTGGGCAGACAACAAGAGCGGCCGGTCTCCGGCGCTCAGCATGTATTCGTCATCCTCAATGGAATCATTCACCGACCCTTCCTGCGTCGCGTCTGTTCCCGACGCACTCTCCAGGACTATTTCGTTCACGGCTGCCGCGGCCGCTTTGTGGGCCGATATCATCGCTGCGTCATCCAGAAGCACGAAAACCATCGGCTCTGGAATCTCACACAGGGCATGGCCGTGTAAAGGCAGCTCACTAAGATTTAAACGCGGAGAAATTCCTGCCTTCTTGACCGCGCCAACACAGTCGGCACACAAGGCCCACGGCGTGTCACTGCTGGCCATCTGCCCCACAAGGCCCATCAGGCTTTCTTGCAGCTCCTCGACATCAAGAACGCCGTCAGCAAGCATGCTGTTCAGATAGATCTTCCAACATTCCTTGCTGGTAACGGCCTCCTTCGTCCCTAGCAGGCCAGAGAAGCTTTCCATGGATGAGTTACAAAAGTCACAGATCATGTGCGGAATGAGTTTAATGGTGAATGGCTACTTCAACGGCCAGCCGCCGTGCTTTTCGATGACTTCGTCGATCTCTTTCATCAGCCGAATGGTTTCAGAGAGGGCGATGACGATTTTGTGGTAGTGGGAGATGTCTTCGTCGGTCAGGGTGCGGTTCTTGCGGTCTTTGAGCCATTTGTGGCAGACTTGGTAGCCGCCTATGTGGAAGTTCCAGACGGCTTCTGGGACGCCTTGGAAGCCGGATGCGCCCGCTTTTGTGGCGTCGCCGCTGCCCTTGGCGTCGATCCAGACGGTGCCGCTGTTGTCGGCGGTCCAGCCCGGTTTGGAGACCTCGCGGGAGGGACCGGTGAAATCCGTGAGCGGCTTCTTGACTTTAGGGGACTCAAGGAGGTGCAGGGCGGTGAGTTCGCCGCCGAGCCGGGCCAGCGCGCGGAACAGCTCCAGGTTCCCGGTCAACGGCAGACGCGGGAAATCTATCTTCAGAAACTCCGCGTAACGGCTCCGGTAGCCGGGGCTGTGAAAAACCGCGTAGGCGTAGTGGAAAATGTCTTCTGGCGTTAGGCCGACAGGCAGGCCGCCTTCCTTTGCTTGCTTGAGTCCAAGCGATTGAGCAAAGAAGCGCAGAAAATCAAGCCGCAAGCCATGCGTGCATCCTCCAGAAAAAGACAGCCCTCCGTCTTGTGGTCCGAGATAGAGAGGGAAAAGACAAGATTGCGTCGTTGATTCGCCACATTTCGCTTCGGAAACAAACCGAGTGCAGAAGAAGTGGTCGGCCTCTTGTGATTTATTGCTGCGGGCAGTAATTAGGCCAAGATTTCTTGTGGCCAACATGTGCCCCATATTTTCGCCGCGTGGCATACAGAGAAAGCCTCGCGATTTGCCGGAATAGAAAGTAAACCGGACGTCGAAAGGTCGATACGCAACTTGGATGCAATCCTGAGGGCGAATCAATTGCGTTTTCAAGTCAGCTTGAGCCAAAGATACTTTCCAGTCGCGGGAGTCGTCGCCCAAATCGAATTGGTGGCGGGCCTTCTCAGGTGTCATTGCCACAAAGTTCTTGGCGACTTCTGCCGCATCTTCGCGTGTAAAATGAAGAGTTAGAGCATCCCTTCCGGTAACGATTCCGACGCTTGTAGAAGAGAACACCGAAGGTAACCCGTAAGCCCCTTCAAACTCGACTCGCAAGCTCTCGTCTTGCGGCGTGAATAAGAAAAAAGGCGCTGCCGGGGTAACGGACTGAAAATGGAGAGTCCCTCCACTTCTGATCCTTTCGTATTTCTCCACACGAAGCCCGTAGAGATCCGAGTGGGCGACATCTCGTTGGAGGTTCTTGCCAAAAGGTTGAGTTGCCAACATGACGGCAACACCTTGTTGAATGTCAAAGACATTCTCGTCTGGTGAACCATCTGGGCAACGCTCGCCTCGCTTACTATTGCCGTGCAAGTCCACCATTTGAAGGTTTGAAAAAGTCTGAAGCAATGAGTGGCGCAATCCACGAAATGTTGGATTCACCAAATATCCGTGATTCGTGATGAACCCCAACACGCCAATCTGAGAACAATCGATTGCCGATTCTCCCAGCCGAATAAACTTCACGTAGTCATCTTGTAGCCATCGTGGGTTTCGCTCGTTTAGTGGTTGGCCATCGACCTGAAAATATTTGCGCATTAGACGCCCGATGTGGGTAAGACGGCCCTCCGTGTCGACGCTGGGATTCTGGGACTCGGCGGAATACGGCGGATTGCCGAGGATAACGGTGAATCGCTTGTATCGTTTTATTTCGTTCACGGCGTCGGCTTCGTGAGCGAGGGCGTCGAAGCCGATCAGCTTCATTTGCTTTTCGGCCGCCGGTTCGAGGGCATTGGTGAGATAAATACGGGCGCGTTCAGTGCTGGCAAAGCGATACCCGGTTTCAGCAAGCTTCAGCCCAATTTTGAGGTGGGCGATGGCGTAGGCGGCCATCATCAGCTCGTAGCCATGGAGTCGCGGCAGCAGGTGTTCGGGGACATAGCCGTTCCAGTAATCGGCGAAAGTGACGATAGTGTTTTTTGCCTTCGTGATGGTCGGCATGGCGGCGAGGCCGTCTTTGGCCCACTTGGCTTTCAGGTGCTGGAAGACGACCTCGATGACTTCGACGGGGAAGGTGGCGGTCCCGGTGGCAGGGTCGAGGATTTGGACGAAGGGTTCGTCCGGATCGATGGTGCGCTTTTCGCCCGGCTCGTCGGTGAGCGGCGGCAGTTTAAGGCCGGGATGTTTTTTCAGCATCTCGCCCCAGGTGGTGGTGTCGGCGAGACCGTCGGCAAGGCCGAACTCGGTTTGCAGGAGTTCGTGGACACTGCGGACAATGTAGGAAACGACGGGATGCGGGGTGTAGAAGACGCCGCGCTGGCGTTTGATCGCGGCGTCGTAGGCGGCAAGGAACGGCTCATAGAAGTGCATGACCGGGTCATGCCCGAGCAGCCCATCATCCTTCACGCCGCTGAAGATGGCGTCGATATCGATCCGGTCGAGGAGGTCGGTAATATCCTGAAGCAGCCAATCCCGGGAAGCATCGTGAGAGCGGCTGATGACCTGAGTGAACAGCTCTTTGAAGAATGGACTGGTGCGCTCAAGCAGGCCGGTGGCGCTGTCGAGGGTGAAGCGTTCGCCCCGGGCCGCAATGACATCCTTGGAGATCCAGCGGGCCGAGAGCAGTCCGTAAGTCAGAGTCTGGGCATAGGAGTCGGCGAACTCATCGTGCTGTTTGGCCTCGTCCGCGTCTTCATTCTTCAGGAAAACATCGTGGAACGATTGATAGAGGGCGACCAAATCCTTGTCCCGCTCAGCTTTGGGTTTCTCCAATTCCCGCAGCGCGAAGGCACGGAGGTAGCGCGCACGGTAGGCCAGTTCCTCGGCGAGCTGTACCGGATTGGCGACGAGCGCCTTGCTGACGACGAAGAAACGGGAGAGCAGGTTGACCACCTGACCCTCGCCCTCAAATTTGGCCCCGCGTTTGGTGAGCTTGCCTTCGAGCGGTTTCTTGCCCTGCCAGAGTTCCAGTCCGGTGCTCTCGCCATTTGGATAAACCACGAGGACGTTGTGAAATCGGTTATTGGCCGACAGGTGGGAACGGAGGGTATCGGCATCCTTTTTGGAATCGAGGCAGTAGATGATGTAGCCCAGAAGGCGGTTCTTTTCGTCCCTGAGGGTCATGCCGCGGAAGGGGTTTTTTCGGCGATTGGAGCCACTGCCTTCACCGATGCCGATATCGTGATCCACGGGGAGATCGGTAGCTTCCAGCCGGCGCTCGGCTTTTGGCTTCTTCTTCAACCCGTAGCTGAGAGCAATTTGCTCCAAGAGGTCGATGACCGCCTCCTGGATTGTGGATTCGGTTGCCTTCGCCCCCTGACAGACCTCCATGAGCCTGCGGGCAAACTTCCGCTCGTCCCCGCTGATGAAGGCATCCTGCCACTTCTCCGAGGCCAGCTTTTTGAAGTGGCGGTCATAGAGTCGCTCGAGGTGATCCTGAGCCAACTGCGGCTCCCAGAAGCGGGCTTCCTCCCGAATGTGGAAGGTCTCCAGCGATCCCTCGCCCCTCGCCACCGTGCCGAAACAGATCAACTGCGCGGAATCGTAGTCTTTGCTGCGCTCGTCCCGGATGGAGACCACGCAGAGCGTCTCATCCTGCTTACCTTGCTTCACGTCGGCCCGTCGCCCTTCGCCCCCGATCTCGAAGCCTTTGAGAGTGCGCTGAACCAGCGAAGTAAGCGCGTCCTCAAGAACACCCTTCACAGGAAGGAAGAGTGTAGACTTGAGAAGCCTATCGCTCGGCTGCGCCAACTCGAATAGTATCGTCTGGTAGGGCCGCGCCACCGTCTTTGGCCAATAATAAACCCGGTCCGGCAAGTGCTGTGACGCGGGATCTCCGCCCAGAATGACTTCGCCAGTGGCCAGATACTGGGCAGCCCCAAATCCCGATGCCTCCAGCAACTGCCGGGCAAAAGTGGCCTCCACCACCTTGGTGGTGTCGGGTTTCTCCTCCGGTGTGTCATCGTCGAATCCAAACCCCTCCAGCCCCTCGGGCATGGCGGATTCCTTCTTGGGCCCTTTGGTTCCCGTGGAGGCAGTTGAACGGTTGCCCGGACCTCCACAGATGAATTTGATGAAGTCTTCTTTGTTTAGCATGGTGAAGTTGGTGGAGGAAAATTATGCGGAAAGGCTGCGGTCTTCGTAGGACTCTAACTGCAGGACGAAGAAATGGTCGAGCTTCACATTCCTTCGTGCATCGTCATCTCCGAAGAAGCCGGCGGAGACCGCCGTGATGCCCTGTTGGAGTGGGCGCCCGATCTCGGCGGGAGGGAGCACTTCAAGGGCAATATCCCCATCAACCACCGCGCGGGTGGCCACGAGCAGGTGGTGGGAGGTGACCGGATAAGACGCGTTTTCCTGCCAAGGCCGATCCTTCACGATGCGCGGCGGCCATGATTTGCTGTCGAGGACGAGCCACTGATTGAGCAGGGAATCGCGGGGCTTTTCCTCGCTCCACAGCCAGCAGGGCACGCCCTCCTGCATGGCCGGGCTGAGTTGACGGGAGAAGAGGCGCGGCGCGATGCCGCCGCCCTTCTGTCCGATGGCCGCACGGGCGATGAGCGGAAGCCCGGGGTGACCACCGGCCTGACGGATCCACACATTGAGAGACTGCGACCAGTCCCGATCGATGCCGCGGCGGCTGAAGTCATGCGTGAGTTTCTCGTGGTAGCCGGCGATTTGCTCGATGGCGCGGTCTTTCTGAAAGGCATTGAGACTGGAGATACCCTGGAATTTGTAGGAGGCCATCCAGTCGGCTTCGGCGCCGGTGCCCTGATCGAGCCCCATGGTGAAGTCGATGGCGAGAGTCTTAATGGCGATGCGTTCGCGCAGGAGAAGCTCGCGTTCGAGTTCGTCCGGGAGGATCATGTTGATCGTGAGTGGAGATTCGCCCGGCCGCCCGTGCCAGTAATAGGCGGGGACTTTCTTCCCCAGTTCTGCGGCGATGGCTGCCACCTCAGGCATGGCAGTGAGGTGCTCAATGCGGGGATTGAGCCGACGGTCCACACGACCGGAACGCTGGATCATGCGGACCGGGTTCCAGTGAACGTCGAAATTGATCAGCAGAGCGGCGTCCTGAAGATTCACGCCCTCCGCCAGAACGTCAGTGGCAAGTAGGACATCAATCGGACCAGCCAGCGCCTGCCGCCATGCCGTCTCCCAGCTCTCCAGGACTTCCGCAGCCTCAACGGCGGAGACACCTTCCAAAGAGGGAGGAAAGGGCCCGATGCGGTAAAATGGAGCGAAGGAATTGACCACGCCATCCCGGTCTTCGGTGTCACCAGTGATGACCTCGGTGACGGCGAGGAGTTCCCGCATTTCTTCGGCATGGAGGTTCGGCACCCCGAGACCAGCCACGATGAGCGACCAGTCCCGGATGGTGAATTGCCGGCAGGCCTTGAGCACCGAGTGGATGTAGGCCAGCGAATCGCTGAACTGTGAGAAGACGATCACCTTCTGGCCGCTACGGCGCGCTTCCAGCAGGCGGGCGAAGAGCCGGCGGATCTTGGCATCGGAGACGATCCGCTGTCCCCACGCGGCCGATCCGGGCCAATCGACTTCCAGTCCACCGGCGATGAACTTGCGAGGCCATTCCCGGCGCTCGAACTTGCCGAAGACGATGTCGGCAAGTCCCGGCGTGACCTGCAGCAGGGTATCGAAATCCTCCAGCATGGCGTCCTTGAGGCCCCACAGTCGCTCGACCTGCTCGCGCTGGAGTTTGGTTTCCTCGTCGGCTTCGTCTTCCCCATAAAGGTCGAGCACCAACTGCTGGGACGGTGAGTCATCACTATCGGCTGCGGGTCTCAGAGCCTGATGACTGCGGGCGAGGCGCTCGACGAAAGTCTTAACCGTGCCGGCATCCGTGTCGCCGGTGGCGAGGCTGCGGATCTTGTCCAGATCATTGGCCCGATGGGAACCGAGAATGGCATCGATCTCTCCACGAAGCTGTGCGGCCTTTGCATAATCCTGAATGCCCTCACAAAGCCTCAGCAACTGCCGGAGCCGGTAGGCGTGAAAAACGGTCAGGCGGAGGAGGGTGATGAGCAGGGCGACGGGGGAGCTTTCGAGGCGTTTCAGGACCAAGGCGCGCTGGAGTCCGACGACCGGTGAGGATTCTCCCGGATTCTTGAACCCCTCACGGACGTCATACCACATGTAAATGCTGAGGCTGAGCGGCGGGAGGGCCGAGGGGTCCCGGTCGGGATCATCATGATCTGCGGAACGCGCGAACAGTGGCAGAAAGCCGGCGAGCACGTCGCGGATGCCGTCGTATTCGTCCGAGTAGTGCAGTTTTTCCGGAGGCCCGGCGTCGGGCCGGAAGAGGATTTCCGTGCGTGAACCGGCCTGACGCTCGATTTCCTTGCAGAGATTGCGGGACCGCTGAACGACGATGCGGTCGAGCAGTTCATCGGCCACGCGGATGGCTTTGGCTGGGGCCTCCTGGTGGCTGCCATCGAGCGATTTGCTGCGAATTTCGTCCTGATAGGTTTTGAGCTTCTTGTCCTGCTCGTTGAGGTAATCGCCGATCCGCTGGACACGGGTGCCAAAGTCGAGGTCGTCCCGGAATTCGAGCCGCTTGGAGAAGTTCGCCTTGCCGTCGCCATGAATCATGAGCGCGGCGACATTGCCGCGGTCTGCAGCAGGGGACCGGGCTTTTTTGGCCCGTCTCCGGACTTCCTCCAATGCCTGACGGCGATAACCGTCCGGCGTGCTGGCGTCGCTCAACGGGATCCGCCCGGAGAACATGAGCGCGGTCTGCTGCCGGAGGTCATCAAGGCTGTTGTTTACCGGGGTGGCAGTCAGGAGCAGGACTTTTCGCTCGACCTCCTTCCGTGGCTGAAGCCGGAGGAGATCGCGCAACACAAGGCTGCGCCGGGCATCGGAACTGCGGAAGTTGTGAGCCTCGTCGACGATCACCAGATCGGACAGCATGAGGTGCTCCAGATCGCTTAATCCGGCGAGACCAGAGGGCACGATCACCTCACTGGTGGACGAGACGCGGGATAACTTGGAATGCGAAATGACCCGGACGGAGGCGGGGAGGACCCCGTAGGCATAGAGAGGAGGAATGGCCTCGCGCCTCCACGTGCTAACGACCGAGTTTGGTGCCAGCACGGTGATCCGGAACATATCGTTCTCCCCGGCGTTTTTCACCGCGGTCTCCACCCAGCGGTTGGCGCAGTGGACCATAACGGTGGTGGCGATGTAGGTTTTTCCCAAGCCGACTCCGTCGCACAGCATGGCACCCCGGTAGGTATCCAACTGAGCCAGCAGGCGCTCCGCAGCCTGGCGTTGATAAGCGGCCTGCTGATATTTCGCCGCACGGGGATGGAGCTTGCTGCTCTCGCCCAAGGTTTCATGGATCATGCGCCATAGCCCAAGCATGGCTTTGTCGCGGGGAGAGCAGTCGTTGAGTTCCTTGATTGGACGCTCGCCGCTGAACCATTCCGGAAAGGCCTCCCGGACCTCGGCATCCCACCGACGGCTCCCATTGCTCAGCGTTGCCGCAGTGTCCCAATGGCCAAAACGATCACCGGGCCGAATGTGTCCCAGCGCCACATGCGCCATGCCATGAGCCACCGCCAGAGCGGCGGCTTCGGGGGGCTGCGTTTCGTCCACGCGAAGGACAATCCGGTTTGGCTCGGGGCAAATGGCCAGCACGGCGTCGGCCTGCAAGGGGCTGCGGAACTCACCGGGATCGGAAAGGTTCAGATTCACAACGGAAACCGGCACGGACAATCCGGAGTATTGGCAGCATCGATTGGCGATGGCATCCCAAGGTTTCGGCGTCGCGGAGAAGAGGTTCCGGAGTTCATCAATCAGCGGGGAGCCTGTCTCCCCCGTCGGTGATGGCAGCGTGTGCACGACAAAACGCAAAGGCGGTGGAGCACCGGCGGGCTGGGTGGTCGATGGAGAAAGATCCCAGATGGCACCCCCGGCGGACTCCGTGAGCACTGGGCCGGACGGATCGGTGCGATTCCATTCGGCGGAGTGTTGGCGACCTTCCACTTCGCCGGGAGTCCATTTTGCCGACTCCAGGGGACCACAGAGTGACGCGAGCCCGACCAAAGAGTGGCAAAAATCGGGAACCTCTCCTTCCATCCCTGTTGATAACGCCAGAATGGATTGCTCAGAGGGAAGGTCAGCCGTTGCTTGGAGCCAGAGTAATTTACCGGGCTCGCCTCCAATGGAGTGCCCAATCCTAAGACGGCAAGAATCGGACGCCATCAGCTGTAAGACCCATCCTTTGCCTGTGATACCTCCCAAGAACCGAATCTCACGGCAGATTTCACTTCGAACAGCCCCGATAATTGCCTCGGGATCCGGATCCTCATCCCAGCCCCCAGCCAGAAGCTCCAGCTCCAGGCCTCCGCACGCATCACTAAGCAGACTAGCGAGCGAGAGAAGGAATCTTCCTGTAGAGGACATCTCTGCCGGGCACCATGACAATCCAAGCACACCAGCTGAGGGCGGGCGTGAATTTAACTGGGACCGAGGACGTGGGATTTGCGACATTGGGTAAACTGCTGATGCCTACACGGAAGCACAGCTGGATCTCTAGCAGCTTACCACGCATGCAAAAGCCCAATTTTGGAGAATAAAACCCAATCTGCTCACCCCAGGGTTCCACTTTGGAGCAGTCGGGCAGCGCGTGCTAAACTGTAACCATTTCTCCTTTGGGTGGCTACCTCAGCAAGCGAACTGAAAAGGATCCGGCTATTACAGTTTCCGTCGAAAGGGCGGCTCCGCATTTGCCGTGGGTGGCCTCATCGTTGGCGCGGCTGTGCCTGCCGCTCTCACCTGAGGACGGCCCAGCCGCACTCGCGTGAGAGTGCGGCTGCGTTGAAGCCAGCAACCCTCCTCAAAGCGCGGATCTCAACTAACGCCTTTGGCACCCATCAAGGGAACGGGATTTTTCCAAAAGTTATACCCAAATGTTGAAACGGTGCTGAACCGACTGGACCGGCTTAGAGAATGCTTCCTGGGGTTGGCTTGCCGCGCCGGCTCCTGCATCACTCTGCAGATAGCCGGATCCTCCTCCAAGATACTGGAGGCGTTTAACCGCATTTTTCCTGCATGTTGCGGCTTGGGGCCGAATCGCATGACTGGGCAGTCAGCGACTCACGCTGCCGGCTGGTGGCCCAGACCACCAGCCGGCAGCGTGTGCTGCAGCATAATTTAAGCGGCTTTATTCAGACTGGAGCCATCCGTGCTACCGGGAAAAATACTAAGCGACAGCGCTTCGTTTCCCGATCCGTTCAAGGGACTCGTGGGGCGCGGATCTTCAGGTTCAGACGCACCGAGCCGACTGAGATCATATCGGACCTTACCTCTCTTCTCGGACTGGGCCAGATTCAATCCATGTGTTCCCAGAGCCAGTTCAACTGTGGAAACTTGGAAAAACTGAATACCCATTAGCGAACGAAGGACACGGGTATTGTGGATATATTCCAAGATGGCTCCAGCTGAATGCATCGGAGTTACATGCTGGGCGATCAGATCTGGAGCGACAGACTTAATGAGTTCTACAACCGTCTCGATCATCAAATAATCGACCCTCGATTGGGCGTGGCTCAGAATTTTCCAAGCTTCGTAATTTTGTTCATTATCACGGGAAAGCCGTGATCGCCATGCCGAGTTGCCCTCTGCTTCGCGTGGGCCTCCTTTCTTGACCTGAGGGATGGAGCTGTTCCTGTTTGGGCTGTCATCAGACCCGCAAATGTCGTCCTGGAGGTAGAGCGTGGGAGGGTCTGCGGCCGAAACGCTCTCACGAACAATATCCTCCGTGCTTGGCCAACTTTTCTCCGGACAATCCAAATTCACCGACTGGGGGGACGAACTCAGGACCGGAGGAGTAGTCCCACCAGCCACGACCGGCTGATTTGGTTTGGGGTCGGCTTCATTGTGCCGAGGGGTGTCTGTCTGGGACTGGATGTCGGAACGGTGGCCGACACCGTATTTGAGTTTTGCTGGCTTCATGGTAGTTGTTTACGGGATGTTTTTTTAGGTTCGCGCCAGTCGGAATGAGTGGCGACGAAAGAAACTTAGCAGACCCGGCAATTCGTGACTAACACTTCCTCAGCAACTCCGGTCTTTTCCGCCAACGAACCAACAAACAGCCCTCCATACCCAAGGGGCAACGCAGCCGGCGCGCGAACCTCGTAATGGCATGGATATGAACGGATTAAAAGAATCCCACGCAGCCCAACAAAGCAACGCACGGAGTGAGGCGGTGGCTTTCTCTTTCCCGTTTTAGGTCATTGTCCTGCGGGGTGGAAAGGTGGGCGGTCGGCGGCTTGAAGCACGGCGGCCAATACCACCTAGACAAGGCCGAGACTTTGCCACCTTGGTCCAGCAATTTTGTCCGGCCGTAAAGCACCCACAGTTCATGACCGATGAAGCTTTGGCGGAGCCGAGCAACGAAGCTGGAAGCTGTCTTCTGTCCGCAGGCTGACACGCTTTGATGTTTCCCCTATTTAAAGCGTCTCGATGCACGGTGGCCCGGTTAACGATTGTGGAGACGCCAGCCCTCAAGTGGAGCAAAGTCGTGGAGGAAAGCACATGCATCTTTACAAATCCGACACGTCCATTACCATTGGATTCTCCGTGAAAACTAATGGTTTCTGCCATGCCCACATCAGACCTGAATTCCTCCGAGGACATCTCGGTCATCCCTCGGATCAAAAGCCCTGATTGGAATGGCCAAAAATATCACGAAGAATTCGAAACCCTCGACCACAGTTTCCTGGAAGCCGCCGTCCTTTGGGAGTATGCGAGAGAAGTCGAGGCCATTTGTTCGCTGGTTCAGCTTCACCGGGATAAACTGGAGCCAACTGCGGAGGAATGGAAGATGGGATTTATTTCTCCCGACCTATTAAGCGCGTTAGCTAAGTGCAAGAGCTGGCCCGACAAAGCATTCCGAAAATCCGACGAGCGGAATGATTTCATTGCATTACGAACACCACGCCAGCTGCCAAAATTGAACGGGCGGACTCCCCTGGCTCTGCGAAGGAGTGCGCCCACACCATCATCGGATAATTGGGGTTCAAGTGGAGTTCCGGGGTCTTCGCTTGGGGAAATTAAGACACATGGCGTGTATAGCTGGATCAAAATTCACGAACAATTTGATTGTGATGGTTCTATCCCGATCCCAGCAATTGAGCTTCACGACTTTCAGATATCTTGGGTAGCTATAATTCATAGAGATCCGCTGTTGTTGAATATCTACCGGGGGGAAATCGATGCCTATGTCCTTCGGGGCAGGGCGGAACAACTACGGGCAGCAGCCCACAGTCCGCGTCCGCTTAAACATATTCCCGACTTTCGGGAGGGGGCCTTGCCTCCAGCGGAATGCGATGGCGATGATTGTGGGTTTGTTATATCATCTGCCTACGCAGACTTAACGACAGGCACCCTGCATCTCGCCGATTCAAACTTGGCTCCCAATGGAAGTTATTCCGTGTGGATCATCAGATGGAGGGATGCGGTAGTGGCTGCACAAAAGAATGATCTTGGCCTGTCTTTCCAGCGAGCGT
The DNA here is from genome assembly GCA_040387795.1 of Verrucomicrobiota bacterium. GTDB lineage: Bacteria > Verrucomicrobiota > Verrucomicrobiia > Verrucomicrobiales > V1-33 > CAIZWU01. Next base: position 12,968 of record JAZKDC010000012.1, read on the forward strand.
ATCTCTATGAACATCGCCCCGTCTCCTGCTGGTCGTACAAGGAACTGAAGGAGGCACTTAGATCACTTTTTGCTTTTCGCTGGGCACGATCCGGCCATGATCTCATACCATTGCAGTTGAAAATTGGAAATAAGGCAGTGGGCGAGAAGTTTTTTCTTTCTGGAATACGTGGCAGTGGGCGCGCCACCCACGAATTCGGAGATTTAGCCCCGCAGATTGCTGCGCACATTTTCCCTGGTATACTTCCTACCGATCAATCTCCATCTTCAACGTCGCCGCTCGCCTTGATTACCGCCGCCTCCCCCCATTGTCTAAAGCGCTCAGGAGAAACAATAGGATATACTGAGGAGGTAATATCCGACGACGACTGAACGGTCACTGGGCTCTACCGGCTTCGGGGTTAAATTGGCTTGAAAGGGCACAGCAAGGGGGAAGTCCGCTCCCCAAAAGAGTCGGTCGATTGCATCTCATACTCATTATAGGCACACCATTGCGATCCACTCGAAAAGAATTGCCGGTGCGACGGTCAGTCTCCTTTGCAAGGGCGTGCAGGGCGTGCCAAAAACCCGGGACACAAAAAACATTTCCCGTGCCCGGTCCTAGTCGGTCCACCGGTCCACCGGTCCACGACTCGCGGAGAAGCTGAAGGGGCAAGACACGAGACGCTTTCCGAGAAGCGCCACGGCGAGGCATCCGGCGCGGAGTTTGCGCCCGCCACTGGGGGCGGTAAGCCGGCGAAGGCCGTAAGGGAAGTCGGCAAAGGCGGCAGAGAAAGAGACAGAGACAGAGTTTCCCACGGGACAAGGCCCGAGGCACAGCAACCCGCCCCGCTTTTGGGGGCAATATCCAAAAGCTGATGGCATTGATCTCGGATTTCAGGCGGCGAACGTTTACCTCGCGGACGCGTTTGCGCTCGACATCCGACATTTCCGAGGTGCGGGTGAAGCGCACGGGATCCAGTCGCTCCAAGAGACCGGAGAAGCTGCGGGTGTGGCCATTGTGCGGCGTGGCGGAGAGGAAAAGCTTATGCTCAAAGTAAGGCGCAAGCTGGCCCAGCAGCCGGGAGAGTTCGCTCTCTTTGCCCAAGGGCGCAGGAGCAAGATTGTGCGCCTCATCGACGATGAGGAGATCCCATGCGAGATTGGGGCTATCCTTGTAGGGCTGCGCGGCAGCCCGGAACCCCTCCAAGACATCGGCCTGCCGCAGGTAATGGAAGGACGTGATGATGCGGGGGGACTGCCGCCAGGGATTGGCGTCGGGGCCGAGGCGTTTCCGGATTTCCAAAGTCTGCGGGCGGTCGATGACATCGAAGCTGAGACTGAACTTGTTCTGCAACTCGTTCTGCCACTGGTGGCGCAGCGTGGCCGGGCAGATGATGAGCACGCGACGAATGCGCCGGCGCTGAATGAGTTTCGATAGGATCAAACCGGCCTCGATGATTCCAGGCCTTTGCTCATTCCGGTTCTTGTGACGCATCAAAACACTGCCTTAAGCAGAAGCGCTGGCGGGGGGTGAGCGGCGTAGCGCTGCGGGTCGCATTTTCATTCAAAAGGGGGCCCCCCACCGGGCAAACTTAGCCCAATACCGCAGATGAGCTTCGGTTTTTTGGGGGATTCGGGCCCCTAAAAGACTTTCTGCAGGGTAATCTCGAAATTTTTATTGTAAGGATGTTTATCTCAGTTAAATATCAGCCTGCAATCTCTTCAGAGGGCTTCATCAAACTTTTGAACGGGGAAAGTAAACGGATCCGTATAACACAGGCCTGGGGGCCCGTCAATTATGGTAATTCCAGTTGAGTTTTCTTAACTTTTCTTGCTAGTATAAGCAACCAAATGTCTTGAGTTTTTTCCATTTAGACGGATATATTTGCAGTAGACCGATCCTCACGCCGCTCAATTTACCAAAACTGACAACGAATCCAAATCACTCAAAAGCATAATATCTGATCATTCATTAGCTTAACTTCCCTCTTATCAACCTAAACATCCCGATGAAAAGACACGCAGCCGAAATTCACAAGAAAACACGCGTAGAGCGTTTCGGCGGCGCGAGAGAACATCGAATTCTCTCCAATGAGGATGCGCCTCTCAAACGAGGCTAAAGAACAAACCCTAGACTTTATAAACCCCGCTTTGGCGGGTCCAATACTCAGACAGCCTGGCTTGGCAGTCGGACAGTGATTTTCACGGGCGGCCGGAGGTATGCCTGTAAACCGGAGAAAAATTTGGGGACGTAAATCTTGCTGATTCTCCCCCCTTGCTTTCCGCTCATTCCGAGCGGCGAGACCCAACCCAAAAAAGAAATGAACAACATTAACGTATCGAAAAATAGCATCATTAACGATCTTGTTTCGCATTCGATGACCCAAGATATAACTCCTAGGCCTGCCAATGTCGACCATGCACAGGACCTGCTCGTCATGTCCGGGGAAGTGCCCACAAAGGCTGATGGAAACCCCAGCAACCAGCATGTTGTGAACCTCGCTTTTGCCGGGCTTAGCGCATCCAGTGAAGAGAGGAGTGAATCGGCCATTGAGCCTGAGGAATTCGAATACCATGCCGACCACGAGGAAGTGGAACAACCAGAAGTGGTGAGGGACAACTCTGATCTCGGCATCTGCGCTGAGAATGTCGCAGCCATCGCCGCCCGCCAGCCCAAGGTCAAAACCAAGTCCACCCTTCTTGACGAGATTAGGGGCAATGGAGAGGAAATGGCTGAGTTTCATGCTACTCCGATGCTTCTTGCGAGAACCGTTGGGTCCTTTTTGGAAAGCAAGGGCCTCGGCCGTTCCTCCGCAGGGGAACCGCTCAAGTCCTACCAGGTTTTGGGCGATATGCTAGGTTCGGGAGGGTGCAACCTGCCTCGCATCCGCATCCGTGGGAAAATGGTCTATGCGCTCCGCTTCGTCAATTCATCACCAGAAGAGAAGGCAGAAGCGCAAGGCCGCCTGGACTCCCTGACCAGCATCGAACGCAAAGCCATGAAAATCGCCTGAGCGGCATGAACCTAAGCGTTTAAACCGCAATCACCTGAAACCCAAAAACAGGGTCCCGCGTCGTCGGGCGCGGGACCCTTCATCCGTATAGCAAATCCATGCAAAAAGAACCACTTGCGAACGGACTAATCCTCTCTGTTCCCCCACGCAGTCAAAGAGTCGCACGCATCCATTACACACCTATAAATCAACCGTTCTGCATAGCGCCAAAAGCCTTATGGAAGGATGTTCAGTTGCTTCAGGATTCCGATACCACGCGGTTTTACCCGCTTGAGGATGCACTTCCCATGGACTCTGATAGACTCTGCACCATCGTTCCATACGTGGTATACGGCAATTACGATGTCAATTTCCACCGCCTCCTGCCATACTGGCACTCGGATCTCTGGTGGTATGAACAGAGATGGGATGCTATGCTTCTAAACAATGGAAAGTGGATATTGGAAAAGCCTCATAAACTCCCTCTGTGCTGTTCACAGGCAGATCCCTCCAAGCAATATCCACAGGTCTCTTGGAACGCTGACAAAGTGAACGCACTTTGGAACACGATACCTGCTATTACCTCAATCAATCATCCGGTTTGGCAAAAGCATCTTGCCCGTGAAGCAAAGGAAAGGGAAATCCGTCTTCACACGCGGATTCTCCCTAGCTTCGACTGAGTTCCAACTGCCCCGGACCACAGCGCCCCTTCGTTGGGTCGACTCCCTAGGCACGCCTATGCGTGCCGTGTCAGGCAGATCCATGCCTTGCAATAGCCGTAACATTCCCACCATGCCGATTAACCCGCCAACCTCGAATACATGACGCAATCCACACTGTTTTACCAGTCTTTAACTTCTCCAAATTCAGACCAGATAATCGAAAGATTAGGTTATCTGGCTGAGCTGGAATTAGCTGATCAGGCTGACCGCGACGCCGAAACTCTATCTGATGATGAATGGTTTTATCAGGAATCTCCCCCGCTCGATTTGATGGAGCTGCAGTGGGAGGCCCAGTAAGCCACTAAACCCTAATCCCCACGGCGCTCAAATTTATCTTCCACATTTTTATGAAATATCACCTCGAATTTAAAAACCACTTGGCCAAATTTGACTACATCCTGCATGAAGAACCCATCCTAGATGGGAAGCAGCGGCGCGTCTCTTTTTCCTCCAACGCCGAGAAGAAGGACGGATGGTACGAAGGCTACGTAAAAGGTGACTTTGAATTCATCAAGTTCTTTGATTTCCGGCACGGTGAACTCCGCACATGGGAAGGCGGTGGTGCATCTATGACTGCTGCCCAGCGCCTCGACTTTTGGCGAGATATCTGGGCTCAAAATAAAAAGCAGGCAACGGAGTCCAAGCTCCAAGGGGAAGAGGCTGGACAGGAAGCTGCGCGGATTTGGAACGCTGCCACGGTGGAGCAGGCTGCACATCCCTATACCTCAAAGAAGAAGATCCCTACTGACAGCTTTCGCTTTCGGCTTTTCAACGGAAACAGGGAATTGCTGGTTCCGATGATGGACGCGTCCGGCGCTGTAAAAAATGTTCAACGCATCCTTCCGGACGGAGACAAGAAGTTTATCAAAGGAGCCAAGGTCGCAAGCCTTTATAGCTTGGCCGGGGAGGCACCGCCAAAGGATTTCGCCGGTGAAATTGCCATCGCTGAAGGCATTGCCACCGCCGAAAGCGTGAGAAAAATAACGGGCTACACGTGCTTCGCGGCGATGAGCGCGGGGAACCTTCTCAAAGTCGCCGAAATCGTGCGGGACGCTTACTCTAATGCCTGCGTTGTAATCGCCGGCGACGACGATCGCATGGACAAGGACGGGACACCTCGTCCACTGAAGGCAAACGCCGGAAGGGTCAAAGCATACGAATCTGCCCTGAAGGTTGGGGCACTCGCTCTCTTCCCGATCTTCGCTCACTCTTCGAGTCGCGGCACGGATTGGAACGACGTTTACTGCGAAGAAGGGGAAGAGGCGGCTGCGTTGGCATGGGTTCGTGCGCGGACTATCGCCGAACTGGATCGGAAGCTACTCACGATGACCGAGCCGGAATTCCTGAACGAAGTCGGGGACTTGTTGAGCGCATACGGCAATCTCGGATTAAAGGATGTCACCCAAGCGGGGTTGGTCGAAAAGCGGAGTGTGGCATCGAGCCAAACCAAAGCCGGAAAAGATCGAGAATCTGGCGGCGGAGGGGCACAGAGTGACAGTCCGGCCTACATAATTCTGCATGATATTTGCAGCGAGGAGGTCGAAACGTGGCACGACGAGGAAGGAAAAGCGTATGCCACATTTTCGCACGGAGACCGGACCATCAATGCGCCCGTCGAAGGTCTGCAATTCAGGGATTTTCTGTATGTGCGGTATCGGGCCCGGACAGGCGGTGGCCCTGCTCCCGGCCGCGAATCTATTGCGGCATGCATCGCGAGCATGGCCGCATTAGCCCGGCATGCTTCGCCCATGAGGCCAGTGCATTTCCGGGTGGCTTATGATCCCACAAATTCTGATATTTGGCTCGATCTGGCACGCGAGGATGGTCAAGTCGTGAAAATTGGCACGAGTGGCTGGCAGCTTACAAAAACCTGCCCGCTCAAATTCGTATCATCCGGGAATAAAAGTGATCTGCCCATCCCTAAACTCGACCCCGAAGTGGTTGGCTTTTTCCCCCTTTGGGAGATCCTGAATGTCGCCGTTGACGACCGGTGTCTCATTGCAGGCTTTTTACTGGGTGCCATGCAAACCAGCGCACCCGGCTTCGGATTGAGCCTGTTTGGGCAGATGGGGGCGGCTAAGTCTGTCGGCACACGCATTCTGCGCCGTATCCTCGATCCTCAAGCCGCAATCTTTCAAACGCTGAATTCCCGCAACGTCGATCAACTCGGGCTCACATGCCTTCGACAACTTATCCCGTGTTTCGAAAACCTTTCCTGGCTCGACGCACAAAGCCAAGATTTGATGTGCTCCCTCACAACAGGGCTGTCTGTCAAGGCCCGCAAACTGTATACCGATGAGGATCTCGTTGCCTACACGGTCCGTCGTGTTTGGATCATTAATGGCATAAACAACGTCTGTTCGCGATCTGATTTGGCTCAGCGAACCATTCCAGTCTGCCTGTTGCCACCACCGGAACACGAAGACCGTAAGACGGAACGTGCTGTTGAAAAAATGTTTGAGTCATGCAAAGCGCATCTGCTTGCTACTATCCTGGATGCCGTTGTCATGGCTTTGAACAATCGAGCCAAATCAGCCGAATTCCTTGCCGCCAACAAGTTCGACCATCGCATGGCAGACGCGCTGGAGTTTATCACAGCAGGCGAGGAAGCTCTGGGCTTTCCCATGGGAACTTTTATCCGACGCCTGCAGGAACTCCAGATAGAGGCTGCCCAAGAGGCACTGGACGCTCACCCGGTGGTCGTAGCTATCGAATCACTCCTGCTGCAAGCCCCTGGCGGCAAATGGCGGGGCTCCCACGAGGAGATCCTCAAAGAAATGTTTCTGATCAATCCTGATGCCAAGCGTTCACAATTCGTCCCACACGACAACACGAGTTTGGGAAATTGGTTCAAGCGGGAGACCCCGCGTATGCGGATGTCGCATGGGATCGTGGTCAGCTTGCCGGTCAAAGAACGCGTGGATGGCCGGCGTTTGAGATTTCGGGAGATTCACCGGATCGATTTGGACGAATCGCCTTCGTCCGAAACAGGTGCGGACGCTACTTAGCCCGAAATTCCAAAACCGCGTTCTCGTCATGGAATTCAATGGACCAGCTCTGCTGTTCCGCGACGACTTGGAGCCGGGTCGTGAACGCCAAACCACCAAATTCGTTACTATTCTGCATGATTAAATCGAACCCGATTTCAGCATCGCCAGCGGTGCCTCTCGCCGACGCCATTAAACAGGAAGAACCTCTTATCGACGAGCTTGTCGCGGCTTACTGGGCTAACGAGCACAGCCACGTTATCGAAGTCACCGCTAAGATCGCTTCGCTGCGGAAATTACAGCAAGCGGCTTCCCATAAGCTTGAGCTTTCCTGATATCGGGCTCCCGGCTTCTTGACAGCAATCGTCCAGAAATTTTCGTTTTCAGATGCTCGCGAGACACTTTCAATCTAATCTCACGCCCGATGGGTCGCAAGAGCGGCCTTCGGTCGTGGGGTTAGTCCGTGTCAGTACTTTGGCCCAGTCGGAAGACGGTGGTTTGCTCCGGCAATACTCCGTAATCAACAAAACTGTCGAACGGAAAGGCCTGAATCTGATCAAAATATTCGAAGTCGTTGACGTGTCGGGGACCGAGGTCCTGCGGTGTCCGGCGGTTTTGGAATTGCTGCATCTTGTTGAAACCCGGCAGGTCCAAGGGATCTGCGTCGCCGACCTCGACCGACTGTTCCGCCCTGACAAGCCTAGTGATTATGCGATCCTGGGGGTGTTCCAGACCACCGGAGCAATAATTTTCTGCGGTGATTCCGAACTCGACCTCAGCACCAAGAACGGGATGCTCTTCGGCCAGATCCGCAGCGCCATCAGCGGATTTGAGCTTTCTATCATGAAGGAAAGGCAGGAAGGTGGAAAAAATGAGAAGCGAATCCGGGGAAAGTGCCCGACTCCTCGAATCACCATGCCCAAGGGCACCGAGTTTGACCGCGTTCTCGACAAATGGGTCTACACTCCCGAGTTTCTATCGTCCGCGAACTCTTTCAGCTGTTCGACGCGAAGGGCATCCACAATTATTCGGAGCTTTCCCGGCTGACTGGAATCAATCATGCCACGATCCGCGTCATTCTGAAGAATCCGATCTATACTGGTTGGCGGGTTACCCATCAAAAACGGGGAGACAAGCGCATCAGCAAATCGGGTAAAACCTACCGGGTCAAGATTGCGCGTGCGGAAGAGGATGTTATCAGGGTTAAGGTGTTTGAAGAGCCGGCCATTCCGCAGGAAGTCTTTGATCGTGTGCAGGCGCAAATCGCTCAAACGACCTTCAACCACAACGACCGATTCCGTAAAAATGATCAGGTAAATTTAGGAGCTGGACTAGCAATTTGCGGGCTGTGCGGAGAGCCGATCTTCTGTGCGTCAAAGAAGAAAAGTCGAAATAAGGGTTATTACCAATGCAAGGCCAACTACTATTTGTATCGCAATACCCTAGGCGGTTGCAAACAGCCGAACCTGCGGAAGACTGATCTCGACGACGCCCTCCTCAAACTTGGGCGCAAGGTTCTTGGTGACACTGCCAACCTTGCTGAAATGATCGTAGCTTCGATTTCGCGGCAGCGCTCGGTGATCAAGCCATTGGTCGGAGTTGGCTCGCAATCCTCCCTCACGGCCGACCTTAAGCGCCGGGACGCGCGATTGCTAGCTGCATTTGAGGCGGGGGCGATGACGGCCGACGAACTCCGCGCACGCCGCGCAGATATCCGCCGGCAACTGGATGAATTGCGCGATGCCGGATCCAAAGCACAGGAGCGACCGGACAACGGCATTTTGGAAGCCGCGCGGCTGATCGTGAAGTGCGGACTGCGTTTCAACAAAATCAAGGACCCGGCGGAACAAAAGCGTGTGTTGGCCCAGACCTTCTCCAAGATCATCGTGCGTGAAGCGCTGGTGACTTCGTTCGAGTTCAATGAAGGTATCCTGCCTCCCGGAAGCCCCCTGATCCGGCAACAAATTCTACTAGATCGGCCGATCGTAATCGTCGAACCGCCCGAACAGCTACCGGATGGGTGCCGACGCTGCATCAAATGTAGCCAGGTCAAACAGGCGGAAGCGGACTTTTACGCCAAGCTCAATACCTGCAAAACATGCCTGAGTGCAATGTCACGCCACCGATACCTCACGGTTCGGAAATTAAAGGCTATCCGCGAGCCTGAGTGATCCACGCATCCTAAATGAATTAATGGCCAATTTAGGTGTAGGAATCTTGTCGCCTCAGAACCGACGCCGGCATTCCGGTCCGGTTCGCAACTTGTATTCGGTTCTTGCGTGTTGCCCTGCCCTGCCCTTCTCTTCCCCCCGGTTATGATTCGAGGATTGATATTTCTGCTCATGGTCGGCCCGGCACTGGGGCAGTCAGCCGGTTACTACGCCTCGGCAGAAGGAAGGACCGGACACGATCTCAGAACGGCACTTCATACTATAATCCGGACCGGAACCGTCGTCATCCCCTACTCTGCTCCTGCCAGCACCACCGACACCGGGGACGCCCTGAGAGTGCTTGACGAGGCCCCGGGTAATTCCAGCGCCGTGCTCCTGATCTACTCCGGTCTGACCGCTCCAAAGCCGGATCTAAACAATACCACTGGGTGGGACCGGGAGCACCTCTGGCCGAATTCTTACGGCATCGACAGCGTCGGTCCAGCGTACTCGGATCTGCATAACCTCCGGCCCTGCGATTCCACGGTGAACAGCAGTCGCGGAAACAATCCCTACGACGACTCCAACCCCCAAGGCTCCGGCTACACCGTCCCAGGCCATCCCGAGGCCCCGGGCACATCCCGAAACGCAGGCACTTGGGAAATGCCCCATTCCGAGAAGGGTGACATCGCACGGGCCTTGCTCTACATGGATGTCCGCTACGAGGGCACCAACGGGGAGCCGGACCTGCAATTGACCAACGACATGGCGACCGTAACGTCCACCGGCACCCGGATGGGCAGACTCGCTTCCCTGATCAACTGGCACCTGCTCGACCCCGTAAGCCCTGAGGAACGGCTTCGGAATGACCGCGTGGACGCCCTTTTCCAGCGGAACCGGAATCCGTTCGTCGACCGGCCGGAATGGGTGACCGCTGTCTTTGGCGATCCCTTCCAATATTCGGTCGAGCGCCAGCCCGCCGGAATCGTCTTCACTTGGACTTCAACCTCCCGGCGCATGCCCGCCGAATTCAGCAGCGACCTGATCACATGGAACCGAATGCTGCCGGCTCAGTTCTCCCAACCGGTTTCAGTGACCATCACCCGGGGGTGCCCGGTGAAGTCCAACTTTTCTTCCGGTTGGCAGTCCGATGAGCTGGCACCCTGCTCAAGAGAGGCGTGGCGGCTTGCTTCTGGCCCCAAACACATAGTCTCGAACTTCCTTAGTAAGCAGCATCCACAGCATAATTCCGCCAACTGCCCAAATGGCAACGCTGATGACTCCGAAGGTAATCACTTGGTCTTGATCGGCCAAACCATCCCGCACCAGCACGCCGGCAGATTCCCAGGTGAATCCGAGCGCTTTCCAGATCCGGATCGCGACCACGGCCACAAGTGCACACCAAGTCACCCACTTTCCGGTCCGGACCGCAAAGGCGACGCCCCAGATCAGCGCAAACCTGAGTCCTCCCAGCATCAACGCCCTGCCCCACTCCATGTGGCCTACGGCAGCCGAAGTGCAGTAGCTGAGAAAAACCAGAGCACCCATCAAACCGCCAAGCACTGCGACACTGCGTATCCTCGGTGGTGCATCACCAAATGCCGGCATTCGTGCAGAAAGGTCTGATGGCGTGGCCAGCATAAAAGAAGTGCGACTATGATCCGGCGCTACCACACCTACAAGATTCAAATTCAGGAGGATCGCGGTCAGTTGATGGGGAAGAACGGATTACGCGGGGGTTTTGGAAAAATACGGTGCGGGTTGCGGGCGTTCTCATCAGTACTGGTGCCACGAGCGGGCGTGTGATGCGCAAAGACACCTGCGCCACGGTGTGCATAATCCGGGAGGCTGTGGTTCATGCAATAAAGGCGCACGATGTTCATTTGAACATGTGGCTGACGGGGTGGCCGGTGGAGATTGCGCCCAAGAAGTGCAATCTGCCAGAACTGAAGCCGGCCAGATAGAGGAAGCGCAGAGCTTCGGCGCGGGTTTCGTGAGGAGTGGGCCGGGGCATGGGAGGGAAAGGAGTCAGAGGTCAGGGGTCAGGAGTTAGTGGTCATCGGGGGCGGGTGCCGTTTTTGGCTTCCAGCTTGCCCTCCAGCTTTCCGATGGCGGCATTCATGTCCCGCAGGCAGGCCTGCATGGTGGCGGTCAGCTCATCCAGTCGCTCCTGAGCCTTCTCATTGCGGTGGTCCACCTTCTCTTCGATCCGGTGCAGGCGCTCATCCAGCTCCCGGTGCGAAACCATCTGGGCCCCATGAGTCTGCGGCAGCGGATGATCCGGCCGGCGCACGTCATCCTTGGTAGGACGGATGCCCAGCACGCTCTGGATAAATGGCAGGGCCTTGCTCAGGTTCCCCATGAAGATGACCAAGAAAGCCACCCCGCCCATGACCCATACGGCCGCCTTCACCTCCGGCGGCAGATCCGGATTGGCATTGGCCAGGGCGATGCCGGCGGCAGGCGCAGCAACCGCGGCGGTGCTGTAAGCAAGAGAGGATAGGACGGCAGAGGCAACAGACATTCGTGTCCGCGCCGCTACCGCAGCCCTGGCGCGCCAGCATGAAAAGGGTCGGCTGTGTCAACCGCGCCAGATGTAAGAGGCGAATTGCCCGGCCTAGTCCGCGTCCAGCAATTCTGCAGGAGTGCAAACTTTTACCATCTGCGCATCTGCTTCCCTCAGGGCCAAGAGCCAGTATCGATGGCTGCGCATATCAATATCTACCCACGACTTCAAGTTAGGCCAATCCCCAGCCAACTGGAGCCGCATTCCCGCCCGGCCGTCCAAACCATAAATCTCGATAGTTTTGCGGGCACGTTCCTTGTCATGATCGGAAGCATCCGACTTTGGGATGATTTTTCCGGTGGTAAATTCGCATTCGAAATATTTCTCAAAAGAATAATCTTCTGAGTCAGGTTTCAGCAGCAACGGATCCCACTTTGGACCCTTTGCTTTTTGACAGGCCGTGCAGCACAAAAATAGGTTGGCCCACTCGAAGCGCTTATCAGGTTTGCCATGAGGGCCGTTGCGAGGCTGCCAGTGCTCCACCGTGGGCGGGCTTTGATCTCCTGGCAGAGGGAAACCGTCGCAGAATGAGCAATGATCCCCGGTTTGCTGACCAAGGGGTATGAGAAGCCACTGGTTGAGTGGCACCGTATGCCATTCCGGCCATTTTTCTCCGGTGTGATGGAGGGCAGCATCCGCCAGCCTCGCCAGCAGCTCCGCGCCGGTGGGCCGTTTGGTTGCTTCGGCCAAGATGAGGGCAGGATGCGTGCTGAGATCAATGCGCGCTTGCCTCATCATAGCTGGATGTCACGAGGGTTAGCTTTCAAAATATCTCGTAGCTGCAAGGCTTCGGCGCGTGCTATCAGAGCCAATTCTTCCCCACGGTCAGCAATTTGATTCAAAATTTTCCCAGCCTCTTCTCTCGCTCCAGGCATACCATCTACTGCATTTGCTTTCGCCGTTCTAAATTGGGCAAATAACAGCTCGGTTTCCGGATCGAACATTTCCTCGATCTCAAAAATTTCTCTGATTGCTGCGAGAATGCTGTCGCCTTTTTCAGCTCTTTTACTGTCGCACTTTACCAGTCCATCCTTGCCAAGAATAAGCTTGTGGATCCGCCCTTCATTCAAGCTCATGGCCATAAATGGGGAGTGGGTGGCTATGATGAACTGGACATTCGGAAAGAGCGACTGCGCTACTGGAATCAGTTTGCGCTGCCAGGCAGGATGCAGGTGGCATTCAGGTTCATCCATTAGGACTATTGCCTCACGTTCAAAGGCGCTTTCGGCAGCGGATTCGTGAAGTCTTAGCGACAAGTCAACCAGCCAGCCGAGGATGACTTTGAAGCCATCGGGAAGCATTGAGAACCCAAGGTAGGAGCCGCGCCATAAGACCTCGATGGAGGGACTGTCGACATCTGCCTTGAATGCGACCGGCCACCCCTGTCCGAAGTGGGTGGTCAAAACTTCCTCTAGTTTTGCCAAGGTATACTCGTTCCATTCAAGCAGGTCGATTGCTGGCCTCGGACCGCCTAAGGTCCTAGCGCGGTATTCTTGAGCCCCTGCACATTGGAGCTTGATGAGCCGGCGAATCAACAGCTGACTGTATTCCGGAGGCTTATGGAAACTTGCTTGAGTTAAGTGATCATTCCGCCCGCCGCTTGTTTCCTTTTGGACCGCAGAGTCGTCAATGTAAGCCGTCCCGCTGTAGGAGAACACGGGGGTATGATCAAAAAAAATCGCATCTCTATTTGTGTGGTCGCCGCGGAAGCCAGGATGTTCGTTTAGTGAGCCGGGACCATCCATCTCCAGACGAAAGGAGGGTTCCTTGCCTGAAAAAGAATTCGCAGGAACATGAGCGAGGGACATTCCCCCTGATGGTTCCTTCATCCCTCTCCTGATCATTGCCCTTTCAGCTCCAGCAAGATAAGCAATGCAAGACAGTATGCGGGATTTTCCTGTGCCGTTTTGGCCAACAATAAGATCAACCGTCGCCTTTTTCCCGGCTTCGGAGGTAGTTTGGGGCTCGGCCAGATACATCATGAAGGCCTCTGCAAAGGGCGGAATGTTTGCGATGTGAATAGCCTTGATTCTCATATTGGTTTGCAGGGGCTGGTTTCTCGACAGAATGCGGGCAAAGTCGTCAGCGGGCCGCAACCCGGAAGAACTTCTGTGCTCCGGTCTGATCAAAGGAGCGTGTCATCTCCTGGCCGCTGCCGGGGATCAAATCTTCGGTTTTTGTCCACGTGGTCATGTTGGGGGATGTCTCCACCTCATACCATCGTCCGCTTTGGCTGGCCCATTTGATTGTGACAGAAGGCACCACTGTCAGGGCAGGCACGGCAAGCGCAGGAGAGGGAGTGACTGCGGAACTGGTGGTGATCCGTCCCCCATAGCCCACGGCGACGAAGGTGTTATTTCCGAACGCCACCGAACTCAAGTCGTCTGTGGTGCCGGATTCCCTCTCTGTCCATGTGATCCCATCCACGCTGGTCAGAGGCTGACCAAAGCTAAGCCGCAAGAAGTAGCCGCCGCCATACAGAAGCGGGGCATTTTGGGCTGTGTTGAGCGGCCACGTAGCTCCCCCATCTGTTGAGACTTTGCCGCTTGCGAACAGAAAACCCCCATGAAAAAGCGGTTCATCAACGTGGCCGGGATGCCGCAAGACCCAACCTAGGCCATCTGAAGAAGCGTAGATGGCTCCGCCGGCACTTGCGAGAAATTCAGTGCCTGTAGAAACAACCCAATAAATTGTGTCCGTTGAGGGGAATGAGTTGACTTCGGCAAGGACATTTGACCCTGCATCCATACGAAGAAGGGCGGAACCAGTGCTGAGATACGTGCCTGTCACGAGCACAACCCCATTGACGACAGCAGCGTCGGTTTCTCCCCCGGGCTGCAAATAATTAACAAAAAATCGGGTGGCTGCTGTTCCATCCTGATTCGACACCCAGTAGTAATTATCCCCCAGCGCAAGAAATCGGTTTCCAACGTAAAACACATGTAACATTTCCCCCGATCCGGTCCATTGAGGCCGGGTCCAGGTGGCACCATCGGTGCTGCGGAGAGGCCTTCCATCGACCGCAACAAAAGCGCCTGCACCATAAGCCACGGCCCGGATGTGTTCGGTAGAAGTTGACGCCCGCACCGCCCAATTGACCTGCCCCACAGCAGGACTGGCCACCAACAGCAGCAGGAGGAGGAAGCATGGAAGGTATTTATGCATGGGGCGGGATCTTTTTTTGGAGGTGGATTATCAGATCCCCAGATCCTTCAGCCCCTGCTGGGTGGCGCGGGCTTCATCCTGCCAGGCGCGGTCAATGCGGGCTTGGCAGGCAGCCCAACCGGCGGCAAAGCCGGCGGCCAGCAGGAGGATGGCGATGAGCACGGCGCGGGGGCGTTCAAGGTGATCGGGGCTTTCATGGCGTGGGGTCCTCCTTGGCAGGCATGGGGTGGACCAGATCCAGCAGGGCGTGCACCTGTTCCAGATCCGTCAGGGGGCGTTTGTCGTCCATCACTTCGGCGATGATGGTGATCATGGCGGACATCATCTGCTGCTGGGCGCTGAGGCGGCCGCGGGGGGTGGCAGGGTAATCCGCCGCCTCATCCCGGAGGATGGCGGAGTCGGCCTTCATGGGTTCCAGGCCGGCGGCGAGCCATTCCCGGCGGACGCCCAAGACCTCACTGACGGTGGTGAGGATGACCGGGCTGGGAAGGTGGGATCCACGCCATCGGCTGATGGTGCTGGCGGAGACGCCGCAGCGCTTGGCGAGGGCACCACGGCTCATGCCGGCGGACATGAGGGCCATGTTGAGCCGCTCGGAGAAATCTTTAAGAAGCGTGGAGTTTTTTTCTTGCATTAAATTAGCATCTGTTTATTTTACGCAATATCCACGCCGCGTAAATTTGCGGCAAGTCTCATGAGCAGTAACACCGCCCCAGTCGATTTCAAGACGCTTCGCTTTCCCGAACTAAAAGGAACGCAGGGCTGTCCGGTCTCCCAGTTGAGGAAGGCCTCTCTGGCGCTTGGCTGCGAGTATTCCCACCTTTGGCGGGTGGTGAAGGGGAAGCGCAGCAGCCCGGAATTGCTGGCCCGCTACCGGGCTAGGTGTGAAGCCACCGGCCATTCTGCTGCCGTGGCATGAAATAATACGCCAAAACCACGCAATATTTATGAAGCAAAGCCCACCCAAAACCAAACCGGAAAGCAAGCTCAGCCTGAGCCGGGCTGACTATGATCAGCGCAGACGATGTCTTCGCCGCCACCGGCATGGTGACCGCCAACACGGAAGGCTTCGACCGCTGAGCCTATCAACCCTCAACTCTCAACTCCTATGGGCTACTCCATCACCCCAGACAATCGCCAGCCAGACCCCATGCCCGGCATGGCCGACATCCCCCCGCCATGATGCTGCCCCCGGCTTCCGGCATCACTCCGGAAGCCATCAAGGTGCTGGCCTTCATCAGCAGCGTCCACGGGCCGGATACCGCAAACCTCCTGCTGGTCTACAGCCACGCCTTGCTGAGAGCGGTGCGGGGCAGCGAGGCCCTGGCCCGGCTGGGCGCGGAGATGGGCTGTGACCAGCAGACCGCCGGCTGGTATGCCATGGAAGCAGAGATCAGGAAAACCGCCGATGCCCTCCGCGAGGCAGCGGATGTGATGGCGGATCTGACCGATACCCCGGCCTGCACCACCAGCTTGCTGGCCACCGTGCCCCCGGCGCTCCTGGGTCGCATCATCCGCGCCGGCCTGGAGTGCGAGGCAGACGAGCTGCTGAGCCTCCTGGAATGCGTCTCCCGCCACCCCAGAAACCGATCCCACCAAGGCGCTCTAGCGCGGCGCTGCGCCGGGTTGCGGAGGGCCAAACATCGCTTCCAGCCGCCACCGAGGGTGACCACAGCGGATTTCCCGACCCTCGCCTAAAATCGCATTTTTCGCCGCTTTTGCAAATCCACGCCCAATCCACGCCAAAAACCAGTCATGAGCCCCTCTGAATCCCCTGTTTCCCAAGCCGGCAGGCCGGTCCGCCGGATCAGCCTGATCCTCTGTGACGACTGCCTGAGCCCCGCCCCGGAAGGCGATGTGAACGAGTGCCCGATCTGCGCCCGCCCGGTCTGCGCCGACTGCCAGCCGGATCACCGCCACAGCGAAGCCCCCATCAACCTCCTGGGCCAATGCGGAGGAAATTGAAAACTGAATCACTGAAAACTCCAATGCCCCTCACCCTTCCACCCACCGCCACCATAGGCCAGCTGCTCCGGCTGTTTTGTGCCGATCTTGGGGGCGAGCCCAGCCTGATGGCCCCGTTCTATGGACCGGGGCTGAAGGGCCATGGCGTGGTGACGTCCGCCACGGATGGGGAGACGGCCTGTCTCTGGACGGCGGGCAAGGCCGGCAAACACAAGGACTGGGCCGCGCTCTCCCAGTTTGGGGATGCCACGAGGATGACGCCCGGCTGCGCAAACTGGAACTGGCGGAATGCCTGATCGCCCACGCCATGCCTCCAGAAATCCGGCCGGCTCCCCACTCAATTTTCAGAAGCTGAAAACCCAAGAACGAATAGAAGCTAGGAACTTTAAACCGAGTGTCACGCAGAGAGCTGCATGAGGTATTTGATCGCCTCGTGCTTTGCTTCATCAGCGGATTTAACATCATTATCACACTGAACAGAAAAGGATTCAACATCCTCGTCCCGAAAGGATACCATGAACTCGAATTTCCTATCTCCGGTCCATTGGCGAATTGAGACAAGGGCAACCCGGTCACCGTTGCCGTCCACTCTCGGGACGGGAAGACGGAGGGGGAAGTTCATGTGCTCGATGGATTGTTGGATATTCATTCCAAACCGTAACTCCATCACCCATGGCGTCCACTCGGAATATTGAATTATGTTCCTGACCACCCCAGTCCCCCACAAAGAAGCCGCGGCCGCCATCACGGACAAGACCAACATCACCCGCCGGGTATTTGACCGTTTGCTGCCGGAGCTGCAAGAGGCCGCTTTTACTGTCTCCGGGGTGGAGTGTTTCGATTCCCTGCAACGGATCAAGGAGGCGATAGCCAGCGTGCCGCAGGGAGGGGATTGGGACAGCGCCAAGCAACAGATCGAAGACGAGCTGGAGCCATGGCTGGACAATGAAGCGGCCCGCCAGCGCCGCGCTGAGCTGCTGCTGCGGCTGCATGGCTTCCGGGCCTATGCCGCCACCAACTTCAAGCTGATGGAAGCTCACCGCGGCACCTTCCCCTACCGCCAATACATCGCCACAAATGACACCCGGGTGCGCGACACCCATGCCGCGCTGCACGGCAAAGTCTTCCCAGCGGATAGCAAGTTCTGGGAAAACCACACCGGACCGTGGGAATGGGGCTGCCGCTGTGAGGCCGTGCCCCTGCTGCCGGAGGAAGCGGCAGAGATGCTGGCCGAGGACAAGATCAAGCGCCTGCCCCCGGAAGCGTGGCGAGTAGTGCCGGAAGCCATTCTGGATCGGGTTGAGCAGACCGGTTTTATCGATGTCGGCCCGCATGAGCAGGGCGGCATTAAAAAGAAGCAGGGCGTCTTTGATATCCGCACGCCCCGGGAAAAGACCGGTGATGCCCACGCCTTCGAATGGCGGCCGGGGGACATCGGCCTGCCCATCAGCAAGATCAAACAGCGCTACGACGCCGGCACTTTTAAAACGTGGGAGAAGTGGGCCAAGCGCACTTATCTGCCGGACGGGCGTAATCTCTGGACTGCCCTCGGGTCTCGTGTTAAACGAAAATCTCCTGTGCTCCCAGTATCTGCGTCAAAATCCCAGTCGCCATCTCCTTTGCCAACTCCACCACCGTCATTGAGCGTCGGGATCCGCCCGGCCAGCACCCAGCCTACTGAACAGGTAAGGGCTCGCTTAGCACCGACCACAAAAAGTGGATTTGTTCCCAGCACCACAGATACCGCCATGGCCATTGTGGCTCAAGTGCATAGTGACGGTGGCCTGAAGCAGAGTCCAGTGCTCGGCGAGAAAATGTCGGATGCTTGGGGAAGATATGACCGAATAACAACCCAACAAAGACGCGCCGTGGACCCCTTTGACTATGATTCCCGAATCCGCCTTAACCCAGGGTCTCCACACCCCCTGCAAACACTGGTGCACGAAGTTGGGCACAAGATAGATTATGAAGTGATACGGGAAATTCGCGACTCCTTAAAAAATCCACCAGCAATCCAAATTCGGGCTGATATCGTGGCCGCTTTGAAGGCCACAGCCCGGGCTGGTGATATCGCTGCGCTTGGAAACGATGGATATCGCTTTTACCTCCAGAAAGACGTGGAATGGTTTGCCCGTGGATATGCGCAATACATTGCTCAACGGTCCGGGCACCCAGCACTAAATGCAGAACTTGAAGCCCAAAGAGTTCACAAGGATGCACGAAGGCTAACCGTATGGGATGAAGCAGACTTTGCATCAGTCATGCCCCTTTTTGATAAACTCATGGTGACCCTAGGCTGGGCCACTACTGCCTAATCTCTCACCAATGCTCACACCTGAATACTTCAGCAAATTCACCCGTCTGTTAAAGGCGGGCTGTCCTGACCTTTCGGACGAACAGGCTGCCCGCGTCGCCGCGGAAGTGGGAGACACCCCCATGCTGATGGATGGTGAAGTGGTCACGTGGCTCGACGGTAAGGAGTTCCGGTTTTCTGAAACTATTCTAAGAAAGGCTCTGGCTCCTCTTTCAAAAAGGAGAAAGTCGCCATCTTTATTGGAACGCAGCCAGCAGGTGTATATGGTTAATAGCTTAGAAAAGCTCCGTAAAGTTGCGGAATGGATTAGGAAAGAGGCTGGGGTTTCATCGGAGGAGGCAAACGAGGTTGCCAATCAAATGGGTGCCTCGCCGGATGAGGATGACGATGGCTTCTGGACAGCTACGTTAAATGGCCGAACTATAAAGGTCCGGCCAATGACGGAAAAATGAAATAATTCCAGTCGACTCTTGGGATATCGCTCCACGTTTTGAGTAACCATGCAGATCAGGGCCACCATCCGCAGCTTCCATGACGGCATCACGCCGGATCTGCTCCGGCGGACTCTGTCCCTGAGCGGCAGTGCCCGCACGGCCCTGCTGGAAAAGATCGGTCTGGGGCTGGTGAGCATGGCCAAGCGGAGCTTTGCCTCGGACAGCACCCTGCGGCCGCTGGCGTGGCCCAACAAAAAGGATGGCACGCCCAGCACCCTGACCAAAGGCACACGGCTGCGAAAAAGCATCACGGCCCGGGTGGCCGGGAGCCGCCTGACCATTGGCAGTGATGCCGCGTATGCCTCCATCCACCAGCTGGGCGGCGTGACGCGGCCCCATACGATCCGGGCCAAACGAAAAAAGGCGCTGCACTGGGGCGGCAACCGGTTTGCCACAAGCGTGAAGCACCCGGGCAGCCGGATCCCGGCCCGGCCCTACCTGCCGTTCTACCGCGGGGGAGACTTGACGGTGAAGGCGGACCGCTTCGGCACCGTCAGTGCCAAGGGCTACAGGGCCTGGGGCGATGCCGACCCGACCTCCGGGAGCTCCTGGATCGTTCTTGCTCGTGTCGCCCCCGCTGGAATCCACACGGGCAAGGGTTCATTGAACCTATCAAAAGGAACCTGGAGGGGAATGTCATGCTGCCGGCGGCCCGGGAGATGGTGACTTTCCCATCCTCCAGCGGCTGCCGCATCACCTCAAGAGTGGCGCGGTTGAACTCCGGAAGTTCGTCGAGAAAGAGGACGCCGTTGTGGGCGATGGAGACTTCGCCCGGCGTCGGATTGGTGCCGCCACCCAGTAATCCCGCATCCGAGATCGTGTGGTGCGGCGATCGGAAGGGACGGTGGGCTAGCACGGCCTGCTTCGGGTCCAGCAGCCCGCAGATGCTGTGGATGCGCGTCGTCTCAATTGCCTCCTCACCCGTGAGCGGGGGCATGATCGTGGCCATGCGTTTCGACAGCATGCTCTTTCCCGTTCCTGGCGGCCCGACCATGAGAATGTTGTGCCCACCGGCGGCCGCGACTTCCAAGGCGCGTTTGACGCTGTGCTGCCCTTTCACGTCCGAGAAGTCGATATCGTAAGTCTGATCACAGCGAAACTCCTCAATGGTGCGGTGCCGGACCGGGAGCATACGCTGCAGGCCGGTGAGGTGGTGCCAGGCCTGTTGCAGGCTGGAAACCCCCACCACCCGGAGGCCGGCCACGATGCTGGCTTCCTCGGCATTCTCGGCCGGGATGATGACCTCTTCCCGCCCCTGCGACCGGGCGGCGAGCGCGATGGAGAGGATGCCTTTTACGGACCGGACTCCGCCATCGAGGGCCAATTCCCCCACAATGGTACAACGGTCGAAGACCGATTTATCAAAGCCGGCCACACGGTTGGAAATCATGCCGAGGGCCATCGGTAAATCGAAGCTGGGCCCTTCTTTTTTCAGGTCCGCGGGCGCGAGGTTGACGGTGGTGCGCCCGCCGAGGGATCCAGGAAAGGCGCTGTTGGCGATGGCGGTCCAGACGCGGTCCCGGCTTTCCCGGACGGCGGTGTCAGGGAGGCCGACAATCACGGTGACGGCCTGCATTTCCCCGGAGCCGGAAGGCCCGGTTTCATTGACCTCCAACTCGACCTCCACGGCATCGACCCCACGCAGGGCGGCGGAATAGACACGGGTAAATTCGCCAGGCATGGGATTGGTTATGGAGGATGGATACGGCGGATGGCAGACCACCCCGGGGAGGCCGGCCTATCGCGGGAGGGCGTCCCGGATTTGAGCAGCATAGGCGGCGGCGGCCTGGGCGGGGCTCTGGCCGGCAGGGGGATAAAGAATGCCGCGGGACACATTGATCAGAAGAGGCGCCTGGCGCCGGCTGGCCGCGAGAGCCTGAACATCGCCGCCCTGGGCTCCGAGGCCGGGCACCAGCAGCGGGAGGTCATCGATTTTTGAGAGGACCTCTGCCGCGGCATTGGTCAGGCCGAGGACAAATCCCACATCCGCAGGACGGCCGGCGGCGCGGCGCGCGAGGTCCTGCACCAGTTCAAAAACCTGCCGGCCATCGGCGAGGCGCTGCATTTCGATATCGGCCGCTCCCGCATTGGAGGTGACGGCGAGCAGATAGAGTCCGCGTCCGGCGTAGTCGAGGAAAGGCTCGATGGAGTCGAATCCGAGGAAGGGATTCAGGGTGACCGCGTCCACGTCCCAAGTGTCAAAAAAGGCCTTGGCGTAGTATTTCTGGGTCTCACCAATGTCGCTGCGTTTGGCATCGAGCAGCACGGGAATCTCCTTGGGAATGGCCTCGCGGACTTCTTCGAAGAGGGCAATCCCAGCCGAACCGGTGGCCTCGAAATAGGCGATGTTCGGCTTGAAGCAGGCCGCGTAAGGAGCGGTCTCCTCAACGGTGCGGAGGAGGAAGTCCCGGACATTCCCCTGGATCAGGTCAGGCCGGGGATCGAGGCCAATGCAGAGATTGCTGCCGGTGGCGGCAATGCGGCGGGCGAGTTTTTCAGTGTAACGCATGGAATTCAGTCAGAAGATCAGGGAGCAAGGTTAGCGGGACCGGCCATGAATAGCACAGACCGGACAGATGGCACGGAATAGGTGAAAAAATGTGATTACCTTCCGGCACGGCGGACTTCGAGCAGGCCGGCCCCTGGCGGCCAGGCCGGGAGAGGGCTCCCTAGCACCGGTCCACCATGATCTTGCCTCCCAGCAGCACCAGCACGGCGGAGCCCCGCAGCGTCTGGTTGAGGAAGGGCGAATTCTGGGACCGGGACTTCAGGGCTTCCGCCGTGAAGGTGGTCGCGGCCACCGGATCAAAAAGAACGGCGTTCACGGCTGAGCCTTCGGTGATGACCGGGACGTCCAGACCCAGCAGCCGGCGGGGCGCGGCGCAGAATCGTTCGGCGAGGATTTCCCAAGTGAGGAGACCTGAAGAAATCAGGTGGTGGTGGAGCGCCGGCAGCGCGGTCGCAAGCCCGGTGATACCGAAAGGAGCAGAGCCGAAATCGCGGGTTTTTTCAAACCAAGTATGGGGCGTGTGGTCGGTGGCGAGAATATCAATCACCCCATCGCGCACGGCCTGGAGCAGGGCCAGCCGGTCGGATTCCGGCCGCAGGGGAGGTTTTACTTTATACAAGGTGTCATAATCGCCGACGGCCTCGTCGGTGAACAGCAAATGATGGGGGAAGGCTTCAGCGGTGACCGCCACCCCTTCGCTCTTGTAACGCCGGATGGTCTCCACACTGCGGGCGGTGCTGATGCCCCGGATGTGGATGCGGCTGCCGCAGCTTTGGGCGAGCCGGATATCGCGGGCGATGCCAATTTCCTCCGCACAGGGGTGCAGGCCCGGCAGACCCAGCCGGTAGGAAACCGGGCCGTCGTGCATGGCGCCGGCTCCCGAGATTTCCCTGACATCGCAGGTGGTGGCCACCAGCACATCCAGTCCACGGGCATATTGAAGGGCGCGGCGCAACACCTGGGGATTCGCCACCGGGTCCGGGTCATCGGTAATCATCACGGCCCCGCGGGACTGCATTTCACCGATTTCCGCCAACTCCTGGCCAAGGCGTCCCCGGGTGATGCAACCGGCCACCTCGATCGGAATGCGGCCGGTACGGGCGGCAATCTCCCGCAGGCTGTGCACCATGCCTCCATTATCCACGGCCGGAACAGTATCGGGCATGGCGGTCAAGCCGGTGAATCCACCCGCCAAGGCCGCCTCGCAGGCGGTGGCGATGGTTTCGCTGTCTTCCCGGCCGGGCTCGCGCAAGTGCGCGTGCATATCATAAAGCCCGGGCAGGAGGATTTTGCCGGTGCCATCCACCAGCCTCACTCCTTCGGGGGCTTGCTCGGTAAAACTCCAGCGGCCCCCGGCCATAAGGACATCCCTCACGGAGGTTTCCGTGCCGGGCGACACCACTTTCACATTCCGGATCAGCACTCGTTCGTCCATTTGTTAATAATCCCGAGTAAACCGGAAGCCGTCCCGCTCCGCAACCATGGATTACAACCGGCCCATATTCCATCCTTCCCTTTCCGGTCGGGCGATGTGCGACCCGCATAATATCATGATAATTCTGGAATTACTGTCGAGTCAGAGGACCAGCCCTCAACTCTTCGGGCCAATTCACTGCAGGGAACATGGATTTTCTCGTATGTGCGAAATAATTCTCGCCAAATGCTGGAATGGTGTTTAGTTTCTCTGAAATATCAGTCTCACCCGCAGATTTGAAACCCGATTTTCTTCCGAAGACCCTATAAACACCACGATCATGGCAAAAATTGTAATCATTGATGACGAAGCTCCCATTCTGGAACTGATCGGTCAGGTCGGCCGCCGGATGGGCCATGAGGTTGCCCTCTTCCAGACCGGCCGCGAAGGCATGACGGGCTTGGAACGGCTCAAGCCAGAACTGCTCATCGTTGACCTCCGCATTCCGGACATGAATGGCCTCCAAATCATCCAGGAGTGCCGCCAGAAATATCCGCAGACGCAGGTCGTCATGGTCACGGGCTACGGCAGCGTGGAAACGGCCGTCGAGGCCATGAAGCTGGGGGCTTTTGATTACCTGACCAAACCCTTCGAGTTGGATGACCTCCAGCGGATCATCAACCGGGCGATCCAGAAGGATGGCAACCCCACCCTGGTGCCGGTTCCGGTGGAAGCCTCCGTCCGCGCCACCGCCTCGTCCCATTTCATCGGCGAAAGCCCGCAGATGAAGGATATCCTCCGGTTGGTGCAAAAAATCGCCGACAAGGACAGCCCGGTCCTGCTGGAGGGTGAATTCGGATCCGGCAAGCAGATGGTGGCCCGCACCCTGCACAACAACAGCCGCCGGCACGACGCCCCCTTCAAAGTACTGCACTGCTCCTCCTTGCCCGAGGATCTTTTGGAGCAGGAACTTTTTGGCAATGCCACCAGCGCCCAGACCATTTTCAAGCGGGCCGAAGGCGGCACAGTGGTGCTTGAGGAAATCAACATGCTCACGCTGCGCCTGCAAAGTGTGCTCGATTCCTTCCTGGAGGACATCAACACCCGCCGCATGAATGGCACCCTGCCCCGGCAGCTCGACTTCCGCTTCATCGCCACCTCCAGCGTGCCGATGGAACAACTGGTGCGCGAAGGCAAATTCCGCGAGGACCTTTATTACCGTATTTCGGTCATCCCGATGGTGATCCCGCCGCTGCGCAGCCGCCGCGAGGATATCCCGCCCCTGGTGGACCACTTCCTCTCCAATTACAGCCGCCTCACCGCTTCCCCGCTCAAGGAGGTCGACAAATATGCCGCCCGGCTGCTGCAGGATTACAATTGGCCCGGCAACGTCGGCGAACTCCAAAATGCCATTGAGCGCGCCTGCTCCTTTGCGGACGACAAACGCATCCGCCCGGTCGATCTTCCTCCCAAAATCACCCAGAAGGTTGAGATCACGGATGATGAGAATCAGAAGCTGAAGCACACCCTGCCCATCGGCAGCAAGCTGAACGATTTCATCAAAAAGCAGGAACGCCTCTTCATCCGCGAAACCCTCAAATACAATGAGGGCTCCCGCGAAAAGACCGCCTCCATGCTGGGAGTGTCCATCGCAACGCTTTACCGCAAAATGGGTCTCAAGCTGGAGCGCGACAAGATGATGGGCTGAAGGATCCCCAGTCTGCAAAGGCTGATCTCAGACCGCCCGCATGGCCGTGATGGCCGCTCCCATATCCGGAGCGCCGAACAAGGAACTGCCTGCGACCAGCACATTGGCGCCGGCGGCCGTGGCAGCCACGGCCGTTTCCTGGGTAATGCCACCGTCCACCTCAATGTGGTATTTCAGGCCGTGTTTATCACGGAACGCCCTGGCAGCGCGGACGGTGTCGAGGGTGGCAGGGATCAGGGGTTGCCCCCCGAAGCCCGGCACCACCGTCATGACCAGCAACAGATCGATCTGATCCAGATAGGGGATCACGGCAGAAAAATCCGTCTCCGGCCGCAGGGACAATCCTGCCTGACAGCGGGCAGCGCGGATGCGCCGCAGCGTTTCCGCGACGTCGTGCTGTGCCTCCACGTGGATGGTGATGCCATCAGCTCCGGCTTTGATGAAACGGGGCAGGAAATGGTCCGGACGCTCTATCATGAGATGGACATCAAGGAAGATATCATTCGTCTTGGAGAGGCATTCCACAAATTGCGGGCCGAACGTAATATTATCCACAAAGTGCCCGTCCATCACGTCGCAGTGCAGCCAGTCGGCCCCGGCGCGGATGGCGCGGGAACACTCTTCCGGCAGCCGGCTCCAGTCAGCCGCGAGGAGGGAGGGGGCGATGATGCGGGAAGTGCAGGGATGATGGATCATGGGAAGAGCAGCCGGGAAACGTCCATCCATGGCACGGCATGGCGTGCCTGGCAACTCCGGGACGGAAGCATCGCGGCCAATCCCCCAGGCAGGACGGACCTTTCCTTTCCCTCCCTTGCCCCCTGCTGCCTCAGGATTTTCGGAAGCTGAGTTCGCGGGAGGTTTCGCGGCCTTGGCCGGTGAGGATAAGGCGGTCGGTGTGAAGGGCCAGGGTGGAAAAGGCAGAGGTATCGGCGGTTTCCACCATGCCTTTGAGATTCACAAAAGGCACCCCGTCGTGGAGACCGAAGTTGCCAACGTGGTTGTGGCCATTGAACCAGGCGACCAGGTGCCGGTGGCGTCCTACCAAGGCCAGCACCGCTTCGCTGTTCCAAAGATTGAGGGCATGCGCCGGGAAAACCGGATGGTGGCTGAAGGCGATGACCTTGAGTTGTTGGGCACCCGCTTCGGTGCAGGTGCGGTCGAACCACTGCAACTGTTCAGGCCCGAGTCCACCATTCCAAGGCTGGGCCTGGGGGAGTTTGGCGTCCTTGGCCTGCTGCAGGGCTGCGGTGGCGGCGGCGTGTTCCGGCGTGCCGGGGAGGCGGGCGTAGGTGCTGAGGTCGTTGGTGTCCAGCATCACGAGACGGAAGCCGGGCAGGTCGAGGTGCGAATATCGCCGGGTGAGGCCAAGTCGTTCCGGGACGCGGTTTTTAAATTCCGCCGCGACATCAAAATCGTGATTGCCCAGCAGGTGGTGAAAACGGTGCCGGGAAGCGGCGAGGGGCTTCAGAATGGCGTCATAGCTGCGCCAGTCGCGGTCGATGAGATCGCCGAGGTGGAGGCAGGCGGCGAGTTCCTGACGATTGAAGTGCTCGACGGCGCTGCCGAGTTTTCCGATGGAGGCACGATAGAAGCGGGTATTCTCGGCCTCGACATCGGCATACTGGGCATCGGCGATGAGACCGAGAGTGGTGAGCGGTGCCGTGGCAGCTTTCAAAATGGCAGGAGCTCCAAGGGTAAGGGCGCCGGTGGAGGTGAGAAAATTACGGCGGGTGAGCATGCAGGATTCATACCGGAAGCAGGGCCGGAGGCAAGCGGGAGGTCTCAGGCGGGACGGGCACTGCTGGTGGTGCGGTGGCGGAGGGTGAGGGCGCTGAAGATCATGGTGAGCAGGCAGCAGACGATCATGGCGAGGAAGACGCCGTTCCAGCCCCAATGGTCGGCGATCCAGCCCACCCCGGTGCCGGCAATGGCCGAACCGAAGACGTATCCGAAAAAGCCGGTGAAACCAGCGGCGGTGCCGGCAGCCTTTTTCGGCACGAGATCAAGGGCGTGGAGACCGATGATCATGATGGGACCATAGATGAAAAAGCCGATGGCGATCAACGCCGTGATATCAATCCAGAGCGGGCCCTGCCGGTTGAGTCCGTAGACCACGAGGCCGGCGAGGGTCAGGGCCATGAAAAGGATGGTGGCGGGAGCCCGGCTCCCCTTGAAGACCCGGTCGGAAATCCAGCCGCACAGCAGGGTGCCGGGAATGCCGGCAAACTCGAAGGCGGCCCAGGCCACGCTGGATTGCTGGAAGGAGAAGCCCTTGGCGGTCTGCAGATAGGTGGGGATCCAATCGACCACCCCATAACGCACGAAATAGACGAAGGCATTGGCCACCGCGATGGCCCAGAGGTATTTGTTATTCAGGACGTGGCCGAAGAAGATCTCCTTGAAGGGGAGGGTGCGCTCGTGCTCCGGGGAATAGCCGGGCGGGTAGTCATTCCGCCAGGTCTCGATGGGCGGCAGTCCGCAGCTCTGCGGGGTATCCCTTACCAGCACCAGGACCAGCAGGGCGAGGACGGCGGCGATGATGGCATTGAAATAAAATTTGGCGCCCCAGTCATGAAACAGCAGCACCCCCCAGAAGGCGATTTTGGCGACCAGCCCGCCCCCGACATTGTGTGCGACATTCCAGACCGCGACGGTGACGCCGCGCTCCCGGGTGCTCCACCAATGCACCATGGTCTTGCCGCAGGGCGGCCAGCCCATCCCATTGAACCAGCCGTTCAGGGTCTGCAGGGCGATGATGGTATAGAGCGAACCGTAGATCCCCGGCACGGTGCCGAAAGCAAAAGTGACGGCGGCCGAGAGCAGCAGGCCGATGGTCATGAACCAGCGCGGATTGCTGCGGTCCGAGACCGATCCCATGATGAATTTCGACACCCCATAGGCAATGGACAGCCCGGTCATCGCGGTACCGAGAGCCGCCTTGGAATACTGAGGGTAGTCCTTGAGGATGTCGGGAATGGCGAGGGCGAAGTTTTTCCGGACGAGATAGAAGGCGGCGTAGCCGATGAAGATGCCGAGGAAAACCTGGCGGCGGAGTCGTTTATAGGCGGGGTCGATCCGGTCCGGGGGAAGCGGCGCGGCCGCCCGAGCGGGCTGGAGAAGGCGGGTCATGATAGGGTTTAGACGGCAGGACAACCGGACGTCGCCTGGACTGGAAGTGGTAAATCAGGGAAAGGGGCTTCCGCGCAAGCAGTATCCATTTACGGGATTTTAATCCCCACTGGGCGAGACGGGGCTGCGGGATGGGTGAATTCCCTATCCTGGACACCTATGGGGTGAGATTACCTGCTTCGGGCGGTTTTTTAGAGACTTTTTTGATTCTTTTTGGTTACAATTCCGTTTCATAGTGTTCCCCCACCTGTTCCGACATGCTTCCCCTCTCCCCTGCCCTCCGTTATGTAGGCGCTGCCCTGCTTCTGACTACCCTGACGGCCTCCGCCGTCCCCACCGCGGTGCCGGACAGCTACACCACGCCGGAGGACACCCCAGCCGGGAATACGGCGGTGGACGTGATCAATACCGGCTTTGAAGCCAGCGGTGGAGGCATCAGCTTTACCCTGCCCAATGCCTGGCAGATCATCGATCTGGCTACCACTGCCGCCGGAGGGACCAATACTTATCCGCAGGATGCCGCGGCCCGGCCGTGGAATGTCGCGGCCTTCGACTCCAGCACTTCTACTATCGCGGGATGGCGCAGTGGCACCCTGCCGGCGCAGGGAGGGAGCATTGACAACGCAAATTTCAGCGGAGTCGCCGCGACCCTGACCGGACTGGTGGCCGGCGGGCCGAACACGGTGAATACTTACCTGCTGCGGAACCAGTTCACTCTGACGGCCACGCAGGCGGCCCATCCGACGTGGGACTTCACCCTGCTGGCCGATGATGGCTGCGTGATCTACGTGAACGGGGTGGAGAAGGCCCGGCTGAACCTGCCCGTCACCCCGACCCTGAATCCCGACGATCTGAACGGGGGGGCCGCGGGCGACGAGACCAACTACACCACCCTGCAGGTGGACCTGACCGGAGCCCTGACCACAGGACTCAATGTCGTGGCCATCGAACTGCACCAAAACACCACCAGCAGCTCGGATGCGGGCATCGACTTCACCATGGCTCCAGCGGGAGCATCGCCCGCCGCTGGCTTCACCGGGGTGGACGACGCCTTTTTCGGCACCGCCAACCCTACTTATTCCGCCCAGACCTACGCGGCCACCGGCGGGTTCAACGCCACCGGTGCGCTGCGGCTGCAGATGGGCAATGTCATACCGATCGGGGGCAGCCAGGCGGTCTCCGGAGCCTGGCGCACCACCTTCACTCTGGCCGCTCCCGCCACCGTAGCGCTGGGTTTCCGGCATCGTCTGATTTCCGGTCAGGATTACGACAACGGTGAATACCAGGAATTGATCTGCGACGTGGACGGGACACAATACGGGACCGCGACTGCTCCGAGCACTCATCTGGCTGTGTCCTACCAAGTAGGCAACGGCAATGGCGGCGGGGCGATCGATTCGGGCTGGAAACAAAGTAATTTCAACATCCCGCTCGCTGCCGGAACCCATACCCTGTCCCTGGGCGGATTTGGCAGTGTGGGCTCGATTGGATTTGCAGGAACCGCCCAGGAATCCTTTGAAGGGTTTTTCGATGATGTCGTGCTCACGGTGCCAGGCAGTGTCTCCCTGCTGGCCAACGATACCGGCGGGACAGCCCCCGTCACTGCGGTCAAGGCCTCGGATCCCTCCCATGGGGTGGCGACCGTCAATGCCAACGGCAGTTTTGTCTACACGCCGGCAGCCAACTGGTTTGGCACCGACACCTTCACCTACCGCGCGGTGGATGGCTCCGGCCAATCCGCGCCGGGGCTGGTCACGATCAATGTGACGGCCGTAAACGATCTCCCACTGGCGGTCAATGATGGCCCTTTCATCACGCTGCAGGATACTCCGCTGACGGTGGCCGCGGCCCAGGGCGTGCTGGCCAACGACTCCGATGCGGAATCCTCCCCGCTCACCGCGGTTCTGATTACCGGCCCGGCCAATGGAGTCCTCCAACTCAATCCGGACGGCAGTTTCACCTTTACCTCCAACAGCGGGTTCTCCGGGAACACTTCCTTCACCTATCTAACCCATGATGGAACAGGCAACTCCTTGCCCGCCACAGTGACGATCCAGGTCACCGACGTACCGGACGCGCCCCTGGCCAGCAACGACGGCTATACGGCGGTGAAGAACACCACCCTCGTGGTAAATGCGCTCACGGGAGGAAATACCACCCAGGAGCTGCTCCCCTATCAATCTGCAGGATGGCGTTATTTTGACTCCCTGGAACTGGCCAACCGCAATCTCGGCACCCTCTGGCGGACCGGGGCCTATACGGAGACCGCCGACTGGAAAACCGGCCCGGCGGAACTGGGTTATGGGGACGGCGATGAAGCCACCCAGATCGCCGACAATCCGGACCCGCTCTTTGATACGGGGGCCTCCGACAAATTCGCCACTTCCTATTTCCGCCGCACCGTGGAGGTGACGGATTTTTTCAATATTACAGCGGTCGAGCTGAGTGTGATCTATGACGACGCCTGTGCCTTCTATCTGAACGGCAGCCCCGGTGGCCGCACCAGCAACCTGCCCGATCCAGTCACCTTGCCGGAACTCGCGTGGGATTATTTCCCCAATGTCGGCTCCGCGGAAGATTCTTCGGAGACCTTCACCCTGCCCGCCTCCGTCCTCCAGTCCGGCACCAATCTGATTGCGGCCGAAGTGCATCAGAATGCCTCTGGTTCCAGCGACGTTTCCTTCGACCTCCGGCTCCGGGTGACCCGGACGATCCCCGCCGGGGTGCTGGCCAATGATTCCGACCCCGACCCCGGGCAGACCGCCACCTTGACTGCCGAACTGGTGACACCGCCGTTGCACGGCATCCTGACGATCAATCCGGACGGCACCTTCACCTACAGCCCTGCCAATGGTTATACCGGACCGGACTCCTTCACCTACCGGGCCAAAGACACCACCAACCGCAGCTCTGCGGTCACCACTGCCAGTATCACCATTATCGACGGTCCCAATGTCCCGCCGACCGCCCTGGCCGACAGCTATCCGGCGGTGGAAGACACCCTGCTGACCATCAACGCGGCAGCCGGCGTGCTGGCCAATGATACCGATGCCGAGGGCGATGTCTTCACGGCCATCGTGGCGACCCCGCCGGCCAATGGCACCCTGACCCTCAATCCCAACGGTTCCTTCACCTATCAGCCCACCGCCCATTTCAATGGCACGGACAGCTTCACCTACCAGGCCCGGGACAACCGTGCCTCGCCTCCGGCCACCGTCACCCTCACGGTGTCTCCGGTGAATGATCTGCCAGTCGCCGTGGGGGATACTTACACCGGCGACCCCGGGGTGCCGTTTGTGGTCTCACCCGCCGAAGGGGTGCTGGCCAATGACTTCGATGTGGATAGCGGCACTGTCCTCACTGCCCAGCTGGTCACCCCTCCTGCCAGCGGAACGCTGGTCCTGAATGCGGATGGCTCCTTCAGCCTGACGGCGGCCACGGGGGGCGCCTATACCTTCACCTACCGGGCCAAGGACGCCGGAAGCCAGTCCCCTCCAGCCACCGTCACCGTCTCTCTGAACGCGGTACCGGTCACCCAGGCCGATGCCTACAGCGTCGACGAGGATGTCCCGCTCAACGTGACCGCCGCTCTGGGCGTGCTGAAGAATGACAGTGATCCGGAGAGCCAGCCGCTCACGGCCCAACTGGTCTCCAATGTGCAGCAGGGCACCCTCAACCTGAATCCCAATGGATCGTTCCTTTATACCCCCGCCCTCAACTTTCAGGGCAGCGATAGTTTCACCTACCAGGCCAACGACGGCACCCGTCAGTCCGGCCCGGTGACAGTGACGATCACGGTGAACCCGGTCAACGATCCGCCCATGGCGCTGGCCGACACCTACGGGGTGCGGGTGGACAGCCCCCTCCAGGTCAATGCCGCCAACGGCGTCCTGCGCAATGATACCGATGCGGAGAATTCCCCGCTTTCCGCCCTGCTGGTGAGCCCTCCGGCCAGCGGCGTGCTGGGCCTTAACAGCGACGGCTCATTTTCCTACACTCCGGAAGCGGGCTTCAGCGGCACCCTGACCTTCAGCTACCGTGCCAGCGATGGAACGGCCCAGTCCGGCCTCACCACAGCAACCCTGAACGTCTCCACCTTTCTCAACACCATCGCCATCAGCGAGGTCATGTACAACCCGCCTGGAGCGACGGGATTGAGTGAGGAATTCCTGGAAATCCATAACTATGGCGACGCCTCGGTCGATTTGACCGGCTGGAGATTCACCAAGGGGGTCGACTTCGCCTTCCCGTCCGGCCTGTTGGTGCCGGGCCGCGGCTATCTTGCGATCCCGGCCGACCGGGCGGCGTTCACCTCAAAGTATCCCGCCGCCACCAACGTCACGGCCACAGGTTGGGGCGCCGGAGGCAGCCTGGGGAATGGCGGCGAACTGGTCCGGCTGGTCAATGCCCTTGGCGAAATGGTGGATGAAGTGGAATATGCCGATGAAGGCGACTGGGCCGTGCGCAAGGTCGTGGCGGTCTGGGATTCCACCAATACGCCCGGGGATGCCCCGCCCAATCTGGATACCGATCCCGGACTGGAATGGATCACGGCCGCCGATCCCGATCCGGAACTCGGCAATCCCGGAGGCAGTTCCCTGCAACTCCGCAACCCTGCCCTCACCAATGACTCCGGTCAAAACTGGGAAGCGGCCCCGCCGACGCCCGGGGCCTCCAACAGCGCCGTGGCCCAGGTGGATTCCGCGCCGCTCATCCGCGGAGTGAGCCACAGCCCCGCGGTGCCCAACCGGACCCAACAGGTTTTCGTGACCGCCCAAATCGTGGACGAGCTCCCTGCCGGGTCCAGCGCCACGGTGTTCTACCGGACGTGGCTGCCTTCCGGGGCCACTCCGGCGACGACCTTCGCCCAAGTGGTGATGCAGGACAATGGCTTGCGCCAGGATGGAGCCGCCGGGGATGGGGTGTATGGCGCGGTCATTCCCGCCCAGGACCTCAACACCGTCGTGGAATTTTATGTCCAGGCCACCGATGCCGCTTCCAACAGCCGCACCTGGCCAGCGCCCACCCTTGACCTCGCCGGAGACAATCCTTCACAGAACGCCAACTGCCTCTATCAGGTAAACGAGGAGGTCTGGACGGATCACCGCCCGCTCTATCAAATGGTGATGACGGGGGCGGACAACGCCTCGTGGAATGCGGGGCTCGCCAACCGCTCCAGCAACGTCGCGCCTAATACCACGGTGATCTTCCGCACCGGCAACCGGTTTGATGTGCGCTACCGCGGGGCAGTGAGGACCCGCGGCAACAGCAGCCGGGGTGACACGCCGCTCAATCTCCGGATGGATATTCCCAAGGACCATAACTGGAATGGCCGCACCGCCTTCACCCTGAACTACAAATTTTCCTACAGCCAGTTCCTTGGCAGCCGCCTTTTTGAATCCGCCGGTGTCCCCACCGAAAAAGCCAACGCGGTCGGAGCAAGGATCAACGGGGTAAACCGTCTGCTGGATCAAAATGGCAACCGGACCTTTGGGTATTACTGCGACCTGCTCCCGCGGGGCGGCGACACCATCAAAGAGTGGTTCCCCGGCAACGATGACGGGAACGGGTATGGCAAAATCCGGGGCAACGTGCGTTGGGGCGTTTCCACCCTGCCCACCCTCGGGGCCGCGGGTTACGCAGTCGGCGGCTACGTCAACGAAGGGTACAACAAGCAGACCAACGCGGCCCAGAACGACTGGACGGATCTCGACGCGTGGATCCAATCCCTCAATGCCGGAACCTTCGCCAACTTCGACTCCACAATCGCCAGCACCGTGGACGTAGACCAGTGGTGCCGCTTCCTCGCCCTCTCCACCATCGTCAACCACGCGGAAACCAACATGGCCAACGGTGATGATGATGACTACTCGGTCTACTTTGGCGCGACCGACCGGCTTTGCCGCATCATCGCCCACGATCTCGATACCTGCTTCAACCTGAATGCCATCGGACTTGGCGATGAACAGGCGCCGCCCACCATGACCATCTATCAGTGCACTGCCCCCAACTATCCCACGGACAGCGCCACCCTGCCGCAGATGGACAAGTTCTACCGCAATCCGGTGCTGGGCCGGAAATTCAAGGCTTCCTTGCGCTACTATCTGGACACGATCTTTGCCAAACCCACGTTTGATGCCACGGTGGACCAACTGCTGGATCCCCAGTGGATGGGCACCCAGTTCACTCCTGATGGCGACACCATCCGCAACCATATCAAGGCGTTCCTCGACACCCGGCGCGCCACCATTGAAACCTTCCTGCCCACCGCCTTCACCGCGACCACCACTCTGACCGTGCAGAACGGATTGCCGCGCAGCACGTCCGCCACCGATCTCGGCGGTCTCGGCGGGAAGCTCGATCCGGCCCGTACCGCATCCGTCACCGTGAACGGCGTGGCCATGACCACCAATCCCTACGGCTCCACCGCGGCGACAGACAACACCTGGAGTGCCGGCACCGCTATCACGCTTCGTCCTGGGCTCAACACCTTGGTTTGTGAAGCGCGGGACGAAAGCGGCGTAGTTTTTGAAACCCGTACCGTGACAATTTGGTATGACGCCATCGGGGTGAACCGGAGCGGCACCCTCGCTTCAAACGAATCATGGACCGCAGCCTCCGGTCCCTACAATGTGACGTCCAGCCTGACGGTGCCCAGCGGAGTAACCCTCACCATTCAGCCGGGCACCACGGTCTTCCTCGCTGCCGGGGCCAATCTCACGGTGGCGGCGGGCGGCAATCTGATGGCCCCGGGCACGGCGGCTTCCGGAATCACCCTGGCCCGGCTTCCCTCCGGCGCCGTCAATTGGGGAGGTCTGATCGTTAATGGCGGGACAGCGCAGTTAAGTTATGTATCCTTCGCCAACAATGGCTCCACGGCCCTCCACTCCCAAAACGGGGCCAATATCACCCTGGATCATCTGACCTTCAATAACACCGGGGTACAGTATCTCTCGCTGGATGGCAGTTCCTTCATCGTCAGCCACTGTATCTTCCCCACCTCCACGGCGGGATTTGAACCCGTCCACGGCACCGATGGCATTGCCCCTGGAGGACGTGGCATCATCCGGAACTGCTGGTTCGGCAAAACGCAGGGTTACAATGACAGCATCGACTTCACCGGAGGCAACCGCCCCGGCCCCATCCTGCAGGTCCTCAACTGCGTCTTCAACGGTTCCGACGACGACATTCTCGATCTCGACAGCACCGATGCCTGGGTGGAAGGCAATATTTTCATGCACTGCCACCGGAGCGCCGCATCCCCTGACAGTGCCAGCGCCATCTCCGGCGGCGCGGACAATCCGGCTTACAGCCAGGTCACGGTGATCAACAATCTCATCTACGACTGCGACAACGCCGTCACCATGAAACAGGGCAACAGCCAACCGAACGGCAATTCCGCGGTCCTGCTGAATAACACGATCGTCCGCACGACCAGGACCGGCGGAATCGACACCGGCTCCGGAGTGGTGAACTTCGACGACGACAACGTGACCGGCGAAGGCAAAGGCATGTATCTCGAAGGAAACCTGATCTGGGAGGCGGAAAGCCTGGCGCGGAATTACACTCCTGCCCTCAGCCAGCTCACGTTCAACACCAACCTGCTGCCGTTTGCCCCACCGGCTGGGGCCGCCTCGACTGGCAATCTCGTGACGGACCCGATGCTGAATCTCGCGCTCATCACCACACCGGCCACTGCCACCGCAGAACAGGTCATCGCCGCCTTGACGCCTCAGCTTTGTTCCCCCGCGATCGGCAGTGGTTTGCTGGGCCGCACCCTGGGGGCCGACCTCTCCCGGACCGGCATCACCGTGCAGGCCCTGCCCGCTTCCACTTGGCCTTCCAGTGTCACGCTCGGGATAGGCCCGGGCGGCAGTTTCACTCCCACCAGCCAAGCAGCGTGGGTTTACGGCTTCACCCACTACCGCTACCGGCTTGATGGCGGCGCGCTCAGTGCCGAGACCCCCGTGGCCACTCCCCTGGCTTTGACCGGCCTGACGCCTGGTCCGCACCTTCTGAGGGTCGAAGGCAAAAACGACGCGGCCTTCTGGCAGGAAACGCCCACCGAGATCGCCTTCTCGGTGGCGGCCAATGCCCCGACCGTGGTGTTCAGCGAAGTGCTGGCCGACTCCACCAGCGGACCGGACCTGATCGAGCTCTACAATTGGGGCTCCACCGCAACTGATGTGTCCGGCTGCCGGATCTCCGATGATCCGGCCGTGCCCGGCAAGTTCACCTTACCCGCCCTGACTCCACCGATTCCCGCCGGCGGCTATCTGGTGCTCGACTCCACGCAACTTGGCTTCAATCTCAGCAATGGCGGTGAAACCCTGCGCCTTGCCAGTTCATCCGGTGATGCGCTTGATTCCGTCGTCTTTGGTCCCCAGCTCACCGATTTCTCCATCGCCCGCAGCAGCACGTCCTGGCGATTGGCGGTGCCTACTCCGGGCACCCCCACGGCGGCCGTCTGCGCGCTCGGGTCCGGCCGCACGCTCCGCCTGAATGAATGGCTCGGATCCAACAGCATCATCGTTCCCGGTGATTTTGTCGAACTCTACAATCCTGATGCGCTCCCGGTGGATCTCGCTGGTTACAGTTTGAGTCAGGACTTCCGCAACGAGCCGGCGCAGAGCCAATTTCCGCCCCTGAGCTTCATCGCGGGGGGCGGATTCCTCGAATTGACCGCCGATGGCGATGCCGCCGCCGGGGCAGATCACCTGAGCTTCAAAATCTCCCGTATCCGCGACGCGATTGCCTTGCTCGATCCCTCAGGCAACGTGGTGGACAACGTGATCGTGCTGCCGGGTAATC
Source organism: Verrucomicrobiota bacterium (assembly GCA_040387795.1). GTDB lineage: Bacteria > Verrucomicrobiota > Verrucomicrobiia > Verrucomicrobiales > V1-33 > CAIZWU01. The sequence continues at coordinate 49,876 of JAZKDC010000012.1, forward strand.
CTGATGTGTCCCAGGGACGCACCCCGGATGGGTCCGTCACCACGACTTACCTTGGCCTGCCCACCCCGGGCTTCTCGAATGGCAGTGACCTCACCGCCGATACCGCAGTGATGAATGGACTGCGAATTACCGAAATCATGTTCGACCCGGCCGCCGGCCCGGAATACCTCGAGTTCAAAAATATCAGCAGCACGTCTCTGACCATCACGGGCGTCCGTTTCGGCAGTGGTCTGACCTTTACCTTCCCGGCAACCATGATCAACGCCGGTGGGTATGCGGTGATCACGCAAAACCTCGCTGCCTTCAATTCCCAGTATCCTGGGGTCACCGCAGTGCAGTGGTCCGCGGGCCGTCTTGACAACAATGGGGAAAGCCTCCGGATCACCACCAGCACCTACGGCCTGGGGATTCTCGACTTCCGTTATGAAGGCAACTGGTATCCCGAGACCCGCAGCGGAGCGTCCCTCGAAATCGTTGACCCGGCGGCTGACCGCACCTCCTGGAGCGATCAAGCGAGCTGGCAGCCCAGCGCGCCCAGCCCCGGCGGCCCCCCGCCTTTCGGCGTTCTTGCCCCGGCCGATGTTATCGTGACCCTGCCCCGTCCGGCCATCCTCGGGGCCTGGGTGTCTCCCGGCGCCTATGCAGTCGGCGACATCGGCCTGGCATGGAGGAAAGTCAGCGGCCCCGGCTCTGTCACTTTTACCGCTCCGGCCAACAAGGTCACCGACGCCGTCTTCTCCCAGCCCGGCATCTACGAATTGAGCATCACCGCCACCCCTCCCGGAGGCGGATCGGGAGCCATCGATACTGTCATCGTCACCGCCGCGGAAGACTATGGCAGCTGGGCCACCCGGCGGCTCAGCTCCGCCAGTGCCTCCAACCAGCTGCCGGAAGCGGATGCCGACAGGGATGGGCAGGTCAATCTTATGGAATACGCGATGGGGACCAATCCCGCGGCATGGAGTGCCGGACCTGAACTGATCATCAGCGGCGGACAGCTGGCCCTGCGCTATCCGGTTTCCAGACTGATCGATCCTGCGGTGCAAATCATCCCGCAGATTTCCCCCGGTCTGAACTCCTGGTTTGAAGGTGCTGCCTTTCTGGCAGACACTATCACTCAACAGACGGATTCCATCGAAATCCATGTCGTCCAGGACGTAAATCCCCTTGGCATGGAGGGCCGGAGTTACCTCCGGCTGAAGGTGGTGGCCCCTTGATCTGAAGTGGCACCACGGGGACGGCGTGAATTCCGGAAAACTTCAGAGTACAGCACAATCAGGCAGGAATCCATACCCTTCCGCGAAAAACCGGGCTTGCTGCCGGATGGCAGAACTGCGACGGCTTCCTATCCTGATTTTTTACAGCACCATCTTTGACAAATTTATTGCCTTTGCCCCGTCTATCTGTCCAAATGGTCACACTTACAGGCTTGCGCTTGATTTGACTTGGGTACCTGACGATCCCAAAAATCCCCCCTCCATTACCCCCCATGTCATTGCTCGCGGCTCCCCCGCAATCAGCAATCACGGAGTGAACTTCTGTCCAGCACCCCCTTTCTTCCCCGATTCTCTCCTTAGCAGGAATACCCCCCGATCCTTTGGCCAACCCTATGAAACCACCCTCGACCGTTCCAATTTTCGCCGCCTGCGCCGCAGCGGTGTTCTCCATAAGTCTTCCCAGCCAGGCGCAGCAGTTGCTGATTCCTGAAAACCATTCCTGGACCTTCCTACACCCTATGGGCACCCTGCCCCCGCGGGCAGACACGACTCCAGACCCGGATTTCGACACCTCATGGTATCTGCCGGAGGCTCAGTTTCTGACTACCTATGACGGCCCCAGTTTCTCCGCGGCCACCTTCGGAGACCCCCTGATTCCCACCAGCGCGGATTCCGGGCCGGGAATCGGACCGTTCGCCTACGGCGGGGTGGATGGCATTGCCGCCCCCGGCACCACCCTGACTTTGCCCGCGACGGGCAGCCGTTATGCTTCTTACTACCGTACCGATTTTACCGTGCCCGCAGGAGGACTGATCGAACCTTCCCTCCGCATGATCTGTGACGATGGCAGTTTCATCTACCTCGATGGGGTGCTCATCGCCACGGTGAATGTTACGGATGGCGTGACGGACACCTACACTTCGTTTGCCACCGATGCCACGAACACCGAACTTGGGTTCACTCTCCCATTGCGGGTCGCGGGCACCTTGCCGGGTGGCTCCCCTGGCGATGTAAAGGTGATCGTGCCCATGCCGGCACTTACCGCCGGAACGCATACCCTGGCAGTCTCCGTCCACAACAATGCCGCGACCTCCAGCGATATGGGGCTGCTCATGGAGCTGTCCGCGCTCGACCCTGACACCACTACCATCCACGCGGTCGTAACGGATGTGGTGCGCGATCTAAAAGGCACTCCGGTCGACATTTCGGACGACGAATTTTCGTTCAAAGTCACCCTGAGCGGCAACAACACCGGGGCCACCTGGAGCAGCGATAATCCCGTTACGACCGGGGCCTATGGCGTGACCACCACCATGGGGCCTTACAGTGCTGCTGCCGGTCCGGCCCTTGTCACCTTCACTGCCGCCGCCAATGCCACCAGCCAGACCACGGTCACCGTGGATCCGCCCACGGCCTTCACCACCCTGGTGAACTACAACCAAAGCTGGAAGGTGATGAACCCGCTGGCCGGGGTCGTTCCTCCGCGCCCTGTCGGCGGGGACGCGGACACGAATTTCGAGGAAACATGGTATCTCAAGGAGGACAGTTTCCTCACTCAATATGACGGACCGAATTTCGGCGCCAACGGCGTGGGGGGAAGTTATGAAGCCATCACCGGTCCCGGGCCTTTCGCAGTCGGCACCGTGGATGGCATTGCCGCTGGTCAGCCTGTGGGGGCGGCGGGCACCACGGTGACACTTCCAGCTACTCCCAACCGGCTCACCAGCTATTACCGGACCACGTTCACAACCACCCAGCCCATGAGCCTCGTCACTTTTGACCTGCTCTGCGATGATGGTGTTTTCATCTACCTCGACGGCAATCTGGTCGCGCAGGAAAACATGCCGGGAGCGCCAGGCTTCACCTCGCTGGCGGCCGCTGCCCGCGGGGAAACGCTGATCACCACGATTGATCTCTCTCAAGCCCCCGGGGGCAACGTGATCGCCACGGTCCCCGGATTGGCCCCCGGCGTGCATACCCTCGCGGTCTCCGTCCACCAAAGTGCAAACAATTCCAGCGATTTCGGTTTGGCTCTCAAAATGTCAGGCATCGAAGTAGTGGGACAACCTGTGATCGAGGCTTCGGTCTCCGATGTGGTCCGCAGCGAGGCCGGCACCCCGGGAGTGCCCGATGATGACACTTTCACCTTCAAAGTTACCGTTAACGGCGCCAACGCCGGATCGACCTGGACGAGCAATTCCGTCCCCGCCTCGGGCAGCTATGGGGTGCCCACCACCTTTGGGCCTTTCCCTGTCGTTGAGGGCACCAGGATAGTGCAATTTGCAGCGTCGATTGATCCCGGCACCGTCACCAGCATCACTGTCACCCCGCCTGCCAGCACCATCGCCGCCGTATTCAGTGGGGTCACCCGGAATAACAATGGCACGCCGGTTGATCCCCGCGACGACACCATGACCTTCAACGTGACCGTCACCGGCACTTTCCTGAGCACCCAGTGGACCAGCAATGTCACGGCGCCGAATGCCGGAAACTACAATACGGCTACCCCGTTTGGTCCCTTCCCAGCCACCGCACCTCTGGCGGTGGTCCTGACGGATTCGATTGATTTTGCCCGGACCGTAAGTTTCACAGTGCAACCCCCGCGCTTTATTCCCCCTGTCGAAATGGTTCCCTATTCCCAATCCTGGAAAGTGATGAACCCACTCGGCGGTGTGCTGCCGGATGGCCCGGGGGGCGTCGATGATGATTTCGACACCACCTGGTTCCTGCCTGAAGCCACCTTCGCCGTCCAATACAACGGGCCCACCTTCGGAACCGGCGGAGTAGCCGGAAGCTACGAGACCCTCGAAGGCCCCGGCCCTTTTGCGGTCGGCGGCATTGATGGCCTGGCCACAGGCACCACCATCGGCCCCGTGGGAACGGCCATCACGCTTCCGGCCACCGCCAGCCGCTTCACCAGCTATTACCGTACGACCTTCACCACCACTCAGGCAATCGATAACATAAAGTTCGATCTACTCTGCGATGATGGCGTCTTCATCTACCTCGACGGCGTCCTGGTTGCTCAGGACAATATGCCGGGGACCGACACCTTTGCCGCCCTCGCTTCCGCAGCCCGGGGCGAAACCCTCATCAATACCATTGATCTCTCCGCACTGCCTGGAGGCAATGTGGTGGCCACGGTGCCCAGCATCCCTGCCGGCACCCATACCCTCGCCGTGTCAGTGCATCAGAGTGCGGCCGATTCCAGCGACAAAGGGTTGGCTCTCACCTTTTATGGCCGTTCGGCTACCGGGGTTGTGGTCACGCCGGTCCTTGGCACCGTCACCCGCAACTTGAATAACACGGTGACCACCGACGACGATACCTTCCGCTTCCCCATCACCGTCAACGCCACCAATGGTGGAGTGGCCGGCTGGATCAGCAACGGCTTGCCCGCCAGCGGCAGCTATGGGGTGTCCACGGAGTTCGGCCCGTTCCCAGTCAGTGAGTCTCCCAAATCCCTGACTTTCACCGACACCACGGATGACCTCGCCCGGGCCACCCTCATCGTCACTCCTCCGCCCATCTTCGGCCTGACCACGTTTGGTGGCATCATCAACCCGGTTGTCCCCACCCTTCCGCTGCCAGCCAACTGGACGGCCAATGGAGCCACCATCGCCCACAGCACCAACGTGGGCGTCGCCGCTCCCGGCACCCAGATCTCGTCAGAGGTGGTGAACCTCTCCGGAGTCACCGGCCCGGTTCAGTTCCGGATGGATCTGGTGGCAGCCGACACCAGTGCAGGTTCTAACTTCGAAGCGGCAGATACGGTGTTGGCCGAGTTGGTCCTCAACAGTGGGGCCGGCGAACAGAGGATCAATCTGATCTCCAACTTCGACAGCAATGGCAATGGAGTCCTCAACGGGTTCACCGGAGTGGATGCGGCGGATTACAATGCCAATAAAGACCAGGATGAACTGAATGGAGCATTCCTGAATGCCGAAGACCCCGCCAACTACACCTTCGCCCTCTCCAGCGTCATTCCCGACAACATCACCTCGGCCCAGGTCGTGGTCACAGTTGTCTCGGTCGGTGGCACCGAGTCCATCACGCTGTCGAATGTCACCTTCGGGGCCTTCACCGCAGAGGTGGACACCGATGGTGATGGTCAAACCGACGCCTCGGAAGCACTGGCCGGCACCAGCCCGACAAACCCCGCGGACGTCCTGCGGATCACCGGCCTCACTCCCAACGGAGCGGGCCTTTCCGTGTCCTTTCCGTCCAAAACCGGGCGCAATTACCGCATTGAGACCAGCACCAGGCTGGTGAGCGGCTGGGTTCCACTGGGCGATGTCATCGTCGGCACCGGAGCGGACATTTCGGCGGATCTCGCGGAAGTCCCGGTTCCGGGTGAAGACAGATATTTCCTCCGCGTCCGGGTCGTTCCCTAGAGTCGTTCAACAGCAAAGCAAGAAGGGCCGGGGAGCACACTCCCCGGCCCTTCTTTTTTCCCGCGGGACGGAACTCCCGGGCTTCCGGAGTTCGCCGGAAACCGCCACCATTCTACGGCGCCTCGAAAGAGACCACGATAGCTTCGTTCTGTTTCCAGCTGAAGGAAAACTCCCGGCCCGTGTCATGGTTCTTGCCGGTCCGTTCGTCACGCAATCCCTTCACCCCAACATCAAACTGGAGGGTGACCGGGATCGTGGCTGTCTTCAGTCCGACGGAGTTGCCCCCACCAAGATCAGTGCCGCTGATCTCAGGATTCAGACCAACAAAAAGGAGAGTGCGGGAAGGTTGCCCCAGAGCACCCGGTAGGGTCCAATAAGTGATTTCGTAACCGTGTTCACGGTCACCGGTGTTTTTGAGGCGCACCATCGGGGTGACCCCGGCAGTCCGCAGATGGCTCATAAAAACTTCCCGTTGTCCTGCAGGACCGGCCCCGGCCGTCCGGTAGGCATTATAATACTGGGGAGAGAGATTCATCAGCACTGCCGTGCCGCGGCCATGAGGGTTTGAGGTATTCACCGGCAAGGTGCGCACCGCCCGGTGGAAACCACTGGCATCCTTGAGGGAGGTGTTCTGGTTGGTGAGGAATTCCTGATGGGTTTTCCACCCATAATTTGCATCCTGGTCCACTTCGACCCAGAGCCGGCTCCCGAAGACATCCTCCGCTTTGAGTCCGGGGTCATGATGGACCCCGAACAGGTCATCCAGCACTCCCCCGGTGGCCCGCCCTTTGCCATGTTGGTCCCAAAGGCCCGGCAGATAGTCGGCGATGACGGTGCCGCCCCGCTGGCAGAAATTCCGGATCTGACGGGCTTCTGCATCGGACAGGCACAGGCAGGCCGGCAGAATGAGGACCTTATATCCGGGGGCAATGCCGCGCTGGATGACCTCGGCATAACTGAGATAGTCGTATTGCAGGCCGGAGTCGCGCAGCATGTTCTCCCACGCCTGCCGCACGTGAGTGCTGCTGCTGAGCCGGGCGTCGTCATTGCGGTTGGTCCATGTTTTACCGTGGGCTTCCGCATCGAGGATCCAGCCGAGTTGGATGGAGGCATGGCTGTAATAAAGGGCCACCCCATCATGTTTCCACTCCGCCCCGCCCATCAGGGGACCAATCTTTTTTCCCGCCTCCAGCAGGGTGGGTGCCACCTGGTCATGCCATGCCTTGGGCGTTTGGCCATCGAACCAGCCTTCAACCCAACCGATGTGGCCGCGGTTGCCATGGGCGAGATAGTACCACGTTTGCCAGATGGTATCCTCCACGGAACGGTGGAACAGACTGGTCACCGCCGGCAGCGCATTCCGGGGATTGAAGGAGCGGATGATGGCCTGGGAGGAACCGAGGTTGTAGGATTCGATAAACTGCACCTTGCGCATCAGCTTGGCGTAATCATATCCGCCAAAGGCACTGGGGGCCTGCCCGCCCACAAAACCACAGGGCGTCGCAGGATCGAGGGTGTTGGCATATTCCACCAGCCCGCCAAGGGTATTGGCCCATAACGAATCATTGAAACTCCACTGGTCCATCAGCGGACTGGCATCAAACTCCCTGACACTCCACTCCGCCAGACGGCCCCGCAGGTCCTCATAACTGATCCATTTCTCCCGGGCCGGGGCCTTGTCCCCATAGACCTCCCGGAGCCACCGCGGATAGGCTGCGGCGTCATCCGTCACCTGCCACATCGCCGGATGGATAAAGTGCCCCCAGGACGGTTCATCATCGAGGGCATAGGCCGCGCGCCAGGGCGACTCCTTCACCGCCGCGATGTTCTTCCGCAGATGCTCCTGCAGTCTGCCGCGGGTGGCCTCATTGAGCGGAACCGGACGGACGCCGGTGCCGTGCAACTGGTCAAGATGAGGCTTTACCGCATTGCCATCCCACAAATGCAGCAATCCCTTGTCGGCTGCGTGATCGACATAAAACCGCAGCTTGAACTGATTGATCCAGTCCAGCCTTCCCGTCTTCACTCCGCCGGCCCCGATCCCGTCGCGATCCACGAAGGCTCCATTGTAGCCGTGGTCCACGCTCCAACGGCCGGAGTCCACGGTAAACCCGATGTTCCATTGATAGGTCCAGGGCATGAACGTCCACCCGGGAAAGGCCTGCCAAGCCCATGCCTTGTCCTGTTTGACGGGGCGGAAGTCTTCCGAATTCTTTACATACGACTCATAGGCATCGGCGGCCCGCCCCGACGGCAGGGTCGCCGCCAGGCAGACGAGACCAATCAACAGCAGGGATGGGAATGGTGGGGAAACCATAAGTGAACAGGCAGACAAAGTGAATTCTACGGCAATGGTCTTCAGGGCTCCATTATTTTGCCATGGCTTTGGCCAGCACCTTCTTCAACAGGACGGGCTTGCCCCCCTGACGTTTGCTTTCATCGGCGGCTTCCATGAAGGCGAAAAGTTCTTTGGTTTCCGCGATATCCACCGGCGATTTTTTGGTCTGGAAGAACTTCACGATCTCCACGACCAGCGGGGCATAACCATCGAAAGCTCCGATCGGCGCTTCCCCTTTTTCTCCCACCGCGGTTCCGCCGTAGGTGTTGCTTTCGCGGAAAATGCCCTGCCTCCCCCCTTTCCATTGGCCGACGACTTCAATCTTGCCGTCCGCAGTGGTGCGGCGTTCGACGGATTCACAACCGGTGCCCATGACGGTGAAGAGCGACTCACAGCCGTGAACGCCATACCAATACAGATCCGGGTGCGTGGCCTCCAGATGCGCCGGGCTGGTGGTCACGGCGCTCAGCACCTTGCCGATGCTGCCGCCACGGACGGCCTGGGTGGTTTTTGCAAAGCGCAGAGAGGAGGAAGTGAACAACGGCACGCCGGCCTTTTCCGCGAGGTCCATGATCTCCAGCGCATCCTTCAAAGTGCCGCCGAGTGGTTTGTCAATGTAGAGCGGCTTGCCGGCGGCGATGACAATCCTCGCCTGCGCGAGGTGCGGGCGGCCATCCACGCTCTCGATCATCACGGCGTCCACCTCACGGCAGACTTCCTCAATGGAGTCATGGATCTTCACGCCGTATTTATCGCGCAGCACGGCAGTGTATTCCTCCACCCGGCCGATACTGGAGGGAATGTCAGGACTGCCGCCCTTGAAGGCGGCAATCACTTTGGCGCCAGGGACGTGATCCTTGTGTGACGCGTCATTGATGAGTTCCGTGAAAGCGGTGCAGTGCGAGGTATCGAGCCCGATAATGCCAAGTTTCAGATCCCCGGCATGGGTGTGGAGACGGAACATGGTGGCGAACAACAGGGTGAGGATGGGTTTCATAACAGGGGTTATTTGGTGATCGGCTGGGATTGACGGAGATAGGCGAACAGGTGCTGGAGGTCCTCATCGCTCATACCCTCCAGCAGACCGGGAGGCATGAGGCTGAAACCGGCGGGCGTGAGCGTGGCCACATCGTCGCGGCGGAGATTGATGTCGGCCCCGTCGAATCCGCGCAGCACCAGGTTTCCGGCATCCTGATCCGCCAGGAATCCACTGAGGGTGCGGCCGTCTTTGGTGGTTACGAGATGATTGGCGAATCCTTCGCGGATCTCCGCGTTGGGATCGATGATGCTGACCAGCATGGTGCCGAGGTCATCGCGCTGATAGCTGGTCAGGTCCGGGCCGATTTTTCCGCCTTTGAAAAACAGGGTATGACAGGCGGAACATTTTGCCATGTAAAGCGGCTCGCCCTTGTAGGGATCGCCGGGTTTCGCGGCGATGATGGCAGCCACCTCCTGAATGCGCGGGCGCAGTGCTGCGCTGGCTGGCGGGAGCGTCGCGGGGAATTGCTCGTCCAGCAGCTCCTTCAACGCATCATCCCGGTGCAACCGCAGGCGCCCGAGCACATCGGCGGAGAACCCCGTCTTCGCCACAAGGCCCGTGGCCACCGCCTCCAACAGGAACCGGCTCCAGGCGGGCCGGCTGGTCAGCAGATTGAGCGAGGCGGATTGGACCGGGGCCGGAAGCTCTGTCCACGAGTGCAGCATCTGTTCCGCGATTAAAGAGTCATCATAAATTTGCAGCGCGGTGCAGGCCGCCACCCGCAGCTCCACCGGACCGCCGGCCCTGGCAATGACCAGCAATTCCAGCACCGCGGCCGGATGCTTCACTTCACCGAAAACCCTGACCACGGCGAGCTGGTCCGCAGGCACGGCTTTGGCATCCTTGAGCAATTCAAGAGCCTCCTTCATGGCTGCCGGCTCCCCCTGACGCACCCGCATTGTCAGGGTCATCTGCCCCCCCGCTGCGAGCGCCTTCATGAGTTCCTCCGGGAGCACCGGCAGGGACCGGCCCTGGAAGGCCTCGTCAAATCCCTGCATCAGCGCCTTCCGTTCCGCGGCCCCCGGTGCCCGGTCCAGCAAGGTGGCGCAGGCGATCCATTCCTGGCGGGTCCCCGCCTCCGCAAAACGCCGCATGAGGCGCCATAACAGGTGCTTCGCCACCAGCGGCGAGCATTGGAAGGCGGCATCTTCAAACAAAGCCAGCACCGCCTCCCGGTCCCGGGCACAGTGGGATTCGATGACAAACCACGCCATCAGGGGGATAAAGGCATCTTCTTCATCGCCAGTGCGGCTGGCCACAGCTTTAGTTAGCGCCAGGGCATCCGTCACCCCCAGCCGCCGGGCCGTGGATAGCATCTGGCAACGCACCTCCGCATCCGGCTCGGTGGTGGCCAAGCGGGAGATGGCCTCCATCACGGCCGGGGAAAGCCGTCGTTCATCCCCGAGCAGGCGGATCGTCCAGGCGCGCACCATCGGCGCGGGGTGCTGCAGAGCGCGCAGGGCCAGCGGTTCGTTCAGGCGTTGCATTTGGCCGAGGGCCCAAAGCGCTTCCAGGGCGGGATGGGCGGACCCGCCCGCCAATTCTGCTTCCAGCAGTGGCGCGGTTTCAGGCTTCGCAGCCAGCAGGCGCACCGCGGTCTGGCGCTGCCAGACATTCGGATGCGATAGCATTTTCACCAGTTCCTCCCCGGTCTTCCTGGACAAGTCCACCTCCCGCTCCAACGGCAGATCCTTGCCGCGCAGCCGGTAAATCCGGCCGGTCGCGGGGTCGATCTGACTTTGATAGTTCTGGCCATGCGCAATGTATTCCTCGCGGAAATCCGCCACCAGCAGCGAACCGTCCGGCGCATTGGCCAGATAGACGGGCCGGAAGGTCAGATCGTCCGAGTGCAGGAAATTCCCGGCATCCGTGGTGTGGAAGGTGGAGCCCTCGCGGTACCGCCCCGCGGCTACGATGTTATGGTGCAGCGGATCCGCGGCCGCGAACTGGCCGCGCCAACGCGCCGGCAGCGCGGTGCCTTCGGCCATCAGGGTCATGTGGGAGAAGCGGGCCACCGGATGCGTGCTCCGCATCATGGGCAACTCGCCATAGGCATAGGGATTCGGGGCCGGGCCGAACTTGCCGGGATCCTTCCCCTGCTTCAGATAGAGCCCGTCCTGGACATGATGCCAGCCCCGGGTGTCACCGCCATTGTGTCCCGTGAAAAGCCGGCCTTCGGCATCAAAGGAAATGCCAAAAGTGTTGCCGCTGCCGTCGGCGAAAATTTCGTAAAGCCGCTTTTCCGGATGATACCTCCAGACCATGCAACCTTCCACAAAGACGCCCGGTGACCCCGCGGCATCAAGGCCGGGACGCGTCACGCGGCTGGTGGTGGTGCTGCCCTGGGCGCCATAGATCCAGCCATCCGGCCCCCAGGCCAGGCCATTGGCCACACTGTGGGTGTCCTCCAGACCAAAACCCTGGAGCCGCACTTCCGGAGGGCCATCGGGCATATCATTGGCATCCGCATCGGGATAAAACACCAGATAGGGCGGATTCATCACCCAAATCCCACCGCGACCCGTGAGCACCGCATTGGCCATGTTCAGACCTGTCAGGACCTGTTTGTGGGCATCATACCGGCCATCGCCATCCGTGTCCTCATGCACTGAGATTACATCCGCGCCCGGAGTCTGATCCGGCGGCGGGGGCGGCACCCGGTCATACTTGGAACGATAATATTTATCCCGGCTGATCATTTTCACCCCGGCCGGATAGGGATACTGCCGGTATTGCGCCACCCAGAGCCGGCCCCGGGCATCCCAACTCACCTGGGTGGGCTGGGCCACCTCCGGCTCATGAAGCAACTCCTCCACGATCAGATCCGGCTCTGTCTTCAGCAGCCGCAACGCCTCCTCCGGCGGCACAAACTTCCCTCGCTCCGGGTTGGGGTTCGCCTGCAGCACCGTCGTGCCCGGATGAAAGTCGCCCTCCCCATACGCTGCCGCAGCGGGGGCCACCGTCGTCGCCATCAACTCTGCCGGCGTGGGCTCTGTTGTCGAAAGCTGCCAGGGGCGCTCCAGGCGGACTTCATCAAAATACCCTGCAAAGACCGGAGCCACCGTGAGCCCCTCCGGCGCGACGGCGCCCTGAAAGCGGATCACCAGAGCATTCCATGCCGCCTTTTTCAGAATGCCTTTAGGCACTTTGAACCGCCGCGGCTCATCCGGCAGGTCCACGGTTTTGATGATCTCCACTCCGTTCAGCAAAACAGAGACATCCCCTGGCAGATGCTGCAGGGTCAAGGTCATGGAGTCGCGCCAGAGATCACTCCCCGCCGGGTCCACCATATTGTCCGGCACCTTGAGCCAGCTCCGCAGCCACACCGGGCCCGCGGGCAACCCCGCTGGCTGCACCGCCACCGAGCGCTCGCTCCACACCACCTGCCCTATCCCGGTGAGCGGGCCAGCCAGCAGGATCACCACGGGAAAAAGGACCGGAAGAAAAAGGGAAGGACACCTCATTGGTTGATCATTCCTCAGGTCCGGCCCATGTGGCTACGAAAAAATTTCCAGTTTGAGGTGAACTATAACCCGCAACGCTGAAAGAATCACCGGAGTTCACCGGTGGCACTGATGTTGCCGGGAAGCACTGGTCACTTCCGGACGGCATGCCTGCGCAGCCAGGCCGGATAGTCGCGGTTCAGAAGTTCTGCCGGAGCGTCAGTGAACCAAGCATAACTGTTCCGCTTCACCTTGACTTCGCTGAAGGAAAACCGCTTGGCCCCGTCCATATCGCTGAAGAGCGGCCGGTTGGTTTCGATTTCATAAAACCGGGCCCATTGCGGACCCCGGGTGCCTTTTTTTCCGAGGGCGGCGGCCTCGACCGTTGAACGGCGCAGCCAGGAAATTGCGGCCTCCACCGCTCTCTTGACCTCGGGAGCGGGGTTCCCGAGGGACATCAGAAATTTTACGATTCCCACGGTTTCGCCGCCACTGAGCGAAGCCAATTCATAGGCCCGGGCCCCGACCGGTGCCAGACTGACCGGATGATGTTGGGCACACCACGCCGTCAAAATGCCCTCAACTCGGACCTGACATCGCAGGATACATTGAATGCCCCGTTGCGACGCCGCCTCGATTTCAGTGCGCAACCCGGGGCTGACAAATTGCCACGGGGCTTTGCGGTTTTTGATGTTCCTCAACTGCATGAGGACGCGGACCACGGCGTCGTCATTGAAAGTGATCTGATCATGATAGGTGCCCTGAAGCGGAAAAACCTGGGGCCAGCCCCCGCTGGGCATCTGGGCGGCCAGCAGATAACGCAGGCCACGTTCCGCCCCGGCTGCATAAGCCTCCTTGCCGGTGGCGGTAGCCATGCGGGCGAGAAACTCGATCTGGGAAGTGGTGGCCTTGTTATCAATCGTCGCCACATAACCCCATTCGCCCCAGGGCGACCAGCGCTGGCCCGCGACCCGGGGGCGCCGGGTCATCGCGGTGTTCTTGGTCCAACCGCCGGAGGGACTCTGCCAGGTCAGGAGGTTGTCAGCGATTTTCCGTGCGTCGCCTCCCCCGAACCATGCTGCTGGTTTTTCCGGCACTTCAAAGCTGGTCGCCCCCTTGGCCCGGGCGGCCTGACGGCGGCCGGACCTGGCCAGTTCAACTTCGAAAACTTCGATTTCCTGCTGCCGCAACCGGGTTCCCTCCGCCAGCCAGCGGTCCCATGGGGCCTTGGCTCCGGGGGGAAGCGCCAGGTAAACAGGATCCCACATCAGCTTCCCACGAACCCGGTCGGGCTCGGCGGCCTGGCTGTGCAGCCAGGCCGGCAGACCGAGGGCGATGAGAAAAAAGGAGCGGCGTTTCAAGCGGGGACTTCTGCCATGTGCCGGGGCAATTGCGAGACCAATCTCGAGGCGCCCCGCCATCCCTACTTCCCGGCAGCCCAGGCCACCGCGTTCTTCAGCAGCGTCTGGAAGGCAGGCAGGTCATGCGCCCGGGCATCGTGACCGAGGGCGATGCCGGCAATGCGGGCCTTCTCGTGGCGCACTGTGAAGATGTTGGGAAACACCTTGCCATTCTGCGCGCTGATGGCTTCCCCCAGCACCTCGATCGGGGAACCGGAGGCATCCGGAATCATGTAGTAGAGTTCATCCGTCAGGGTGAAGGAGGGAGGCACGCCCTTCATGATGGGATGTTCCGGCTTCGTGACTTTGACTTCGAAGGGTTTCGACAGATTGTCATGCCCCCGGGAGCCGCCACCGGCATAGATTTTGTTGAATTCAGGCCAGTCCTTGAAGTTATACCACAGTCCGGCGTGCAGCAGGACGATGCCTTTTCCTTTGGCGGCGAACTGTTCCAAAGCGGCCCGGAAGGCGATGTTGCCGAAGGTCCCCTGGTTGGTGCTGAACACCAGCACATCGGCCTCCGCCAACTTGGCAGCGGCCTCCTGGAAGTTTTCGGTGTATTGCACCGCGTAACCTGCCCCCTTCAGGATGGCGGTATCCGCTTCATTGAAAAACTTCTGGAAGTCGTGGGAGGAGCCCCCGCCGGCCAGCAGCACCCGCGTGCCTTCTCCCCAAGCTTGGGGAGCTTCGGCCGCGGCCGTTTTGGGGGCCGCAGCCGGAGCGGCCGCAGGCTGGGTCAGAACACCAGGAGCGGGAGCACCGGGTTCCGCGAGTTCAGCCGTGACGGCCAAGGTGGTGGGAGCGACGCTGTTGGCGAAACTCTCCAGCACCACACTGCTGATGGGACCGGTCCGGCTGAGCAGTTTGGTATACCAGCGGAGCTGCGCCCCGTTTTTCAGCAGGTCCGGCACGTAGCGGGAGCCCGGAACTTCAAAGCGGCCAATGTAATCCGCGAACTCCACGCCGTCATAGGCCAACAATTCCTCTTTCTGACCATCGGCAAAATTCACGGTCACTTTGAGGGCGGGTTCCCCTTTACCCGGGTCCTTGGCACCCCATCCGGCGATGCCACCGAGGAAGTGCAGGCGATTGGCCTTGAAGCCACCGACCGCCACTTCAACGCGCTGGGGCATGGTGCGGGCATAACCGCCACCACCTTTCAGCACCACCACGTTGCCGGTCGCACTCTTTTCAGGGGCGAGGATGTTGAAAGGGATTCCTTCCACATTCACGGTGCCAGTCTTTTTGAGGATGATGGTGTCTTCCTTGTTTTCCGGGCTGAGATACAGACCCTGGGCGGTGTTGGCAGTGTAGGCCTTGCGCAGATCGAGGGTGCGGAATTTCCCGCCGTCCACCGAAACCATGTAAGTCAGGATATCACGCAGCATTTCCTCGCCCAGGCCGTCAAAGCCTTCCGGCATCAGGCTGCGGCCGGTGTTCACGCGGCTCTTGATATCGGCCACTTTGACTTCCTGTTGGCCGGCGAGGCTCTTCAGGGTGATGCTTGAGGGATTCTCCCGCACGATGATCCCAGCGTAGAACTGGCCGTCCTTGGTTTCGATATTCCACGTGAGGAAGGAGGGTTCCACCTCACGGTTCGGATCCACTATCGCGGTGAGCAGTTCCGCCGGTCCATGGCTGCCCATGCCGGTCAGGCCTGGCCCGATTTCGGCCCCAGAGTCCCCGAACTTGTGACAGGTCGCGCAGGTGGCCTGGAACATTAGTTTGCCGCGGACGGCATCGCCCGGTTTTTCCACCAGGGGAGCCAACCTGGCGATGATTTCCTCCTTGGCCTTGGCCATCGGATTGAGTTGATCCAGCATGTCATTGGCGCGTTTGGCGACCACCTTGTCCGGATAGGTCCGGAGCCGGAAGGCATTCGCCGGGCCGAAGCTGGCGGGATCAACCTGCTTGGCCGTAATCGCATCCAGCAGGGCGAGCGTCCAGTCAGCGCGCTTCAGCAGCGTCTCAAAGGTGACGTTCTGCACGTCCGCAGGCAGTTTGCCATAGACCGCACACATGACCGCACCGAGGGACGGTTCATTGAGTTCGCCCAAGGCACTCACAATTCCACGCTGCAGGCCAGCCGGAGCATCTGTGCCAAGGAGGCGGGTCACCGCGGCGAGGGATTCAGGATTGGCGGACCGCAAGCCGAGCAGACTGCGGGCGGCGGACAACCGGGCATCCTCCGCAGCGGCAGCATTGGTGAGGGTGGCGGTGATGCCGGTCGTGATCCTGCCGATCTCGGCTTTCAGGGAACCATCGCGGTCCCACTTGGCGGCCACTGGCAGCACACTGCCGGAGACTCCGCTGGCCAGCAGCTGTCCTAGCGCGGCGGACAATTCCGGGGTCATGGCAGGAGCTTCCTTCAGGGACTTGCCCAGCGTATCCAGGATCGAGCGCTTCAGAGGATCGGTAGATTCAGGTTTGGAAGCGATCAGGGTCACCAATTTGCCGGCCGCTGCGGTATTGTTGTCGCGGGCAATCGTATCCACGAGCTGGGCCACGAGGGGAATCAAACTGGAGGAATCGGCACTATCCAAAGCGGCGGCGATGCTGCCGGCAGGATTGCGGGAGGCGGCTCCCACAGCAGCGCTGCGCTGGAAATCGTCATCCAGCTTCGGCCAGGCGGCGATGATCTGCCGGGCCGCGGCGTCGCTGATCTCCATGGAACCGAGCGCGCGCAGGGCAGTCACTCGTACTGTGGCGTCCGGATCACCGATCAGACCGGCGGTTTGTTTCTCCGACTGGACGGAGGCGGTGGACACCTCAGCGACTCCGGCGGCATTCCGGCGGACCGTCAGGTCAGGATCAGCCAGCGCGGCGGCAAGCAATTCAGGGCTGACAGACTTCAGACCACTCAAGGTCCAGAGCGCCGCGATTTTGGCCTCCGCGCTGCCTTTCTGCAGCAGATTGGCGATCGGAGCTGCCGGGGATGCTTTTTCAATCAGGAGCCGGCTGGCCGTCAGGCGGATGGCCCGGTTGGGATGGGCGAGGGCAGCGGTGAGCTGGGCGGGATCGGCTTTGGTGAGGTCGGGGATTTCCAGCTTCTTCGCCTGTTTGTGCTGGATGCGCCAGATGCGGCCGAAATAGTGGTCGCGGTCCGGGCGGACCGCCGCGTTTACCTTGTTATGATCAGGACCGCGGGTGTCATTGTGGATGACGGCCTGGTTGTAAAAGTCGCCGACATACATCGCCCCATCAGGACCGGTGCGCACTTCGATCGGGCGCCACCATTTGTCCGTGCTGCGGATGAATTCCGTTTCTTCCCGGCCAGGCAGCTTGTGGGCTTCATAGCTGGTGGTCTTGGGGGTCAGGCGCTGATGGTGGATCAGGTTGATGGTGGGTTCGGTGGTGAAGTAGTCGCCGTTGTATTCGGCAGGCCAGGCACCGCCGTCATAAATCACCGCACCGGCTCCGGCGGTGAAGTCCCCCACGCGATCGATCTGCACATAGGCAAGGTCTTCATACTTGATGGAGGAGTAGCTCTTCTGGCTGCCGATGATGGTGTTGAAGCTAGGGGTGTTGCCGACCTTGCCGCGGGCGAGGGCATACTCGGGCAGGACGACCTGATTGAGCAGGGTGCCGCTGGTGGGCTGGGTCCACATCACGCGGTTGTCGCCGGTGATGGTGAGGCCCCAGGTGTTGCCGCCTTTGGAGGAGTATTGCTCGATTTTGGAACCGTCCGGTTTGAAACGCACCACGCCGCTGCCGATATTGCCGAAGTGCTGGCTGCCATCGCCGCTGGTGACATCCGGGGAGGCACTGTAGCCGTGGGTGGCGTAGATCCAGCCGTCCCAGCCCATGCGTGGATTGTTGATCACCGCGTGGGTGTCGCCGGTGCCGAGATTGGTGTAGAGTTTTTCAACCTTGTCGGCCTTGCCGTCGGCATCGGTGTCGCGCAGCCAGAGAATGTCAGGGGCCTGGGTGACGATCACGCCGTCCTTGTAGAACACCAGGCCGGTGACGAGGTCGAGCCCTTGATAGAACACGTCCTTTTTATCCATGATTCCATCGGCGTTGGTGTCGGTCAGAATGCTGACCTTGTCCATGCCGGGGCGGTCCTGGATGCCGGGCTGGGGTTCCAGTCCGCCGTGATCCTTCCACTCCTTGCCGCGATAGTCCGGGCGCATGCCGCGACGGCCATTGGGGTATTCCGGAGTTTCCGCCACCCAGAGACGGCCGCTGGCGTCCCAGTCAAAATTCATCGGTTT
Source organism: Verrucomicrobiota bacterium (assembly GCA_040387795.1). Taxonomy (GTDB): domain Bacteria; phylum Verrucomicrobiota; class Verrucomicrobiia; order Verrucomicrobiales; family V1-33; genus CAIZWU01. Next base: position 67,921 of record JAZKDC010000012.1, read on the forward strand.
GGTGATCAGCGGCTCGGCCGTGACCAGCGTCATGTCGAAGTCAGGATGGACCTCCAGATTCTTCAGGGTGGCTTCCGGTTTTTGCGGCCCGCCTTCCGGATAGGTCAGGGAAGACAGCTCCTCCGGGGAGCAGAATTCATCGACACTGGTCCGTTTCCCGGCCCAGGCCAGGCCCCGCAGCAGAATGGCGCGATAGTGGGGTTTCTGGAAGGTGGTGTAGAGGTGGCCCGGAATACTGACAAATGCGCGGTAGGGCTGGGTGCCGCCTTCCATGGTCCGCTCGTAGGTCCACATCTGCGGCTGGATGTCGTAGATGTGGGCCTTGCCGCCTTCCGCCGGTTTCTTGCCATCACGCACGTTCGGGGTGTAGGCGGTGGCGAGGACGCGCACGTCGGGAGAGACGTCCATGTCGTAATAAATCTCGTCGTCGATGTGGAAGTTTGAGGCGTTCCGCGTGATAGGGTGGCCGCCGTCGATCCGCTGGTTTTCAACGTAGTAGAGATCCATCGGGCCTTCCTTCCACTTGGTGGTTTTGCTCCGCCAGCATCCTCCCGTGACCGCCTTCCAATGATTTTCCTCACGACTCACCGCAGCCGTATGCACCACCACCAGGCCGCCGCCGCGCTTCAGGTATTCATCAAAAGCGGCCCACCGCGAAGGGGGCACCGTGCCACCATCCTGGGCATACATCAGCAACACATCGGTCTGCTTCAATTTATCGTCGCTGGGCAGATCCATCCCACCGTCCACCTGCAGACCCCGCGAGGCGAGGAGTGGTTGCCAGTCCTTGAGGAACTGAGCGTGTTCGTGGGCACCCGGAGCGTGGGTCTTGACGCCGCCGCGGATAAAGACCCGCAGCGGGGCATCAGCAGCAAAGGCGGACAGTCCGGACAGGACCAGCAAGCCGAAGGAGAGGAACTTGGATTTCATAGGAATAAACGGAAGGAAAATCGCCGGGCGGGAACACCGGAATCACATTAATACGCACGCCGGGCATGGAAATACCCGCTGTCGGGGGGGCTTTTATCCTTCAAACTTGGCAACTTGGCAACGCCACGGGCAGCTTAACCGAAAATTATATCGGCCACTGCGCGGGATCGTAGCTTTTCCGGGGGGCAATGGGTCAAACCGGATGCGTATTCAGCGCCAGCAGCGCTGCCGCGGCGGCCTGCACCCGGGAGCGGTCCACCGGATTCAACCCACTCAGGAGCGGCAGGATCGTGCCCATGTCGGCAATGCCACTCAGCGTCACGGCCTCGTGCAGCACGCGCACCGGGTTGATCTCATTCCGCAGATCCTCCAACGGCTCGAATTGCTTGCGTATGGCATTGGCCCCGGCCCAATCGCCGTTTCTGGCCAGTTGCAGGACTTTCTGGGAGAGCACGGGAGCCACACAGCCGCATCCGGTGGTGAAACCGCCCAGTTTGAACTGGTCCAGATGCACCAAGGCCGGCTGTTCGCCGATCCCGCTGACAATCAATTGAGGGTCCACCCGGTCGGCCAATTCGCTCAATACCGCATCCTTGGCGGGATCGTCGCGGACGATGGCGTATTTGATCCAGGACACGAGACCATCCTTCACCAGTTCCTCCACCAGTGCCGGCGTGATGTAGCCCTCGTTTTTCATATAAACCACGATCGGCCGGCCGAATTTTTCCGCAAAATGCCGGAGCCCGGTCGCCACCCCATCGGGGGTATTCAGGCCCACGTGGGGCAGCACCATCGCGGTGCGGAAGGGCTGGGTGCGCAGGATGGCAGCCTGATCCATCATCAATCCGTAGGAAGGACCGGCGGACGGCACGATTTCCGTTTCGGGCCCCGCGGCATTGGCCAGCATTGTCAGGGTGGAGGCAAACTCGGACGGCCGGATGTGATAAAAATTGGCATTGCCTCCATAAAGCAGGATGCGCACGCCCCCACTTTCCATGTGGCGGATCAGGCGGGTGTTCTGCACCGCGCAGACTGTGCCATCGGCTGAGCGGGCGAGCGGGGGAACAGCGATGACAGACGTTTGATAGGAAGCAGCGGTCATGGGAAAGGGGAGCGAGGGTTTGACGTGGGAGAGGCTTAAAAGATATCAGGTTCGGGCGTTTCCCCGGCGCTGGCAAGGAATTTGAAATCGCAGCCTTCATCGGCCTGGGTGATCTCATCCAGCAGCAGGCGGCCATACCCGCGGTGATAGCGCGGCGGCGGGGCGGTCCACGCAGCGCGGCGGGTGGCAAGTTCCTCCTCCTCCACCAACAGTTCGAGGCGGCGCCCGGCGACATCGAGCGCGATCTGATCGCCCGTTTTTACCAGGGCCAGTGGCCCGCCCACCGCCGACTCCGGGGCGATGTGCAGGACGCAGGTGCCGTAGCTGGTGCCGCTCATACGGGCATCGGAAATCCTGACCATATCCCGGATGCCCTGCTTGAGGAGCTTTTTGGGGATTGGCAGCATGCCCCATTCCGGCATCCCCGGACCACCCAGCGGTCCGGCGTTGCGCAGCACCAGCACGGTGTCCGGAGTGACGTCGAGGTCCTCGCGGTCGATGTTCTGCTTCAGCTCCGCATAAGTATCAAAGACCAGGGCCGGACCGGTGTGGCGCTGCAGGCGGGGATCGGCGGCGGCGGGTTTGATCACGGCACCGTTGGGGCAGAGATTCCCCCGCAGCACAAACGTTCCGCCTTGGCCCGCCAGCGGCTGATCCAACGGGCGGATCACTTTTTCCTCATAGACTTCCGCGCCCGCGATATTGTCCCCGAGCGACTTGCCGGTCACGGTCAGGGATTCCGTATGCAGCAGACCGCGGATGCGTTCCAGCAAAGCGCTGAGGCCGCCGGCGTCGTGGAAATCCTCCATCAGATATTCCCCGCTGGGGCGCAGATTGGCCACCAGCGGAGTCGTCAGGGAAAGCCGGTCGAAATCCTCCAGGGTAATGTCCGCGCCCGCCCGGCGGGCCATGGCGAGAACGTGGACGATGGCATTGGTGGAACCGCCCAGCGCCATGTCGGCGATGATGGCATTCTCAAAACTCTGTTTCGTCAGGATGTCCCTGGGCCGTAGGTCCTCCCATACCATTTCCACGATGCGGCGTCCGCAGCGCGTGGCCATGCGGGCGTGTTCCGCGTGCGCCGCCGGGATGGAGGAGGCGTTGGGCAAACTCATGCCGAGCGCTTCCGCGATGCTCATCATGGTGGCCGCCGTGCCCATGGTCATGCAGGTGCCCGGACCGCGGGCGATGCCGTCCTCCAGCTCCGCCCAGGCATCGCAGCTCAGATTGCCGGCGCGGCGTTCGTCCCAGTATTTCCAGACATCCGAGCCGCTCCCCAGGGCGGTGCCGCGCCAGTTGCCCTTCGTCATGGCTCCGGCCGGCAGATAGATGGATGGCAGATTCATCGTGATCGCCCCCATCAGCAGCGCCGGAGTGGTCTTGTCACAGCCGCCCATCAGCACCGCGCCGTCCAGAGGATAACACCTCAGGGTTTCCTCCACCTCCATCGCCACCAGATTGCGGTAAAACATGGAGGTCGGCTTCATGAACATCTCGCTCAGGCTCATGATGGGCAGTTCCACCGGAAACCCGCCGGCCTGCCAGACCCCGCGCTTCACTTCCTGGGCCCGGTCGCGGAAGTGCGTATGGCACGTATTCAAATCCGACCAGGTATTCAGAATCCCGATCACCGGTTTCCCGGCAAAATCCTCCGTGGCATAACCCATCTGCTTCGCCCGCGACCGGTGGCCGAAGGACCTCAGATCATCCGGCCCGAACCAACGGTGCGAATGAAACTGCTCCGGAGTGCGGCGGGGACGGGGGAATAAGTTAGTCATGAAATCATTAAAACAGGCTCCCCCGGCCAGGGCAAGGCCTTTGCCGGTGACTGGCGGACCTTCCCTTCCACCAGGAAAAGCGTGACTTTGTTGCCGGATCCTGTTTAGTTCAGGATTCCACTCCCCTCCCCCACTGATGATCCGGCTCCGCTACCTCTTGTTAATGCTATTCTTGGAAACCGCCCCCGGGGCCGGGGACGCAGTGCTGGAAGGCAGTCCCTTCAACGCCCGGGACACCCTGGTGGCGGATCTGGAACCGAAGCCGGATGCGGCGGCCTGCCTGGCGGGACTGCGGTGGACGGCGGCGGACTTCAGCATCAGTGCCACCGCGGCCCCCAGGGACTCGGATTGGTTATTGCGCTTTCCTTCGCCCTTTCCCTCAGGGGACGCCACCAACGATGCGGTGGCCTTGGAATGGTATGTCCACCGCGATGCCCAGGGCATACCGGTGGAGGCTCCGGCGGTAGTGGTGATTCATGAATCGGGACGTGGCATGGCGGCCGGGCGGGCCTTTGCCCGCGGTCTGCGCTTCACGGGCTGCCACACGTTTCTGATGCATCTGCCCGGCTACGGAGCCCGCACTTCGCCTCTGACCGGCGATATGAAAAAGATCTTTCCCGGACTGAGGCAAGGCATCGCCGATGCCCGCCGGGCGCGGGATGCGGTGGCGGCCCTGCCTTTGGTGGATCGTTCCAACATCGGGATCTGCGGCATCAGCCTGGGGGGCTTTGTGACCTCCACGGTGGTAGGTCTGGATCGCGGCTATGACCGGGGATTCATCCTGCTGGCGGGCGGACATCTTGCCGACGTGGTCTTCAAAGGGGAGAAGGACGCCGCCGCCCTGCGCCATCAATTACAGGCGGCGGGTATCACGGACGAAGCAGTGAGGGCCGCGATCTGGACCATCGAACCCCTGCGGCTGGCCCACCGTGCGGACCCGGACAAGGTCTGGCTTTTCAGTGCCAGCCAGGATGAAGTCGTTCCCCCAGCCTGCTCCGCGGCTTACGTGAAAGCCGCCCGGCTGCCGGAGGGCCATCATGCGGAATATGCCGCCGGCCATTACACGGCGGCGTTGTTTGTGCCTCACATGATCCGCCGGATCTCGGAAGTGATGCTCCCGGTTCCGGTTGGCATCCTCCCGTCAAACCCGGACCGCTGAGCGGCCCCCGGCTGCTTCAACCCTGCCATAGCGATTCCCTCACTTTACCCCATGAACCCTCCTTCTTTCTCCCCCGCCCTCTCCCGGCGGTCATTTTTGCAGCAATCTGCCAAGCTTGGTGCGATCAGCCTCACCGGGAAACTAACAGCCGGAGCCCAGCCCTCCCCCGCTGCCGTGAAACCGGCCCTGCCGGACTTCTGTCTCTTTACCAAACATCTCATCGGGATGGAGCCCCCCGCCCTGGCGGAACACGTGGCAGCCCTGGGTTTTGCCGGAGTGGAAGCCCCGATCCGGCCCGGTGGCCACGTTTTGCCGGAGCGGGCAGCGGACGACCTGCCCGGCTTTGTGGAGGCTCTCCATAAAGCAAATCTGAAGCTCACCATCCTGACTTCCGGGATCAACGCCGTCTCCGCAGACCAGCATACCGAAACCGTGCTGCGGACCGCCGCGAAGCTCGGTGTGAAATATTTCCGGATGAATTGGTACCAGTATGACCTCAACAAGCCCCTGCCGCCGCAGTTGGACGAAATCCGCCCCAAAGTCAAAGACCTCCTCGCCCTGAGCCGCGAACTCGGGATCCGGCCACTTTCCCAAAACCACAACGGGCCGCACTACGTCGGTGCCGCCATCTGGGACCTGGAGTCGGTGATGCGGGACTATCCCACGGAAGACTGGGGATTTGCCTACGATATCATGCATGCCACCGTGGTCGGCGGAACCTCGTGGCCCATCCAGTATCATCTCGCCCGTACCCGGATCGGAGCCGCCTACTTCAAGGATTTCAAATGGGCCAGCCGGCTCAAACCTGAGACCTGTCCCTTGGGCGATGGCATGGCTGCTGGTCCCGAATACGCCAAGCTGCTCCGGGACAGCGGCTTCTCCGGCCCCGTCAGCCTGCATATTGAATACCTCAAAGCACAAAAAATCACCAACGCCGCCGAAATCCGGCTCGCCCATGAGGCCGGTGCCCAAGATCTGGCCAAACTCAAAGCGTGGTGGGCCGCTTGATTCCTTCTAAATGGGGGATTCCAGCCGACTCTGGAAAATATCATTCAAGCCGTTTGGATGGCGATTTTATGCAGGAAATCCCGCCGCGTCTCGAAAATGACTCAAATTATTAAGTTTTGTTGATATTTCAGAAATTGCAGCTCATACTGGCCGGGTGAAAATCCAGCCCAGCCTGCTCCTCACCCATTTTTGCATCCTTTTGGCCACTGCCGGGGCGGTGGATGCCCAATCCCCGCAGCCCCGCTTCGGGTATGGCAGCGTGCCTGGCGGAGCCTATGTGATCCCGGCGCCCAAGAAAATCACCCAACCCGGGGCGGCGGCAAAAGCAAAACCGAAGCCCACCCCGGTCTCCTCTCCCGCGAAACCCAAAGTAACCGCTTCCACCAAAACCAGCGCCAAACCGGCGGCGGCCAAACCGGCTGCTGTTAAAAAGGCCACCGCCAAAACGGTGACCAAACCACCGGTCACCAAACCCGGCACCACCGGAAAATCCACCAAAGCAGTAGCTTCCACCAAAACCAAAGCCACTCCGCCCCCTGCCAAGCCAGTGCCCAAAACGCAACTGGCCAAGACCCTCCCCACCACCTCCCGGAGCAAGTCCCCCGCCCTTTCCACAAAAACCGCTCCGCAGGGCGCCATCGCCGCCCGCACGGCATCCGCCACCTCTTCCGTTGGCAGCAAACCCGCACAAATCGCCTCGAAGAAAATCCCCACCGCCACGGTCGTGGTGGCAGCAGCCACGTCGGCCACCCACTCTGGCCTGCCTGACCTCACTCCACCGGTTTCAGGCGGCGGATTTCACTTCTTCGGCGCTCCGGTGCCGGTTCCGGATATCATCCCGGCCCCGACCGGACTCCAACCTGCCAATTCCCGCCATGTTGTGGACGTGATGGCCGCACGGCATTCCTTGGAAAAGGCTGTCTCCCAGCCACCCGTAGCCCCAGCCGCCCGGCAAGTGCAAACCGCCTTCGTTCCTGCCATCGCGCCACGCGCTGCCGAAGGCCACAAGTTCCAGCCCGCCGAAAGCACCCGGGAAACCACCGCCACCCCCGTAAAACCCGCCGGCTATTCCTTGACCACCCGCAGCGCGGGGCCCAGCGACTCGTCGGATACGTTAGCTCAAGTGCAGCCAGCTATCCGTGGTGCCAACGGCATCGTCGCCTCCCACGCGGCCCCTGCCCCCGAGATTGCTCCCCAACCACTCGCCCTCCAGGATTTTCAGCCTTCCGACCCACTTCCCGCCACCAGCCCCGTCGATATTTCGGAAGAACCCACCTTCTCCCGCAGCATTCCCGCCAGCCTCAGCTTGGCCGTCAACACCCCGTCCAAGGAGTCCGCTCCGGAAGCAACCTTGTTGGACGAACCTGCCCTGCCCGCCCCGGAACTCTCCGTCAATACCCCGCCGGCAGCGACCCAAACCGAAACCAAGCCCGCCCCGGAGATCGAACCACCCCTCCCTTCCAAAGCAGTCCCTTCTGCCCCTTCCTCTCTGGAGGAGGAAATCACCAAAACCGCTGACGAAAACGACCTCTCCGATCGCGAGCGCGCCTTCGTCCGGTCCCTGGCGGAAGCCGCCGGCAACGTCACCACCGCCAGCGGCCAGCTGAATACCGAGCTGCCCTCCACGATCGCTACTGCCGCGACCGCGGTGATTGACCAGATCCCCGCCGAAACGGTCTCCACCTTCCGCAGTGTCGCGGCCACGGCCAAAAAGGCTGCCAAAAAGACCGTGACCGATCTCGCTCCCAAACTGCCCATGGAGATCAGCAACGACCTGATGCCCGCCACCCCGGAAAAAATGCCGGACCGCCTGCCCGACTTCAATGCCCCTGCCAGTGGCAAAATCGACGTCCAGTCCGACCGCCAGGCGGATTACGACCAAGCCAATAACAAAGTCATCTTCACCGGCAAAGTCGAACTTAACAGCGCCGCCATGAGACTCCGGGCGGAACGGGTCGAGGTTTTCATGAAAAAAGGCGGCGGTGGCATGGAGCGGGTCGAAGCCACCGGCAACGTCCTGATGCGCACCCAGGACACCGCCAATGGCCCCGGCCAGATGGCCAGTGCCGGCCGTGCCAGCTACAACCTCAAAACCGGCGAGATCACCCTCTCCGATTGGCCGAAGATCCAGGAAACGGGCAAAGCCCACATTTCCACCGATCCCTCCACCAAAATGTATATGTTCACGGATGGCCGCCTCCGCACCGATGGCCCGAACCGCACCATCATTGGCGGTTAACCATCCCGCACCAAGCAGCCAGCCCGGAAGGTTCTCCTGAACGCGGCCATCGAATGCAACCGGTGGATTTGGCGGACCAAGCTTCCCGCTTGGCCATGTTTGAATCCCATGAATCATAGTGGGTGACGGCGGCACCCCGCCTTCCCTCTCTGCATCATTTACCCCGCATCATTCCATCCGTGGATTACCTCACCAAAGCCCGCACCGTGATCGACCTCGAAATCGCCGAGGTTCAACGTCTGTCGGGGCGGATTGGCCAGTCGTTCATTGATGCCGTGGAACTCCTCCGTTCCACCGTCAGCGCCGGCCGGAAAATCGTCATCTGCGGCGTGGGCAAATCCGGCAACATCGCCAACAAAATTGCCGCCACCCTCAACAGCACCGGCTCCCCCACCGTGGTTCTCAATGCCCAGGACGCCCTCCACGGCGATCTCGGCCTGGTCGCCCCGGGTGATGTGATTCTAACCCTCAGTTACAGTGGTGAGACCGATGAAATCCTCAATCTCCTGCCTCACCTCAAGCGCCAGCAGTGCCGCCTGATCGCCCTCACCGGCGGCCTCCAGAGCACCCTCGCCCAGGCCGCCGATCTGGTCCTCGACGTCAGCGTCCAGCGCGAAGCCTGCCCGCTCAATCTCGCCCCCACCAGCAGCAGCACCGTCATGCTGGTCCTCGGCGATGCCCTTGCCATGGTCCTGCTGGAAGCCAGGGGTTTCCAGCCGGGCGACTTCGCCCTGCTCCATCCCGGCGGCAGTCTCGGCCGCGCTCTCCTGACACTCGTCTCCGACATCATGCGCACCGGCGACCGGCTCCCCCTTGTCGCCCCGGATGCCACCGTCCGCGAAGCCATCCGCACCATGGGACGTTGCCGGGCCGGCTGCGTCATCCTGACAAATCCGGACAACACCCTCGCCGGCATCTTCACCCAGGGCGACTTCGCCCGGGCCTTCGAGACCAATCCCAATCTGGCCGGCGAACCCGTCCGTCAATTCATGACCCCCGGCCCGATCACCATCCAGGCCAGCAAACTCGCCGCCGAGCTGCTCAATCTCCTCGAACGCCATCCCGTGGACGAACTGGTGGTCCTCAACCAGGAAAACCACCCGGTCGGCCTGGTCGATACCCAGGACCTCAGCCGGCACCGGATTCTCTAGCCCTGCCAAAGTCAGGGTCACCAACTCCAGCAGATGATGTCTTGGACCGGGGCTGCCTCTGTTCCACCGGTCTTTACAGGCCAGTCTCCAATTTCCGGTTGGCTTCCTTTTCCCGGAGACGGAACCCCTCTGCCTGCCCCACGTTTCCGCTGTCCTGCAGGGCCTGCGCCATCGTCCTGAGACACCAACTCAAGTGATTAAGCGCCCCCTTGTGGCCAGGCGATGCGGCGGTTTGCTGCTCTGCCAAGCGGATGGCATCGGACAGCAGGGGAACCGCCTCCGCAGGCCGCCCGCACTTTACCAAAGCGACCCCCATACGGAAGGCACTGTAGGAATACATGGGATCGTCCTTCCCATAGCGCTGCTTCACAAACTCATGCCACGCGGTGAAGTGGTCCAGCATTCTGGGGTAGTCCTGCCGCGTCTCTGCGAGCGAACCCAGGGAAATTTCGAGATCCGCCAGTTCTGCGGTCAGAGTGGCATCCCCTGGATGCGCCCTCGACAATTCCGTCAGGATCCGCTGGGCTTCCTGGTATTCCCTTCCGCATTCCTCCAGTTGATCAAGATAACCCAGAGCATTGCCCACGGCCCGGTGCGCCCGGGCCCTGGCCCCCCCGGTGGACGCATCAGGTGTCAGGCCCTCTACCCCCCGGGCCTCCTTGAGCATTAGCCGGGCATCTTCGAGCGCTCCCGGATACTGATTGATGGCCATCCGGTGCTCGGAGCGGTCCTGAAACGCAGCAATGACGCGCAGTCCTCGCGATGTATCCCGGCGCGCGACGTCCCGGGCCGCTTCTGTCAGGGCGATGGCTTCGGTGTAAAGGGCATCGGCCTCCTTCCCGAGGCCGCGCACTCCGATCACATCGCCTTTGACCACCAGCACGTCTGCCAATTGCAGAGCCGCGTCGGCGGAGCGCCCTGCGGCGGCAAGTTTTTCCCGGTAATGAAACACGGCGCGTTCCAGCACTGAATCCATTGCGCCCAGATTTCCCGTGGGCTCCAGCCGCTGGCGTAGATCGGTCAGGAGAAACCGGATCAGGCTATCCGTTTTTGCTTCGGCAGCGACGGCTTCCATCCGGCGCTGATTGGCCTCGCGCTTCGCCCACAAGGCATACACCGTACTGCCTCCCGTGATCACAGCAACACTGGCAAGGATGGCCAGCGCACGCGCCCGGCGGCCGGCCTTGCGGCGCAGATCACGCTCGCGATTGGCCTGCTGCAGGCGGCGGTCGGCAGCTTGCCGCAGGGCTTCATGGAACTCCCCGGCCGAACGATAACGCCGGGCCGGATCACTTTGCAGAGCCCGCAATACCACCCCATCGAAGGCCGGATCGATCTCCGGATTCCTCACCGAGGGCGGATCGAAGACCCCACGGGGCAATTCGCCGGTCAGCAACTCATACGCCAGCACCCCCAGGCTGTAAAGATCACTGGCAGGACTGATGGGTCCGCCCGCCAACTGCTCCGGCGCCGAATATTCCATGGTGCCCATGGTGGTGCCTCCCAGCGTCAGGCGGGACATTGCCAGATGTTTTTCGGAAAGCAGCGCCAACCCAAAATCCGCCAGACGCGGGCGGCCAGCCTGAGTCAGCAGAATATTCGATGGTTTGATATCGCGGTGAATGATCCCCCGGGCGTGGGCAGCTTCCACGGCTCCGCAAACGGTGATCAAAAGCGGCAGACTTTCCTCCACAGGCAGAGGCCCGCGTGCAATGCGATGCGCAAGATCCTCCCCATCCACCCATTCCATCACATAATAGAGATGTCCCGCCACCGTCTCTCCTGTGTCAAACACCGCGACAATATCCGGATGCGCCAGGCCCGCCGTGGTCATGGCTTCCCGGCGGAAGCGCTCCGCAAAACCCGGTTCGTCCCCCAGTTGCACGGGTAACACCTTGATCGCTACCGGACGCTCCAGCTTTTTATGCACCGCCCGGTAGACCGCCCCCATGCCACCGCGGCCGATCATCCCGAATAACTCATATTCCGGCAGCAATGGGGCCAGTTCATCCGTGGACGGAACCGGACACGGGCCTCCGGTTGATTTTGCCAAGGTCGCCGGCCCCATCGCCAACTCCATGATCCTGCCGGGATCCAGCCCCTGCAGACGACCGGATCCGGGAGGCACAGCAACGACATCGGACATAAAAGGAATAGGACAGAGAGCTTGCCGGAGTGGCAACCTGATTTGCGCAAAGGGTATCATGGACTCCCCCGGTCTGGCAGAATCCACCAGACCTGAGGAGGTGGACGGGATTTCTCCGGCCCCGTTGGTTTGTCCCATCACGGGACGATTTCGAAAATCCGGTAGAATCGTTCCGGTTCCGCCGAGGGAGCGCGTTCAGTGGCAGGCGGACCGGGATCGATCCAGCTTTCCAGCGGCAGGGTCGCTGAAAGAGCCGATGGCACGTTGACCCAGCGCAGGAGATCGGCGCTTGACTGCATCAAGTATTTCCGGCCCGGCGTGGCGGTCCATTCGAGACGGTAGGACTGCTGCTCCGGCGCGGGAAAAATCGCCAGAGCCAGCGGAATCGCACAAGGAGTGCCTGCCGGAGGAATCGCGATGTCGCGCCGGATAAAGGCGGTGGCGGTGGTGACCACTGCGTCAGGGGACACCGTGCCCGGGAGCACCTCTGAACCGGAGATACGGCTGGCTTCGACTTCCGCAGCGCTCAGAACGCGGCTGTGGAGGCGGAACTCCTCGAAGGTGGCTGCCACATGTGGATAGTTGGTGAAGTTGCCGCGGCCCAGCCAATTATTGACATCCCGCAGATCGGACAGGTTGAACGGAATGTTGTGCAACTCCCCCATCAGGACGCCATCGCGGTAGTAGCGCAAGGCCATCTGACCAGAGGTGGAATTATCCACCGTCACCACGAAATGAATGGGCTGCCCGATCACAGTGACTGAGGCAGAATCGTGATAGAATGCCCCGGCCGGACCGTCCTCATAATTCCTGACCGCGAAACGTTGCAGGTTGTGGTCGGTTTCCCGGCTGCTGGTCAGCGCAATATAATCCAGCCCCTCTTCGCTGCCGCCGTTGGTGTTGCCGGGGCCGCTGATTTCGCCATCCGCTCCACCGGGACTGCTGGAACCGAAGCTGAAGAAGTGCCCCCAGCGGGCCGTGGTCGCATTGACGGTGACCCAGCCTTCAAAGGTGACCTGCGTTAACGGGGAGATGAGCCCGTTGGGCAGATCAACGTAGGCCGCAGCCTCCGGCGCTCCACCGGGCAGCAGAATGCCGCTACCGGTGCTCTGCGCCCCGGCTCCGCGGATGAATCCATGGGATCCACCAATACTATCGGTGAGCATTGCCCCGGAAGAGGCGGCTCCCACCGCTTCTCCAAAACTCCAGCGGTGCCTCAGCGTCGGGGGCGTCACGCCGCCAGTCACGCTGGCGCCAACAATCGTCGTCTCCGCAGCGGTGGCCAGCGCCGTCAGGGTAACGGTAGCCGGATTCCCTTGGGCGATACTCCCCAGCGCGGCGGTCAAAGTATTGCCCGATACCGACGCCGTGCCCTGGCTGGCTCCCGTGGAAACAAGCACCAGCCCGGATGGGATGGGTGAAGCCAATTGAACCCCGAAGGCCAGGGTCGGCGAGTTGTTGGTGACCGTGAAGGTGTACGTCACCCGACAGCCGGCCAACGGCTGCGCGGGATCGGTCGTGATTGCCAGATGCAACTCTGGCAGCGGTGGCACCCCCAGCACATTTACGGAACCGCTTGCGGTGGTTCCTCGCAGGACCGATCCCACCGGACCTGACGCTTCGGCCGTGAGCGTCGCCGTCCCCGGCACGTCCGCCCGCAGACGCACGCTGTAACCTGCAGCCCCACCAGCCACGAGGGCGCGTGGTGGAAAGTGGACAACGCCATCCAGCGGCACCGCGCCGCCCGTGGCGGACACAAACGTGGTGCCTGCAGGCAGCGTGGCACTCAGCATGGCATTGGCGGCGGGCTGCGTTCCGCTATTGGCCAGGACCAATTCGAAGCTGAATTCATCCCCCGCATTCACCACCTCCACCGTGGTGCGCACGGAGGCCGCCAGAGGGATGCCCCCTCCGACGGTGAAGCTGGCCGTGGAAACGTTGTTTGCCGGTGCCGGATCAAAGGTGCCGCCAGAGACCTGCACCACATTGCTGTAAGCACCCGCCGCATGACCTGACAAAAGCAGGGAAACTTCCCGGGTTTCCCCAAAGGCCAAACCGCCCAGCGCGATGGTCAGGACTTCTCCTGACTGCTGGACCTCACCGCCCCCGGCGGCACTTCCCATCAGGGTGATGCCCACCGGAATGATGTCCGTCAGGATCACGCCAGAAGCGGGGCGCAGGCCGGCATTCGTCACCTTGAGCGTGCAGGTCGTCAATTCCCCAGGAGCGACTATCGAGGGCGAAAAGGTCTGCGTCACTGCGAGATCGGTGCCACTGCAACAGTCATCCGTTACAGCAAGCGCCGTGACCACCGCATCAAGCCCGGTGCTGTCATAGAGATTGCTGTTGCCGCCTATTCCCAGGGAAAAGTCCACCGTTTCTCCCATCGCCAGACTCACCGTCAGGTCGAACGGCTTCCGCAGTTCAAAGCCATTCACATAGTCCGAGAACAAAGTCAGCGCCAGGTCCCCATTCTTCAGCAGGGCGACATCCGTGCCGTTGGGCGAAACATCAATGCCCTGGAAGCGGCCCTGAACCCGGTAGACCCCACCCGCCGGAGCGGTCCAGCGCAGTACGGCGTTCCGCCCATCGTAGCTGGGATCCATCCCCAGAAGATCCGGCGGCTGGCGGATCGTGCCGCTGGCGATCGTCTGCTCCTGCCGGCTGCGGTAGACCCATGGTCCATTGGAGGTGGCACCCCAAAAGAACCAACGGGAATCCACCGCCATCACCTGTACGCTGGGAAGAAATGGCGTGCCGCGCGTGGTGCTGAATCCGCAGGTCCAGACTCCAATCGGATTCAGCACTGTTGTGAGATCTGCATTCGCATTCATCGTCCTGTCAGGGCCAAACGGAAACGCCGCCTGGGCCGCCACGCGATTTGCCGGCAACACCCCTTCATAAACCCGCAGCAGCGCGATCTCACCATCAGCGAAGTCACTGCTGCCTGCCCCGCTGGTGTTGGCGGTGAAAAAATGCAGTAGGCCGGAAGCCGTCAAGTTCAGATCATTCACACCGGTCAGCACACTCTGCCTGATTCCGTCCAGGTAGGTCGTGACATTGCCGCCCGGGGCTACGGTGAGGACGACATGGTGGAACAGCAGGGGCGCAGCCATGTTGGTGCCGGCGGTGGCCGTGCCCACCTGAAGCTGATTCTGCGCATCCAGAGAGAGGCCGGAAGGATTGGTCCGGTTCGAAGCATCCACGAGCCGCCGCACCCCGCCGGCTTCCTCCGTGAAGCGGAAGAGCATTTCGACAGAATAATTCTCTGCGGGCAGCAAGCCTCCGGCAGGCAAAGTCAGGCCTGCCGTCTCCCCTGCCGCCCGGTTTCCATTCCATAGATAGACCCGGCGGGTCCGGCCATTTACGTCAGTCGTAGTGAAACCATCCGCATTCGGTGGATCAATCGCCATGAGCGGCGGGGCATCAGGTTCGCAGGCCGCGAGGGTGTCTTCAAATTGGTAGGCCGCTTTCAGCGTGACAGCACCGGCTGCTACAATGGCGAGAGGAATCACCGCGGCATTGTCGGCCGGAGCCGATTCATCCTCGACTGCCGACACGTTTACCTGGTGTATCAGGGCGCCTGGTGATTCGGCGTTGAGCACGAACTCCAAAGTCACCGACTCACCCGGAGCCAGACTGCCCAGCATGGCGGTGATGACCCCACCCACGTGAGTCACGGTGCCGCGTCCGGTCGTGGCGGTCCCATAGGACAGTCCGGCTGGCAAGGTGTCCTGCAACGTAACGGCATTGGCCATGCCCGGGCCTTTGTTGGTGACTACCAGACGGATGATGGCAGGGCTGCCGATGACGACCGAAACCGGAGCACTCTGGGTTACCATGAGATCCACCGGCTGATCATCAGACAGCAGCCACACGACGGCATTTTTGAAAAGCTTTCTCCGCTCCTCCCGGCCCGCCATGGTGGGAACCTGGGTGAAAAGAAGTTCGTTCTGGGTCACGCTTTTCCGGCGCGTCACCGGATCGCGGAAAGCCACCAACGAATCAGCCCCGCTGGAACGGGCGAGAATCACTTCACCCGGCAGTCCGGTGGCCGTGGTATTATCAGGATCCCAGTTGTAGGTGGAATCACCGACGGCCCCGGAAATCCCATTGGTCACAGGATGCGCCAAACTAACGATTGTTTGTCCACCATTGCCAATGTTAAACGAAGTTGGCTGGAGATGCATCAGATTCGTCCAGTTCGTCGCCTGGGGCTCGGGGATACCGGCGTAGTTGGTGACAAAAGCCAAATCGTCGCCTATGAAAAAGAGGGGACGGCCGGAGTCGGCCACCGCCTGAAAAATATCAATCAATGGCGCACGGATTCCGAAGGCCGCGTAGCTCAGATCATTCCAGATGATGAGCCGGTAGGGAGCCAGCACCGTTATCGTCAGGCCTTCATCATCAAAAATCTGTGCACTCATGCCCAGCTCGGAGAGATATTCCTGAAGTTTGGGAATCTCCGGATCGTCAAGATTGCGGATAATGGCCACCGAGGCGGCCGGATCGGTGCCTAGCACCCGGATCGAAGTGTGGTTATTGGCCTCCTCCGGATCGTGATCGGCCGAGGCCACGCTGCTTACCGCCACCAGCGGATGCGCGGCCTGCACAGTGCCCGTGATTTCAAAAACGGCACTGCCACCGCTGGCCAGCGATGCCGCAGTCACAGTGACCACGCCATCGGCCTGGCTCGCTCCTCCGGTGCCGGAGACAAATACCATTCCAGCCGGCAGCGTGGTGCTGGCGGTGACATCGCTGGCAGCGTCCGGACCCGCATTGCTGAGGATGAGTGTGAAAGTGATATTGGCATTCAGCGGAGCGGAGGATGCGGACGCGCTGAGAACTGCGGACAGGTTCGCGGTGGTGGTGGGGGCCGCGAGCACGGCAATGGAGGAGGTGGCGGTCGCACCGTTGGCGTCGCGGCTATCGCTGCTAACTGTGGCCAGATTCACCGCTTCGCCGGCGAATTGCGGCTCGACGGTGAGTGACACCGTTCGACTGGCCCCACTGGCGAGGGTGCCCAGCAGGAAGGAAGCCTGGCCACTCCCGAGGGATGCCGGGGCGGGCTTTGCGGCGACAAACCGCGCTCCGGCGGGCAGACGATCCAGCAAAGTCACATTCACCGCGTCATCAGGACCGTTGTTGGTCACTGTGACCGTCCATGTCGCGGGCAGGCCAATCCGCGCCGAAGCCGGCGCGGTTTGTGTGACAGTCAGATCCGAAACCGCCGGGGGCAAGGCGATCGCAGAGAGCAGGATGGAAGTTTCGTTATTGGCGAAGCTGGCCTCGTTCTGCGCCCCGAAGACCTGAGCATAGGCCAGGCCGCTTCCCGCCTGGGTGGGACGCACCGTGATGGTCGCCACCGTGTTGGCACCATTGGCGAGATCCGGCAGCGTAATCCGCACCAGCCCATCATCGCTGCTCAGCGCGGTTGGCGATGAAGTGAGGAACGTGACGTTTTCCGGCAGTTGCGTTTCCAGCACGAGGGCTGCCGCCTGATCAGGACCGGCATTGGCGGTGGTGAAAGTGATCATTTGAGTTCCCCCCAGGACCACTGTCGAAGGCAGCACCGAAGCGCTCAGATTCAGGTCCGCCGAGAGCGGCGACGGGGCATTCACCCGCACGCTGGCGGTGCTGGTGTTGTTTGCTGCTTCAAAGTCCGTGGTCCCGGAACTCACTCCAGCGCTGGTTTGATAGCTCCCGGCGGCAGTAGTCGTGGTCTGCACCCACACCGTCGCGATCCCGCCCGCCGCCACCGTGCCGAGATTCACCGTTACCTTGCCATCGCTTTGCGAGGCCGTGCCAAAGCTGGCGGAAGCGCGGACAAAGGCCAGCCCCGCCGGCAGCGCCTGAGTGACGACAACATTTGCGGCGGCAACTGGCCCGTGATTCTCCACCGTCATCACCCAGGTGAATTCCGCACCCGATTGCACCGGGGCCGCCGGAGCTTCCAACGACAAGGCCAAGTCCGCCAGCGGCGACGGTTTGGTGACCGTGACCAGCCATACCCGAGTCCGGCGAAGCCCGGTCGGATCAGTAGCCGTCACCGACAATTCCCGCACGCCCTGATGCGCGGCATCGGGCGTGAATAAATAATCCACAGCGGTGCCCACCTCCACCCCGTCGAGAGTCCAGCCCAGTGAAGTCGCCCCGCCTTCTGGATCTGCCGCCGTGATAGAGAATAGCTTGTTGGCACCGACTTCCAATTCCACCGCAGCTTCTGGCGGGGTGGCAGCGGTGAGCGCGGGCGGCAGATTGGATGCAGTAACTTTCAGCGGCGCGTAGGCGAAACTGGATCGACCACCGTCATTCGTCACCCTTACCCCCGCGAAACCTGTCCCTGCGGAAGGCATCGTTACCGATGGGGTGGCTCCCGTCGCGTCGTCGAAATCGCCGTCCCCATCGAGATCCCACTCGAATGCCATTTCCCGTCCGTGGGCATCGGCGGCGACCACAGAAAAAGCCAGCGCGGAGCCGGCTGGACCGCTGAATGGCCCACCGATGCTCACTGTAGGATCGTCCCGGTCGATGGATGTCTCTGCCAGCAGCGCTGCGATGACCGCATTCATCTCCACAGCCAGTTGATTATAGCCAGCCGATCCCGCCACGCCCGCCGCCATTTTTGCATCCAGCGCCGTCAACCATTCTGCTTTCGATCCCGTCTGCGGCTGGGCCAGGAAACGATTCAGCGCCACCACAATCTCCGGGCCGCTGATGCCGAGATCGGCCAGATATTGTTTTTCCAAGGCGGTAAAGCCACTGCTGCGCAGCCTCGCCTGCAGCAGGCGGTTCTGATTCAGCAGGGCATCAAAATCCAACACACTTCCTATCGTTGCGGCTTTCATCGCCCCCCAGACCGGCTGATTGCGGCTGATTTCGCCCGCCAACAGTCCGGCAAAGTGGGCCACCCCGCGGGCATGGGCCAAGGCCCAGCGGCCATTTTGCGCTGCCGCCGCTCCTTGATATTTTTCAAGACTCGCGAGGAGCGCCGCCTCGAGAAGCGCTTCACGGTCGATCGCATTGGCAAACGCCCCCGCCGCCGCAAACAACGGCTCCGCATCCGTCTCCCAGGCCCCTGCGGTCTGGCCCAACGCCACCACCTGGGAAAAATCCGGATCAGGCGGATCCGCGACCAGACCCAGTCCCTGCTTCATTTTATTCGCCAGCGCATTGCGGGCCGCTGTGAATCCCAGCTTGAACGGTGCATCGTCGTCCGGTTCATTTCTGAACTCTTTGACAATCGCCGTGAATACGTCCTTCACCTTTGAGTCCATTCCGTCTCCGGCAATTTTGTCGTAGGCGATCTCGATGACCCGGAACGCCGCATTCAGTTGCGAGGCCGCTTTGAACTCTGCATTTCCGGCAGCCTTCATCGCGGTGATCCCGGGATTGGGCAGAGTTGGTACTCCCACCGGCACCGCTACCGTAATAGCAGGAACCTGCCCCCGGCCACCAAGATAAAGGTCGAAATCCGGTTCGAAGTACCCGTTCTGATGCTCGTCCACGACCACATCATAATCGCCTGACATCAGCAACCCCTGCGGAGCCGTGGAGGCGATTTGCTGCTCGACAAACCCACCGCCGCCTGTTCCCAGCACCGTATTGGGAGCGCCTGCCACATCCGACAGGAACAGATTAAGGTTCGGCCCCCCCATTCCGTGGTAATAGCCATGTCGCACGATATACACATCGGAAGCCGGTTGCACAAAATCCTGCACCGGACTGCCGGCATTCGCCCCCTCAGGCCTCGGATCACGCCGGCCGTAGTAAGTGATATTGCCGGAGATGGTGATGATTTCATTGGCCCCGAACCCCGCCTGGTCCGTGCCGGAGGAGTCAAAAAAGAGCTGGCTGTGGTTGCTTGATTGGGCCGGCGCTTCGGGAGCACTCCAGCCAAGGCCCAGACAGGTGACTAAAAGGAAGGGGAGGAAGGAAATTCTCATCGGTTCCTCCCGTATTCGTCGCCTTCAGCACGGCGTTACGCACAAAGTAAAAAATTTCCGCATTTTTCAATGCGGTCATTGTTTGCCGGGGCGGGTTCGGGTAGCTTCATGGGCAGATGCCGGAAAATGAACTCAGTACCCCGCAATTTCCAGCCACCCGCTGGAGCGTGGTCCTGACCGCCTCGGGCTGTGGGACGGATGCCCGTGCCGCCTTGGAGGAACTCTGCCGGCTTTATTGGTTCCCCCTCTACGCCTTCGCCCGCCAGCGCGGATGCGGCCCCGAGGATGCGGAGGATGAAGTCCAGGACTTTCTTTCCCAAGTGGCCGCCGGAGACTTCCTCGCCGGCGCTGCCCCGGACCGCGGCCGTCTGCGCACCTACCTGCTCGCCGCGTTTCAGCACGACCTCATCGATGCCCATCGCCGCGCCCATCGCCTGAAGCGGGGAGGACGCGCGCAATTCGTGACCATCGAAGCCATGGAGGCCGAGACCCGCTTCAACAGTACCCTCATGAGCAATTCCGCGGTGGCCACCTACGATCGTGCCTGGGCCATGACCTGCCTTGATGCCGCCATGACCGCCCTCGAGGCCGAATATTCCACCCGGGAACGCGCCGCGCTTTTTCAAACCCTGCGTTCGTTTCTCGATCCCGTGCATGATGGCGACTACACGGTAGCCGGCCAAGCCACCGGCTTGGGGCCTAACGCCCTCCGCCAGGCCGTCTTCCGGCTCCGTCAACGGTTCCGCGCTCATCTGAGGCAATGCATTGCCGGCACCCTCGATCATCCATCCGAAATTCTCATCGATGAGGAATTGACCGCCCTGCGCAACGCCCTCTCGGCCTGACGCCCGCCGCGTTGGATTGAACAAAACCCCGCGCACGGTTTCTGTGAATAGGTCTTTCCTCCGGGCGGCTGAATCCTCACACTTCACACCAGGTCCCGCCCCCGTGATGACCGCAACCGGACCTGCCCGCGCTGCCCCCTCCCCATGATCCCCCGTCTCCTCCCCCTGCTCCTGTTGATGGTGCTGTCTGCCTTGTGTTATCACGCGGCCTTGTGGCTGGAGCAGCCCATATCCGTCTGGCTCACTGCCGGCTGGGCGGTGGGACTCTGTGCCATGGTCCGTGCCCGGACCGCCCGGCGCGCCTTCTACGCCGGGATCGGGGCGTCCCTGCTCGTGGCCGTCCCCCAACTCTGGTTCCTCACCGGCATCTTCAAATCCATGGCCATCCCCCTGTGGCTCACCCTCGCCATGTGGACCGGTTTTTTCACCGGCACCCTGCATGTCATCCACCGGAAGGGGGGCATCGCCTGGACCATCGTCCTCGCCCCGGTGCTCTGGATGGGATTCGAGTTTTTCCGCACGGAAGTGTGGATGCTGCGGTTTGCCTGGCTCACCCCCGGCTTCGCCCTCCCCGCCGCAGACATGGGCTGGCTCTTCCAATCCCTTGGCGTCTACGGCAGCGGGGCTCTCCTCGTGATGGCTGGCACCGCGATTGTGTTACTAAAGCGCCGGGCCGCGCTGGCCACCTTGCTCTTTCTGCCCCTGGTCCTGCTGACTGGCCAGCGTCCCGTCACTCCCGCCGGATCAGTCAGGATCACCGGCGTGCAATTTGAGGAAGCCCTGCCGGAGCAACTCCTGGAAGGCCTCGAAGCCGCCCGCACCGCGCATCCCGGCACGGGCCTCTTTGTCCTGCCCGAATACAGTTTCGGCGGCCCGGTCCCGGAGGATTTCGTGCGCTGGTGCCAGCAGCACCAGGTTTATCTCATCGCCGGCGGCAAGGACTACCTCCGCGGCCGCCAGAACCGCCATCGCGAGCCCGCCTACCACAATACCGCCTTTGTCATCGGCCCGGACGGCACCGTCCAGCACCGCCAGTCCAAGGCCATGCCCATCCAATTCTTCGACGACGGCGAACCCGCCACCACCCAAACCGTCTGGCCGTCCCCCTGGGGCAAGCTCGGCATCTGCATCTGTTACGATCAAAACTACCGGAGGGTCACCGATCCCCTCGCCGCCCAACAGATGCAGGCCCTCATCATTCCCACCCTGGATCTGCAGACCTGGGGAGCGCATCAGCATTGGCTCTCCGCCCGCCTCGCCGCCACCCGCGCCGCGGAATACGGCGTTCCCGTCATCCGGCTCGCCAGCAGCGGCATTTCTCAATTCCTTGACTTCCGGGGCCGTATCCTGGCTTCCGGGGCCCTGCCGGGCGATGGCGAGATCGTCTCCGCCGAAATCCCCCTCAGCGCCACCGCCCGCCTCCCGTGGGACCGCTATCCCGCGCCTTGGGCCATTTACCCTGCCACCGCGATGCTCCTGTGGGCTCTCACCGTCAGCTTCATCGACAACCGGCGTCGTATGGCCCTTCCCCTACCCGCTCAGGCCGCCGGAGGAGAGGGAGCCCCGGCTTGAGGCGGCGCGGCGAAAAGTTCCCGGCGGATGCGCTCACTTTCACGGTCGATCTGCTCAGGGGTGGCGCTGAGTTCTTCCAGGATATATTCAGTCATGGAAAGGGCGACCTCGCCTTCGCCGGAGAAAACGCTATTGGCTCCGACATTGGTGAGTTCATGGGCCTCGCGCAAGTAGGCGGTACGGGCAATGATGGGGATGTCCGGATTGAGGCGGCGGGCTTCCAGGATGAGATCCCGGGCTCCAGGACCGGAGGAAGTGAGGATCAGGACCCGCGCCTCGGCGAGGCCAGCCTTCCTCAGCGTTTCAGGATGAGTGGCATCGCCAAACAGCGCCGTGATGCCCTCGGCATGGAGGCGGTGCACTGTATCCAGATTCATCTCCAGAACCACCGGCACGATTTCATTGGCTCGCAGCAGGCGCACCATGGTCTGGCCCACCGGACCGTAACCGACCACAATGGCATGGTGCTGCTCCCGGGTAGCCGCGGCAGCCGGGCCATCGTCCTGCTTCCGGCCGGCCACCAACCGGGCCAGCCAGGGGCGGCGCCGCGCCCAGCGGTCGGCCGGACCCGCGGCACGGTAAAGCAATGGCGTCAGGGTGATGGACACGATGGCCGCAGCCACGAGGGCATTGAAGGCCTGATCACTGAGCACGCCCAGACTGCGCCCCATGGTGCCGACAATGAAGGAAAACTCGCCAATCTGCCCCAGCACCGCCCCGAGGGCCAGAGCAGTGCGCAGCGGATAACCGAAACCGACCGTGATGAGGATGGCAGCCAACGGTTTGCCCACGATCACGATGGCCAGGGTGGCAAGGATCAAGCCCGGCGTGGCCAGCATGGTCTGGAAATCAAACAACATCCCCACCGAAACAAAGAACAGCACCGCGAAGGCGTCCTTCATGGGCAGGGCGTCGGTAGCGGCACGGGTGCTGAATTCCGAGCGGGCCACCACCATGCCGGCGAGGAAGGCGCCCAATTCCATGGAGACCCCAAAAAGCTTGGTGGCGCCCACCGCGATCCCCAGCGCAATCACCAGCACGGCAAGGGTGAACAGTTCCCGCGATCCGGTGCGGGCGATATAAGAGAGGAGGCGGGGAATGGCCCAGCCCCCGCCCACAAAGGTGAAGCCGACGAGGGCCACGATTTTCAACGTGGTCCATAACATGGCGAGGGCCAGCCCGCCGGAACCCGCTGAAGCCCCCGGCCCGAACAAGGCGGGCAGCAGCACCAGCACAAATACCGTGAGCAAATCCTCGACCACCAGCCATCCGATCGCGATGTGCCCGGTGCGGGTGTGCAGGTGATTGTTATCCGAGAGGACCCGGGTGAGCACCACGGTACTGGCCACCGCGATGGCCATGCCGAAGACCGCGCCCTCCGCCCAGCTCCAGCCAAAGCCGCGCATCAGCAGCATGGCCAGGCCGGTGGCGGCCGCGCTTTGTCCCAGCGCCCCGGGGATGGCGATGCGTTTGACTGCCAGCAGTTCCTTGAAGTGGAAGTTAAGCCCCACCCCGAACATCAGCAGAATCACCCCGATCTCCGCCATCTCCTTGGCCAGATCATTATTGGCCACAAACCCCGGGGTGTGGGGTCCCACCAGGATCCCCGCCAACAGATATCCCACAATCGGAGAGAGGCCGATCCGGCGGGTCAACAGGCCCAGGGCCAGGGCTGCAGCCAAGCCACCTGTCAGGGTGAGGATCAGATCAAGATGATTCATGCCATGGAAAATAACATCGTGGAACCGGATGATACGCGGATGTTTTCCCCTGGCCAGAAATTATACCGCCCCGCGGCAATTTGCCTCCGGGATCAGAACGGAATGCTCAAGGTCAGCGATCCAAAGGTCTGTCCGCCATCCTGACCGCGGAACTCCTCGGTGCGGTAAACGTAGGCATACGTCAGTTTGACATCCTTGTAGTTCACGGAGAGGCCGGCGCTGAGGTCTGCGGTAAAGGGCAGTTTATCCACGGACGGGCTGTCTCCGAAAGTATTGCCATCAAGGAAGATATCCCGGGCCACCGCAGAGCCCTCCGCCCGCAGAAAGACATGGGTGCCGAAATTGCTCCAACGCCCGCGTGTGGCCCGCTGATTGCCTTCCATGGGCGTGGTGGTGGTGGCTGCCGCACCGATGGTTTCGGTGCCGAAATCGTCCGGCAGATTATAACCAAACCGGAATTCCCCACCCAGGGAGGCGGAGATCTTCACATTGCCGAGATTCGCTCCCAGAAAAGGCAGCGCCTCCCAGTCGAATCCGGCGCGCCGTTCATGCACCGGCCAACGCCACATGCGTTGGTAACCCAGCACCACCCCCAGTTCGTCATGGAGTTGATTGTCCCAGCCCTGGGCTTTGGGGATATCACGCAATTCGTGGATGATGTCCTGGGTTTCCTGGGCGTAGGCGGAGGGCCCGACCACCCCGATGTTCAAGGTGAGGGAATTCCTGACCTGATTGTTTTTCCAGATGAAACCGAGGCCGGTGTAGAGCCAGCCCGCATAGGGACGGTCACCTTCAATCAGTTCCGTGGCCTGGATATCCGTGGGAGTGTACATGCTCTGCCCCAGCACGAAGGCCAGATTCCGCTGGTAGGAGGGTTGGTTGATCCAAGGCAATTCATCGATTTGCGACCCGAAGGGCCCGGTCAGGCCGCTGTCGCTGAACTTCTTAAGATCAGGCGATGTCCAACTCAGGCGCACGCCGTTGGTGTAGCGCTGATCGGTACCGCCAAAGAGATCGTTTTCAAAATAAAAGCTGAAGGTGCCATGGTTGATCGGGTCCGGCTGCAGGAGCTGGACCGGGACGTCTGCGCCAGACAAGGGCATGGCCGCCAGCATAAAAGAAAGAGAAACCGACCGGAGGGGTATGGATTGCATAGAGGAATGGGGGAGGACCGCCGGATCAGCCGGCTGGAAGCCCCGCCTTTGCTGGAATCGTGCCGGACGTTGATCCCCCGACCCCCGTGCAATCGTTCAGCGGATACCGCCGCAGATTGCACGGCCCCTGCAGAGTCCGGCTTGCAGACTGCCTCAGTGAAGTAATGAAATTTCCGTGAAGCCAACTCGTTTTGGCGTATCAGGTGAGCATGAAATTGCCTTCCCCTGCCCTCCTCCTGCTCCTTCTCGCCAGCCTCGCGGGGGCGGCCCCGGCCCCTCATCTCAAAGTCTCGGAGAACAAACGTTTCCTCGTCACCAAGGATGACAAACCCTTTTTCTACCTTGGCGACACGGCTTGGGAATTATTCCACCGGCTGGACCGGACCGATACGGAATACTACCTGCAAAAACGCGCCGCCCAGGGTTATACCGTGATTCAGGCGGTCGCCCTCGCCGAGCTGGATGGGCTGGGCGATCCCACCCCGGCCGGCCACCGCCCGCTCCTGAATAACAATCCAGGCACCCCCGATGTCAAGGAAGGTCCTGACAACGACTATTGGGACCACGTGGACGCGGTGGTGGACCGGGCCAACGCCCTGGGCCTTGTGATAGGATTCCTGCCCGCCTGGGGGGACAAGTGGAATAAAAAATGGGGGACAGGCCCCGAAATCCTCACTCCGGAAAATGCCGCCATTTACGGGGAATGGCTGGGCCGCCGCTACCGGGAAAAGTCCCTCATCTGGATCCTCGGAGGAGACCGTCCTGTCGAATCAGAAGCACACCGCACCATCCTGCGGGTCATGGCCGCAGGACTGCGCCAGGGCGACGGCGGAGCCCACCTGATCACCTTCCATCCCACCGGAGGTTCCGGCTCGGCCGAGGCCCTGCACGATGAACCCTGGCTGGATTTCAACATGCGGCAGAACGGGCACACCATCGACTTCAGCCCCAACTATGCCAAAACGTCAGCAGACTACCGGCGCACCCCGGTCAAACCCGTGATTGATGCCGAACCGGTTTATGAGGATCATCCGGTAGCCTTCAAAGCCGCCGACTTCGCCCATTCCCTCGCCGCTGATGTCCGGCGCCCACTCTACTGGAATCTTTTCCAGGGAGCCTTTGGCCACACCTACGGCAACCACTGTATCTGGCAAATGTTCAGCCCGGCCCGCCCCGCCTTGAACAGTCCCCTGATGGAGTGGCGCGAGGCCCTTGAACAACCCGGCGGCCGCCAGATGATCCACAGCCGCCGCCTCATGGAATCCCGGCCCTTCCTCACCCGGATTCCCGACGACTCCATCATCGTGCCATCCTCCGTGCCTACCGAGTTTCCTGGGGCGGGTATCCGACGGTTCGTGGCCACCCGCGACGAGGCCGGCACCTACGCCATGATCTACTTCCCGGTCAGCAAGGCCTGCACCGTCCGCATGGATGTCATCACCGGTCCTTCCGTCAGGGCGTGGTGGTTCAATCCCCGCGACGGCATCTCGAGTTCCGCTGGGGTGTATTCCAACATCGGCACCCACCGGTTCGCCCCCGAAGGCCTGGGCGAAACCACCGACTGGATTCTCGTCCTAGATGATGTCACCCGCAGCTACCCGTCCCCCGGCCAAGTCCCCTGATTCCCCCTGAATTTCACGGGCTCCCGGTCAAGGACGGCTGTGCTGACGGAATGCTGGTGGACGGCGCCGCCCCGCGGCAACGCTGGAGATACGCGAGCGCATCAGCCTGCCCTTCCATCTCGCGGTCGCCGCGGAAGACTGGATCATGCCCTCCCTCGATATCCACGGTCCCGCCATAGCCCCCTGCCGCCAGTTTCTGGAAAATCACGGTCCAGTCCGTGTCGCCCAGTCCGGGAAACCGGTGACGCACAACAGGCTCCGGGCCGTGGGTTCCGGAACGCGCCAACAGTTCCGGATTGAGCTGTCCATCCTTGCCATGCACGTGAAAAATACGCGACAAGAAACGATCCAGGACCGGCAGGGGATCGATCAACTGACAGCGGAGATGACAGGGTTCCCATTCGAGACCAAGCGCGCCCGAGGGCACCGCATCAAACATCAACTCCCATGCGGCTGGGTGGAAAGCCATATTGGTTTCCCCCCGCTCCCAATTACCACCCTGCAGACAATGCTCGAAGGCCAGGCGGACGCCTTCCCCTTCAGCCATGCGGGCAAACTCCCCGAAAACCTCCCGGAACCGCGGCACGGAATCCGGCACGGATGCCCCGGGTACGCGGCCGGCAAAACAACCCACCACCCCGGTGCCATAGTTCCGGGCGGCCAGGATCGCCCGCCGCAATCCGTCGCGGGCGGTTTCTCCGGCTTCATCTTCCCGCAGTGGGTTTCCATAAACCCCGAGTGCCGAAATCACCGCCCCGCGCGCTGCGGCGGCTTCGCGCACTGCCCCCGCCTGCGGCAGCAGATCCGGGACGTGCCCGCAGTGCTTGAGCGCCCAGACGAGTTGATAGCACTGAAAACCCTCCGGAAACCCTTCCAAGGACTTGGCAGGGTCAGATCCGGGGCGGATCACCGTGCCGATGGGGATGGAAACAGCAGAGGTCATCTGACAACAAAACCATGATTTCCCTCCCGGCTCCAGGCTTTTTATAGCGCGGATTCATGGCGCCGCCATGGACGCGATTTCATCCTCCTGCCCCCCTTGGATCGGCCAGCTCCCTGGTTCTGCCATCAAACGGGGGCAGCACCACGACACCACTCCCGCCGGTGGTTCCGGGATAACATGCCGTGCCCTGCCATCAGTCACCATTCAGGTCATGGCAGGAAGTGGCCTTGTGCGGCAGGGGATTCCAGCGCATCATCCGGCCATGTCCACGGCAGCACCACGCCCGCTCAATGTCATCCTCATCGGCTTCATGGGATGCGGGAAAACCACGGTCGGGAATCTGCTCGCCCGCCAGCTCGGCTTCCAGTTTATTGATACCGATCAACTCATCGTCAAAAAAGCCCATCGGCCGATTCCACTGATCTTCGAGCAGGAAGGCGAAGCCGGATTCCGTGCCTTGGAGTCGGCGGTGCTGGACGATCTGGCCGGCACCGAACGGGCCGTGATCGCCACCGGCGGCGGCATCATCACGGTTCCTGACAATGTCCCAAGGCTCCGTGATCTCGGACTCGTCATCT
This sequence comes from Verrucomicrobiota bacterium, assembly GCA_040387795.1. Lineage (GTDB taxonomy): Bacteria > Verrucomicrobiota > Verrucomicrobiia > Verrucomicrobiales > V1-33 > CAIZWU01. Next base: position 95,815 of record JAZKDC010000012.1, read on the forward strand.
GGCTGAATCCTCCGGAGGAGATCCTTTTTCAACGTATCATGCGCAACCATGACCGGCCCCTCGTCCGCACCGGAAATCCCCGCCAGACCGTGCATGATCTGCTGACTTTGCGTCGGCCGCTTTACACCTCGGCCGCACACTTGGATTTGGATGTCTCCGACGTCACCCCCGATGAAGCGGCTTACGGCCTCGCCGAATCCGTGCGTGTCCATTTTGCCCAGCCACTGGCGTGACTCCGGATCCTGACATTCTTTCCGCCGGCGTAAAACAGCTCGCCAAGGCACTCGGACTGGCGGACTGCCGCATCGCCGTCCTGACGGGTCCAGCCCCGCACGCCGACGGATTCCAGGCATGGCTCGACGCCGGCCGCCACGGCTCGATGGACTGGATGGCCCGCACCCCTGACCGCCGCAAGGACCCCCGTGAAGTCCTTCCCGGTGCCCGGTCCATCATCTCCGTCGCCCTGAATTACTATCAGGAAAGCCCTCCACGCCCTGCTTCCGGTCACGGCCAAATCGCCCGCTATGCCTGGGGAGATGACTATCATGCGCTGCTGGATGGAAAGCTGAGGGATCTCTGCCACTACCTTGAAACCTGGGGCGGCACGCAAAAGCTCTACGCCGACACCGGCCCGGTCCTCGAGCGTGACTGGGCCAGCGCTGCCGGACTCGGTTGGAATGGCAAAAGCACCGTGCAAATCCACCCCCGGCTGGGTTGTTATTTTTTTCTCGCCGAAATCCTCACCAGCCTTCCGCTCACGCCGGATCAGCCCATGGCGGACCACTGTGGCAAATGCACCCGCTGCCTCGACGCCTGCCCCACCCAGGCCATCATCGCGCCCCACCAATTGGATGCCCGCCGCTGCATTTCCTATCTAACCATTGAACACAAGGGTGCCATCCCTGACGAATTCCGCCGGGCCATCGGTGACCGCATTTATGGCTGTGACGATTGCCTCGCGGCCTGCCCCTGGAACCGGTTCGCCGCCGCCTCCTCCGAATCTGCCTTCGCGGCCCGGCCTTTCGTGAACCAGTGGCCCCTGCGCGACTTCCTGACCCTCACCGACGAAACATTTCTGGATCTTTTCCGCCACAGCCCGATCCGCCGGATCAAGCGGCCGGCTTTCCTGCGGAATGTCTGCGTCGCCCTCGGCAATACCGGCACGCACGCCGATCTTCCCATGCTCCACAAGTCCGCGGAAGATCCTCACCCCCTCATCGCCGAACATGCGGCGTGGGCAATCACTGAAATTGGACTGCGTGTGGGCCCTGCCGGCTCGACCTCCGATTGATGACGGCGGAACCGGGAGGCGGCGCAGGGACCACCCGGGTCAGTCTTCCTTGTTGTAGTAGACTTTGACGAATTTCATTTGTTTTTCCCCATCGAAACCCCGCTCCAGCACGCCCGCGTGGCGGTCGCTGAACGTAGGCTTCAAATGAAGTTCCACGCCCGTATCGAAACGGAGCACCGTGCCGATTTTCTTTTTGGCCTTGGTGACGTCCTTTTTGGAGATCTCGAAGTTTTTCCCGAGGGAAACGCCTTGCTCCTCCTCAATCCGGCTGCGCTGCTCGGTGAACTGCGCAACTGCTTCGGGGGTTTTAAGGACTTCGGTCTCGAACTCCTGGAGGTCGAACATTTCCTTTTCCTCGAAGTAGGCGATGGCATCACGGGCGGCGGCCTGACGTTCTTCGGGGGCACTGGTGGAGGTTTCCTCCGGATTGACCTGTTCGAGGAAGGAGACGGCGAGATTGGTGTAGGCGTTGGTGAGGAAAGCCTCGTCCGGCACCGCATGGACGCCGAGGAAATCGCGCACCCAGAAGCGGGATTCAGCCCCACTGCGGTCAAAAGTGAGGATGTAGTAGCCCTGCTCGGCAAAATTGTTCAGGATGAGGCAGCCTTTGTCGATTTTTTCCGGATTGATGCCCTGCTCGGTGGACAGTTGGAGGTCGCCATTGCGGGTGGAGATGCTGAGGAAGGGAACCACACTTTCGGCCTTGAGGATGCAGAGCGCGGAGGTGGCGACCCCGTCGACTTCAACGTCCTTGACGTAGGCGATGCAGAGATCGCCGGCTTTGATGTTGGGGTGGTTGGACTTCGAATAGAGGCGCTTGGCGATACGGCAACCATGTTCCAGCAGGGACCCCGGATCGGCAAAGATGGCGGTGGCGAGGGTATTCATCTCGTGTTGCTCCAGCGAGGAATGGTGGCTGAAGCGGTGCGCGATGAGGTTGCGGAAAGGCTTGAGGAAGAGGGCGGTAAGGGTTTCACAGTCTGCTTCGGCCACGTTGAAGACTTCCTTGGATGTCTCCAAGGGCTCATCCCGCTGGGGGTTCCCTACTTTGGCGAGCACGGTGCCGGTAATGAAGGCGGAGTTGAAACGGATTTTCAGGGACATGGGGCGCACACCTTGGAAGGGATTGGCGCATTGGAAACCCGAAATTCAGAAGATCACGAACGTAGCCAGGGGAATACCCGCTGGATTCCTTTCCTCAGGGCACGCGCCCCCGGAAAATCGATTTCCGCGTCACCTCTTTCAGGCTACCGGCCGGAGATTTGTGTCCCCTCCCTGCTTGATTTCAGGGATAGGGTGGCCGGAAATCATCCAACCTCCTTTTTTTATGCAAGCTCCTTCCCTGCGGCCCGCCACAACGGATGATCTGGCAAAGATCAATTCCATCTACAATTACTACGTCCTGACCTCCACCGCCACCTATCAGATGGCACCTGAAACGGAGGAGGCGCGGATCGCCTGGTTCCGGGACCGGGATCCCGTGCGGCATCCCGTGAGGATCGTGGAAATTGAAGGCCGCCTCGTGGCCTGGGGAAGCCTATCCCCCTTTGGAAAACGGGAAGCCTTTGCCGGAACCGTGGAGAATTCGATCTACATTCATCCGGACTTCCAGAGACGCGGGCTGGGAAGCCTGCTGCTCCAGAATCAAATCCAACAGGCTACTGCCTCAGGCCACCATACCATCGTTGCCGCCATCTCCGGCGACCAACCGGGCAGCCTGGCCCTGCACGCGGTGCACGGATTTACCGAAACAGGGCGGCTGCGTGAAGTTGGCTGGAAATTCGGCCAGTGGCTGGACCTGGTTTACCTGCAACGGATGTTGTGATCCGGAACCACTTCAACTCATGGAAGTGTAGCTGAGGCAGCTGATCTCGTCGAAGGTGGTATTCCCGCTGATGACCTGCGACAGGCCTTCCTGATAGAGCGTGCGGAATCCATCCTTTTCAGCGGCGCGGCGCAATTCATTCACCGGAGCGCCCGTGGCGATGAGGTTCGACATCTCGCCATTCACGAGAGTCATTTCCATCAAGGCGATACGGCCGGTATAACCAGTGCTGTTGCACTCATCACAGCCGACTTTCTGGTATAAGGGGTCGGTCAACGGCTCCGTGATGCATCCTTGGTAATAAAGGAAGTCCTGGATTTCCTGGGTGATGACGGCAGGCTGCTTGCAGTAAGGGCAAAGCCGGCGCACCAGACGTTGTGCCTGACTCATGGCGAGCGCGTCGGCCAAAAGGAACGGCTCCACCCCCATGGAGAGCAACCGCGAGATGGCACGCAGGGAATCATTGGCGTGCAGGGTGGTCAACACAAGGTGACCGGTGAGCGCCGCGTTGATGGCTGAACCTGCGGTCTCGCCATCCCGGCTCTCCCCGATCAGAATTACGTCCGGGTCGGCCCGCAGCAGGGCCCGCAATCCGTTGGCGAAAGACAGGCCATGGAAAGGATCGGTCTGGGTCTGGTTGATGCCTTCGATCTCATACTCGATCGGATCCTCAATGGTCTGGATATTGATATTGTCGTCGTTGATCGAATTCAGGAAGGCATACAGAGTGGTCGTTTTTCCGGATCCGGTGGGCCCGGTGACCAGCGCGAGGCCCTGATCCCGCCCCATGATCTGTTTGACGATCGACATCTGGCGCTGCGAGAGATTCAGCTCCGACAGCTTCTTGATGCCATCCATCTTGTCGAGGAACCGCATGATGATCTTCTGGAACTCCTTGCGGTGGGGCACGGCGGCCACGCGGACATCGACCCGTTTCTGTCCGATCCGCATGGCGAAGCGTCCATCCTGACAGGCCTGCCGCTCCTGGCCCATATTGGACCAGTTCTTGATCATGGCGATGACCCGTTGCAGGGCCTCTTCGGAGCAGCTGTGGATAACCACCAATTCACCGTCGATGCGGGCACGGAACCGGGCGGTGTTGTAGAATTTTTCGATATGAAGATCAGAGGCCCGCAGGGTCAAGGCCCGGTAAATGGCCCACATGACCAATTGTTCAGCCGTGTTATTGGGATTGGCGGGATTGATCCGTCCCATGTCCATGGGATCGATTTCGACCATTTGGCCGCTGTCCGAAAAGGTGAGTTCGCCGGCTACCACATGGCTGGTGCTCTGGCCGCTGGAGCGGCTGCGGTTGCGGGCGATCGCCGCGCGGATGGCGGCCGTATCGGCCAGGACCGGAATCACCTTGACCGGTTCATTGCCGGAGGAGAGCCATTCATCCTCGAAGGCATAAACCGAGGCGCTGGCACTGAGCAAGTAGACGTGCTGCTTGCCGCAGAAGAGCGGGAACACGTTGTGTTTTTCCAGGAGGGTGTCCGGGAACATTGACTGCCCAGGGGCTTCCTCGGGATTGTAGATCTGGGCTCCCGTCGCCAGACGCATGATGCAGACCCCATAATGACGCGGCAGAAACTTCAGGTCATCAATCGTCTGGAATGCTTTTTTTCCGTGTTCCTCGAGGAGCCGCTGCATTTTTTCGCGGTCATCCTGGGACATTGGATATTGCTCCACGAACCAGCTGAAAGCCGCATTGAGATCCCCGGCAAAGGCCGGAGCCGTCAGACTTTCACAGGCATTGGCCGCGGCGATCGGTTTGAACCCAAGGCGGGAAATAAAATCCTTCAGGATCGATTCATACTGCTCGGCATCAATCATGATGCGGATAATGAAGGCCGTCGGGACACCCCAGTAATCCGAGGATTCAGCCCGGCAGTGGCCCATGATCAGGAAGGGCCCCACGGTACCCACCGGCAACCAAGGTTCCGCGGTGGTTGCCATGCGGCCGATTTGACGGATCAGGCTTTCCGCCGGAATGCTGCAGGTCGTCCGGGGAAGCTTGACGGGAAGAAAATCGTGCAGTGCGGCAATCGCCTCCACGTTCACCGGCCCGACTTTGCCGGCCGTAAAGCCGCCCATGATAGCATCTTCGGGCGCGGCTGCAGCCGCAGCACCACCATCCCAGAAGGACGGATCCAAGTCCGGTGAAAACCGGTCCTGCGTTGGCATTTCGAGTGTAGGCAAGTGCATGGAAGTGGGAAAAAGGGGGGCGGTTTGACGCAATCCAATCATACGCCAGCGGGAAAATATCCTGCAGGGCTGCCAGCCGGGGAATACCCGCTGGGAAAAACATAGTCTGCTGCTTGGTAGTCTTTTCCTTCGAAAGTCTTGAGAAAACCCTGCCCAGCGGTGCCTGGCCGGAGCACTTCAAAACTGCGTCCATTCCAACGCAGGCGGTGCTGGCTGCTGTCGGACGAGGCCTCGGGATTGTATTTGGCGGAAAAGTAAGGGGCGCCGGGTTTGAAGGAACCTGCCGGCCAGTTTTTGAATTGCAGGGAGCGGAGCACGAGGAATTCATCGGTGGTGGCATCAGGGTTCGCCGCCGTAGGAATTTCCCAGTTGGCCTGGTTGAAATTGCCTACCGCACGGTTGAGCGATTCCGCAAAATCTTCCGCTTCGACATTTTTTGCTGTCCCGGTGATGCCCGAGTAAGCAGGAATCGCAATTCCGGCGAGGACCGCAATAATACCCACCGTGACCAGAAGTTCCGGGAAGGTAAAACCACGGGGCTTTACAGATGTAATGGAGGTCTGGAACATATCCGGAACAAGGGAAAAGGCTCAATAAGGGATGGCGGTCGTACCCCGCTTGACCACAACTTTCTGATCCAGGCTGCCAAACTCGAAAGTATAACCGTTGGGCTGATATCCTGGCTGGGTGCTCGTGGCGGCCAGGCTGGACGGGGCGTAGGCCATGTAACCCTTCACCAGCAGGTATTTGGCAGCATGGGTCGAATTATCGGTGTGAGCCCAGGCCGCGCCGGCGTTGCTGCGCCCGTTGGCCGTGATGTAGGCACTGATGGACATGTTGAGGGCTTCCGCTCTCGTGATGACCATCTGCTCCTCGGTATCCAGTTTGGCCTGGATCACATTTGGCAGCGCCAGGAAGACAATGATGCCGATAATGGCCACCGCGGCGAGGACTTCGACGAGGGAAAACGCACGTGAATAGAGTTTCATGACAGTTGGGGTCGTGGTTCAGGGTGTGATTTGGACTTTGGGGTATTTGCCGACTGCGGGGTCCCAGTCCGGCAGGGTCAACCAGCGCCCGGTCTGGCGCATCGCGTCGCTCGTCACCCGGCCCGTCGTGTCGTCGGCCGAAAGGGTCGAGCGGGTGCTTTCATCCAGGTAGCCCGCAAAGACGGCCAACCGGCCGGAGGCGGTGGTGGGGGCATTATAGATGACCCGGACCTGCTCAATAGAAGTCGGATTGCCACCAACCGCGGTCACCCGGCCGATCTGGCGGGCCGCCCAGTTATTGACCGCTTCCTGGACCGATGCCAATTGTTGGCTTACCACCACTGCGCGGGAATCTTGCGCCGCATTTGAAAAGGAAGAAATAGCCATCGCGGCCAGAATGCTGATGATTGCAATGACAATCAGCATTTCGACTAAGGTAAAAGCATTTCGGGTGCGTTTCATATCGGGTCGTCCAAATTAGCACGACCCAAGCCCGCTGACTAGAAGTTTATTCTAGTTTTTATCAAAATTCTTAATTTAACGTAAATCGCGGAGAAAATTCGAAATTCCAGCACTTTCTTTTAACCTTGCCGGGAAGGGATTCATCGGTGCCAAGGAAAGATTCCTACGCCTCTGGCTCTGCTGATAAAGGCTAAGCCAGCTTATGGTTTGAAATCCAATTGGAATTTACCATCCGGCAGGGTGCGCCCCACTAGAAAAGGCGAGTTTCGGACCTCACTTTGCTCGGCAAGGGTCAGATTAACCGAAAAAATGACATTTTCGAAGAGACCGATTCCGGCAACGCCTTGCGGACGGGTGAGGGCATCAACCACTCCCTCGCGGCTTTGAATGGCAAAAACGGCTCCCACGGCCTCGGCCGCAGCATAGGTCTGGGCGATTGCTTGAGCCTGTTGTTTGGCCTTTGCCGACCGCCCTCCCTGCAAAACGCCCGCGAGGGACGGCAATGCCAAGGCAGTAATTACCCCCAGAATTGCCACCACCATCAAAACCTCAGTGAGTCCAAACCCCGCCTTTGTATGGCGGTCACTCACTCCGATTACGGTCAACGGAAGTGGACTTGCAGGAACTGAATTCATGATAAGTCCCAATATTAGGAAAATTACCACAAAAGCAAGTTAATTCTGGATGAGATTTGCTAAATCTGCGGTTTTTCAGGGATTTAGATCTCATAGTTAAGAATCCACCCCGGAAAGTTCAAATTTCTTTGCCAAGGGTGACTCATAAAGTGCCCGGATGAAATATGGGATTTCTGACAATCTCAATCAATCGCCAGGCGATCGCCCCATTGATCAACCAGAGGCAGCCTTGGTAAACCAGAGCTGTCCAACGGGGGGCCCGACGCATCATCGCCAGATTCATCAGACTTTCGGAAGCCCAAATGAGGCAAAATACCAAGGGAGCATACAGCGAAAGCATAAAGCGATCCCCTCTCCCAATGGGATCGTACCATCCGTATAGCAGGGAATAGCCCGCGACGGTGCCCACGGTGAAGAGCGCGGCGGCCCAAGCCCCCGGGGGCACGGAAAGCCCGGTCCGGTCCACCGATTTCCGGCGGCTCCATACCAACAGGGCTGTTGCCAGCATCACGGCGGTAATGGCCCCGAGGTAGAGTCCGCGACGGTCCAGCAGCACCCGCCAGCCGGGAAAATCGCCCCCAGCTTTCGGTTTCACTATTTTCGGAGCCAGCCAACGGGTGAGTTTCTCGCGGGTTCCGTCCTGGAGACGATCCTGCATGGCGGTGGCCGGGTGGGTTTTCAGGTAATTGGTCAGGGAAGGCCTGTCCCCCGGAGGAATGGCTTCGAGGCTCTGTTTATCAGGATGGGCTCCCATCCAGGTGTAACAATTCTGGTAGTCATCCATCCACATCCAGGCACCCGGATAGCTGAAACGGGCATCGCCCCACCGCTCCTGTGCGAAGGAATACCGGGGGACCGTCACGGCCATCCAGGCAAAAGCGAAGACAATCAGGCCGATGAAATGATTCCGCCGGCTCCATGGCTGGTCGACCGATGGATCCTCCTCCTTGCGGAGCATCAGATAGAGGAAGCGGAGGGCTGAAATCCCAAACCAGGCGAGGATCAGGGGCTCCACCGAGGTTTTGGCCAAATAGGCCAACCCTCCCATCAGACCGAAGAGGGCATGCAGCCAGAGATCATTTTTCATCAACAACTTCACCGCACAAATCCAGGTGAAGAAGAACAAAATGAAATAGAGCGGCTCCGGCTGGAAATACACCGCCCGCGGAATCAAAGCACCGAATCCCGCCAAAAGTAAAACCGCGACGGTCGCCGCCGGCCGGAATGACCGCGCCAGCACCAACCCGAGAGCCCAGAGAAAGGCCAGCACCATGGCGACATTGGCCCACTTTCCCTTGGTGAACAACTTACGGTCATCCTCCGTCACCTCTGTTTCCCGGTAAGGCTGACCCGGCGTGGTCAACCGGGCCGCCACCCACGGCCAGAGCGGGGCTACCACCCCATCTGTCCGGTGCGGCATCCAACGCATCAGATTGGCCATCAACGTCAAATCCTCCCGGGGGGTCATGAAGTCCCGGGCCAACAAGGCCTGGTTGATATTGTGTTTCTGGTCCTGATCCCCCCGCACTTCCCCACTCACCGGATCCGTTACCGGCCCCAGATTCTGGTTTGTCTGCTGGATCAGCAGGGAGGCGAAGTACCAGCAGAGCACCAAAATCAGGGTGGTGGCCAGAGCACTGATGCTGAACTGGCGCCACCCCGGGCCCGGGGGCGACATCGCAACCATGGGATCGTCATCAAGGGAATAGCGCCTGGTACGGAAAGGATAGCTCACAAAGGTGGGGATGGAAAACTCCCTTCATGCAAGCACCGGCCGGCCCCGGGGGAAACCTGATTCTGCCCAGCCACCGCAATATCTTCACCACCCTTCCGTGCTGGCAAAACAGCCGGCCTTGGTGCTCCTTACTTCGCCGCAGCCCATGCCTGCCAGCGTCCGGCAATGTTCGCCCCTGTGGTGGTCCCCTGATGGAAGAGCCAACGGTAGCGCAGCGTCAGGGGAGCATCCTTTTTCAAGGTGTAATCCCCTGCCCCTTTCGGCAGTTTCTGAAAGTCATGCAGGCCAAATGGATTGGCCGCCACCAAACCGTAATCCCGGGCGTGCCACGTGGTGGGATGCCGCAGGTTGGAAGGGTGATCGAAGCAGGCCACCCCGATCACGCCGCCTTCGACGGGGGCCGTATAGTCCACCCATTTGGCGTTGGTTCCCCACGCAGCGGCACCGGTTTTCCCTTCGCTGGTGACGGCGGTGCCCTTGGCCACGGCTCCTTTGAAATTCAGCAAGGGATTTACCCGGATTCCCATGGTGCCTTCCTTGGTGTCTCCAAAAACCACATCGGCTCCCCCACTGCTCAGAGTAATGGCGTAATCAATATAACGATCCTCCCCGTCCGCTCCACAGGTGATGGTGGTGGTGGAAGTCAATACTTCGCCCCCTCCCGGCTTTTGCCACGACTCCTTCGTCTGCAGCACCACAGCCCCGTCCCGGGCGCTGAGTTGAGGCACGCCCTGCACCACGATCGTACCCGCATCCGTGCCTTCCTTCCAGAAATCGATGCCATTCACATTGCCGTGGGTAAACCACATCCCTTTGTGGTGGGGATGATCCTTCTCCTCTCCCGGGGCTGCTTCCCGCAGCGGCCATTGACGCACCATCATGGTCCCACCAGGACCGTGAATGGGGAAGAGCACCGGCTTCGGCTGGCCGGCATAGATCAATTCGGTAAACAAAGTGCCGTCGATTTCCACCCGCACGGTTTTCGAAGCTTCATTCAGCTTCGCCGTCAGGGTTTTTCCCCCTGCAGTGGCGGTCGCCTGGGCAGAAGAAGCAGTTGCAGAAACCACTGTCTCCGCTGCAGCCAGGAAGGGAAGCAACGACAACAAGGAAACAAACCGGCAGGCAAAGATCATATTCATAAGCAAATGGATTGGCCTGTAAAACGTCCGCTGCTGCGCGCTTTTAGTGACTCATTCGGGTTATATGGGATAGGCGGAGCGGAGACAGCCCCGCCCCTCACTGCTCAAGGAGCCACCGCAAAGCAGGCCGCCTCCTTGGTGCTGCGGGCAAATATGAACCCGCCGGCAAGGGTAGGAGTCGACCAGCACTTGCCCTCCAGCACATCGGCACGGGCCAGTTCCGTATAGGCATCGGGCTTGGCCTCTATGATCACCAGTTCACCCTTATCACTCAAGGCCAGCAATTTATCATTGGAAAGAATTACATTCCCAGGCCCAAATCCTTCCTTGCTCCACAATTCCTTGCCGGTCCGGATATCCACGCACTTGACCGGACCATCCCCGTATTTTTTGAAACTGAACATTCCGTAGAGGTAGCCCCCGTGGACCACCGGGGTGCTCCAGTGATTGTTCAGTCCGTCTCCTTCCACCCGCCAGAGCTCGCTGGTTTCGTAGTTGGAACCGGATTTTTTCACCTCGTAGGCGGCACTGCCCACCCCATAACCGGCGGAGCAATAAACAATATTCTCAAAAACCACGGGAGAGGCGGCCGTGGAGACATTGAACTTGTAGGGCTGCTGCCAGAGAATTTTGCCATTTTTGGGGGACACGGCGGTGAGCCCTGACTTCATGAAAAAAATCACCTGCCGCTCACCGAGGAGCGTGGCGGCCGTCGGCGTGGCATGCGTGATGGTGTCATCCCCCTCTTTCCACTTCAGAGTCCCCCGTTCCTTGTCAAAGGCGAGAAAAGCAGCGCCTTTGCCACCGCCGCCCACGATCACCAGGTCGCCCTCGACGATGGGTGAGGTCGCATTCGACCAGGAAATGTTTTTGCCTTTGTAATCCCCGGTCACATCCTTGGACCAGACTTCCTTGCCGGTCTTGGCATCGAAGCAGTAGAGATCGAGATTCGATCCGTAGACGTAAACCTTGCCGTCGGAAAGGGTGGGGGTGCTGCGTGGACCGTCGCCCCCTTTGTTGTCTCCCGTGCCGGAGTCGCCGCCACCCTGATATTTGGCCAGTTTCAGCGGCACCGCCCAGAGTTCCTTGCCGGTGGCAGCATCAAACGCCACGCAGTGTTCCGTTCCGGACCCTTCATGATCGCGCGTCACCAGGGTGACCGCCACTCCCCCGGAGACAGCCATGGAACTGAATCCATTGGTGGCTTCGACCTTCCAAACCTGCGTGGGGCCGGCCTTGTCCCAGATTTTGCCCAGTTTGGCCTTGGTGACTCCATCACCATTGGGCCCCCGATAAGAAGGCCAGTCCAGACCCGGAGCAGTCGACACCGGGGCGGCAGTCCCCGCAGCAGAGGTGGCCGCCAGAAGCAACGCTGAGGAAAGGCGGGGGAGGAAGGAGAAAATGGTCTTCATAATGGCCCGCAAGAAACAGCCTGCCCCGCCCCGGCGTCAAGTTAATGAGTCATTTTTCGTTCATGGTCCCCCTGCCCCGCCGCTGATCCCCCGACACTGGCGGGGCAGGTGTTAAGAAAAACACCATGACGTCCTATAATAACCCGTCCCGGTCATTCTTTGCTTGTCACGACCCGGTGTTGAATGGCAAAACATCCTCCTCCTCATCCTTTTACGCCGGAAATGACTTAATGTCCCCAAGCGTCCGCCAGGCATGAACACACCCATGCGCGGTAAAATCGGGGATTCCAGATCACCTCCCCGTTCCAATTATAATCCTGCACTCAAATGAAAACCAACCCGACTCCACAACCGTGGCTCCGTTTCCCCCCCGGCAGCTCGTTGGCCACCCTTCTTTCCCTGTCTCTGCTTGGCACCCAGGCCTCGCATGGAGATCTTGTGCACCGCTGGAGCTTTAATAATGCGGCCGGCAGCGCCGACGGAGCCACCGTTCCGGATGCCATCGGCGGTGCCAGCTTCGACGGCTTGGTGCTCGGAAATGGAGCCACCTTCACTGGCACGGCTCTGCGGCTGCCTGGCGGCGCCAGCGGTTCCGCTCCCTATGTGGATCTTCCCAATGATCTCATCGGAGCCAACAGCCCGATCGCCACCGGGAATAAAAATACCCTGAGCATCGAGGGATGGATCACCCTGAAGGGCACTACGGGAAACTGGGCTCGGTACTTCGACTTTGGGACTAATACCGTAGGGGAAGTCCTCGCCCCCGGTGGAGGTTTTAATGGCAATAACTATCTCTTCTACAGTGCAGCTACGGGTGACAATTACAACACCCAGCAACTCGAGATCCGTGTTTCCGCAGACGCCAATCAGAACACGGTTTACCGGCCGGACCGGGCTGCCGTGCTGGACCAGGTGGTTTATTTTGCCATCACGGCGGACAGTTCGAACGGGATACAGACCATTTTCAACCTCTGGCGGAACGGTGAACACCTGATCACCGACCAATCCTCGCCCTTCCTGCTGAATCAGATTACCGACGTCAACAATTGGTTGGGCCGCTCCAACTGGTCCGGCGATGCCAACCTGAACGCGGAATACGATGAATTCCGCCTCTATGACCATGTGCTCTCGCCAGAGGAGATCTTTGCCAGCCGGGCTTCCGGTCCCGTGACCCTCGTCGTGGATACTGACAATGACGGCATGCCTGACGGCTATGAACAACTCAATGGGCTCACAGTCGGCGTGAATGATGGCGGCCTGGATCTTGATAGCGATACCCTGACAAATGTCCAGGAATTCCAGAGGGGCACCAACCCCCAGTCGGCCGATACCGATTCCGATAACCTGGGGGATGCCAAGGAAACCAACACCGGAGTGTGGGTCTCACCCAACGACACCGGCACGGATCCCCTGAACCCCGACACGGACCGCGACGGACTCAAAGACAATGTGGAGTCCAATACCGGCACTTTCAGCAGCACCACCAACACCGGCACCAATCCTCACCTCCGCGACAGCGATTCCGACCTGGCTGGCGATGCTACGGAAGTAGCCTCCTCCAGTGACCCCAATATCGAGACCAGCGTGCCGGCTCCCAAACTGGTGCACCGGTATTCCTTCAGCGAAACCACCGGAACCCGGGTCACCGATTCTGTCAGTGGAGCCCACGGACACGTCCACGGAGCCGGTTTCACCCGGGCAGCAGGAATCCTGTCTCTGGCTGGCGGATCCTCCGCCTCCGCTTCTTATGTTTCACTGCCGGTTGGCATCCTCTCCAATCACGGCGCCGCCAAGGGCGGGCGGGGTGCGGTTACCATTGAAGGCTGGGCCACGGTCAACAGCACCAATGGTGGCGTCTGGGCCCGTCTGGTGGACTTCGGCACTTCGGATCCAGCCGCCAGCGGAGCCATTACCGGTCTCGGAAACTGGAATGGTGGCGGCACCGCCGCGGTGGACACGTTCTTCCTCAGTGCCTACAATGGCACAGATACCGCCAACCGGACCCTCTCGCTGCGGAAAGCCGACGGCCTCACCGCTCCCACGGCAGAATTCAACGTGAGCCAGGCCGGCCTTGGCACCCCGGTGCATTTCGTCATTACCTTTGATGAGAGCTCCGGCCAACTCCGTTATTATGAGAACGGAAACCTTGGCTCCTTCACGGAAACCAACGCGGGCAATCCCATCAAATTGGGCATCCTGAAGGATATCAACAACTGGCTGGGCCGCTCGAACTTCACCGTCGATGGCAATGTCGACGGAAGTTATGACGAACTGCGGATTTACGACGGAGCCCTTTCTCTGGACGTGATCACGGCCCACAACGTGGCCGGTCCGGATGCCACCCCCGGACCCGCCGCCGATGCCACAGACACCGATAGCGATGGTATCCCCAACTGGTATGAGCGCGCCCATGGCCTCAATCCCACCTCCGCAGCGGATGCCGCAGCGGATCCAGACATCGACACGGTCACCAACCTCCAGGAATTCCAGCGCGGCGCGCTCCCCAATAGTGCGGATTCCGATGGCGATGGCCTGTCCGACGCGGCGGAAACCAACACCGGCACTTTCCTCAGCGCCACCAGCACCGGCACTGATCCCTATGCATATGACTCGGACGGGGATTTTGCCAGTGACCATCTGGAAGCGGCCCTTGCCACGAATCCGAATGATCCGGCACAATTCCCGGCGACACTGCTCCACCGCTGGAGTTTCAACAATGCAGCCGGAGCGGCCGACGACGGTGCCACCACCCCCGATTCCGTCACAGGTCTGTCAAACGCCGTCGTCCGCGGCGCGGGTGGCACTTTCACCGGAAGCGCCATTGCCCTGCCTGGAGGCAGCTCGGCCAGCGCGGCTTACGTGGACCTGCCCAACGGCATGATTTCCCCTCTGAAGGCGCTGACCGTGGAAACCTGGGTCTCCCTGCAATCCAATACCAATGCCTGGGCGCGGCTCTTTGACTTCGGCAATACCCTCGCCTCTCCTGGGGTCCCCAAAGAAATCACCGGGCCCGGCGATGGTGGGGAAGGCGGCGATTATTTCTTCGTCAGTGCCGCGGTCGATGGTACCAACTACGAGGTGAACCGCATGGAGATCCGCGACGCGGCCCCCGGCCCGGCGGTGGGCACCCTTTATAATCCCGGTGTGACTTACGTGCAGGATCAAGTGCTGCATTACGTCGCCATGGTGGAATCCGCCACTACCGGAACCAGCCGTCTGACCCTTTGGCGCAATGGAGTCCCCCTCCTGCTCAATGTTCCGGCCAATGTCAATCTGTCGTCCATTGATGATGTGAACAACTGGATCGGGCGTTCCAACTGGACGGGGGATGCCAATGTCGCGGGAACGTTTGACGAATTCCGCATCTATCATGGACTGCTCGCACCAGAACAGGTGGCTGAGAACTTTGCGGCCGGCCCTGACGCGGTCATCGGTCCAGTGGACTCCTCCTTCCAGATCTCGGCCGTATCCGCTCCAACTGGCCAACCGGTTAGCATCACCTTCCCGACGGAAATCGGCAAAACGTACCAAGTGGAAAGCAGCACCTCCCTCACCGCGCCATGGAGCAATGTCGGAAACCCTGTTGCGGGCACCGGAGCCACCGTGACGGTTCAGGACACGGTCAATGGTATTCCCTCCATCGTAGGGGGCCGCCGCTTCTACCACGTGCGCAGGAACTGAAACCGGCCCTTTCCGGATACTCCGGGACCGGCAGGCGGGCAGCTTTTATCCGCCCTCCCTGCCGGTTTCCCCCACCCAACAGCAGACTCCGCTGGTCCATCCCACCATGGGCAACCCCGGGCGCACCTAATTTGTGGATTTCCCCGCCAAAAAATCAAAGTCACTCCCCCGGATCAATGCCAGCGCTTCCTTCATGGGGAATCCACGGGCAGCATGTTCACCAAAATTCCGCAAACGCTCCCTCCAGATCCGCTGCTCCTCCATCGAAGCCGTCCAAGGTTTCCCATGAGCTATGCCCTGCCCCACCAGCAGCGCCAGATAACCCTCCAAACCAAAGGAGTTCGTCGGGGCAAACAGAACGCCCTCCCCCACGAGGCTCGGCCCGTTCTCCTGATAGAAACGCACCAGCTTCGCGGCCCCCTGCAAATCCGTGTCCGCCCGGCAGGCTTTCCAGAACGGGGTATCCAGCCGGGTGTTGAAAGCATAGTGCACCGCCAAAAAGTCCCGGATGTCATCCCACTGTCTTGAATTGTAGTTATTATACAAATCCACGAGGGAGGGAGTCGGCTCCAGGAGCGAGTCTTTCAGGGTATCTGCCAGAGTACTGCTCTCCAGGCAGATCACCTGCAGGGCGGTGGCCTCAAGGGGTTCCACAAAACCTACGGAATTCCCCACTCCGACCACATTTCCCACCCAATGCCTGCGGTAGCGGCCGGAATTGAACTTCACCACCCGCGGCTCATTGGCGATCTTTGGATTCTTCTGCCTGAACTCGATTAAGGCGGCATCATCAGTGATGAACCGGGAGGAATACACATAACCCCGGTTGATCCAGTTTTCGTGCTCGATCTGCCAACACCAGCCGGCCTCCATGGTTTCCGCCACCGTATAGGGCAGGATGGGTTCGTTGGAGCGCGGCCACCCCGCGATCACCGCCCGGTCACAGAAGAGTGAATTTTCAAAACTCAAATATTCTTCCTGCATGGCGCGGCCCAGCAGCTCCGAGCGGAATCCGGAGGCATCCACGTAAAGATCGGCTATCACCCGTTGTCCGCTCTCCAGCACCAACGCGGCGACGCCTCCCGGTCCACGCTCCGCCAGGGAGACCTTGCCTTCGAGAAAAGTGACCCCCAGGAGACTGCATTGTTTTTCCAGATAGGCCACGAGCTTCCGGTTCTCGATGTGGAAAGCGTGGAACTTGTGAAAGTGCATCGACCCATCCGGCTTGCGGGGAAAGGCTTTGGCTTTGGCCATGCATGCCGAAACCATTCCCACCCACTCCGTCTCCGGAGTGCAGTAGAAGCCGGTATTCCGGCTCAATTCCGGCCACTTGGTTTTATACTCATTTTGAAAACTGTAGTAAAAACCTTGGGGATGGGGACCCCATTTGAAATGAATCCCCAACTTCCAAGTCGGTTCTGCTTCACGGTAAAAATCCGCCGGATTCAGCTTCAGGTATTCGAAAAAGTGCCGGGGAAATGCCGCCGTGGTGCCTTCCCCTACCCCGATGACCCCAAGGTCAGCACTAAAAACCACCTCCACCGGCAAATCCGGCATCTGCTTTTTCAGGGTCAGCGCCGCGATCAAGCCGGCACTGCCTCCACCCAACACGGCAATTTTATTGATTTTCATCTCTCAAAGAATCGTTTTGCGCCTGATTGCGGTTTTTCCCAGGATCAAAGCAAGTCCGCATTGATGAAAGCAACGTTAATCCTGTGCAGAGTGGAGAAGCATTTTTCCACCGCCCCATCCCTTCCATGAACAAAGCCCTCATACTCACCGGCCTCATCGCCGCCGCCGGACTACTCACCGGTCTGACTGCCACCAGCCGCGCCGCCTACGAGACGGCTCCCTACACGGTGCTGCAAAAAGAAGGCCCGGTCGAAATCCGCGACTACCCAGCCCTCACCACCGTTTCCGCCACTGCACCGGTGGATGCCGACCGCGATGGCCGCTTTATGAAACTCTTCGGGTATATCTCCGGGAAAAACGAGAAACAGGAGAAGATCGAAATGACCACTCCGGTCTTCATGGACCAGGCCGGGGGACAATCGAAGATGAGCTTTGCGGTGCCCGCCAAAGTGGCTGCCGCAGGAGCTCCGGGTTCCGGCGCAGAGGACATCACGCTGGGCACCCGCCCTCCCGGCCGCTTTGCCGTGCTCCGCTTCAATGGCCTCCAGCGCAAAGCCAACGAGGAACAGGCCCTTGCCGAACTCCGCAAATGGCTCGCCAGTCAAAAACTCACCCCCACCGGGGAACCCGTTTTTGCCTATTATGACTCCCCATGGACCCCTGGTCCCATGCGCCGGAATGAAGTCATGCTTCCCCTGCCCCTGCCTGCCGGAAAAAAATAAGCCGGGGCCTTATCTCCCCAACCGCTTTTCCAGCATTCCCCGGACATTTTGGGAAAAACGCTCCACAAAACCCATCGTGAAGTCCACCACATCCAACGCCTCATTTTCCACGAGGGGCGTGAGATCCATGGCAAACGCCAGAGCGGCCGCGCCATCCGTGGCATGTGAGGAAAAGAAAGTTGCATTGGCGCGCCGCCGTCCCATGACCGCCAGATCATAACGTTTACCCCCGGCAATCTGGCTGTCAAAGATGCCATTCAGCGCTCCGGCCAGCACCTCATGACCGGTCAGGTCATGAATGGTTTTTTCACCGTCAGGCATCCAGTCCAGATCCCGCCAGACCTCACATCCATGCACCGCCCGCGGGCGTGACTCCCCCGGCAGGCAACGGATCGCCTCAATCACCGCCACCATCACCCCGATGTGGGTCTCATGTTTGTCTGCAGGCTGGTGGGTGTAGACCAGCTGCGGCCGGCAGCCCTGAAGAATCTGGACCAAATCATCCCTCAGAGCATTGGAGGTGGGCGATTTCACGTTTCCACTGGGGTGGTCCAATTGAGCCATGTAGCCATAACGCCCCACCCGGGCGGCCAGATTCTGCTCCTCCCGGCGCACCGCCTGCATTTGGTCATCGGAGAAGCCCGCATAGGCCCCCGTCCGGGAACTGCCCGCGCCATTTGTACAGGTCACCCCCCCAAACCACTGGTCACTGGCGTGAAAGCAGGACGCAATGCCATGGAAGGCCATGAATTCCAGGTCATCCTGGTGTGCTCCAATCCCCAAATGGGTCACGCGCCGCAACGCTTCCGGCATCGCACAGGCATCCGGTACCAGCACCGTGGCTCCAGTCTGGGAGAATTTCGTGGCCATATTGTGATTGTTCTCTTGTTGCTTCAAAAAACCTGCGCTCTCTCGCTCCCCTCTCTGGCATCCGCTAAGATTCCACTGCCGATCCTGAAAGCGCCGGCAGACTGGCCGCCGCACATGCCTGCCCGACCCGGCGGCTCTTTTCATCCGGCAATTGGACGTTCACCCGTGCCGCCAGTTCTGGAAACTCATCGGACAGCACTTCCCGGGCGGTGCCCAGGATGATATTGCCCCCCTTCCCGGTGGTCACCCGGCCGAGAATCAGGAGGTGGGTGAACTGGTAAAACTCCGCATAGTGCGCCACGCTGTAGCCCAGATAGATACCGATCGTCCGGTAGATCGCCGCCGCCCTCGGATCATCCTGACCCATCAGAAACTGGACCAGCCTCAACCGCTCCGGCAGGGACATTTCCGCCGGCACCGGGATCCCGGCCGCCGGGATCAGTTTGTTCACGGCCTGCTGCGAAAAATAAAGTGCCCCGACGCCGCGGTCGCCGGACCACTCATCCGCAGGCGCGGCGGGATTGTAATCAACCGGAGCAAAGGCCAACTCACTCAGCCAACCCGTCATCCGGCCTTCCGGATTCAGATAACCGGCAGCCTCACTCGAGCCCATGGCGACTCCCAGTACCGCATGCTCCCCCAGGGACAACGCCCCTGCCAGGGCTGTCACATCCCCATCATTCGCCACCTCCAAAGGCACTCCCCATTCCTTCCTCAAGCGTTCGAACATGCCGCGGGCTTCCTCCATCCGCTCCGGCCTTATATTGCGCAGCAGGCTGGCCACCATGAACCGGTTGTTCACGATCACTCCCGCCGAACTGCCTCCGATCGCATCCACCCTGGGCAGATGCGCTGCCGCCGCCCGCAGTCCGGCGTTGAGGTGGTCATAGTGATAGGAGGGGTCTGTCTGCGGCCGGGGGTCCCAGGCAAATTCATCACTGTAAACCACCTCGCCATCCTTTACCGCGGCTACCTTGTAATCACTGGCCCCCAAATCAAAACCAATCCGGCACCCGTCCAGATGCCCCCCCACGGATGCCCCCCCTTCCTTCTCCGCAGGCACCTTTCCAAAAGGCACCGGCTCCACCGTAAAGGCCCGTCCGTAGGACTGTCCCATCATTTCCGCATCAAATGCCCGCTCTCCGCCCGGTGCATAGGTTGTGGCCAAAAATCGGGCGATCTCCTCCGGCCCGGCCACCACCAGACGCCAGCCTCCGCGGGACCATAGCAGAAATTTCACCAACCGTTCCACATACCGCAGCGTCCCGGCATCAATCACGGGCCGCACCACCGTCTCGTAGCGAGACACCCTCCCCTGCTCCCCTTCCAAGGCCAAAATGAGCGGCACCCCATCCCCCACGGAAGCCAGGTAGGCCCGGTTCCACAGCACGGCAGGCTGGAAATCAGGGTCCAGTTCCGGCACCCATCGCGGCTTCAGCACAAAAGTATTCATTCCCCCATCCCTAGCCGGGATTCAGCCTCACATCTACCCGATATCCCATGGATTTACATCATTTTCAAATCCCCCCTGCCTGCCCGCCGCCCCTCCCCTCCCGCGGTTTCTGCCTGAGGAGATGCCATCAGGGCGCTTCAAGAATCACGCGGTAGCCGCGCGCCAGGTCCGATAGGCTCCGGAAAGGTTCGTCACCTGAAACCCCAGCTGGGCAAGGAACCGGGCCGCGACGTAGGAGCGCAGTCCGCTGGCACAATAGGCAATGATCTCCCGGTTACGCGGCAGTTCACCGATACGCTGGCGCAGCTCATTCAGAGGAATGTGGGCGGATCCTGGAATGAAACCCGCCGCCCTTTCTGCCTGGCTGCGCACATCCAGCAGCAGGGTGGTGTCAGGATCCAGTCCGGCCACTTCCTCCCACTGCCTCTGGCGCACCATGCCCGCGAGAAGATTCTGCGCCGTCATGCCGGCCAGATTGACCGGATCCTTGGCCGAACCGAATGGCGGGGCATAGCACAATTCCAGTTCAGCCAGATCATGCACCGTCATCCCGGCCTGCAAGGCGGTGGCGATGACGTCCATGCGTTTATCCACCCCATCGCGGCCCACCGCCTGCGCTCCCAGCAATTTGCCGGTAACAGGAGCGAACAGCAACTTCAGCGCGAGGGGTTCCGCGCCGGGGAAGTAACCGGCGTGCGAACCTGGATGCAAATGCACCACTTCAAAGGGAATCCCCGCACGCTTCAAACGGGTGGCATTGGCTCCGGTGCAGGCGGCCGTGAGCCGGAAGAGCCGCAGGACCGCCGTGCCCCAGGTGCCGCCGTAGCTGGAATCCCGGCCGAAAATCACATCGGCCACAGTCCGGCCCTGACGATTGGCCGGTCCGGCGAGCGGGATCAGCGACCATTGACCGGTCACCCCATCCTTCACCTCCACCACATCGCCAACCGCAAAAATGTCAGGATCACTGGTCTGCATGCGGTCATTGACCCGGATCCCGCCGAGTTCACCCAGGGCCAGTCCCGCCGCCCGGGCCAATCCCGCTTCTGGTTTCACGCCAAGGCCGACAATCACCGCATCCGCCGGCAAGCGCCGGCCGCTTTTCAAAACCACGATGGAGGCCCCCGCCGGTTCTTCCGCGGTGGGAGCTTCAAAGGCGGCCACCGCGTCGTTCAAATGCAGCGTCACCCCCTGATCCCGCAATTCCGCATGAAGCCATGCCGCCATCTCCGGATCGAGGGGAGCCATCACCTGCGGCAGGGCTTCCACCAGACTGACCGTCAATCCGCGGTGCCGCAGCTGCTCCGCCATTTCCAATCCGATGTATCCACCGCCAACCACGACCACCCGGCCTTGGCCTGATTTTTCCGCCCACGCGGTGATCTGTTCCACATCCGGCACGTTTCTCACCAGAAAATGATTCGCCCGGTCGATTCCCGGAATGGGCGGCCGGATCGGGGCGGCCCCGGTGGCCAGCACCAGCTTGTCATAGGACTCCACAGTTTCCCCGCCTGTCAGGCGGTTTTTCACCCTCACGGTATGCGTGAGGGGATCGATTCCGATCACTTCCGTGTTGACCCGGACCTCCAAATTGAACCGGGCCTTCAGGCTTTCCGGCGTCTGAACCAGCAGATCTTCTTTGTCAGGAATCTCCCCGCCCACGTAATAGGGCAGACCGCAGTTGGCAAAGGATACGTGCGGGCCGCGCTCGAAAAGAATGATCGCACAATCCTCCGAAAGCCGCCGCGCCCGGGCCGCAGTGCTGGCTCCACCCGCCACTCCGCCCACGATCAACAGCCGGCGGGGAGGGGTGGCAGAGGGAGGGGAATCAGAGGTGACGTTGGAGTTCATGATAGGCTGGATGTTGGAGAATGGAAATCAGATTCAGGGGTCAGGAAGTGGTTCCACCGGTTTTGTCACCGGCAGTCCGGCCAGTTTCCAGGAGTGATAGCCGCGGTGCAGATGCTGAATGGTGGCAAAGTCCATCGGCTTCATCAGTTCCACCGCCTTGCGGCTGCGGTAGCCGCCGGCGCAATAGACCAGCACGGGGCGCGACCGGCTGAGCGCGCCTACTTTGTCGGAAAACGCGGGGTCGCCGATGGAGACGTGGATCGCCCCCGGCAGCGCCCCGGCGCGGAATTCTGCCGCTGACCGGACATCCAACACCTGGGTGTCAGGATGCGCCTCGAGGAAAGCCCTGCCCTCTGCCGCCGGACCATTCCGGCAAACGTGTCCACCCCCGGCCTGAAACAAACGCCGGTCCCATCGCCCTTCAAAGGCATACCACCCGGCCACCAGGATCCCGATGGCCAGCAGACCTATGACCAATGCAGGGGACATGCGGCGTGGGATTGGAATGACCGGAGCCCGGAGTCAGCCCCCACACTTCCCACTGCCACAGCCCCCGTTTCCACAACCACCACCTTTGCCCCGGGTGCTCAGCCCCAAGGGACAATAGACCGGACAAAAGCCGATGAAGGCCGTCAGGAGCGGAATCGCCCCAAGGGCTCCGATCCAGCTGTGATTCACAATGCCATAGGCGATCAGGCCGATGCCGAGCAGAGTGCGGAGGATAGCGTCGATGGTGCCTACGTTCTTTTTCATGAGTTGGTTTGGTTGATTGAGATGGAAAATAACAGGCCGCCGGGAGATCCCCAGGAGCCGGTTCAACAGCCAGTTGAACAGGAACTCACCGTTCCGCCCGTTTGGCCCGGCACCTGGTTCCAAGGCATCCTTGACATCAGCATCACCATCCCGCACCAGCCGGTAAAACCGGCACACAGCAGTCCCGCTCCGAAGAATGCGCTCAGAAAAATAAAGTCAGGATGCACCGTGCGTGCCAGGATCACTCCCAGCAGAACCCCCAGGCCGATCACGATTTGCACCTGCCGCATCAGAGGAAAAACTTTCCGCTCCGCCTTGTCCACCGGCAGTCCGGCGGCCTTCCACGCCAGGATGCCGCCTGCCAGATTCCGGACTTCGGTGAAGCCCATTGCCCGCAATTTTGCCAGCGCCTGCTCCCCACGTTTGCCGCCCCGGCACATGATCACCACCGGCTGCGTGCGGTCTATCTCGCCGGCCCGTTTTCCAATTTCACCCAATGGGATCAGTTTGGCGCCCGTGATATGTTCCTCCGCGTGCTCCACCGGCTCACGCACGTCCACAAGGCAGCAGCCCCGGGCCAGCAGGGATTTCAGTTCAGAGGGAGCGATGGAATCATTCATGGGGGAAGGAGCGCCGATTCAGCGGGAGGACGGGGTTGAATTCCCCTTGCGGCAAAATCATTTATATCGTCATATAGCGATAAAGCAAACAATGTTTTCACCATGCCCCCCAAAAAATCGACCTCCGCTCCCCTGCACCTTTCCGACACCGCTCTCGAACTGATCGCCTCCCGGTTCCGGGCATTGTCTGAACCCATGCGGCTGCGGCTGCTCAGTTGTCTGATGCCCGGCGAACGCACGGTGGGCCAATTGGTGGAAGCTTCCGGTTCCGGGCAGGCCAATGTTTCCAAGCACCTCGCCGTGCTGCGCGAGGCCGGCATGATCGGTACCCGCAAGGAAGGACCCAGCACCTTCTGCTTCATCGCCGATCCGATCGTCAATGAACTCTGTGACATGATGTGTTGCCGCCTCCGCGAGGAAATGGAAGGCAAGGCGAGAGCCCTCACTTCCCGCGCAGGATAGGCCCCAGCCCCGCCCTGCCAGCGGGTGGGGCGTCCATTATTCGGCGGCGAGGGAAACACAGACCAGTTCCACGTCGTTGCGGACGAAGACGGCTTTTTCAGCGAAGGCTGGATGGGTCCAGACCACCTTGCGGCCCATGCCGGGGCTGGTGGGTTCGAGGATTTTGGCGCGGCCGGTTTCCTTGTAACCCTCCCGTGTCAGATCTGCCAGGATCAGTTCACCCAGTTCATTGAACAGGACCCAGTGCGGGCTGGCCTTGACGGCAAAAAAAGTACCGGAGCCCGGGGTGGATCCCAGCACTGCGTTAGTGGTCCACAGGCGGGTTCCGGTGGCTGGATCAAAACAACGCAGTTCGCCATCGGCATCGCAGCCAAAGACCAGACCGCCATCAACCACCGGCGTGCTGTTCTTGGGGGAGATGCCCGTTTTCGGGGTGCCCTCCCAGGCAATTTCCGGCGTGGTCTGATCCGCCTTCAACTTGAGTCCGATGGATTTTTTACCCATCCCGCCCATCACCAGAAAATCGCCGGCAAGCCGTGGCGCCATGATGGCCATGCCATAGCTGGGAACGAAGGGCACCGTCCAGTACACCTTCCCGGTCAGGGGATCGAGGCTGTTCAGGGCCTCGCCATGCGACAGGATAATCTGATCCTTGCCGCCGTGGTTGATGAACACCGCCGGAGCATAACCGGGTTCCTTGGAGGTCAGCGCCCGCCAGACTTCCTTGCCCGTTTTTTTGTCGAGAGCGACCACGGTGGTGCCCTCTCCGCCGGGCTTCACTATCAAAAGATCACCGGCGATGATGGGATGGCTGGCAAAACCCCAGATGGGGGAGCTGACCTGATAGCTTTTTTTCAGATCCATTTCCCAGAGCAGCTTGCCCTCGGCAGTAGACAGGCAAGTGAGCATTCCCTCGGCTCCCAGGGCGTAAACCAGGTCCCCATCGACGGTCGGCGTGCAGCGGGGACCGGCAGGGAAACTCAATTCATAGGGCGCATCGTAGGCGTGGGTCCAGAGTTCCTTCCCTGTGGCGGATTCAAAGCAGCGGACCCGTTCTTTGCCTTGGATTTTGGTGCGGCCCCCGGGATTGGCGTCCGGCGTGCCCCCGGTAATATCATAATCCAGGATAAAGACCTTGCCCGCCGCGACCGCCGGACCGGAGTATCCCCAGCGGACCGGGACCCGCCATTTCACCACTGGACCCGCCGCAGGGAACTTGGCCAACAGGCCGGTTTCGTTCCAATGGGAATCCCCTTTTGCTCCCAGCCACTGCGGCCAGTCGTCCGCGTGCAGGACTGCAGGGGTGAGGAGTAAAACGAGGGTGACAGCGCGGGGGAGGAATTTCATGGGAAGGGAAAACAGTGAGGAGTTGCAGACGGAAATTACTTTTTCGGTCCTTTGGGATCCAGATTTTGCTTGAGGTCATCCTCTTCGACGCGGGAAGTGACACCCCCTTTCGGCACTTCGGCTCCGGTGACCCAGACCAGCGCATTGAGGACGGTGCGGCGGAAGTCGGAATTGCCCCAGTTGATGTGGAAATGGCCTCCAGTGAAACCAAAACCTCGTCCACCGTCCGGACGCTGCACGGCCCACATCATGGCCTCGGGCCGGCCACTGTCGGCGACGATGTGGGGATAGGGCCCCTGGGGGTAAACGTAAGGGCCATCCCGGACATCATCGGAGGGTTTGGCGACGAGAATGGGGGTGAATTTCATCCCATTGACCTCGGAGGGACCAGCCGCGCTGAATCCGGAAACAAACCGCATGTTGAAGTACCACTCATCCTTGATCTGGAAGGGCTGCACCCCCTCGGTAATGGGGTGGACTGGAAAGCTCTCGAAAGACGGCTCCCACATAGGATTGCACGAGAAGGCGTTTTCGTAGTGTCCCCCGATCCAGCGGAGGAACTCCTTCCCGCCCTTGTCCGGCAGCACCTCCACCCCGTAGTGCATGAATCCGATGCCGCACCCCTTGGCGGCCAGCGCTTCGAGGGTCGCGGCGTGATTGCCCTGCACCGCCGGGTGACCGCCCCCGCCATCCGCGTAGATCACCACGGCATCGGCATCCTTGAAAAGGGCTTCGTCTGCCACCCACCCCTGCTCACCGACCTCCACCACCAGGCCCGGGACCGCAGCGAGCGACTTCTGCAGCAACAGGCTCCCCGCCCGGAATTCATGCATCAGCGGAGGGTGGCTGGGCTTGCCTGCGATCAGGACGAGCTTTCTTTTCCCATCAGGGGTCAACGCCTGAACTGGAAAGGAGCAGGCGGCAAGGGTCAGCAGGGTGAGGAGGAGTGGCTTCATGAGTTGGCGGTGATTTATCCACCCGGGTGGCCGGAGCGTCAATCCCATAGCAAAAATGCTGTAATCCCGGGTTTCCGGGCCTGTCACCCCGCCTCCCGGCCCCGGGGAACCATTAGCTTTGACTTAATAGCCGAGTCCGTGTAGGAAGATCTCCTTCCATTCCTGCTCCCGAAATTCTTCCAGAAGACTCCTGCCCTTTGAAAGCCCCTGCTTCGCCACAATTCGTCGGGATCGACCTCGGCACCACCACTTCAGGTCTTTCCTACATCCGGACGGACGGAAATCCGGAAATCGTCCCCAATGCCGACGGTGAGCGCATGACCCCCTCGGTGGTCTATTTCGATAATCATGAGAACATCAAGCTGGTGGGCTCGGCTGCCCGCGATGGGGGAGACCCGGACCGCACCATCCACCTCATCAAGCAGCACATGGACAACCCCCACTATACCGTCGCCATTGACGGTAAAAAGTGGACTCCTACTGAGATTTCAGCCCTGATTCTGGCCAAATTGCGGCGCGATTGCTCCAAAATCATCGGCGATATCCGGGATGCGGTGATCACCGTTCCAGCTAATTTCAATGAACTGGCGCGCAAGGCCACCATCGCAGCCGGCACCATCGCCGGGCTGAACGTGACCCGCATCGTGAATGAGCCGACCGCCGCGGCCCTGTATTATGCCCATACCCAGAACATGCAGGGACGCATTCTGGTCTATGATCTCGGCGGAGGCACCCTTGACGTGACCATTCTCGAAGTCAGCGGCACCCACATCCGCTGTATTACCAGCGAAGGAGCCCGCCGCCTCGGAGGGACCAACTTCGACGAACGTCTCCTCGATATCATTGCGCAGGCCTATCAAACCCAGCACGGCGTCGCGCTGTATGAAAACGAGCGCCAGCGCCGCCGCGTTCTCCAAAGCGGGGAGGACATGAAAAAAATGCTCTCCAAACTCCGCCAGGTGACCGATACTGTCGGCAACGAGATCGGCGGCCTCACCCGGATTGAATTGACCCGCGACGTGTATGAAGACGCCGTCGGCCGCCTCCTCACCCGCACCCTCATGCTGGTCGAGCAGTCGCTGAATTCCGCGGGACTGACCGCGCAGGACATCGACCATGTGGCCCTCGTCGGCGGCAGCACCCGCATGCCCCGCGTGCGGGAGATCCTCAAAGGCTTTTTCGGATTTGAACCCACGTCTTGCGGCAACGTCGATGAATGCGTCGCCCTCGGCGCCTCGCTCTTCGCCATGAAAGGCGCGGATGTGGAAGAAGTCTGCAATCACAGCTACGGCACCCTGGCCATCCTGGAGGACGCCACTACCGGCATCGAGGTTTTCGCCAACTCCATCGTCATCCCGAAGAACACTCCCATTCCCTGCGAGCAAAGCCAAACCTATCTCACCTCCGAAGACAACGAACAGAGCATCGAAGTGGAAATCACCCAGGGTGAGGACCTGGACCCCAAATATGTCGATGTCATCGGACGCATCAGTTTCGACGTCCCGCCCAACCGTCCCGCCGGTTGCGAAATCACCGTCACCTACGCCTACGACCTCAACCAGCGGGTCAAAGCCACCATCAAGGACGAACAGACCGGCAAGGTGAAGGAAGTCGCCATTACCTACCAAGGCGAAGGCGTTCTCAGCGACGAGGAGGTGGAGCGCAAACGCGCCTATTTCGAACAGGTGCGCATCGAATAATTTCCAACTCTCACCCGCTATCCTCATGTTCAAAGCGCTCTCCCGACTCTTTGGCAGCAAACCCAAGGCTGCCCCCCGCCCCGCCATCCCCGCCCCGGCCGCCCACGCTCCCCCGGCTGCTCCCGCGGAGGAAGCCCTGACCGTGCCCTCTGCCAAAGCGAAATGGGAACAGGATGCCGCCCGGAGCCTCAGCCGCGAGGCCAGCCCCGAGGAACTCTGCGGCATCACCCCGGAGATGACTCCGGAACAACTGAGGGAACGCCTCGCCCATCTCTACCAACGGCATAACCGGGCCGCCTCCAGCCTAGATCCTAAATTGCGCGAGGAGGCCGAATTCATGCTCGAAACCCTCGCCGGATTGCGGGAAAAATACTTCGGCGGCGCGGTGCCTTCCTGATTCCTCCGGACGCTTCCCGGTAAACCGACACATTTTGACAAGCCGGACGCGCTCGATAAAGTTACCTCCAATTTTTAAAATTTTCCCAGCCATGATCTCCCATCCCCTCGCCCGCCTCGGTGCTGCCGTTTTGGCCACTGCCACCCTCACCGCCCCAGCCTTCAGTCAAGCCCCGGCGGCTCCGGCCGCCGACACGAAACTGGAACTGGAGGACAAGGCCGCCCTTGATGCCGGCACCGTCAAACTGGATCCCGCTTTGCCCGCCGAAGCTATTCCCGGAGGAAAGGCCGCTCCGGCCCCAGCCGCCGTTCCCCCACTGCCCGGACTTGAAAAACTCACGCCCGCCCAACGCCAGACCGCGGCCAAGGGCATCGCAGATGTCGCGTCCTACATGCGCGGGGTGCGTCTCCAAGAATCCCTCGAAAAACTGAACGAAGTGGAAGGCGTCACCGGCGAATTCCATATCGTCTCCAATATGAGAGGTGCTGTTTTCACCAAAATGCGCGACTTCAAGGCGGCGCGCGCCGAATTCGAAAAAGCCATCGTGCTGACCAAGGACATGCCCCGGGAAAACTTCCACCCCCGCTTTAATCTTGCCGAAATCAACTTTGTGGAGAAAAACTGGCCCCAGGCCCGCAAGGAATTCACCGACCTGCTCGCCAGCAGCAACGTGCCGGACTCCGGCACCCGGCGTCTCATGGAATACAAGATTTTCATCTGCCACCTGCAGGAAAAACAAGCTGCCGCCGCCGACAGCATGCTGGAAAAGTTTGACCAGTATGATAACGATTCCCCGGCCTATTATTTCGCCATGGCTGCCACCTCCTTTGCCAGGGAAAAGAAGGAGGAAGCCGAGGAATGGCTTGCTTCCGCCTCCAAGATCTACCCCAAGGAAATCAACGACGTTTATCAGGATTCCCTCGTGGAAGTCGGCTGGCTCCAGACCCTGCAATAACCGGAGCACGCCCGCATGCGGCGCCTTCTCCTGAAACACTCCGGACATGCCCTGCGGCACCCCCGCCCCCGCTGATGCCTGGCTCATCGCCGTAGACCGCGGCGGCACTTTCACGGATTGCTGTGCCACTGATCCCCAAGGGCACCGTCACCGGGCCAAGCTGCTTTCAAACGGCCGACTCCGCACCGGCATCATCGTGATGGACCGGGGAAATGCCGTCACCCTGGTTTCCCACGGCGGGCACCGTGACGGTTTTTTCAGAGGGTGGAACGCCCGCCTTTTTTTCCCAGGGCAAGCCCACCGGCCGGAATGGTCCGCCCCCGTGGAGCACTCCACCGGAGCCACCCTGACGTTTGTTGAAACTCTTCCTGAGGTCATTCCTCCGGACAGTTTCATGGAGTTGGATACCGGCGAATCCGCCCCCGTCACCGGAACCCGCCTCCTCACTGGCACCCCGCCCGGCCACCCCTTCCCGCCCCACCGCTTCCGGCTCGCCACCACCCTGGCCACCAACGCCCTGCTGGAAAACCAAGGTGCCCCCGTGGCCTTTTTTGTCACCGCCGGCTTCCGCGATCTCCTCACCATCGGCGACCAGCGCCGGACCGACCTCTTCGCCCTGCACCACCAGCGCGACCGGCCCCTGCATCAGCATACTGTGGAAGTCCTCGAGCGTCTGGATAGCACTGGCCACGTCCTGGTTCCGCTGGCCCCGGCCACCCTGTCCGCCCAGGTTGCAGCTCTGGTGGGCCGGGGCATCACCACTGCCGCCGTGGCCCTCGCCCACAGCGACCTCAATCCCGCCCACGAACACGCCGTCCGCGATTGCCTCCGCGCTGCCGGTTTCACCACCATCTCCCTCAGCTCCGACCTCTCCGCTCAGGTCCGTCTCCTTCCCCGCGCCTCCACCGCCGTGGTCGATGCCGCCCTCGCCCCCGTGATGCGCGGTTTTGTCCAACAAGTGCGCCAGGCGCTCGGTCCGGAGTGCCTCGCCTTTCATTGCCTGACCAGCGCCGGAGGCCTCGCCGAACCGGCCAGCTTCCACGCCAAGGACAGCCTCCTCAGTGGCCCAGCCGGAGGCGTGGCCGGATGTGCAGCCGCGGCCCGCCGCGCCGGAATCGGCCGTATCCTCACCCTGGATATGGGAGGCACCAGCACCGACGTCGCCCGCTGGGAAGGTGATTTCCTCTATCAATTTGAACAACACCTCGGCCAGTCCACCATCCTGGCCCCTTCCCTGCGCATCGAAACGGTCGCCGCGGGAGGCGGGTCCGTCTGCGCCGTCACCGCCGGAGCCCTCACCGTCGGCCCCCGCAGCGCCGGAGCCGACCCCGGCCCCGCCTGTTATGGCCGCGGCGGCCCCCTCACTCTGACGGATGTCAATCTCCTGCTCGGCCGGATCGATCCTGACAAGGCCAGCATTCCCCTGCACCGGGCTCCTGCCCTCGCTGCCCTGACCCAACTCAAACAGGACATGCAAACCCAGGGTCTGCC
Organism: Verrucomicrobiota bacterium; assembly: GCA_040387795.1. Taxonomy (GTDB): domain Bacteria; phylum Verrucomicrobiota; class Verrucomicrobiia; order Verrucomicrobiales; family V1-33; genus CAIZWU01. Next base: position 126,401 of record JAZKDC010000012.1, read on the forward strand.
AGTTCCCGGTCACGATCATTTCCTTCTCACCGGCCTCCTCCAAATCGCCACCGGGCGCATGGCCGAAGCCGTCCGCTCCATCTCCGTGCGGGATGGCTGTGATCCATCCGAATACACCCTCCTCGCTTTCGGGGGGGCGGGCCCGCAGCACGCCTGTGCCATCGCGGAGGAACTCGGCATCCGGCAGATCCTCGTGCCAGCCGAAGCCGGTCTCCTCAGTGCCGCCGGAGCTGCCGCCAGCCAGCCCGAGCATTTTGGCCAGCAACAACTCCTCCAACCGCTCGCCGATGCCGCGTGGCTCGCCCCGGTCCTGACCCGCCTTGAAACTGAAACTCTCACCATCTTCGACGAGCCTCAGGCCCACATCCGCCGCCGCCTCGCCGACCTCCGCCTCCAAGGCCAGGACACCGCCCTGACCATTCCTTTCCAAGCCCCGGCCGAACTGCCCGCCTCTTTCCAATCCTCGTTCCAGCAACTCTACGGCTACCCTCCGCCCCCGCACCGCGCTATCGAGGTCGTTTCGCTCCGCGTCATCGCCTCCCTCCAAGAAGAAAGCCTGCCACCCGAAATCTTCCCCACCCAACCCACCCACCCTGCCCCGGCGCAGCCACAAGTCATCCAGGACCATTTCAGCACGCTCATCCTGGAAACAGGCTGGTCCGCCGTGCGGGGCAGCGCAGGCAGTTGGCTGCTGCACCGCCAGGCCGCGGCCTCCACTTCCAGTGCTTCCCCCATCTCCGGCGCTGCCTCGGCCGAGCTCTTCCGCTGCCGCTTCCAAGGCATGGTCGACAGTATGGGCGAACTCCTCCGCCGCACCAGCGTCAGCACCAACGTCAAGGAACGCCTCGATTACTCCTGCGCCCTGCTTGATGCCTCCGGCCATCTCCTTGTCAACGCCCCGCACATCCCCGTGCACCTCGGAGCCCTTGGCGAATGCGTCCGCCGCACCACCGCCCTGATCCCTCCGGCGCCAGGAGATCTCCTAATCACCAACGACCCCGCCTTCGGTGGCTCCCACCTGCCTGACGTCACCGTGATCTGCCCCGTGTTTGGTCCCTCCGGTCAACTCCTCGCCTACACTGCCAACCGCGCCCACCACGCTGAAATCGGCGGCATCACCCCCGGTTCCATGCCCGCCTCCGCCAAAAACCTGGCAGAAGAAGGTGTCGTCATCGCGCCCACCTGGCTGGTGAAAAACGGAGTTTCCCAGGAAGACCGCCTCGCCCGGATCCTGACCACCGCTCCGCACCCGACCCGCGCCCTCCCTGACAATCTGGCCGACCTCCGCGCCCAGTCCGCCGCCGCCCACCATGGGGCCACGGCGCTGCTCGCCCTTTGCCAGGCGCATGGCGAATCCACCATCCGCCACCACCTCGGCCAACTCACGGCCCAGGCCCGCGAGGCCCTTGCCCGCACCCTCGCCCACACCAGTCTGGCGGAAACCACCGCCACCGGGCACCTCGACGACGGCACTCCGATCACCATCCGCCTGACTAAAACCGGCGGCCGCCTCACCATCGATTTCACAGGCAGCGGCGGCGTCCATCCTGGCAACCGCAATGCCACCCCTGCCGTGGTCCGCAGTGCCGTGCTCTACGTGCTCCGCCTCTGGACCGGCGAGCCCATCCCGCTCAACGAAGGGTTCCTCGCCGATGTCGACATCATCCTCCCTCCCGGCTTCCTCAATCCCCCTTTCGCTGCGGATCCCTCACAATCCCCCGCCGTGGTTGGCGGCAATGTCGAAACCAGCCAACGTATCGTCGACACCCTCATCTGCGCCCTCGGCCTCCAGGCCGGCAGTCAGGGCACCATGAACAACGTCATCTTCGGCAATGCCACGTTCGGCCATTACGAAACCCTCTGCGGCGGTTCCGGAGCCGGTCCGGGTTATCCCGGCACTGATGCCATCCACACCCACATGACCAACACCGCCATCACGGACATCGAAATCCTCGAACGTCGATACCCCGTGCGCGTCGAGGAATTCGCCATTCGCCCCCACTCCGGCGGCCCGGGCCAATACCCCGGTGGCAACGGGGCCATCCGCACCTACCATTTCCTCGCCCCGCTCACCCTCTCCCTTCTCACCGAGCACCGCCTCACCCCGCCGCTCGGGCACGCCGGTGGCCAGCCCGGCGCCTGCGGCCGGCAATTTCTCACCCTCCCCGACGGCACCCGCCAGGATCTCCCCGGCACCGTCAGCCTGCCCGTGGCCGCCTGCACCCGCCTCCACGTCCACACCCCCGGCGGAGGCGGCTGGGGCGCTCCCGATTCCGGCCTCGACGACTGAAAAGAATTTGCCGATGGATAAGGGAGTCTGATTCAATCGTATTGCCCCATATCATCCATGAAATCCAAACTGCTCTTCGCTCTCCCATTCTCCCTCGCCTGCCTCGCCGGGGCCACCTTCCTCGCCACCGGTCAGGAGGCCGCAGCTCCTGCCAAGGTGAAGCCCCTCAAGGCGCTTCTCGTGATCGGGGGCTGCTGCCATGACTATGCCAAGCAGAAGGACATCCTCAAAGCCGGACTGGAAGAGCGGGCGAATCTGGTGGTGGATATTTGCTATTCCGATGACAAGAGCACCAAGGCCACCTTCACCTGCTACGAGAAGGACAACTGGGCCGAGGGTTACGATGTGATCATCCACGACGAGTGCTCCGCCGACATCAAGGACCTTGCGGTGGTGAACCGGATTCTCGATGCCCACCGGAAAGGCACTCCCGGCGTGAATCTGCACTGCGCGATGCACTGTTACCGCACCGCTCCCAACGTCGGCAAACCAGTGACTTCCGGCACCAACGATGCCCTCTGGTTCGACTACCTCGGCCTCCAGTCCAGCGGCCACGGCAAGCAGGCCCCCATCTCCATCACTTATTCGGACCATCCCGCCAATGCCGGACTGGCCAACTGGACGACGATCAACGAGGAGCTCTATAACAATATCAAGATCCACGAAGGCACCACCGCCCTCGCCAAGGGCAAGCAGGAGAACAGCGAAACCGTGGTGGCCTGGGCCCATGAATACGGGGACAAAAAGACCAAGGTTTGGTCCACCACCATCGGCCACAACAACGAAACCGTGGCCGACGCCAAATACCTCGACCTGGTGACCCGTGGCATTCTCTGGTCGACTGGCAAACTTGGCGCCGATGGCAAAGTGGCAGCCGGTTACGGTGCGGCCAAAGCCGCGGCCAAGTAAGTTCACGCGATTCCGATTCCCCAAACGAAAGCAGCCCGGCATCTCTGCCGGGCTGCTTTTTGCTTTGAATCCGGAAGGGCCGGAGGCCAGTCAGCCTACAGATTCTTCAGATAGCTCTTCAGCATCCAGAGTGTTTTCTCGTGGGTCTGGATCCGTTTAATGCAGAGGTCCTGCGTTTCCAGGTCTTCCGTTTTGCCGGCGGCTTCCCGCGCCGCAGTCGCGGAGACGACCACCGTCTCATGGCCCTCAATCAGGCCGGCCACAAAATCCTTGGCCGCCGTTTTGCCCTGGGGGAGTTCCGTCACGGACGAAAGTTTGGCAAAGGTCTTGAGACCGCCCGGAGCATAAACATCCAAGGCCCGGAGGCGCTCCGCGATCTCGTCCACGGCCAGGAAAAGCTCCTCATACTGCTTTTGGAAGGCACCATGCAATTCAAAGAAGGCGGGGCCTTCCACGTTCCAATGAGCCAGATGTGTCTGAGTCAGCAGCGAATAACTGTCTGCGAGCAGGGTCGCGAGGGCGGCGCTCACTGCGTCGGTGGTCTTGGGGGTGGTTTTTGTCGTGCTCATAGGGGTAGGAGTTTAATTATTTGGAATGATTCCAAACAAGGAACGCCTTCCGACCGCAGTTTCAAACTATTTTTTGGCGACGGGACCGCTTTTCCCGCGTTCCTTGATGACATGGGCAAGACATTATGTGACTGGAGCAAAAAGGAGATCGAGCGCCACGCGGTGGAACTCCTGGCCATCGTCACGCCCCAGCAGTTCATCTGTTTCAAGTGCGCCCGCACGGCCTGCGAAAAACACTATCTCTGCCGGCCGGAGTCGATCGAGAAGATCCAACGACGCGCTGCACGCGAAGACTGACCGGCTTGGTTTCGGGGCGCCGTCCCGGCACGGCATTTTTCCTCTTGGCCCGCCTCCCGGCCACGCGTTCTGTCCGCCCGTGCCCGCCAAAAAAACCGCCACCAAAAAGGAGAAACCCGCCGCCGGGAATAATAATGTCTGGGCATTTGTCGGCACCGATGACATGGCGGTCAAGGATGCCGCCACCGCGCTGAGCCGGCAGTTGATTTCCCCTGAAGACGCCGAATTCGGGCTCGAGATGGTGGATGGCTCGGCGGACAATTCCGAGCACGCCGACCGCATCATCCGGAGTACCCTCGAAGCCCTGCAGACCCTGCCCTTCTTCGGCGGGGAAAAAGTCGTCTGGCTGCGTGGCGTCAACTTCCTCGCCGACACCGTGACCGGCCGCTCCGAGTCCACCCAGACCGCGCTGGCTTCCCTGATGGCCTTCCTGGAGGCCGGGGTGCCCCCTGACGTGAAGTTCATCCTCAGCGCTTCCGAGGTGGACAAGCGCCGCTCGTTTTTTCTCAATCTCAAGAAGGTCGCCCAGCTGGAAGTCTTCGACCTCATCGATACCTCCCGCGCCGGCTGGGAGGAAGCCGTGGCGGATCTGGTGGAAAATCTCGCGCGCGAACTCGACCTGACGTTTGAAGACGAGGCCCTCGCCCACTTCATCATGCTGGCCGGGGAGGATTCGCGCCAAATCAGGAACGAACTCGAAAAGCTGGACCTCTACCTCGGCGAGGAGCGCCGCGCCACCATTGATGATGTCCGCGCCATCGTCTCCCAGACCAAGGCCGGGGTGGTGTTCGAGCTGGGCAATGCCCTCGGCAAACGGCGGCTCGATGAGTGCCTCCACCTGGTGGATGAACTCATTGCCCAAAAGGAAAACGCCGTTGGCATTCTCCTCGCCGCCATCGTCCCCAAGGTCCGAAATCTCTACCAGGCCAAGTCGCTGGAGGAACGCTGCCGTCCGCCCCTCGGTTCCTATCCAGCCTACAGCGCCGCCATCGGCAAGCTGCCGGAAAAAGAACGTGCCCACCTTCCCATGAAAAAGGATGGCAGCGGCCTCAATGTTTTCCCCCTCTACCTCGCTGCCCGCGAAGCCCAGAACTTCACCAGCGCAGAACTCCGCAACGCCTTGGATGAGTGCCTGAAGGCCAACCGGCGCCTCGTCACCAGCAGCCTGGATCCTGTCATCGTGCTGAATCAGCTGCTGGTGCGCATCTTAAGCGGGAGAAACTGATTTTGCCAGCCGGGCTCCGTCCCCGCTGGTTCCGAGGGGCTCAGCCGAACCGCCCACTGATGTAGTCCGCGGTGCGCGTTTTCCGGGGGTTACCGAAGATCTCGGTGGTAGGCGCTTCTTCGATCAGTTCACCGAGATAGAAAAAAGCCGTCCGGTCAGCACAGCGGGTCGCCTGCTGCATGTTATGGGTGACAATGACGATGGTGAATTTCGCGCGCAAATGGTGGATCAACTCTTCAATGCGCAGAGTGGCGATGGGGTCCAAGGCGCTGCACGGCTCGTCCATGAGGATGATCTCGGGTGCGATGGCAATGGCGCGGGCGATGCAGAGACGCTGCTGCTGGCCGCCGCTCAGACCGAGGGCGCTTTCCTGCAGGCGGTCCTTGCTTTCCTCCCAGAGGGCGGCGGCAGTCAGGCTTTCCTCCACCGCCTCATCGAGCTGCCGCTTATCCTTGATCCCGTTGAGACGCAGGCCATAGGCGACGTTTTCATAGATGCTGGCCGGAAAGGGATTGGATTTTTGGAAGATCATGCCGACCCGCCGGCGCAGTTGGATCACTTCCAGCCGCGGGTCATAGACGTTGGTGCCTTCGATGAAGATTTCACCACGGGTAATCCTGGCCCCATGGACCATGTCGTTCATCCGGTTGAAGCAGCGCAGCAGGGTGCTTTTACCGCACCCGCTGGGGCCGATGAAGGCGGTGACCTGGTGAGGGGGAATTTCCAGATTGATCGCGCTGAGGGCCTTTTTGGGGCCATAACAAAAGTCCAGTTCCCGGACGGAGATCACCGCAGGGGACGGGACGGATGGTGCTGCGGGGTTCATGTCAGCTGAAAAGTCCACTGATGTAGGCCTCGGTCTGCGGCTGCCGGGGTGCGCTGAAGATGACGCCCGTGGTGTCGTATTCCACCAGTTCGCCCAGATAAAAGAATGCCGTGCGGTCCGAGCAGCGGGTGGCCTGGTGCATGTTATGAGTGACGATGACGATGGTGAATTCCTTTTTCAAATCCTGGATGAGGTCCTCGATTTTGAGGGTGGCGATGGGATCCAAAGCCGCGCAGGGCTCATCCATCAGCAGGATCTGGGGACGGTTGGCGATGGCCCGGGCGATGCAGAGGCGCTGCATCTGCCCGCCGGAGAGTCCGTAGGCGCTCTCATGGAGGCGGTCTTTGACTTCGTCCCAGAGGGCGGCTCCCTGGAGACTGCGTTCCACCACCTCATCGAGTTCGGATTTTTTGTTCCGCCCGGCCACCCGGAGGCTGAAGATGACGTTTTCGTAGACGGATTTGGCGAAGGGATTTGATTTCTGGAAGACCATGCCGACCCGTTTGCGCAGGGAAATAACTTCCACCGCGGGATCATAGAGGCTGGAGCCGCCCAGCAGGATATCGCCCTGGTGCCTCACGCCATCGATGAGGTCGTTCATCCGGTTGAGGTTCCGCAGCAGGGTGCTTTTGCTGCAGCCACTGGGGCCAATGAAGGCCGTGACCTGCTTCTCCGGGATATCCATGGAAACATCGCGGATGGCATGTTTGGGACCATACCAGAAATTGAAATTCCTCACGCTGATGTAGGCCGGATCGAGCGTTTCGCCCTTCCCGGCTTCCAGGGATTGACTCCGGGGTTCAGAAGGTGCCAGCAGCATATTTTTTACGGAGTTTGTTACGGATGAGGATGGCAGAGAGATTCATCACCACCACCAGCACGATCAGCAGAAGAGTCGTCGCGTAGACCATCGGCTTGGCGGCCTCGGCATCGGGCGATTGAAAGCCAACATCATAAATGTGGAAACCCAGATGCATGAACTTGCGTTCGGCATGGATAAAGGGTGCTTCCAGATCCAGTGGCAGGGATGGCGCCAGCTTGACCACCCCGACCAGCATCAGCGGGGCCACTTCGCCGGCCCCGCGGGCCATCGCGAGGATGACCCCGGTCAGGACACCCGGAGCGGAAGCGGGCAGCACCACGCGCTGGATGGTCTGCCATTTGGAGGCCCCGCAGGCCAGGGCAGCTTCACGCACGCCGCGGGGCACGGCCCCAAGGGCTTCCTCGGTGGCTACGATCATGACAGGCAGGGTGAGCAGGGCCAAGGTGAAGGAGGCCCAGAGAATCCCCCCGGTGCCGAAAGTGGGGGTGGGCAGGGCGCTGGCAAAGAACCATTCATCAATGTGATGGCCGATGGTATAGACAAAGAAACCGAGGCCGAAGACTCCAAACACGATGGACGGGACGCCCGCCAGATTGTTGACGGAGATGCGGACAATCCTGACCAGCAGTCCTTGTTTGGCATACTCCCGCAGGTAGATGGCCGCGATGACGCCCAGCGGAGTGACCAACAAGCTCATCAGGATGGTCATAACAAAAGTGCCGAAGATGGCAGGGAAAATCCCGCCCTCCATATTCGCCTCGCGGGGCGCCTCGCTGAGAAAGGCAAAAAACTGCTGGAAGGCCAAAGCGAGCCGGCCGCCTTGGCTGAGTTTATTCGGCTGGTAAACGTGAAGCAGTTCGCCCACGGGCTGGTCGAGTTCGCCACCGGAAGCCACCCGGACCCGGAGCACGTCCTTTGTCAATGCGGCGCGCAGGCCGCGGGCTTGTTCCGCCAGCTTTTCATAATCGGCCTGCAGCACCGCCATGGCGGCACGGTTCGTGGTTTCGCGGGAAGGATCTGTTTTGATTCCGTTTTCCAATTTCACCAGCTGCTTGCTGATGCGGCCGATCTCCTTGCGTTCCAGCGCGAGGAGCTGGCGGCGTTCGCCTCCGGCCTTTTCCAGAGCGGTTTCCAGAGCCGCAGGGAAATCCACATCCGCCGCTTCCATCACCTTGCCATCCCGGGTGGTGAGGCGCACCGGGTAAAAAATCGCATCCCCATACTCCATCCGTTCGGCGACCATCACCTCCAACGGCTCGCGGGTGGAGACCACATCACCCGAGGCCACAAAACGATAGGAAGTGCCGGGATCCTCCTTCGATTTGTTGCCGAAATGGACCAGCCATTCCTCCACTCCCGTCCTGACATTGCGCTGCCTGACCATCACCTCGCCGAGGACCGGTCCCGAACCGCTGGCCGAGCCTTCCCGGAGGGTGATTTCGAGGACGCGCTTGGGCCAGAACACCTGGGTCCCCCGGACCAGGATGAGCCCAAGCAGCACCGCCACCATGACGATGCCGAGGGCCAGCCCCATCGCGGTCAGCCACACCTTGGCTTCGCCTTGCGGAGGCTTGGATTTAAGGGAGACAGCGGCAGCCATGTCAGACGAGTTTGAATTTGTCGCGCAGGCGCTGCCGGAGCAGCTCCGCTGCGGTATTGACGATAAATGTCAGGAAAAACAGGACAAGAGCCCCCAGGAAAAGAGTGCGGTAGAGGGTCGAATGAACCGGCGCTTCCGGCAATTCCGTCGCAATATTGGCAGAGAGGGTTCTCATGCCGTTGAAGAGGTTCCATTCCATGATGGGGGTATTGCCGGTAGCCATGACCACGATCATGGTCTCGCCCACCGCCCGGCCCAATCCGATCATGAGGGCGGAGAAGATCCCGGAACTGGCGATCGGCAGCACGATGGTGCGCAGGGTTTGCCAGCGGCTCGCCCCCAGCGCGGCGGAGGCGGCAGTGAGGGAAGCCGGCACATTGGAGAGAGCGTCCTCGGCGATGGTGAAGATGACCGGGATCACCGCGAAGCCCATCATGAAGCCCACTACGAGGGAATTCCGTTGGTCGAACGGAGTGCCGCTGACCTGCGGCCACCAGAGGCGGAAATCCGCGGCGGTTTTTCCCGTCGCGGGATCCAGAACCGGGTGCCCGGACGCGTCCTTCACCTGACAAACAATTGATTCCACCACCGGACCGAGCTGCCACAGCCCCCAGGCCGCCAGCAGCATCACCGGGATGAAAGCCAGCCATTCGAGACCCGGCTGGATCAGGGCGCGGCGTTCGGCCGGGAGGCGGCTCCAGAGATTCCCCACCAGCACCGCCGTCAGCGGCACGCCCAACACCAGCATAAAAACCGAGGGCACCCGGTTCTCCAGGATCGGCGCGAGCCAGAGGGCCGCGAGGAAACCCAGCACCACCGAAGGCAGCGATGCCATGATTTCCATCATCGGCTTCACAATGCGCTTCACCTCCGGGCGCAGAAACTGGGCGGTGTAGATGGCCGCCAGCAGCGCCACCGGCACGGCGAATAACATCGCCCAGAAAGTTCCCTTGAGAGTGCCGTGAATCAGCGGGCGCAGGGAGAGTTTGGGTTCAAAATCATCGGTGCCGCCAGTGGACTGCCAAGTATAGTCAGGATGGGTCGCCCCTTCATACCAAACCTTGCCGAAATAGGCGCGCCAGCCGGACTCGGGGTGAGGGTCATCAAGGGAGAAGCGGTGCAGTTTTCCGGAATCATCCAGCAGGACAAAGCTGGCGCCTTTGGCATCGATGGCCGCACCCCTGACGTCAAAACCGACGTTTTCCTGCCAGCGCACCTCCTCGGTGGTGGAATGGCGCAGGCTGACTTGACGCCCACTTCCGGTCAGGAAAAGTTTATTGCGCTGGCTGCGGGTATAGAAGCTGGCCGGGCCGGCGAGGGCCGGGAGCGATTTGGTTTTGACAAAAATCCGCTGATCCCCGCCTTCGGGAACGAGGAGGCTGTAGATATCCATCGCCCCCCGGGCATCGGTCAGGACAAGGGAGACATCGCCGAAAATGAAATCGATGGACGCGATGGCAATGCCCGCACCAAAAGGATGCCATTCCTGGCGTTTTTCCGGAATACCACTGCCGAGATAAATATAGTCCACCAAGCCATCCGCAGTGGTGACAATCACTGCGTCGCCGGTGCGGGGAACCCGGAGCAGCTGCGGCGCCCCGGTCAGCATTGGCGTCAGATCCAGATCCGCATCCTTGGTTAGTTTTCCCTTGCCCATCAGGGAGCTTTTCTGCCGCAGCATGATCGCATGCAGTTCCAGCTTCCCCGCGGCCTCCTGGAGGGCGGCGATGACTTTGGTATTGCCGCCGTCCCCAAAACCAACCTGCCGGATCGCCCCACCGGAGGTGCCGACCTCATAAAATTCCCCGGGAGTCAGGGAAGGCGTGATGCGGCGGCTGCCATCCGGAGCAAACTCCGGGGCATAGTCCACCCGGAAGCTGCCGACCCGGCCATCCGAGGTGCCCACGACGACCAGATGATCCACCGGGATGAAGGAAGCCGCTGTGACCGCCGCGCCTTCCGGCAACGCCAGCGGGAGTTTCAGGGACGGCTTTTTTCCAGCCGCATCCACAAACACCACCTCCGGTCCACCATCATAATAAAAGGGTAATTCCGCCCACTCATCGATGCCAAATACCAGCGGCACTTTGCCGGGCCCGAAGTCCAACGTCCCGATTTCCGCCACGCGGGCGGAGCGGAACAGGGGCAGCACCTGGCTGACGATAAAAATGAAAATCCCGAAGACCGCCAGAATAATGCCCAGTCCGCCGGCCTTGATGGCCACGGTCATGAAGCCGTCAAAACGCAAAGTCGCTGGCGCGACTTGAAATCGTTCTGGAACCACAGGGGGAGAAGACGGCATGGCGGCGGCGGGGTGAAAACGATTTCCCGGTCTGCAAGGCAATCCAATGAAGCAGGGCGGCTCCCGGCCCCAGGAACGGAGCCGCCCCATTCATGGGAGGGAGACCACAGACCTATTTGGCAGTCGAAACCTCCGTGGCCACTTCCGCAGGGATCGGGAAATAGCCGTCCTTGACCACGATTTCCTGGCCTGCCCGCGAAACGGCAAACTTGAGGAATTCACCGGTCAGCTTATCCATCGGGGCATTCGGCTTCCGGTTGATGTAGATGTAGAGGAAGCGGGCCATGGGATAGTCTCCTGACAGACAATTGGCATAGTTGGCTTCGGCAAAGGGCTGGCCGGCCTTGGGGGCGAGTGGCACCGCTTTTACCCCGGAGGTCAGATACCCCATGCCGGAGTAGCCCAACGCATAAACATCCGAGCCGATCCCCTGCACCACGGCGCTGGAACCGGGCTGTTCCTTGACCGTGGCCTTGAAGTCACCCTTGGCCAGGGCGTGTTCCTTGAAGAATCCATAGGTCCCGGAAGCGCTGTTGCGCCCGTAAAGGGAGATCGGTTTGCCGGCCCACGCTTTGAGGCCCAGATCGCCCCACTGGACGATATCCTTGCCACCCGCCTTGAAGGTGGATGAAAAAATCCCGTCCACCTGCTGCATAGTCAGGCCTTTGACCGGATTGTCCTTGTGGGCAAAGACCGCGAGAGCATCGATCGCGACTTTCACTTCCGTGGGTTTATAGCCGAATTTCTTTTCGAACTTGTCGAGTTCATCCTGCTTCATGGCGCGGCTCATCGGTCCCAGCTGGGCGGTGCCTTCAATGAGGGCGGGAGGCGCGGTGGCGGACCCTTTGCCCTCAATCTGGACATTGACGTTGGGATACAACTTCTTGAAGCCCTCCGCCCAGAGCGTCATCAGATTGTTCAGGGTATCGGACCCGATTGAGTTCAGGTTGCCGGAGATGCCGCTGACGGACTTGTAGTCGGGGATGGCCGCATCCACGATCACCTTCTCAGCCCGGGCTCCGAATGCGGTGACGGTTGCACAGATCAGCACCATCGGCAGTTTCTTCAAAAACACAGGACGTAGTTGCATGGTAGTGGTTGATAGGGGTTTCAGGCGGCAGGTCACGCTCCGGAAAGGATTCCCCAAGCGGCCCGCCACTCAGCACTTGATGCCGGGAAATGGGCTCCACCACAAATCCGAGTCCGTGACAATTCCGTCACGGCCCGCACTTCCTGGCCTTTTCACCTGACAGGACTGCCACCCCTTCCTTTGTCAAAAACGTCACCTGATCCGGTTCGACAACAGAACCGGGTTGGAAGTAGTCTCCATACGTTACGTTTTTGTCACCCGGGGTTCATCGTTTGCTTACGCCCATGCCGCACGCCTCCCGCCACATCCTCCGCGCCAATGAAGATGCCCTGTCCCTGCTGGAGGGGGAAATCAGGCACATGGGTGACCTCACCCAGGAAAACCTCCGCAATGCGGCCCACGGCCTGCTCGGACGCGATGTCGACCTCTGCAACCGGGCCATCGCGGATGACGGAGAGGTGGATTTGCTGGAAAAGAAAATCGATTTTATGGGGATGGAAATCATCACCCGCTTCAGCCCCGTGGCTGCGGACCTGCGCCGCGTCATCGCCAGCATGAAAGTCTCCACCGCCCTCGAACGCTGTTCCGACCACGCCGTCGGACTGGGCCGCCGCGCCCGGCGCATCTGTGGACGCCCGCCCGTCCCGGAAACGGAAGGCCTCCGCGTTCTGGCCGACCTCGCGGCAAATGCCCTGCGGGACAGCATCGGGGCCTTTTGTGATGGCAATCTGCAGATCGCCCTGCGCCTCCAAGCCCGCAATACCACCCTGGAGGAAGCCCTGGATGCCTTCACGCAGCGCATCATCGCCCGGCTGGAAATCGATAGCAGCCGAGTGGAAATTTATGTGGATCTGCTCTTCGCCACCCGTTGCCTCGGGCGCATCGGCGATCAAGCCATCAACATCGCCGAGGACACGATCTACTTCCTGACGGCCCAGGACATCCGCCACGGAGGCAAGCTGCCTGAGATCAGCTAGGACCCCACGAGGCGCCTCCGCCCCTTCCTTTCCGGGCTCCGGCAGATCCTCCGTTCAAAACAGAGCCGTTCCCCGGACCCGGATTTGGAGAGTCCTGCTTCCTCCGTGTGGAAGTGCACGCTTCTCTGCGTGCGGTACCGGGGAGGCCCTGCGGTTTCCGGAAATTCAGTGACGCATTCGTCACCCAGGCCGGTCAAAACCCCACCTCCAGCCGGGCGGAAGACCGTTTTTGCCGCATTTCCGGCCCCCGGCCGGGCCATCACCGCCATACAGCCCGCCGCAATGTGACAAAATCGCCACACGAAGCCTTTAGACTATCTGCATCCTTCATGGTCTGACTCCTCACGCCGGGTGGCAGGTCCAAACCGCACCCGTCATCACACCAGCAATCCCTTAAACTATGAAAAAAATCTTCGCTCTGCCCATGATGGCAGCCCTCGCGTTTGGATTCACCTCTTGTGGCAGCAAGGACGACTCCAAGGCCACTGCCTCAATCAAAGTCTCCGGTTCCAACACCATGGCGCAGGTCAGCACCTCCTGGGCTGAAAACTTCGCCGGGGCCAAGGTCTCGGTGGGGGGCGGCGGGTCCGGGATCGGCATCGGCGAACTGACCGAAGGCCGTATCGACATCTGCACCAGCAGCCGGCCGATGAAGCCGGACGAAAAAGCTAAAATCAAGGAAAAGCAGGGCAAGGAGCCAGTCGAGTTCGTGGTTGGCTATGATGCCTTGGCCATCTTCGTCAATCCCAGCAATCCTCTCAATGAGATTTCGGTGGAACAACTCAAGGAAATCTACCGCGAGGGCGGCAGCATCACCACCTGGGAACAGGTGGGACCCGGCGGACTGACCGGCCCGATCTCCGTGCTCGGCCGTGAGAACACCTCCGGCACCTACGAATTCATCCACGACGGGGTCGTCGGCAAAAATGCCGCCGGGGAAAAGGAAAAATTCCGTGGCAACATTTCCGCCCAAAGCAGTTCCCAGTCGATCATCGACAACCTCGCTACCGTGAAGTCCGCCCTAGGTTATGACGGCATGGCCTTCAAAAATGACAAGGTGAAGTGGCTGGCCGTGTCCAAAAAGACCGGGGAACCTGCCGTCCTGCCGGATGTGAACGATGCCCGCAGCGGCAAATATCCCCTCGCCCGCAAGCTTTACCTCTACACCGTCGGCGAGCCCACCGGAGCCACCAAGGAGTTTATTGATTTTGCCCTGTCTGAAGCAGGACAAAAACTCCTTGCCCAGACCGGCTACGTGTCTCTTAAGTAGTCCCTGCGGGACAAGCGTGCACCAGCACGCTTGTCCCCTTTCCCCCTTATTCATCCGTCCCGCATGAGCCGAACCCCCAGCCGCAGTTGGCGAGCCATCCTGTCCACAGCTACCGACAAGATCGAAAAACCCATCGAACTGCTGATCAGGGCCTGCGGCTGGAGTTCCATTGTGCTGGTCGCAGCCATCTTTTTCTTCGTTTTCTGGTACGCCGCACCCTTGCTGCCCAAACTGGACTGGTTCGGTGAAAACGGGTTCTTCACCTCCACCAACTGGCACGCCAAGGATCGCGAAGGCGCCACTTATGGGGTGCTCGCCATGATTGTGGGCAATTTTGCCGTGGCTGCGGTGGCCATGGTCATCGCCATTCCCCTCGGTTTGGCGGCCGCTGTTTATATCAGCGAATTTGCCGGCCCCAAGGCCAAGGAATGGTTCAAGGTCAGCATCGAGATCCTCGCCGCCATCCCCTCCATTGTCTGGGGTTTCATCGCCATCACCATGATCGGGCCGCTGCTGATCAAATACACCGGAGCCACCATGGGAGCCAATCTGCTCAATGGTGGCATCGTGCTGGGATTGATGAGTGTACCCCTGATCGTCTCCCTTGCGGAAGACTCCCTCCGCGCCGTGCCGGACAGTTTCCGGGAAGCGGCCATGGCCCTCGGAGCCAACCGCTGGGAAATCGTCTACCGGGTGCTGTTTCCTGCCGCGCGCAGTGGACTGATGGCTGCGTGCATGCTGGGAGTAGGCCGTGCCATCGGTGAAACCATGGCCGTGCTTCTGGCCACCGGAAACAAGAACCAGATCCCGACTTCCCTCACCGATCCCATCACCACCCTGACCGCCACCATCGCCAGTGAAATGGGGGATGCCGAAGCGGGCAGTCCCCACGCCCAGTCCCTCTTCACGATCGGACTGCTGCTTCTGGTGATCACCTGCGCCATCAACCTGACGGCCAACCTCTTCATCCGCGGAAACAAGCGTAAATCAGCTGCCTGACATGCCTGCCTCAAATCCGTTTTCCCCCAGTCCCTACGAGCTGAACAAGGAGTCCCGGGCCACTGCGGCCAGATGGACAACCTTCGGCATCTCCGTCGTTTTGCTGATTCCCGTGGCGCTGATTCTGACCATGATTGCGGTCAAGGCCGCTCCAGCCATTTCCTGGACCTACCTCACCGGGGACGTCTCCCGCTCCGGCGCCGCCGGTGGCATTTGGGGACCCCTGATGGGAACCTTCTACCTGACCCTGCTCTGTCTTGTCATCGTTGCTCCCATCGGCATTCTGGCCGGCATCTACATCAACGAATACGCTCCCGATAACAAATTCACCCGCTCCATCATGGTGGCAGTGACCAGCCTGGCCGGGGTGCCCAGCATCGTGCACGCTCTTTTTGGCCTGGGGGCCTTTGTTGCCACCATGGGAATGCACAAGGGACTGCTCACGGCGGCCATGACCCTGTCTGTGATGACCCTGCCGGTAATCATCACCAGCACCCGGGAAGCGCTTTCCGGAGTGCCCAAGAACTTCCGTGAGGCTTGCTGGAATCTGGGAGCCTCCCGCTGGCAGACCATCCGCACCATCGTGCTGCCCAACTCTTTCGGCGGCATCCTCACCGGTGTCATCCTCGTGATTGCGCGCGCCGCCGGGGAAACTGCCCCCATCATGTTCATGGGAGCCGTCATGTGGCTGCGGATCGCCCCTTCCGGGCCGGAACGCCTGATGCCCTATGGACTGAACGATGAATTCATGGCCCTTTCCAACCACTTGAATCTGATCTCAAAGGACATCCCGGGCATGCCAGAGGAAATGAAATTCGGCAGTGCTCTCATCCTGCTGGCCCTGATTCTTTTCATCAATGGAATCGCCTCCCTCGTCCGCCTGCACCTGCGCCGCCGGAAGCGCTGGTAATCCGCCCCCTTTCCCCCTGTTAGATCCATGCAACCAGCTCATCTTGAGTTCCGCGACCTCTCTGTCTGGTATGGACAGAGCAAGGCGCTTGACGAAATCACATTCTCCGTGCCCCGGAACAGTGTGATCGGCATTGTCGGGCCCGCCAACAGCGGCAAATCCACCTTGTTGAAAACCATCAACCGGACCCTCGAGTTCATCGACAGTGCCCGGACCACCGGCGAAATCCTCGTGGAGGGCCAGAACGTCAGATCCATCAAAAACGTTTATTCGCTGCGTCGGCGCATCGGCATGGTGTTCCCCCTGCCGGTGGGCTTGCCCATGAGCGTTTACGACAACGTGGCCTATGCTCCGCGCCGCATGGGGATTCATGACAAGGCGCAACTGGACGAACTGGTGGAAAAATGTCTCCGCGACTCCGTCCTCTGGGACGAAGTCAAGGACCGCCTCGACCTGCTGGGCACCAAGCTTTCGGGGGGGCAGCAGCAGCGCCTCACCCTGGCCCGGGCGCTTTCCCTCGAACCGGAAATTCTCTGCCTCGACGAGTTTTCCATCGCCATCGATCCGGTCACGACCATGAAGATTGAAGAGGTTCTGATGCGGCTGAAGGAACGGATGACCATAGTGCTGGTCACGAACCTCACCCAGCAGGCCCGCCGGATGGCCGATGCCGTGGCCTTCATCAATGCATCCCAATTGATCGAATGGGGTCCGACAGAACAACTATTCACCAATCCAGGCAAAGAACTGACCGGCCGCTATCTCAACGGCGAGTTCGGCTGAGCCGCGCCTGTCCACAAGCGTCCCCAGCCCCATCCTTTTCCTTCCCCCTCATTTCACATGCAAGACGGCGTAAGCATCGACATCCGCGACTACAGCCTGTGGTATGGCAAATTCCAGGCCCTGCTCAGCGTTTCCACGCAGATCAAGCAGGGAATCATCACGGCGATGATCGGCCCCAGTGGCTGTGGCAAAACCACCCTGCTCCGCTCCTTCAACCGGATCAACGAACGATACGGGAATGTTAGCACTTCCGGACTGATCACTATCCTGGGGAAAAACATCCTGGACGAAGACGTCTCCGTGGCCTCCCTGCGGAAGCGGGTTGGCATGGTGTTTCAGCGCCCCAATCCGCTGCCCATTTCGATTTATGAAAATATCGTGTTTGGCATCAAGAGCCACACCCCCTCCCGCGAACGGAAGCGGGCCGACCTGGATGCCGCCGTGGAAAGTGCCCTCCGGGAAGTTTCACTCTGGGATACCGTCAAGGACTGCCTCGATGACCGGGCCACCGAACTGACCCTGGAGCAGCAGCAGAAACTCTGCATCGCCCGCCTCCTGCCGCTCAAGCCGGATATCATCCTGATGGATGAACCCTGCTCCGCCCTGGACGCTTCAGGGATCGAGCGCATCGAGGAATTGATCACGGAATTGAAGCGCACCTTCACCATCGTCATGGTCACCCACAACATGGCCCAGGCCCGCCGCGCCAGTGACGAATGCATCTTTATGCTGATGGGCGAAATCATCGAGCATACCCGCACCCTCGATATGTTCATGAATCCCCAGCACGAAAAAACCGCCATGTATATCGAAGGCCGTTACGGTTGAGGCGCCTGCGGATCCTATGACCCTTTCCCACTTATCTGTTTTCCACCCCCCTGTTCCGACTTCATGAATCAGAAAAACCTCATTATCCAAGCGAGCGAAGACGCCATGGCGGCCTTCGACGAGGACATCCGGCGTATGGGCACCCTGGTTTTGGAGAACCTCCGGCTGGCCTCGGAAGGGCTGCTGCAGCGGAACACTGATCTATGCAACCGCGCCATCGCAGATGATGATGAAGTGAACCGGCTGGAAATAAAAATTGACCGCACTGGCGTGGAACTGATTACCCGCTTCGGGCCGGTGACTTCGAACTTCCGGCGCATCATCGCCAGCATGAAGGTGTCCACCGCCCTCGAACGGGCCTCCGACCACGCCGTCAACCTCGCCCGCCGCGGGCGCAAGCTTAACCTGCGTCCTCCGATCCCCGAGACGGTCCAGATCAAGGAATTGGCCGATCTCGCTTCGGCTCAGCTGCGGGATAGCATTGAGGCTTATTGTGAAGGCCAACTGCAGAATGCCCTGCGGATGCTGTCCCGGGATACTGCGCTGGACCAGGCGTATGAAGCCTTCACCCAGCGCATCGTCACCCGCATGGAGTCGGACAGCGCCCATGTGAGGGACTACGTGGACCTGCTCTTCGCCACCCGCTTCATCGAGCGGATCGGAGACCAGTCCGTGAACATTGCCGAGGACACCGTCTACTACCTTACCGCCATGGACATCCGGCATGGGGGGGATCTCCCCGCCCCCCCCGGCGCGGCCACCAGTTCCACCCCGTGAGTGCCTGGTGCCGGCTTTGTCACATTTTCCTTGCTGCCGCCCGTCCGGAAATCATCCCTTGTAGCTGCAGAGGCGGCACCGCTTTTTAGCCGTATTTTACTTTCAACCCATTGTCCATCCCCATGCCTGAGCAACGCCACATCCTTTCCGCCGTGGAAGACTCCCTCGGCCGGCTCAACGCCCTCGTCTTTGAAATGGCTTCCATGGCCGAGAAAAATCTCGCTCATGCCATCCGCGGCCTGCTGGAGCGCAATGATGACCTCTGCAATCAAACCATCGCCGATGATGACGAAGTCGATGCCCTTGAAAAGAAAATTGACCAGGCGGGTCATGCCCTCATCCTGCGCTACTCTCCCATGGCGCGGGATCTCCGGCGCGTCATCGCGTCCATGAAAGCCTCCACCGCCTTGGAGCGCGTTTCCGACCACGCCGTCAGTATCGCCCGCCGCGCCCGCATTCTTAATGCCCACCCTCCCGTCAGCGAGACCGCGCTGGTCCAGCCCATTTATGATCTCGCAGCCTCCCAGCTGAAACTGGCGGTGGACGCCTTCCATTTTGGTGACCTCGCCCTCGGCCTCCGCATCGTGCAAAATGACGATCCCCTCGACATTGCGCACTACGAATTCATTGACCGCCTGACAGATGCCATCGCCAAAAACGGCGCCCAGGCCGCCGACTATGTGGCCCTGATCTTCATCACCCGCCTCCTTGAGCGCATCGGTGACCAGGCCGTCAATATCGCCGAAGACGCCATCTACCTTCTGACCGCCCAGGACATCCGCCACGGGGGCGGACTGCCGGAAGAAGCCGGGCTGAAAAATAGCTGAGCGCTGACCTGCGGCAAATGCCCCCAAGAGAAACATAAGCGGACGAAATATGGGATTCCCCAAGGGCGTATGATTGGGAACTTCTTCCCATTGTCTTAAATGTCCCATCTCATCGTCCCCTCCTCCCGCCGTCAGTTTCTCAAAAAATCTTCAGGTCTCGCCGCCGCTTCCGCTTTTGCGGGCCTGTCCGTGCCTTTTGTCCACGCGGCTGAAAACAACACCGTCGATGTGGCGCTGATCGGGTGTGGAGGACGGGGTTCAGGCGCCGCCGCGCAGGCCTTGAGTGTGGTCAGCCTCCCCACCCGTCTCACCGCCATGGCCGACGTCTTCGGCAACAAACTCAATGGCAGCCACAGCGCCCTGGAAAAGGAGTTCGAAAACAAACCCGGACGGGTGGACGTGCCGGAAGAGCGGCGATTCCTCGGTTTTGACGCCTACAAACAGGCCATGGATGCCCTGAAGCCGGGCAGCATCGCCATCCTGACAACTCCCTTGGCCTTCCGGGCGCTTCATTTCAAGTATGCCATCGACCGCGGCCTCCATGTCTTCATGGAAAAGCCGGTGACCGCGGACGGTCCCACCTCCCGCCGCATGCTGGAGCTCGGGGAAGAAGCCTCCGAGAAAAATCTCAAAGTCGGAGTGGGCCTGATGGTCCGCCATTGCCGCGCCCGCCAGGAGCTTTGGAAGCGCATTCAGGATGGTGAAATCGGCGACATCACCCACATGCGCAGCTACCGCATGCACGGACCAGTGGCCTCTGCCTTTTCCCTGAAAAAACCGGAAGGCCAGTCCGAAGTCATGTATCAAATTGAACGCTTCCACAGCTTCCTCTGGGCCAGTGGCGGTCTCTTCAGCGATTTCTATATCCATTTCATCGACGAAACCTGCTGGATGAAAAACGCCTGGCCGGTCAAAGCCCATGCTGTCGGCGGACGCCATTACCGCGGCGATTACATCGATCAGAATTTCGACACCTATTCCGTCGAATACACCTTCGAAGATGGCACCCAGCTCTTCTTCGATGGCCGCACCATGACGGGCTGCAAACAACAGCAAGCCAGTTACGCCCACGGCACCAAGGGGTCCGCCATTATCTCCTTCTCCGGTCACACCCCCGGCAAATGCCGTATCTTCCCCGACCAGCGCATGAAGCGCGGCACTGAGCTCTGGGCCTTCCCCGAAGGCGAACCGAATCCCTATCAAACGGAATGGGACGACCTCGCGGCCGCCATCATCAATGATACCCCCTATTCCGAAGTGAAACGGGGCGTGGAGGCCAGCATCGTCACCAGCATGGGCCGCATGGCTGCCCACACCGGACGCGACGTCACCTTCGACCAAATGCTGAATTGCCCGCACGAATTTGCTCCGGGAATCGCCACCCTCACGGCCGATGGTCCTGCCCCGGTCATGCCCGACGCCACCGGGCACTACCCCGTCCCGGAACCCGGCATCAAGCTCGACCGGGAATACTGAGCATGCTTCCCGTCCTACGTTATCTGCTGGGCGCGGGCTTGGGTCTAGCCCTGCACGCCGGGGCGGAGGAACCGCTACGCCGGTATCTCTACGCCGCGACTCCTGACGGAGCCCAATTTGAGACCGGATCGGGCGAAGGACTCCTCGTGTTTGATATCGACAACGGATTTAAACTGGTGCGGAGAATCGGGGGGCTGTCGCTCCAGACCGGCACCCGCGGGCTGACCGGGTGCACCGCGACCCATTCCCTGTATTATTCCACCACCGGCCAGGGCATGGGCCGGCTGGATTTGGAGACGAACAAGGTGGTCTGGGAATCCAAACTCACGGCGGGCTGCGACCGCTCCAGCGTCCTCCCCGATGGGAGCAAAATCTTTGCTCCGACCGGATGGTGGGATAAAGGGGAGACTGGGGGATTCATTGTGGTCGACGGGACGACCGGCAAGGAGTTGGAACGGATTTCCATCGGTCAACAGGCGCACAACAGCATCATGAGCCCCGATGGCAGCCGGCTCTTCCTCGGCACCACCACCACCCTCACGGTGCTGAATCCGCAAAGCGGCAAAGTCATCCAACAAGTCAAGGATGTGGGCGAGGCCGGAGTCTTTCCTTTCACCGTCAACCACGACCTCAGCCTCGCCTACGTCTGCCTCGGCCAGCATGTCGGATTTGATGTGGTGGATCTCACCGCAGGCCGGGCCATCCACCGGGTCCTCGCCGGCGATGCTCCGATCGCCCACCGCACGCACGGGGCCGCCCTCAGCCCCGATGAAAGCGAACTCTGGATCAGTGATCAGATCGGAAAGCTGCTCTTCGTTTTTGACGCGACCAAAATGCCCCCGGTGGCCAAAACCAGCGTAGCATTGAGTGTCGCCGGACACGGGTGGGTGAATTTCAGCATGGATGGAGCGTATGCCTGGAGCCATGCCCCGGAGGTTTTTGACGCCCGGACCAAAAAAGTAGTCGCCACCCTGCGCGATGAGTCGGGGAAACCGTTTGGCAGTTCCAAGCTGATTGAAGTCCAGATGCGGGGCTCCAAAGTCACCGCAGTCAGCAACGAATTTGGTTTGGGCCGCAAAAAATAAAGCAACCGGCCGGTGGCGGACGCCCCCATCTTCCGGAGCCCTGCCCGGGTCCTATTGACACAGCCCCGGGCACCGCCTACCACAGCGGCGAGTCATGTTGAAAATCATCGTCCTCGGCAGCGGCAGCGCGGGCAATTGCGCCCTCGTCTGCACGGGAACATCGCGCGTCCTGATCGACGCCGGACTGAGTGCCTCAAGACTGCTGGAACGCCTCGCCGCATGTGGCGTGGAACCGGACTCCCTCTCCGGAATTTTCATCACCCATGAGCACGGAGACCACTGCAAGGGACTGGAAATTCTCACCAAAAAGTTTCCAGTGCCCATTCTTTGCAATGCCCGGACCCGGGAAATGCTGCGGCCTGTCCTGAAATCCGAGAAACTGTGGCATATCATCCCGGTCCACGGCTGCTTTGAATTTGCCGGACTGGAAATCGAGACCTTCTCCGTGCCCCACGATGCCGCTGATCCGGTTGGGCTCGTGTTGCGCCATAACGAATCCTCCCTGGGAATCCTCAGTGACGTGGGCCACGCCACCGCCGTGATCCGTCAAAAGCTCCGCGACCTCGATACCCTCTTCATCGAGGCCAATTACGATTCCGGCCTGCTCGGTCTGGATACAAAGCGCCCGTGGTCCACCAAGCAACGCATCCAGGGGCGGCACGGCCACCTTTCCAACGATCAAACCGCCAGTCTGATCGCAGAAGTCCTGACTCCCCGGCTGGAGCGGGTGCTCCTGGGCCACCTCAGCCAGGACTGCAACTCGCCCGACCTCGCCACCGCTGCCGTCCGCAGTGCCCTCGCCGCGCAGCAACGGGAGGATGTCATCGTCAGTTGTGCCACCGCCCACGAGCCCACCCCTTGGTTTCCCGTCCGGCTGCGCCGCCCGGTTCTGCCCGCGGTGTCTCCAACCGGCACGAATGCCGCGTGGCAACAATTGGACCTGTTTTAATCCCTCTCCCTCAGACCGTTCAGAGGGATGCGCCCTGCATTCATAGCCCAGGTTTAAGGTTGTCAGGAAACAGGATATATTCTAATTGTACCGCATTGATTCCAGGATTGGATCCGCTGATCCCGGGTGGATCCTGAGCCTCCCTTTACCAGGCGTTGCCCATGAATGCGTTCTATGCCGACCCCGCCGTGAGGCAGCGGTTGATTGACTTCATGGGGGGAGATACTTTGGAACGCGCCACTGCGGTTTATCTGACCCATTCCGATGGCTGCCAATTCCAGCGGTCCTGCCTGCATCCCCCAGGAGATCTGCCCTGTTTTCTGGACGAGGAACTGGATATTGCACGTTCCCTTGCCGATCATAGCTCCCTCCTGCTCCATCTCGACGTGGAGTATGTGAATTTTGACGCTCCCGGCGAAGCCTTTGTGGACCCATGGCGTACGTTTGACCTTCAGGAACCCGTGGTCCGCGTGGTGGAGGCCCTTCTGCTGGGATGGGGCATTGTCCCCCTGCATCTGATCACCGGCCAGGGGCATCATTTCGTCTGGCGGGTCCGGCTGGACTCGGAGACCGCCAACCGGCTCGTGGCCCTGAGTCCGGCCCCGGATTTGATCGAAGCCTGCATGGCCCGGCGCGGCCCGGGGATCGGTGCCGCCATCACCCACCGCCAGCAAAGTGCTTTTGCAGGGATTTCGCTTTTGATGGAATTCCTCGCCCAGCGGATCAAATGGGAGGCTGCGCCCCTGAGCACATTGCCTGTGGAAATTACGGCAGTGCACGTCGGTCCCTGTGTCAGCCGGCAACGTGAAATGATCTCCATCGATATCTCGGAGTATGGGGATCCGCTGGTCACGCGGATGATCCGGATGCCGTTCACCCACTATGTGAAACCATGGATTTCGGGGCTGGCCCGGAATCTTGGAATTGAAGGGGAAATACCCCGGTTCCGGGCGATTCCTCTTTTCGAAATGGATGTCCGGCAGGCGATTAAATTCCGGCAGGACGAAGAAGACGTCAAAGAACTGGCCCGGCGGGCCGGAGTGAAGATTCCGCTGCAGGAGGAGGGCACCGTCAACCTGCTGGAAGCCTATCTCGCGTCCACGCTGCACCGTTTCCATACCAGTTATTATGCCGTGGCGCCCGATCCCGAGGAAGTCTGGGCGGAGACATACGGCTGCACGCCGCTGGACCCGCTGCCGCCTTGTGTGCAGGACATCCTGGTGTGGCCCAATGACCGCTTGTTGAAGCCGGCGGGCATTCAACTGGTGACCCGGACCCTGCTGGCGGAAGGCTGGCATCCGCGTCATATCGCGGGCCTGATCCGCTCGAAGTTTTCCAATCCGGTCCACCGCTGGGGAATTGACTGGCAGGACTACGAGCCAGGGACCCGGGCGGATTTTTATACCCGCCTTTTTGTCGGACAATGGGCCACCGGCGTGGACCAGCTGGTGGACTTCAATTGCCGCTCCATGCAGGAAAAGGGCTTCTGCCCGGGGTATCCTTCCTTGAGCTGTCCCCTGGACCGCTACCGCCACTCCCTCATTACCTCCCGATTCCTATGAAACCCTGGACCATTGGCTTATCCACCGGCTGCTTCT
Source organism: Verrucomicrobiota bacterium (assembly GCA_040387795.1). GTDB lineage: Bacteria > Verrucomicrobiota > Verrucomicrobiia > Verrucomicrobiales > V1-33 > CAIZWU01. Next base: position 150,811 of record JAZKDC010000012.1, read on the forward strand.
ATCAACACCGCATCACCGGGGTCATCGACGAAATCCGTCACAGTGGATTCGAAGCGATCGAAGTCTGCTCGTTCCCCAAGCACCTTGACTATCACAATCAGGATGACGTGCGCACGGCGGGCCGGCAGCTCCGCCAGCTCGGGCTCCGGCCGGTTTCATTCCACGCCCCCTTCGCCGACCGCATCGATATCACTTCGTTGGATGCCAGTGACCGGGCCGCCGCTGTGCGGGAACTGGTGACAGCCTGCGAGGCCGCGGCCGTCATGGAGGTGGAGAATGTGGTGCTCCATCCCGGCCCTGAACGCGCCGGCCGGCCGCCGGAAGCCGAGTTTCAGTTGAGGATGCACCATGCGGCGGAATCCCTCAACATCGTGGCCGACCGTTGCTGTGAACTGGGAGTCCGTCTGGTCCTCGAGAATATGCTGCCCCACCTGCTCTTCGGCCACGTCAACGACATGATGTATCTGCTGGGCAGCATCCACAGTTGTGAAGTCTCAACCTGTCTGGACACCGGCCACGCTTTCCTCGGACGGGAACTGGGTTTGATCATCCATAAACTGTCGGGGCACCTCCACCTCGTTCATGTCAATGACAACCGGGGGGACCGGGACGACCATCTCGCCCCAGGCGAGGGCCACATCGACTGGCCATGGGTCTTGCGGGAACTGCAACGATACCAATTCTCCGGCACCCTGATTCTGGAGCTTTCCCTCCGGGAACACGAATCGGTGGCCAGCATGCTGGAGCGGGCCCGCCGGGCGCACGATTTTCTCCTCGATCTGATGCACCGCATGGATTGAACGCCCGGGACCGGCAACCCGGCTTGGTCCTGCTTGAAATTCCGTCCCGCCTGGCCGCGTTCATGGGCATGCACGTCCGGCAACATCTGCCGGCGTGGAGGCTTGCCACAGCCGTAAATCCACCGATCCTCCACTCCATGTCTTCTTCCCTGCTGTTGCTCACTCTGGTGGCCCTCACTTCCGCCGCCGCTGCCGCCGACCCTATTCCGCCTGTGAATCCCCCAGCTCATACCAACCGGCTTTCCAAGGAAAAATCCCCCTATCTGCTGCAGCACCAGCACAACCCCGTGGACTGGTATCCGTGGGGGGATGAAGCGTTTGCCCGGGCCAAGGCAGAAAACAAACCCATCCTCCTCAGCATCGGCTACAGCACCTGTCACTGGTGCCATGTGATGGAACGTGAATCCTTCGAAAATGAAGCGATTGGCAAATACCTGAAAGAGCACTTCATCGCCATCAAACTCGACCGCGAGGAGCGCCCTGACATTGATCACGTCTACATGACCGCCATGCAGGCGCTCGGTCTCGGCGGGGGCTGGCCGCTCAACGTTTTTCTCACTCCGGACCGCCAACCCTTTTACGGGGGCACCTACTTCCCTCCTGAAGACAAGGGAGGTCGCCCCGGATTCCTCAGTATTCTCCAGCGCATCGCCGGAGTCTGGGAGAAAGATCCGGCGGCGATCAGGGAGGACGCTAAAAATATCACCACCCAACTGCAGGCGCACATGCGAAAGGAAGGGGCGGCTGCCTCCACCGAAGCGGTCAGTCCGGCGGTCATCGCTGCTGCGGCCACGGGGCTCGCCGGAAACTTTGATCCGAAATACGGCGGGTTCAGCGGAGCCCCCAAATTTCCCCAGCCAAAGATCCCGGGCCTTATTCTGATGCACGCCGTCGCCACCGGCGATCAAAAACTGGTGGATCAGATCCTCTTCACCTGCCGCCGGATGGCCGCCGGGGGCATGTTTGACCAATTGGGCGGAGGCTTCGCGCGTTACGCGGTGGATGAAAAGTGGCTGGTCCCCCATTTCGAGAAAATGCTCTATGACAATGCCCAGCTCATCGATCTTTATCTTGATGCCGGCCTGGTCAGCGGGGACCCGCAATACCATGCCGTGGTGAGGGATATGATCCGTTACCTGCAACGCGACATGACCCATGCTGACGGTGGTTTTTACTCCGCCGAAGATGCCGACAGCGAAGGGCAGGAAGGCAAGTTCTACTGTTTCACCGAAGCTGAAGTTTCCTCCATCCTCACCAAGGAGGAAGCCGCCTTCGCCATCCCGTATTTCGGAATCACTCCCAAAGGAAATTTCGAGGATCACAGCCATCCGAATCCCCTGCCGGGCCTCAACGTCCTGCATATCGCCGATCCCGAACGCAAGCTCAGCGGTCCCGAGCAGAGCCTGCTCGCCACGGTGAAGACCAAACTCTACGAGGTGCAGCGGAAGCGTATCCGCCCCCATCTTGACGACAAAATCCTCACATCGTGGAACGGACTGCTCCTGGGCTCGCTGGCCCGCGCCGGGGTCATCATGGATGAACCGGCGTGGCTTGCCGCCGCCCGGAAAAACTTCACCTTCGTCACCACCAAACTCTGGGACCCTGCCACCAAAACCCTCTATCACCGCTGGCGCGATGGGGAACGGGACACCACCCAGCTGCTGACCGCCTACGCCAATTATCTCCAAGGCAGCCTCGAACTGTATCAGGCCACCCTTGACCCGGCCGTCCTCACGTTTGCCATCGATCTCGCGGATGGCATGATCGCCAAATTCTACGATGAAAAGGCGTCCGGCTTCTTCTCCAGCACCGGTGGCGCCGATCTCCTGTTCCGGGCCAAGGACGATTATGACGGGGCGGAACCCAGCGGAAATTCCACTGCCGTTTATGCGTTGCTCAAGCTGGCCGCCCTCACCGAAAAAGCGATCTACCGCACCAAGGCAGAGGCCACTTTGAAATTGTATGCCGCCCGTGTCACCGAGTTGCCGCAGGCCCTTCCCCTGATGCTGCAGGCCGCCGCTTTTGCTCATGAGGAACCCTTCCGCGCCGTCATCGCCGGCGACCCTGCCCTCCCGGAAACCAGGATCCTGATCCGCGCCGCCCACTCCGTCTATCAGCCGCACCGGGTCATCCTCGGCACCACCGGTCCCGTGGAACCTTTCGCCCTGACCCTGCTTCCCCGCGAAGGAAAACCCACGGCCTACGTCTGCACGGGCGAGAGTTGCCGCCCCCCCACTTCCGACCCCGCTCAAATCCAACAATCCCTCCGTCCCAAAGGAAAACCCACTCCTTAGGCCGGCGCCTCCTGCAGGGCGGGTCCAGGCGGATCCCACTCAGCGCTGCACCTGCACCCGGAAGAACCGGCGGGAGGTAGCCTGCATCGGCTGACTGTCCCTCACCCGGAGTTCCGTAGAGGTGTTGCTCTCGATGATCAGGCCATTGCTGCTCCAGCTCCCGCTGTCCAGTCCATTGCTGGCCACAGCTGTAATCACGGCATCCGTGGCACTGGGATTTTTAGTTACGGTCAGGGTAAAATAAGTTTGTCCTTCGAATATGGTCCTGCCGTGAATCACCGGGCTGGGATTGGAAGTCATCGGCTCCGTCCCCAGGGCATACTCGATCAGATTGTCCAACCCATCCTTGTCAGGATCATCTTCCGGACCGGATTCGGGATGCGAGGCCCCGCCGGGGAACTTCGCTCCCTGCCATTGGGCAAAGGGATTGAGATTATTGAAACCAAGATCATCGAAAACGGTGCTCATGCCGTCATCGGCCGTCAGTCTCAGAGCGAATTCACCCTGCCCGGTGAAGCTGGCAGTGGTATTCAGCGCCGCCGGATTGGCGAAGGTCACCGGACCGGCAAACACCGGGGCCGACCAGACCGTGCTATAGGGCGATGGCAACCCGTCGTCGGTCACGATTCCAGCCAGCTGCATCGGCGAATCCAGACTGACGGGTGCCGTTCCAGCATTCACCACCGGGGCAGGATGCAGCGGCACCAGACTGAGTTTGGTGAACTGCGCCGTATTCAAACCCACCCCGTCGCCATTGCACACAGACAGTCCGGCCAGCACGGTCGGCGACATGAAAACGGAACGTGGCTGCCCCAGCTGGGCCCAGGCTCCCGGAACGCCGGAATTGTCTGCCGCATGGAGTGCGGTCACCTGGTTGCCGCGCCGCACGAACCGCAGCCAGCGCTTCTTCTGGGAAATGCCATTCAGGCCACTGGTACCGCCCTTGGCGTTGGTGCGCCAGATGAAGGAGGAATAGGCACTGAAGGGATTCCGCCCCACAAAAGCCATGGGACCATCGTCCATGCAATCCCGGATCATGATCCCGGAATAGGCATTGGCCGCCCCCGAAGTGGCATCCAGCTGCAGCACCGTCAGGATAAAATCACCTGTCACCCCCTGGCCGCGGAAGATGCTTTTACTGTCCAGGCCGCCCGGCTGTCCATTCATCACGTGAGTATCGGTTGCCGCCGTATAACTGTAAGTTCCAGTCTGGGTTCCATCACCGAAATCCTCCACAATTCCGCCCGGCCCGGTGGCCGCCGGCGTCAATTCCAACTGGTCGAAGGAAGCTGTCGCCGCCACCGTATCGCTGCCACTGGCACAGGTGAGGCTGAACACTGCTCCGGCGTCCATGGCGAGCACGGTGGGAGCTCCGATCGTTACCCAGGTCCCTGGCACCCCTCCGGCATCCGCCGCATAGGAAGCCGTGACGGTATCGGTCGCCTCCACCCGGTCCAGCTTGAGCCACAGCGGCAGATTGAGATTGGTGACGCTGACCGCCGTATCGACCGTATTATTGGTGGCCCGGTTCCGGAATCTCAGCGTGCGGCTGCTGCCGGTATAACTGAGCACTGCCCGGCGGGCATAACGGTGCAGGCTGTCCCGCACGCTCAAGCCTGCTTCAGCATTGGTCTGGCCATTGCCGTTCAGCGCCGTCAGGCGCGACACGAGATTACCGTTGCCTGACACAGTGCGGGTTATGGTATGGGCACGATCCGAGTTGGTCCCATATCCTGCCCCGGCTCCACTCAGCAGCCAACCACCATTCGCCTGACCGGAAAAGCCACGCAGCGTGGGTGGCCCCACGTCGGTGCTGATCCAACTGGCAAGGGCGCTGGATGCGGGTGAGCCCACCGTGACTGAAATCTGATCTGCTGCCGTAAATTGACCATCGGAGGCCGACACTTTCAGCTGATAGGTTCCCGGCAGGGAAAAGACCGCCGCAGTTTGCCCATCACCACTGACGGCCGGAGAAAACAGCACCGTCCCAGGGCCGGTGACCTGGCTCCAGGTCGCGGTCAACGCCTGCGGCAGGCCATCATCGTTCATGCTGGCCGCAAGCCGGAGCCCGTTGCCCGGCGCCACCACCACCCCCTGGGCACCCGGCGAGCTGATGAATACCGTGGGAGGAATATCGTTGTCCACCACCGTGACGCTGGCATAACCACTGCCATCGATATCGTAAATCCCCGTGCCCAACTGAACGATCACGACCTCATCCCCCTCGATCACCGTATCATTGACGGCAGTCACAGCAATGGTGCGTGATGCCTGTCCCGCGGTGAAATTCACCGCGGTGACCGTCGCCGGATTGGTGGAATAGTCCGTTCCCGGAACCGCCGTGCCGGTGACGGTCAGATTGACGGTCAGGGCGGCGGCGGTGTTGCCGGTTCTGGTGAGGGTCAATTGACCGGCCGCCCCGCCCTCCACCGCAGAAGGGTTACTGGCCGCCACGGCCACGGCATTGCGGTCATCGTCAAGAATTGTCAGCGACACTGCCGGAAGCGCGCCGGAGACATAACTTCCCGCACCCAGGGTCAGGATCACTGTTTCACTTCCTTCGGAAATCGTGTCCTGCACCGGAGCCAGAGCTATCGTAACGCTGGCTTCGCCTGCCGGAATCAAGGCCGTCCCGCTGAGTCCGTTGTAGTCTGTTCCGGAAACCGCCGTGCCCGACCGCGCATAATTGACCGTCAGTGCGCCCGTGGTGGCACCGCTCCGGGTGAAAGTGACTGAAGCAGGATCCCCCGCTTCCTCCGCAACGGCATCCGTCGTGCTGACCGTGACCATGGCGCTGTCCTCATCAACAATGGTCAGGGTGTGGGACACCAGGCTCCCGGCCTGCGCTCCGGCAGGTCCACTCAGAGTCACACTCAGGGTTTCCGCAGGTTCGACCAGGGCATCATCCACGATCCCGACCGGCACGAGGGCCACCGTTTGCCCGGGTGCGAAGGCTACGGTGCCGGTAGCGATAGTGAAGTCCGTACCGCCCTGGGCAGTCCCGGCCGTGATGGCATATCCCACCAAAGCAGGCGCCGATACCGCACGGCTCAAAACGATGGGGATCTCAGCATTGCCGGCAGACTCGGAAACCGAACTGGTGGCGGCACCAAATCCCACCGAAGCCAGCAGCGGGGGGGAATCATCATCCGAAATGACCTGGGCAAATTGGGTGTTGGCTCCCAATCGTGCTCCGTTGGGCTGCAGCAGAACCACGATCACGGATTCGTCCGGCTCAGGAATCGAGTCATCAATCAGACTGAGGGGGATATTCAAGGAAGTGGTCCCCGCAGGAAATGTCAGAGATCCAGCACCCAACGTGAAATCGATTCCCGTGCCCAAGGCCGTGTTGGTGCTGGTGTGGCGCCGGATGAATTGAGGAATCCCTCCGGCCGCCGCCCCGAGAAATGCCATCCGTGCCCGGCGGTCGAAAGTCTGCCGCAACATCACCCCGGCTCTCAGGGTGGACGGACCGGTGGTCGCCACCAGCCGTGCGGTCAGGGTGAAGTCCCCGCTGACCGGCTGACTGGCAAAATAACCATCATCCCCCGTGCCGCTGAATCCATCGCCGGACCCGGTGATGGAATAGCCTTCCGTCCCGGACTGAGCGGTCCCCTGCAGGGAGCTGAATCCGACCGTCCGCCCCAGCAACTGTTCTGCCGGACCGGGCGTCAAGGTCACATTGTCAAACGAGGCCGACGCCAGGGTTCCTTCGCTGAACGAGGAAACCGCAAGGCCCGCTTCCACTTCGGTGCCCATGGCCAGCGCCTGGGTGGTGCCCACCTGCGACCACGCCGTGCCGTTTGAAGACTGGAACACACTGACAAATTCCGCATTGCGCTGCAGCCGCAGCCAGAGCGGCGCGCCAACCGTCAGGGTGATTTTGGAATCGGAAGCAGCACTGGCAGTGCGGGTGTGGCATTCAAACCCGGACGACGGCGTCGCCGCCATGTAGGAACGCGCTGCCGTATTGGTCGTGACTTCCCGGATCATCACTCCCGCGCTGGCGAGCGCATTGGTGTTGGTTTGAGTCAGCACCCGGGCAGTGATGGTACAGTCTGCGCTGTTGGAAACCGGCCACCAGGTGAAATACCCCTGATCAGAGGTTCCTTCCATGTTATCCCCCGCTCCCGTGACGGTGTAAACGCTGCCTGAAACCGAATTGGATCCGCTCACCGTAGGAGTGCCCAGATTGGCCGCGGTGCGGGTGCCCTGGCTGCCTCCGGCACTCAAGCCGGTGATGGAGACGTTGTCGAAGGTCGCGGTGCTGGCTGCGGCGGTGTTGTAGGAACAAACCGCCAGACCTGCCTGATAGCTGGCGCTGGACATGGATATCGTCTGCGTACTGACGACGGTCCAAGTCACGCCATCCGGCGAGACAGATCCAGTAAAGGTGTTACCCTCCCGCACCGTACGCACCCAATAGGGCAACACTCCCGGGGCCGTACCGCTGGAACTCACCGTATCATGATTACTGCGATCCACTTGGTATTGCACCGTCACCGGTCCAGCGGCGGCGGCACTGAGTTCCACCGGGATATTGACCGTTCCGGCATTCTCCTGGGCAGCAGCGCTTTGACTTGGAAACGCCACAGTCACCGCAGGCACTTCATCGTCCGTAATGTAATAGGTCGCACCTGGGGTCCGGCTGTAGGCTCCCGGAGCCAGCGTCAGAGTCACGGTTTCCGATCCCTCGGCCACGGCATCATTCACTGGCGTGATTTGGACATCCACACCGCTGGCACCGGCGGGAATCACCGCAGCACCGCTGAGGGCCGTGTAATCCGTCCCGCTGAGCGCGGTGCCGGACAGCGTATAATTCACCGTCAGCGCAGCAGTCGTGCTGCCGGTGCGCGATAGATAAAACGGGCCACCGGAGCTGTTCTCGGCAATGGCCGGCGGATAGTCACTGTCACTGGCATCCACATAAATGGTTGGTCCTTCATCATCGCGCAGCCGCATCAGAGCACTGGCCGACGCCCCGTAAATCCGGTAGGACGGCCCTGGCGTGATCGTCAGTATCACCGTCTCCATGTCCTCAAGGACCGCGTCATTGATCGGGGTCACACTGACCTCGACGGTGTTCAATCCACTGCCGGGAATGGAGACCGATCCACTCACCGCGGTAAAGTCCGTGCCGCTCACCGCCGTGCCGCTCAAGGTGTAATTGACCGTGACTGCGGCGGCCGACGATCCTTTCAGCGAGAAGCGGAATTTCCCCACGGTGGGGCTGCTGCCTTCCACGGCATTGTCCACCGTGATCACTTCCACATACGGCGGGTCCCCGGCATCATTGATCGTGGCCGTCGCAAAATTATCCGGCCCGAGTTGATAATTCGTCGGACCGGCCCCCAGTTGCAGGCGTACACTTTCCGCCGCTTCCCCCAGTCCATCCCATCTTGGCAGGATGGTTACCGCCCCGCGGCTCTGGCCGGCCGGGATCACCAGCACGCCCGGCAAAGCCTCATAATCCACCCCATGCAGCGCGGTCGCAGTGGTGCCGGAAGTACTGCCTGCCATGGCATAGTACACGGTGAGCGGAAGCGTCGTATCGCCGGTGCGGGTGATCAGAAACGTGGCCGTATCCGCGGCAGTGCCCGCAATACTGAGATCCCGCTCCGCCGCTGCGGCATCGCTCGCGATAACATTCAGAATCTGCAGGTCATCGTCCACCAGGGAAAGGATCGCCTTGAGCGCACCCGGGTCCGTCACGTAAGCCGCATTGGCATTCAAGGCCAGTTCCACGGTCTCGATGGTCTCCGAAATACTATCATTGACGGACACTACGGGAATCAAGGCTTCCACAGCACCCACTGGAAGAGTGACGGCCCCTGTCAGGGCGGCATAATCAACCGCGGCCCCGGCACTGCCCGCCACGGTATAAGTGACCGTCAGGGGGCCGGCCGTGGAACCCGTCCGGACCACCCTCGCCGTTGCCGGGCCCGCGGTGCCTTCCGTCGTTTTGGCTTCCCCCACCAGCAGGCTTACCCGCGGCAGGGAGGTATCGTTGTCGTCAAGCATCACGGTGGCTTCCGCATTGCCACTGATCAGATAGCCATTCCCCGCCGCCAGAGTCAGGATGAGGGTTTCCGGCCCTTCCGCGGCGCTGTCATTCACCGGCGTCACGGCGACCTCCAGGAAATCCTGCCCTGCGGGAATCGTCAGGGTGCTCAGCCCCTGGGAACCCGCTCCCAAGGCTGGAACCAAGGTATAGTCGGCCGTTGCCGCATTGCCGCTCAGGGAGGTGACATTGACCACAAGGGCCTGCGAGGCATCGCCCGTGCGGCTGAGCCGGAACTTGCCCGCCACCGCACTGCCCTCCGCCGTCACCGGAACGCTGGCCGACAAGGTCAGGCGTGGAGTCGCGGCAGCTTCGAAATCCGCCCCATTGAAATTGGGACCGATGGCGGCGCTGTTGTTGAAGAGTTCCGTAAAAGCATATCCATAGAGCAGTGGCGTCATGATATAGGTGCCGGCTGCGAGATTGGGAATCAGGTAGCGGCCATCGCTGTCGGTAATGACCCCATTGGCGGAGTTGGCATTCACGATTACCCCGGCCAGCCCTTCCCCATCCTGGGTGACCCGGCCACTGATGGTGAATTTTCCGCCGCCGTTGCCCACCGTGATCAGTTGATTGCGCACCGCCGTGCCGCCCTTCATGTCAGATACAGTGCAGGTCACCACATAAGTCCCGGAAGCGGTGAAGCTCCGGCTGATTTGTGGTGCGTTGGGGGAAATGGTGCGGTAGGCGGAATCCCCGAAATGCTGCCACGAATACGCCAAGGGGTCTCCCTCGGCATCCGAGGCGGTCGCCGTGAAGGTCACCGGTACGTTCACCGGCACCACCGCCGCCGACACCGCGAGACTCAGCACCGGTGCCGCATTGCCGGGGAAATCCCCGAAATGCACTTGGACGTCCACGCTCTTGGGTTCGCTCTCCGTGGCAGAATTCACCGCCAGAGTTGTCAGGTGAATCCCGGATTCGGTATCGGAAAAAGTGCGCCCCAAACTGATCGGGGCATCCGTTTTCCCAAACGACGAACCTGGGGTGGTATCGATGAGTTGAATGTTGTTCCCGCCCCCTCCCGGATTCTTCCAGCCGAGGATCAATCCGTTATCGGTCCAGGTCTCATTGGTGCTGCCGGTGTGCACGCCGCGCAGTTCACCCCAATAGGTCCGCAGGTTGTCCTTGCGGATCTTGAGGGCAAAACGTTTGCCGGGATCGAGGATCGCCTGATCCTGCGCATGGATCCGGTAGAGCCCGCTGGTGGTGGCTTCGGTGACAAAATCCGCCGGCAACCAGCGGATCTGGTTTTTGGCCTGCGCATTGTAGTGGCCGTTCGGCAGCCCAAAGCCGCCCATCACATCATAGTAGCCGCCGTACTCGCCGTTGGTGCCGGTCCCGATGGCACTGGTGCCGGCGGTGTCCCAGTAATTGGCATGGGCCAGACCAAATACGTGCCCCACTTCATGCGCCGTGACGTCCGCGCCATCGCCATAAATCCAAACGCTGCGTCCCCCGCCCCAGCCCCCTGCCGGACGCGCCCCGCCCCGCAGCCTGACCACAATGCAGTCGTAGTCATCGTCATCAAATCCCAGCTTCCGCGCTTCCGCCCTGGCATGGGAATGCTCCTGACCCAATCCATCGATATTCCCCCCGTTCGAGGTGTCCTTCTGGACATACCACGCTTCATTGTGAGGCAAGGTCACCGGCGGGGTCACGGTGGAGAGCAACGTAAGTTTGCCGTAGCTGGCTTTCGCATAATGATCGCCCACCGTGCGCATCAGATTGTACAGCGTGGACTCGGTGGATGGCGTGTCGTTCTGATCCGCAAAGGTCATCGGGATCACCAACACCTTCACATTGCCAATGGATGGCGTGGGAGCCGAGGGCAGGATGCCCGTAAACGTCACCGGCCCACCGGTGCTGCCTTCTCCTTGGATCAGAGTCTGTCCATAGAGCACGGTGTGACTGCCGTCGCAGAGATAGACAATTTCACCATACGCCTCCACCGCCGGCGTGGCTTCGGTGATCGCTTCCCCGATTTGTTCTTCTGCGGCTGAAGTCTTGCCGGAGACCGGACAAACGGCCACCGCCGGTTTGGCCGGGTCTGGCCGTTCCCCGACCTCCAAAGGCCGGTAGGCGTCCTCATTTACGGCCAGATCCACCTCCATGGCCACCCCGTTGACCGAAGCATTGGGCACCCAAAGGACTGACTCCTCCCGTCGGCCATAGACATAGGCGGCATAGGTTTGGCCGGTGGCCAGTTCCACCACCCGATGCCCTTGGGCTGGGGAGGCATTGTCGGCTCCGACTCCCTGATACACCCTGATCGCGCCCCGCCCATTGACCCGCTCTTCAAGCAGGGCCACCACGGCTTCCGGCAGATCCTGCCGCAACACCATCGGCACCGCATCCTGCAGCGCCTGCCGGGGATTCGTTTGAATGAGACGTTTAAACTCCGGCCGGCGTTCGGTCGCGAGAGCCACGCCCTCCGCCACCAATCCAGCCCGGTCAGCCTCCTGCGCAGCCAGATAAAGCCGCGTCCAATCCATGAAAGCGGAGTGGGCCTGCTCCTTGGAGAAAGAGGCAGCCTCGACCGGCCCCGCAGCGCTTGCTCCCGCTTTCCCCGTCAGAATACCCGCCGCCGGTGCCACGGCCTGTTGGACGGCGCCACTCCGGGGCTGCTCCATAAACGACGCCCGGTCCGATGGGGCGGACAACCACCATGCCATGCCTGCCACCACCGCCAAGCTTCCGGTGATCAGGGCTGCTTTTGTAAATTTTCGATTCATGCTGAACTGGTTGAGCCCCCCTGAAGCGCCAATCGGACGAATCGCAAACCGGGAGGAATGATAATTTACTCCAAGCCCCGGATTCCGGGGCAGAAAAATCCAATTTCAGCCGGTTTTCCCCGCAGTTAAGATTTTCCCCTAACCCGCCTCCCGGGCAAATCCGCAGGAGAATCGATTTCCCGACTTCCCCGGCCCGGCAAGTTGTGCCAAAACACCCCGGAGCATCCTGTCCGTTGCCCACCTGATCCAAAATAAACGATACAAAATCTGAAACCCTCTGCCCAGGCTTTTGCCATCGCCACGGCCTGATCGGATTGAGTTGTTTTGAACAGAAGGGCACAAAGGACGCAGTGCCATCAGGCCTTTTCCACGGAGGGAATCAACAAGGAGCCCCGATTGCCCTCCCGCGATCTGCCGCCATGGTCAACCTGTCCGCGCCCTGCCCTTAGTGTCTTTCTGTTCGAATTTTCCATGCCTGCTCCCACTCCTGACGACCCCCTCCGCCCCCCGCGCCGCAAACGTTATTCCGGCCGCAATCCGCAGCGCTTCGAGGACAAATACAAGGAACACCGCCAGGACCCCGAGACCCTCGCCAAAGTCACCGCTTCCGGAAAAACCCCGGCCGGCACCCATATTCCCATCCTCCTCCCGGAGATCCTTGAAATCCTCGCCCTGCACCCCGGCGAAACCGTCGCCGACCTCACCGTCGGTTACGGTGGCCATGCCAGCGCCCTCCTCCCCGCCATCCAGCCCGGCGGCCGCCTCATCGCGCTCGATGTCGATCCCCTCGAACTCCCCCGCACCGAGGCCCGACTCCGGGCCCTCGGTTTTCCTGACGAAACCTTGACCATCCAGCGCAGCAACTTCGCGGGCCTGCCCAAAGTCCTTGCCAGCCTCGGGCTGCCGGGGGTCGATGCCCTCCTCGCCGACCTCGGCGTCTCCTCCATGCAGATCGACAACCCCTCGCGGGGGTTCAGCTTCAAAACAGAAGGTCCGCTGGACATGAGGCTCAATCCCGACCGCGGCCAACCCGCCAGCGCCCTGCTCGCCATCATCACCCCGCAAAAACTGGCCGCCCTGCTCCACGAAAACGCCGACGAACCCCGAGCCTTCCTCCTCGCCGACGCCCTCGCCGGCCAATCCTTCCCCACCACCCGCACCCTCACCGACGCGCTCCGCGCCCTCACCCCCGACCCCGACGAAGCCGAAATCACTTTCCGCCGCGTTTTCCAGGCCCTGCGCATTGCCGTGAACGAGGAATTCACCGCTCTCGACACCCTCCTCCGCCACCTGCCTCAGTGCCTCAACCCAGGCGGCCGGGTCGCCCTCCTCACCTTCCACTCCGGCGAAGACCGCCGCGTCAAAAAAGCCCTCGCCGCCGGTCTCGCGGACGGCACCTGGTCCAGCATCGCCGACACCGTGATCCGCCCCACCCCCGCCGAGCAGCACGCCAATCCCCGCAGCACCTCCGCCAAACTCCGGTGGGCCATCCGGGCGTATTGAAAAATCCTACTGCGTGAAAGCTTCCGCCAACAAATTCATGCAGAGGAGCCTGCTTGCGAGAATCAGTCGGAGAATTTGGAACTGACCATGGCCCGCTGCCAGCCGTCCCTCGCTTCGGTCATGTCGTTCAGCCAGCATTCATCCTCTGCGATGTCTTTTCTCGTTGTGAGTAAATGGTTCAGGAATTCCAAAATGACGCCACGCTGGCCTGGGCTGCAGAAATTGAATAGATTCGAATCCTGACCTAAACTGCAGGCAAGCCATACAGCATACCACTCGTCACCACGCAGGGGTTGCCCCAATGCGAGACGGGCCACCGCTGGAAGAAAATAAGCTTTTCCCTGCACCAGGCACTCGATCCAGGGATGGTAGCAGATATTGTCGACGTCGCTCAATCGCAGGGTCTCCGGCGTTCGGGAATGCAGTAATGCACCGTGATCCATGCATTCGGGATCGCCGTCTTCGCAGGTGAACTTTTCAGGCCGGCGCACAGAGCCGAATTCGCGTCGAAAGTGGCTCAGGATTTCGGCGTCCGTCATGAGAATTCACTTGGGGCACAAAATGAAGCGAAACAAGCGACGTCTACGGGGTCACCGATAGCAAAGCGAAGTAAGAGGGGAACGTCGGAGGAAGATGATATTTAGGTCCTGCTGAATTCATTGCAATTATAAGAAAACCGCCACTTGTGGTGGCCTTTTTTGAAACCACAAGATGTGGGGACGGGGGAAGAAAAGGCTTGTGAAAAGCCCTCCTTGAGGCATGATCATGAACGCGCGGAGGGCTTCAAATACTTCGCGCTTCTTAATCGTAAAGACATCTCAATTATGCGTCTCAAATGCCTCGAACTCCACGGCTTCAAGTCTTTTGCCGATAAGACCAAAATCGATTTTCACTCCGGAGTGACAGGCATCGTGGGGCCCAATGGTTGTGGGAAATCCAACGTGGTCGACGGGGTGCGCTGGGCGCTGGGGGAGACTTCCGCCAAGGCGCTGCGTGGGGGCGAGATGGCGGACGTCATTTTTAATGGGACGGACAAACGGAAGCCGCACAGCATGGCGGAGGTGAGTCTGACCTTCTCGGACTGCGAGTCGAGCCTGGGGGTGGATTTTAATGAGATCTGCATCACCCGCCGGGTGTATCGCGACGGGAAAAGCGAGTATGAGATGAACGGCAATACTTGCCGACTGAAGGACATCAACAAGATGTTCATGGATACCGGGGTTGGCCGCAGCGCCTACTCAATCATGGAGCAGGGAAAAATCGACATGCTCCTGAGCGCCAAACCGGAAGACCGCCGTCAGGTGTTCGAGGAAGCCGCCGGGATCACCAAGAGCAAGGCCGAGAAAAAGGAGGCGCTCCGCAAGTTGGAATACACCGAAGCGAACCTCCTTCGCGTCACCGACGTGCTGGTGGAAATGAAACGCCAGATGGGGTCCATGCACCGCCAGGCGACCAAGGCCCGCAAGTACCAGGAACTGCACGAAGACGTCTTGATCCTTGATTCCCACCTGAGTTACAAACGTTTTCACGAAATGGCCGCGGAAAAGGCGGAGCTGGAAACCAGCGTCGCCAGCCTGCGCCAACGCCAGGCAGAATTGGAGGGCCGCATCCACGATGATGAGGTCCAAGTGTCCGCCGACCGCATGGAGTTGCGCGAACTGGACATGCAGCTTTCCAACCTGCGGCATCAGCTGAACGAGCGGCAGAATCAAATCCAGGCCGCCGACAGCCGGATCGGATTTAATACCGAACGCCAACGGGAGCTGGAAAACCTGATCTCCCAAAACTCCGGCGATGTCTCCTCGAACGAGGAGCGGCTCCTGAATCAGGAGGAAGAACTGAAATCCGCCGATTCCGCCCTAATTTCCATCCGGGAGAATATCGAGCGCCAGAAGGAGCAGATCGAGGAGCACAGCCGGATCACTGCGGCGGCCCGCGAGGAACGCGGGCGGATTGAACGCACCCTGCGCGAAGCCCGGCAATCGATGCACAATTCGGAAGGAATCATCATTTCAGCGCAGGCCGAAATCGCGAGCCACCAAGGACAGGAAACCGCCGACCGCACCCGGCAGGAGCAACTGCAGCGGGATGTGGACAATCTCCAGACGGAACGGGAGGCCAAACAGCGCGAAGAAGCCGAAACCAAGGCCCAACTGGAGGAGTTGAAGCAGGAAATCGAAGGGCACGAGTTGCAACTCATGCAGCGTGAAAAGGAACTGCAAGCCTCTGAGATTGAACTGGCTGCCATTGTGAAACGCCTGCAGGCTGCCGCCCGGTTGCACAGCGAGCGCTCCAGCCGCGCCCAAGTCCTCCGGCAACTGCTGGCTGAGGGGGAAGGTCTCGAAAAAGGCACCCAAGCCGTCCTGAAGGGGCTGAATAATCCGGAATTCTTCAAAGGCGGCACCCGCGGCCTGCTCTCCGGCTTCCTCGAAGTGGAGCGCGAGTTCATCCCGGCTGTAGAAGCCTCCCTCGGCACCAGTCTGCATGCGGTGCTGGTGGCCAATACCATTCTGGCTGAAGGGATTATCGACGTTTTAACGAAAAATCAGTTGGGCGAAGCCGTCATCCTTCCCGAGGATTTGCTGCGCCAGACCAGCGAGACCCAGATGCTCACCCTGCCCGATGGCGCGGTGACGTGGGCTTTGGACAAGGTGAAGGTCCGCGATTCCGTCCGCCCGCTGGTCCACCAGCTTTTGGCAAACGTCCTGATCGTGCCCGACCTCGCCACAGCGGTGCGCTTGAAACGCGATCACCCGGAAGTGGCTTTTGCGACCCTGTCCGGCGAATTCATCTCCAGCGAAGGCGCCATGCGCGGCGGGGTTTCCAAGGACAAGGCCGGGAGCATTCTCCAGCGTCAAGTCGAACTGAATGACCTCGAAGCCGAGGTCGTCCGGCTGGAACTGGAGCTGGAAGCCCTCGAAGCGGAACAGATCACCGGCCAGGACACCCTGCGGTCAAACAAAGTGCAACTCGACGAGCAGCGGGAAATCCTTCAAATCCGCAAAGTGGCCGGCAGCACCCTCAGCGGCCAATTGACCCTGATCGCCCGTGAGTTGCAGCAGTTTGCCAGCAAGCTGGAAGGACTCGGCTGGGAGCAGTCCGAGCTGACCAAACGGCAGGAAGCACTCTCCCGGAAGATGGAGGAAGCCACCGCCCGCCGCGCCCGCGCCCAGGAGGAACTGGAAGGCCGCCAGGACGAATCGGCGCAATTGGAAGCGGGGATGGATTCCGCCGCCCGGAACGAAGCCGACGCCAGCGAGCTGCTGGGCGAACTCCGCACCGCCCTCGCAGTGGAGCAACGTGCCGAGCAGGCCCTGAACGAGCAGCGCGCCCCGATGGATTCGCGCCTCCGCGAGCTGAACGAAGTCATCGCCCGCCGGAAACGCGAGATTGATTCTTACCACGAGCGCATTCAGGCCGCAGTGGCGGAAAACGAGCGCCTCGCCGAGGAATGCGCCTACGGCCGTACCCAGTTGGAGGAATTGTCGATGCTCGGCGAGACCCGGATGGACGACCGGAATGCCTTGATGGAATCCGTTACTGTGCGCGAAAGCGGTTTGTCGGAAATCCGCCGCGAAATCTCGAAATTCGCCGAACAACGCGGCAATGAAGAAGTGCGCGTCGAGCGCATCGGCCTGCGGATGGAAAACACCTCAGCCTACGCCTTGGAGCGCTACCGGATTGATCTGAATACTTTTGAGCAGGACATCCACGCCCTGCTGACCGCGATCCAAAACCAGAAATTCCCCCGCCGCCGGGCCGACCGCCGCGCCCTCTTCGAGAAAGATCCCGAACCGGAAGCGACCCTGACGGCCGAAGCCGCGCCAGAAGCGACCGATCCGTCCGCGCTTTCCGAAGACCTTGCCCCTGAATCCGGGACTGCTCCCGAAGCCGGATCAGAGGTTCCTGCGGATGAGGAAATCCCCAGCTTCGCGCCGGTCGCGGAATTCGCTGCCGAGGAGGAGCCCACCCCCGAAGAACCGGAAATCTGCCTCGACCCCGAAATGGCGGCCCTGCTGGAAGAAGGCCCCGATTGGGAATTTGTGGAAACGACCGTCACCGACCTCAAACAACGGCTTGATGCCATGGGTCCGGTGAATCTCGACGCCATTCAGGAATACGAGGAATTGGAGGAGCGCCACAACTTCCTCCAAGGCGAAAATGACGACCTCGCCAAGGCCAAGATCGAATTGCTCGCCGTCATCCAACGGATCAACACGGAGACCAAAAAACGGTTCGCCGATACCTTCTACCAGGTCCGCGACAACTTCCGGAATACCTTCAAGGAACTCTTCGGACAGGCTGGCCAGGCCGATCTCATTCTCGTCAATGAGGACGACCCGCTTGAGTCCGGCATTGAAGTCATCGCCAAACCTCCTGGCAAAAAACCGACCAGCATTACCCTGCTCTCCGGGGGCGAACGCTCCATGACCGCGGTAGCCCTGCTCTTCTCCATCTACATGGTGAAGCCCAGCCCGTTCTGTATTCTGGACGAACTCGACGCCCCGCTCGATGAATCCAACATCGGCCGGTTCCTCAAGATGCTCGATAAATTCATTGAGAAGAGCCAGTTTGTGATCGTCACCCACAACAAACGCACCATGCGCCGCGCCGATGTGCTCTATGGTGTCACCATGGAGGAATTCGGGGTCAGCAAGCCGGTCGGCATGAAACTCAGCGCCGAGACCGAGCGGCCCCGCGATCAGTATGTGGCCCCACCGGAGGCCACCGCCGAGGAAACCGCCGAAGCCACGCCCGAATCCGACGGCAAAGGGGAAGCCGCCGCCGCCCGTGCCGCCGCCACCGAAGCCGCATCGCATGAAACTGCCGCATCCGCTGAAGCCGTGGTCTCCGCCCCGGAGACGCAAGCTGACGCAGAGCATCTGTCGGAAACACCTGCAGGCTGAGGGTGCCGGCTGCCCCGGTCCTATCCATTCCAAGCCAGGCCACTGGACGTCCCCTCCCCCGGGCCCGGCTTTTTGATGAACTTGGAAATTCCGGCTGGAATCCACCCGGCTCCCCGGATCTTCAACTACGTTAGTAAACAGGAGTGAAAGGCGATTGGACTCAGGAGTCAACCCACTGCCGTCCCAGCATTTAACGGTCCAAAACGAGGGAATCGAATTGCAGCCAAACCGGATGGCTCCAAGGGCCAACCGTCCCTGGTTGACCCGCTGCAGGCTATCGCATGGATCCGGTTGGACCCGCCCTGCCAGCCGGCAACCTGCCGCATCAAACCGGCCCTGATATCAGGCACCTGGGGCGCCGCGGCCCCCCGGCTCCTCCGGCCCCACCCAGCCCCGGGGCACTTCCGGTCCGGAAAATTACTTGTCAGGAAACCAACCGGGACAGATGAACAACCCTTTGATAAACCTCCGCTTTCAAAGCGTATAGAGGCTACATGAACCGGAGCACCCCTTCCTCCCGCGCCTCAGTAAATCCTGCCAAGGCAGCCTTTACCCTCATAGAAATTGTCCTTGTTATCGCCATCATTGCCATCCTCGGCGCGGCCGCCATCAACCTGATCAAGGGAAATGTGGACGTCGCCAAGGAGACCCGCGTGGAGTCGGATATCAAAAACATCGTGACCCAGCTGAAGGTCTACGAATCACGCAATCTGGCTCCTCCGAGCACTGAACAGGGCCTGAAGGCCCTTGTGGAACGTCCCACGGTGGAACCTATTCCGGAACGCTGGACCCAACTGCTGGAGGAAGTCCCCAAAGACCCGTGGAACCGGGAGTTCCGTTACGAGTATCCCGCGAAACGCAGCAAAGCTGATTTTGATGTATACTCCCTCGGAAAGGATGGAGTTGATAGCGAGGATGATTTCGGAAACTGGAAACCGGTGAAAAAGGAATAGACCGGAAATACACGTTTTTGTATGAATAGCACCAGCCATAGCGCCCAGCCCCGCAGCGGCTGCCAGAGCGCCTTTACCCTGATCGAAATCGTGGTGGCCCTCACCGTGGTTTCGGTCATCGCCGCCGTGGCCATCCCCACCCTGAAAGGCCTCAACCGCAGCGAGCAGGCCCGCGCCCCGGTCCAGGCCTTGGCGGAGTTGGTGCAGGAAGTCCGCAACCGGGCCGTGCGGGAGGGCCGTGCCTATCAAATCGTTTTCGAACGCGGCGGCATGCATGCCATGGCCGGGTCCCGGACCTTCAACCGGCGGGAGGATTTGATCGAACATCTCAAGGAACTGCGCACGCCCCCTGTCATTACCGTGACGGAGAGGCAACTCCCTGCCCGGCCGGAAGTCGTCCGCGAAGCACCTGGCAGCACCACCTTCTCTGCCAACCAAGCCATGAAACCCATGGCAGCCCCCCAAAACCAAGGGGAGCCAGCTCCTGAGGCCGGAGAAGTGGAAATGCCCTGGTGTGAATCCATCCCCCTCGATCTGAAGACTGCCTGCGCGGTTCTGCTCTGGGGCGATCCCGAGTGGGACTCCATGGAAGGCGATAAACTGCGCACCTGGGTGTTCCAGCCCACCGGCATGATCTCTCCCGCCCGGGTCCGGCTCCAGGACGCCGGTCAGGAACGGGAAGCTGCCTTCGATCCCATGACGGGCGAACTTACCGCTGAAAGCGTCCGCCCCATCACTATCACCGCGTCGCTATGAAGCCCGGCCGCCGGAACTCCCACGGCTTTGTCCTGCTCGAAATCATCATTGCCCTGACGGTGTTTGCGGTGGCCGTCACCGGTCTCGCCGGAGCCCTCCATTCCGCCCTCGATGCCTCCAATAAACTGCGCCGCCAGGCCGCCGTCCGGCGCGGCATGGAAAGCCTGCTGGCCGAAGCCCGCCAACAGGTGAAACGGGAGGAAATGCAGCTGACCCGCATGGACGACGCCCTCGGCATCTCCTTCCAATCAAGCCTTGAGGAATTGAAGTGGATCAATCTCAAAGGGGCTCCCATCCGGGGACTGTATGTGCTGCGCGTGGTCGCGCAAAGCACCAAACCCAACACCAGTCCCGAGAATACCGCCGAAGTTTATGTCTACCGCCCCTGATCCGCTCCGCTCCCCGGCGCGCTCAGGCCGGGGATTCACCCTCATTGAAGTGGTGGTCGGTCTGGCCATCCTCGCCCTCATGTCAGGCGCGATTTACGCCATCGTGGCGGGTGCGGTGTCGTCGACCCTCACTCTGGAATTGACCCAGGCCGAAGACCGCCGGGTGGAAGCTTTCCTGCACCGGACCCGCCAAGCCCTCGCGGATCTCCCCGCCACCGGCACCCTCCAGCTGAGGCTGCTGGAAAATGACCCTTTGCGCCAGGAGTTCGTCATCCGCAATGTGCCCGCCGCCTTCATCTGGGGGCCCAATCCCCAGTGGGAGAAACCCATCATCACCGTAGCCCCCCGCCGCTGGGAAGATGATCAGAAACCACCCCTGTCCTCTGCGGTGCTGCGCGGCAAGGTGGAACTGCCCTCCGTCCGGTTTGCTCTCAGCTTCAGCGTTCCTGACTTCTTCCGCACCACCCCGGAGGGGGAGCCCCTGCCGGACAGTCCCGTCAAATCCCCCCAGGGAAACGAAGGCCTGCGCCCCGATGCCCGGGGCCGCTTCTGGATGGACGTGCTGCCGGAAATCGACCGGGTGGAATGGCGCTTCTACGATCCCCAACGGAAAATCTGGATCGATCAGGCCCCGCCCGGCCAGCCCCCTCTGGTGGAACTCAAACTTTTCCTGCCAGGCCGCACCACCCCCATCCGCGAGGTGTTCTCCACCCGTTGAGTTCCTGACTTCCCATCCCATGTCACCCGCCCTCCGCTCCCCTGTCACCCGCCGCGGCTCCTCGCTGCTGCTGGTGTTGTGGGCCATCATGCTGATGGGCTTTGCGGTTATCGGCCTCGTCAAACATCTGTCCCGCGGACTGGATGAATCCATCGCCGCCGAAAAGGATTTCCGCGCCCGGCTGCTCCTTGAGTCGGCGCGCACCGTGGCCGCCCATCCTGCTATTGTGCGTGGCGATCCTTTGCTGCGCCAGGAACTGTCACCGGTGCGCTCATGGGAAGTCACCCTTTCGACGGAAGGATCGCGCCTCGCCATCAATCAACTGGCCTCCAGCCGCCTGCAACGCCGGTTCGCCAGGCAGTTGTTCGAAAATTGGGGGATTGATCCCCGCGAGGCGCTCGCCCTGGTAGACAGTCTGGCGGATTGGATCGACCCTGACAGCACCCCCCTGCCTCAGGGAGCGGAGCGTGAAATCTACACCTCTCTGGAGCGGCCCGACTTCCCCTACAACAAACCATTTGCTTCCCTCGATGACATCCTGCTGGTCCGTGGGGCCGACGTCATGGACCGGCAGCGTCCGGACTGGCGCGATTTCTTCACCCTGTATGGCGATGGCACCATCGACGTCCATACCGCTCCTGCAGTGATGTTGGAGGCCCTGCTGAATGTCACCCCCTCCGAGGTCAGCCGGTTTGTCAGGGAACGCCTTGGTCCGGATGGCCAGCCGGGCACGGAGGACGACCGCCGGTTCACCTCCCTCACCGAAGTCCGGAGCCTCTTCGATGTGCCGGAGATGAACTACCGCCGTGCGGCGGGACTGCTCACCTTGGCCCACCCCATCCGCCGCACGGAATGCCTCGCGCGCGCCGGGGGCCTGCAACGCCGCCTGACCCTGATTGAGGGACCCGGCCTGAAAATCGTCCAGCGTGACTGACTGCTCTTTTCCTGCTTCATGTTTACTCCCCTCCATCTCATTTTGCCTGCCCCCGAATCCGGTTGGGAAGTATGGACCTGCACTCCGGGCGGGGCCACCAAGGGCGGCTTGTTTGAGGATCCGGCCACCGCTGCGGCATCCGTTAAAAAGGCCATTGTCGCCTTGCCGGCCCGCTGGTGCCGCACGCTCGCTTTTTCTGTGCCCCCGGCGGATGCCAAGCTGGCGCGCGCCCTCGCCTTCACCCAATTGGAAAAACGGGGGCTCACGTCCGGCACGATGGATCAGACCTCGTTTTCCTGTCAAATGCTGCCCGGAACTCAAGGAGGCAATCTGATGGTGGTGGATGTGCTTACTCCCGCCGCCCTCACTGCTCTGGCGGGCGTCAAATCCCATGGCGTAGTCCCCGCCGCCAAGCTCTATCCCATGCCGGACCACCGCGTCGTCATCCTGCGGGAGGGGGGGCGCACCGTCCTGCACGCCGGACTGGCAGGCCAACCGGCCCACGTTCAGGGGTTGACGGCCAACGGCGCCGACCTGGCGGCCCTCGCGTCCGAAATCTCCCTGACGCTCATGACCCTCCGCCAGCAGGGCCTGCTCGGCAGCATCACCGGCATCGACTGGTGTGCCCCCCTCACTGAATCCAGCCGCCAGCAGGTGGAAGCCATTGCCGGACTGCCCGTGGAGCTCAAAGCGCGGCCGGCCCCGGTTTTCCGCTCCCTTGATCCGGGCCTGCAGCCCGCCGAGGTCCGCGCCGACCGTCAACGGCGCCGGGGGCGCCTGCTGCGCGGGGCTGCCATCGCCGCCTTGCCGCTGGCCGGTTTGTTTTGGTGGCAGCAGCAGCATGGGCGGCTGTTGGCACTGGAGGCGGAAGCCAACCGGCTCAGCGAGGCCGTCACCGCCTCGTCCGGAGCCACCGCCGAAGCCCGGGCCGGCACCGAACTGATGCGGGGCACCCAGCAGCGCTGGCAGGCACTGCGCATGGCGCTCGAACCCAAGCGTTATCCACTGATCCACCTCAATCATCTGACGCGCTGCCTTGGCGATGACAGCATTGTGCTGACCCGTTTTGAAACGCGCGGTCCCGACGTTTCCGTGAGTGGCACCGCGCAATCTGCCGGGGAGGCCTATCACTATTTCACCACCGTCACCGCGGACCAGGACTTGAAAATTTGCGCCTGGAGCATGGCCGAACCCAACCTGGCAAACGACGGCACCGCCAGGTTTGAACTCAAAGGAAAGATGCGATGATCCGCCCCCTCACCCGTTCTGAAAAATCCCTGCTCACCCTTTGCTGCCTGGCTCTCGCGGTGGTCGGGGCCGGCTCGGTGGTGCGTGATCACCGGGCCCGCACCACCGCCGCCCGCGACCGCATCGCCTCGCTGGAACCCCAACTGGATGCCGCCGTGGCCGCGGCCGCCGACGCTCCGTTCTGGCAGGAACGGAAGACCTGGCTGGACGCCACCATGCCACGTCTCAACAATCCGGGCGAAACTCACAGCACGTTTCTGGAGCAGCTTCTTTTGGCGGCGAGGGAACGCGGCCTCAATGCCGAATCTCCTGTCCTGCTGAAACCCGAAACCACTCCACATGGCACCGACCTTTCCGTGTCCCTCCAGATCACCGGTCCGGACAGTGCCCTGCTCCGTTGGCTCGCCGGCCTGCAGTCGCCCGAAAAAATGCAGGTCGTGAAGTATCTCCAGATCATTCCCCGGTCCTCCCAGCCACCCCGGCTTTCCGCCACTGTCACCGTCGCCCGGCTTCACCAGCCCTGACATTTCTTTTCTCCAGCCCTCCTGCCAGCCCTCATTCCATTCCGGCCCGGATCCTGACATCACTTTCACGCATCATGAAATCCCTGTTCTCCCAATCCCTGCGCATGGCGGCCCGCCTGCCGCGGCGGTTCATCCTGCCGGCCGTCCTGCCCTGGGCGGGATGGGCCACGGCCGAAGAAGGAGCCATCCCCTCACCGGTCACCGCAGCCGACTTTTCCCAACTCCTGGAACACCCCCCCTTCCGCCGCAGTCTGAGCCTGTCGGAATCCATGGTATTGTCAGGAGTGGCCGTACTGCCCGACGGGCCGATGGTCACCTTGTGGAACCGGTCCACCCGCGAATCGTTTGTAGTGGGAAACAACCCGAATGCCCAAGGGTGGAAGTTGCTGGAGTTGAGCCAGAGCACGGATCTCCGCAGCGTCACCGCCATCATTTCCGCGGCAGGGCAGGAGTTGACGGTCCGCTTTGACCCGGAAAGGCTCACCCCTCCCAAACTGGACAACACTTCAAGGCCCGGTTCACGCCCCGAAGGACAAATCGTGGTGGAAGCCCTGCTGCGCAGCCTGGACCCCGGGGCCGCCAAAAGCTTCGAAGCCCTGCCCCCCGCCGGGCAGGAAACCTTCCGGAAATCCTTCGCGGAGTTTCTCGAAACCTACCCGGCCTCCGCCGATGGCGACCGCCGCACTTTCGTCCAAAGATCCCTCGCCGAAGCCATCGTGCCTGCGGCCGGCACTGAAAGCCCCACGGCCCCGGAAACTCCAACGGTACCCACGACCCCGGCGCCCCTGGAGAAACCCTGACTATTTCCACCTTTCGCTTTACCATGAACATTTCTTTTCCCCGCCTTTCCCGCGCCCTCGTCTGCGCCTGCCTCGCCAGCGCCATCCTGCCCGCTTCCGCGGGGGCCCAGGCAGTGGTTCCGCCGGCCCCGGACGAAGGCACCATCCAACTCCAATTCCCCAATAACGGAATCAGTGATATCCTGGGAATCTACGAACTCCTCACCGGAAAAGCGGTCGTCAAGGATTCCGGAATCTTCGATGGCAAGCCTATCAGCCTGGTTACGGCCAAGCCCGTCACCACCGCCGAAGCCGTGGAACTGATTGAATCCAGCCTCCAGCTGAATGGTTACGTCCTCAGCGATTCCCCCGGTGGAAAAAGCGTCAGGGTTTCCCTCCAGACCGCCGAACAATCGAACCTCAGCCGCGGCCTCGACGTGATCCTCGATCCGGACGCACTCCCCCAGGGCCACACCATGGCTTCCTATTTCCTGAAGTTGAAACACCTCGATCCTTCCGAGACCGCCACCACCCTCTGGAGCCATCTGGGCCTCAATAAATTCGGCCGCCTCACCCCCGTGATCAGCCCCCCCGGCCTGCTCATCACGGAAAATGCCGATAACATCCGCCAGATTCTGCGGGTGGTGGAGGTGCTTGACGTTTCCCAGGACCAGACCCATCTGCGCACGGAATTCTACCTGCTGAAATATGCGGATGCAGTGGTGGTGGGGCAGATCCTGACTTCGACTTTCACCCAAAGGCAGCTCCCTCCGGCTCTGACCACGGACACCGTCGGGGACAACGAAACCCGGATTCCCAAACGTCCCCCGTCCCTTCCCACCGCACGTGTGGTCTCGGACGACCGGCTCAACCGTATCATGCTGGTGGCCGATGAGTCCGACCATCTTTATGCTGAAAAGCTGATCAAGGAATTTGACCAGCCCATCCAGGCGGCCGTCCCGCTGGAGCGCCGCCTCCAGTATGTTTTCGTGGATCAGGTGCTGCCGGTATTGGTGGATGTGCTCCAGGACAATGGCACCGGCAGCAGCACCCTCGCAGGAGGCGAAGTCGTCCGGACCCGGCGGCAGCCCCTCGCCAGCAGCGACCCCGCCACCCTCGCCGGCCGGCCCCGCCGCAGCCAGACCCAACGCGAAGGCGCCACCACCGCGCCGGCTGGGTATGAGGATCAACTTACAGCTCCCGAGGAGAATTCCGCGCCCCTTTCCGTCCTGATCGGCAAGACCCGCCTTGTGGCGGATGTGCAGGCCAACAAACTCATCGCCTATGGCCCACCTGAGGACCTGCTGAAGATCACCGGGCTCCTGGAACGGTTGGACCACAAACCACCCCAGGTTTATCTGGCCACGATCATCGGACAACTCTCCCTCGATGACGGAGTGGAATTCGGCGTCAATTACCTCAAGCAATTCAAGGGGGATGGGGAAGGCGATGTGGCCGGCGCGCTGATCAATTGGGATTCCCTTGCCCGGGCCATCCCCGACGTGCGCAATCCCGTTATCAACGGCGCGCTGAATCCCTTGAGCGGCCTCAATGTTTATGGACGGATCGACGACAGTCTGGATGTGTTCATCCACGCGCTCGAAGCCAGCAAGCGCTTCACCATCCTGAGCCGGCCAGCCATCTATGCCGCCAATAACAAAAAAGCCGTCATCACTTCCGGCCGCCGCATTCCGGTGCCCACCAGCAGCGTCAGTGATCTCTCGAATTCCAACAGTGTGCGCACCAATATCGACTTTCAGGACGTCGTGCTGAAGCTGGAGGTTATTCCTCTCATCAACAGCAACCAGGAGATCAGCCTCACCATCGCCCAGGTGAATGACACCGTAGTCGGGCAACAGCAGATTTCCGACAACAGCGTGCCGATCATCGGTACGGAGCGCCTCCTCACCTCCGTCACCGTAGCCAACCGCTCCACCGTGGTGCTGGGCGGACTGATCACCGAAACCGAAGAGAAGTCCACCACCGGCGTTCCCATCCTCAGCCGCATTCCCGTGCTGGGCCATGCCTTCAAGTCCACCAAACTTGCCAAAAGCCGCAAGGAACTGCTGATCTTCATCCAGCCCGTGGTGGTGGAAGATGGAATGGAGGCCGCCGCCGTCAGTCAGGGCGAGGATCAACGGACCGGCGTCGGAGCCGATGCCGCGGTGGTCTTCCCGGATCTCCCGCTGGCCCTCCCATCCTTTGAACGCCCGCTTCCGCCGCCGTCCGCCAAATGATAACATTTACCCTTTCAACACAGTGCCCATGACTGCCGACCGGCCTGTCGAACATCTGATTACGGCAGCCGCCCGGCTGAGCGGATGCCTTGATCCTGCGGCCCTCGCCACCGCCCTGGAAACCGCGGGCGCCCAGGGAGGGCGCTGGCTGGATACCGTCCTCGACGCCGGCTGCGTCGCCGACGAAACCGGCTTTTACCGTGCCCTGGCCGACTCCCTCGGCATGTCCTTCACGGAACAATCCCCAGTGGCTCCCGGCCAGAAACTCCACTCTTGGATGCCAGCCCGTTTTGCCCTGCGGCACCGCCTCCTGCCCGGCCCGGCGAGGGAGAATCAAATCGAAATCCTGACCTGTGATCCCTTCGATCTCGAGGCCCGCCAGGCCATCAACCAGGTGGTGGATCAGGATGTCACCTGGGGGCTGGCCACCCGCAGCAGCATCATCGAGGCGCTGCGGCAAGGTTACGGGGTGGGCGCGGAACGTTTTGAGGACCTCATCGATGGCCGCAACGGCCATAACGAAACCGATGCCCTGCGTCAGGAGGTCACGGTGCTGGAGGACAATGAGGAGGCGACCATCATGAGCTTCGTCAATCAGATTTTCAGTGAGGCCATCCGCGAGCGGGCCACGGATATTCACATTGAACCCCTCGAAAATGACGTGCGCATCCGCTACCGGGTGGACGGCGCCCTGCACGAAGTGGCAGTGCCTCAGGATGTCAGGCTGCTGCAGAATTCCCTCGTTTCCCGTCTCAAGATCATGGCCCACCTCGACATCGCCGAGCGACGCCTGCCCCAGGATGGGCGCATCAACCTCGAACTCAACGGCCAGCGGGTCGATGTGCGCATCGCCACCATCCCCTCGGTGAATGGCGAAAGTGTCAGCCTGCGCCTGCTGGGCCGGGAACGTCTCGACCTCGGCGGTCTGGGCATGGGTCCCGCCCTCGAAGCCCGCATCCGTGAACTGCTGGCCCTGCCTAACGGCATCATTCTCGTGACCGGCCCCACCGGCTGCGGAAAATCCAGCACCCTCTACACCTTCCTCCGGGAACTGAATACCAAGGACCGCCGCATTGTCACCATTGAAGACCCGGTGGAAAACAAACTCGACGGGGTGGTCCAGATTGCGGTGAAGCCTGAGATTGACCTTACCTTTGCCGCCGGCCTGCGCAGTATCCTGCGGGGCGATCCCAATGTGATCATGGTAGGGGAAATGCGCGATTTGGAGACCACGGAAATCGCGATCCGCGGCGCCCTCACCGGTCACCTGGTTTTCAGCACCCTGCACACCAATGACGCCGTGGGAGGCATCTCCCGTCTGTTGGACATGGGGATTGAGCCGTTTCTGATCGCTTCCTCGGTACGCGCCTTTCTCGCCCAGCGCCTTGTGCGCCGGCTTTGTCCGCACTGCCGCAAACCGGCGGAAGAACACCAGCACCACGATGGCTACCTCCGCACCCTTGGCTTCCCGGTCGCGGAGAAGCACCATATCCTGACGGCGGTCGGCTGCCGGGAATGCCGCGGCACCGGCTACCGCGGGCGCATGGCCATTGTGGAAGTCTGCACGATCACCAATTCCATGCAGGATCTCATCGCCAGCCGCGCCTCCGTCGCCGCGCTCCGCGCCAAGGCCGCAGAGGAGGGCATGATTCCCATGCGTGAAAGTGCGTGGCAGAAGGTCATCGCCGGCGATACCACGCTCGAAGAAGTGATCGCCGTCACCTCCGCCACGCACGAGTCCACCCAGCCCTGACATCTCCCCGCCCCATGCCGCAGTTCACCTATCAAGCGCTCGCCGCCGCCGGCGGCAAAGTCAGCGGCACCCTCGAAGCCACCACCCGGGCCGAGGCCTACCGGCAATTGGAGGCCCGTCAGCTCGCGCCCCTCAATCTGCAGGAAGCCGCCCGCAGCGGCGCCCCTGCGGCCGGCACCGCCAGCGCCGGAGCCCCCCGGCTGAACCGCACCCGTCTGATCTATTTCACCAGCGAACTGGCCGACCTGCTTGACGCCGGCCTGCCCGTGCAGCAGGCCCTGACGGTGATGGCCGAGAAGCAGCAGGATCCGGCCATCCGGCGTGTCAGCGTGCTCTCCCGCCAGCATCTCAGCGAGGGCCAAACCCTCTCAGCCTCCTTCCGGCTGGCATCGTCCAGCTTCGACGATCTTTTCACCTCCCTCGTCGCTGCTGGTGAAGCCTCCGGCTCCCTGGGGGGCGTGCTCAGCCGCATGGCGCAAAGCATGACCCAGCTGCAGGACCTGCAGCGCCGCTTTACCTCCGCCATGGTCTATCCCGCCTTCATGGCCGGAGCCTGTGCCTTGCTGATGGCGGTTTTTACCTTGTTCCTCGTCCCTCAGCTGACCGATCTCCTCTCCAAAACCGGGCAGCAATTGCCCGCTGTCACCCGGCTGTTGCTGGACTTCAGCCACTTCTGCACCCAACACCTGTGGACGATGCTGCTGGGCGGAGCGGGAGCCCTCATCGCCTTCCGCGCGGCCATCGCCACCAGCGCCGGCCGCCATTGGTGGGACCGGGCCAAGCTCCATATTCCGCTGCTCGGGCCCATTCTCGAAACCCGGTTTTATGCTTCCTTCACCCAGGCTCTGGGCAATCTCCTCACCAATGGCGTTCCGCTGCTCTCGGCCTTGAAACTCCTTGTCACTGGCACCTCCAACTCCTTTTTCCGGCAACGGCTTGCCAGCGCCATCGACGCCGTCTCCGCCGGTGATCCCCTCTCCACCGCCCTCGTGCGCGCCGGCGATTTCCAACCGCTCATGACGGATATCATCGGCGTCGGGGAACAGACCGGCCACCTCGCCCGCGCCCTGCAAAAAGCCGCCGGCCGTTACGACAAGGAACTGGATGGCCGGATCAAACGGCTGACCGCCATGGTCTCACCGGTCATCATCATCTTCCTCGCGGTCGTCGTCACCCTGATTGCCTACTGCATCGTCTCCTCCATCTTCTCAGCCGTGTCCGGCATCCGCGCCCAGTCGGGTTAGGATTCCAAATAGGTTACAGGGGGAACGCTTGGGCATCCCCCCGGCCCGGCTTTCCTAGGGCAGGTCGTCATCCGTCCCGGCAGCGGTTTTACCTCGCAGCTTGGCTTCAATAAAGGGATCGAGATCGCCATCCATCACCGCGGAGACGGTGCCGGTGCTATGGCCGGTGCGGTGATCCTTGATCAACTGATAGGGCTGGAAGACATAGGACCGGATCTGGCTGCCCCAGGCGATTTCCCCCTTCTCGCTGTAGATGCGGTCGCCCTCGCGGCGCTTGGCGTCCTGCTGCATTTGATAGAGTTTGGCGCGCAGCATATTCATCGCCATTTCCGTATTTTTCCCCTGGGTGCGGTTCACCTGACAGGCCACAATAATGCCGGTGGGGATGTGGGTCAGCCGCACGGCCGTTTCCACCTTGTTGACGTTCTGCCCGCCCTTGCCGCCGGAACGGTAGGTATCGCGTTTCAGGTCGCCATCCTTGATCACAATCTCCCCGTCGTCCTCCACTTCCGGGACCACATCCACGCTGCAAAACGACGTGTGGCGGCGGCTCTGGCTGTCAAACGGCGAGATGCGCACGAGGCGGTGCACCCCACGCTCGTTCTGCAGATAACCATAAGCGTAGGGCCCGGTGATTTTCATGGTCACGGAGCGGTAACCGGCCCCATCGCCTTCGGTGAAATCCATCAATTCCGCTTCCATCCCCTTGCGCTCGGCCCAGCGGCTGAACATGCGGTAGAGCATCTCGGCCCAGTCCTGGGATTCGGTGCCGCCCGCTCCCGCATGGATGTTGAGGAAGGCGTTGGCTCCATCAAGGGAGCCGGACATGAGGGTGACGATTTCGAAATCACTGAGCGCCTGACCGATGCCGTGGAATTCGTTATGGGCCTCGATCCGCAGCGAGGGATCGCTGTCATCGGCGGCCATTTCGAGCAGGACCTCGAAGTCGGCGAGACGGGTTTCCAGCCCGCGCCAGGTTTCCAGTTTCCGTTGAATGGTGGCCCGTTCGCCGACGACGGCCTGGGCGGTGCTGTGGCGGTCCCAGAAATCGGGGGCCATCATTTTGGCTTCCAACTCGGCGGAGCGGGCTTCAAGGGCAGGCAGGTCAAAGATACCTCCGGAGTTCGGTCAGCCGGCTTTTCAGCGCGGCCGGGTCGAACGCCTGGAGGTCGATCGTCAGGGATTTATTAACAGGATCCATAGAGGCTGCGTCCGTAATCCTGGAATCCCGGCGCTGCAAGGAAGGAATCCAGCGCCTTCGTTCCAGCAGGGAATCCGCTGGCACGGCGGACGGCAGGTGCAAGGATGCGGGCATCGAAAAATCCCACGCCATCCTGATCCGCAAGTCGCTGCTGACGGAAACCAGTCTGATCATCCACTGGTGCTCCCGGGAGCATGGCTTCATCCGCACCGTAGCCAAGGGCGCCCGGCGGCCCGGCAGTCCCTATGCAGGCAAGCTGGATTTATTTTATACCGCGGAGCTGGCATGGCTGCCGGCCCGGAAATCCGATCTGCACACCCTGAAGGAACTGGAGGTCACCGACTTCCGCCTTGGGCTGCAGGCCAGCTACCTGAGGGTGCTGTGCGCCTCGTATTTTGTGAAGCTGCTGGAGGGGGTGGCGGAGGTGGAGACGCCGGTGGAGAGCCTCTACGATCTGCTGCGGCGGGCCCTGGACTATCTGACCTCCCACGAACCTACGCGGAAGGCGGTGCTGCATTTTGAACGGGAACTGGCGCATGATCTGGGAGTGCATGGCGACGAGGGCACGGCACCGATTGCCTCCCTGCGCCAGATGCTGCACCGGGTGCCGGTGCTGCGGGAGGAGTTGTGGGAGCAGTTGACCCGTTAGCAACGGAGGGACGGGCCGCCAAAAATCTGGAGGTCGGGGCCGGGTGAGGGTTGCAACAAGCCCAGGTATTGGCTAATCGGCGGGATGCCCGATCCTGTCGTCCCCCAGCCTGCCGCCGAACCCTGCCCGGCCTGCTCGGCATGGATGGACGTGTCGGCGCTGCAACCCTTTGCCAAAGTGGTCTGCGCAGCCTGCGGGGCGACGGTGCGGGTGCGCACTGCATTCCATCATTTTCAAATTGTGCGCGAAGTCGGCATGGGCGGGATGAGCCGGGTCTTCGGAGCGCGGGATGCCTCCCTGGGAAGGGACCTTGCGCTGAAAATCCTGAATCCTGGATTGAGTCAGGACGACAAGCGGCTGCGCCAATTTGAGCGCGAAGCGCAGATCACGGCCAGTATCAGCCACCCCAATGTGGTCAAGGTCTACACTGCGGGGCGGGACCAGGGGTATTTCTACATTGCGATGGAACTGGTGGAGGGAGGCAGCCTGGATGAAAAAATCCAGAAGCAGGGCCGCCTGCCGGAAGCCTGGGTGCTGGAGATCGCCGAGCAGGTGGTGCAGGGATTGAAGGCCGCCAACGAGGCGGGCCTGATCCACCGGGACATCAAGCCCGGGAACATCCTGCTCTCCGCCGAAGGAACGCCGAAAATAGTGGATTTCGGCCTCGCGGTTTTCACCCGCGACGGGGTGGAAGACACGGAAATCTGGGCCACCCCCTACTATGTGCCGCCGGAAACCTTGTATGGGGAGCCGGAGGATTTCCGCAGTGATATCTACGCGCTGGGGTCCACCCTTTACCATGCGCTGATGGGCAAACCCCTGTTCGATTCCGACAGCAATTCCCTCTCAAAATTAAAGGCCCTGAAGGCCAAACCCGCTGACCTGAAGGAGGCCATTACCGTCCTGTCCGCCGAAACGGTGGCGATGCTGACCCGCACCCTGCGCCGCAAGCCCGCAGACCGGTATAGCAGTTATGATGAATTCCTGGATCACCTCCGCTACGCCCGGCGGCGGCTGAAGCGCGGAGGCCGGGGGGCCACCTGGCCCGGTCAACAGGGGCTGACGCCCGCCCAATGGGCCGGCATCGCCGCCGCCGTGGCCCTGGCAGGCGCGGGGCTGTGGAAATGGTCCAGCCTCCGCTCCGCCCGGGAGGATGGGAAGAACGGCGGTGGCCTTCTGGCAGATACCGATCCGACCGTGGGAGGCGACACCACCGTTTCCTCCAAATTCATCGCCGCCCGCGAGACCCTCTGGGCAGGGAACTACGCCAGTGCCCGCCAACAATTCAAAGCCCTCTCCACTGACCCTGCCATCCGGCAGCCAACCCTGAACTGGGCCCGCTACAACGCCGGACTGGCGGCCCTCTTTGCTGCCGACGTGGCGGCGGCCCGGGCGGAATTTGCCGCCATCCGCGCCGCCGGGACCTACTCCGATGCCGCCGCCGAACTGCCTGCCGCCACCTTCTTTTTGCGCAGTGCCGCCGCGGGGGAGAACGACGAACCGGTCGCTCCAGCCCACACCGCCGACTGCCCGCCGGACACGGCCCAGGCCATTGGGCTGCTGGCGGCGGGATTGAAAAACTGGCACCTCGGCGACCTCGCAGGAGCGGCCACTTTTCTGCGCGCCTTTGAAACTTCCAACCCGCCCCGCTCTGCCGCCTGGGTGGACCGTTATAAAAAACTCGCCCAGCCCTATCTGGATGAGGTGAAGATCATCGATGCGCTCCCTGCCCTGCCGCTCGGGGACATCACCCCGGAAGCCGCCACCGCCCAATTGACCCGCGCCCGCGGGTTGGTAGCGGGGCTGACCCTTCCCGGCGCCGCCCGCGACGCGGCCGGCAGGCGATTGGAAGACATCGCCGCTGCCATTGAACAGATGACCGCGGCCCGCAATGCAGCGGAGGCCGCCGCGATGGAGAGCAAAACCACCGGGGAACTCGCGGAATTGAGGCGGATCGAGGCGGAATTGGCCCCCTTGGGTGCCAAGCTTGCCTTCGGCCAGGCCGCGGCCCGGCTCAGGCAGTACAAACCCTTCTCCACGGGAGGGAAGGAAATGGCCGCTGACCGTCTGAGGTGGTGGGAAAATGCCGACTCCTTCCTGGATGTGCTGGCCAATGATCTGGCCACGCCGATCGAAGGCACGCTCGACCGGCCGCAGGGACCGTCATGGCGCGGGCTGATTGGCGGGACTGCGGATGGATTGAGATTGAAACCCGCTTCCGGGCCGGAAATCACCCTGGCCTTTCCGGATTGGACTCCCGCGTCCCTCGCCGCCCTGGCAGAACGGGTGCTGGAGCGGGCCGCGGACTCGGACGAATACTACCGCCGCCGGGAGTTGCTGGTGGCTTTCGCCATGTGCAGCGGCTTAAAAACCTACGGAGTCGTCGCGGGCCGAGAGCTGGCACGAGAACACCCAGGTTTCAGGATGCGCTGGGCGCTCCAGGAGCCCTGATCCTGACTCTCCCAAGGCGGCTTCTGCCGTTTTCCGGGGATTTCCCCATCATGCGGCGTTCAGAAAAAGCGAGCGTCCTTACAGAGACCACTTCTTGACGTTCAGCCGGTTTTATCCCATCTTAAAGCTTTCTCCCGTTCCATGCCGCCTGCCCCCGATTCCCCACCCGCTCCCGTTCATGGGGCCCCCTTGGCATGGGTTGGAGGGGTGGTGTTCGCCTTGGGCGCAGCCAGTCTGGTCCTGCTGCCACTTGGCACGCCCATAGGTTCCACGTTATGGAGTTATCTTCCTGAAAACCCGGTCCGGGCCACGGGCCAGCCAGCCGCCTTTGCCGCGGCCCTGGGCATCGGTTTGGCTGCCACCTGGGCAGGAGCCACGATCGCTCCGGCACGCCGGGTGGCGGGATTGCTGGCCGCAGCCGCCTGCCTGACACTTTCCCAATCCATCATCCTCGCTTTATATAACATCTCTTGGGAACCCTTGCCGTCCCTGTTGTCGCTCGCCGGAGCCGGTGGCCTGGCCGCTTGGCTCAAGCCGGCAGCCACCGGGCCAGGCACATGGTTCAAAGGACGGGTCGCCCCCCCGGTCTTCGATCGTTTGCAGGCCACCCGGGATGACCGCTTTCTCCGGCCTGACCAACGGGAAGCCACCGTGATCACCTGCCGGCTGCTCAATGAGAGTGCGCTGCGCGAAGCCTTGCCGGCCCGCGAGTTTCTGAAACTCTATGCCACCTTCCGCACCCAGGCCGCAGAAGTTCTGCTCGCCCAAGGGGCTTGTCTGGACCCCACCGAGTCTTCCGGAGTGCGGGCCTTCTTCGGCTTGCCCCTGCCCGGCGCTTCCCCCGCAGATGAAGCCGTGGCCGCAGCTTTGGCCCTCGACGATGCCATGCGCGGAGTTGCCGGAACCACCCCCCATGCCCCGGCCTGCGGGATCGGTCTGGCCACAGGCAAGCTCACTGCCGGTTTGATCGGCCAGACCTACACCGTTCTCGGCGAAGCCGTGGAGCTCAGCCGGTGGCTGGCTGCCGAAACGGCCAACTACGAAGTGCGTCTCCTCACTGACGCCGCCACCCACTTTGCCGCCGACCGGATTGAAGACCGCCCCTTGGAATTCGTCAATCCTCCAGATGGTGCCGCCGTGGAGATTTTCCAACTCCTCGGCACTACCGGCAGCTTGTCTCTGGAAGCCCTCGCCCGCCGCAATGCCTTCCGCGATGCCATCATGCTGCTCCGGGCCGGCCACACGGAAGACGCCCTCGGCCGCTTCGCGGATGCCCGGGAAGGCCTGTCCGTCCCGGACCCGGTGCTCGATTATTTTGTCTCCCTTGCCACCGATCAATCCCAGCGCGATGCCGCTTCGTCTGCGGGATCGGGCCATGCCGTGCCACCTGCTCCCGCCAGCTCTGCACCCACCGACGTCCTGACGCCACCCCCGGCAGCCTCCGCCTCCTTGGCGGTGCCCCGCCGTCAAGGCAAGCCAGCCCGGAAACTCCCCCGCCGTCCGTGATCAAAGTTGATTATCCAGAGGAACTCCGGCACCTCATCGCCCATCTTAAACGCCTCCCCGGCATCGGCCCGCGCAGCGCCGAACGCATCGCCCTCTGGCTGCTCCGCTCGCCCCAGTCACCCTCTGCCGACCTCGCCCGGGCCCTCACGGCCGCCAGCGCCGGCATTCAATTGTGCCCGTCCTGCGGCTTCTTCGCCAGCCTCGCCGCCGGCTGTGTCCTCTGCGACAATCCCGCCCGCGATCTTGCGGTGATCTGCGTCATTGAACAGGCGACCGACATCCTTCCCCTCGAACGCACCGGCGCCTTCAAGGGCCACTATCACTCCCTCCACGGCCGCCTCAGCCCGCTCGACAACATCGGCCCGGAAGACCTCCGCATTGCCGCGCTCCTGCAGCGCCTGCGCGGCGGTCCGGTGCGCGAGATCATCCTCGCCACCGGCTCGGATGTGGAGGGCGAGGCCACCGCCAACTACCTCGCCCACGCCATCGGGAAGGATTTTCCGGACGTTATCGTCACAAGGCTCGCCCAGGGACTGCCGGCTGGCGGCGGACTGGATGCCGCCGATGACCTGACCCTCTACCGCGCGCTGAGCGGCCGCCGTCCGGTTTCCGGCCCTGCGTCCTGATTACAGACCGCGTCACCCTGGCCGTTCTGCTGCGCCAAGATGCGCACGGCCAGCCATCCTGACTCATCCCGGGGTTTTGGAAATTCGACTAAGCCCTTGGCTGTCAACGCTCCACGGATCCTGAAGCGAAAGGTTCGATTTATGCAGGGAAGGTTAAGAACTCCATCCTGAACCTGCCCTTATGAATCCAGAAAAAATGACCCTGAAGATGCAGGAGGCCCTGTCCTCTGCCCAGTCCACCGCCACCCGCCTGGGTCATCCTGAATTGCGTCCCGCTCATGTCCTCAGCGCCCTGCTCGAACAGGAGGGCGGTCTGGCCAAACCCATCATCGAGAAAATGGGCGGCTCCCCGGATGGGTTGAAGAGCGCCCTCGATCAATTTCTCTCCCGCCAGCCCAGTGTCAGCGGCAGCACCAGCCTGTCCGGCTCCAATG
Organism: Verrucomicrobiota bacterium; assembly: GCA_040387795.1. GTDB lineage: Bacteria > Verrucomicrobiota > Verrucomicrobiia > Verrucomicrobiales > V1-33 > CAIZWU01. The sequence goes on from JAZKDC010000012.1 coordinate 187,513, forward strand.
ACCTGCGCGTCGCCCTCACGGCCGCCGAGGACGAACAAAAATCCCTCAAAGATGACTACCTCAGCGTCGAACACTTCCTGCTGGGCCTGTTCAAAAAACCCGGGGAACTCGCTGCTATCTTCAAGGCCCAGAACCTCACCCACGCCGCCGCCCGCGAGGCTCTCACCGCCGTGCGGGGAGCCCAGCACGTGACTGATCAGGATCCGGAAGGCAAATACCAGACCCTCGAAAAATACGGTACCGACCTCACCGCCCGCGCCCGCGCCGGGAAGATCGACCCCGTGATTGGCCGCGATGATGAGATCCGCCGCATCATGCAGGTGCTGAGTCGCCGCAGCAAAAACAACCCGGTCCTCATCGGCGAACCCGGGGTGGGCAAGACCGCCATCGCGGAAGGCCTCGCCCGCCGCATCGTGGCCGGTGATGTGCCGGATTCCCTCAAAGGCAAACGACTCATCAGCATGGACCTCGGCGGCATGATGGCGGGTGCCAAATACCGCGGGGAGTTCGAGGAACGCCTCAAGGCTTTCATCAAGGAAGTGACCTCCAGCAACGGTCAGATCATCCTTTTCATCGATGAACTCCACACCATCGTCGGCGCCGGCAAAAGCGAAGGCGCCATGGATGCCGGGAATTTGTTGAAACCCCAACTCGCCCGCGGCGAACTGCGTTGCATCGGCGCCACCACGCTCGACGAGTACCGCAAGTATATCGAGAAGGACCCTGCCCTCGAACGCCGCTTCCAACCCGTCACCGTTGGCGAACCCAGCGTGGAGGACACCATCGGTATCCTGCGCGGCCTCAAGGAACGTTATGAAGTCCACCACGGCGTCCGCATCCAGGACAGCGCCCTCATCGCCGCCGCCACCCTCTCCAACCGCTACATCACCGACCGCTTCCTCCCTGACAAGGCGATTGACCTTGTGGATGAAGCCGCCAGCCGCATCAAGATCGAGCTCGATTCCATGCCGACGGAAATCGACGTGATCGAACGGGAGATCATGCAGCTCGAAATGGAGCGTCTGGTGATCAAAAAGGAAAAGGACGCCGCCAGCATTGACCGCCTCGCCAAGCTGGAAAAACACATGGCCAACCTGAAGGAAACCAGCCGCGGTCTGAAAGCCCAATGGCTCAAGGAAAAAGAAGGCGTCCAGGCCGGCCGGAAGATCAAGGAAGAGATCGATCACCTGCGGACCGAACTGGAACAGGCCCAGCGCCGTGGCGATTTCTCCCGCGCCGGTGAAATCCAATACGGCCTCATCCCCAATCTCGAAACCCAGCTCGCCGCCGACGATGCCGCGGGCCGTCCTCACAAGGCGGAAGGATCGCTGCTGCGGGAGGAAGTCACCCCCGAGGACATCGCCCGCATCGTCGCTTCATGGACCGGCATTCCCGTCAGCCGCCTCCAGGAAGGCGAGCGCGCCAAACTGGTCCACATGGAGGAGCGCCTCGGCGAACGCGTGATTGGCCAACGCGATGCCATCACCGCCGTCTCCCACGCGGTGCGCCGGGCCCGGGCCGGCCTCCAGGATGAAAACCGCCCGATTGGATCGTTCCTCTTCCTCGGCCCCACGGGCGTCGGCAAAACCGAGCTGTCCAAAGCCCTCGCCGAATTCCTCTTCGATGACGAAAACGCCATGACCCGCATCGACATGAGCGAATACATGGAGAAGCACGCCGTCTCCCGCCTGATCGGCGCGCCTCCCGGCTACGTCGGATACGAGGAAGGCGGCCAGCTCAGCGAATCCGTGCGCCGCCGCCCTTATAGCGTGGTGCTGTTCGATGAAGTGGAAAAAGCCCACCCGGACGTCTTCAACGTGCTCCTCCAAGTGCTGGATGACGGCCGCATCACCGACGGCCAGGGCCGCACTGTGGACTTCAAGAACACCGTGCTCATCATGACCTCCAACATCGGCAGCCAGTACATCATGGATGTCGATAACAAGGAGCAGCGCGAAGCCCGCGTCCTCGAAGCCCTCCGCGCGCACTTCCGTCCCGAGTTCCTCAACCGGATTGATGAGACCATCATCTTCGACCGCCTGAGCGACAGCGACCTCAGCGACATCGTCCGCATCCAGCTCCAGAGGGTGCTGACCCGGCTGGAAAAACAAAACCTGCACCTCACCCTCACGGATGAAGCGCTGCGCCATGTGGCCGACCAGGGTTACGATCCGGTCTATGGAGCCCGCCCCTTGAAGCGTGCCATCCAGCGGCAACTGCTCGATCCCCTCAGTCTCCGCATCCTCGAAGGAGACTTCAAGGACGGCGACCAGGTCACCGGCCGCCTCCAGAATGGCGCGATTGTCTTCGAATCCACCCCGGTTCCCGTGCCCGCCTGACCCCCAAAAACCGCTGCGGAAAAGGCTTTGCAATCCCGCCCGGACCGCTATCTTCGCGCCCCTATGGAAATCCAAGTAGCAACCCTTTGTGACTCCGCCATGGACTACAACTCCAAGTTGTGTGTCCTCGGCACTTTCGACACTATCGGCTCCCGCGCCGTCCCTATCGTGCATCCGCAGGCCGCCCTCGCCCTGCGCATCTGCTTCCGGGAACAGGACGCCGGCAGCCACACCCTCTCCATCCGCCTCATCGATGCGGACGGCAACAACAGCATGCAGCCCCTTGAGGCCGCCATCGACATCGCCATTCCGGAAGGCACCGAGTTCATCACCCGGAACATGATCCTGAACTTCCAGCCCCTCCAGTTCAAGGAAGCCGGCACCTACGCCTTTGAAGTCAGCGTCGGCGGCAACACCCTCGCCTCGATCCCGGTCCGCGTCATCGTGGTCGATCAAGCCGCCCAGGCCTGATTCCCGTCCTTTCACCCCCAAACCAACCGGTCCGCAGCATGCCTGCGGGCCGGTTTTCTTTTGCCCCTCGCGGCGGATGGCCCCATCTTCCAGCCGAATTCCGCCCTTCTCTCCCTGCCTGCCCCCATGACTCTCCAAAACCTCGCTGCCCAGGCCCCCTTCACCACCAAGGACGGCTCCACCATCCGCAGCATCCTGGACCGCACCAACGCCCCCGTCCGGATGCAATCCCTCGCCGAGGCCACCCTGCCCCCCGGCGGCAGCACGGAACGGCATTTTCATAAAATCAGCGAGGAACTCTACTTCCTCCTCGAAGGCACCGGCCTCATGGAAATCGACGGCGAATCCCGGACCGTGGTCCCCGGCGATGCCATCATGATTCCCCCCGGAGCCTGGCACCAAATCACCGCCACCGCCCCCTCGACCCTGCGCTTCCTTTGCTGCTGCGCTCCGCCCTACGATCACGCCGATACCTATTTTGCGGAGTCCTGATCTGACCTCGGACAAAAATTTCCAGTTACAAACGGCCCCACTCTTCCCCACGGAAGGCGCTTTTCACGCGGAGCCGGGAACGTCCATGAACTCCTCCTTTTCCCGATGCCGACTCAAAAACCTGTGTCAGACTAGCGGTGTGAAGTTCTTTTCCCTCCTGACGTTTTGTCTCGCCGCCTTCCCGCTGACCGCCCCTCTCGGCGCCCAGCAGGTCAATGGCCTCGACTACCGGCCGGCCACGGCCATCATCTATAATGCGGTCGACCCCGAATCCAAAACCCTCGCGGAATACTACGCCACCAAACGCGGCATCCCCGCCTCCAACCTCCTGGGGCTGAAAACCAGCCTGGAGGAAACCATCACCCGCGCCGAATTCCAAAAAACCATCGAATCGCCCCTCCGGGCGGCCTTTATTGAGCGGGGCTGGTGGAAGACCGGCAACGTGCCGAATCAGGGCAATATCGCGATCCAGACCACCATCCGGGTGCTTACCCTCATCCGCGGCCTGCCTCTGAGAATCACCGAGGAAACCCTCCCGGGAGCCCCGGCCCCCGCCCAGGGCCAGAACAATGCCGCCAGTGTGGATTCGGAATTGGCCATCGCCGGACTGCTGGACAAGCCGATCGCCGGTCCGCTGCAAAACCCCTATTTCGGCCGGCCCGAACCCTTTTACCTCCTGCCCATCACGCCCATGTTTCTGGTCGGCCGGATCGACGGCCCGGACCAGGCCACTGCGCGCCGCCTGATCGATGACGCCCTCGCCACCGAGGCCACCGGCCTTTACGGCAAGGCCTACATCGACCTCGCGCTCAAAAACGAACCCGGTTATAAAATCGGTGAGGACTGGTTGCTGGCCTCGGCGCGCTCCCTCGAATTGAAGGGCATCCCCGTGATGGTGGACTCCCTCGCCTCCACCCTGCCCATCAATTTCCCCATGACCGATGCCGCCTACTATCTGGGCTGGTATGTGCAAACTGCGGACGGCCCTTTCCTGAATCCCAAATTCAAATTCCGCCGCGGCGCCGTCGCCTGCCATATCCACTCGTTCAGCGCCACCACCCTCCGTAGCACCAAGGAATACTGGTGCGGCCCGCTCCTTGCCAAAGGAGCCTGCGGGGTCCTCGGCAATGCCTGGGAACCCTATCTGCAACTCACCACCCAGCTCGATAAATTCACCGACGGCCTGCTCGCCGGCCGCACCCTTGCCGAAGCCGCATGGGGTGCCACCCAGACGCTGTCGTGGATGAATGTGGTGCTGGGCGACCCGCTTTACCGCCCCTTTCCCCCCACTCCGGAAAAGGTGGATAAAACCGTCGACCCTGACTACAAAGCGCTGCGGCTCGCCCTCGCCCGCTGGGGCAAGGAAGGTCCGGCCAATGAGGCCCTGATGAAAAACCTGAAACTGGCCGGCACCTCCCTGAAGAGCGGCCCCATTTTCGAATTCATGGCCCTCCATTCCCAGGCCGGCACCGATACTCCGGAACTGGAGGCCAACGAGTGGTTCAAGCTGGCCCTGCAGAATTACTCCGCCGTCCCTGACAAAATCCGCATCCTGCTCCAACAGGCGGATGCCCGCCGCCGCGAAGGCACCAACAAACCGGCCATCAAACTGCTCGACAAGATCATCGCCGATTACCCCACGGCCCCGGAAACCGAAGCCGCCCGCGCCTGGCTTCAGCAACTCCGCCCTGCCCCGTGACCCTGTCTCCTGCGGCAGCTGCCTACCCGGCTTTTCTCGCCAGCCATTTCCCCCCGGCCTGCTTCGCCGAACCGGAGCGTCTGCCCGGGCGGGAACCTGACGAACTGGCGTGGCAAAGCCGATGGTTCGCCGGGGACTTCGGGCGCGATTTCCTCACCGTGGCCGGAGAAGCCGTCAGCGTGATCGACTTCGGCTGGTGGAATCATGGAGCCGGCCCGGACTTCCGCGACTGCGTCATCACCCTGTCAGGAGAAACGCGCCGCGGCAGCATCGAACTGGACCGCGATGCCCGCGATTGGGACCACCACGGCCACAGCACCAATCCCGCCTACCGCGACACCGTCCTCCATCTCCAACTCGGGGCCCGCAGTGGCAGCGAATGGTTCACCCGCACCGATGAGCACCGGCTGGTCCCTCAGGTGAGATTGGACCTCGCCACGCCGGGCGGCGATTTTAATACCCCGGCCCCCGCGCCCGCGCGTCCCGGACGTTGCCTGCAGGTCTTCCGTCAACTGGGACCGGAAAAGACCCTCACCATTCTCGAAGCGGCCGCCCGCTACCGGCTGGAGCGCAAAGCCGCCCGCCTGCATCGCACCGCCGCAATCCATGGACGGGATCAGATGCTCGTCCAAGCCATGGCGGATGCTCTTGGCTACAGCCGGAACCGCCTCCCTCTCACGGTGCTTTCGCAGCGGCTCCCGCTCCGCTTGCTCACCACCCGTCCGGACGATGCCGAAGCCCTCCTCTTCGGCGCCAGCGGCTTCCTCACCGGCCAGGCCTTTGATCACGCCGACAGCGAAACCCGCCTCTGGCTGCGCCGCCTGTGGGACCAGTGGTGGCGCTACCGCGATGCCTACGCCCCCGGCCAACCCCGCCTCCCGCTGAAGTGGAATCTGACCGGCACCCGCCCTCTGAATCATCCGCAGCGCCGCATTGCCACTCTGCATCTGCTGGTAAAGCACTGGCCCACCCTGCGCCGCCTGCTCCAGCCTGACCATTTCTCAGAAAAGTCCCTCCTCACTTTTGCCGCCGGCCTGCATCATCCCTACTGGGACCGGCATTACACCCTCCAGGCCCTCCCGGCTCCCAAACCCATGGCCCTGCTCGGCCGCCACCGCCTCACCGAAATTCTCGCCAACGTCTGCTACCCGCTCCTCATCCCGGAGCGCGAAGATCTCTGGCCTGTCTATCAGAAACTGTCCGCGCCGCTCGACAACGAAAAGACCCGCCGCGCCGCCCTCCGCCTCTTCGCCGGCCATCCGGATATCACCAAGCTCACCAGCAAGCTCTGGCAACAACAGGCTCTCCTCCAGATCTACGAAGACTTCTGCCTCGCCGACGACTCCAACTGCGCCCAATGTCCCATGCCGGAGCAAGCCCAAAGCCAATAAAGGTCCGCAAAGGAAGGAGACACTTTGCGGGTGGCATCCGCCCTGGCGCGGACTACCCTCCGCCATGCTGACCAAACTGCTGATCCTTCTCTGCGAAGTCTCCCCCCGGGCCCGCAGGGCTCTCTGGCGCTGGTGGTATGAGCGCTGGGCCCGCCGGGTGGACTCCGGGCAGTGGACGTTCATGAACTACGGCTTTTCCTGGCCCGCCGGGGAAACCCCGCCCGCCCTTCAGCCGGAGGATGAGCCGGATCGGTTCTGTGCCCAGCTGTATCATCGCGTGGCCAGCCCGGGGTGTCTGTCGGGCGAGGAAGTGCTGGAAGTCGGAGCCGGGCGCGGCGGCGGCGCGGCGTTTGTGACCCGCTATCATGAACCTGCCCACCTCACCGCAGTGGATTTTTCGCCGCAGGCCGTGGCCTTTTGCCAGGCCCGGCACCATCTGCCGACATTGGAATTCAAAGTGGGCGATGCCGAAGCCCTTCCCTTTCCTGATGCCTCCTTCGATGCCGTGATCAATGTGGAAAGCAGCCATTGTTATGGCTCCGTGCCGGCCTTTTTTGCGGAAGTCACCCGCGTTCTCCGCCCCGGCGGGTGTTTCCTCTATGCCGACCTGCGGGAAGCCCCGGAGATGGCAGCCCTGGAAAAACAACTCGCCGCCCTGCCCGGCATGGAGGTGGTCGAAACCGAAGACCTGACCGCAAACGTTGCCGCCGCCCTCACTGCTGACCATGGCCGGAAACAACAGATGATCGATCAACTCATCCCGGAATCCCAACGCGCCATGTTCCGGGAATTTGCCGGTCTCGAAGGCAGCAAGATCCATCGCAATCTGACCAGCCGCCACCTCCTCTACTGCCGCTGGGCCTTGCGCCGGATTCCCCCGCGTTAACAAACCCACCGGTCGCTCCGCAGCAGCTGCAGGCTGAACTGGTGACGCGCCTCCAAACGCCACCCCAGACTGTTCAGGATCGGTGAGGGATCTGTCCAGGATCGTGCCGAGATTCCCCCGGCCTTGCGGAAAAACGCGTGCAGCATCGCGTGGATCAGCCGGGCCCGGCGGCGTTTCCACCCGGCGGCCGGGAGCTGGAAGTCAGCGATCAGCCACTGCGCCCCGGGAACGGCCAGGGCAGCCAACCGCGGGATCAGCACCCTCAGTTCCGCCTCCGTGAAGCAGTCGAGGAAAAACGGGGTGATGATCACCTCATACCGGGTTTCCTCCGGAGAAAACGTCAGGGCATTCGCGGCATGGAAGGTAATGCCGGTCTCCTCCAGCCCCTGACGGGCCAGATGACGCCGCGCCGCCTGCTGCATGGCCGGACTGGCGTCCAGATAGGTCAGCTCCAGTCCGGGCTTCAATTTCCGCAGTGCTGCCAGGGTGCGTCCATGCCCTTCCCCGGCCAGCAGCACCCGGCCCTGGTCCGGGCAGGCAGCCAGATGGGCGGTGCGCACCCGCTGCATCAGCCCCCCGGCGCATAACGCCTCCATGCCGCCATAGACCTTCGCCAACGCATCGAAACCCATCGGAATGACCGGTTAGTATGCCGACCCCTGGATTCAATCCCGGTCCGCCACAAACAACGTGTGGGTGAACCGCTTGGCCTTGGGATAGGATTTCGCGGAGATGCATTCCACCTTGGAAAAGGTCTGCCGCAGCGACTTGGCAAACGCTTCATCGCGGTTGGCCGACCAGAAGACCACGCGTCCTCCCGGGTGGAGCGATTCCCGGATTCTCGCCAGTCCGGGCCGCGCGTAGAGCCGGGCATTGCCTTTCTGCACCAGCGGGTCCGGACTGTTGTCCACATCCAGCAGGATGGCGTGATAGCGATTGGCTTCATTGCCATCCATCAGATCGAAGACATCCCGCAGTTTGACCGCCACGCGGGGATCATCCATCAGGTGGCCATTCACCTCGTGCATGAATTCACGGTTCCACGCCAGGATCTCCGGCAGCAGTTCCGCCACCTCCACCACTGCATTGGCGGGGGAAAGCTCCAGCACCCGTTTCAAGGTGAAGCCGAACCCGAACCCGCCGATCAGCACCCGCGGCTTGGCCGGCATGTTGGCGCAGGCCAGTTCCGCCATGGTTTGCTCGGACGAGCAGGCCTCGGTGCTCATGAGCTGCCCGCCGCCCAGCATCAGGAAATAATCCCGGTCATGTTTGATCAGGGCCAGCAGGACGCCTTCCGGGGTATGACAGGTGGCGAGGGTGAGGATGGGTTTCATGGGAAGCAGTCAAGCCCCCCGGGCAGCGGCAGGCCACCCCGGGGAGGCATGCCTGTGGTGCCCGCGGCCGGTCCGGTCAATCGCACAGCCCGCCTCAATCCGCCGCGAGGAACCGCACACACACCGCCCCGCCCACGTTGATTTTGGTGCCGGTGGAACTGAGCTTTCCGGTTTCCGGATCCACCTTCAGCACCACCGCCGTGTTGCTGTCCTGATGCGCCACGATCATCCATTGGCCCGTCGGATCGAGATTGAAATTCCGCGGGATACGGCCCTCGGCAGGAGCATTCTGGATCAGCTTCAGCTTGCCCGTGGCCGGATCACAGGCAAAAACCGCGATGGTATCATGGGTCCGGTTGGACACATACACCACCTTGCCATTCGGATGCGCCACTGTCTCTGCGGTGCTTAATCCCGGTTTCCCCTGATCCGCGGGCGGCAGGGTGGACACGGTATCCACCAGTGTCAGGGTGCCGGTGTCCGCGGCATAGTTGAGGGTCGAGACCGTCATCAGCATTTCGTTATTCACGAAGGCGAATTTGCCGGAGGGATGGAAGGCAAAGTGCCGGGGACCGGACCCCGGCGGCAGCGCCACCGACCCGCTGGCCGTGAAACTGCCCGCGGCCGGGTCGATTTTATAGGTCATCACCTTGTCCAGCCCCAGATCACAGGCGAAGGCATACCGGTTATCCGGACTGCGGTTGAAGCTGTGGGCATGCGGGCCTTTCTGGCGCTGCGGGTCCACGCTGGAGCCTTCATGCTGCACAAACGTGACCGGCCCCGCCAGCGAACCGTCCGCCTTGATCTGATAGGACGCCACGCTGCCGCCCCCGTAGTTGGCCACCATGGCCATGTGCCCGGTGGCATCCAGGGAAATATGGCAGGGACCGTTCCCGCCGGAATCCGCCTGATTGATCAGGCGCAGGGTGCCGTCCGGACGGTTCACCGCAAAGGCACTCACCGCGCCTCCTTTGCCGCCCGCGCTAGCCATCTCGCCCACCGCATAAAGATATTTCCCATTGGGATGCAGCGCCAGGAAACTGGGGCTGCCGGTTTCTGCCGCCACCACAGGATCGCTCAGCGTGCCCTTGCCGCTGTCAAAGGTCGACAGATGGATCCCCTTGCTGCCCGTTTTGGCATTGGTGTAGCAACCGAAATAAACCAACCACCGGTCCCCGGCGGAAGCGGAAGAGGCAAGGCAAACCAGAGTAAGGGCAAGGAGGGAAGACTTCATGTGGGGAAAATGGGCTGTCGGGTGAGCCGCGAGTTATTCATGAATCCCGCGACCTGTCCAGCTTTCATCTCCGGGCCTGCAGGCAAACTGACCGGCCCGCTGACCCCAAGGGGGGACGATCGTTTTCACTGCTGCCCACAAAACCCCGGCCAAACCCCTCCCTCATCACCCGGGAGGACCCTTGTGCACCCCCATTCAGCCGCCGCTGCGGGTCCCTTTGGTGGAAATATAACCGTCTTCACACCAGCCCAATAGCTTGTTTGCCCCTGCTTGGACCTGCTTCCCCCCTCCCGAAGACCTTCAAGGTGAGGCGCGGCCGGCCAACCAGAAGATGCGTATTGCGCGCGCGGGTGCCCGTGGGGTTGTCAGGACGGGGAGTGCTCCTGCTGCCGGGCAGGGTTTGGCCATCAAGGGCAAGGGGGCGCAGGGGGGCAGGCCGGCGGTTACCGCAAACCAGCAAAACCAAGCGGTTCCGTAATCACAGGTACTGGCGGGATTGGACTTCCCAGTGCCCGGGGGATTAAGTGCGTTTGCCCTGTTCTGGCACCCACGGGGCGCTTTTGCGTTTGTGGGCTGGGATGTGCGTCCTATTTTCAACGATGGGATCACTTCCGTTTCATCACCTGATCGATCAAAGTCTGGCCGCCATCTCCAGCCTCCGGGCCTTGGAGGAGCGCGTCGCCGCCGCCTCCACAGCCATGGCGGAAGCCTTGGCGTCCGGAAAAAAAGTCCTGTGCTGCGGCAATGGCGGCAGCGCCGCGGAAAGTGCCCACCTCGCGACCGAACTGCTCTGCCGCCTCGACAAGGACCGCCGGGCCCTGCCCGCCCTGAATCTGTCCGGGGATGCCTCGTTTCTCACGGCCACGGCCAATGATTACCAGTTCAGGGAAGTTTTTGCCCGGCAGGTGACCGGCCTCGGCCAGGAAGGCGATGTCCTGGTGGCCTTCACCACCAGCGGCAACTCCCCCAACGTCCTGCGGGCCTTTGAAGCCGCGCGGGAAAAAAGCGTTCGCACCATTGCCCTGCTGGGCCGGGATGGCGGGGCCGCGGCAGCCCTCGCCGACATTGCGCTTATTGTACCGGCCCCGGCGACGATGCATATCCAGGAAGCCCATCAGGTCCTGCTGCACATCCTGTGCGTTCAGATCGAAGCCGTGCTCTTTCCCGGTTTGAATGCCCTGCCTCCCGGCTGAGCCGCCCTCCCTTTCCCCCGTCCATTTTTCTTTCAACCCGTAATTCCAAACTATGTTATTCATCGGACTCGACAGTGGCACCCAAAGCACCAAAGCCGTGGTGCTCGATTTTGAAACCGGCGCCATCGTGGCCCACGCCTCGGAAAAATACGAATGCCTCGAAGGCCTGCCGCCCGGCCACATGGAGCAGGATCCTCACGATTGGACGCGGGCAGTGGACCTCACCATCGAGTCCTGCCTCGCCCAACTGGGCGACCGCCGGAAGGAAATCCGCGGGATCGGTGTGAGCGGCCAGCAGCATGGCTTGGTGGTCCTGGATGCCATGGATGAAGTAGTGCGCCCCGCCAAGCTCTGGTGCGATACCTCCACCACCACCGAATGCGGCCTGCTGGCGGAGGCTTTCGGTGGCCCGGCCGGTTTGATTGCGGAAGCGGGAAATGCCATCCCCCCCGGCTTTACCGCCCCGAAAATCCTCTGGCTGAAACGGCACGAACCGGAAAACTTTGCCCGCACCACCTCGGTGCTGCTGCCGCATGACTATCTCAACTTCCACCTGACCGGGGTGAAACGTATGGAATTCGGCGATGCCTCCGGCACCGGCCTGCTCAACGTCAGGACCCGGGAATGGCATCGCGGCCTGATCGACGTGATCGATCCCCGCCTGCACGGCATGCTGCCTCCACTGGGTTCCTCGCTCGCGGCCCACGGCATCCTGCGGGAGGAGCTGCGCGCCCGCTGGGGACTGGCCCCCGGCGTGATCGTCAGCGCCGGCGGCGGCGATAACATGATGGGCGCCATCGGCACCGGCAACGTGCGGCCCGGCGTGGTCACGGTGTCGCTCGGCACTTCCGGCACTCTTTTTGCCTGTGCGGACCAGCCGGTGATCGACCCCCAGGGCGAAGTCGCCGCTTTCTGTGACAGCGCCGACCAATGGATGCCGCTGGTGTGCACCATGAATGTGACCGTCCTCACCGAAGCCATGCGCGGCATGTTTGGTTATGACCATGCCCAGCTGGAGGCGCAGCTGAAGTCCGCCCCGGCCGGTGCCGATGGCCTGACCTTCCTGCCCTATCTGAATGGCGAGCGCACCCCCAACCTCCCGGATGGCAGCGGCGTGCTGCACGGACTCCGCACCGACAACCTCACCCCGGCCCACCTTGTGCGGGCGGCGATCGAAGGCGTCACCATTGGATTGGCCTATGGCATGAAACGTTTTGAATCCCTCGGCGTCTCGCCCACGGAAATCCGCCTCACTGGGGGCGGCAGCCGCAGTGCCGGCTGGCGTCAGGTGGTGGCCGATGTCTTTGGCGTGCCCGTGGTCAGCCTGGCCACTGCCGAAGGCGCCGGACTGGGGGCCGCTCTCCAGGCCGCCTACGTGGTGCAGCATGAAGCCGATTCCAGCGTCACCCTCGGCGGCCTGGCCGACCGGCTGGTTTCCCTGGATGAATCCACCCGCGCCCTGCCGGATGCTGGGCTGAAGGGACTCTATGCCACCCAGTTGGACCGGCAGATGCGGCTCACCCAATCGCTGAAAACCAGCGGCTGGCTGTGATCCTCCCTGACTGAATCCCTCCTCCCCTGCCCTTCATGCTGAAACCCGCCGAAGCCAAGTCCGACACCGCGTTCAAACCGCGCGTGATGGGCTTCCTGATCGGCAACCTGATCCGGCTCCTCACCAAAACGCTCCGGGTCCGCATCACCGACGATTCCGGGCTCCTGAGCAATCCCCCCCTCCATGGATTGATCTGGATGTTCTGGCACAACCGGATGCTGATCGTGCCCAGTCTGTATTCGCGCTACACCCGGAAATTCCGTCAGGCCGCCGTCCTCACCAGTGCCAGCCGGGATGGCGCGGTGCTGGCAGCGGTGATGCGGCAATTCGGTCTCGAGTCCGTGCGGGGGTCCTCTTCCCGGCGGGGCGCCCAGGCCATGATCGAATGCCGCCGCCTCCTGCGCCGGAATTATTACATCGGCATCACTCCGGACGGCCCGCGAGGCCCGCTTTACGACATGCAGCCCGGCGTGGTGCAGTTGGCGCGCCTTTGCGCCGTGCCCATCGTTCCCATCACGGTGGAGTATGCGAAGTTCTGGCGGCTCAAGTCGTGGGATCAATTTTTCATTCCCAAACCCTTTTCCGTGGTGCGCGTCCGGTTTCTGCCTTTTATCCACGTCCCGGACGACGAATCCCCCGAAGCCGCCCGGGAACGGCTTTCCGCCCTCCTGAAGCCGGAAGTGCCCTGACTTCCCCCCACCTCTCCCCTGTTTTTATTATGATCCTGATTGATGGTAAAGCCACTGCCGCCCGCGTCCTCGAAGAATGCCGCGCCAACCTGACCACACTTGCCGCCCAAGGCATCCGCCCCGGCCTCGCCGTGGTGCTGGTGGGCGATGATCCTGCGTCCAAAGCCTACGTCGGCTCCAAGGACCGCACCTGCCGCGATCTCGGCATGCATTCCGTGAAGCTGGAACTGCCCGCCGCCACCACCCAGGAGGAGCTCCTCTCGGTGGTCCGCCAATTGAATGCCGACCCAGCCATTCATGGCATCCTCGTTCAAAGCCCGCCGCCCCGGCACATTGATGAAGCCGCGATCATCCGGGCGATTGATCCGCGCAAGGATGTGGACGGATTCCATCCGGAAAACGTCGCCAAACTGGCCCTTGAGGACCCGTCAGGGTTTGTTCCCTGCACCCCGCTCGGCTGCCAGCGGCTCCTCCTTGACTATCAAATCCCCACCGAAGGCGCCCGCGTGGTGGTGCTCGGCCGCAGCATGATCGTGGGCAAGCCGATGGCCCTGCTCCTGATGGCCAAAGGCCCGGGCGGCAATGCCACCGTCACCGTCGCCCACAGCCGCAGCAAGGATCTGCCCGGCCTCTGCCGCACCGCGGATATCCTTGTCGCCGCCATTGGGAAACCACGGTTTGTCACCGCCGATTTCGTCAGGGAGGGAGCCGTCGTCATTGATGTCGGCATCAACCGGATCGACGATCCCACCACCAAGTCCGGCTCCCGTCTGGTCGGCGACGTGGACTTCGAGGCCGTCGCCCCAAAATGTCATGCCATCACTCCCGTCCCGGGCGGCGTCGGTCCCATGACCATCGCGATGCTGATTTCCAACACCATCAAGGCGGCACGGCAATAACCGCCCACCCCTGGCGCCCCCGTGGGGGAAGCCATCCGATATCACCGCTGCCGGGACTCCCCGCGGAGCCCCGGCAGCGGATCGGGGATATCGCTTAAAACACCACTTCCAATCCGATGACCGGACCGTGGGTGACGGTGTCCATGGAGAAGGAGTCCTTGCTGTAGTCCACCCCGAGGCCGCGGTAACCGATGGCGGCGCTGACGTTTTCCGTGAAGTGATAGCCAAAACCCGCGAAAGCCTGCCAGGCAAAGTCGGAGCTGACGCCAAAACCACCGATGTCGCCGTTGTAGCGGAAGAACACCTTGTCAGTCAGTTCTGCCTGGCCACGGATGCCGATGATGGGATCCGCCCAATCGGTGTCACGGGTGGCCGAGATTTCCCCGCCGCGGGCAAAGCGGCCGGTCAGTTCGGCTTCCAGGATGTTGATCCGGGCCCCGGCAAAAACATCCATGTGGTAACGCCCGGTCTGGATGGCGCGGTAGGCGAGGAAAGGCGTCAGGATCCACTGTTTCTGTTCATAGCGGAAGCTGTCGAAGATCCGGCCACCGGCTTCGTGATCATCCGAAACCTTGCCATAAATCACATCCAGCCCGAGGGAGAGATTCCCTTTCCCCACTTCAAACACGCCCATGTAGGCCATGTCGAGGGTGTCAAGAGTGTCGGAGAAACTGATATCCACCGGAGCGGAAAGCGGCCCGAGGGTGACATCGCCTTCGATGGCGGTGAGCCAGGCGTAAGGAGCGGCGCGGAACCACCAGCCGCTGTCGGCCGGGGCCGGAGCCGGAGGAATGGGAGCCTTGGGAGCTTCAGTGCCGGCATGGGCAGATCCCATCAGGGCGAGCGCGGCGAGGAAATGACGGATTTTCATTCTTTTGATGTGCTGGTTATTTGAAACGTTATCGGTGCAGGGAGGGACCGCCGGTTGCTGTTCCTGCGGCATCCGCTGCTCTTATCTTTGAGGATTCCCCGTTTGTCGATGCGGTTTTCGCGCGATCCGCCCTCTCCGTGAATCCGGTGGCTCCCCCTTCCTGCGCCCGCCTAACCCGTCGTCCGCAGCCCCGAGGCCAGGGCATTGATGCTCAGCAGGAGGTCCGGCAGCAGGGCCTCGCTGGCATCGGTCTCACCCGCCCCGACATGGGCCCGCCAGGTTTTGAGGAGGGCGATTTGCTGGACGTGGAGCACGCGCAGGGGTTCCTCCCGGATGGCCAGGGTATAGGCCAGACGCGGGCGGCGCGCGGCAAAGGGCCCATTGAACAGTTCCTCCAGCAGGGTGCGGGTGCGGGTGTGCTCCGCGAGGATCAAGGCCATGAAGCGGTCGCGCAGGGCCGGGTCCGGCACCAGCCCGGCATAGTCCTGCATCAGAGGCACATTGGCACTGACCAACGAGCTTTCGATATTGGTCAGGACGTAGCGGAGGAAGGCGGATTCCTTCAAAGCCGCCCCCAGCGCGGCGAAGCCGGCCGGGTCTTCCCTTTTGAGTTTTTCCAAAGCCGAACCCGCCCCATACCAGCCAGGCAGATAGAAGCGCGCCTGGGTCCAGGAGAAGACCCACGGAATTGCCCGCAGATCGTCCAGGGTGGCCTGGCCGGTGCGGCGGGCCGGGCGGGACCCGATCCGGCTGTGCTCCAGGGCATCGATCGGCGTGGCAGTCCGGTAAAAGGCCATGAAGTCAGGCTCCTCGAGGAGCGCCCGGTAGGCATCGCGGCTCCACGGGGCCAGCTTTTCCATGATCGGATGAATCGCTCCGGCATCGCGCTGTCCGTGGCGGTGGCGCGCCGTGGCCGAGGCGGCGGAAGCCATCAGCAGCTCGATGTTATAAACGGCCGAGCTGAGGTGGGCGTATTTCTGGGCAATGGTTTCGCCCTGTTCGGTCATGCGGAGGAATCCGCTGAGCGATCCCTGGGGCAGTGCCTCCATGAACCAATGGGTCGGTCCTGCCCCGCGCCCCACCGTGCCCCCGCGCCCGTGGAAGAACACCGGCCGGACCCCATGCCGGGCACAGGTGGCGGCCAGTTCCGTCTGCGCACGGTGCAGCGCCCATTGGCTGGCGAGGATGCCGCAGTCCTTGTTGCTGTCGGAATAACCGATCATCATCTGGAAGGTGGGCCGCTCCGGCAGCAGACTGCGCTGCGTGATAGGATGACTGAGGAAAGCCTCCGAAATTCCCGGCCCCGCTTCGAGATCGCCCATGGTTTCAAACAAAGGCGCCACCGGCAACGGGCAGCGCAGGCCCGCGGGGGTCCATTCCATCAGCCCGGCTTCGCGGGCGAGCACATACACCGTCAGCAGATCCTCCACGCTGCGCGTCATGCTTACGATCAAGGTGCCCAGCCCGGCATTGCCGAACCGGGCCCGGTGCGCCGCCACCACCCGGTAACACTCCAGCACCGTATCCGCCTCCGCCCCGGCGGAAACCCCGGGGCTGAGGAAGGGCCGGGGGGAAGTGAGTTCCTTTTCCAGCAGGGCGCGCTTTTCTGCCAAAGGCATCTCTTTGAGCTGGGTGCCCGCCGGCAGCAGACCCGCGGTCTCCATCAGCTGCTGCAGCGCCGCTTCGTGGAAGGCCGAGTTCTGCCGGATATCCAGCACCGCAGAGTGGAATCCAAACGCCACCAACCGGCGGCGGAAGGGGATCACCTGCTCCGTGACGAGGGCAGCGGCACCCACCGCCTCGAGGGATTCCCGGAAGGTGACCAGATCCGCCTCCAATGCCTCCGGACTGGTATACCCTGCGGCGTGGTCCTCGGAGGCCAGCACCACCTTGGCCCTCATCAGATAGGCGGCCTCACGCCACGGCTCCTCGGAATTGCGCGCCTTGATGAAATCCAGATCCACCCCCGGAGCTCCTGACAATTCCCCGCGCAGCCGGGCGATCAGACCCGTCAGGACAGGAGGCGTTTCCCGGAAGAGGGAACTGATCGGCGAATGCTCCGCCAGCGCTTCAAGGGAACGGCGGTGCACCCGCAGGGCATTCTCGCGCAGGGCCGTCAGGGAGCGCGCGGTGACTTCCGCCGTGACAAAGGGATGGCCATCACGGTCCCCGCCGATCCAGGTGCCGAACCGGATCAGGGGCGGCAGCGCATCCACCCCGGCAGGGTCAAATCCCGCCGTGATCCACTCCTCCCGCAGGTGCAGATGGGCCCGGCTCAGGGCCTCGGGGAAGACCTCCCGCAGGTAATGCAGCGTATTTTGCAGCTCGGCCTCGATGGTGGGCCGGGTCACGTGGATTTCCCCCGTCCGCCACAGGTTTTCCAGATGGGTTTCCAACTGGCTTTTCAGCCGGGCCTGCTCCCGCGGGGTGTAGGCGGGATTCTCATGCCGGTTCATCAGGGCATAGATCTCGCCGTGCAGTTCCCGCACCGTTTCGCGTTTGGCCTCCGTCGGGTGCGCCGTCAGCACCGGTTCCACTTGGACATCGCGCAGCACCGCCAGCAGCTCGACCTGGGACAGCCCCAGTTTGGCCAGCTCCTTCAGATTGTCCGGCCACAGCCCCTGCTCCGCCGGAGCCCCTTCCTGTTTTTCCCGCAGACGGCGCACCTGCGATGCCACCCGTTCCTCCACCACATTCAGCAGTTGAAAGGCAATGGAATACGCCTGCCCCAGCGACCGGTGCGACGTGGCCGCCGCCTGCGGCGGGTGCCCCAGCCAGGGCAATTGCTCCGCCAGTTCCGGCTCCCCCAGACGGCGCAGCACCGCCGCGAAGGCTTCCATCAGGAAAGTGAGTTCGACATCAAGGAGTTGGAAACCAAGGGTGCGCAGGGAAACGGAGGAAGAAGGCATGAGCGCCCCATATCAGCAGAAACAATGCCCGCCAGGCAAAAGGTGCGGGGAAGCCGCAGTCCAGACCTGAGGCATCCCCGCTTACGGGAGGGGACCCACGGTCAGAATGGGATTCGAAGAAGTGCAGTTGAAGCGGTCGCGGCCGCAGCCGTTCGATACCAAGGAGCTTTGCAAACGGGATGAAGGGGCTCCCAGCAAGCCGGAGGCTGGAACGCTGGCTGACCCGTCCCGGTGGGGGCGGAATCTTTATAGCATCCGTTGCCAAAAAAGCCCCCCCAGCCCCGTCGGGGCGAGATCTTCCCGGAACGGCGCGCACCTGCCAGGCACGCAGGGCATCTGATTCGCCGGGAGTTTCCACAGCCAAGCCCAAAGCCCTTGGTACCATCGCCATGGAAAACCCATTCATGCTCAGTCAATCCTTTCCGTTGATGCATTCCCCGGCGATTTGCTTTGGCTTTATGGGATAAAATGGCTAAAGTACCGTTGGAGTTTGAATCAGATTGCAGAAAGGAATTTGCTATGAAAACGCCCCTCGCCCTGATTGTTATGACCGGTCTCGTGTTGAGCGCCGCAATGGCCAACCAGCAGGAATCCCCCGGAGCGGACACCCCCGCCCAACCCAATGCCGCGCCCGGACGGCTCATCGATATCAAGGTTGCCCTGTCGGGGTTGACCGCTCTCGCCGATTGCCCCATCCAAAGCATGGCCAATGCCCTCAGTGTGGTGGCCGGCTCCGCGGAGACCCAATCGCTCGACTGGGACAGGATGAAACCGCTCCTGGCAGCGGTTCAGGAACGCTTCGGCCCCGCCAGCGTCTGGTTCGCGCGGCCTGACGGCTCTTATTTCAGCGTCGACAAAGGGTTGACCGGCAAGAACCTCAAAGACCGGCCTTATTTTGCAAGGGTCATGGCAGGAGAGTCTTCGATCGGCGAACTGGTCGTCAGCCGGTCAACGGACGGCAACACAGTTATCACCGCCGTTCCTGTCAAGAAGGATGGAAAAAGCGCCGGCGTGCTGGGGGCGTCGGTTTATCTGGACAAACTTGCCCAAAACATCAAAAAAGCGACGCCCTTGCCCGATGGGGTGGTGTTCTATGCCCTTGATTCGAAGGGACAAGTCGCCCTGCACTCGCAGGAGGAACGTATCTTCCAGGAGGCAACCCAATTGGGAAGTCCCTCTTTGACCGCCGCCGTCCACCGGATGCTGGCCGATGGTGCCGGGGTGGTCACCTACGAATTTGAAGGGCGGCAACAGAAGGCCATTTTCCAGACCTCTCCGTTGACCGGGTGGAAGTTCGTCATCCGCTTTCCCGCGGATCGATAGTGGGACGACCCGCCATGCCACGCGGAACCCCGCCGCCCTGGCCCCGGACTGAGCCCTGCCTGGGAGGGCTTGGGCTGCAGCCGGCAGATTTCCCTAACCGTCCCCAGCCCCCCTTGCCGTCAGGGGTCAATTCGAATGGGCGCCAGGGGGATTTATCATTTTGCCTGGAAAAACGGCCGGATTTGGCGGGGAATACCTGAATCCCGCGCCTGCCGGCGGATTCCCCGCCAGGCGGTCGGCCTCAGGCCCGGCGGCGGCGGAATCCCCACAGCAGACCAATCGAGGAGAGGAACACCAGCGAGGAGGGTTCGGGGATGGCAGGAAGTCCGGTCACGGTGAAGGGTTTGGTGAAACCGCCCAGCGCGGTCCAAGTGGTCGCGGAGTTGACCCCGCCATTGATCCCGTTCAAATCCTGATTCAGGGCATTGGCCTGCTGGCTGGTGGCGGCGATGAACCGCAGCGGCGAATTCTGATTGAACGTGCCCACGCCGGACAGGCCGAGGCTGTTCACGACCGTGACGAGCGAGGCAAAGGAGAGTTTGAAACTGACAAATTGGTCGATGTGATCGGCGCCCCCGCCGCTTCCGCCATCCAGGTTGAAGTTGGTGGCCGTGGGATCGTTCGTCGCCGTCACGGGATTGAAATCAAAATTCAACGTGGTGACCGCTACTTCGGAGTAGGGGTTGCTTGAGGCGATACTGGTGGTGCTGGGCGAGTTGTTCGCTCCCGTGCCGGCAGGGTAATAGCCAATTTTACTGTCCTCCAACGCCCCGGCGAACAGATCGACCTTGCCGTCCGCATTGGCATCAATGCCCACCCAGACGACCGTTTTCAGCCCGTCAGGGCTGGCATCGCCACCCAGACGCAGCCGGAACCCGATCTCGCCATCGGTCAGCACACCGGACGTGCCGCCGTCGTCAAAGATCGTATAAAGGGAAGGATGGGCCGCATTGCCGACGATGTCGCCTTCGACCGTGCCCGTCTGTTGGTCCAGGGACGGGTCTGCCGCATTCGGGTCGGCATAGGTAATCGCCGTCCACAGGGAGGTGGCACTGGTGATCGAGATGGCAGCAGAGGCCGGACTGGCGAACGTGGCCAAAGCCACTGACAAGGGGAGGAAGCTAATTTTCACGGAGAATTCCGACCAATGCGGTCGAAAAACAATCAACCTCCAAAAACAATTAGTTCAACAGTATTTTCCATAATTACCGCGGAATCCATCGGAAATCCCCGCTTTGGTCCACGCCCCGCGGGATTCCGGCTCTCCCTGCCCGGATTTCCCAAGGCTGCGCGGGAGCGGGCCACGGGCCAGCCGCCTCCCATGCCGGGAGGCGGGCAGGCATCGCGGATGACACTTGGCCGTTGCCGCGCTCCTCAGTGGTGCGGTTCTGCGGCGGGTTTGCCTGCTTCAGGCTGATCGTGTTTATCGCCTTCCTTTTCTTTATCCCCATGGTCATGGGCTCCGGGCTGCTCTCCAGACTCCTTCTTCCCGTCCATTTCACAGCAGGCCTCGGCCTTGCTCCGGAGTTCTTCCGCCAGTTTCCCCAGCGCTTGGAGCCTCTTGGACAGCAAAGCGGCTTCCTTTTCCTGGCCTTCCGTCTGCTCCAGCAGTCTCAGCTCGGTTCTGGTTTCCTCCAGCATGTGGCGGACCTTCCCATACTGCTGGACGGTTGCGGCCAGATCCACCTCAGCGAGGCGCTTTTTCACATCCATCGGTCCCATCGGGGGCGGGGGCATTTTAGGCTCCATGCGTTGCATGCGCTCCATGCGCTCCCGTTGAGGACGTTCCATGGGGCCCCGGGGCTCCATGCGTTCGCGATCCATGCCCCGGTCCATGGGGGGCTTGGGCTCCATTCGTTCCCGTTGCATCCGTTCCATGAGTTCCATGCGTTCCCTGGGCTCCATGGCTTGCATCTTCTCCTGCATCATGCGCTGCATTTTCTGCATGCGCTCCATCTGCGGCGCCGGTTTTCCCTCCGGCATGTCTTTCATCTTCTCCATGCCTTTCATCTTTTCCATCTTCTCTTTGCACATGGGACATTCCTGGCACATTTTGCATTCCATCTCCTGATCCGCCGCCGGCAGGGGAGACGCCGCAAACGCCGGCAGGAACGCAAGAAGCGCGAGCATTGGTTTCATCTTTTTCATGGTGGTAGGGTGGTTGAATGGAGCAGAACCGATGGACCGCAGAAAGGTCCGCCGTGCCAAAGGTGAGCGTTGGGTAAAATATTACCCGCCTGTCGATCAATCAAAATACAAAAATAGACTATCCTGCCGTAAGCAAAAACCAACGGAGCGGCTTCGGGAGGAATATCAGCCCCCCTTTATCCCGGCTCTCTGCGTCCTCTGCGCCTCCGCGGTTAAAATCCCCCGCTGCCCGCTGCCCGCTGCCCGCTGCCCGCTGCCCGCTGCCCGCTGCCCGCTGCCCGCT
>JAZKDC010000012.1:209325-212483 GCA_040387795.1 Verrucomicrobiota bacterium
GCCCGCCGACTCCTTCCCCCCTGCCCCCTCAGCTCATCTTCACCGTGATATCCCGCAGCGTGTCCGCACAGGCCGCCATCCGGTCCGCCGTATTGGACAGGTGCCGGTAGATCTCCCGGCGCTTGAACATATTGATATAGTCATCCCCCTGGAACAGCTCCGCCAGGGCCTGGCGGTAAGCCCGCTCCACGATCCGTTCCGTTTTCCGTGCCGTGATGCAGCACTTCGCCACCCCGGCCGGATCCCTGGGAAGAAGGGCATACCCCTCGCGCAGAGCGCTGACCCCTTCCCGGATGCGCATGGCCATCACGACCTCGTGTTTGTCAGGCCGCACACTCAGCACATCCATTTCCTTCACCGTGGCCTTGCAGTAATTCACGATCTCATCCAGCCCCACGATCGCGCGGTGGATGTCCTCGCGGTCGATCGGCGTGGTGAAGGCATCGCTCAGGATCTGCAGGTTCCGCACCTTGATGTCATCGGACTTGTGTTCCTGCTCCATGATCAGGGCCCCCACCTCCGGGCTGCCCGCCTCCATGAATTCCACCAGCAGATCCACCGCCACCATCACCCCGGCTACCTGCTCGTTGAGCAGCCCATGGAAGTCCGGGGCCGGTGGCACGATGCGGTCGATCAGGCGTTTGAAGAAGGAAGGGGCGGTCCGGGACATGGGAGAGAGGGGAGTTAGAAATCCAAGCGGAGAAACACATGCAGCAAGGCATAAACGACCACCGAAACGAGGGCCGCGCCGGGGATGGTGACGATCCAGGTGGCGGCGATTTCCCGGGCCTTCTGCCAGCGCACCGCCCGCGGATTTTCCGAGGCGCCGATGCCCAGGATGGACGTGGTCACCACGTGGGTGGTGGAGACCGGCGCCCCCAGCAGGGAGGCCGTCAGGATCACCCCCGCAGCCGTCAGTTGGGAATCCAGCGCATGGAGCGGCCGCACCCGGTAGATGGAGAATCCCAGGGTGCGCACGATGCGCCAGCCCCCGGACAGGATCCCCAGCGTCAGGGCGAGGGCACACGCGATCATCACCCACAGGGGCACCTCGAAGTTTGGAATAAACCCGCCCAGCATCAGCACCAGGGTCAGGATGCCCATGCTCTTCTGCGCATCATTCGCCCCGTGGGAAAAGGCCAGGCCCGCCGCCGTGGCAAACTGCGCCAGGCGCAGCCGCCGGTTCACCGCCGGCCGGGCTCCCCGCAGCAGGAAACTCATGCTCCGGTGGATCACGAAACCAAAACAAAAACCCGCCACCGGCGAGAGCAGCAGGGCCAGCAGCACCTTGGTCACCCCCGTGATGTGGCCCTGCCCCAGCTCGCGGAATCCCCACACCACATGCTGGTGCCCCGAAGCCACCCAGACCGCCCCTACCAAGCCTCCCACCAGCGCGTGCGATGAGGAGGAGGGCAGCCCGAGGCGCCATGTCAGGAAATTCCAACAGATCGCCCCTGTCAGGCCGGCCAGCACCATGGTGACGGCCGGCAGCGGAGGCAGGTCGGAAATGTTGACAAATCCGCCGATGGTATTGGCCACCGCGGTGCCCCCCAGCAGCGGCCCGAGGAATTCAAAGACTCCCACCACCATCACCGCCTGCAGCGGCGTCATGGCCCGGCTGGCGATCACCGTGGCCACGATGTTCGCCGCATCGTGAAACCCGTTCGTGAAATCGAACAGGATCACGAACACCACCGCCACGATGGCGAGGACTAGCAACGGATCCACAGGGAGGGAGCAATAAAGTGAATGAATCCGGCCCCGGAGGCCCCGTCATCCGGCGGACCGGACGCGATGTGGCCTTGCCTTCAGCGGACCGGCCGGGGCTCAGCCATTGCCGGAGGACGCCAGTTGGTCATCACCCCCGCTCGGCACCAGCGAGGGCCGTCCCACGATCAGCGGATCCACCGCCCCGATCTTCGCGGGATTGCGTTTATCATACGGCAGGCGGTGCAGCAAATACCGCAGGGCATTGAGCCGGGCGCGTTTTTTGCAGTCGGACTTGATCACCGTCCATGGCGCATCGGAGGTGTCGCAGTGCATGAACATGGCTTCCTTCGCCAGGGTATAGGAGCCCCATTTGTCGAGGGACGCCATATCGATCGGACTCAGCTTCCATTGTTTGAGGGGATGGGCCTGACGTTCCTTGAAGCGGCGGCGCTGTTCCGCCTGACTGACCGAAAACCAGAACTTGAAGAGGTGCACCCCGCTGCGCACGAGGTGCCGTTCAAACTCCGGCACCTGCCGCATGAATTCATGGTATTCCGCGTCCGTGCAGAACCCCATCACCCGCTCCACCCCCGCCCGGTTATACCAGCTGCGGTCGAATAACACCATCTCCCCCCGCGTCGGCAGTTGGGAGATATAACGTTGGAAATACCACTGGCCGCGTTCCACGTCGTTCGGTTTTTCCAGGGCCACCACGCGGGCACCCCGCGGATTCAGGTGTTCCATAAAGCGCTTGATGGTGCCCCCCTTCCCGGCCGCATCCCGCCCTTCAAACAGGATCACCACCCGCTGCCCGGTTTCCTTCACCCACGCCTGCAGTTTCAGCAGTTCCACCTGCAGCCGGTACTTCTGTTCCTCGTATTTCTTGCGGGACAGCAGATTCAGGTAGGGATACGATCCATCCCGCCAGCCCGGCGCCAATTCAATATCCGGATCCCGCGTCTCCGACACGCGCGCCGCCGGCGTCTTGAACAACCGGTGCCGCAGCGCCTTCACCTCATCCGGCGAAGCCCCCGCCAGCAGCGTCCGGATCTGCTCCAGGGCATCCCCGTCCGGCTCCCCCGCGGCATGGCTGGCCAGCAGGTTCGCCAGCGTCATCGACTGCATGGTGCTGGCCTCCGAGCTGGCATGGGAAACCACGTGTTCCTCGATCCCCGTGGGGTTCAGTTTTGCGGCGGTATCCCCCGCCGCCACCCGGCGCACCGCCCGCAGCGGTTTGTTTTTGGAGTGCTTCGATTTCCGGGCAGGAGAGGCGGATATTTCAGGAGTGCTTTTTGAGGACATAAAAGAACGGTGAGGCGTAACCAACGGGGCATCCCGTTATTTTAAACTATATGTCGATTCCGTCACATTCCAAGCCCAAATTAAACCGGCTGCTAGTGTAGTGCGCGGTTATTGGCGTAACGAATCGAGTTTTTGCCTCGCGCGGC
>JAZKDC010000013.1:0-71480 GCA_040387795.1 Verrucomicrobiota bacterium
ATCCCAAGCGCCGATTCCCCAGCGACCCCATGGGCGCTCGTCAAAGGCTTACCTTTAAGCTGGGTTTCCGTCAAATTGTCGGCAGCAGGCACCGCAGGGTTTGAGAGGACGGAAGCCATCCATTCCGAAATAATTTGATGACGCCGGTCAGCTAAATAATTGGACAGACTACAGCCGACGATTTGTTGTTCTGGCGATGGACGCGGCGTCATAATGAGGTCTCGGTTGAAAATTGTTCACGGCACGGATGCTGGCGGACTTTCTAAGGACTGGCAGAGTAAAATCGTGTCATGGAGGGGACAAGTGAGCGAATATCGAGCCCAACCGCTAAAAAAATTGGCGCAGCGGGAATGAGCGGGGGGGGATTAGGAGGGTTTGAGATCCAGCTTTCCGAGGAAGAAGAGGACCCGGGTGCGTATGAAGTCATCTGCCACCTTCAGCTTCCATCCCGTGCCTTGAAGGTAATCCGTGCCGCCGTCCGGCATAACGGGACTTCCGACAAGCCTGCCGCTGAGGCTTTATTTCCCCTTCGATTTAGAATCAGGTGGTAACTCACCCTCTAAAATCCGGGCAACAACCCCTTCAACGTCCCGAGTTGCGTAAAGGGCGACGGATGGACGCTTACTCGCGAGGGTTGCAACCGGCCTGATCCAGCCTGCGCGGACTGCGTTATCTAGGATCGACGGGAAGCGAAGCTGCTCAATGGCGTCAGCTCGGGTCATGATTTTAGGGGGAGGCATAGGGGTTCTAGAGGGTGTCATATGGGGCTCAGAAATCACACTTGGTCGTGGGAATCAAGTCAGATGCGAACGTTCCCCGCCCTCTACGGCCCGTCAGAAATAAAGGGAGGCAGAATGACGCAATAGACAGGCACGGCGCATCAGAAGCACTCCTGCTGGCCTGTTTGGCTGCTACACCGGCACCGGGGCGGAAAACCACCAAGCCCTGAACCGGCACCATTACTGGCCGCGCTACTTTATTGGGGCGCGGTCTTCTTCTTTCGGGCCGTGAACCATACCTGACGCGTATCACGGTCCCTTGCCGGATTAAACAACCCTATTGAGCTAAATTTCAGAAAATTTTGCGAGCTGTTGTATGGCTTGTTCCAGCCCATGACCAAATCCCGCCCGTGAAACTTGTATGATTTCGTTGATCCCAGAGCGACTGGCGAAATGAAACTGGTCGTAAAGGCAGACCGGCAACTGCTTATTGCTCGCAAAGCGCCGATCTGGAGACCCATTCTTGTTCACATATCGCCATGTGTGATCAATAATTTGGGCGTCGGGAGGTGCTGTGTCTTCAATGAAATGCCTTTGGGAAACTTTGACTGTAAGCTCGTGGTAACCAACTGCTCCAACTCTCCCGGAATCAAAGATCAAAATCCGATCGGGGAAAAAGTATAGGATCTGGCGACCAACAGAAATAGCAATAGTTTGAACATTGGTCTTCAGGAAATGGGGTGATTCAGCTCGGATTGTCGTGACCTTGCGATCTACGAGCTTCGAGGCGCCTGCATGATATCGGCTGTCGGGGACGTTCCCAGATGCGGCGATGTGCCAACATCCAGAGCACTGCGCAAGCCGAGTCGCTTCAGTATGAAGAGCGCCGTATGCTTGCTCAAGAACCGGATCGAAGTCATAAAGGAGAACGGCTGTCTTCACAACTTCGTCGCGTTGGAACGCGTAGCACGAACCACCTCCGACAGAAAGTGCAATGATCAAGAGAAGTAATGGATGAAATGACACGAATAACCCGAGAGGAAAAAAGATGATTCCTCCGCCAAGGACCCATCGGTGCAATCTTCTTCTTATCATTTAGTTCGCGAAGCAACTCTATCGAAGAGGAGTGACTCATCTGAGAAACATCGCCGGACTCGATCTCGGTCATCGGGACTTCAGGTATCTCTGGTGGAAGCCACTGCCCCGCTAGGAAATGGTTCCTGGTAAAGAGGCTGCGGCGCTTTTGTCCCTCCCCGGTTCTTGGTGCCCCCGAGAGTCTTTCGATAGTAAATACCTCCACGTCCCATGTGAATGTAATTCCCCTTCGGCCCTGTGCCTACGCGAAATCCCTTTACCCCGCCCGAAACCCCGATTCCAGACTTCGAGAGATTAAAACGCACCGGACCGACCTTGATACTCTTAAGTAGATAAAAACTCATTTGGGGCTGGTGGCTAAGTCTAGCGGCGGAGAGTGAAAAATTGTACTTTCCACTGACGGAATACAGGTTTGCCGACCGGATTGCAAGAGTGTGCTCACCTTCATTACTAGATGAGGAGCGCCAACTTTATCCGAAAGATACACTACCGCTTCCGCCAGTCCCACGGAGCAACCGGCGAGGCATCCGCCCAAAGGCCACGTTTTCCCGCCCGCGCTGCCGTCTCAGCATGCGCCAACGTCAAATCAGCCCGAGCATATTTCACGAAATGCCACGCCATTCCTTGGCTTACCAACGCCAAGCCAACCCGCCGCCGGTCCACAGTGAACACCTCCGCAATCGTCCGGCCCCATCGGTCTTTGCTGAGAGGCACGATGGAGACCCGCTGGCCAAAGACGAGATCAGACAGCGCCCGCTTTGAGGCATTCCCGAAAGGCTGCTTCTTCTCCGGAGCATCAATTCCGCTCAATCTCACCTTTATAGGGCGAACTCCCGCCACTTGAGGCCGTCAGCGGGGCACGGAGCAGGGCGAGGGGACGAAACACCCGGAACGATGCCGCAGAGGGCTTGAACGGCAAGCCGGTCTCTGGCCTGCTGGCCCGGCCCTGCCAGACGATGAACCCAGCCAATTCCACCCCGGGGATAACGCGGTCCGGCTCCCTGCCCGCTACCAAGGGATTCCAGACGGATTGCGTGACCGAAAGCGCCCGGGAACTTGGCTTTTTCCGTAGCTGCCTGGGCAAAGCCTCCAAGCTCCTGACGTGCTGCTTCAGCGCTGAGAAACGGCTGAGCACCAGCCGCTTCGTTCGGCTGTCGGGGCTTTAACCAATTTTTATAATGACAAGGTACGGGGAACCGGATAGAAAAAAGTTATGAAGCAGGGAATTTTCACCACATTGCTGATGCTGAGTGCCGGACTGGGCACCCTACGGGCGGCGCGGGTTACATTTGAAACTTTTGAACGGTCTCATCAGTTCGTTCAAAGCGATGGCGTGACCAGGGTGCTGCCCACCAGCCAGGACCCAAACTCCACAGTGATTGTCGGTTATCTCACCACTTCGGGTGAGGCTTCCACCTTCCGGGCGTTTGGAGAAAGTTCTATAGAAAACCCTTACCCCTTCCTCCCAATAGGCGGCTTTCTCAGGAGGGCCACCCAGGACAACGCCGCAGGAATAGCAGGGATATCAGAGCTGGCCGGCAAGAGGATTGTGCTCTGGGTCTTTGGCCAAAATGGTGAGCAGGGCATGTTCACCTCCTCAGATTGGACCGTGCCTTCGGATTACCCCATTGTCCCCGACAGGCATTATGTGTTGCGCCTGGGACGGGGCGGGGGGGGTGCTATTCCACCCTTGGTCACCACCATTCCCCTGCCGGGCTTCAGCGCCGCTGCCTACGCGGCCCCCGTTTCCCTCTCAGTGAATGGAGAAACCCCAAACACCAATGCCAGTTCATATATTCTGGGCCGCCCCATACCGGAACCCTCAGTATTCCTGCTTACAGGTTTCGCGGGTGTTATGCTATTCTGCAGACGGAGACCGCAAGCAGCAGCCATTTAGGAAATAATCGTCGATCTCTTTAACTGTGTCTGGGGTAATGGTGGATTTGAACGGTTCCTACCGGTCTTTTTCCCCCGACAAGGAGATCCACCTTCTTCCTGAAAACAGAGCCCTTTTCGCCGCATCCCCGAAAGGCTGGCCTCTCTCCGGAGCGTCAATTTCATGAATCCGGATCTTCCGTGTTCGGCCTTGAACCCGGAGGCGGAGCGGGGCCGGAAAGGGGCAGGGTGGGTCAAATCGCTACGTCTTTCCCCAGTAACACCGATCCGGGAAGTCACGCGCACACAGAGACAGCATTTCAAATTTAGGTCTGTGGTTTCTGTAACGACAGAAACTGCGTCTGCCCTTAAGGGGCGAATTCCGCCCGCTGAGGATATTCCCTTGGAAATGCTATCTCGGAAAAGTGAGACAGCTACTCAGCGGCAGCACCGCCCGCCGGATTGCCGAGTTTGAAGACGTGCTCGACCTCGCGCCCGGCCGCCTTGGCAGTGTCAGAAAAGAAATCCAACGGGGGGAGCTGTAACGGCTCCCCCTTTTTTGCGTTCCATGTAAGAGTCACACGCCTCTTATGCCGACCACACCCGAACGGGAAGAACTTGCCGCCCAAGCAATCGCGCATGCGTGGCTTAATAAAGCCGAAAACCTCCTGCAAGTCGGGACTATGCCCACCAACATCGCGGATGATTTTCACTGGAAGCTCGCATACCACTACATGAGTGAATACGGGCATCTTTACGATTTAGCCCGAAACCGGAACCCGATACGAGCGAGTTAAACTAAGGTCGTTCGACGTGGCTCTCGATTTACTGTATGGGAGTTCCTTCCCGCTGGCCCGCCAATATTTCACAGGCATTGATGGAACCTGCTCCCCCATCACTCAGGAGTCGAAACCGGCTGCTCTGTTCGATAACAACAGTTCCAAAATCGAAGGCTATTACAGTTCCATCTATTACGCAGTGAAGGCGCGGGAATACCGACGTGAAGAAGATTCTACCGTCTCCCTCTTGGTGATTAAGCCTGGAGGGCTCTCAGATTCCTGGGAGGTGGTGACGGGCGAGGAACTCCAGCGGGCCGAAAAAGAGGTGCTGGAAAACAGTAAATCGAAATACTGGCCGAGACCCAAGCCGACACCCCAGTAATCCATCAGATGCACCGGGCGGTGCATCTGCCATTCTGTTGCCGGGGTGCCTGATTGGGCCGCGATTTCGCGGCCCCTCAGCCCAGATCCGGCATTATTGCCGGGGACGGATGGCCAGGAAGGAAATTATCCTCTGGCCCGCCGTGCACCGATGGAAGGCTGAAAACTCGCTGGCGAAGTCCTGACCCGTCGCCATCACCACCATGGGCGCATCCTTCACGGGGTGCGCCCTTTTTCGTGGCCGGGAGGGCGTCCACACTATGGACGACCCATGTTCAATCAAGGGCAACACACCATGATGCCCGGCGGATTCATTGGGAAACACTCCGCCATACACTGAGCGACAATGAAACGCATGTTCCGATGATTGTTCCGACCCTATCGAAACTTAGTGTGTAACCCCTTGAAAATCAAGGTGGTCGGGCTGGCGAGATTCGAACTCACGACTTCTTGCACCCCATGCAAGCGCTCTACCAAGCTGAGCTACAGCCCGCGACGGTCAGGACCGCAACAGTTTGTGGATATGAACGAGTTTGAGGCGGATTGCAAGCCTTGGATTTCAGGAAAAATGAGGTCGGGCGGGAAAGGCTTGCCTTTGACGTGGTGTCGGGATGACGGCATCGGTGCGCATGAAATGGCGTGCTTTATTTGAATCAGGGAACGCAGTCAGGGTCTCGGCCCTCTGGGCGGGGCTGGGCGTGGCCCTGGGGGCCTTCGGCGCGCATGCGCTGAAGCCGGTCTGGCTGGAGCGTCCGACGGGGCTGGAAATCTGGAAAACGGCGGTGCTGTATCATCTGGTGCATGCGGTGGTGATGCTGGTGGTGGCCATGCAGGGAGCCCGGGCGAACCGCCCCGCATGGGGGCTGATGGCTACGGGCACACTGTGTTTCAGCGGCAGCTTGTATCTGCTCAGCACGCTGGGGTGGAAGGCGCTGGGGCCGGTCACGCCGCTGGGGGGATTGTTTTTACTGGCGGGTTGGGTGGCCCTCGCGGTGGCACCGGGCCGCAACTCTCCTTGAAGCCGCTCCTGCCGTCTCCGGGTTGTGCCGGAGCGGACCTTGTGTAGCCTTGTCAAACCTCGTCCCCATGTTCAATCCCCTCTCCTCCTATAACCCGGACTCGCAGCCGCTGGGGCATTTCAAGAACTACCCGGTCTACCTGGCCACGGTATTGGTGGCCGTGCATGTGGTCTCAATGCTGGCGGGGGTGGTGATCAGTCCTCAATCCTATGGGGAGGCCCTCGCTTTCTCGCCGAATACCTTCAGCCCGCTGGAGCAACCGTGGCGATGGATCACCTATGCTTTCGTGCATGTGCCAAGGATTTGGTTTTTGCTCGAAATGTATCTGCTGTTCTCCTTTGCCCGGGACATCGAGGCGAACTTTGGACGCAAGGTGCTGATCCGGTTGTATGCTGCCCTGATCCTCCTGCCCCCCCTGCTGATGGCCTTGGCCTACTACTCTGGGGCAGGGAATCCCCAGACCATTGCGGGTTCCAATCTTTCGACCTTCTGCCTGTTCATGGGGATTTGTCTGATGCATCCCGGTGCACCGCTTTTCGGAATCCACTGGCTGACCTATAAAGTGGTGGGCCCCATTCTGTTGGGGATGTCGATGCTGACCTACCTGGCGGCACGGGATTGGACAGGCTTGGTGGTGTTTTTGAGCTGCTGCGTGATGGTTTATAAAATGCTGCGTTCCCATGGGCTTCCCCAGCGCTTTGAAGTCATCAAGGAGGCCCTGCAAAATGCCTTGCCGGCCCGCATCGCGAAGACTCCGGCCGGCCCCCCGCGGGCGGCAACACGCCCTGGCCGTTCCCCCGGCAACAGCGCGGCCGCCTCCCCCTCCAAATACTACGAACCCAAGATCAAACCCAAGGCCGATCTCGCGCCGGAACGCAAAGTGGTGGAGGAAGTGGATGCGATCCTGGATAAAATCGCCCGCAGTGGAATGGACAGCCTGACTGCTGCCGAAAAAGCCGCCCTGCAAAAAGCCAGCTCCCGCCTCAAGGACACCGATTTCTGACCGGTGCCATCCCCAGATTTCAGCCCCCTTTTTCCCATGTCCCTAGACACTGCCCCCAGCCTCGACCTCCGTACGGAAATCCTCCGCCTCAAAAAGGAACGGAATGCCGTAATCCTCGCCCATAACTATCAGGACAAAGCTATCCAGGAGATTGCCGATTTTGTAGGTGATTCCCTCGGACTGGCCTACAAGGCCAAGGATACGGATGCGGAGGTGATCGTGTTCTGCGGGGTGCACTTCATGGCGGAGACGGCGAAGATTGTGAATCCAGGCCGGATCGTGGTGCTGCCGGACAAGGACGCGGGTTGTTCGCTGGAGCAGAGCTGCCCCGCGCCGGCCTTGGAAGCCTATCTGAAAAAGCACGCGGACAAAAACTACTATGTCATTGCCTACATCAATTGCAGTGGCGGGGTGAAGGCGCTGAGCGACTGCATCTGCACCAGCGGCAATGCCGTCAAAATCGTCAATGCCACGCCCGCCGACCGGAACATCCTTTTTGTGCCGGATGCGAATCTGGGGTCATGGGTGATTGAGCAGACCGGCCGTCCGATGGAGTTGTGGCAGGGAGCGTGTTATGTGCATGTGGAATTCACCCGCGACAGCATCCTGCGCATCCGCGAGCAGTATCCTGACGCTCCCGTGGTGGCGCATCCGGAGTGTCCGTTTGCGGTCCGCCTGCTGGCCGATGAGGTCTGCAGCACCGAAAAAATGGTGCATTACTGCCGGGATCATCCTGCCAAACAATTCATCATCGCCACGGAAAGCGGCATGCTGCACCGGCTGCGCCGCGAGTGTCCCGGCAAGGAATTCATCCCCGGCCCGACCGAACACTGCGCCTGTGCCGACTGCCGCTACATGAAGCTGAACACCATGGAAAAACTCTACCGCTGCCTGCGCGACCTCCAACCCCGCGTGGAGATGGAGGAATCCATCCGCCAGCGGGCCGAGAAGCCCATTCTGAGGATGCTGGAGATTTCCAAGTGATGGAGCAGGGCGGCGGCCTCGGATGATGTCAGGCCCGGCCGCCTCAAGGACGGGAGACCAGCACCCTGGCGTATAGCTTGGGCAGGGTGCCGGCGGGCTGTAGCGAGCGGAAGACACGGAATTCTGCTGGACCCGTGGTTTCGGGCGCCAGTTCCGTGAACCGCGGAACACTCCAATCCAGCAGATCGGTGGAGCCCTGCACGGTGTAAGTCACCCCGTCGGCCTGGTTATTCCGGGGCACGCGCACAAAGATGTAGTTGTCGGAAACCCCGCCGGCGGGAGTGGCCGGCTGGACCGAGATCTGCGGCCTCGCATTTTCCCCCATGGCCCATTCGATGAAGTCGCTCAGGCCGTCACCATCGCTGTCGGTGGTCGCCTGCGACGGACCGGTGGTGAAGTCGGGCCCACCGGGGTTGCCTCCCGGAAGGCTGGAACGCCAACTGGAGGGCAGGTTGTGGTCCGGCCCGGTCAGGGGCTGGTTCAGCACGAGGCTGTAGTCCGGTTCGCCAGCGAAACGGACCGCTCCGGGGGGAAGCGGCCAGGGAGCTGCCGGCTGCCAGGCAAACGAGCGGATCAGGTTGGAACCCCCGTCTGTGGTCAGGGTAAACGCCTCGCCACTGTTGCTCAGATTGCCATTGTTCCAGACGCCGAGGATCTGGGCTTCGCGGCCGGGATAGCGGGCAAGGAAAGCGGCGAGGTTTTCCACCATCAAACCGCGCGCGCCGGGCGCGAGGAGCCGGGAGGAATCAGGGATGGTGTTGAAGTCGGCCTGGATGGCATTCTGCACTGCCAAACCGGAGAGATTGACCGCAGTGGAGCCGATGTTCATCACTTCGAAATACTCAAAGTCGTTGGCGGCGTCCGCGCCGGACGCGAGGGTTTCGGCGGCGGTGGGCGGAGCGGGATTGTACATAATCTCACTGATCACGAGATTGGCCGTGGCGGCAGGTTCGGTGCCGACGCTGTATTCCCCTTCGGAAAGTGGGCTCCAGGAGCTACCGCTTTTGGTGCGGGCCCGGATGGTGTGGATGCCGGTGTTGGCGAGGGTGACCGGGGTGGCCGGCCAGGTCACGGTGCTGCCCTTGAGCCGCAGGTCAAAGCGCATGTCGGCGATGGCACTGGAGTTTGGATTGTCCTGGGAGGCATATTGGAACTGGTGCACTTCGACGGCGATGGAATTCAGTCCGGTGACCATCAGGGCGGGGTCGAGGCGGCAGGGCACGAAGAGGTTTTCCGCTTCCCCATTCCCAATCCCGTCCCGGACGCCGGTGGCGCGGGAGGTAAATGTGATGGCGACCGGGGCATAAGGCATGTTGATGCGCGCGGCTTCCTGACCATTCAGCCAGATGACCACCCCATCGTCGGCATTCACCTCCGCCAGCAGTTCGTATACAGTGGATGGGTCCGTCACCGTGAAGGTGGACCGCAGGCAGGTGACCTGATTGCCGTTGCCGGTGGGTTTGATGGTGAGGGTGGTGCCGAGGCCGGCTTCGTTGTATCCCACAGGAGCGTTGCCGGATTCCCAGAGCGTGTCATCGTAGGCGGGGCTGGTCCACGGCGTGGTGCCCTGCACGGGAGGATAGGCGGTCAGGGAGGCGGCGTATTTCCATGGCTGGGCATTGTTGATGAGGGTCGTGACGGCGGTGGCGGCCCCGGCGGGAGTGAGCGCCGCGGGATCGATGCCCCCGCTGGCGGTGCGGGGGTCAGGGCCATCCAGGGTGTAGTAGATCAAGGCGCCCGGCAGTCCGTCAGGATCGGCCAGGTCCAGTTGATATCCGGGGGGCACCTGGGCCTGGTAGCTCTGCGCACGGGTGGTGTGGTCGTGGATATTCGGCGGGCGCATTTTCAGCAATCCCGCGCTGCCATCCATGGACATATATTCCATCCACTCGAGGCGCTGGCGGATCCATTCCTTGAAAAAGAGGACTTCACTTTGATAGGTGGCGCGGAGCGCCCAGCCGTTGGCGTTGGGCCAATTGTAGGTGCCGAGGGTTGGGTTTTTCGCGAAATGGCGGGAAGCAGGGGTGTCGAAATCCAAACCGGTGGTGGGCGCGGTGGCCGTCCGGGAAGTATTGCGGACATCCCGCGTATCCCCATTGCGGAGTTGGGCGGAAAACTGGTCGATCAACCCATGCACGTTGGCCGTGGTCAGGGCGGACCGGCGGGCCTTCCAGAAACGGTCCCACTGCTCGCGCACATAACCCGGGTCCTGCAGGAGCCGCGGCCAATAGGGGATGTCGCCACCACCGAGGTGGGCATAGTACCAGCCGGCGGGATTCTCTCCCGCGAGGTAGTTCGAGTTGCCGGCCGCGAGATTGTAATCCCATGTCGGCAGCGCGGTGATCTTGCCGGCCCGCGTCTTGTGGAAGTAGGTGGAAATCCGGTAACCATCGATCTGCTTGAAGGCCTCCACCCACAACAGGTTGTCCGCGAAGGAACCGGTGTCTGCATATTTGCGGTAACCATTCACGGGGTCCTGCCAGGAGGCCGCATTCATCAGGGCGGTGTCAAAGGCCTGGACGTGGGCGTCCAGCCAGTTTCGCTGTGGAGTGTTATACAGATTGGGGTCGATCACTTCCCAGTTCTGGCTCCCCCACGGGCCACTGGAAGTGGTGTCGATGATCTGCGCCTGGGGCGGTTTGTCCTTTTTCCACACATATCCGCCGGTGATGAGGGCCGGGTCGGTGACCTCGGCATTGATCTTTTCCACGTCCACGCGGGAGGAACTCTGCTTGATCTTTTCCACCAGCAGGTAAATGCCCCGGTAGTCTGCGTAGCTCATGGTATCGGTCCCCTGATTGAAGAAAACCTCCACAAAACGGCTCCGCATTCCGGCCCCCTGTCCGGCCCATTGATACATGGTGTTATATACCACCGCGTTGCGGATCAGGGTTTCCTCATTGTAGGGGCTGTAGAGCACCCAGTCGGAATCCGCGGGCATCCCGAGCATGGGGATGTCCTTGTCAGTGTCATCGTTTTTCCACCATTCCAAGGCATAGGGACGCTGGGGGAACCCGGAGGAGCTTTGACCGCGCACATGGGTGCCGGCACTGTTGGAAATGGCCGGCACGTCGCCCAGGCTAGCCCGGCCCGGGGTACTGCCCCGTGCGGGATCAAACAACATGCCGTGGGTATAACGATAGGGCCGCAGGGTGTTGGGGTCGGTGCTGCTGTCCACATTGACGCCGAAGCTGTCCAGCATCAGGACGGGGAGGTTGGACTGGAATGGCTGGCCGGTGTTGCGGTAGTTGGTCAGGTCCGCATTCCGGTAAACCAGCCCGAGGGTGGCGAAGGGACCAGGGATCTGGCCGGTCGCAAAGACCTTGGCCCGGATCATCAGGCTCCGGTTGGTCACGGCGATGGGAGTGGTATAAACCGGGCTGGTTTCCACCGGGGTGGACCCGTTGGTGGTATAACGCACCACCGTTCCGGGCGTGGCCGGCGGTTGAATCACCACGGTTTGATTTGTGCCAATGAAACCGCTGGTGAGGGGCACTCCGGCGCTGGTGGTGAAGACGGGCAATTCCTGGATAACGCCGGTGCCCCGGGTGATCGTGATTGCGGTATTGGGAACAACGGTGTTGCCCCGGCCGGGGGAGGGCGCGCTGAGATAGTTGAGCGGTTCGGCAAAGGACTTGAATCCGCTGGGGATGTCATCGTACTGCGCCCCGTAGGTCACCTGATGGGCGATGGTGCCGTCCGGTTTGACCAGAGCGATCCAGCCGCTTTCTCCTGGCAGGGTGAAGTTGGTGTGGGCATGGGCGGCATTGGTCCGGTTTTTGCCGGAGGCGAAGACATAGGTGAAGCCGCTGGCGCTGAGGCTGACCGCCGGGAAGGGCCACTTCTGCAAATTCAGCGGATCATTGGTGAGGAACCAACCGCTCATGGTCTGGGCGACAGGCTGGCCGTTGTAGATTTCAATCCAGTCCGGGTGATCCCCGTCGTCGTCCTCCAGGCCATCTTTATTGCGGGCGAGAAACTCCCAGATCACCGGGCCATTGGTGACCAGCGGGTTCTGCGGAACGGTGGTGACCAGGAGATTGTCGATGGAAACATCCTGACCGGCGGTGCTGGTGCGGGTGGAAAAAGCGAAACGGTCATTGGGCGCGGGACCGAAACCCGGCGTGGCCAGATTCTCGAAGATCGTGATCCCATTCCACGTGAGGTCGAGCCCCTGGGCATCCCAATGGACGAGGACGGGCCGGAAGACCGCCGGAGTGGCGGAGGTGTCGTCGATCAGGAAGGCTGCCGGGAGGGTTGACGCCGGGAACAGGCCGATCCGGGACGCATTCGCATAGACCTCGATGGCGCGTTCCTCGCCGCCGTTGTCTTTGGTGTCCCACCCGATGGTGAGACCGTAAGCCATGCCGCTGAAGCCGGTCTCGCCGGTGCCGGTATTGCTGGGAATGGTCCCGAAATTCAGGGAAAATCCCTCACCGATCAGGGCCGGATCAGCGGTGGGGGCGGCGAGCGATAAATCGAAGGCCACCGTGAATTCGGTGATAACATTGGCGGTGCCGTCAATCACCGGAAGCAACAGCCGGGCTGCGGTCGCCGTGGTCGCCGCGGGGGGTGTGGCCGTGGAAAGTTTCAGGGCGTTGGCCTGGACATTGGCCACGGCCGTATTGGAAATCCCATTTACCGTAGCCAGAATCGCACTGGCGTCGGTCAGGGCGGTGGTGCCATCGGCGAAGTCATACGTCTGGGCGGTTCCTGTCGCGGGAAACGTGCCGGCGCGGACTGAGATCGGGCTGGCCAGGATTCCGGCCAGGGCCAGGAGGCGGGGGAAGGGATTCATAACGATGAGGGGGGGAGGGAAACCAAGGGAGTTGTTTGCTTTGGCGGACCGGTTTTCCACCTCCAACCTACAGAATTCTGTCGACAAAGAAAAGGAATTAAGCGGGGGAAGGGACATCCGGCGGATCACTCAGGGGGGCCATGCGGTCGAGGGCTCCGGAGAGGCGGGCGTGGTGAAACAGGAACTGCTGGGCGTACCCGCCCGCGGGTCCGAAGTGGGTGCGGGCGAAATCCCGCAGGGTTTTGGCTTTGATGTCAGGATTGCCCGCGAAGTAGAGCTGCCGCAGCACCCGTTCCACCCAGACATCCACGGGGAAAGCGGCGAGCCGTTGCCAGCCAAAAAGCAGGGCACAGTTGGCGATCTTTTCCCCGACTCCGTGGAGCTGGCAGAGCGCGCCCCGGGCGGCTTCGTCAGGAAGTTGGGCGATGCCTGCGAAGTCGAAGTGGCCTCCCACAATGTCACAGGCGGTGCGGTGCAGGAATGCGGCACGGTAACCCAGGCCGCAGGCGCGGAGGGCGGCTTCCCCGGCCTGCGCGAGGGCCTCCGGAGTGGGATAGGTCCACTGCGGAGGGAGATCCGCGGCGGGGGCCGGATGGCCAAAACGTTCCCGAAGGGTCAGGGAGATTTTACGGATGTGGGGGACCTGCTTCAGCGAGGAAGTGATGAAGCTGGCGAGGCATTCCCATGCCGGCTGCCGCAGGATGCGCAGGCCGGGACACCAGGCGATGGCCCGTTGGAGGGGTTCATCCCGCGGGGGAAAACTGGCGGCCAGGGCCGTCAGGTCGTGATCCAGCCCAAGATAATGGCTGATCAGGGGACCGCGGCCGCCAGTGCAGTGAAGGAGGTTGGGTTGAGGCTGGCGGATCCACACCGGCACCTCACCGATCAGCCCCGCCCAGCCGCCGCGATGCGGGTGCCAATGAAAAACCTGACCACTTTGGAGAGTGGAGTCGAGGTCGAAAGGCCAGCCAGTCAGGGGAAGGGTGTCAACAGAAGGCATCGGAAAGGGTTGGGGGGAAAGAGGATATCAGGGGATCAGATGGAGCCGCAGACCGGACCGGAGTGATGGGATGACCGGAGCGGGGACGCCGGCGGTTTCGGCAAACGTGGGCCAGGCGGTCACGGCTTGTTTAACTTGATCCAGCACGGCTTTGATCTGGCGCGGCTTGAGCGAGGCGGCCAGTCCGGCGGTGTGGAGATCTGCCGGGGTAAATCCATCGCGTTTGCCCGCGAGGCTCATCTGATGGCGGTTGGTCCAGAGATTGTGCACATAAGTCAGATTGAAGGCGGGCGCCAGACGCCACGTGCCATGCGGGTCCATCAGAAAAGCGATGTTTTTGGGATGGTCGTCCTGATTCCGGGCCACCAGATTGAAGACGGCCCGGCGGAAGAGTTCGGTGAGATCAGGATGGGGCAGACGGAGTTGCCGCGCCACCTGAAAGGCCTGCTCGTAGGAGCAACTGCCAAGTTCCTGAAAATCGACGTGGGCCAGGGCGCTCAGACTCTGCAGGTGAACCTTCCCGCCGCCGGGGAGCCGGTCAAAACGCCGGGTCATGAAATGAGCGCGTCCCCGGCCCTCGAGCAGACGGCCCGCGCCGACTTGGATTCCAGCGGCGCGGGCCATGAGATGATACGCCAGTTCCAACCGGCCCCTGCCAGCGGGGTCGGAGGATTCCAGGTTCCGATCGCCGCCATCAAATTTCAACAACCAAGGCTCGCAGCCCGTCGGCAGGTCGGTCCCGGGCGACCACATTTCTCCGCTCTCCGGGTGCCATGAAATCAGGGCCGTGGCGCGCACGGCACCAGCGGTGCTGCTGGCCCGCAGGGACATGGCCACGGGAAGGGACGGCGGGGCGGCGCTGCCGTTTTCCCGTGAATCGTGGGATGACACCGATTCCCGGGCCCACGGCACCAGCGTGGCCAGGTCCAGCCGTTCCGCAGGATGGTTGGGTGAGCGCGATGGATGAAATTTCAGTGCGCCTATCGCCCGGGGGCCGAGCGAGATCAGGCGCTCCACTGGATCGGGCAACACGGCGGGTGGTTCGTTCTGCGACTGCCATTTTTCGATCAGAAGGTTCTCCGGCATTCCGGGCAGGGCATCGGACAGCAGGCCCGGCAGGCCCTGAAAGGTCCGGCGGTTCAAGTCCGGGAAACTGAACACCCCGGGGCGCAGCGGCAGGTGCAGCGGACTGATTTCGATCCCGCTGCTGATGAATCCAGGATCGTATTCGAAGTAGGCGAGCCTGCGGGTGGCGTCCCAGCTCACCGCACCGACGGTTGTGCCATAAAGCAGGATCGCTGCGGAAGTCATGGTAGGGGGAGGGTGCTTACCGCAGGGCGGGAAAGTGGCGCGGGCGGCTTACGGTTGTTTGGCATCGCCGCCCGGCCAAGCCGCAGGGGGCTCAGTTTTGCGCCGGGGTTTGGAGGCATAACGGCGGCTGCGGGTCTTCCGCAGACCTGCGAGGGCCAGGGGACTCGGGCCAGGGTCCGGCAGGAATTGATCCCACTGGTCCAATGCCCCGAGCGTCCGCATCAGCCCGATCAAGGTGGCGAGGGTGGCCCCCTGGCCATGCTCCACCGCCGTGATGGTGCGGCGCGACAGGCCACTGTGGAGGGCCGTGGTTTCCTGACTTAAATTCAGTTCCAAGCGGCGGCGTTTCAGACGGCGGCCCAATTCCTGTTCGATTTGAGAAGTCGTGAGATGAATCATGAATTGAGTAAAGGATTACGCGTTAAAACCTGATTGAGCTTATTTGAAGCGGAAATATGCTCAAATTAGATTTATCGATAAAATGCGCGGAAATATGCACAAAATATTTTCCATTTGGCAAACACGAGCAATAAAATGCCCATTTAACGCAGCGATCCCGTTAGTTGCTGCTCTGCGGGATCGACGCAACTTCGCCCCGGAAGACAGGGCTGGTAATGATGGCGATGAGCAGATCCCGGAAGCGCGCCTGCCGGCCACCGCACTGTTCCACCAGTCGGTGCGCCGTTTGTTTTTCGGCAGCGGTCAGGCCCCGTCCGAGAGCATAAGTGAAGAGGCGTTCCGCCGTGTGGTTCACAATGCGGCCGCCTTGTTCCCTGATCAGCCATTCACTGAGATCCGCCGGCTGGTGCAGGACGGTGCCGGTGAAGGTGGTGGTTGCCTGGTCTTCGACCGGGGTCCCGGCGGGCCGCCCAATGGCGTCGAAGGCTTCGAGGGGGAACCCGAGGGGATCGATCGCCCGATGGCAGGCTGCACAGGCTGGGGCGGCGCGGTGCCGTTCGAGGGCCGCGCGGACACTGTGCGGACCGGACCCGGTGGCGTTGGGTTCCAGCGTGGGGATATTGGGCGGGGGAGGCGGTGGTTCGAGCCCGAGCAGGGCTTCGAGAATGTATTTGCCGCGCAGCACCGGGGAGGTGCGGTTGGGATAAGAAGTGAACATCAGCACCGCCGGTTGGCCCAGCAGCCCGCGGCGGTTGGGATCGGAAATCATTACTTTTTTGAAACCGCCATCGGCCGGGAGTTCCTTCAAGCCTGACCATGCCGCCAGCGGGGCATTGAGGAAGGCGTAACCGGCATCCAGCAGACGGAGCACGGGTTCGTTTTCGCGCACGAGGTGGAGGAAAAACGCTTCGGAACTTTGCTGCATGGCGTCGCGGATTTCCGGGGAAGCCTGGGGGAAAAGGGTGCCGTCGGGTTGGGCGGCGGTAGTATTGCGCAGCTGGAGCCATTGACCGGCGAAATTTTGGGCGAAAGCTCCGGCGCGTGGGTCCTCCAGGAGGCGGCGGGTGGTGGTAGCGAGACGTGCCGGGGTCCATGGTATCCGGCTTTCGGTCAGCAGGGTTTCGTCCGGCAGGGTGCTCCACAGTAGATAACTGAGACGGGCCGCGGTGGCGTAGGCCCGCTGGGCAGGATCGCGGTGAACCGGGTCCGGCAGGAAAAGAAAATGGGGTGAGGTGAGGATTGCCTCGATGACGATGGCAAGGGCTTGGTCGTCGCGCAATCCGTGGGCCATGGCTTCGCCGGCGAGGGTGGTGAGCCGGAGGTAATCGTCCGGATCCACCGGGCGGCGCCAGGCGCGGCGGCCAAAGGTGCCCAGGGCCTGTCCGGCCCAGCGGATACGCTCAGCCCGGGATGCCCCGGGGGCAGGCAAGGGACCGAATCGTTCGATAAAAGAAGGGGTGGGGGAAGTGTCACCCTCCAGCGGGCCTTCCAGGAAAATGTCCTGGACCAGGAGGCGTCGGGTGCGCCGGTGGGGATCGCGATGGGTGGGATCGTGAAAGGGATTGGCGAGACGGAAGGACAGGGTGGAAGCCCCGGCCGGCAGGTCCACCAGAGCGGATAATTCACCCGGAAAGGTGCGCTGGATCGCGCGCAGCGGCTGCGGGGCGGACTGCATCAAGGCCACCTGCACAGGTTCATTGCCGGCCTGGTGGGCGTAGGCGCGCAGGGTGAAACGGTAACTCCCGGCGGCGGACAGGGTGATGGCCACGTGGACCGGGTCTGCGGATTCGGTTTCGTGCTGCACTTCCGCATCCGGGGACGGACCGCCTGAACCGGTGAATTCCGGCGGCAGGTAACGGCGGACACTGGACGGCACCGGGGCCGGCAGCAGGGCGCGGCGCACGGTGTCGCGGGTCACCGTGACATAACGTTCGAGCGCCGCGGGCGGCAGCGGCTGAAGGCCGGCATTGTTGTCGAAGCCGTGGGCGGTTTCCTCTTCCGGGAGATCGCCCAGGGCAGGTGCCAGCCCGAGCAGGTCGTCGAGGGAATTCAAGAATTCCCGGCGGTTGAGGCGCCGGAAATGCGGGGCGCCGGATTTGTCAGGCAGGGAGGCCTGCCAGGTGAGCAGGCTGCGTTCGAAGGCCTCGCGGGCTGCAGCGGGTGGGGAGGGCTTGTCATCGGGGGGCATGGTCCGCAGGAGGACATGGCGGCGGATTTTGTCCCATTGAATTTCAGTCAGGGGCTCCGTGGCATCCATGGCGAAGTCTCCCTTGGTAGCCCCGTCACCGTGGCAGTCAAAACACCATTGCTGGAGAAAGGGCAGGGGAGCGGCGGGGGGCGCCAGGGCCGCGGGCGGACTGGCAGGAAGATGGGGTGCCGTGGCTTGAATCAGGAGGTGGGTGGCCCACACCGAGAGCCCGGCCACCGCCGCTAACGGCAGGGCTTTCCAGAGAATCAGGCGTGGGACTGCAGGCATGGGCAATCAGAGCCAGCGGCGGTGACGGAAATAATAAACCATGCCCAGTCCGAGAAGAATGAAGACGATCCACACCATCGGGTATCCCCAGGCTTGATCCAGTTCCGGCATGAATTTGAAATTCATGCCATAGACGCCGGCGAGAAACGTGAGGGGCAGGAAAATGGTGCTGATGGCCGCGAGCACTTTCATGATTTCATTCATGCGCTGGCTCAGGATGGCGTGGTGATACTCCCGGATGCCGGTCACGGCTTCCCTTAGGTGATCGGCGGTCTCGATGGCGCGCCAGCTGTGGTCATAAAGATCGCGCAGAAAGGGCGTCAGGCTGTCGCTGATGAGATCGCTTTCGCTGTGCTGCAGCCCC
The DNA here is from genome assembly GCA_040387795.1 of Verrucomicrobiota bacterium. Classification (GTDB taxonomy): domain Bacteria; phylum Verrucomicrobiota; class Verrucomicrobiia; order Verrucomicrobiales; family V1-33; genus CAIZWU01. Next base: position 18,204 of record JAZKDC010000013.1, read on the forward strand.
ACGGCCACCTCCCGGATAGGGCGGATGGTGCGGTAGATGAAATTGGTCTGGGCCCGGATCTGGTGGATTTCGTGCAGGTTCACCGAGGCATCCGGCAGGGTCAGGGTCTCGTCCATTCTGGCCACGATTTCCTCCAGATCATCCAAGGCCACGAGGTAATGATCCAGCAGGGCATCGAGCAGGGCCCAGGCGAGATAATCAGGTCCTTGCTGGCGCAAACGGCCTTTGCCCTGGCGCAGCCGCAACACCACGGGATCGAAGACGTGGGAGGGAGCTTCCTGAAAACTGATGATCACCTGTTGGGTCAGGATCAGGGAGAAGTGCTGCACGTCAAAGCGGTCTTCCCCCAACTCCGGCCGCACCGTCATGAGTTTGACGGTGATAAAAAGATAGTCTCCGAAGTCCTCCACCTTGGGACCTTGGTTGGTATTCAGAATATCGTCCTGAACCAAAGGGTGAACGTGATAGGCATCCAGCAGGCCACGGATGCGGCCGGTCTCATGCAGGCCCGTGACCCGGACCCAGACGGGGCTGTCACCGCCCTCAAATTTCACGCATTGCTGGCCGTCGGTCACCTCCTGCTCACGCATTTCGGGGTGGCCATAATCGAAGACCTGGATCTTCACTTCCGGGACCAGCCGTTCGCCGACGTAAGCGGCGGTGCCGGGGGTCTGGGCGGGAGGCCTGGAGTCGCGGTGGTGCCGCCGGCGGGCGCGGCGGGGTTTTTCCGGTGGGTGCGGAGGCATACCGGTATTCTGCATCAAATTGCAGTCTGTGCACCTGGGATGCGAAGGAATTCCCCAGCGGCCTGTGAAAGGCTAGATCAGGGTCTGGCGGCGATTGTCGAAGCGGTGACCTCCAGTTTGCCATCCCCGAGGAGGAGGCGCAGGCTGTTCAGCACCACGATAGCGGTGCTGCCTTCGTGGGTCAGCACGCCCACCCAGAGCGGCACCTCCCGGAGAATACTGATCAGGACCATGCTGCCGGCCACCCCAAGGGCCACGCCGATATTCTGCCGCATGATGCGGGTGGCCCGGCGGCTGAGACGCCACGCGGTGAGCAGGGTTTCAAGGCGGTCGCGGCTGAGGACCAGATCGGCCTGCTCCCGGGCGGCGTCACTGCCGCGCAAGCCCATGGCAATGCCGACCTGGGCGGCGGCGAGGGCAGGGGCGTCGTTCACGCCATCTCCCACCATGGCGACGTGGCGGCCGGCCTGCTGCATTTCAGTGATAATCCGGGTTTTGTCCTGCGGCAGCAAGCGGGCGTGGACCTCCTGGACGCCGGTCAGTTTGGCCACGGCATCGCCGGATTCCTGCCGGTCCCCGGTTAGCATCACGGTGCGCAGGCCCTCCTTGTGCAATTCGCCCAGCAGGGCGGCGGCTTCCGCGCGGGGTTCGTCCCGCAGGCGGATGTAGGCCGCGTTGTCCTGGCCGCCCGCCAGCCAGACTTCGGAATGGACCGGAGCCCGCGGGATATCCTCCTCGTCAGGCAGGGCGGCCTGGGTTTCCACATAGGATCGTTTGCCCATCAGCCAAATACCGTCGGCCAGTTCGGCCGTCACTCCTTTGCCGGGCACCTGGGTGATTTGTCGGGGAGCTTCCGCCTGCTCCGATTCTGCGAGCTTCCTGACAATGGCGCGGTCCAGCGGATGGGTAGTCTGCAGGGCCAGATTGTAAGCGGCATGGCGGATTGCTTCGATGTTGCCCCGGACCGGGGTGATTTCCTCCACCCGCAGATTTCCGGTGGTCAGGGTTCCGGTTTTATCCAAGGCAAAGGTGTCCACCTTGGCCAGGTCCTCGATAGTCGATCCACCCCGGAAAATAATCCCGCTGCGGGCTCCCCGGGCAATCGCCGACAGGATGGCCGAAGGCACACTGAGCACGAGGGCGCAGGGGGAGGCCACGATGAGCACGGTGATGGCGCGGCGGAAGGCACTGGCCACCTCCGCGGTATCGTGCAGCGGCGGGAGTTTGGCCACCAGCCACCAGTAGAGGAAAAGGAGGGAGCAGCAGACCAGCACCCCGGCGGTGTAGCGCGTGCCGAATTTGTCGGTGAAGCGTTGGGCGACCGCCTTCCGCTGCTGGGCCTCGCGGATCAATTCCATGATCTGTTGGAGGGCACTTTGGGAAGCCGGGCGCAGGACTTCCCCAATCAGGGCGCCGGACAGATTCATGGTCCCCCCCATGGTCTCGGAGCCGGGCGACTTGCTGACCGGGATGGCTTCGCCCGTGAGGCTGCTTTCATCGCAGGTGCTCTCTCCGGAGACGACGCGGAGATCGACCGGAATTTGTTGGCCCGGGGGAATCCGCACCTTCATGCCGGGCACCAGATCCTCCACCGGCACCTCCCGGGTCGCCCCGTCCGGCAGGACTTCCAAGGCGGTGCGCGGGGTATCCTTGAACAGGGAGGCGAGGGCGCGTTCCGTGCGGTGATTGGCGTAGGACTCCAGCGCTTCCGAGCCCGAGAAGAGCACCAGCAGCAGGGCGGCCTCCGGCCACTGGCCGAGCGCGGCCGAGGCCACGGCGGCCGCGAACATGAGGAAGTGGATTTCGAGGCGGAAGCGGCGGAGATCGTCCCAGCTATGGCGTGCCAGCCCCCAGCCGCCCGCCCCGCAGGCCGCGATGAATAACCAAAGGCCGGCTTGGGTTGCCCCCAGCCAGGAAGCGGTCCAGCCCGACAGATAGAAAGCAAGACAGATCAGGGAACGAATTGCCGCAATTTTCCATGGTGCGTCAGGGGGAGTAGTCATTGGTGGTTCAGGAAACAGCGGATCGGCCCGGCTGGAAAGCCGGAATACGATGACGGATGTGTCATCCTGGCGGATTGTGACGGTGGAACGTTCCGGCAAAAAGTCAGGAAGAAGCATGTTGCGCACCCGTGGGTTTTCCTTTTACATCCGCCAATCCTACATTTTTAAAATTATGCAATATTACGTCGGCAAAAACGGACAGCAGCTCGGCCCCTTCGGCGAGGAACAGATCAAGGCCCGCGTGGCCGCCGGGGAATTCAGCACCGCCGACCTGATCTGGCGCGAAGGCATGGCCTCATGGGAGCCGATCAGCACTGTTTTCAACAACCCCTACCTGCCATCAGCGGTGCTGGGGGCGTCTCCGTTGTTGGCGGCGCAGGCCGGTCAGGCCCTGGCGGGACGAGGGGCACGCCTGGGGGCGGTGCTTTTGAATGGTCTGATCAACCTTGCGGCGATGCTTCCCGGGGGGATTCTGCTCGGAATCGGATCGTCAGGACAGCAGGGCGATACTTTAACCACCCTCCAGCTGATTGGTATTGGCGTCATGTTCCTGTGCGGGATCGCTCTGGCTATCTACCAGTTGATGCTTTATCTCAGGACAGGACAGACCATCGGTAAAAAGTTGATGGGGGTGAGGGTCGTGAAATTCACCGACGGAACCAATCCCGGTTTTGGCGGGCTCGTTGGATTGCGGGAAATCGTTCCCGCCGTGATTGGCATGGTTCCGCTGCTGGGCGGTATTTTCTCCATTGTGGATGCCTGCTTTATTTTCCGTGAGGATCAGCGCTGCATTCACGATCTCATTGCCAACACCAAAGTGATCCGGGCCTGATCAGGCTGGCGCACGGGTGCTGCCGGCAGGCGTCAGGACGGCCTCGGCGAAAGCCTGGAGATCCTGACTGAAGGTTTGCTCGGCCGAGGGGTCGCGCGGGGCGTCCTCGTAGCGGGTGGCGCAGTGATAGGCAATGAGCGGGCGCAGCGGCGGGACGGGCAGGCCGGCCCCGTGCAGGGCGCGATAGTGTTCCAGCGGGGTGCGGCTGTCAGGTTTGGGATGGCCGGCGGCGGCGCTGAGGCGGAGGAATTCCTCGTAGTAGGCAGGTTGTTCCTCGTAGGCCGCCCGGGCCAGGGCGGCGGCGGCTTCCGCCGGGTCCACGGCCCGGCGGCGGAAATAACGGATGGCCGTCAGCAGGATCACCAGTCCCAGCAAGGCGACCGGCCCCTGCCGCATCACCGGACCGGTCCAGGACTGCGCTTTGAGCCAGGCTTGGAGTTGAGCTAAAAAGGAGGTCGATTCCTTGGCCTTCTGGGGATTGGGCACCGGGATTTCCTTGGCGGCATCGGCAAACGATTCCAAGTCAGGCTGGGGAGCCGGAGGGGGCGGAGGAGGCGGGCCGTTGGGCTGGCCGATGTTTTCGACGGGGGTGAAATCACAGATGGTCCAGCCGTAATTTTTCAGGAAAATCTCCGTCCAGGCGTGGGCGTGGCGGTCGCGCACGGTAATCAGGCCGCTGACGGGATCGGCTTCGGGGCTGGCGAATCCATAGGCGATGCGGGTGGGGACGCCGGCCTGACGGAGCAGCAGGGCAGAAGCGGTGGCGTAGAAGTCGCAGTGCCCGCGCCGTTCATCGAAAAGGAAGTTCTCCAAGGCTCCGAGTTTGTGGGGATTTTCCATCACCGTGCTGTAGGCATAGTGTTTGGACAGAAACTCCCGCAGGGCGCCGATGCGGTCGTCCAGCAGGGGATTCTCCCCGAAAATGGATTCGGCCAGCCGCTTCATCTGGGTGCCGAGTTCCCCATCCGCCGTGGCGAGGTGAATGCGGTCTTCCGGCGGAGCGGTTTCCAGCAGGGTGGGATTGGCCAGGGCCTGATACAGCACCGGGGCGGAAACGGCCCGGTAGCGGATATCGCCGGTAGCGGAGGACTGCAGGACATCGCCGGGAATGGCGTAGACGCGGGGCAGGTGGATCGCGGTCAGCCCGGCCAGCGCGGGCAGGGTGTAACCATCGGCCCCAAAGGCAAAGATCTCGTGAGGGACGGGCGGGGTGGGGGGATTCGGAAGGAAAGTGACGATGCCGTCTGCGGTGCCGTCGGCCGCATCCTCGATCCAGACGCCGCCGGTGACCTGCGGGGTCCATTTATTATCGGCAAAGTGGTTCAGCGTATGGCTGCGGACATAGGCCGGGCCCTTGGCGAGCAGGGTGGCGCTGAGAGCCGGCGGATCCGGTTGGATGTAGAAGCGGGGGACTTCCGTGGATTGCAGATCGGAGCGGGGGGGCAGTTGGTGTTCCCCGGTGACGGAGGATTCATCCATGCCGAGGCGGGTGGACTTATCGTCAGGGCGGGGCCTGGCTTCGAGGGCGGTGGGGGGTGGCTGGGGTGGCTTGTTTTTGAATTCCACCGGATCCATGCGCCAATGGGGCGAGAGACGGCAGAGCAGTTCCGCCGCCATCGGCAGGGGGCCCAGAAAAAGGATGCCCGTGAGGCCCAGCAGCAGAGCCGGCAGGATCAGGCGGCGGAGTGAAATACGGGATTTGTCAGGGCTGGCGGCCCGCAGCCGGGGGATGCGGGACAAGTCCCAGGCGGGCAGGGCGATGACCAGCACCAGCACCGCCAGACTGTTGGTCACCGCACGGGAGAAGGGAGGATCAATGCCCCGGGCGAGCAGCAGGACCAGTCCCATGGAGGCATAAAAGGCGACCGTGAAGACCATCGACCTCATGCCCGGGCCTTCGCGGGAGGGGATGGCACCGGAGCTTTCTGCCAAGGCCTGGGTGGCGGCGAGGAAGTGCGGCAGGGCGATGAAACACAACAGCAGCGGGATCAGCCCGGCTTGATATTGCAGAGGACCCGCCACCGCCAGCAGGATCGCCGTAAGGAGCCGCGCCCCTTCCGCCACGGGACGGGTGGTGTGACGCACGCCAGCGTAGATAAACAGTCCGCTGGCTGCTGTGGCGAGCAGAAATCCCCGGCCGCCCAGCCACCAGGCGAGCAGGCCTTCCAGGAACAACAGGGCCGTATAAAGGAGGAAGGCAGCTTTCATCCGGCGGTGGGGGAAGCGGTGGTCCGCAGGCGCAGGCCGGGTTGTTTGATGCGGAGCTCGCTGACACTGAGGCAGGTCACCTCAAAAGGCAGCTCGGGCAGGAGGCTTTCCCATTCCCTGACGGGGACGTCGCTCAGCAGGAAAACCCGGGCGCCCGGTTCCACCGTGCTGAGCGCATGGAGCAGCGGGCCGGCATCGCGGCCGGGGGTGCGCCGGGCGTCGGCAAGGCGGGCCAGCATGGGTTCGAGGAAGGCCGGTCCCGGCACGGGATAGGTGCGCCAACGGTCAAAGCTGACCGTCAGGTCCAGCGGGATGGCCCGGTCGCGGCAATGAACCAGCAGGCCGCAGAGCAGCTCCATGGCGCTTTCAAAACCGTCCTGCCCTTGGCCGGCCTCGCCTCCCGGGCGGATGCTATGGAAGACGACACTGTATTTTTCGGGCAGCCGCCGGTCGAATTTCCGGACCATGAGGCGTCCGGCGCGGGCGGTGGCCGGCCAGTGGATCAGCTTGAGACGGTCGCCCGGCTGGAAGGGACTGATCCCGTGGAAATCGCCTGACCAATCGCGGCGGGTGCTTTCCTCTTCCTCGGCATCCAGCAGGGCGGCATCCTGGGCATCATCCAGCGAACGCGGCGTCATCGGCCGTGGATAGATGGTCATGTCCACGCTGTCGCGGAGTTCCCGTTGGGACTTCCAGAGGCCGAGCGGGAACCACGAAGTCAGGACCGCCCGGGCCCGGTGCCGGGTGCCGCGCCGCAGCAGCCGGGTAGGAAAGGAGCGGGAGGATTTTCCACCGGCCGGCACCAGCAGGGCATCCAAGCCCCGTTCGGCCGGACCGGCGATACTGTCTTCCAATTCCACCCCGCGGGCCGGACGCCGGGCTTCGTTCTCCAGGGTGAGGGTGTAGGGAAAGAGTTGGCCGGCAAAGGCGGTATCCGGGCAGATGCGGGTCACGCGCAGGTCTGACAAATTCCGCGCCGCCAGCGGCCAGGCCCCGGCCACCAGCAGCAGGCCGAGCAGGCCCAATTGCACCGCGGCGGGTTCCGGCAGGACCGCCCCCAGCACCACCGCCCCGAGAGAGAGGGCCAGCAGGGCCAAGCCGCGGCCGGTCAGGCGGGTCTGCACGGCAGGTTGGGACGGGGCGGAGGAAGGAGGCATGGGGGGATTCAACGATAGAGTTGGCCTGCCATGGACCATGCTCCAGGGGAAATTGTTCAGCCTGACGCTCCAATGGAGGAAGCGGGCGGAAGGCGGGAACTACCCACGCCAAGCCAGCCAAAACCGGCCACCATCCGGCCACGGTACTCCAGCCGCTGGCAGCGCTGAAGTGCTGATTGAGCCGGGGCAGGTGCTGCCGAGGGGCGATCTCCTGCGGGTGGAGTTTCGCTCAGGCGATGGAGTCGCCGGTGGAGACGGCGGAGTCGCCGCGCTCGCCAGTGCGGATGCGCACCGCTTCATCCACGCCAAAGACAAAGATTTTGCCGTCGCCGATTTTGCCGGTGTTGGCGGTCTTGACGATGGTGTGGACCACCTGGTCGACCCGGCTGTCTTCGACCACGATTTCGAGCTTCACCTTGGGAAGGAAATCGACGGTGTATTCGCTGCCCCGGTAGATTTCGGTGTGGCCCTTCTGGCGGCCGAAACCTTTTACTTCGGTGAGGGTCATGCCCTGGATTCCGATTTCCGAGAGGGCGGCTTTGACCTCTTCGAGTTTGAAAGGTTTGATGATGGCTTCGATTTTCTTCATGATGGTGTGACTTAAAGGGGGACCCTATTTTTTCCGTTTCACTTCCTCAAGCTCTTTCTCAAGCCTGGTGATGAGGACTGAGGCCTTTTTGAGACGGTCGGCGAGGACGCGGGAGATGAAACCGTAGAGGGCGGCATAGTAGCTGGCGTTGTCTTCCTCGGGCTTGATCTCGCGGAGGAATTGCTGGTCGATGACGAGGCAGAGGGTGTTGCTGCGGGCGACCACGGAGGCGGTGCGTTTTTCGTTGGTGACGGCCGCGAGTTCGCCGAAGATTTCGCCCGCGGTGTCGAGGGTGGCGAGGGCTTCGCCGTTTTTCATGACTTCAAGGGAGCCGGTGAGCAGCACGAAAATACGGGAGTCCTCCTGGCCTTCCTTGATGACCTCATCGCCGGGATCGGCCTGGATGAAGTAGCTGGAATAAAGGATATCGTTGAGGTGCCGGCCTTGGAATGATTCGAAAAACGGGATGCGGTCGAGCGGCTCGGGCAGGGTTCCTTCCTCGTGGATGTAGGCGAATTCTTTCATGATGCGCTGCCGGTCTAGCACGGCGCTGCCTGAAAAGCCATCCCGATTATGGGGAATTGAAGCAAATCACGGTCTTTTCAGGCAGCCATGGGTTCGTGATCACCGCAGGCGGCCCGGCACAGGCCGGCGAAGGTTTCCTCTGCGAGACTGAGGCGGCGGTCTTTATGATACAGCACGGCCCAGTGGCGCTGGAGATCCAGCGCAGGCACCGGCAGGGCGATCACCGAACCGCGGGCCAGTTCGGTGGAGGCGATCCAGCGCGGGGCGATGCCCACGCCGAGGCCGAGCTTGACCAATTCCACGAGGGCTTCGGAACTGCTGAGTTCTACAAAGGAATGCAGACGCACCCCCTGCCGCAGGAAGTGCGTTTCCACTTCCCGGAAGGCCGCCGCCCGGCGGTCCTGCAGAATAAAATGCTCTGCGGCGAGGCGGTCACGGTCCGGGGGCACCCCGTCATTCCATGGATGAATGGCGCTGACGAGGAAGACCAGATTGTCGGAGAACATCCGGCGGCTGGCCAGGCCGGCGGCATCGGCGGACTCGATCCCGAGCACCAGATCGGCGGCGTGATCATCAAGGAGGCGGCTGGGTTCGATGCCGTCACCCGGCTGCACCATCACGGAGTAATGGGGAAAACATTCGCGGAATTCCCGCAGGACCGGGGGCAGGAGGTGACGGGCGGCATCGGCGGGGCAGGCGAGGCGCAGGGTGCCGCGGAACCCCGTGTCAATATTGGTCAGGTCGGCGCGGGCTTTGGTCATCTGGAGCAGCACCGCATCCGCGCAGAGCAGCAGACGTTTGCCGGCAGGCGTCAGGCCCAGGCTGCGTCCGGCGCGGTAAAGGAGCTTGCTGCCCATGTCCTGTTCCAGCTTCCGCAGGGCGTGGCTGACGGCGCTTTGGGTGAGACTGAGATGCCGGGCAGTCTCAGTAAAACTGCCAGTGCGGGACAGGGTGGAAAACATCCGCAGCTGCCATGAATCAATCACATCATCCATATGGAAGGACGAGCAAAGCACAAGCCAGGCCATGGCATGAGGCAAATTCATTTACGGCCGCATGGCCGGGGGTGGGGAATTCATAAACCGGAGATGGCACAGCGTTTGCTTGACATTTTGTTCATGCCTGCCGCTGCTTCCCCGACCCGCTTCCCCCGCTCTTCCGTCCGGGCCCGGACTCCAGTCAGGATCGGCTTTGTCCCCCTCTCCGACAGTGCCCCCTTCACCGTGGCCCGGGAACTGGGGCTATTTGCCAAACACGGGCTGGAAGTGATCCTGACCCGCGAGCTGGGCTGGGCTTCCATCCGGGAGAAGATTCTCTATCAGGACCTTGATGCGGCCCATGCGCCGGCTCCGATGCTCTTCCGGCTGCTCTTCGGCCTGGATGGGAAACCGTGCGATGTCTTCACCTCCTACTTTATGAATGCGGGAGGCAATGCCGTGACCCTGAGTGCCGGCCTGCGCCGCATGGGGGTCCGCAGCGCCCTGGACCTGAAACGGCTGGTCCGCAGCAAACACCCGGAACGGCTCATCTTCGCGGTGGTCTCTCTTTTTTCCTGTCACTACTTCCTGCTGCGGCGCTGGCTGATTTCGGGCGGGATCGATCCTGACAAGGAGGTCCTGATCGCGGTCTTGCCGCCGGAGCAGATGCTGAGCAGCCTGCAGAATGGCCACATCGAAGGATTTTGTTCGGGCGAGCCCTGGAACAGTGCGGCGGTGATCGCGGGAGCCGGTTGGTGCCCGGCCACCAGTGTGAGCCTGGCCCCGGCCCATCCCGAGAAGATCCTGCTGACGCGCACTGCCTTTGCGGACCGCTGTCCTGACGAACATGCCGCCTTGCTGCGGGCCGTGGATGAAGCCTGCCAATGGTGTGAGGAACCGGCCAACCGTCCCGCTCTGGTTGACATGTTATCGTCCTGCCGGTGGTTCCGCGAATGCCGCCCGGCGCTGCGTCCCGCCCTCCTGGGGCCGTTTGATTGTGGCGACGGGAATCGCGTCGCGGCCGCCGATCTGCTGAGGTTCCACGGGCCCACCATCAATGCGGCCACGGAGGAAAAAGGGGCCTGGCTGCTATCGCAGATGCGGCACGCGAGGCTGCTCACCGCGGAACGGGCCCCGGAAGGAGCCTTCCGGCCGGACTTGCTGGAGGAAGCCCTCGGCGTGCCGGTCGTGGCTAAACCAGCGCCCGCCCGGAAGCGGAAAGCCGTGGCGGCACTTTGAGCGGCGGTGGGTTGGGATTCTACCGCAGAGGCCGCATAGCGGGAAATGAGTTATGGATGCTTTTCGTCAGGGGCTCCCTCTGCGTCCTCCGCGTCTCTGCGGTAAATCCTCTCCGGTTTCCTGCTGAGGAACCTGTGGGGCGGTCAGGGTTGCGATAACCATTTCCCCATGGGGACGCCGGTCAGGCCGGCATGGTGGATGATGTGCCGCAGCACCAGCAGGCTGGCCACCGCATCGTAGAGCGCATCGTGGAACCGCCGTTCCGGGCAGGCTGCGTCCAGCGCCTCTTGCAGGCCGCCGGCCGCGATCAGGGTTTCCAGGGAATAATCCCGGACCCCCGGCCAAAAGCGCCGTGCCAGCCGCAGGGTGTCCACCCAGGGGCCGAATCCATGCAGGGGAAAGGCCCGCAGAAATCGTTTTTCGGTGCCCGCCCCGTGAGCCACGATCAAGCGGCCCCCCAACCGGTTTTTCACCTCCGGCCACAGGCTCAGCAGAGTCGGGGCGCCGGACAGATCCGCGGTGGTGATGCCGTGCACCTGACTGGCCTGCCATGTGACCGGCCTGCTGGTGTGCAGATAGGAGACATAGGAATCCACCCCGGCAGGATCCAGTCCCGGCATCACCGCGATCCCGATTTGGATCGGCGTATCGGTGTCCCCCTTGGTCACGCCGGCCGATTCAAAATCAATCGCCGCAAAAACCGCCTGATCAGGTGAAATGGAGAGTGGCATGGTGTATTCCGTCGTCGGCGCTCCCGGCTTGCTATAGTGAATCGTCCCGTCTTCACACTGGACGCAGATCTTCCGGTCCCAGTTTCTTTTTGGCGCTCAGATAGGAGATCAGGGCATCGCGCGATTCGCTGGGGTGCAGTTTCAGATTCGCTCCGGACTGATAGCAGGCTTCGTTGAGCCGTTCGTAGCGACGGCCTCCGGACTGGGCATCGTAGGCATTCAGGGCAATGCGGTATTTTTTGCCAGGAGCAACCGGAGCGCCATCCGGGGTGAAGATGCCGGTCACCTTGACTTTGGGACCGGGTTCCCCCGTGGTGACGCGGAATCCATCCAGCTGATGAGTGGCATATTTGCCGGTGTAGAGTTCCTCCAGAATAGGGACCAGATCCGCTCCCGTGAACTCTGCCGTGGCGATGCGGTTTTCGTAGGGAATCACCTCCCACATCCGGCCGATGGTCTGTTTCCCGGCGGGGAGATCCTTGTCGTCGATGAACAGGCCATGCAGCACCCCGTCGATTTTTTCGCCCCGTGATTCCAGTTCATGCCGGATACTCCGGGTGATGAACAGCAGGGCGGCGGGAGGTTCCCCGGGTTTGCCCTGGTGGGGCAGGGGGGCAGTGAATTCGCCGATTTCCGTGGCCATCAAATCGCGCGCCGCGGCCAGTTCCTTGCTGCAGGCGGAAAGCACCATCGGGTCCTCCGCCACCGAGGCATCCATCAGTTTGGTGGAGACATGTTTTTCCACCAGCTTCCGGGTGGCGAGATCAAAGGTCAGGTCCACCCGTCCGGCATGGATGCCGTAATAACTGGCCTGGGTGTAGGGGATGCCGTTCACGGTCTGATTGCCGATGTCCTGATGGGTATGGGCGGCGATCACCACATCAATCTCCCGGCAGGACTGGGTCACTTCATTCACCCGGTTGGCGAAGTCATCGGGAGCGGGCTTGGTGCCGAACATCTTTTTCAGGCCGAAGTGGCAGGCCAGCACAATGGCATCCACCTTTTCCGCCTGCAGTTTTTTGATGGCATACTGGATGGATTTGAGAGGATCGGCGGCAAAGAAGTCGGCCAGGAGCGACTTGTGCAGCCACGCCGGGAGGCCCGGGGTGACACTGCCGATGATCCCGATCCTGAAACCCGCCACTTCCTTGATCAGATAGGGGGCAACCTTGCTCAGCGGGTGGGTCTTGTCCAGCTGGTTGCTCCACTTGCCTTCCACCCTCGCATTGGAAGCCAGCACCGGCATGGCGGAGGCGGTGATGCTTTTCACCACGGTGCCGAATCCCCAGTCGAACTCATGATTGCCGATCACCCAGGCATCGTAGTTGAGTTTGTTGAAGAGGTTGATCAGGAGCTGCCCGTCGCTGGCCCGGCTCTCCGGAGTGCCCTGATAGACATCGCCGATATCCAGCAGGATGGAATTTGGCTGTTCCGTGCGCCATTGTTTGATTTGGGTCACGCAGCGGGCGAACCCGCCGAGATTTTCCACGCCCTCGTAGGATTGGGTCGGCAGGATATGGCCGTGCAGGTCGGTGGTGTTGAACAGGGAAATGGTCAATTGCCCCGCCTTGGCTTCAGCTTCCGCCCGCGCCTGCCACGGCTCCCAGGTGGAGACGGCTGCCGCGCTGAGGCCCAGGCTTTGCAGGAATCGACGGCGGGCCATAGGGAAAGGAGAGGTTGCCTTCATTGCGGCAAATTACCGGCCCTCCCGGTGGCGGCAAGCCGTTTCCAGCTTTCCCACTGGCGTCATTTATCTGAAACTGGGCCGCTGTGTCCTTGGGCTCACAACTTCCTTGCAGGCGCACCTCTCCCGGATGAATTCACGTCCTGCATGAATTCAAGTCCTCCCACGCTCTTTAGGATGGCGACTAAACAAAACTCGGCCTGTGCCCACACGGGGAGCGCGTTCAGCCCGGGTCGATATTTGAGTGACCGTGATCTTTATTCATCGGAGCTTAGCGAACCTGTTGACGTCCGCTTACAGTCGGTTCGTCGCACGTGGATGGATTTTTTAACTCCTGACGACAGCAGCTCCCCGCTATTGTGTTCTGAGCGGGTTTTTCGTGCGATGCAGGAGGCCAATCTCACCGGGTATAAAGGCGTGGCAGTAAAACTGCGTCCGCCTCCCCGAAAGAGAATTGCCCCTCCATACAAATATTTTTGACTGATCCCGATTGCTCCCCCCTTCAAGAGGGGCAAAAAAGTTTATGTCGGCTCCCCATACACTCATCTATACCGGCTCGCATTCGAGTCGGATAATCCGAAGGATCCAGGCTTTCAGGAAGTCGTTTTTGGGCAGAATGAATATACTTATCAAAAAAGTATCCCACTGCTCCACACGTGGGACGGCAGTGACTTTAACAGATTTACCGAGGACCAGCCCACCAATATCATGGGATCCATGTTTTGCAGCCGGAGGGTGCTTGATCTGGCGGCCCGCGAAAAGTGGACCAATATTCAATTTGCCCCGGTCGATGCCCTCGAACCGGTGAGTATTGATTTCCTGAAGGGGCCATGGCCTCCGCTTGCCTGGTATAGCCAGTATGAACCGGAATAGTCAGGAATGCCGCGCCTCCTCTCTGGACCGCGGTTTTGCGGCCCCGGCGGTTGGGACCGGCTCCAAGGGGCCTCAAATCAAACCGCGCAAGGTCCGGGCGGCGGTGGTCATGCTGTGGAGTTTGGCGGTGGCGGTGGCTTCGTCATTGACGCAGCGGTTGGCGAAACAGCCGAAGCCGCAGTCGGGGTTCAGGAAGATCTGCTCCGGTTTCCAGAACTGCAGGGCCTCGCGGGCGCGGGCCACGATGCTCTCCGGGGTTTCGGCTTCCCCGGTGCGGGGATTCACGCAGCCGAGGCCGATCTCGCGGTCGCCGAGGGCGCGGCCGATCACCGCCAGTTCCCCGGCGCGCGGGGTGGCATATTCCAGCACCAGCTGCCTCACATTCATGGCCTGAAAACAGGGCACCAGCGGTTGATAGTCGCCGGTGATGAGCACTTCCTCGCGGCGCGACCAGTTGCCGCGGCAGACGTGCAGGCCGGTGCGGAAGCGGTCCTCGAATCCGGCGATGACACGGTTGAAGAGCTCCGCGGCATAACTGATCTCCTCGCTGGCATCCCGCCGTGCCGCGAGGGTGGCGCACATGAAGGTTCGCCGTTTGTTGCCGCCGCTGTGCACCACTTCGGTGAGCACCGGTTCGTCAAACTGCACAAAATCCACCCCGGCCGCCGCGAGGTCCTCCAGTTCCTCCCGCAGGATGGCCACAATGTCGTCGGCCATCACCGGTTTGTCGCCATAGGCGGCACGGCTGTGCGCGGTGACCCACATGGCGCGGGTCAGCAGATAGGGCCCTGGCAGGGTGACCTTCACCGGCTGGTCTGTCAGGGTGCGCAGGAAGCGCAGATCATCCACCACGAGGGGCGCGCGGCGTTTCAGTTTGCCCACACAGGTCGGATTGCGGATGGCAAAAGCCGGTGCATCGAGGGTCTGCAGCATTTCCTCGAAGGCCGCTTTGTCCTCCACTGTGTCCAGCATTTCGGCCAGAGACATCAACTGGGTGCCGTCCACCTTCTCCGCGAGGAACGAATAAAAATTGTCCCGCCGCAATTCGCCATCCACCAGGATATCCACCCCGGCTTCCTGCTGCAGGGCCACGCAGCGGCGGATTTCCTCGTCGGCCACACGGTCGAATGCCGCGGCGCTGAGGCGGCCGGTCCGTTTTTCCCGTAGCGCCGCCAGCAGGGGCTCGCTGCGGGGCCACGAACCTACCTGGGTGACCTGAAAGGGTGCCATGGTCACGATTCAAAAAATCCAAGTTTCTCCACCGCTTCCGTGAGGGCCGCAAAGCCGGTGGTGCGGCCGGGTTCCCATTTTTTGAGGCCTTCCAGATCCATCATTTCGCGGTGGTCCGGGTTGTCATAACTCATGGAAAAAAGCACGCTCAGCCAGGCAGCCTCGGTCTCCGCCGGGAAATCCTGACGCACCGCGAACACACAGTGATCAAACTGGTCGGTGGTGGCGAGGATTTCAAACTTCGCCGGATCAATGGTGCCATCCCGGGTCCATCCCTGCCAGTTCAGATCGATCAGCGCGCACGCCGCTGCCTCGCCTTTTTTCAGGCACTGGAAGGCTTCGCGCTCGCCGCCGATGTGGTCGCCATGGAGTCCCACCAGCAGATCGAACCGGCGCCCGGTATAGTCCGTGCCCGGGGCCAGGCCTTCCCGCAGCAGCAGGCCCTGCGGAATCAGGCAGGCTTGGGGCGAGTCCTTGGCGCCAAAGGCGATCGTTTTGCCGCGCAGATCCTGCAGCGAGGTGAGGCCGCTGTCCCTGGCCACGATGAAATGAGAGACGCGGTCGCGGTCGGTATCCCGCATGGCGATGGCGCGGCAGGTGCCGCCGCTGCGGCGCTGGAGATCCACCCAGGCGAGGGGGGAATTCCACGCCATATCGATCTCACCAGCCAACAGCGCGGCATTCTGCCGGTCGTAGTCCACATACAGTTTCACATCGACCGGACAGTCGTTGGCCTCGAAATACTGGGCGATGATTTCCCAGATGACGGAGACTTTGGGATCGTAGAGCACTGCGCCGATGGTAACGGGAGGTGACATGGTAGGAAGAATGGCGTAGAGATTGATGGGGGAAGAGGAGGATGGGAACTAGCCGAAGAGCGGAAGCCCCACCAGGGTGCGTCCGATGAATTCGCGCAGGTGGTCCGTGGTGGGGGCCATCACGATGGCGGCGCGGGCATCGCGGAAGACGCGCTCCAGTCCGAGGTGTTTGCTGAAGGCGGCGCCGCCGCAGGTGCGCAGGGCGAGGTCGGTCACGCGCACCGCCGTCTCGCCGGAGACGGCTTTAACGGCGAGCACGTGCCGCATGGTGTCGGGCGCACCGCTTTCCATTTTATCCAGCACAGCAGCCAGGTAGGCGCGGGCGGTATCGGTGGCCATGCGCATTTCGGCAAGGTTGGCCCGGAGGTTGGGCAGGTCGGAAAGCTTCGTGCCGGTATGCTCAAATCCCTCGGAGGTGATGTGCCGTTGGGCCGCCTGGCAGGCCGCTTCCGCCAGCCCAACCCCGATGGCGCCCTGACAGATTTGGAAGACGGGCAGGGCCTTGCCCAGCATGATATCCGCCCCCTGGCCGTCCTCCCCTATGAGCCGCTCCGCCCGATTCAATTCCACATCGGTCAGGGTCATGGGGTTGCTCTGATTGCCCCGCATGCCCAGGCTGTTCCATCCTCCGGAAATGGTCAGGCCCGCATCCTCCTTCGCCACCAGGAAGACACTGACTCCGCTGCCGTCGGCCGCAACACAGCTGGCCACGATCCCATCCGCATGGCCGGCGCTGGTCACCCAGCTTTTTTCCGCACTCAGGGTGACGCCGTCCGCTGCCGCCACGGCCCGGGACACCGGAGCCCAGAACTGGCTGCGGCTTCCTTTTTCGGAAAATGCCAGAGTGCTCAGATGCCGGCCCGCGGCACAGTCGCGCAGCACCGCTTCGAAGCGTCCGGGATTCGCCAGATAGCAATTCACGCCGCACTGATGCATCATGAAGATCATGGCCGTGGAAGCACAGTGCTGGGCGACGGTGTCCACCACTGCGGCCAGCACCCGCAGGCTCTGGCCCAGACCGCCCAGCTCCACCGGGACGAGCAATCCGGACAACCCGGCCTCTGCCAGGGCCTGCAGACTCTCCGCGGGGAAGCGTCCCTTTTCATCCACCTCTGCGGCATGCCCCGCGATGACGGTTTCAGCGAGAGAGGCAGCCCGGGCGACGATGTGTTGTTGTTCAGAAGTGAGGCGGTACATGTGGATTGGAATAGGGATCAGGTCTGCTGGAAAGTGAGATCCACCGGGGCGGCGCGGCGCAGGGTGTTCAGCAGGGGGGCGCGGCGCACCGCTTCCTCCCACACCCCCAGCAATGCTGCGGCCGGAGCCGGGCTTCCGGCATAGACTTTCACCGTGAAGGAGGAATACCTCGGCTCGCCTTCTGCCCCGATGACCCCCAGATGCACCAGCGGGTCACTCAATTCCGCCTGCAGCGAGGCCTCCATCTCGTCTACCGTCAGCCGCTGCTGCCTTGCCAGCCTCAGGAACAGCTCCAGCACATCCGCCGCGAGGGCCCCCAGCAGCATTTCCGCCCCGGTCATCGCCGGCTCTTTGATATCAAAACTCCAGCCCCGGCCAAACACCGCCTGGTGCGAGCGGGCATACACGGTGACCCCGCCGACCTTGGTGGTGATAGCCCGGACGCTGACCAGCGCCCTCTGGAGCGAGTCATGCATGCGTTCGGCGGTAAAAGGCGGGGAGAACCACGATTCCGTCTGCCGTGGCACCGGACGCCTGGTCCGTCAAGGGACACGCCCCGCTTCCTCAAAAAACAAAATCCGTTCCGTGGACTGAAAACAAGGGAGCCGGGCGGCTGGGGTCCTAACTGTGATCGGGAGCCGACATCAAGGCAGCCGGTCCGCGGGGCATTGAAGGCTGGCGATGCTGGCCATGATGGCGTCGGAGATGGCCTGGTAGCCCTCACGGGTGCAGGGGAAGTCCTGTTCCGGAAAAGTGAGGGGCTCGCCGACGACGGCGGTCACGGTGGTGAAACGTGGGGTGGAGGCTCCGTAGGGCAGGGCTTCGTAGGCGCCGAAAAGGCGCATCGGGATAACGGGGGCGCGGGACTTGGCGACCACGAGACCGGCGCCTCCGGCGGCGGGTTGGAGTTGGCCATCCGGGGAGCGGCTGCCCTCCGGGAAGATGAGGACGCGGTGACCGTCCTTGAGCAGGCGGACGGCGGTTTTCAGGCCGGCCATGCTGGCACGGTCCTGATCAATCGGCGTGACATTCACCCGGGGAAAGATCCAGCGGGCGATGGGATTGCTGTAAAGGGTGTGGCGGGCGAGGAAATGGATTTCCTTTTGGAACGAGATGCTGACGAGGGGCGGGTCGAAAAAGCTGACATGATTCGAGCAGATCAGGGCCGGGCCGTTCTCGATGAGCCGTTCCGGGTGGATGACGCGGAAATTCAGCGCAGCGCGGGCCAGGTTTTTGGCCATGGAGTGGCAGAGGCGGTAAACGGGATTCATGCCGGAAAGGGTGTCCGGGCTTGGGCTTCTGAAAAGGAAAGATTCGGCCCAGGGGGATCTTTTCCCGGAGGATGGGCGAAATTGTCGGTTTTATGCTACAGGTGGGCCGCGTGCTTCTACCGGAAGGTGGCGGGGTGGTGTATGGATGAGGCCATGAAAACTTCTCCTCCCGCGGTGCTGGTGACTGGATCCGGCCGTGGCCTGGGCAAAGGGGTGGCGCTGGAACTGGCCCGCGCCGGCATGTCAGTGGCCATCCATTATGGGGCCAATGATGCGGCGGCCCAAGCCACCGCAGCGGAATGTGCTGCTGTTGCTCCTGACGCCGGTCAGTTGTTTCCTCTGGTGAAGGCCAATCTGAATGAAGGCACCAGCCGGGACTCCCTGATCGATCAAACCCTGAGCGCCTTGGGCCGTCTTGATGCCCTCGTGAACAATGCCGGCATCACTTCACCGGGCCGGGCGGATGTGTTGGAAAACACCGAGGCGGCGTGGGATGAGGTGATGGACGTGAATTTGAAAGCCCCGTGGTTCCTTTCGCAAAAAGCGGCCCGCTGGTGGGTGGCGCATCCCGGCGAAGCGCGCCTGGAGGGTGGATTCAAGCTGGTGTTTGTCTCCAGCGTGTCGGCGGAGATGGCGAGCATGAACCGCGGGGACTACTGTATTTCCAAGGCCGGGATCGGCATGATGGCGCGGGTGTTTGCCCTGCGGTTGGCGGCTCACGGAACCCAGGTGGTGGAGTTCCGCCCCGGCATCATGGAAACGGACATGACGGCTGGCGTGAAGGAAAAATACGATCCCATCATCAGCGGGGGCAAAGTGCCGATGCGCCGCTGGGGCCAGCCATCCGACGTGGGCCGGGCGGTGCGCAGTTTTCTCATGGGAGATCTGCCCTTCTGCACCGGGGAAGCCATTTATCTGGATGGAGGCCTGCACCTCCCGCTGCTCTGACCGCTGATAACCGCTGATTTTTCCGCCATGATCCTCATTGATGCTCAAATCACAGCCGCCGGCCTCGCCGGGGTTTGCTCCGATCTCTTCGCCGCCTCCGCGGGAAAACTCCGCCGTCTCCAGGCCCGCTGGGATTCGGCCAAGGGTTCGCCGGTTTTCACGGTGGCCGGTGAATACACCACACGGGGCTGGACGGAATGGACCCAGGGGTTCCAGTTCGGTTCGTCCCTGCTGCAATTCGATGCCACGGGGGATGAGGAATTTCTAACGATTGGCCGGGAGGCCACCCTGAAGTGGATGGCGCCGCATGTCAGCCACATCGGGGTGCATGACCATGGATTCAACAACGTCAGCACCTATGGCAATCTGCTGCGGCTGATGAATGAAGGCCGGCTCCCGGAACAGGAATGGGAACGGCACTTTTATGAATTGGCGCTGAAGCTGTCGGGGGCGGTGCAGGCGGCCCGCTGGACCGCGCTCGGCCATGGGACCGGTTTTGTGCATTCCTTCAATGGCCCGCAATCCTTGTTTGCCGATACCATCCGGTCCATGCGGGCCTTGGTGGTGAGCTGGCAGCTGGGGCATAAGTTCATGGGCGAGGGCGACCGGGAGATCAATCTGCTGGGCCGGGCGCTGCAGCATGCAGAGACCACCAGCAAGTACAACGTGTGGTTCGGGCAGGCCCGGGATACCTACGACATCCGCGGGCGGGTGGCGCATGAATCGATTTTCAATCTGACGGACAAGGCCTACCGCTGTCCCTCCACCCAGCAGGGGTACAGTCCCTTCAGCACCTGGACGCGCGGGCTGGCGTGGATTCTGTGTGGTTATGCGGAACTGCTGGAGTTTCTCCAGACGCTCCCCGTGGAGGCCCTCGAAGCCTTTGGGGGTGCGGACAAATGGCTGACGCTCTGCCGCGAAACCGCCAGCGCGACCGCTGACTTTTATCTGGAGCACACCCCTGCCGACGGGGTGCCCTACTGGGATACCGGTGCTCCCGGTCTGGCCAAGCTCGGGGACTGGCGGAATGCTCCGGCGCAAATCGAAAACGACCACGAACCGGTGGACAGCAGTGCCGCGTGCATTGCCGCGCAGGGTCTGCTGCGGCTGGGCAAGGTCATCGGCGGGGAAACCGGAGCGCGTTATTACCAGGCGGGCCTGACCACGGCCCGCACGGTGCTGAGCGGACCCTATCTCTCCAAAGACCCCGCCCATGAGGGTCTGATCCTGCATTCGATCTACCACCGGCCCAATGGCTGGGATCACATTCCTTCCGGCAGCAAAATCCCGCGCGGCGAATCCAGCATGTGGGGTGACTACCACGCCCGTGAACTGGCCCTGCTGATCCAGCGGCTGGGGCAGGGCGGGACTTATCTGAAGTTTTATCTTTGATTCCCATGCCTGATCTCCGCCAGTTTTCCATCCACACCATCACCAACAAACCCTGGCCGGTGGAGCGTTGTATCGAGGCCTATGCCGCAGCAGGCGTGGGGGGAATTACCTTGTGGCGGTATAACTTTGAAGGCCGTGATCCGGTGGTGGTGGGACGGCAGATCCGGGACGCCGGTCTGGTGTGCACGGGCCTGGCACGCGGAGGATTTTTCCCGGCCGCGACTGCCGCAGGGCGGCAGGCCGCGGTGGATGAGAACAAACGGGCCATCGATGAGACCGCGGCCTGTGGGGCTCCGGCGCTGGTGTTGGTCTGCGGAGCGGTGCCGGGGCAGGCGTTGGAGGAATCGAGGAAGCAGGTGACGGAGGGGATAGCGGCTTGTTTGGAGCACGCCCGGGCGGCGGGCGTGAAGCTGGCGATTGAGCCGCTGCATCCGATGTATGCGGACGACCGGTCGGCGATTGTGACCACGGGGCAGGCGAATGACGTTTGTGAGGCGCTGGGGAGCCCTCCGGAGGTGGGGATCGCCCTGGACGTCTATCACACCTGGTGGGATGCCGCGTTGGAGACGGAGATCCAGCGGGCCGGGGCCGCCGGAAGACTTCTGGCCTATCATGTCTGTGACTGGCGCACTCCCACGGAGGATCTGCTGAATGACCGGGGACTGATGGGGGAGGGCTGCATTCCCCTCCGGAGAATCAAAGGCCAGGTGGAGGCGGCGGGCTTCCGGGGTTTTGATGAATGCGAGGTCTTTTCCACCCGGCGCTGGGCGCAGGATCAGGACGCTTATCTGGCGGAAATCGTGGCGGCTTATCAACAATTCTGCTGAAACAACTTTAAACTTATGATCAAAAAAATCGGCATCATCATGAACGGCGTCACCGGACGCATGGGCACCAATCAACACCTTGTCCGTTCCATCGCGGCGATCATCAAGGAAGGCGGGATCAAGGTTTCGGATGAGCTCACGATCATGCCTGATCCGATCCTGACCGGCCGCAATGAGGCCAAGTTGAAGGAATGCGTGGCGAAGTCAGGCTTGGATCTGCCGGTTTCCACGGATCTGGATGCAGTGCTGGCGAATCCGGATTATCCGGTGTTTTTTGACGCCTCCCTGACGCAATTGCGCGGAGGCTTCGTGGAGCGGGCGGTGGCGGCGGGGAAGGCGATTTATTGTGAGAAGCCCACTGCGACCAATCTGGCGGAGGCCCTGCGGCTGGCGGAACTGGTGGAAAAGGCCGGGGTGAAAAACGGCGCGGTGCAGGACAAACTGTGGTTGCCGGGCATGCTGAAATTCAAGGCGCTGCGGGACTCCGGATTTTTCGGGAAGATCCTGAGCGTGCGCGGGGAATTTGGCTATTGGGTATTCACCGGGGAAGATCCGGCCCAACCCGCCCAGCGGCCTTCGTGGAACTACCGGGAGGAGGATGGCGGCGGGATCATGATCGATATGTTCTGCCACTGGCGCTATCTGCTGGACAACCTGTTCGGTGAGGTGAAGCGGGTCAGTGCCATCGGCGCGACTCATATTCCCACGCGGGTGGGGGAGGATGGGAAGGCCTATGCGGCCACGGCGGACGATGCCGCTTACGGGACGTTTGAACTGGAAGGCGGCATCCTGTGCCAGTTGAACAGTTCGTGGTGCGTGCGGGTGCGGCGGGATGATCTGGTGACCTTCCAAGTCGATGGCACGGAAGGCAGTGCGGTCTTCGGCCTGCGGAAGTGCTACACCCAGAGCCGGGCAGAGACCCCAAGACCGGTGTGGAATCCTGACATGGAGCAGCCGATCAACTTCTTTGAAAGCTGGAAGGAAGTGCCGGATGCGGCAGGCGGCTATGAGAATGCCTTCAGGATTCAGTGGGAGCTATTCCTGCGCCACGTGGTGTGCGGCGACGCCTTCCGCTGGGACCTGCGCGAGGCGGCAAAGGGCGTGCAGTTGGCAGAACTCGGGCTGGATTCCTGGCGCGAAGGGAAGTGGCTGGACGTCACTCCGTTGTAGGAGGAAATTCCGGCGCGCGCCTTCAGTGCCGTCGCTGGGTCATCATGAATTCGTTGCCCTCGGGGTCGATGCACATGGCGAGGTGCAGCGGGTCCTCGGGGGTGTCGTTGGGCTCTGCTGCCAGCGAACCGCCGCATTCCTTCAGTTTGACGATGCCTTCACGGAGGTCATCAAGCTGGAAGGTGAGGCCGGTCCAGGTGCGTTTGCCTTCGCCGCCACCGTGGATGCCGAGGGTGGCTCCGGCGATCACGATTTCACTCCAGACTTCCATTTCCATGGTGATGGTGCCGCCGAAGAGGTCGCGGTAGAAATGCAGGCAGCGCTGCCAGTCAGCGGCCCACAGGGCGTATTTTACTTTGAGGACCGTCATGGAAGGAAATGGTAAGGGGTGAATTCTGAAACCGGCTAGGCGGCCTTGCCCATCAGGCCGAGGATGCCGGCGATGATCCCGCCGAAACTGAGCAGGGCCATGATGCCGGCGGGGTAGAATTTTTTGGATTTGAGGAAGCCGGGGAGGAAGCGGCCGAGGAGCAGGACGGACAGGACCAGGCCCATGATGTAACCCCGGTTGAGGTGTTCGGGCTCGAATTTGTAATGTTTGGCGATCACAAAAGCGGCTCCCACGAGGGCGAGGCCGGAGAGGCCGCCGGCGATGAGGGAAGCGCGGCTTTTGGCCCGGAGGAATCCAAGGATGCCGAGGATGATGCTGACAACACCGAAAAAGGCGTAGTAGTCGGAGATGCTGGGGAAGGGAGGAGGCAGTGTCATGGGGAAAGGGGCCGCGCCTGACGGGGGCGGCGCGAGAGAATGAGCCGGAGGAAGGGCGCTGGCAAGAGCCGAAGCAGACGCGAGGTCCACCAGACAATGGCGCCGGGAAAAGCGTCAGGACGACCTGCCGCGAGGGCCCGGAGTCCAGCCGAGACAACGTGGGCGGGGGATTTCCTGGCGAATCCGGCAGTGGGGAGGTGTTCGCCGGGGCGTTGCGCGGTTTGGCCGAAGGCCGTGGGGGAAGGGCCCGGGCAGAGGGCGGTAACCTGGATGCCGAAAGGGCGGAATTCGATGCGGAGGGCTTCGGTCAGGCGGGTGACATAGGCCTTGCTGGCGGCATAGACGGCAAAGTCAGGAATGGGGGTCTCGCCGGCGAGGGAGCTGACATTGAGGATGCCCGAAGCGGGATGGGTTTTCAGCAGCGGGACGAAAAGATGGGTCAGGTGGGTAAGGGCCGTGATGTTGACGGCGAGGACCTGGTGGAGCCGGGACCAATCGGCTTCGTGGAAGGTGCCGTATTCGCCGAGGCCGGCATTGTTGATGAGGAGGTCCGGGGTAAATCCCAACGCTGAACAGCGGCCCGGCAGGGCAGCGCGGTCCGTTTCGCTGGCCAGATCACAGGGCAGGCAATGAACAGTCAGGCCGGGGTGGGCGGCCCGGAGGGAGGCCGCGAGTTCCTCAAGCACTTCGGCCCGCCGGGCGGTCAGGGCTATCACTTGGCAGGAGGGGGCCAATTGCCGGGCGAACTCAGCGCCGAAACCGCTGCTGGCACCGGTGATGAGCGGGCAGGACCAAGGAAAGGAAGAAGAGGACACCGGCAGAGGGGATGGGGCTGAATGGGCGCAGTGATTCTCCCTTCCGGAGGAACCTTCTGCTGAAAGTAGATTCAGCCTTGAGCGGGATGGGAGACGGTTCAACCGCAGGTCCCGGTTTGGCAGAGCTGACGGACTCCTTTCGCGGAGATGGGCCGTGACTTGCCCCACGGCCGGCGTGGCGGAGGCCCAGCCTACTGATCAAGGACAAACAGCCGGGTGGAGTTGCCACGGCGCACATGGAGCATGGAAGCACCATTGCGGGAACTGGCAAAAGCTTCGGCGGCGGCTTCGGGAGTGGCGGGCTGCCGGCCATTGATGCGGAGGATCAGGTCGCCTTCCTGCAGGCCGCCGTTGGCCGCCGGGGTGTTGGGTAAAATACCGGTAATGAGGAGGCCTTCCTGTCCGGCCGCCCGGTCTTTTTCCGGAAGCGGCGCCAGTTTCATCCCGGCGATGGTCTGGCCTCCCTCCACGGCTGCCGCGACACTGCCGGCCGCCTCAGGCAGGAAGTTGTTGGGACGTTCCCCGAGGGTGATGCTGATTTCCTTTTTCCGTTCCTCGCGGATGAAGTTGAGCGTGATGGTTTTGCCCGGAGGGCGTTTGGCGATCTCGCGGAGGAGTTCGTCATCGTTGAGCACCTCCTTGCCGTCGATCTGGAAGATGACGTCCTCCCTCGTCAGTCCGGCGAGTGCGGCGGGACTGCCCTTCTGGACGTTATCAATGAAGGCACCGCCCTTGATCCCTAGATAAGCGGCGACGCGGCGGTCGATGGGGCGGAGTCCCACCCCGAGAAAGCCGCGGGGGCGTGAGAGGGCATCGGCGGCGGAGACCGCGTTGTTGATGGGGATGGCAAAACCAATGCCCATGTTGCCGCCATTGCGGGTGTAGATGGCGGTATTGATCCCGATGACGCGTCCGTCCGCATCAATCAGCGGGCCGCCGGAATTGCCGGGGTTGATCGAGGCATCGGTCTGAAGCAGTTCCTGCTTTTCCATGCCGGAAACGACCTCGTCGTTCCGTTTGGCACTGATGATGCCCATGGTTACGGTTTTATCGATGCCAAACGGGGCGCCGAGGGCAAAGGCGACATCGCCTACTTTGACCTGGGTGCTGTCGGCCAGAGTGGCCTTCGGGAGGTCCTTGCCATCCACTTTGAGCACGGCGACATCGGATTCGTTCGAGTAATCAATGATGCGGGCCTCCATGTATTCCTCACGGCCGGGGACCTGGACGCGGATTTTAAGCAGGTTCACCGGAATCTGCATTTCCGGGATCACCACGTGGCGGTTGGTGAGGATGTAGCCATCGCTGGTCACGATGACCCCGGTGCCAAGCCCCAGTTGCTGCCACGGGTCTGCTTTGTCAGGAAGGGGGTTATCGGGAACCGGGGGAAGGCCAAAGAAAAAGCGGAAGGCGGCTTCGTCCTGACTGATACGCTGGCGTTGCTGGCGGGGTTGGTCATAACCCGTCATGATGGTGACGACCGAGGGCTGGACCTTGTCGAGCATGGAGGCGTAGCTCTTCATCATGGGAGCCGTGCGGTCCATGGGGGTGCGGTCCACTGTGAGGGAACTCCGGAAAGGACCGGCCGCGTCCTCTGCCGGGGCCAAAGCAGGCACGCTGAGCAGAAGTCCAGGAAGCAACAGGGAGGCAAGGTATTTCATGGGAAATTGGACGGACAGCAAACGTGAGGTTGAAGGTCAGACAAGCTACCAGTCAAAAGCGGACCCGCAGGGGGCATTTGTGCACCGATTTCCGGATACCCTGATCGGCTGAGGGCTGATAGACTATGAGGGCTCGGACGTATAAAATTCACCAATCCGCGCTCATACTCCATGCGTTCAGCTCTATTTTCCCCGTCCAGCCTTCTTATTCTGGCCTTTTCTTTCGCCACGGCCTGTGCACAGGAGCCATTGGCGCTCTTCAACGGGACCAATCTGGACGGATGGGATGGTGATCCCCGGTTTTGGAAAGTGGAGGATGGCTGCATTACCGGAGTGACCACGGCAGAGGTCCCCACGGAGGCCAACACCTTTCTGATTTGGACACTGGGAGAGGTGGATGATTTTGAATTCACTGCAGAATATAAAATCGACAATGGGAATTCCGGGATTCAGGTGCGGAGTTTCCGGCTCCCTGACCGGCCTTGGGCGATCGGGGGATATCAGGCGGATTTTGAGGCAGGAGACCGCTACAGCGGGATTATTTATGGGGAGAATTTCCGGGGGATTCTGGCGGATCGAGGCCAGCAGACAAAAATCGGGGAAGACCACAAACCGACCGTGACCGGCAAGACCGGAGAGGACGAAATCCTGCAGAAAGTGGTCAAAAAAGGCGATTGGAATGAATACCGCGTCGTGGCCAAGGGATTTACCCTGCAAAACTACATTAACGGCCAACTGACGGCTGAAGTGACGGACGAGGATCTGCAGATGCGCCGCCGGGGAGGGCTGCTGGCCCTGCAATTGCACGCTGGCCCGCCGATGAAGGTGCAGTTCCGGAATCTGAAACTGAAGCGGCTTCCCCTGAAGGATGGCAAAAAAGTGGTATTTGTCGCGGGTAAACCCAGCCATGCTCCCGGGGATCACGAGCATCGTGCCGGCTCCATGCTGCTGGCCCGCACCCTCAACGAATCTACTGGCGGCAAAATCGTGGCCACGGTCTACAGTAATGGCTGGCCGCAGGACCCTTCAGCATTTTCCAATGCGGATGCGATTGTCATGTATAGCGATGGCGGTGGCGGGCACATGGTGAATCCCCGCCTCGCCGAGGTGGACGCCGCTCATCAGCGCGGGGTCGGGATTGGCTGTATCCATTACGCGGTGGAGGTTCCCAAAGGACCGGGCGGCGACCATTTCCTGCGTTGGATCGGGGGCTATTTCGAGACCAACTGGTCGGTGAACCCGCATTGGGAGGGCGATTTCCAAACCATCCCCAACCATCCCGCGGCAGCTGGCGTGAAACCATTCAAAATCAATGATGAATGGTACTACCACATGCGTTTCCGCGAAAACATGCAGGGGGTGACTCCGCTGCTCACCGCTCTGCCTCCCAAGGAAACCCTGAACCGTCCGGATGGGGAACACAGCGGCAATCCAGCCGTGCGCGAGGCGATCCAAAAGGGGGAAGCCCAACATGTCGCCTGGGTCACGGAAAACCCGAATGGCAGCCGCGGTTTTGGCTTCACCGGTGGCCACTACCACCGCAATTGGCAGAATGATCAGTTCCGGCGGACCGTCCTCAATGCGATCGCTTGGATCGCCAAGGCGGACCTCCCAGCCGGGGGCATTGTCTCCCGTACGCCGACGGATGAGGAAATCTCTGCCAATCAGGATCCAAAAAAGTGACAAAATCCACTGAATCCAATTGAGCTTTGCGGCGATTTTCCGCACGCTCGTTGCCACCCTCCCATTTTATTTCCCACGCAACCCAACCCACCTCCATGCAATCCGCCGAAACCACGCCTGCAGACACCACCACCAACCGCCGGAAGTTCATCGGCGGCGCCGCCGTCGCCGCTGCTGCGGTCAACCTGCCCATTTCCGCCTGCGCCCAGGTTGCCGGCAGCGATGAACTGAAGCTGGCCCTCGTCGGCTGCGGTGGACGCGGGACTGGCGCTGCCAGCCAGGCTCTGACCAGCGGAGGCACCCGCCTCGTCGCCATGGCCGATGCCTTCTCCGACCGCCTTGAGCCCAGTCTCTCCACCCTCCAGGCCAAGTTCGGCGCCAAGGTCGATGTGCCCGATCAGAATAAATTCATCGGACTGGAAGCCTATCAGGAAGCCATCCAGAAGGCAGATGTCGTCCTCCTCACCACTCCTCCCGGCTTCCGCCCGATGATGTTCAAGGCTGCCGTCGAGGCCGGCAAACACGTCTTCATGGAAAAACCGGTCGCCACCGATTCCCCCGGCATCCGCACCGTGATGGAATACGCCAAAAAGGCCGAGGAGAAAAACCTCAAGGTCGTGGTCGGTCTCCAGCGCCGCTATCAAAAGAACTATCTCGCGGGCAAGGAGCAGGTGAAGCAGGGCCTGATTGGCGACGTCGTTGCCGCCCAGTGTTATTGGAACAACCCCGGCATCTGGCTGGTCGACCGCAAACCCGAGTGGTCCGAGATGTATTACCAGATCAAAAACTGGTATCACTTCACTTGGGTCGGGGGCGACCACATCCTGGAGCAGCACATTCACAACATCGACGTCGTCAACTGGTTCATGGACGACGAGCACCCCGTCGCCGCCCAGGGCATGGGTGGCCGTGAGCGCCGCAATGACCGCAAGACCGGCCAGATCTTCGACCACCACTACGTCGAGTTTGCCTACGCCAATGGCGTCATCATGAACAGCCAATGCCGCCACATGCCGAACTGCTGGAACCAGGTCAGCGAAACCATCATCGGTTCCAAGGGGACCCTCTACTTCAGCGATGGCGGCACCCAGATCAAGGACCGCGCCGGCAAGACCATCTGGCGCTACCGGAAAACCGACGAGGACGGCGATCCCTATCAGAACGAACACGACGAGCTCTACAAGGCCATCCGCGAAAACAAGAAGCTCAACAACGCTCATTACGGCGCCACCAGCACTTTCACCGCGATGCTCGGCCGTTACGCCACCTACAGCGGCAAGATGGTGAAATGGGATGAAGCGCTCGCCTGGGACAACAGCGAGCTTCCCGAGAAGCTCGACTTCAAAACCCCTACCCGCTTCAGCCCGGATGCCGACGGACTCTATCCCGTCGCCGTTCCCGGCAAGTTCGACCCCTCCAAGCCCCTCGGCTACGCCTGAGATCCGGCCTTTTGAAAAGAGCGTGTCCCGCAAGGGGCACGCTCTTTTTTTGCAGGGCAGGGATGGATGGGCGTCCCCGCGGGTCAATAAAGCCAAGGCGGCTGGAGGAGGGGAAGGGGAATTCCTATGGCGGCAGCCGGGCCGGCCCGCTCCGATTTCCCCTATGATCCTAACGTGTTGGCGGGGTGCGGATTTCCAGCTCCGGAAAAGTTTTTGTAACCTTTCCGGGCGTCGCGGTGATTAACCGGGACCAACCAATCTTATGAAACTACTACTCCTCCCCCTCTTCACCGGTTTCTCTCTTTTCAGCACTTCGCTCACCGCGGCTCCGTTGCAACGATCGCTGGTGGCGGCGGATGCGAAATGGGTCCTGCACGTGGATATGGAATCCCTGCAGAAATCGAAACTGGGGGCCAGCCTCATTAAAGTCGCCATGGCCGGGGTGGGAGCGGATTTGAAGGAGGATATGCACATCGACGTTCCGGCGATTGTCGCGCAGACCGGATCGATCACGGCTTACGGGGCTGATTTCAAACCCGGACCGGACGGCCGCGGGGTGCTGATCTGGCAAGGCTCCAAGGAGGTGGAGCAGGTGGTGACCGGCCTGCTGGTGCAGCAGGCGGAGGCCGGCAAGTCCGGTCAGGGCGGCATCAAAGCGGTGCGCGAAGGCGCGGACCCGGTTTATGCCGTGGGCAGCAATGTTTTTGTCGCCGTCCGCCCCGGTCGCGGCATTCTGGTGAGTCCGAAACTGGAGGAAATCGATGAGGCCTCCCGCGTCATGGACGGCAAAACTCCCAGCCTGGTGGAAAAGGCGGTGTTCTCGGAATATGCGGTGCTTCCGGGCGGATTTTTCTTCCTGGCGCTGGCGGAGGGATTTGCTCAAAATGCCGGATTGCCCGCCCAGGCGGAAGTGCTGAAGCTGGCGGAAGGGGGGCGGGTCGCTCTGGGCGAGGAAGCTGATAAGTTGCAGCTTTCCTTGAATCTGAAAGCTCAGACCGCGGAGGGAGCCACGCAGATCCAACAGGTGTTGCAGGGCCTGGTGGCCTTGGCCTCGTTGGCTCATGTGGAAGAGCCGGAATTGATTCAAATGAAGGAATGGATCCGTGGCACGCTGGTGGCGGTGAAGGAAAAAATGGTCAGTCTGGATCTGAACGTGCCGGTGGATGCCGTACTGAAGCAGTTGCAGGATAAAATCAAGCCTGGTGCCGCTCCTCAAGCAGATCCAAAGGAACTGGAGGCCGCCAAGCTCCGCTGAGCCGCGGGTTATTCCCGGTATCCCGCCCGCCCGATGACTGCCCTGACCCTGCCCATGGAAATCCCGTCTGCCGCTGATCCCGCAGCCGTGGCAGCGGCGGGCGGTAGCGAGGTGGCCGCGCTGGTGGAGCGGGCCCGGCTGGGCGACCCCGCCGCCTTTGCGGCAGTGGTGGCCCAGTTTGAAAAACGCACGTTTCACTTTGTGCTGGGCATGGTGGGGAATTCCCACGATGCGGAGGACATCACGCAGGAGACCTTTGTGAAAACCTGGCAGGCCCTGCGCCGCTACCGCCCGCAGCACAGTTTCTGCACCTGGCTATTCACCATCGCACGGCGCACTGCCCTCAATCATCTGCGCGCCCGCCGGCCGACGGAGGAATTGAAGGACCACGACATCAGCGTGGAAGAAAACCCAGGTGATACCACGGCGGACCGGGACGATGCTTCCGCCATCTGGGCCACCGCGCGCCGTCTGCCGCCCGATCAGTATGACGCGCTCCGACTTTGCTATGGTGAAGGTTTTGCCGTAAAAGAGGTGGCGCGTATCATGAATTCCAATTCCATCCGGGTGCGCGTGCTGCTGCACCGCGCCCGCCGCCGGATGGCCGAATGGTTGAAGCCCGAATCCCCCGAACCGCGAACTGCCCCCCGATCATGATAAAATGCCATTTTCTCAGATTCCGGATAGGTGCGGCACTGGACGCGGGACGGCCGCTGTCCGGGCGGTTGGAGTCGCATCTGGACCATTGCCCGGAGTGCGCCGCCTGGTGCCACACACAGCGGGCTCTGGCCGGACGCCTCCGGCAGACGGTGCCGATGGCGGAAGCGCCTCCATTTCTGCAGGAGCGTATTCTGCGGACCATTGGAAACAGCCGCCCGCAGCCGGAAGTTTCCTCCTGGATGTGGTGGGCAGGCGCTGTGGCGGCGGCGGCGGTTGTCGCGGTGCTGGCGATACCAATGTCGCAAGGGGGCCGCCAAAACGGGCTGGCGGATACCGGTCCGGAAAAAAATCTTCTATCATCTGATGTGTTGCTGGCGTCCACTTCTCCCCATTTTTCCAGCGGTAATAGCTGGCTGCAGTCGGCCGTCGCCATTGATCAGCCGCTCCGGCGCGAATTCACTCTGCTGAAGGAAGACGGCCTGAACACGCTCCGTGCACTCAAAGCGGGCTTTGTTCCTAGCATTGTTCTTCCGGAAAAAGATTGATCCCCGGAAGATTGCTCATCTTCACGCCAATCATGGCCAGCGTTCATACTTTGCAGGGTTAGCCTGGGCTCGTTCCATCCCGTGCAGCTGGTGATCCAGTCGACGCTGGCTAGCCTGCTGGCCTGCCTGACGGATTCCCGCAAAGGCCGGCGCGGTCGCACCGGAACCCTCCTCAAATAAGTTGCGGTCAGACGGGGCAGCAGACACCATGGCAGGATGAAGCAGGTGGGAACTCTGGCGGTGGCCCTGATGGCCGGTGGCAGGTCCACACGCATGGGGCGGGACAAGGCGCGTCTGGTGGACCGGAAAGGACGCGAGTTTTGGCGGGGACGGTTGGAATTGTTGCGGCAGATGGGGGCTGCGGAGGTTTTCATTTCCTGCCGGGAGGATCAGGGGTATTTGGCGGAGAGTGGAGCGCAGTTGGTTTTTGATCAGTGGGAGAATGCCGGACCGATGGGAGGGATCGTGAGTTGCCTGGAAACGATGGAGGCAGACCGGCTGCTGGTGCTGGCGGTCGATTTGCCGGAGATGACGCGGGCGGGATTGACCGCTCTGCTGACTGCGGCGGGAGAGGGCGGGGCGGTATTCCGGTGTGGGAGATTCCTCGAACCGTTGGTGGCGGTCTATCCGAAGACGATGGCAGGGTCCGGGAGGCGGCGGTTGGAGGCGGGTGAGTTTGCGCTGCTGGAATGGATCAGTGAAGACGGGGAAGAGATGCGGGAACTGAAGGTCCAGGCAAGCGAGGAGGGGCTTTTTGTGAATGTGAATGATCCGGCGGCTTGGGAACGATGGGTGACCAGTTAGCCTGAAAACCGAAGTGGGAACCACAGATTTCCCGGAGAGCAGAGATAGTCAGTGCTTTCTGTCAATGGAGTGCCTCACCCTGCGGCAGCCTCGGACCGCAGTTTGAATCAGCGGCGCTGCCAGACGGTGCCAAGGGCGACGCTCCATTGGAACTTCCGGGCGTGCTCTCGGATGAGGTAAGGGAGGTCTTTTTGCTGCACGAGGGTGAAGCCGGGAGCGAGGGTTTCCTTCAGCCAGTCCAGGGTGCTGCCGGCAGGCCAGCGGTCGGGCGGGGTGAAGTCGGCCAGCCAGGTGCAAGGGGTGGTGAGGAGAAGGTGGCCGCCGGAGTTCAGCAGGGACGGTAACCGGGAGAGAAAACGGAGGGGATCGGTGAGGCGGCAGATGAGGTTGGCGGCATGGATGAGATCAAAGGTGCCGAGGGTGTCAGGAAGATCCATGGCATCGCCCTGCTGGAAGGTGACGCGGCCGGCATGGATGACCTCCGGCAGATGGGCCGTGAGCGGCTCGGTGATGTGGCCTTCGCGGGTGATTTGGTAAGGGAGCCGGCTCTGGGTTTGGAGGGCCTGAGCGGCGTTGATGAAGGCGTGGGAGTAGTCGATCCCGATGACTTCCTGACTGGTTTTGGAAAGCTCGAAGGAGGAGCGGCCGACCGCGCAGCCGATGTCGAGGGCGCGGGCGACGGGACCGGCCGGGAGGAGTTCGGTGACGGTGCGCACCGGAAATCTCAAGGCACCCACCGGGCCATTTTCCCAAGGCAGGATTTCGTGGTCCTGGCCGTAGTGGAAGAGGAGGTATTCATCGACAAGGCGTTGGGTTTCGTAGAGGTTGGACATGGGGAAAGGGCTGGGTGACGAAAGGCCGGGATGCGGGAAAAGGGAAACGCAGAGAAGGAGGGGAACGAAAAAGGCAGCACCGGGGGATGCTGCCTTTTCGGGAATAAACGGGATGAAGCCGCGCGCCTCATCCCGCCCCCGTTGCCGGGGTTGGGGCCGCAGCTAATCGGCCGCCAAGGCGTCGAGGAGATACTTCGAGGGGCGGAAGTTCTCGATCAGGATTTCGTGCTGATCGCCGCGTTTCATGCGGACCTGGAGGATATTGAAGTTGGGCGTTTTGTGAGGGGCGAACAGGATGTCATCATGGGTCGCATTTTTATGGACCTTGAAGAGATCCGGGGTGATGTGGCCGCCGAGATGGTCATCCCGTCCGGTGGCGAGGTGACAGGTGCCGAGGACTTTTTCGTCCTGGATGTCAGCGTAGCTGATGGGGAGGACCTGGGTGCCGAAACCGAGTTCGCCAAGGACGCCGGTCATGGGGTCATTGGTGAGCTTCGCATTGTGGGTGGCGATGGTGTCAGGATTGCCTTCGATCAATTCGGACTTGATGATGCGTCCGTCAGTGACGGTGAGGCGGCCGAGGGTGCCGTCCTCATATTTCATGGGGAACAGACCTTCGGCCCCGGTGGGGACAAAGTAGACTTCACCGGCGGGAAGGTTGGCGATGTCAGGCTGGGTGCCGCGGCAGAGGCCATGGGACTTTTGTGCTTCCTGACCGCTCAGCATCAGCTTGGCGGTGAGGATCTCGCCGGTTTCGAGTTGGAAGTCGATTTCCACTTCGTCGGCCCTCGTCATGGCGCGGCGCAGTTTCTCGGCATCGTGGCTGACTTCCTCATAATCGACGGCGAGGCCGGAGTTGAGGATGATTTCATTGACGCCGTGGAGGGTGGCGCCGCGGAAGTTATATTTCTTGGCCATCGCGGTAAGGGGGGCGGTGGCGCTGTAGGTGGAGATACAGAGGATGATGTCGTATTCTGGATAGATGTCGTTTTCCAGGCTGAGGATGCGGCCGTCCTTGTCGGTGCAGGCATCGGCCAGATCGAGGTTGCTGCCGTAGGTCATTTCATAGGCGAACATTTCGCCGCCGGTCATACCCAGGTTGTCCATGACGCCATCGCGGTGCAGGCCTTGATAGAAGTGTTCGTAGGCGCGGCCCTGGATGGCGAATTCGGGTTGCCCGAGGAAGGAGAAATCCTTCATGACTGAGATGTCCGGAAGATCGATCAGGATACAAACTTTCCGGCCTTCTGTGGGGGTGAAGACGGTGCGCAGGAGCCGCTCCAGGCTGAACGGAGGGAATTCACGGGTCGCAGCGTCGGGCAGGGGGGCGGCGAGGGTCTGGTTCATGGCTGGTTGAGGGGATGAAGGGGGTGGCGTATTCATGCGAGAAACGAATCATCGCACTTCAGGGATGACACGCGAAGGGGAAATTTATTCCCCGCGGGAGAAACCGGGGCTTGCTCCGGCGGGGGGCAGGCACCAAGGAGAGGGCATGAAAAATGTGATTTTCCCTGTGATGGTCTGCCTGTTGCTCTGCCAATGTGAAACCGTGAGCAGTCCCTCGGACCGCCGGCTTTCCCTGACCGATTCCGGTCTGTCGCCGGCAGAGCGGGAGCGGGGAGCAAGAAACCGAGCCTTGTCCAGGGACCGGAACGATCCCCTGAGCAAAGTGCATACCAACAATGGCGCGGTGGGGGTGAGTGTATTGGAATTCTAAGGGACAGGATCGTGGCGTTGCCAGCGGGCCGCCTGGATGAGTTTTCCCTGATCCAGCCATTGCTGCTCGAAGTCGGTGGTGGGGTAAAACTCCGTGGTGTCCAGCCACGGGAGCCGGGTGAAGAGCGGGGAGGCACCGACGACTTCAGTGGCTTCGGAGTAATAATCCTCGTGATCGGTTTTGAAGAGGAAGGAAGCTCCGGGCGCCAGAACGCGGTGAATGCCCGCGAGGTTGTCCGGATGGACAAAACGGTGGAAGGCGTGGCGCTTTTTGGGCCAGGGATCGGGAAAAAGGAGGTGAACCCGGGAGGCACAACCGGCGGGCAGGAGCCAGGAAAGAGTGTAGGCGCTTTCGAGGTGGACGACCCGGACATTGGTCAGGCCTTCGCGGACGGCGCGGCGGCAGATCTTGCGGATGCGGCCGCTGAGGCGTTCGATCCCGAGGAAGTCGCGCTCCGGATAGTGCCCGGCCATCTGAAGCAGGAAGGTGCCGTCACCACAACCGACATCAAGTTCCAAGGGGCGGGAGGAATCCGGGAAGATCGAGCCTGGTGAGACCTCGGCAAAATAATCGGCGGGAATGAATTCCACGGCCGCTGGCGTCAGCGGGGTCATAGGGTCATTTCGCCGTGGTGGGCTTCGGGGCGGCGGCCGGTGGGGCGACGGGAGCCCCGGCGGAAGCGGGCGGGGGCGTTTTGGAAAAAGTGACACTCAGGCTGATGAATCCCGGGGCGCTGCGGTATTCCTCCAGCAGGTTTTTCATCGGTTTGCCCGGGTCGAGCGGACCGGCCGAAATCACGAGCGGAATTTCCTGATTGAGCGGCAGGGGTTCCCGGCTTTGCTGTTTGGACCAGGCTTGGAGCGACTCTCCGGGCTTCATTTTGGCGAAGGGATTCAAATCGCGGTAGAAGAAACCGGTGCTGCCGAATCGGACATTCATTTCGATGACATCCCGCACCTGCTTGGCGTTGTCGCCTCCGGTCTTCAACTGGATTTGGCCGAAGTCCTTGCGGACGAACATTATTTCGTGATATTGATCAGGATCGGGGGAGGTGTGCTCCATCATCTGGGGCTCGGCACTGCCCGGCTGCTTCCAAGTGAGACGGAGGGTGGCGTAGACCGGGCTGGAAAATCTGGCTTCGAATTTAGTCAGCTCAATGCCCAGTTCCCGGGCGAGGTCTTCCGGGGTGGCGGGGATTTTTTCGATGCTGTCCGCACGGAGGATGCCGGCTGGAGCAAGCAGCAGGCCGCAAATCAAAGGAAGACGGCAGAGTGGGCGCAGGGCAGGAAGCATCATAAATTGAATCATAGACAGGGTCGGCAGTGCTGCCAGGGGAATCACCGGGGCCCGGGACGGCGGACCGCCAAGGCGGTCGGAGCTTCCGGCAGGGCCTGCTCCGGCAGGATCAAGTGGCCACTAAGGGCCTCCAATTGGAGCAGCAGCTCGCCCAGCGCGGCCATTTGCCTTGGGGTGGGGGCACCGCCTTGGCCGATCAGGGTGATATTCAGGACGCCGCACGCCTCCGTCAGGGTGGATGCCACATATTCAATCTGCCCGTCCCCGGAACGTGATCCATTGCCGATCACAAAACCTGATGCTTCCGGCTGGGCCGTGATGGATCGTTGCAGGTCGACCAAGGCGGCATTGCCCCGGGCATCGCCGCTCCAGACGAGTTGGATGCGCCAAGGGGTGGAAGTCCTGGCGGTGGTGGCGAGTTGCAGGCGGAGCGGGCGGTCGAGGAACTGCAGGGGCCGGGAGGCGGCTTCCTGCATGGCTGGACGCAAATCCATTCCGGAAAAGGTTTTTTTTGCCGGAGCTGCGGGAATTCCCGAAGCAGGCCCCCCGAGGACCAGCTGGGGACGCCAGGTTTCACGGGCATGGGAGCCGAAATCCTCAGTCCAGGACACCCGGGCTCCTGCCAGAAGCAGGCGTGTGGCAGATCCGCCGGAGGCATTTTTCCCCTCGCTCCCCGGACTCCATGCGCGAAGATGTCCAATGATTACGAGGAGCACCGAAAATCCTGCCATTGCCCATACCTGCACCTGCGGGTCGCGGAACCGGCGGCAGAGGGAAATCAAGGAGTTTACGGAACGCAGGATGCGCATGACGGGAGAGTTATGGTAATACTTAAGACATATTAAATTCCTTGCAAGTCCCGACTTGAATCGTTTTCGGAAAATGCCGCAGGCAGCTCCCACAGTTTTGATTCTTACGGCTGGTTTTGGCGATGGCCATAACTCCGCAGCCCGCAGTATCGCTGCCGCCGTGCAGCACGAGTCGGGCGGGCGGGTGGCCGTGGTGGTGGCCGATTTGTTTGAGGATGCGGCGCCAGTCACGGGGGCGATTTATAAATGGGGTTACCGGCAAATGATCACGCATCTGCCGGGGTTGTGGCACTGGCTGTTCAAGGTCAGTCAAAAAGGTGATTTTGCTTCGCTTTGGTGGGATCGGTTGGTCGGCATTGGACCCGCCCTGGAACGCCGGTTGAGGGAGCAGCGCCCGCAGGCGCTGGTCATGACTTATCCGGTCTACCCTTATTTTTTGGCACAAACCAGCCCCGCGGTGCCCCGGCCGGAATGGGTCTCGATGGTCATCACCGACTCGATCACGATCCATCCGATCTGGCTCCATGGCGAGGTGGACCGGCTGTATGTGACTGATGCCTTCAGCCAAGCCGTGGCCCAGGACGGGCTGGTCAAGCCGGTTCCGGTGGAAGTGAGCGGCTTTCCGGTCGCGCCGGAATATGCCGGTTTTCCGGCGAGGACGGCGGAAGGGGAACCGGACTGCCTGAAGGTGCTGTATTTCGCTACTGCCGCCGGATCGCATGTCCGCCCCACCTTGCGTGGTCTTTTGGAAAATCTGCCGGCCGGCGCGCGCATGACCATCGTGACGGGACGTCACGAAGCGCGGCTGAAACTGGCGATCAAGGAATTGCTGGAGGCTTTTCCGGGCACTCCGGTCGAGTTGATCGGCTGGACGCGGGAGGTGCCCCGGCTGTTGATGGAGCACGATGTGGTGATCTCCAAAGCGGGGGGGGCCACGGTGCATGAATGTTTTGCGGCCGGTGTGCCGGTGATCGTCAATTTTATCATTCCTGGCCAGGAGGAAGGAAATGCTGAGTTGCTGGAGCGGCTGGGCTGTGGCTGCCGGTCCCTGATTCCGGGTGAAACCGGCCCCTTGTTGGCCGCCCTGCATGCGGATGGCCGGCTGGATGCGATGCGCCGGGCCATGGCAGGCCACCGTCGGCCGGACGGTGCGCTGCTGATTGCCCGGGAAATCCTCCAGGCCATTTCACCCTGAGGTCCCCGCCCGGCGCCTGCCATGCGCCGTGGTGGAATGTTGTCCATGTTTTAAACCTAATCTTGAATCCCTTGAATCCTCCCCTCCTTCCGGCTTCCGCCATTTTGTTCGATATTGGCAATGTGCTGCTCAACTTTGATTTTGGCCGGGCGGCGGCGGCGATGGCCCGGCACAGCACCGCCAGTGAACAAGTGATCCGGACCGTGCTGGATTCGTGGCAGCACCGGCACGAAACCGGTTCCGTGTCCCCGGAGGAATTCAGCGAAGGGGTGCGTTCCGCCATCGGTTATGAAGGGCCGGAAGCCCTCTTCCGCCAACAGTTCTGCGATATCTTCACGCCCAACGAGCCAATGTGGGACTTTGCCCGCAGTCTCTTTGGCAAAGTGCCGGTGTTTTTGTTTTCCAATATCAGCTTCTGGCACGAAACGTGGATTTTTGAAAAGTATCCTGAATTTGCCAGCTTCGATGGGGGCTTCTACTCATGGCGGATCGGGGCCATGAAACCGGACCCGGCCTTTTATCGGGCCGCCACGGAAATCCTGCCGTTTGCGCCGCAGCAAATTGCCTACATGGACGACATGCCACTCAATGTGGCTGGCGGACAGGCCGCCGCCTTTCAATCCCTCCAATATGATTGCGGTGACCATGAGGGGTTCCTCGCCACCGCAGCGGCCTGGCTGGGCTAGCCAATCCGGGGGTGATTTCAACCAGACCATGCGTCCAGCAGCAATTTGATCGTCAGGGCAAAGACGACGGACAAAAAGACGGGCCGGATGACGGCCAGTCCGCGATGAATTACCAGGCCCGAACCGAGCCGGGCTCCCACCAGTTGCCCTGCGATCATGGCGGCGGCCGCCGGCAAATGCACCGCCCCGCAGGAGAGGAAAAAGGCGAGCGCGCCCAGATTGCTGGCCAGATTGGCTGCCTTGGTATAACCGGTGGCCTGCCGTAAATCAAGCCCCATCAATCCGACGAGGGCCACGGCCCAAAACGAGCCGGTGCCCGGTCCGAAAAACCCATCGTAGAATCCCAAGGCCAGCCCGGCTCCTGTGGCGAAGAGGACCGGCGACAACCGGGCTGGCCTTGCCTGCTGGCCGAAGCGCCGGTTTAGCGCGGTGTAAATGGCCACGGCGGCGAGCATCCACGGAATGATCTGCCGCAGGGCTTCAGGTTGGGCAAGGCTGACGGTCCACGCCCCCGCGCCGCCTGCCAAAGCGGCGCAGGCTGCGGCCAATGGGATGCCTGCGGTATTCAGCAGGCCTGCCTCCCGGTAGCGCCTTACCGCGATCAGGGTGCCGCAGGCGGATTGCAGCTTATTGGTGCCGAGCGCGAGTTGCGGCGGCAGCCCGGCCGCGAGCAGGGCGGGCACGGTGATGAGCCCGCCTCCCCCTGCGATGGCATCGATCAGGCCGCCCGCAAATCCAGCCATGAGGAGCAGGCTGCAGGTCAGGGGGGAAAGAGTCAGGGCGTCCATGAAAAGGTGGCAGATCCGGCAGTGTCTGCTCCATGCCGGACGATCCTGCAACACGTTCCCCACGGTCGCGGCGGGTTGGCCGGCCAGCCTGATCCTGACAGGTCCGTCCAAACCGGCAGGACCGGGGGCGAGCGCAAGCGAAGGGGAGGGAGCAGCAGGGTTGGCATCGAAAAATGAGTAGTGCAGTTACTATTCCTCAAGTATGATGAGACAGGCGCTAGCCGGAGGCTTTACCCCCAGGGGCTGCCTCCTCCGCGCGCCGGGATTCTACCGCCAGTCCTGCTTTGTCCGGGCTGACACGCGATAATCGTAAATCGAAGCCCTTGGCTTGTTGGAGGTGGTGCCATGAGTAATCAACCCAACCCCGTCCTGGTCGCGGCCCTCAGGCGTTTTTCGCACTTTGCCAGCGGCACGGCCATTCTCGTGGGAAGTGCGGTCCTGGTGGGCTGGCTCTGCGATGTGTCGGCCTTGAAAAGCATCCTGCCGATCTGGGTCACCATGAAGGCCAACACCGCGCTCGCTTTTGTGCTGGCGGGTGTGGCGCTGTGGATGACCCGGCCCGAACAAACTTTTCCAAACCCCGGGCACCTTGGCCAGGGGTGTGCGGCCGCCTGCGCCCTCATCGGATTGCTGACGCTCAGCGAGCATCTGTTCGGCTGGGATCTGAAAATTGACCAACTGCTCATCGCCGACCGGTCCAGTGCGCTGGAATCGTCCCATCCTGGCCGGATGGCACCCGTCACGGCGCTGAATTTCCTCCTTCTGGGGGGAGCGCTCCTCCTGCTGGAAGTGAAGGCCCGGCACAGTCATCGGCCAGCCCATGGCCTCGCTCTGGTGGTCAGCCTGACCGGCTTGATGGCCTTGATCTGCTATGGTTACGATCCCCAATACCTGACCGTGGCCAGTGCGACGAAAATGGCGCTCCATACGGCGCTGCTTTTCACCCTGCTTCCGCTGGGAATCCTGTGCGTGCGTCCGGAGCGCGGCCTGATGGCGGTAATCACCAGTGAGGCCGAGGGCGGCCGCATGGCGCGCCGTCTGCTGCCGGCGGCCATCGGTATTCCCATTGTGCTCGGGTGGTTGAAATTGACCGGTGAGATGGGAGGGCTATACAGCGCCCGCTTTGGCGAGACGCTCTACACCACATTGAATGTCGCGAGTTTCGCCATCCTGATCTGGTGGAATGCCAAAACGAGCAACACCAAGGATATTGAGCGCAGGCATGCGGAACAGCGCTTCCGGGCCGTGGCCGAAGCCGCGAACGATGCGATCATCTCCGCCGATCACCAGGGCAACATCATCGGCTGGAACCAGGGGGCGCGCACCATTTTTGGTTATGAAGAGGAGGACGTGCAAGGGGCGCCCCTCACGGTCCTGATGCCGGAGCGTTACCGCGCCGCCCATCTCAACGGGTTGGAGCGGTTCAAAGCCACGGGCGAAGCGCGGGTGATCGGCCATACCGCGGAACTGCACGGACTGCGCAGGAGCGGGGCGGAATTCCCGATTGAGCTCTCGCTGTCCACCTGGGAAGCGGAGGGGGCGCGGTTCTTCTCGGCCATCCTCCGCGATCTCACCGACCGGAAGCAGGTGGAAGCGGAATTGAAAAGACTAACGGACCGGTTCCTGCTGGCCACGGGGGCGGCCCAGATCGGCGTGTGGGATTTTGATCCGGTGAACAACCTCCTGATCTGGGATGATCAGATGTTCCGGGTATATGGAACTTCACGGGACCAATTCACTGGGGCCTTTGAAGCCTGGGCCGCGACGGTGCATCCTGACGATCTCGCCGCCGAGGCCGCAAAGGTGCAGCAGGCGCTGCGGGGTGAGATCGAATTCGACACCGACTTCCGGGTGATCTGGCCGGACAAATCCATCCATTACATCAAAGCCATGGCCACGGTGCAGCGGGATGCCTTGGGCCAGGCGGTCAAAATGATTGGCTGCAATTGGGATATCAGCCGCGAAAGATACGCTGCCGAGGAATTGAAGCGCACGGTGGAGGAATTGGCACGGTCCAATGCCGAACTGGAGCAATTCGCCTATGTCGCCTCGCACGATCTGCAGGAGCCGCTGCGGGCGGTTGCGGGGTGTGTCGAGCTTTTGGAAAAGGACTATCACGGCAAGTTCGATGCCGGTGCCGACGAACTGCTGCGGCACGCAGTGGACGGTGCGACGCGTATGCAGACCATGATCCGCGACCTGCTGGCATATTCACGTGTCGGTACGCGCGCGCAGCCTTTTGTAGAGGTGGATTGCCAGGCGGCCCTCGACCTGGCGTTGACGAACCTCTCCACCGCCATCCACGAAAGCGGCGCGGTGATCACGCACGACCCCCTGCCGGCGTTGATGGCCGACCCGACCCAGTTGGCGCAATTGTTCCAGAATCTCATCGGCAATGGCATCAAGTTCCGTAGCGGGCGGCCGCCGGAAATTCATGTGGGAGCGCAGCGGCAGGACGAGGGCTGGCTCTTCTCCGTCCGGGACAACGGGATCGGAATCGAACCCCAATACCTCGACCGCATTTTCGTCATCTTTCAACGGCTGCACACGCGGGCCGAATATCCCGGCACCGGGATTGGCCTCGCGATCTGCAAACGTATTGTCGAACGGCACGGCGGGAGGATTTCGGTCGAATCGGAGCCCGGCAAAGGCTCCACCTTTTTTTTCACCCTGCCTGACAAAGCAGATCAATCCTGATCATGAAACTCTGGAAGCCAGGAATCCGCCTGAAGTTCATTGCCGTGCTGGTTATAGCGGCGGTGATCCCACTCTGCGTGGCGCTGGTGGCCCTCGAAATTTTCGGCTACCGCTCCTACCGCACCGCGCAGGCGGCTTTGATGCAAAGCCGCGCCACCGAAGCGGCCCATATCCTGAGCCTGGCCATTGACCGCCAGGTGGAAAGTCTGGAGGACTGGGCGGCCCTGGGGCATGTGCCGAGGGCCATTGCTGCCGGATACACCGCCCTCCGGACTCCGGCGGGGCGGCAGGCCCGGATCGACGCCGCCGAGGCGCGCTGGCCCACCCTGACACCTGCAGATCCCGAACTCAAAGCGTTGCTGGACAATCCGCTCGCCCAGGAACTCGCCGATCTCCAGAAGCGCCACCCGCTCATTTCTGAACTCTTCCTTACCAATGCCGACGGCGAACTCATTGCCGCCACCGGAAAGACCAGCGACTATGGGCAAGCCGATGAGCCATGGTGGCAGCAGGCCGCCGCTTTGCCTCAGGGCGGTGCCAATCTTGAAGGAATCAACTTTGACCAGAGCGCCGGGGTTTATTCCATTGATTTCGCGATTCCCGTCCGCCCACGGCCGGATCAGTCCGCCGGCCCGGTCGGGGTGATCAAAGGGGTCTTGAATATTTCGCCGCTGCTCGCCTCGGTGTCACGGATTCCGGAACCGGATGGCTCCATTTACGAAGTCATTCTGGACGATGGCCGCATTCTTGCCCGGTTGACCGGGACGAACGTC
Organism: Verrucomicrobiota bacterium; assembly: GCA_040387795.1. Lineage (GTDB taxonomy): Bacteria > Verrucomicrobiota > Verrucomicrobiia > Verrucomicrobiales > V1-33 > CAIZWU01. The sequence goes on from JAZKDC010000013.1 coordinate 61,045, forward strand.
AAGCCGCTTCAGGAGCGGGTCCCCGCCACCGTCGCGGCGCGGCTGGCGGCGCTCGGGTCGGGATCACTCACTACTCCGCTCTCCACCGGGGGCCGCCCGCAAATCGTAGGTGTTGCCCCGCTGAAATCGGGTGGTTCCGGTAACAAGCCTGGGGCGACCGGAATCACCCCGCTCTCGGTCATTGTTTATGCAGATGCGGCCGGACTGCTCGCTCCGATGCGGGCCCAGATGTTGCTCCTGAGTATGTGCGGCCTGTTGCTCATCCTGGGTTGCGCCTGGGCTGGATACCGGATCGCCACCGTGAAAATCATCGTCCCGATTGAAGCGATCCGGGCCAGCGCCAGGGCGATCGCCGCCTCCGCCAAACTGGATCCAACGTGGGATGCCTCGAGCCGCCCGGTCCCGGAACTTGATCCCCTCACCCGGATTCAGACCGGCGACGAACTCAGGGAATTGGTCAACGATTTCGGCTCCATGGCCGTCCGGGTGTTACACTATCACGTCACGCTCGAGGAACGGGTGCTCGCCCGCACCGCGGAGCTTGAGGCGACGGTGAAGGAACTCGAGCAGTTCGCGTACGTCGCTTCCCACGACCTGCAGGAGCCGCTGCGGGCGGTGGCGGGCTGCGTGGAGATTTTGGAAAAGGACTATCACGACAAGCTCGACCCCGGTGCCGACGAGTTGATCCGGCACACGGTGGAAGGGACCCGGCGCATGCAGACCTTGATCCGCGATCTGCTCGCCTATTCGCGCGTTGGCACGCGCGGCCAGCCGTTTGTGGAGGTGGACTGCAATGCGGCGCTCGACCTCGCGTTGGAAAACCTCGCCACGGCCATCCATGAAAGTGGTGCGGTGATCACGCGGGACCCCTTGCCAACCCTGCCGGCCGATCCCACCCAGTTGGCGCAACTGTTCCAGAACCTCATCGGCAACGGGATCAAGTTCCATGGCGGAAAGCCGCCGGAGATTCACGTGGGAGCGCAGCGACAGGACGACCGCTGGCTCTTCTCCGTCCGGGACAACGGGATCGGCATCGAGCCGCAATATTTCGACCGCATCTTCGTCATCTTCCAACGGCTCCACACGCGCACGGAATATCCCGGCACCGGCATCGGCCTCGCGATCTGCAAACGCATTGTCGAGCGCCACGGAGGGAAAATCTCCGTCGAATCAGAATCCGGCCAAGGATCCACGTTCTTCTTCACCATTCCTGACAAAAAAACCGAATCCTCATGAACGCACCAACGCCCTGCAAACCCATTGATATCCTTCTGGTCGAGGATAGCCCCACCGATACCCTCCTGACCAAGCGGGCCCTCGCCAACGCCAGGCTGATCAACCGCCTGCATGTGGTGGAGGACGGGGTGAAGGCGATGGCCTTTCTCCGCCGGGAGGAGCCGTATGCGGACGCCCCACGGCCGCAGCTCATCCTGCTGGATCTGAATATGCCGAGGATGGACGGGCGCGAAGTGCTCGCGGCAATCAAAGCCGATGAGGATCTGAAGGTCATTCCAGTGATTGTCCTGACCACTTCCAGTGCGGAGGAGGACGTGATGAAAAGCTACAAACTGCATGCCAATTGTTTCATCACCAAGCCGGTTGGTTTCGATGCCTTCGCCGGGGCGGTCGCGTCCATTGAAAATTTCTGGTTTGCCGTAGTGACTTTGCCGCCGCCCCAGGGTAGGAATCCGGTATGATGCCCGGTGAGAAAATGCCACGGATCAGAGTGCTTCTGGTGGAGGACAGTCCCACCGATGTGCTGCTGGCCCGGGCCGCCCTCAGGGGAGGACACGGCGCCGAGTTTGAGGTGTCTTCTGCCGACCATCTCCAGGCAGCGATTGAAAGCGTGCAGGCGTCCCCTGTGGACGTCATTCTGCTGGATCTTGGATTGCCCGATGCGCAGGGGATGGATACTTTTGTCCGCGCGCACGCCGCGATGCCGGACATTCCCATCGTCGTATTGAGTGGACTTGGTGACGAGGAGGTGGCCCTGCAGGCGGTGCACCAGGGCGCGCAGGACTATCTGCTGAAGGGATCGACGATGCGGGACCTGCTCCCGCGCGCCATCCGTTATGCGGTGGAGCGGCATCACACCCAGCAGAAGCTCGAACAGTATGCCCGCGAGCTTCAGGAGAAAAACTCGTCGCTCGAACAGGAACTCAGTTTGGCCCGCGAGGTTCAGCAAGCCCTGCTGCCCCATCATTATCCTTGTTTCAAGAGTGTCCCGGGTGAGGGCAGGTGCGCCTTGGAATTTTCCCATCGATACTGTCCGGCAACGTCCCTGAGCGGCGACTTTTTTGATATTCTGCCACTGTCCCTGCATCAGGCCGGCGTCCTCATCTGTGACGTGATGGGTCACGGGGTAAGGGCTGCCTTCATCGGTGCGCTGACCCGGGGACTGGTCCAGCAATCCGTCGCCTTGGCGTTGGACCCCGGGGCCTTTCTCACCAGTCTGAACCACGATCTGGCCGAGACTTTGAAGCATAGCGAAATCGAGGCATTCGTGACCGCATTTTATTTTGTCGCGGATGTGGCGGAAAGGCGGCTGCGTTACGCCAACGCCGGCCATCCCAGTCCGATGATCCTGCGGCGGGATACGGGCACCGTGGATTGGCTGCTCGTGGATCGCCCCTACCGGCCGCCGCTGGGGTTGCGCAGTTCCACGGACTACCGGACTTATGAGGCTCCGCTGGCTGAGCATGATTCGATTGTCCTTTTCACAGATGGTATTTATGAACAGGAGAATGCCGCTGGTGAGCAATTTGGCCAGCAGCGTCTCCTTGAGGCGGTCAGCCGGCGGTTGGGGGAACCATGCGGGACCATGCTGGACGGACTTGTTAGTGAAACCCGGCAATTTTCCGGCCACCACGAATTCACCGATGATGTTTGTCTGGTCGGCATGGACGTGGTGACCGGCCAGCCTTCCAGCGCCGGGGCGGCTTGACTTCCCTGTGGTCGCTGTTTCGGGGGGCATGCCCGCCCGCTCCCGTAGCCGCTGTCCGGGAGGATCATTGGACTTCAGATGCTGTAAGGCGCGCGCATGGGGCGGGTCAGCATGGCATTGACCTCACTATCGTTGCTCTGCTCGGTGGCAGGATTCCATTTGATAGTGCCCTTGCCCAGTCGCAGGCCGATATTGGCGAGATGGGCGATGCTGATGGTGCGGTGGCTGGCTTCAATCGGTGCGGCAGTGGCGGCACCATCATAGAGGTGATCCACGAAGTCGAGATTGTGGTTGTATTTCCGGCTCAGGTGGAGCTGGGTTTCTTCAGGTTTGATCTGTTCGGCGCGCAGTTCCTGGGGAGTGAGTTCGATCAGATCACGCTTCACGAATATCTTTTTGCCGTTATCCCCGGTGAATTCAATGCCTTCACGGAAGCTGCTGTCCACGATCATGCGGGCCCCGTTGGCATAGACGGCCTCGAAGTGAAAGGCGGTGGCCACATTGTAGAGCGCATCCTTGGCCGGCATTTCACCTTTGATGTTTTCGATGGCGACGGGGCCGCTGGTGTCCATGTCGAGCGCCCATTGGACGATGTCCATGTGGTGGGCTCCCCAGTCGGTGATCATGCCGCCGGAGTAGGCGTAATTATGACGCCAGTTGAGTTGGAGGATGGCGGGCGCGTAGTCGTGTTGGGGAGCAGGGCCGAGCCACAGGTCCCAATTCAACTCCTTGGGTGGGGCCTCGCTGGCCTGGCGGTCGGCGAGCTTGCTCCAGTTGGTGTGCCCGGCGGGCAGGCCGACGCGGATTTCCGTGATTTTTCCAAGCCGGCCGTTGCGGACATAACCCGCCGCCATGCGGAATTTCAGGTCACTGCGCTGCTGGCTGCCGGTTTGCCAGGTGATGCCGGCTTTCTTGACTTCCTCAACCATGCGGCGGCCCTCGCCGACGGTCAGGGCGAGGGGCTTCTGGCCATAGATGTGTTTGCCTTTCCGGGCGCAATGGATCGCCATGTAGGCGTGCCAGTGGTCCGGCGATGAAATATTGACCGCGTCGATGTCTTCCTTTTCCAGCAGTTCGCGGAAGTCTTCGTAAGGCGTGCAGCCTTTGAAGCTGCCATCCTTGGCTTCACTGTAGTGTTTTTCGATCAGGGCCTTGCCGACGAGGCGGCCCCCGGTTTTTTCAGCAGAGTAGCCGTAGTTGCCGAGTTCGGTCACGGGATCGGCCACGGCTACGATCTGCACGCGCTCGTCCTGCAGGAAGGCGGGGACGGTGGTGTAGGCAATGGTGCCAAATCCAAAGGCGGCCATGGTGATACGTTCACTGGCGGCGGGGCGTCCGTTCAGTCCGAGGGCAGTGCCTGGGATGATGGAGGGAAAACCGGCCGCGGTGGCGGAGAGGACGGATCTTTTGAGGAGCGCACGACGGGTCAGCATGGAAGTGGGGGTGAGAATTGGTTGCGGAAAGGTCCATCAACCATTTCGGGACCGCTTTTGTCAATCCTCGGTGAAATCAGATTTTGATGACACGGGGGACGATAGGGGAATGTCAGGAAAGCACCAGTCCGCGGAGGTCTTCGTCGGTCAGCCCTTCCATGAGCGGGGCTTCATCATCGAGGGCGGCGTCCATCAGGCCACGTTTCTTTTCCTGGAGTTTGAGGATCTTTTCCTCGACGGTGCCGGTGGTGATGAGTTTGTAAACGGTGACGGGGCGCTCCTGGCCGATGCGGTGGGCACGGTCGGTGGCCTGGGCTTCGACGGCGGGGTTCCACCAGGGATCGAAATGGATCACGGTGTCGGCTTTGGTGAGGTTCAGTCCATAGCCGCCGGCCTTGAGACTGATCAGGAAAACCCGTTTTGCGGGATCGTTCTGAAAGGCGTTGACCTGAGCGGCGCGGTCGCGCGTGGAGCCGTCGATGTGGCAGGCACCGAGACCGGCGGCGTCCACGGTTTCCTGGATGAGGCGCAGCATGGAGGCGAAGGCGCTGAAGATGATGACGGAGTGGCCGCCATCGCGGATTTCCTCCAATAGTTCCGCCAGGGCTTCAATCTTGCCTGACAAGCCGGCGGGCGGCTGGGGGGGGAGATCAAGCTTGAGCAGGCGGGGGTCGCAGCAGGTCTGGCGGAGGCGGAGCAGGGTGGTGAGCAGGTGCATCCGGGCCTGGCCCTGTTGTTTGGCGTTCTCAGCGTCGAGCACCTTGGCGGCTCCTTCGCGCATCAGGCCGGTGTAGAGTTCCTGCTGGGTCGAAGTCAGGGTGCAGGGGTGGATCTGGATGATCTTGGACGGGAGGTCTTTGGCGACGTCCTGCTTGAGGCGGCGCAGGATGTAAGGGGCCATGCGGCGGCGCAGACGGGCCATCAGCGGGGCATTGCCGCCGGAGGTCAGGGGGGATTCGTAGCGCTCGGCGAATTCTTTGCGCGGGCCGAGGTAGCCGGGGACCGCGAATTCAGTGAGGGACCACAAATCGCGGATCCCATTTTCAATCGGCGTGCCGGTGAGGGCGAAGCGGACGCGGGCCTGGAGGGCGCGGGCAGCCTGGGCGGCCTGGGTGTCGGGATTCCGGATGAAACCCGCTTCGTCGAGGATGACGGACCCGTATCCGATGGCTCGGTGCTCCGCGAGGTCGCGGGCGAGAAGTTGGTAGGAGGTGATGACGAGTCCGGCGGACGGGATGGCGGCGAAGTCTTTTTTGCGGCGCGGACCTTCCAGGGTAAGACAAGTTAGATCGGGGGTGAAACGGGCGGCTTCGGCCTGCCAGTTGGCGAGGAGGGATTTCGGGCAGATCACGAGGGCCGGGAGGTCCGGCCACTGCCGGCGCAGGGCCGCGAGCAGGCTGAGACTTTGAAGGGTTTTGCCGAGCCCCATTTCATCGGCGAGGATGCCACCGTGGCCGTTGGCAGCGTGATCAAGGAGCCACTGAACCCCGGTTTTCTGGTAGTCGCGCAAGATGGTCAGGAGGTGCGGAGGGACGCTGGAATCGAGCGGCCAGACCGGCGTGGCGGGTGATTTTTCGAGGGGCGAGCCGAAGGTGTTTTCCAGATAGCCCAGCTGGGAGCGTTTGACGCGGAAAGCGCCGCCGGCTTGCTCTGGAGAAACATCGCGGAGGACTTCGTTGAGATCCATGGCATCGGCCAGGGAGACCACGGCAATGCGGCCGTTGGGCAGTTTTTTGTGGCCGGTGCCGGTGGCAAGGAGCCGGGCGATTTCCAGCCGGTCGAGAGTGGTGCCGCGCGGGGAGATGAAACCGAGGTCGAAGGTGAGCCAGTCGTTGGGCGTGCCGCTGCGCGGAGCTGGCGAATTCGCGGGGACGCTGGTCCACCTTGGGGCCAGCCGTTCCACATTGGCGGTGGCGGAGGTGAACCGGGTTCCCAACGTGACTTCCCAGATGGCTTTGAGGCGGTCGAGTTCACCGGCAAAAAATTGCAGGATGGCGTTTTCCCGGGTCAGGGTCCAGTCGCTGGCGGGGCTGGATCCAGCCTCGAATCCGCAGGACGCGAGACGGCGCACGGCGGCGGCTTCGGCGGGGAGATTCCGGCTCCGGAACCGGTGGGGCTGGCCGGCGGTTTCGAGAGGGAATCCGGAGATGTCAGGCGACTGCGGCGGGAAGGGAACAGGTCCGTCCTGATAACGGACACGGAGGCGTGCCGTGAGTTTTTCCAGGGTGCCTTCGAGGGTGAGTTCAAAGCGCGGGGTGTCCGGCAGGATTTGAAAATGCAGGGCCTCCGGGGAGGAGTTTGCGGGATCGAATTCGAAGTGATTTTGCAGGGCCGCGAGGTGGGCGGCGAGCCAACGACGGGGTTTATCGAGGGGCCGCTGCGGGGGCAGGGTTTTGAGGAGTTCGAAGTAGGGCTCCGGGATCGTGAGGGCAGTCAGGGAAGGGAGGTCAGGATTCCAGAGCCAGCCGGTTTCCCGGGCGGTGGCAGGCATGATGGCCTGGGCGGCGGGATCGGGCAGGCGGAGGGCCAGTCTGACATTTCCGGGGCCGGCGGTGGTGACGGCAAGGGCCAGCCGGGCGGGTTCGGTGGCAAGGGCGAGGGGCTGCTTTTTGGAACCATCCTGCAAAAAAAGGCGCGGGTGTCCTGCCAAGGCGGTGAGGGCTGCGGTGATTTGGGCTGCCCCGGAAAGCGACAAGTGGGGCGGGACGGTTTTTTGCTGGAGGGAGCCGAGCCAGAGCAGGAGCGGGAGGTCGGGGACCGGGTTGTCGGTGGCCGCGGCCGGCTGGACAGAGATTCCCAGCTTTTGGCGCTGCAGCGCCGTGGGGAAATTTGGCGTCAGGCTGAAGGCCAACGGTCCAGTCGCCGTGGCAGGCTGAATGGCCGGTCGGGAGGAGGTGGATGCGGAGCCTGGACCGGAGCGGTCCGCGCTGACATTGCCGGGCCGGGCCGGTTGTTTTTCATGCCGGTGCACCCAGGCGGTGCCGACGGCCAGCGCATGGGCACAGAGGGTGCCGTGGCGTTTGGATTGGAAGCAGGTGCAGAGATTGTCCATGTCGCTGCGGCTGCGGATCAGCAGGCCAGTGGACAGGTCCTTGCCAGCATCGCGCACCAAGCCCGCGAGGCGGGTGCCATCGAAGGCCGCTTCCAGCACCGCCCCGGCGGCATACAGGGCGCGGGCCCGTTTCATTTCCTGCCATCCGCCCATTTCCATGAGCCATGCGTCGGTGATTTCCATAGGGGGTCGGATTGAGGCGGGATTGGTGGGGAAGGAGGTTTGTGGGAAGGCCCATGGATGGCACGGATTTTACGGATGCCAAGAGGGCGCGGGCAATAGAGGAGCGGGTTTGAAAGGGGGGCGGAGGGCTGTGCCAGCAGGCGAATCTGCCGGTGGCACCACGCGACGGAAGTTTTACAAAAAGCCGGCAGTCCTGAAACTACCCCAAAGGGCCGCCGTAAAGGCAATTTTCCCGACCCTGAGCGAAATCCTGCAAAGCCGTTGGTTTTGCTGCACCGGTGAGCCAATCCTATGTGGAACGAGCAGGAGAATCGCAAAGTCCTCATCAGGGTTGCTCTTTTTTGGGGGTTATACGTTGGAGGAATTTTCTTAACCGGGCAGCTTCAACCAGTCGTTCCTGCGCCGTCCGGACCTCTCATGCGGGGCGCCGCCAGCGTGCCTTTGGTTTTCCTGCTGAACTACTTATTTTCCCGGTATGAGCGAAGAACGCTCAGCGAGATTTGGATCTCACTGAGGAAGCGGGACAGCGTGAACCTTTGCCTCGGCCTGGTCATCGGCCTGTCCTTTCTGCCCCTCACCCTTGCCACGTGTGCCCTTTTGGCCGGACCGATACAGCTCCAGCCCGCGGTGGCTTACCATGTCCCCGGGATCCTGATAAGTTGCGTCCAGATTGCCTTGCTCGTCATAATGGAAGAGCTCGGTTTCCGTGCTTATGCTCTTTCCTCGCTCGTGGCCGTCCTTGGCAAATGGAAGGGGCAAGCTATCACCGACTTGGCTTTCGCACTCTGTCATGTGCTCTTTGGCTGGTCGCTTCAATCGATCCTCACGGGGGTGCTTCCCAGCGGCCTGCTGTTCGGAGCGATGGCTCTCACTACCCGCAGCGTGAGTTCCGCCATCGGGATCCATTTGGGGATGAATCTCAGCCAATGGGCCATCCGCGACCATGATGGACTTGTCCGGATTGTGATCGACCAGGACATTCAGGCCAGCGTTCAAACCAAGGCTATGATCATCAACCTGACTTTGGTCCTGATCTGGTGCCTCGTTTTCTGGTGGAAAGGCAAGCGGCACGAAGAAAACCAACGAATCTGAACAGGCCTCCCACAAAGGCCGGCAAGGCGATCATGGAACATGGATGGGCTTTCAGGGGATCAGGTTCCTTTCCCGAGGACCTCATCCCAGGAGAGTGGGCGGGTGTCCCGGGGTAGTTCGGAGAGGTGGTATTTGGCCCACTGGAGGGAGATGCCGAGGATGGTGGCGGCCGCATCGAGGGAGTTGCAGCGGTTGAGCCAGCGGTGGGCGGCGTGGAAGCGGAGGTGGTGCGGGGTCAGTTTGAGGGGGGCGAGGAGGGCCTTGTAGGAATGGACGAGGGCGGTGCGTTCGGCTTCGGTTTTGAGGGGGAGGGCGGGACCTTTTTTGGGGAGGGGGAAATCCGGGGGGCAGGGGAATCTGTGAGAAAAAATTCCCCCAGAGGCGAAGTCTTTGGCGGTGGCGTGGGTGGCTTCGTAGGTGGTGAGGCCGCAGAGGCAGACGAGAGAGTGCAGGGTGCGGAGGGCTGGGGGGACGGCGAGTTTGGACAGATCCTTGAGCTGCTTGGCGGAGATGGGGGAATCGGAGTAGCGGAAGGCATCTTCGGGGAGTTCCGGGGTGGCGAGGAAGGCGGTGAGGTCCGGGAGGGGGATGGACTGTTTTTCGAGGAAGGTGAGGGAGTTTTTCGAGAAGGCGGCTTTGGCATTCCGGAGGATGGCGTTGAGCGGGCCGTGTTGTTCCGGAGTGGCGCCGGTCTGGAAGGCGTTGACCAGTTGAGCGGTGAGGATGCTGGAGGGTTGGGAGGTGATCTTCGAGGGCGGGAGGTCCTTGGCTTTGGCGATGAGATCGGTGAGGGCGCGGGTGTAGCGGGGGGCGGACGGGAGCGGGGAGGCGTTCAGGGAGGCGATGATTTCGCCAATGGAGGCGGGTTTGCCGGCGCGGGGAGTGGTCTGGGCGGAAATGGCGGAGAGGTCGCCATCGAGGGCCGCGGCGATGAATGCGGCGGCCCGGTGTTTGGCGGCGGGGAGATCCCCGGTTTTGGTGGAGACGGCGGTGCGGACGCCGTGGATTTGAAGGCGCACCCACCATGGGGAGGCGGGGTCAGGGGAACGCTGCCAGAGGCGGTAGCTTTTGTTCTGGACGATGACGTGGGCGGACGCGGTTTTCATGGTGGAGTGCCGGTTTATGCTCCACTATGCTACTATATTCCAGCGGATAAAGTTGGGAAAAATGATTGAGAAAGTGCGGCAGGGTTTGAGGGTGAGGGCATGGAAACATCTGAAAAAAAGACCAGAAGAAGCGGGGTGAGGACGGTCACCGAAGTCACGGAATTCATCCGCCTGCCCAAAAGCGGGGACCGATGTGTGGTGACGGGGCTGAGCCGGTCCGCGCTGTGCGGGCTGGTGCTGCCCAGCCTGGCGAATGGGGGGAAGCCTCCGGTGAAGAGCAAGGTCCTGAAATCGAACCCGGGGAATATGCGCGGGATCCGTTTGATTCATGTGGGGTCGTTACTCCAGTTCCTGAACCGGGAGGAAGATCAGGATCAGGGAAGCTGAAGCCATCCGGGCCGGCCCTGCCAACTCATCCCCTCCATGCCCATCACCAAATACGGCGCACGTTTTTCCACGGATGACCCCATCGCGAGCAGAGGAGATGGGAGCCCACGGATGGCACGGATCTTACGGATGGCACGGATGGATGGAGAATTTGAACAGAAGGTCACGAAGGACGCGGGGAGGACGAGACTTTATGGCTGCGGCCCAGCCTGCGCGAGCAGGTTGGAAGTGCAGCACGA
>JAZKDC010000014.1:0-11661 GCA_040387795.1 Verrucomicrobiota bacterium
GGGCAGAGGGCAGAGGGCAGAGGGCAGAGGGCAGAGGGCAGAGGGCAGAGGGCAGCGGAAGGGGAGGCCACAGCCGGAGCGCAGCGGAGACAGCCGGAGGCAAATGGCACGGATTTTACGGATGGCACGGATGGATGGAGAATTTGAACAGAAGGGCACGAAGGACAGGGAGGCACGTTGCGGATCAGGCGGCGGCGAGCGGAGAGCGTCACTGAAACGACAGATGCCATTCGAGCAGTTGCCTGCATCCGCTTTCTTTACCGGGTTTTGGCCGATGGTCTGCGTGCATTGGTGCAGTCCTCAAGAGAGGGCTGATAGTGTCCCCTGTAGCTTCTCCCAGCAAGCATCGATACGCTCCTGCTCGGTCAGGTCGGGCGAGTAGTGGTGCAAGTGGTGACGAACGAACTGGGCCAGCTCCCGAATCTCGGACACTACGTAATCGGGCGGTCGTGAGCCATCCTTCCAGTGGAACTGAGACTTCAGGCAAAAACCGAGAACCCCAGCCTGACACCCATCGTCGAAGTGATAAAATTCATCGGCAACATTCGCTGACCTCAAGTAACGATCTACCACGGGATAGTAATATTCGAATGCTCTGGGAAACATCCACCCGAAATCTTCATAATTGACCTCAGGGCATTCTAGGAATTTCTGGTATGCAGCCTCCAAGCTCAAACCTCCCAAGTTACTCCAAGCGTAACCTGCATCCCCACCCAACTCGATGCAAAAGTCCGATTGAATCGGAAGTGGAAGACCCTCTCTAGCCGCCACAAGAGCCGGAAGAAAGGCACTAAAATGCCTTGGGTTATCGGCGGTGCTCACTCTGTCTTGATTCATGGTGTGTGTGGTGCGATGAGCTGGGCGAACATCGTCGTTCGGTGGATCTGGTTTGTCCGGTGCTCTAACGTGCATGTGTGTCGATTGGTTCTCCCCTGGTGACCTGATGAGTAGTTGTATCAAGCCGGAAGGTCCGGACTTCAGCGCCTCCCAGCTCCGAGCGAACTGTACCTGAAATAATCGCGCCATCCACTTGATAATCCAATACCTCCTGCCCCACCTTTTTGATGCCTCCGGGAGCGATGATGTAACGATGGCCTCCGGCTGGAAAGTAACTGTAGGTGTAACCGCCCGGAAGCGATTGGTCGCGAGGAAGCGTGAAGGCAAATAGGAGGAGGGCCACCAAACCAGCGCCGGCGACGAGTTTCATTGTGCGAGGAATGTTCATACCGAACTACGTGGTCATGCAAACAAGCGAAACCTATCGTGGTGTGCCCCGCCCAATGCCGAGGGCCAACCTGATTAGCCATGCAATAGTGGCCACAGCCGTGGCATAGACAGCGCAGGCCGGAAGACCAAACACCAGCCAAATATTCCGAGCCATAGGGGCATCCAATTCAGGATCTGGAACCTGATAAAAGCTGCCTGCGAGCAAAGGACAAAGCCACAAAACGGAGGCTCCGAGAAAAATTCTTGCCGGTGACCGGCTGCCGCAACCCGCCAAAATGGTGGACACCGCAAGGCCGACTATCCAAGCGACCTTATCTACGAGCAGAGGATCAAGAGCGGTCACGGGGCTTTCATTGGCTTTGGAAAGTAGGGCTGTTGGCTGGTGAACGCTTCGGATCAGGCGACGGCGAGCGGGAAGCGTCGATGACACGACCGATGCCATACGAGCCTTTGCCTGCATCCGTTTTGTTCGGCATTCATGGAATCATCTGGTCAAGATACTTCCGCGTCAAAGGGATCAGCTCTTTAGCAAAGAGGCCCGCATACTTGTGTGCTCTTTTATACAAATCCGCGGCCTTCGCGGGATCTTCCACCCCTGCCAATCCACGTTGGTGAATTGAACCAAGCCTAATCATGGCATGCACTTTTTCAGGCCCGATACCGCGGCACACGACTTGCTCGAACCATCCCTGAGCCTCATCGTAGTTCTGGTCGACGCGATCTCCCTCCTCGTAGAGACAACCCAATCGGAACGCCGAGTGAAAATGACCTCCACGTGCGGCATCCTGATACCACCGCAGGGCTTCCTGCAAGTCCGCGGGGACTCCTATTCCTTTCTCATACCTTGTAGCAAGGATGCCTTGGGCGTAGGAATGCCCTCTCTCCGCGGCTCGAAGGAACCAACGGGCGGCTTCTACGGTGTCGCGAGGGACGCCCCAGCCTTTGCTGTAGGCTTGCCCCATGAAAAACCATGCATCTGGGTTGTCCTGTTGTGCCGCGACGCTCAGCCATTTGATAGCTTTCGAGTAATCCTTCTGCATGCCAGAATTACCGATATACATCAGACCAGCGAGTTTCGCCGCATCGGAGTGGCCTTGGGCGGCGGCCATCTCAAACCAGCGAAGTGCTTCGCGCGGACCCGTTGAATGGTCTTCCTGTGATGAAGCAAGCAGCAACTCCGCTATCCCGGCTCGTTCAAGAAAAAACCGCTTTTCACGATAAAGTTCACCCAGAAGGAACTGCGCTTCGGCGTCACCGCTCTCTGCAGCCCGTCTGAGAAAGATTATGAGGTCGGGAAGGTTATCCGGGCCACCATACCGCCGCCCATAATCAAGCATGGCCAAAACGCAGCGGTGGGGGGCTTGTTTCGATTTGTCCATAATGCTAGCTGCCAAGGAGAAGACTTGCCGCCGAACGTTAAATGTGGTGGCACGGCGGCGCAAGACTCATAGAGCGAAGCGAACGAGGGAGCTTATCCGCCGTTGCCACCCACGACGTGTTCGGCTTGGGTTGTGTTTTGGGTGGCATCGAGTCTGGTGATTGTGAAGGAGACGAACTCACCGACGATTCGCGCATCATTCGAGTGGAACACCTCCGGGATCTGGATCATGCCACAATCGACGACAACTGGACCAATGGAAACGACCTCTCCGAAAGCCTGGTAGCTCCAGCCATCAATATGCTCCAAAGTCTTGCGCCGCTCAGGGTTACCCGAGAACATAGACTCCCAGGATTCGTCGTCATCCAACAAGGATGCGGAAAGCTCGACATCGAATTCCTCGCCGATGCCGGGCGCGCTGCGGTCATCAATTGTGAACTCGTCCATCACAGAAAGTATCCCGAATGGAGTTGAGATCGAAGCCTCCAGCCATGGGCCTTCTGTCGATATTAGAGACACGCGCATGAGGTGGACAAGTGGGGTTCTGATTCTCAGCCGAACGTCAAAGAGCACGCACCGCCACTAGCGAGGGCGAGCGTCGGACGCGGGGGTAGGGTTGTAGCTACGGTGGATCATGTAAACAGGGCGGCTAGTGGCGGTTGCTGTGTCTCGACTTGTTCTGCTTCTTCAATTTGCGTCCCAGATAGTGAGCTTGTCGCCCTCGAAATCGAAGAGGTAAAAGGACATGTCACACTGCCCCTCCTTCATGTTGCGAATCGCGTGGTCGGGCAGCATGTCCCACAGCCAGTCTGTATCGTCGTCATCACACTCGTGTAACGAGCCGGTAAATTCTTCCTTCGATGCATAATCACGCTTCGAAGCGATCTTGAGGAATCGATACGGTCTGCCATTCTTGATCGGCCAGAATGTGTCCTGCCAAGTCGGCAACGAGGGCGTGCAGTATACGATCTCATTGGAAATACTCACGGGATCTCCGAACTTCGGATCGAGTGCCGACGTCGGAATCTGATTCGTAGAAATATCGAGATCAACGAGCCGCCCAGCCTTCAGACATGAGAGACATACCGCTGTGATCGTCTCAAGTCCGGCTAAATTGTCGCCATCCAGGCACTCGCCCGACGACTTGCAAAAGTGACATACCGCATCGCGTTCCGCTATGTATGCGAAAGCGATAGGATCAGCGAAGTAGGCGAAGTCCATTTTCTTGCAGAACAGTCTATTATGCCACCAAGGGTAGTGGGATATCCATTTTGGCGGGTAGCATATTTTGGGTGGGGTTGGAGGTCGAAGTGATTGAGGGACAATCCTTTAGCATAGGCCGTGGAAGCATATCCAACCCAAACAGGATTTGCAAGAAATTATGGGGAAGTTTTGGAAATGTTAAAAAGACGGGTGGCAGCGGTCGGCGGTCAGTGGTCGGAGGTCAGACAGAAGACCACGAAGGACACAAAGGGGTTTACAGGTGAAAGGAGGAGTGTAACCATGTGGGGCAAGCTATGAAAGCGCCCCTCCCTGAACCTTCCGCGAATGAACGGCTTGTAGAACCGGTGGCTTTGGAGGTGTTTTTGAAGGATGTGGCGGCTTCGGGGGAGTTGCGGGCTTTTTTGGGGACGGAGACTGGGCGGAAGTTCCGGGGGTTGCTGGCGGGGATGGACCCGATGAAGGGGCTTTGTGAGGTGCGGACGCTGAAACCGGACTCGGTGAGGGTGCTGGCGAAGGTGGAGGCGGACAGTGCTCCTTCGATCCTGGCTTTTTGCCGGGGGTATGGGGCGGCGCTGAGTGTGATTGAGACGCTGCGGCAGGCTCCGGCGGAGAAGCGGGCGCCTCCTCAGAGTAGGAAGGCGGGGCGGGGGATTTTGCCGCATCAGGTTTGAGGTAGGCACTGGGCGGGCCACGGATGGCACGGATTTTACGGATGGCACGGATGGACTGGGATGGACTGGGATGGACGGGGATGGACGGGGATGGACGGTCTTTTTTGATTTCACATAACTTAATATGAATACTGAAGCGATTGCAGCTGTGCCTGCTGGGGCTGAACCCGGCGGGTTTGACGTTTCCACTCTTTTTGGGGGGGAGGGCTTGCCGCCTGCGGCGGTGGGGTTGGGCGCTGCGGCGGTGCCGGACGCGGGGGCTGCGGCTGCGGCTACGGCTGAAGTGGACTTGGGGGGTGGGGTGGAGGCTGCGCCGGCGCCGGGGGGTGTGGCGCCGGGGACGGCGGGGACTTTGTTGGAGGAGATGCTGGCAGGGCCTGTGGTTGTGGCGGGGGCTGGGGTTGGTGAAGGGGCTGCGCCGGTTGGGGAAGGGAAGGGGGCGGGCGGTTTTGATATGGGGGCTTGGCTGAAGTTGCACTACCCGGAAGCGCCGGAGGGGATTGCGAAGGTGGACAACTGGAAGGCTTCCCGGGACATCAATGTGAAGCTGATCCAGTCGCTGGCGGAGAAGGAGGCGGAATTGGAAGCGGCCAGGGGGCAGAGGTCGGGGGGCAGCGGTCAGGGGTCAGAGGGCACCGGTCAGGGGGCACCGGTCAGGGGGGCGGGGCCACTTTGCCGGAGACGGAGGCGGTGAAACGGCTGTCGCTGGAAATGGCGACCCTGCAGGCGAGGTATGACAAGGAGCTGGGGGAATACACCACCCACAAGGCGGCGGGGGAACTGGAGGCGAACCATGCTTTCCGGCAGGAGCACGATGGGCAGCGGGCGGTGCTTTTTGATGCGGCGAAGGAGGTGGCGGAGGAGGCGGGGATCAGCGAGGAGACTTTGAGGTCGATCTTCGATGCGGACTCGGAATACAAGATGGCCAAGGCCCTGGGGGCCTTGGAGGATGAAACGGCGGCCGGCCTGCTGAAGGAGAAAGCCAACCACTTCCGGGGACTGACCCGGGCGAAGGAGCAGGCCCTGAAAAGCCCGACGGCGGAGCTGCAGAAATGGCGGGACTACGAGGCGGGGATGCCGGGGGTGCTCAGTGGCAAGATCACGGAAGGGCTGCGCCAGCGGTTCGCGGCCGAGGCCCAGACGGTGGGGAAGGAACTGACCGACCCGGCGACCGGGGAACTCTTCTTCCGCACCCCGGCCGGGAAAGCGGTGCTGGCCCAGATCCAGTCGCGCTTTGACGAGGGGTTTGACGTGACCCCGGCCGAGCACGTGCGCCACATGGCGATGGCGGAGGCGATGCCGATCTACCGG
Organism: Verrucomicrobiota bacterium; assembly: GCA_040387795.1. GTDB lineage: Bacteria > Verrucomicrobiota > Verrucomicrobiia > Verrucomicrobiales > V1-33 > CAIZWU01. The sequence goes on from JAZKDC010000014.1 coordinate 5,812, forward strand.
GACGTGGCGGCCAAACAGGCGGCGGCGATCGTGGAACTGCAGCAGCGCCTGTCCCGGTATGAGAAGGCGGAGCCGGCGCAGGGAGGGCGAGCGCCGGAGGGCGGGGCGGGGAAGGGTGGCTTTGACGTGGGGGCGATGTTTGGGGGACGGTAGGGACGGGCCACGGATGGCACGGATTTTACGGATGGCACGGATGGGGGAGAGAGGAGGGTTGCGGTCAGCGATCAGCGGTCAGAGGTCAGAGATTTGGAGAAAAGGGATGCCGTAGCTGGATGGCGCTCCAGAGACCTGGGGAGCCTATTGAAAAACCGCCCCAGTGGGGCCTGTTTTTTCTGGAAGTCCTCACGGAACCAGGCAGGGTGTCCGCATGGGAAAATTCCTCCGTCAGAATGAGCAAATCCAACAGACCGAACTGTGGGTGCCCTCGGCTCAACTCCCCAACGGCCCGAAGGACGGCTTCTACAGCCGCCGGCAAAAAGTGCTCCAAGGAGGTGGAGGAACCTTGTGAATTGGCAACGCATCCTTTGGGCACTGATATTGCTCACTTTGGTATGGAGCGCCATATTGCTTTATGACCACTCCCCGACTGCGGTAAATTCGCTTCCATCGACCGAGAAGGTGGTGAAAAGCCGGCCGGAAAATGTCCACGTCAATGCTCCGGTAGTTGGCCCAGTTTTACCGCCGAGGCCTGAAAAGCCATCCACAGCGAATGAATGGACCGCATTTTTCCGATCTGGCGGGTTGAGAGAATTCTCCTATGAAGAAGTCCGCCTCGACACTGAAACTCTAAAAGAGATGGGTGTTGATAGCAAGGTAGTGGACGATGTTACGAACAGTCTGAGTCAGATTACTCATTGGTTGCAGTTTAGTGCGCCAAAGGTGACACAACTAGAAGAAATCTCAAAACTTGAATACGAACCCGAAATTTACGATCCAACAAATCTTGGGGTTCCATTCGGAGAAGGAACCTTCTTCAGGGATCTAAAACATCGATTGGGTGATAAATATACTGAAGTGCTTCCGATGGTTCATGGTCTGCTTGATACTGTTAAACACGATCCGTTGTTGCGCGACTTTGGTAGAGAAAAATTAGTCGTCACCTTTAAGGATTCCAACGACCAGAACGGCAAGCGGGGCTGGGAAGTGTCGGAACGGGTATATGACGTCGGAGGGCAATCTATTTTTGATCGAAACCAATTTACGGTGAAAATACCGAGCCCTTATGACCTAGATTTTAAAGTGGTTGAGGGCGAGCAAAAATGAATCTGCGAATAATTGTCAAGGCCGTGCGGTCATGATCAAAATCTCCCGGGAGCAGTAAATTGCAGCACCGGCTTTCCCGATGTGAAAAGGCGGAGCCGGTGCAGAGCGGGGCGCCGCCGGTGGCTGGGGAGGTAAGGGTGTGTTTGAGGTGGGGCGCTGAGCACAATTGAGCTGTAGAGCAAGATATTACTTATACAGATCCCAGTGGGGAAAAAGGCATTATTCCAAATCAAATAACGATTGATAATAAGTTCCAAGTGTTTTTGTAGTAATATCACGTCGCGTGGAGCCTCCAGCATTATTCATTGTGAAGAGTGTTATGCGGATACTGTCCCCGTTGGTTGGATTGGTTTGCTCAAACACAATTTCTTGATCATATCTTCCAAACCCTCTTAATACATGACTCCTATCCGAAGCTTTTAATAAGCCGTCCCATACTAAATCAAACTTTTGCTTCGCGATGAGAGGAACTAACGCGGTCTTGAATTCCAGCTCAAATGCCTTCCCTGCAGTTTTATTTCCCGGAATAGTGTAGGCAGTGGAGTTTGGGAAGGATATCTGGGAACTCGGAGAAAACTTAAGCGGTTGGATTTTCCCTTTCAGAGAAAGTGACATTTTGTCCAAAATATTGTGAGACAATATTTCAATGACATTTTTTTCCCGATCATCCAGATTGAAATGGTTGGCGAATTTGTTGCTAAGGCGGAGATTTCCGAGTGAATCGATTTCTTCAAAAGCATGAGAGTAATCATCATCGGTAAAGGATCCTTGGATAGATTTTTCGGAAACCTCGGCCCCATTTTGCTGCACGGTTGATGTATTTACGCTAATTCCGGGGGAATCAGAGGCGGAATCTAACCAGTTCTGTCGGGAGGGGCTTGGAGGGCCTCCCGGTTTTGAGGGACTGGGAGGACCAGCTCGCTTGGCAGCACCGGCCGGGGGGACGGCGTTATCAGGAGTGGAAGACGATTTCAAGAACCACCCGGCTCCAAAGCCGATGAGCGCGCAGATCCCGCACTGGAGGGTGACAGCGGGCAGTTTCATTCCAGGAACCGAGTAGCAAAAAGACAAGCAGAGCAAACATAAATCACCTCAAAATACTCGCCCTTTCCAATCCTCATTCCCGCCCCTTCCACCGCTGACCATGCTGCCTCGTTCACTACCTTCACACCGCGCAAACCAACGCACTGCCTCGTGCTTATTTTGCCGCCAGTCCCGCCTTGGCCTTCCGGTTGGCCCTCCCGCTGATGTTGGAAATGATTTTCTGAGCAGCGGCGGCACCGCCTTGTTCGAAAGCCCGGCGGATGGCGGGTTCGTGGCGGAGGAGGCTTTCGACGTAGAGGCGGCCGGCTTCCCGGACGAATTGCTCCCGCAGGGCGCGGGTGATTTCGAGGACGGTTCCGTCGGCGGCTTTCAGTTCCGGGTCCTGAGGGAACTGGCGGCTGGTGTTGGTCTCGACGTTGATCCGGGCGGCGGCCATGACTTCCGGGGAGGGCTGAGGGGTGCCTGGCAGGAGGGAGATGAGGCTGAAGCCGGGTTGTTCTTCCCCGTAAGCGTTGAACATGGTTTCGCCGACGTGGACGAAGGGGATGCGGCGGAGGAGGTTTTCGGCGAAACCTTCGGCGTCTTTGGCGGTGCTGGCGCGGTAGAGTTTGTCGGCATCCACCACGACGGGGACGCGGAGGAACCCGCCGGCGGGGGCGGTCAATAGGTTGGCGAAGGCTTCGGCGGCTTTGTCGGCGCCGCCGCCGCTGGTTTTGGTGAGGGCGGTGAGGGCTTCGAACCATTGGCGGTAGGTGCTTCTTTTGATGGGGGCGGCGAGGACATCGGCGGTATTGGCGAAGACGGCGGTGCCGGGAGGGATGACGGTCCTTCCTTTGGCGGGGTAGAGGGTTTCGCCATGGAGGGCGTAGTCGGAGGCATTGCCGAGGAGAGTGAGCAGGGGGGCGAGTTCCGGGATTTGCTGGTAGTTGAGGACGGTCCCGCCGAGGCGGATGACGCCGGGCTGCCACTGGCCGGACGCGATGAGTTTTTCCTGGGCGGCACGGTCGGCCATGGGGGCGGAGCCGGTGACGGCGAAGAAGGGGACTTCATCGTCGTCCGCCATGGCCTGGGCCATGGCCATGAGGAGGCCGGTGGCGAGGAGGAAGGCACCGCCGGCGGCGGCTTTGGCGTGCTGGTTCCGGTTGTAGGCCTGCACGGTGCCGAACACTTCCTGAATGGTTTTCTGGCGGCGGTTGGTGCCGTCCCCGGATAAGGTGAGGAGATGGGCGCCGGGGGTGTAGCCGAGGGTGATATCGATGGAGTGGCCGAGGAAACGGCCGAAGAGGAAAAAGAAGCGGGTGACGCGGGTGGCGCCTTCGGGCTTGGAGAACTTGCCGAAGATCTCCGAGATGAGCCCGCCGAGAGGGCCGAGGGGGGCGGTCTTGAATTGCTGATAGGAGGTGAGCAGCTCCACGCGGCGGGTGAGGTCCTCACCGAGGCGCTGGTCGATGTGGTGCTGGACAATCTCCTGGGTGCGGCGTTTCAGGGCGGCGGTGCCGACGCCGATGAGGCCGCTGGTTTGTTCCCTGGTGGCTTGGGTCAGGGCGGCGGCACGGTCGGCGGGGCTGGCCAGCAGATCCGCGACGGCCTGCAGGCGGGCGGCGGCGGGGGTGAGGCCCACTGCCCGGTAATGGGCGGCGAGGGCGGTGCGGTAGTGGGCGGCGGCATCGCTGATGCCGGAGACGCCTTCCGCGCCGCGGATGAGCCGCCAGGAAAAGAGTTCCTTGGCGCGCAAAACCTGACGGGTGGTGTCGCCGAGGCTGACCACGGTGCCATTGGGCAGGGCGACGCGCATGGTTTGCCCGGACCGGGCGAGTTGGAGTTTTTGTTCCCGGGGGGCGAACCCGCCTCGGACTTCCGGGGGGAGGTGCCCGAGGGATTCCCCGCGGATGGCGGTGAGCATGAGGGGGAGGTACTGCAACACATCGCGGCTGCCCTGCCACCACTCGGCGAGGAAGGCCCCGGCGTCGCGGGAGGCGACGGATTTTTGGATGGCATCGAGCCCGGCGAAGACCCGGAAGACGCCGGAGAACTGATTGACGATGGAACCGACGGAGGACAGGACGGCGGACTGGTATTGATCGAAGATGAGGTTATCCCAACGGGCGGCGGGGGCGATGGCGTTCACGGCGGTGGCGAACTGGCGTTCCAAGGTTTCGCGCACCATGCCGAAGTTGACGGGGTTGCCCTCGGCATCGCGGGCCTGGATGGCGTGCCAGAGTTCCCGGAGTTGCGCGGTGTTGGCGGCGGTGAGGCCATTCAGCTGGAAGGCATGGGCGAAGGCGGCGAGGAAGGTGTCCTGATCGAGCACGCCGAACTTTTCGGCCCGGAGCAGGGTGTGGAGGAATTTTCCGAGTTTTTCGCCGTGGGGGGCGGCTTTGGGCTGGCCGGCGAGGGTGTCGAGGAAACTCTGGATCTCCCGGCGGCGGGCGGCGGCGGTTTTATTGGCGATGAGTTCGGTGATTTTGGCGGCGGCAGCGGCGAGTTCTTCCTGGGGGATGGTGGGGAAGAGTTTTGCCAGGGCGGCGGTGAACTGGTCCGCATTGAAGCGTGAGAGCTGGAGATAGCGGCGGGCGACGGTGAGGAAGGGAGGGAGGCCGGGGAGGGGGCTGCCTTGCAGCCAGGCGCGGAAGGCGGCGGCCGCGTCGGCGGCGGCGGGGGCGGATAGGGGTGATGGGGCTGAATGGACTACATGGACTGGATGGACTGGATGGACGGATGGGGTTGCGGCGGGGGCGGGGGATAGGACTGATGGGACTGATAGGACTAATGGGGTGGCGTCGGCGGTGGCGGCAGATGGGGGTGATGGGGCGGCGGTGGCGGCCGCATCGGCGGCGACCGCTGCGGCAGCTTCCTCGAGGGCGGTTTGCTGGGCGGTGATGATCTTTTCCTGGAGGGTGGTGAAATCGGAATTGATGTTTCCGCCGGTGGTGGCGGTGTAGGCGGTGGCGGTTTGTTGGGTGGCGGTGTCGATCATTTCCCCGAGGGGGTCGTAGATGGCGCGGTGGGCCTGGAGGCCGAAGCCGAGCTGGCTGGCGTTGTGCTGGCGGGCGGCGTCCCATTGGCCCCGCGAGAGGGCGAAGTCCGGCAGGCGGTCGTGCAGGGCGATGAGGAGGACGGCGGCGACATCGGCAGTGAGGGGCTGGCCGGTGAGGGGATCGGTGCCGTTCTTGAGGGCTTGTGTGAGGAGGGGGCCGGTTTCATCGGTGGGGGTTTCCTGGTGGTGGTCCTGGAAGGCATCGAGCCAGCGGTGTCCCTGCTGGAGGAGCTCCGCATTGGACCGGACGCGGTAGGCGACAGGCTCCACGGGCTGGCCGTCGATGGTGCGTTCCTCCTGGTTGGCCCGGGTGAGGTTCCACCCGGCCTGGATTTCATCGGTGAGGGAGGGGAGGCGTTGGGTTTGAGCGCGGGCGGGCAGGGAAAGGGAGTCGCCGTCCACGGTGGTATTGTGGGTGAGGATGCCATCCTGGGTGATGTAGAGGCGGGAGGGGTGGCTGACGGCGATGCAGACGCAGGGGGCATCCGGCAGGGGAGTGATGGAGA
>JAZKDC010000015.1:0-334091 GCA_040387795.1 Verrucomicrobiota bacterium
CCTGGCAAGCCTGGTTTTTCTGGTGCCCCTGGGGGTTAAGTGCGTTTGCCGTGGGCTCCCCCCCTCGGGGGGGCAGGTTCCAGACCCCATGCGTCAGGCGAACAGCTTGGTGACCGCCGCCGCCTTGACTAGTTCCCGGGGTTGGTTGAGGTGGTTATAGACGATGGTTTCGGGGGCGATCCCAACGGCGTGATAGATCGTGGCCAGCAGCTCGCCAGGGTGGACGGGATCTTCGGCCGGGGCCGAACCGGTGGCGTCGGAGGCGCCGTGGACGTAGCCGCGTTTGATGCCGGCTCCTGCCACCACGGCGGTATAACAATACGGCCAGTGATCGCGGCCATCGGGTGAGTTTCCGTTGCCGGAGGTGCTGACTCCTTTGACGGGACTGCGGCCGAATTCTCCCACCGCCACCACGAGGGTGCTGTCCAAAAGTCCGCGTTCGTCGAGGTCCTCCAACAGACTGGAGAGTCCATTGTCGAGCATCGGCGCGGCCTGATCCTTCATGCGTTTGAAGAGACCGCTGTGCACATCCCACGAATGATTGTCGGAATTGGCCACTTTGGGCCAGATCACTTCCACCACCTTCGTCCCGGCTTCCACGAGGCGGCGGGCCAGCAGACAGCTTTGTCCGAAGGTGTTGCGGCCATATTTATCGCGCAGCGCGGCCGGTTCCTGCTCGATGGCAAAGGCCTCGCGGGCGCGGCCGCTCACGATCAGATTCAGGGCGCGGTCGTAATATTCATCCAGTTGATAGGAAGCGACTGCCTTTTCCAGTTCCGGCATCTGTTTTTCCAGGCTCTCGCGGAGGCGGGCGCGGCGTTGCAGTCGCACGGTGAAGACATCCGGGCGGAGTTGGAGATCTTCAATCCGGATGCGGCTCATCTTGTCCATGTCCAGGTCATCGCCGTCCGGATAGAGGGTGTAGGGATCGAAGGCCTTGCCGAGGAAACCGGCGGTGCCCGATTTGCCCACCACATTGCTCTCCTGGAGGGGGCGGGGCAGCATGACAAAAGGCAGCATCGGCACATCCGAGGGTTTCAGCCGGATGATGTTGGAACCGAAGTTGGGGAAGTCCTTGGGGCTCGGTGGCTCCAACTGGCCGGACGGGCTGACCTTGTCCGTGGTGTAGCCGGTCATCATCTGGTAGATGGCGGCGGTGTGATTGAAAAGACCGTTCGGCGTGTAACTCATCGACCGGATCAGAGTGAATTTGTCATTTACCGTGGCGAGGCGGGGCAGCAGCTCCGTGAAGTTCACCCCGGGGATTTTGGTGGGGATCGCTTTGAAGTCACTCTTCACATTGGTGGGCACATTCTCCTTGGGGTCCCAGAGGTCCAAGTGGCTTGGGCCGCCCTGGAGATAAAGCAGGATCACGCTCTTGGCTTTGCCCCAGCCGGGTCCCCCGCCCGCGCCGGTGGCTTCTGCTGCGGCCTGGGCGCGGAAGAGTTGATTCAAGGTCAGTCCCAGCATGCCGCTGCCGCCCACGCGGAGAAAATCACGCCGGGTCGCCCCGAGGTGGGAATCGCAGAGATCTTTGGCAGGGGTACCGGGCAGGCGGAACATGGCGGGAAGAGGTGAAGGATGGAATGCCCCGTGACCATAAGCGGCACCGGACCCAATTGGCAATACGCCTGTGTTGCGGCTCTTTTTCCGCCCGATCGTGCAAATCCAAACTGCCACAGAATCCACGAAACCACTTGCGGTGCAGGTTTTCACGTGTAGAGAAACCACTCGCGCAAAGCCAAACCCGGCGGCGAAGCGAATGGACAGGTAGCTCAGTTGGTAGAGCAGGCGGCTTTTAACCATCTGGTCCTGGGTTCGAGTCCCAGCCTGTCCACCACCTCTCCCCACAGGGAAATAATTCGTGAACGAAGGTTAAGGTGCTCGTTTTTTCACGTGACTCGCCACGGAATTCGGCTCCCCGGCAGATGGAGTTTACCATTGATCATATCGGACGGAGCCATAGGCCGTCCCTGAAGCCGCATCGTAATAAATAAGAATTTTCTGGTGATCCAATTCCTTGAATAGGGCTGAGTGTGAATCGGCAACAGATTGGGGCCATCCGTGTGGCAGTTTTTGCCCCCTGAGCAGATGGCAGTTCGTGAATTCAGTCCATTCGAATTGGGGCTGGATACGGTCACTGAAATCCTTCCACGGAATTTTGAAGGAAATAAAGTGACCGTCCATGAATGTCGGTTTGATGATGTCTATCTCATGAGCGAGGGAACGATTTCCGCTCCCGAAAATCCGATCAAATTCCAGTTGAGGGTTTGGTGGGATGCTGGCTGATACCAGCCAACACCCCTTCAGTAGTACCGCAGGCAACCCTATCAGAATCCACTTCTTTCTGCGGAGAATCACCCCGATGAGGAAAATGAGCAGGCCGGCATAAATCGCCAAAAAAATGGGCGCGAGAAGAGGCGACATGGCTTTGCTGGTTGGGTGATCTCGCTGACTTGGACTCGGGTCCAAGCGATGCAGACCGTAGTCGCTGCCGCGAGCCACGTTGCGGCAAAACCTAATCCGCTTCTGGCGGGGTTTATGGAATGGGCCGTAGGTTTTCGAAGAGCGTCCGGGCGGCTGTCAGGGGATCTTCCAGAGGCGCACTGTTTTCCGCCGCAAGAGGAGCGCCGCCGTGGTCGGGGAAAACGAGGGCTTTGAGGTGCAGGGAAGAACCGGTGATCCAGGTATGGACGCCGACGGGGGTTTGGCAGCCGGCTTGGAGGAGTTCGAGGAAACGGCGCTCGGCGGTAATGCGGGCGAAGGTTTCAGCGTGGTTGAGGGCGGCGAGGGTGGCGGCAAGTTCCGGGGTTTCCTCAAAGGTTTCGAGGGCGACGGCTCCCTGGCTGGCGGCGGGCAGGAAGCTCTCCGGGTCGAGAATGCCAAGGTGCAGCGGAGTGCCGTATTCCGTCAGGACTTCGTGATACAGGCTGAGACGGAGCAGGCCGGCGCGGGCGAGGATGATGGCATCAATCTGCGGATCTTCAGCGGCTTTGCGGAGGCGCGTGGGAACGTTGCCGCGGATTTCGATGGTTTTCAGATCAGGCCGGAGGTGTTGCAGGAGCCGGACGCGGCGCACGCTGCTGGTGGCGACGGTGCTGCCCGGGGGCAGGGCATCCAAGCCGCCGGGGGTTTTGGAAATGAGCACGTCCTCAATGGGCGCCCGGGGCAGGACCGCGCTGATTTTGAAGCCGGGATCGAGCAGGGTGGGGACGTCCTTGAGGCTATGGACGGCGGCATGGATAGTGCCGGCGCGGAGCGCGGTTTCGAGTTCCTTGGTGAAGATGCCTTTGTCGACCACCGGGCTGTCGCCTTTGGAGAAGTCCGCCAGGCGCAGGTCGGGCCGGAGATCGCCGGAAGTTTTGATGATTTCGCGGTGAACCGTGAGTTCCGGCCAGGCGGCTTGCAGGGCGGCGGTGGTGAGCACGGTCTGGGCGAGCGCGAGTTCGCTGCCGCGGGTTCCTAAAGTAAGGGAGAGCATCAGGGAAGGGATGGAAGGGGGGACTGGGGTGAAAGGAAACGTTCCGGGAAGTGCTAGGTGGAATCGGCCAGAGTGGCGCGTTGGGGCGGGTAGGGATGATGCGGCCGGAAGAGGGGAGACGATCCGATGTTTTCCTCAATGATGGCGAGGCACCGGGAGATTTCGTTTTCGCGGCGTTGGCGGGTTTCGCTGGCAAGGGCTTCTAGGGCGTCAATGTCATACAGATAAACGCCTTCGATATCGTGAACGAGGGGATCGACATCGCGGGGAACGGCGATGTCGATGATGAAAAGGGGGCGCCCGCGGCGGCGGCGCAGGGCAGGCAGGACCTGCTCCGGATGGATCACGGTATGCGGGGCCGCGGTGGAGCTGATGATGACGTCCACGTGGGCGGTCTGGGCGGGCCACTCCTCGAAGGTGATGGCGGTGCCGTTCATTTCCGCGGCGAGTTCAACGGCGCGGTCGTGGCTGCGGTTGGAGACGATGATGCCTTTGGCCCCGCGGCTTTGCAGGCTTTGGGCGCAGCGCCGGCTCATGTCGCCGGCCCCGAGGAGCATCACCTGACTGTCCCGCAGGTCACCGAAGATTTTCTCAGCGAGTTCGACGGCGACGGAGCCGACCGAGGTAGAGCCGCGCTGGATGCTGGTGTTGTTACGGACCGCTTTGCCGACGCGGAAGGATTCCTGGAAGAGCTTGTTCAGCTCCCGGGAGGTGGTGCCGGCGGCATGGGCGGCGGCGTAGGCGTCCTTGATCTGGCCGAAGATTTCGGTCTCGCCGAGCACCATGGAATCGAGCCCGCTGGCCACGGCAAAGAGGTGGCGGGCGGCGTCCTCGCGCTGGTGTTGGAAGAATTCGATTTCGCTGCCGAGATGGAAGCGGTCGCGCAGCCAGGCATCGACATGGGCCGCGGCCGTGGACGGGGATGGGCTGGAGGCGTAAATCTCCATGCGGTTGCAGGTGGAGACGATGACGGCCTCGTCGATGTCCTCCAATTGAGTCAGGGCCTTGACGGCGTCAGGCAGGTCCTTGCCGGGCACGGCGACGCGTTCACGCACTTCCACGGGAGTGCGGGCGTAGCTGAGGCCGAGGCAGAGGAGCATGATAGGAAAACGGGAGAAGGGAATGTCAGTGCCTTCCGATGAACCAGAGGCTGATGACGGGGATGAGAAATCCGAAGGCAGCGGTGGCGGCGGCGCGGCGGGCGGACATGCCACGCCAGCTTTCGTAGAGGATGAGGCTGGCGTAGAGTGCCCAGACAATCCAGACGATGGTGAGTTTGCTGGCCGGGGGCAGTCTTTCCATGCGGTAAGCACTGACGATGGCGATGGTCAGGAGTCCCGTGCCGGTGATGAGCAGGCCCCGGATGGCGCGGGTGAGATAGTGAATGGGGGGGAGCTGGCGCAGGACGGGGGAGATGCGGTGTTGTTTCAATTGCCGGTCCTGCAGGAGAAACATGATCCCGGCGGCGCAGGCGAGGGCAAAGGCTCCGTAGGACACCAGGGCGAGCGCGGCGTGGAGTTCACCCCAGAAGGAATGATTGGATTTCGGAACCGCGGGGGCGAGGGACTCCGGACGGAGCAGGGCGGCAATCTGGAAAAGGAGGGCGAGGGGCGAGGTGAAGACTCCCAGCAGGGAAAGCCGGTAGGCGGGTCCGATGATGAAATAGAGGACGACGATGGACCAGCTGATGAAGGTGAGCAGTTCGAAGGGATTGGTCATCGGGCAACCACCGATTTCCCGGCCGCGCCAGTGCAGAAAGACGGTCTGGAACAGCCCGCCAATGGCCATGATGAGGAGCGTCCACCTTCCCGGGCGGTAGGTGCCGTGCCGCAGGGACCGCACGGCATATCCAAAACCGCCGAGGTAGCACAGGGCGGCCAGGATGAGGACGAGGAGTTCCCGGGACATCAGAGGTTGGAAGAAAGGATCAGGAAAGGGGTGGGGACGGGGGAAAGCCGTGGCACAGGTCCGGCGGGAGGAGGCCGGAGGGGATGAAACGCGGCCGGAAGGCGGGTTCAATCATCCACTTGGGCGCGCCCCGGGCGTGGCGCCAGCGGATCGGCTCCTGGATTGAACAAAGGAACGGGCGGAGCGGACGGTGGTCCCGGTTCTTCGGTGACGATGGGAGCCCGGGGGGGCTTGTCGGGATCACCAGCGGCGATTCCAGTCCCAAAGTCCGACTCATAGGGATCTTTGCCGATCACCGTCGGGGCCTTCAGTCGAACCGGGACGGACTCTTCCATTTCGACATTCAGCCCGACCCCGGCAGGCCCGATGATGGGAGGTGCGTCAATCAGGGCGGCAGGCAGTTCGATGCCCGTGGTTTTGCTATGGACATCGCAGGTCAGGGTCATGCGGAAGCCGGGGCGGATGAATTCCAGGTAGGAACTCTTGAAAAGTTTATTGCGGCTGGGGTCGGAGGGATCCGGACGGAGTTCGAGGCAGGCTTCGGTGGCGAGCTTGCCGGAGACCGTGCAGAGTTCCACCTGCTGGATTTCAGCAGGCGCAGGGAACGCGGTGCCGGGGAAGTGCTGCTGGCTGGCGTTCATGATATCGCTCCAGATGGGCAGGGCGACCCGGTTGCTGAAGGCGTCGGGATAGATCGTATCCTTGCGGTCCAGTCCGGTCCAGACGACGCAGGTGACGGAGTTGCTGTAGCCGGCGAACCAGAGGTCGGTGGATTTGCTGTGAGTGCCCGTCTTCCCGGCCACTGGAAAGTCTTTCAGACCGTAATCCTTGGTGGCGGGCTGTCCGGTGCCCACCGCGAGGGCGTCGTCGAGGCAGGAGTGGACCATCCAGGCCGTGACCGGATCGGTGACACGGACCTGCTGATAACTGTCGGCCGGCCGGGTATAAACCACCTCGCCCTTGGCATTTTCGATTTTGGTGACAAGGGACGTGGCGGCCGGCCGGACTCCGGCATTGCCGAAGGTGGTGTAGGCCAGGCAAAGGTCTTGGATGGACAATTCCCCGCGGCCGAGCAGCATGGATGGCTCGGTGGACAGCCCTTCCAAGCCGGCGCGTTTGGCAAAGTCGCGCACCTTCTCTGGGCCCACTTCCAGTCCAAGGCGGGCGGCGCAGTTGTTTTTCCCTTCCGCGATGGCCTGACGGATGGAGATCTCCCCCTCGTGGACGGCCTGGAGGCTTTCTGTCCCCCACTCGCCAAGGGTGCCGGTGGTGGCTCCGATCATGATCCGGGTGTTGTCCATGGGGGCATCCGTCAGGCGGCTCCCGGGGAAATATTGTCCTTCAAAGGCCGCCGCATAGACAAAAGGCGTGAAGACCGTGCCGGCGGGGCGCTTGGAAAGGTTGACGCGGTTGAACTGCGATTCCTTGAATTGGCGCCCGCCCACCATGCTGAGGATTGCTCCGGTTTTGTTGTCCACGACCAGGGCCGCACCCTGAAGATACCCAGGCTGGAGCGCCTTGCCGGATTGATTGGCTGCGGCGCGGGCGGTGAATTGCGCGGGGGTCTCCCGGCTGGGGGGCTTGGGGTATTCCGGCAGGGCCTCGACGGCGGCGAGGCGGGTCAGCAGGCTGCTTTCGGCCGCGCGCTGGATCACACTGTCCACCGTGGTATAAACCTTGAAGCCCTTCCCGCTGATACCTTCATAATCTTGCTGTACGAGGATGCGGTCTACCTCACTGATGACCTCCTGTTGCAGGTAGCCGGAGTTCCGGACCAATTCAGGTATATTGACTTCCAGCGGTTTGGCTTTCAGTTCCGCCGCCCGTTCCGGGGTGATTTTTTTGGTGATGGCGAGCCGGTCATAGACCTCATTCCGCTCGCGCAGAGTATATTCAAGCTTGCCGGTGATGGGGGAATACAGTTTTGGATTCTTGATGAGGCCAACGATGATCGCGGAATCCTCAATGGTGAGCTCCGACACGGATTTGCTGAAGTAGCCCTGGGCGGCTGCCCCCACGCCATAAAAATCACTGCCGAAAAAGATCCGGTTCAGATAGAGTTCAAGAATCTGGGGTTTGGTGTAGGAGAGTTCGATGCGCTCCGCGAGGAGAGCCTCCGTGATTTTACGGTCCAGGGAATGTTTAAAGAGCCCGTAGGTTTGCCGGGCGAGCTGCTGGGTGATGGTGCTGGCTCCCTGACGGCTTTCCCCCTGGATGGTATTCCAGACGGTGGCCCGGGTGACGCCCCACCAGTCGATGCCATGGTGTTCAAGAAAACGGCTATCCTCCGTGGCGATGAGGGCTTCGATAAAATGCAGGGGGATTTCGGAGTAGGTGACGATGATGCGGTTTTCCGGGGAGAGGCGGCCGAGCTCCAGCCCGCTCCGGTCATAAACAATGCTGCTTTCTTCCAGCTTGTTCATTTGGGACAGATCGAACCCTGCCACCTTTTTTCGGAAGGGTTCCAGGTAAAGCTGCACGCCGATGTAGGCGCCGAGGGCGAGGATGATGGAGCCCAGCAGGAATACCTTGAACCATGGGCGGCGGAAGAACGGCTTCTTCCGCGCGCGGCGGCTGGGCAGTTCATCCACTTTGATTTTAATGAGATCGCCTATCATGCGGGCAGGGGAAAACGAACCGGGCAAGCGCCTTGGAGTCGGGACAGGAGCATCCGGTCAGGCCCTACGCTGGCACCGGTTTGCGGGAAGGGCAATCGTCTGTTGCGGAGCGCGGTGGCGGGGACGGATTCTCCGTTGGTTTGCGGGAGACCCGCTGATTTCCGGAATTTCCCTCGCTTGACGCTTCCGCTGCCGGGCGGTCCATTCCCCTCTCAAATGGGCCATCCGGCCCCCGGAATCAATCCCCCTCCACGCTCCGCCTGCCCATGTCCCACCGGTTCACGTATCTCGTTTACCGGGCGGTGGAAACCTGCTGCCGGCTCCTGCCTCTGACCGTGGTCTGGCAGATGGGCCGGGTGCTGGGCCGGGCCGGCAGTTTGATTTTTCCGGGTTATAGCCGCCTGGTGCGGCGGAATTTGGAGATCGCTTTCGGCCACGACCGTTCCGCGGCGGAACTGGACTGGCTGACGCGGGAACATTTTGCCACCCTGACGGCCAATCTGCTGAGCAGTCTCAAGGTTTCCTACATGGACGAAGCGGCGGTGCTGGCGCGGCTGGAGACGCGGGGCATGGAAAAAGTAAACGGATTGCTCAAGGAGGGCAAAGGTCTGATTTATGCCCTCTGTCACATGGGAAACTGGGAGGTGCTTTCGCAGACCAACATCCTCGGCCCCGGAGTGAAGTCCGCCAGCATGTATCAGGCCCTCGGCAATCCGTATTTGAATGCCCATGTGTTGCGGCGGCGCAGCCGGTCTGTCTGCACTCTGTTTGACCGTCAGGATGGATTTCAGACGCCGGCGGGCTGGTTGCGTGACGGCAATGCCCTCGGCATCCTTGCCGATCAGCATGCGGGGGATGGGGGCGTCTGGTGCCCGTTTTTTGGTCGGCTCGCGTCCACCACCACACTGCCTGCCCTCCTGAGCCGGCGCACCGGAGCTCCGATGGTGCCGCTCACCGTCGAAACCATCGGTCCCGCCCGCTGGCGCCTCGTGTGCGGCGAACCGATCCCGATGACCAAGGGCATGAATGTCGACCAGGCCACGGCGCGGATGAATCAGACGCTGGAGGAAGGCATCAGGCACTCCCCGGCGGATTGGTTCTGGGTGCATAACCGCTGGAAAACCCCCAATCCGGATTTCCTGCTCGCCCGCTATAAACGGGGCGTCACCCTGTTGCCGGGCATGGTGATGGAGAATCTGCAGCGCTTCGAAATCCTGATCCGTTCCTCCAACTGGCTCGGCGATGCCTGCATGGCGGTGCCGGCGGTCCGGGCGATCCGCCGCGGGCGGCCTGATGCCCGCGTCACGATCCTGACGCCGGAAAAGCTCGCCGGATTCTGGCGGGCGGTGCCGGAAGTGGATGCCGTGCTGGCGATTCCCCGGGATGCGGGAATTCCCGGAGCGGCCAAGGTCATCAAACGCAGTGGCATCTCCTACGATGCGGCCGTCCTGCTGCCGAATTCGTTGCGCAGCGCCTTGGAAGCCTGGCTGGCGCGGGTGCCGCGGATCGTCGGTTATCAGGGGCACCACCGGAAGTGGCTGCTGGATCAGATCATTCCCAAAAAGAAGCGCATCACGCCGACGGAGCATCATGTCAGGCACTACCTGCGGATCGCGTGGCGGCTGGGGGCGGATGTGGAGGAGGCGACCCTGCAGGATCCTTTGCCGGGAGCAGGCGTGGAAGCATCAGGCAAAGTCAGGATCGGGATCTGCGCCGGGGCGGAATATGGGTCCGCCAAACGCTGGCCTCTGGAGCGCTTTGCTGAAGCCATCCAACAGATCACGGCGGAGCTGGATGCGGAGATCGTGTTGTTCGGGGCGCCCGGCGAAAAAGCGATGGGGGAAACCCTGTCCGGAATGCTGGACGGGAAATGTGACAACCTCGTCGGAAAAACCAGCCTTGAGGAACTGATGCGGGAACTCCGCCGCTGCCGTCTGCTCCTGACCAACGACACCGGCACGATGCATCTGGCCGCCCTGCTGGGCACGCCGGTGGTGGCGATTTTTGGTTCCACGGAACCGGCCTGGACCGGTCCCCTGGGGCAGGGCCATACGAGCATCCGGCAGCATGTCGAATGCTCGCCCTGTTTTCTGCGTGAGTGCCCTCTCGACTTCCGCTGCATGAAGGCCGTGACGCCTGAACAGGTCAGTGGGACGGTGGGGCGGATTCTGGCGGACCACGCCTGAGCGCCGGAACGGAGGGCCGCCGGCCATGGATCAGATTATTTCGTCTGGCGTGCCAAGGCGTTCGGTATCCTTGGTGGCGAAGCAGAGGGCCACCGCGGCGGTGACGATGGTGCCGAACATGATGCGCCAAGGGAACTTGATGGTGGGAATCCAGTCAGGCTTCAGGCTGCTGAACGAACTGCCGGCGAAGATGCGGACCACATCGGTGTGCAGGTCGCTGAGGAACCCAACCACGAGAAAACCGGCGGCCATGGCGATGATATTGCCGAAGTCGCTGCCCCGGTTTTTGGTGAAAAGGGCCACCATAAAAATGCCGAGCAGGGAGCCGTAGGTATAACCGAAACTGCCCAGGATGATGGGGATGATGCTGAGGCCGGGGTTGATGGCTTTGACAAAAGCGGTGAGCAGACCGACGCCGATGAGCACCGCGGCAAAGGCCACGGTCGCAATCCGGATGATGCGGACGCGGCCGCGTTCGTCGGACTCGGCGGTTTTGAACCAGCGGAAGTGAAAGTCCCGGCTGTAGCTGGTGGCGAGCGAATTCAGCGCGGTGCCGAGCGAACCCATAGTGGTCGCCAGCACGCCGGCAATGACGAGGCCGCGCAGGCCGCCGGGCATGACATCGACGACAAAGTAAGGGAAAATCTGGGAGCTGTCCGGTTTTCCAGCAGCCATCGGCAGGTTGGGATCAATCTGGATGTGCGTGTAGAAGACGTAGAGCAGAATGCCGATGCCGATCACGGCGGCGGTGACGGGAATGTCGGCGATGCCGGAGAGGATGGTGGCCGCCGCACTCTGCCGTTTGTTCTTGGCGGTCAGCATGCGCTGCACCATGTCCTGGTCCGTCCCATGGGTGGCGAGGGTAATGAAGGTGGAACCTAGGAAGGCGGCCCAGATGGTGTATTCCGTGGTGAGGATGTTGGTGGTTTTCTGCCAGAGGCTGAGGTCGGCCCAGCGGGTGCCCTCGGGCAGTTCCCCATGCCACGACCAGAGGGAGAGATCGAGCGGACCGGTGAGATGGGTTTTGGCTCCCTCCCAGCCGCCCGGGATGTGACCCAGCAGATACCAGAGGGAGAAGCCGAGGGCTCCGAAGAGGACGGCGATTTGCAGCACATCCGTCCAGATCACTGCCTTGATGCCACCGATGGCAGTGTAGGCGGCCGTGAGCAGCGTGATGAGCACCAGGGCTCCGCCAGTGAACCAGAACTGCTCCCAATTGGAGAGCGGATTGCCGGGGTTGAGCCGGTTCCAGATCACCAGCAGCAGGACGGTGGGCACCCAGAGGCGGGAGCCGCTGGCGAGGGACCGGGTCAGCAGGAACACGGCGCTGGCCAACCGGCGGGTGCGGGGACCGAAGCGGTTTTCGAGGAACTCGTAAATGCTGACGACGTTATGCCGGTAGAAGGCGGGAATAAAGACGAAGCTGACGACAAGGCGGGCCAACAGATAGCCCGCCATCATTTGACCGTAGGTGAAGTTCCGGGTGCGGAAGCCTTCGCCGGGCGCCCCGAAAAAAGTGCCGGCACTGATTTCGGCGGCGAGGATGGAGGCGAGCACCGCCCACCATGGGATGGACCGTCCCCCAAGGGCAAAATCCGAGGTGTCCCGGTTCCTCCGGCTGAAGTAGATGCCGATCCCGATGACGCCTGCAAAATAGGCCGCGATGACGAGAAGATCCGCCGTCAGTTTCCAACTCATAAAGCAGCCGCGGCAGAAGATGAGGAGTTGGCACTGGTCTGCGGTCCGGAGGTTCCGGGTTGGCTGACGAACAGGAATACGGCCACGACCCCGCCGATAATAAGTCCGGTGGGCAGGCCCAGCAGGAAGAATCGGGTCAGTTGCGGGCCAGTGGGGCGGGGAAGGGACATGTCAGGGAAAACCCGGGCAGGAATTCCGCCCGGTGGAAAAGGTTATTTGCGGGGGATTTTCAGGCTGCGTCCATCGCGCAACATATCGGAAGAGAGGCCGTTGGCTTTTTTGATGGCACTGACGCTGGTGCCGTAGCGGTTGGCCAGACCGTAGAGGGTATCCCCCTTTTTCACAGTGTAGGACACGGTGCTGGACTTCGGCTTGGGCTTGGCGGCCGGTTTGGGTTTCGGTTTAGGCTTGGAAGCGGTGGTCGATTTTGGTTTGGAACTGGCCGAACTCGAACTGGAGGTGGACTTGGGCTTCGAGTTGCTGGCGGTGGAGCCGGAGCCGCTTTCGCCGGACGAGTAGACCGGAGCATAGGGATTCGACGTGGCCGCCGGCGGGGTCTCGTAATTGGGGGTGCTGGCGACGGTGGTTTCCGGCGGTTTCTCGTAGGTCTCGGTGTAGCTCTGCGGGGCCGCGGCGCGTTTGTTTTTGGAACCCTTCTTTTTGCCGGACACGACATCGGCAAGATAGTTGCCCTGTTCATCAAAGGGATATTCGCTCTGGGACAGATTGGTGTTGGGAGTCGTGTAGTCCACCACATCGGAATAGCCGGACTTGGGCTTGGCGCTCTTGCAGGCACCCAGGGAAAGACAGAGCAGGCTGGTGGCCAGGGAGATGAATCGGCGGGGAGGAATCGCGGTCATTGCTGCGGACGGTAGGGATGGATTGCCGGATGTCCAGAGGCGGCATGATGGAAATAATGCCGCAGCCTGGACCGGGGAGCGGGTAGCGTCTCCCACCTGCCGCTTTTTTGCAGCAAAAGACAACATCAGCGCTTTTGGATCGTGGCTTGGTCGCGCAGAGGGACAGGACTCCCCTCAAAGCAGGCTCCGGAGGTCACGCCTCGGCGGGTGGCGCTTCGGGCTGGCTCTCCGGGTCGTTGGGGAACGGCGGTTCAGGGTCCTCCAGAGTGGGCTCCGTTTCAGATTCCGGCTCCTCGGAGGGCGACCACTCAACATCCGGAGCGTTGGCCTCGGCAGGGGAAGCTGCGGCCCCGCTTTCGGAAACCGATTCCAAGGGCTCTGCTGCGCCGGCCGTGTCTGCTTCGGACGAAGCTTTTTTGCCTTTGCCTTTTTTCCGTGGTTTCGATGCCGCTGGCGGTTCCGCGGACCCTCCTTCGAGAGGAAGTTCGGTCTGGGGATCCGGGGCCGCAGGCGGCGTAACCGGCTCCGGTTCGGGCAGTTTTACGCTGCGCAATTCGGATGAATTCGGGAGTTCATCCACGGTTTTGATGCCAAAATGCTCAAGGAAGACGTCGGTGGTTTCGTAAAGCAGCGGGCGGCCGGGCAGGTCGGCGCGCCCGGCAATGCGGACCACGTTGCGGTCGAGCAGGGCCTGAATCGGGCCATCCACGCTGACGCCGCGCACCGCTTCGATGCTGCTTTTGGTGATCGGCTGGCGATAGGCGATGATGGCCAGCGTCTCCAGGGCGCTGGGGGTGAGGCGGGCGGGTTTTTTGTCGGGAAACAGCTCACGGACCCACGGGGAGAACTCGGCCCGGCTCATGATGCGCCAGCCGGCGGGGCGTTCCACGAGGCAGAAGGCGCGGCCGGTTTCCTCATAAATCGCATTCAAATGCGCGATGGCGGCGGCCACCTGGGGTTCCACGACATCGGCGAAACGGGTGATGGCTTCGTCCGCATTCTCGCCATTGGCCTCGCGGGCGGTCACAACGGCGCCGCGGACGCAGCGGGTGATTTCCTTCGTGCTGGCTCCTTCCGGAGAAGCGAAGATGATGGATTCGACGATGTTTTCCAGCTCCCGGGGCATACGTGGTGGATCAGGTGTGTTCGTTGCGGTAAAGCGTGATTTCTCCCAAAAGATGATTCTGGGTGACACGGAATTGGCGGAGTTTGATCAGTTCGAGCAAGGCGACAAAAGTGACGATGACTTCATCCCGGGAACTGGCTTCCTGGAACAGGCTGAGGAAGACGATATGCTCGCCTGGCAGCACGGTGCGCAGAAGGGTATCGATTTTATCGGAAACGGTGAATTTGTCGTCCACGATCTCGTGCAGACCGATTTCCTCCTTTTGGAAGCGGACGAGGACCTTTTGGAAGGCGCGGATGAGATCGAAAATGCCCATTTCCGGCAGGCCGGAGGGAGTGACGGTCTGGGCCGACACGGGGACTTCCGGCACCGCGGGAAAGACGTTTTCCATCTGCAGCTGGCGGCGGGCGAGGAACCCGGCGGCATCCTTGAACTTTTTATATTCAATGAGTTGCCGGATCAGTTCCCAGCGCGGGTCTTCCTCGTCATCATCCGCATCCGGCGGCTGGACGGGGCGGGGCAGGAGCGTCCGGCTCTTCAAATACATCAGATTGGCCGCCATCACAATGAACTCGCCCGCGAGGTCGATGTTCAGCATTTTGAAGGTGTCGATGTAGGTGATGTACTGCTTGGTGATACGCTCGATATTCACGTCCAGCACATCCAGTTCGTCCTTCCTGATCAGGTAGAGCAGGAGGTCGAGCGGACCTTCGAAGATATCGAGTTTGACTTTATAGGTGTCTTCCACAGGCAGATTTGAGGGGGCGCGAGGTAAAGCCAGCGATGGACGCGGCGCCAGGGGTAAATTTCCGGCGGCGTGGCCTTTGTCCTGTCTTGTGCGGGGCTTATTGGATGATGAAATGAATGGCGGCGTGACAATCCTTTCATTCCGGTGAAGGGAATTCCTGCGATGTTGCCAGACCAACTCCCCTTCCTCGCGGCGGCTATCATGGTCGTTGCCTTTCTCTACTCAAGTGTCGGCCATGCCGGGGCGTCGGGTTATATCGCCGTCATGTCCCTGTTCAGCCTTGCGCCGGCCGTGATCAAACCCACGGCATTGGTGCTCAACATTCTGGTGGCCGGCATCGGTGCCTGGCAGTTTTGGCGGGCCGGATATTTCTCCTGGCGGCTGTTCTGGCCTTTCGCGGTGCTGGCCATTCCTTTGGCGTTTGTGGGTGGATACATCAACCTTCCCACTCCGGTTTTCAAAGGGCTGGTGGGGGTGGTCCTGATCTTCTCCGCCGTCCGGTTCTTCTGGCGTCCGGCCGATGATTCCGTGCAACAGCCCCCCTCTCTTCCGGGGTCGCTGCTGCTCGGCGCGGGCATGGGATTGCTTGCGGGTCTCACCGGCACCGGAGGCGGCATTTTTCTAACGCCCTTGCTGCTGATGATGCGCTGGGCGCAGGCCAAGCCGGCAGCGGCCGTCTCCGCCCTCTTCATTCTGGTCAATTCCGCCGCCGGGCTCCTCGGGAATCTCAGCAGCACCAAAAGCTTCCCGCCGTTCGCAATCGTCCTGGCCATCGGCGCGGTCGCCGGCGGCACCGCCGGTTCATGGCTGGGGAGCCGCCGGTTTGAGCCTGCCGTCATCAAGCGCCTCCTTGCCCTGGTGCTGCTGATCGCCGGCCTGAAACTGATCCTGACCGCCTGACCGGAGAGCAACTGTCCCTTGCTCCCGGGCGTGACCCAGCCAGTTTGAGGACATGAACCGCTTCGAGCGCTATCTTACCATCTGGGTGGGCCTTTGTATTCTCGGCGGTATCGCGCTCGGCAAAGCCGCCCCCGGTTTTGCCAGAACTCTGGATGGCTGGTCCATCAACGTGAACGGCGCGCCGGTGGTCTCCATTCCGATCGCCATCTGCCTGTTCTTCATGATGTATCCTATCATGGTGAAGATCGACTTCGCCAGTGTGCTCCGCGCCGGCCGGAGCACCCGGCCGGTGCTGCTCACTCTTTTTGTCAATTGGGCGGTCAAACCCTTCACCATGTATGCCATCGCCTTGTTTTTCCTGGGCACCCTGTTGCGCGGCGTGATTGGCGCGGACGCGATGGATCTGGTGAAAATGCCCTTTGGGCTCGACCTGCCGGTCGGCGCGGAGCAGGGCGCAGGCACGGTGGTGCTCCACGATGGGGTCAAGATGCTCCAGATCCCGCTCTGGCGCAGTTATCTGGCCGGCTGCATCCTGCTGGGCGTCGCTCCATGCACCGCCATGGTCCTCGTCTGGGGTTACCTTGCCCGGGGAAATGATGGACTCACGCTGGTCATGGTCGCCATCAACTCCCTCACCATGCTGGTGCTTTACGGGGTGCTGGGCGGATTCCTCCTCGGGGTGGGCCGGCTCCCGGTGCCGTGGCAGGCGCTGGTGCTGTCCATTGCCATCTATGTCGCCCTGCCCCTCGTCACCGGTTTTCTGTCCCGCCGCTGGATTATCGCTGCCAGGGGCGAAGCATGGTTCAAGGATCAATTCCTCCACCGCCTCTCCCCCGTGCCCATTGCCGCCCTCCTGTTGACTCTGGTGCTGCTCTTTTCCTTCAAAGGCGAGGTCATTGCCACCCATCCCCTAACTATCGTCTGGATCGCCATCCCGCTCTTTCTCCAGACCATTCTGATTTTCGCCCTCGGTTATGGCCTCGCCCGGCTCCTCAAGCTCCCTTACGATGAAGCCGCGCCCGCCGCCATGATCGGAGCCTCGAACCATTTCGAGGTCGCCATCGCCACCGCAGTAATGCTCTTCGGCCTCTCCTCCGGCGCGGCCCTCGCCACCGTCGTGGGCGTGCTGATCGAAGTCCCGGTTATGCTGATGCTGGTCGGTTTCTGCAAAAAAACCGAACACTGGTTTCCCGGTCCCGGGCATTGAATTCCGCTATGGCCCAACTGGGCCGGGGGAGTTCCCGACAGACCCGCAGAACCGGGCCGACTTTGGACAGGTTTTACGGGACGGCCCGGCCGCGGGGGCCCCAGGATTTCCAAAGATCCAACGATGCCGCCAGCGGGAGCATGCGGCGGGCTCCGCAGATGACGGAACCGATGGGGTCGGGGACGACCCGGGTATCGATGGCGCTTTGTTCGGCGACCGCTTCGCGCATGCCTGGAAGCAGGGCACCGCCACCGGTCAGGAAGATGCCATCCTCGATCACTTCGGCCCCGATGGAGGCCGGCAGCGTCCGCAGCAGGGTCTGGACCGGGGCCAGCATCCGGTCGATCACCGGCCGGAGTTCCTCATGCAGATCGGCGACCCGCAGGCGGGCCTGGACAGGGGCGCCGCCAGCCAGCCCCTGACAGGTTTCAAACCCTTCCCGGCGCAGACCGAGGGTGCGGAGGAGGCGCTCGGCCTCACCGGGCGGAAGATCGATGCCGATGGTCAGTTTCGCAAAAGACTGGACCACCTGGCGCAGATCGCTGCAGCCGACCCGTTCGGCGAGGGAGGCGACGATTTGCCCGTCCCGGATCACCGCGCAATCCGTGACGCCATCCCCGAAATCGACGAGAAACTTGGCGTATTTGCTGCCAATATCCAATCCTGCTCCCACTGCGGCCGCCAAGGGTTCCGGCACCATGATCACAGACGAGGCCCCAGCCTCCAGAATGCAGGACCGGACCATCTGGCGTTCGAGGACGCTGACATCGCTGGGGGCGCAGGCGAGAACCCGCAGGCGGCCGAGACGGCCCCGCAGACGTTTTTGCATCATGGGCCGCAGCAACTCGGTGGTGGCCCGGACATTCACGATCACTCCGCGGTTCAAGGCGTGGATATTCTGCGAGACGGACGGGCGCAGGGAGATGCAATCACGGCGGCCCGCCACGCGGGTGGTGGCAGTGCCGAGATCTATCGCAAGGTCAGGAGATCCGAAAACGGGCATCGCCATTCCTTAGGGGAGGACCTGCGGAAGAGCAACCCCTCTGAATGGCAGGGAGGGCAGCTTCCCGACGGGGCCGGAAAGCCCGGGGCCGGCACGTCCAACGGGCTTGGCCGAATTGAATCTTGACGAATCGGGATTTGTCGATTTGATGATGACGTGCTCGAAGCCGTTTCCTTCAATCAGGCCCTCGCCGATCCGACCCGTTGGCGGATTGCCATGCTGCTGGCGGACCAGACCTTGTGTGTTTGTGAATTGGAGGATGGATTGCGGCTGCCGCAGAGCACCCTGTCCAGTCACCTCACGATCATGCGGGCAGCGGGATTGCTGGAGGTGCAGCGGCGGGAGAAGTGGGCGTTTTACCGGATGGCGCCGGCGCTATTGCCGCTCTTCAAGCTCCAGCGGAAACACTTTGCCGGGTCGTTGGCCAGCGATCCGGTCTACGCCGCCGACCACGCCCGGACGGTGGAGCGGGTGGCCCTGCGCGGCCAGTCGGACTGCGGCAGTTCCCGTCGCCGTGCCATCCCGCCCCGGCTGAAAAACAACCGGGATGCCAATTGCTGCTAGGATTCCTGGTGGCGCACCTCTGATTTTCCAACCCTCACCCCGCCGCTTTCCTCACCTCTCCATGTCCTCACGCATTGCCATCAACGGATTCGGCCGCATCGGCCGCCTCGCTTTCCGGGCCGCCTGGAATCAGCCGGAGGTGGAAATCGTCCACCTCAATGAAACCGGCGGCGATGCCGCCTGCGCCGCGCATCTCCTGTATTTCGACAGTGTCCATGGCCGCTGGGACCGGGACTGCCGGGCCGAGGCCGGGGATGTGGTGGTGGATGAAAAACGCATCAGCTATTCCTCCTGGAAGAATCCGGCAGAGGTGCCCTGGGGCGACCTTGGCATCGATATCGTGCTGGACGCCACCGGCAAGCACCGCACCCCGGAGACCCTGGCACCCTATTTTGCGGCCGGGGTGAAAAAAGTGATCGTCGCCGCCCCGGTGAAGGAGCAGGCGGTGAATATTGTGATGGGAGTCAACGAGCAGGAATACGATCCCGCCAGACATCATATCCTGACAGCGGCCTCCTGCACCACCAACTGTCTGGCCCCGGTCGTCAAGGTCATCCATGAGGGACTGGGAATCCGGCATGGGATGATCACCACCATCCACGACATGACGAACACCCAGAGCATCCTCGACACCCCGCACAAGGATCTGCGCCGGGCCCGCGCGTCGGGCCTCTCGCTCATTCCCACCTCGACGGGATCGGCCACTGCCATCGGCATGATTTTCCCCGGACTGCTCGGCCGGCTGGATGGGGTCGCGGTGCGGGTGCCGCTGCTGAATGCTTCCCTGACGGATTGTACCTTTGAAGTGGAGCGCCCCACCACGGTGGCGGAAGTGAACGCGCTGCTCCAGGCCGCGGCCGAGGGTCCCCTCCGCGGCATCCTTGGTTATGAGACGCGCCCCCTGGTTTCGGTGGATTACCTGAATGACCCGCGCAGCTCCATTGTGGATGCCCTCTCCACCATGGTCACCGCCGGCACCCAGGTGAAGATCCTGGCGTGGTATGACAATGAGTGGGGTTATGCCAACCGGTATGCGGAACTGGCCCGGAAGGTGGCCCGTACCCTGCCTTCCTGACCCATGAGCGCTGCCATGTCCGCTCCGGCGCCGGCCCCGCCAGAAGTGCGGAATTACGCGGTCGTCACCCTTGCCTATTGGGCGGACACCCTGGCGGATGGGGCCACCCGGACCCTCGTGCTGTTCTATTTCTATCAGCTCGGCTACAACGCGCTGCAGGTCGCCTCACTGTTCCTCTTCTACGAAATCTTCGGTATTCTCACCAACCTCTGCGGGGGCTGGCTGGCCTCCCGTTTTGGATTGAAAAGTACCCTTTTCATGGGGCTGGGAACCCAATTGGCCGCCCTCGCCATGCTGGCCCTGATGCCGGCGGCAGGGCTGACGGTGGTTTGGGTAATGGCCTCCCAGGCGCTTTCCGGGATTGCCAAGGACCTCACCAAAATGAGCAGCAAAAGCGCAGTCAAACTGGTGGCAGGAGACAACGAGGGCCGGCTGTACCGCTGGGTGGCCCTGCTCACGGGGAGCAAAAATGCGCTGAAAGGAGTGGGTTTTTTCCTGGGGGGCCTGCTGCTGTCATGGATTGGATTCCAACCGGCGGTGTGGACCCTGATGGCGCTCGTGGCGGTGGCGCTGGTGGTGGCAGCGGGGATGATGCGGGGCGGACTGGGAACCATCGACAAAAAGGCAAAATTCCGCCACCTGTTTTCCAACAACCGGGCCGTCAATGTGCTGGCGGTGGCGCGGCTGTTTCTGTTCGGAGCCCGGGATGTCTGGTTTGTGGTGGCCCTGCCGGTCTTCCTTTCGTCCGTGCTGGGCTGGAAATTCTGGCAGGCCGGCGGATTCATGGCCTTGTGGGTGATTGGTTATGGGGTCGTGCAGGCTTCCGCCCCGGCTTTGCTCCGGCGGAAGTCCGCAGAGGGGACGGCCCATCCGGATGGACGCACCGCCACCGGCCTCGCCTTCCTGCTCGCCCTGCTGCCGGCCGCGATCGCGGCGGCGCTCTGGCTGGAGGTCACCCCCGTGCTGGCGGTGGTGGCCGGACTGATTCTCTTCGGGATCATCTTTGCCTTGAATTCGGCGGTGCACTCCTATCTGATTTTGGCTTATACGGATCACCGCAAGGTCGCAATGAATGTAGGGATCTATTACATGGCCAATGCCTGCGGGCGGCTGGCGGGGACGATCCTGTCCGGTCTGTTGTATCAGGCCGGCCTTCATTCCGGCGCCAACGGTGGTCTGATCTGGTGCCTCCTCGCTTCCACGGGCTTTGTGCTGGTGGCCGCGCTCCTGTCCCTGGGCCTGCCCGGCCGGGGTCAGGGCCGGACCGGCTCTCCAGCAGGATTGTGATATTTGGCAGAAGGCCTGAAAGGCAAAAGTGCCGGGTTCGAAAGGGCTTGCCAATCGGACTGTGGTATCGACCTTTCCATTAAATTGGTTTATGCTCCCCCCAACCTATGTCTGCTGAATTCAAAGATTATTACGCCACGCTGGGTGTCCCCCGCGATGCCGGTCAGGACGATATCAAAAAAGCCTTCCGCAAACTTGCCCGCAAACACCATCCTGACGTCGCCAAGGACCGGCCGGGATCGGAAGCAAAATTCAAGGAAATCAACGAGGCCAATGAGGTGCTGAGCGATCCGGAAAAGCGCAAAAAATACGATCGCCTCGGCGCCAACTGGCAGAATGAAAGTTTTACCCCGCCGCCGGGCCATGGCGGGGCAGGCGGGCCGGACCAGGAGTTCCATTTTGGCGGCACGGGTTTCAGCGACTTCTTCGAGCAATATTTCAGCGGTGGCAGCCGCTACGGATTTCCGCATGAGGAGGGTCCGGGTTCCCGTCAGGCGGGGGCTCCCCGCTCCAGGCGGGGCAGTGATATCGAAGGGGACATCCTCGTCACCCTGGAGGAAGCCATGCAAGGCACGGTGCGCCCCATCTCCCTGCAAACCCGCAACCGTCTGACCGGACAGGTGGAAACCCACACCTTCCAGGTCAGAATCCCGCCGGGCGCGACCGATGGCCGGCGCATCCGCGTGCCGGGCCAGGGGGAACCCGGGCAGGGCGGCGGTCCGGCCGGTGACCTCTTCCTGCGCGTCCGCCATGCGGCCCATCCGGACTTCACCAGCGAGGAGGCCGACATCCTGCATGAACTCGACATCGCGCCCTGGGAGGCCGTGCTCGGCACCGAAGTCGTGGTGCCCACCTTGGATGGCTCCATCAAATTGCGGATCCCGGCCGGCGCGGAAAACGGACAGAAACTGCGCGCCCGCCTCCGGGGACTACCCAAAGGCAAGAGCGGCGAGCGTGGTGATTTTTATGTTATCCTGAAGGTGCAGCTTCCCTCCACCCTCTCCGATGAGGAACGGCAGCTCTGGGAAAAGCTGCGCGATGTCTCCACCTTCCAACCCCGGTCCGTCCGTTAACCTCTGATCCCTTCATCCCATGAGTTCCGAGCCTCCTTCCGGTGATCCGCCTGTTTTCGAAGACGAAGCAGATCTCACTTACAGCATCGATGTCATCGCCGGGCTGGCGGGGGTCGATCCCCCCACCGTCCTGCACTATCAGGAGCAGGGATGGCTCCGCCCTGCCAGGGTTGCCCCGGAAGGCGACGCTCCGGCGGGGTTTGATGCGGAGAGCCTGCGGCAACTCCGCCGGATCGAATATCTGCGCAGCACCTGCGGGGTGAACGAAACCGGTTTGCAGCTTATCCTCAGTCTCCTGCTGGAAGTCGAACAACTCCGTGAGGAATGCCGGCAGTTGAGGCGGTAATCCGGTCTGCGGGCCGGTGTCATGGCGCTGAACCGCGGGCTGGCTTCCCTTGAACGATTTCTCTCCATGATTCCTTTGAGCGCTCCCTGGCATCAGGCCTCTGCCGGGGAAATCTGCCTTTCACTGGGGACCGATCCTGCCCAGGGACTGGCCCGCGGGGAAGCGGCGGAGCGTCTGGCCAAGGGCGGGCCGAATGCCATCCCGGAACTCAAGCCCCGTCCCTGGTGGAACCTGTTCTTCAGGCAGTTTGCCAGTCCGCTGATCTATATCCTTTTTCTGGCGGCGGTGATTGCCGCGGTGATGGAGCACCGGGGCGATGCTTTTGTCATTCTCCTGGTGGTCTTCATGAATGCGTTTATCGGCACCTTTCAGGAAGGCCGTGCCGAACGGTCAATGGATTCCCTGCGCAAGCTTTCCGCCCTCATGGTGAGGGTGCGGCGCGGCGGCCGGGAGGAAATCATCAAGTCCGCTGATCTTGTGATAGGCGATATGGTCCTGCTGGCCGCCGGAGACGCCGTCGCCGCCGATGCCCGCCTCGTTGAAGCCGCCGCCCTCGAAGCTGCCGAGGCGGCCCTCACCGGAGAGTCGCTGCCGGTCGCCAAACACTCCGGACCATTGGCCGGGGACACCCTCCTCGCGGACCGGCGGAACATGGTTTATTCCGGTACCCACATTGCGGCCGGCCGTGGCCTGGCTGTGGTGGTGGCGACGGGGCTGACTACTGAAGTCGGCAAGATCGCCCGTCTCACTGCCGCGGCGGTGGAACCCCGGACTCCGTTGGAACTGCGCATCCAGCAGTTCGGCCGGTACCTCGTCGGCGCGGCGGTGTTGCTGTTTGGGCTCGTCATCGCCTTGGGCCTCGGGCGCGGCATGCCTTTTGGGGAAGTCCTCATGATCGCGATCAGTCAGATGGTATCCATGGTGCCGGAAGGCCTGCCCGTGGCCATGACCATCGCGCTGTCCGTCGGGATGCAGCGCATGGCCAGGCACGGGGCCATCGTCCGGCGGCTGGCGGCGGTCGAAACGTTGGGCTCCACCAGCATCATCTGTTCGGACAAGACCGGAACCCTGACAAAAAATGAGATGACAGTGACGGAGCTTTGGTTCCCGGGTGGCCGGCAGCTGGAGGTCACCGGCGCGGGTTATGCCCCGGAGGGAGATCTGTTGGAGGCCGGACAGGCCGTGCCCGTCCGCGATGCCCCGGTCCTGGCGCTGCTGGAGGCGGTGGCCCTCTGCAACGACGCCCAGTTGGTGCCGCCGGAGCGCGATGAAACCCGCTGGCGTCCCTTGGGAGATCCCACGGAGACGGCCCTCCTCACCTTGGCGCTGAAGGGCTGTGTGGAGCTATCGGCGCTGCGCCAGCAATGGCCGCGCCGGGCGGAGATCCCCTTTGATTCCGCTGCCAAGATGATGGCTACCTGGCATGGCCACGGCAACCGGGGACGGATCATCATCAAAGGAGCCCCGGAAATGGTGCTCGAACTCTGCGGAACCGTCCGGGCGGGCGACCAGCTCCAGCCCTTGGATGAAGCTCTGCGCCGGAGCATCGGGGCAGCGGCTGATGCCATGGGAGCCCGCGCCTTGCGCCTCCTCGCGGTGGGTGAACTGGCGGATGGGGTGCTGGATGAGGCCGCCGGATTTGGGCAGTTCCAGGACCGGATCACATTCCTTGGCCTGGTTGGCCAGATGGATCCGCCGCGGGATGAGGTGAAGGCCGCCGTGGCAGAGTGCCGCGACGCGGGAATCCGTCCGGTCATGGTCACCGGCGACCACAAAATCACCGGCCTGGCCATCGCCCGTTTGCTGGGAATCGCGCGGGCCGGCGATCTTGCGGTGGACGGCCGCGAGCTGGAAGCCATGCCGGAACAGGATCTGCGGGCTGACCTCGACCGCATCTCCGTGTTCGCCCGGGTGCATCCCGCCCAGAAACTCCGCATCGTGGAGGCCTTCCAATCGCAGAACAAAGTCGTGGCCATGACCGGCGACGGCGTCAACGATGCCCCTGCTTTGGCCCGCGCTGATGTCGGGGTGGCGATGGGGATCACAGGCACGGAGGTCGCCAAAGGGGCCGCCAAGATCATCATCAGTGACGACAATTTTGCCACCATTGTGAAGGCCGTCGAGGAGGGCCGCCTCGTTTACCAGAATCTGAGAAAAGTGGTGCTCTTTCTTTTCACCACCTCCATTGATGAGGTGGTGATCCTGCTGGCCGCCCTGCTGTTGGGATACCCGCTGCCATTGGTCGCCGTGCAGATCCTCTGGATCAATATCGTCACGGAAGGAGTGCTCACCGTGAATCTGGTCATGGAGGAAAAGGAAGGACATGAGATGTGCCGGCCGCCGACGCCGGGCGGGGAACCACTGGTCACCCGCCTGATGCTCCAGCGCATGGCGGTCATGGCCACCGGTTCAGTGATTTCTGTCTTCGGTTATTTCGTGTGGCGGTTGTCCACCGGGGCGCCACTGGAGCAGGTCAGGAGCGAGACCTTCACCGTACTGGCCGTCAGCCAGTGGTTCAACGTGCTCAACTGCCGCAGTGAACTGAAGTCGGCCTTGAACCTCGGATTTCTGAAAAACTATTGGCTGCTGGGTGGTCTGATCGTGGGGAATATCCTGCACTTCCTCGTTATCTTCACCGAACCCATGAACCGCCTCTTCCACACCGTCCCCATTCCCTGGACTCACATGCTGCTGATCGGGGCGGTTGCCAGTCTGGTGTTATGGTTGGAGGAGATCCGGAAATTCTTCGCCAGACGGCATGCCCGCCAAGGGACCGCGCAATGACAACCATCCCCCACGATCCTCCGCCCCTGACAGGCACCACCGACCGACGTCCTATCATCGTGGCCGGCCTCGGGCGCCTCGGACTGCGCATTGTGCAGCTCCTGCTGGGGCAGGGGTGCCGGGTGCGGGTCATTACGGAATTGAGCTGTCCCGCATGGCATGTGAGGACGGCCCGCGAAGCCGGGGCCGAACTCTTCACCGGCGATTTCCGGGATCCGGCCATCTGGACCGCCGCCGGGGTATTGGAATGTCAGGCGGCTGCCATCACCAGTGCCGATGACAGCCGGAATCTCGAAACCTCCATCCGGGTCAAGCGGCTGGCCCCACAACTCCGCATGGTGACGCGGGTGGACGCCCCGCATCTGGGCCACCGCCTGCAGCACGATTTCGATCTGCATGCCGCGCTGTGCCCTGCCGATCTCTCCGGGGCGCATTTTGTCAATGCCGCGCTGGAGGCTTCCCTGACGGAGGTTGCTTCCGCCGGGCCGCGCCGCTCCAGCGGTCCGCGGCGGCCCTCTTTGCTGATGTTGGTCCTGGTGCTTCTGGTCGCCTGCCTCGTCACCGGAACCTTGGTTTTCCATTACGCCAAAGGCATGCCATGGACCGATGCCACCTACTTCACGGTGAGCATCCTCACCACGGTGGGTTTTGGGGACTATCATCTGCAGCAGGATCCTGCCCTGCTGAAGGGCTTCGGCATGATCCTCATGCTGGCAGGCATCACCCTCATCGCGCTCCTTGTTTCTCTTTTCAGTCACTATCTCATTACCGGAGAGGCCACCCGCCAGCAGCAGGAAAGGGCGGCCCGCCAGCAGCGCCGGCACATCATCGTCGCAGGCATGGGTTCCCTGGGTTTTGCCGTGCTCCGGGCCCTCCAGGAGCGCGGCATTCCCGCCGTGTGCATCGAACAGGACCGCACCCGCATGGAGGGCATCGCCACCCTGCACGGGGTGCCGGTGATCGAGGGCGACGCCACCAGCGCGGAGATGCTGCTGCGGGCGGGCATCGACCGGGCCCGCGCCGTCATCGCGGTCACCTCCGCCGACGGTACCAATCTCGAGATTGCCCTCCGCGCCCGCAGCCTCACCGACCAGCGGCGTGCCACCGTTCCGCTGCCGGTGATCCTGGCCTGTCAGGATGATCTGCTGGCCGACCGGCTCAGCGCCGCCAGCAATGCCTATCTGCCGCTCTCCTCCGCCGAAATCGCCGCCCCCATCTTCGCTGAAGCCACCCTTGGCCGGCCGTTGGTTTTCCCTGGTCTGCCGGGGAGCCAGTGAGATCGAAAGGCAAGCCGCGCCTCCTGCCGTTACCGTGGTTTGGCTGAATCAGGTCTCTCCCGGCCAATACTGGGCGATCTTCTGTTTCAGGAAGCCGACGCTGCGGGCGAGTTGTTCCATGCCGTCGACGCCGTCTTCGATGCTGATCCAGCCGTCGAAACCAACGCGCTTGAGTTCGGTGAAGATGGCGTCGTAATCGTTGAGACCCTGACCGATTTCGCCGTGGCGGAGGCGCTTGGCATACCCCATGGCGCCGCCTTCCTCGCGGCGGAGATCTTCGAGGGTGCCCTCGGCCAGATAGCGGTCACTGGCGTGCATGGTGACGACCCGGGAGGAGACGCGCTTGAGGAGTTCGATCGGATCTTCGCCTGCCAGGTAGGTATTGCTGGGGTCGTAGTTTACTCCGAAATTCGGATGCTGCACGGCATCGACCAGCTGGCAGAAAACATCCATCTTTTGGGCAAACTCGGGGTAGTCCCAGAAGTCGTCCTTGTAGTGGTTTTCGAGGATGAGGGTGATGCCGAGATTGGCGGCGTGCGGGAGACAGGCGGTGATGGAATCGGCTGCGAATTTCACGCCTTCCTCAATGGTGAGGCCGGGGCGGCGCTGGCCGCTCAGGACGCGGCAGTATTGCCCGCCGAGGACGTGGGTCATGTCGATCCAGCGCTTCTGTTTGGCGATTTCGATGGCGCGGAAGGCGGGATCCGGATGAGTGAAATCCGGGGAGCAGCACATCATGGGGATGACCTTGCCGGTGGCTTCGACTTCGCGGCGGAACCGGGACCAGTTGGATTCGTCCTCCATTTCGAGGAAACCGGCATACCATTCCAGCCCTTGGATCTCGAGAGGTGCGGCGAGTTGGATCCAGTCGGAAACGGACATGGTGCCTTCTTTGCAGAGGGCCTGCATGAAGGCTTTGGGGAAGGCGGCGAGGCGGGGCATGGCGGGGAATTTGTCAGGAGGAAGCGGAGGAAGGGGTTCGGTTGACGGAGGGTTCAATGATGGGAAAGGGCGAGGGCTTGCTGCCCGAGGGCGATGGCGCCGAGCACCCCGGCGCGGTCCCCCAGTCCGGGAGAAACCAGATGGTGGTCGATCTCCTCGAGCAGGGCGGGGACTTGCAGATAACCATTCAACTGGCGCAGCACGGCGGTGCGCACGGCGGGCAGCAGGCCGGGACCCTCCATCACGCCGCCACCGAGAATGATGCGGCGCGGCGCCAGGGTGGTGATGATGCTGACCAGACCCCGCGCGAGGGTTTCGGCCACATCCGTCCACGCGGGGTGACCGGCAGGCAGGGTTTCGGCCCGGGCCCCCCACCGGGCGGCAATGGCCGGGCCACTGACATAACCTTCCAGACAGGAATCATGGAAGGGGCACTGGCAGCGGGAATCCACCACGCCGGGGATGGCAGGCATGGGGACCTGGAGGTGACCCATTTCGGGATGCAGCAGGCCATGCAGGGGACGGCCGTGGATGATGGCTCCCCCGCCGACGCCGGTGCCGATGGTGAGGTAAACCAGAGGATCAATGCCTTGTCCGGCACCCCAGAGGGACTCGCTGAGGGCAGCCGCATTCACATCGGTGTCAAAGCCCACCGGCACGCCAAACCGGGCGGACAGGGGACCGGCGACATCGGTCTGCTGCCAGCCGGGCTTGGGGGTGGAAGTGATATAACCATAGCAAGGGCGGGCCGGGTCAAGCTCCAGGGGGCCGAAGGAGCCGACGCCGATCGCCTGGAAGGCCCCATGTTCCCGGGCGGCCTCTCCGAGCCACTGCAGCACTGCGGCCATGGTCTCCCGGGGCGTGGTGGTGGGGATGCGGACCGTGGCGCGCAGGTCATCCGGCCCGGTGCCGAGGGCGAGGTTGAACTTGGTGCCGCCGGCTTCAATGGCGGCAATGAGGGGAAGGGAAGGAGTCACGAGGGAATGGTGGTGGTGTCCTTCGGCGGGTTCCTGCCGATGAAAGGATGCTGCTCCAGATCGACTACCTGACCACTGACGGGTCCGCATTCGTCGGCCAGCCAGTAGACGGCGGCGGCAGCGATTTCCTCCGGCAGGAGGATGCGGCCGGAGGGGGCGTATACTTTGGGAAGGTCGGCATACCAATCGTCCCGCAGCCCGTGGTCGCGTTTGCGTTTGGCCTCATTTTCGGTCAGGACCCAGCCGGGATTGATCTGATTCACGCGGACCCCGTCCTCCCGCATGAGGGTGTCGCCGAGGTTTCTGGTCAGGGTCATGAGGGCGCCTTTGGAAACGGAATAGGGCAGCAGGTTGGGTTCGCCGCTCCAGGCATTGACGCTGCCGATGTTCAACACGTTGCCCCGCACCGCGCGGAGGTGGGGCAGGGCCGCCTGGATCAACAGGAAGGGCGCGATGGTGTTGACGGACAACATTTTCATGAACCAGCCGGCATCGGTGGTGTGGATGTTGCCCTGGGCGACCAGCGCGGCATTGTTCACCACGGCATCCAGCCGGCCAAAACGGCTGACGGCGAGGTCGACCAGACGCTGTGGACAGCCCTCGTTGGTGAGATCCTCCACATGAAAAACCGCGTGGTCCGGCCCCAGCTCAGCGGCCACCGCGGCGGCCAGGTCGGCTTCCAGTCCGTGGATGATAACCTGCGCGCCTTCGCGGACGCAACGTTGGGCGATCGCCTTGCCGATGCCGGTGGCACTGCCGGTGATGAGGATGACTTTTTGGGAGAGACGCATGATGGAATGGAAATCAAGACCGCAGCATCAAACAGGAGGGACGGCGGAAGATCCACTATTATGCGCGGCCACGGAGCCGCCTCTTTCGCCCACTTCCAACAACTGTGGCCCGGGGATTCACTCCGCCACACACCAAGCCATGCGGCGGGCGAAGTCCGCCTGAAAGTCGCGCCGCCAGCGGTGCACGAACGAACGGGGATCCTGTTCCGGGGTGAAGGGGAGATCGCGATACCACCCATCGGCCTCTCTGGCGAATTGCCCACCCCAGCCCGGCTTGGTGGGATCGGCAGAATCATTGCCACCCGCTGGCAGGAAGAAGAACCAGGATGGTGTATCGCCTTCCTTCAGGCATCCGTGAGGGTTGGGTGCGGTCGCGGTTTTGATGGGATACCGCGCCCCCAGCGGTCCCTTGCAGCGGATGTTCCGTTCAATCCAGGCTTCGGAAGTCAGGAATTCATTGCCGCCCAGATACATGCCGCGGAAGGTCGCCTCGCGGCGGTCGCGGCCAGGGGGCGATTTGCTGAGAATGTAAAACATGCCGGGGAATTCCGTGCGCATCCAGGCTGCGATGCCATCCTGGTCCGCGATGTCATAGACTCGGAAACGTTTGGTGAAATCCGTGAAGCCTGCCCCGCCCCTCGTCGTCTTTACCCGCCAGAGCGCCTGCGCCAGATCGGTCTGGCCTCCCCAGATGGAAATATTCAGCGGGCGTTCCGGGGTGCCCTCATCAATCCGTCCGATCAGCCACTGCGAGCCTTCGGTGTCATGCCCCTCCCCGACGAATTGGCGGCCCCGTTGCGGGTTTCCTGACTTGATTTTACCGGCCAGTTCCGACGCTTCCGGCCAGCCTTCCGCGTGACGGGCGAGCTGGGGCCGGACCTTCCCGTAGGCCTCCACGATTTCCCGGATCAGCTCCGGCCGGGTGAGGGACTTTTTCAGTTCTCCGGGCGTGCCGGCGGCACTGGCAATCAGCCCCTCGATTTTAAATTCGTTGGCATAAACCATCAGCCGGATCAGGGACTGGCGGTCATCGGGATCGCCTCCAATATCGGTCAGGACGCAGAGGCGGGGCGGCTCCGCGCTTGGGCACAAGGCCATGGTGATGAGCAAAAAGAGGCAGGAAAGTCGTCTCATGATCGCAGGGTGTCCGGTTATTCCCCTTTCTATACAACCTGGTGACCACCATGGAACAGCCTGAACTTGTGCCTGTCTTGTCCCGGGGCTGGGTTTGCCACCGATGGCGAATAGGCGTCCGTGCAAACGCAGGCCCGGCAGGCAGAGGCCATTTAATTCCGGCCAGGGTCAGCTTACAGCGCCACCCCATAACGGCCCATGATCCACCGGGTCAGGGCAAAAAGCACCAGCGTGAGGCCGGCCCCTGCTCCCAGTGCGCCGTAGAAGCCCAGATGCCGCGCCAGCCAAGGGAAAATCAAAAACATCGGCAGGGTCGGCAGCACATACCAAAAGACGAGTTGGGCATGGGTGGATACTTTGGCAATCCGGGTTTCCGCGGGCGTTTCGTGGTAGATCCAGATCATGGAGATCACCGTCACGAAGGGCAGGCTGGCGAGGAGCGCTCCCAGTTTGTCACTGCGTTTCACCATTTCAGTGACGATCGTGATCAGCACCGCGCTGAGGAGGAATTTCAGGAGGGTAAAGCTGGAAAAGCCCATAGCACCTATTTCACCGCACCCGGCCAGCCCCGCAACCGGTCGTGCGCCCTGCGGCGAGAAATCGCGAAAAGTTTCGGAGGTCAAAAATATCAGTTGGCTTTGATTGATTTTTAATTATCATAATGAGTGAAATGATGAAATTGCATCTCCTCTTCATTCCCTGCTGCCTTGCCTTGATCAGTCCCGGCATGGCGGGCAGTATCGATTGGGGCAGCGCGGTGGCGGACGAGCTTTACACGGCTGGTGGCACCGCGATTCCCGGGACCTACCAGTTCGAGTTGGGCACCTTTGAGACGGGTTTTATTCCCGATGCCACCAATACGGCCCTTTGGGAAGGAAATTGGAGGCTGATCGAACAGGCGGATTTCAACGCGCCGCTGCAGTATGTTGCGGAAAATTCCATTCTCACCACCAGCGGTCCCAATCTGATCTGGGAGCGGGACCAGACTGGCGATGAAAGCGCACCCCTTTCCAACCCGCTGCTGTTCTCCCCGGGTGAGCAGGTCTACGTCTGGGCCTTCAGCGGCAAAACGATCGACAGCACCACCCAGTGGGCGCTGGTGACCGGAAATGGCTCCACCCAGGACACTGATTGGCAACTCACCGCCGGACTGGGCGATCCGGCCGCGACCACCCGGGCGTGGCGCCTGTCCAATGCCGACACCGCCATCTTCGGCGGACTGAATGACCTTCAGGGTGCCGGCACCTTCGGGAGCAGTCCGGCCAGCTTCACCCTGCAAACCGCCCTTGTTATGGCCCCTATCCCCGAACCGGGCATCACGGTAATGCTGGCGGTGGGAGTTGCCCTCAGCCTGTGCCGCCGCCGCCGGTCGTAAACCAAAATCAGCCATGAAAAATCCATCCATCGCTTCGCTTGTCACCGCCATTCTCCTGCCCTTGGCGCTGCCTGCCTTCGCCGGCAGTCCCGTGATTCCCCCGGCCGCGCCGCCCACGGAGCCGGAACCGGCGGTCACTGCCGAGGTCAGCCTCGGTTACGACACTTTTTATATCTTCCGTGGGGAAGAGCTATTTGAACAAGTGGTCTGGGGCCAGGTTTCCATCGATATCGCCCTAGCCGAAAACCTGAGTCTGAACCTGACTCCGTGGTATCTCAGCGGGATCGACGATGACTACACCGAGCTCGATCTGCTTGCTTCCCTGACCTACGATGCCGGCTTTGCCGAATTCACCGGCGGGTATGCGGGATACATTTATCCCCGCGGTTCCTGGGGTGGCAATGAAGGCGTCGATGACGAACATGAAGCCTCGCTTGGCGTCGCGAAGACCCTGGGTATTTTCGACGTGGGTGTCCTCGCCGCGTATAATTTCGACCGCGACGGCACCTATCTGGAAGCAACCGTGGGGGCGTCTTTTGAACTCTGTGAGTGGGCCGCCCTCGAGCCATCGGTCGCGGTGGGATACAGCTCCAATTATTTTGAGGAAGATGGGTTCACCCACGTGCTGCTGACGCTCGGTTTGCCGCTCAAACTGACGGAGACGGCCACCCTCACGCCCTACATCGCCGGCAATCTGCCGATGGAAGTCCTTGATGCCGATCAGGACGCCGAAATGTTTGGTGGCGTTGCCCTCGCCGTCTCCTTTTGACCGGCCACCCGCCTGCGTGCCGGTTTGACAGCCGGAAATGACGCGTCTAAGACATTCAGACGGCGGACGGGACAAGCCCGGCCCGCCGTCTTTGTCTTTTCAGCCTTCAGCACCCGCTACCCCATGACCGAACGCCGCGTTGTCATCACTGGTATGGGCGTCATTTCCCCAGTAGGAAATGATGTCGAAACCTTTTGGAAAAACCTCGTCGCCGGAAAAAGCGGGGTGAGCAAGGTCACGCAGTTTGATACCACCGGGTATGCCTGCCAGATCGGGG
This sequence comes from Verrucomicrobiota bacterium, assembly GCA_040387795.1. GTDB lineage: Bacteria > Verrucomicrobiota > Verrucomicrobiia > Verrucomicrobiales > V1-33 > CAIZWU01. The sequence goes on from JAZKDC010000015.1 coordinate 32,407, forward strand.
GAGAAGTGAAGGATTTCGATTACGTCCCGTTTTTCAAAGTGCCCAAGGATGGCAAGCGCTGCGACCGGTATGCCGGGCTCGGAGTGGCGGCGGCCAAAATGGCCCTGGATGATTCCGGGGTGGATCTCACCCAGATCGATCCCACCCGTTTCGGGGTCATGGTCGGCAGCGGAATCGGCGGGTTGGCCACCCATGAGGAGCAGCATACCAATCTCCTCACGAAGGGCCCGAACCGGGTCAGTCCATTCACCATCCCGATGATGATCAGCAACATCGGCAGCGGCATCATCAGCATGGAGCACGGCCTGCATGGTCCGAATATGGTGATCGTGACCGCCTGTGCCACCAGTAATAACAACATCGGCGAAGCTTGGCGCATGATTAAATTCGGCGATGCCGACGCCTTCCTCTGCGGGGGCGCGGAAGCCACCATCCTGCCCATGGGGTATGCCGGTTTTGGCAATATGAAGGCCCTTTCCACCCGGAATGATGAGCCGGAACGCGCGTCCCGTCCCTTCGACCGGGGCCGCGATGGTTTTGTCATGGGCGAAGGGGCCGGGGTGATGGTGATCGAGGAATTGGAACACGCCAAAAAGCGCGGGGCGAGGATTTACGCCGAGTTGGTGGGTTATGGCGTCAGTGGCGATGCCTACCATCTTTCTGCGCCGAATCCCGAGGGTGAACATGTCGCCCGCTGCATGCAGATGGCGCTGAAGCATGCCCGGGTGAATCCGGAGGAAGTGCAATACGTCAACGCCCACGCCACCTCCACACCGATGGGTGACATCTGCGAAACCCGCGCCATCAAAAAAACCTTTGGAGAGCACTCCAAAAATGGCCTCCTCATCAGCGCCACCAAGAGCATGACCGGCCACCTCCTGGGAGCCGCCGGAGCCATCGAACTGGCCGCCTGCGTCCTGTCCATCCGGGATGGCATCGTCCACCCCACGATCAATCTCGACGATCCGGAGCCCGAGTGTGATCTGGACTATGTGCCGCATGTGGCGCGGGAAGCAAAGATCGACGTCGCCATCAGCAATGGTTTCGGTTTCGGGGGCCACAATGCTTCCGTGGTGATCCGGCGTTTTGTGGGCTAAAGGGACGGGGAATCATCCTCCAGCCCGGTTCCGGACGTGCCCGGTGAGGATGGGCGGCTGGGCTTGCCCAAGGGAATCCGAGTGGCGCTTGACGCCATGGGGGAGGGCATTGCACACTCGTTCCCCGCTTTCCACGCTGCGAATTCCGATGACTTCTCCTATTTTCCTTAATACTTTCCTCCAGGGGACGGCCTGTTTCATCTTGGCGTCCCTGCCAGTGGGGGCAGCCACAGTTCCCGTGGCAGGGGCTCCCACAACACAATTTGTCCGGTTGGGTCCTGATCAAACGGGCGTGGACATGGTCAACCGCATGGAGATCAACCATGCGCTGAGTTATCTGTATCACAGCGGCATGACGTGCGGTGGGGTGGTGGTGGAGGATCTGAATGGGGATGGCCGGCCGGAACTGGTTTTTGGGGGCGGCCGGGAAGCGAGCCGTATTTACCGGAATACCGGGGGACCGGGGGAAATCAAGTTTGCCGACGCGACGGCCTCTTCGTGTTTTGCCAATGGGGGAGGGAAGGAGGAATGGGTGGCCGGAATCGCCGCCGGGGACGCCAATGGGGATGGCAAATCCGACCTGTACGTGTGCCGTTACCTGCAGCCCAATCAGTTGTGGTTGAATGCCACTGGAGCGGATGGCGTGGTGAAATTCACGGTGGCCCCGGATACCTGCGGATTGGGCGCGGTGGACTGTTCCCACAGCGCGGCCTTCGCGGATTACGATGGGGACGGCGATCTGGATTTGTATCTGCTGACCAACCGGATCGAGGACCCGGCGGGAACGCGTCAGGATATCAAGGAGTTGACCCAGCCAGGGGAGGGTGGGTTGCCGGTGGTGAAACCGGAGTTCGAGAAATACTACAGCATGTGGCGGTATGATTTTGATCACTGGGGCACTGAGACGACGGGCACCCCGGATCTGCTTTACCGGAATGACAGCAAGGATGGCGTGGTCAAATTCACCGACGTGAGCCGGGAGGCAGGAATCGCCGGACGGGGGGATGGCCTGAGCGTCACCTGGTGGGATTATAACCGGGATGGCTGGCCCGATATTTATGTCGGCAATGACTTCATCAGCGGAGACCGGCTCTACAAAAACAACGGCAACGGCACCTTCACCGATGTCATCGCGGAGGCCGCTCCCCACACGCCATGGTTCAGCATGGGCTGCGATCAGGGGGATGTGAACAATGATTTGCTGCCTGACCTGCTGGTGGCCGACATGAGCGCGACCTCCCACTTCAAGAGCAAGACCACCATGGGGGTCATGGGTGGCCTGGATGCGAAACGCGCCTACTTCGCCAGCCCGCAGCAGCAGATGCAGAACACCCTGCTGATCGGCACGGGCACGGAGCGGTTCAGTGAGGGTGCACGCCTTTACGGGGTTTCCAGCACGGACTGGACCTGGGCGGTGAAGTTTGCGGATTTCGACAACGACGGCTGGCAGGACATCTATTTCACCAACGGCATCAGCCGCCACATGAATGACAGCGATATCAAGGTCACCCAGGACATGCTGGTCGGAAAACACATGTTCGAGTTCTGGAAAAACGGCGAAATGCGGAAAGAAAAGAACCGCGCCTACCGGAACACCGGACACGCGAAGTTCGAGGAAGTGAGTGATGCCTGGGGCCTCGGCCATGTGGGCGTGAGCTATGGGTCCGCCTATGCGGATCTCGATCAGGATGGCGATCTGGATATCGTTACCGTGAATCTCGAGGAACCGAATGGCATCTGGCGCAATGACGCCGCAGGCCGGCACTGGCTCGCGGTGGATCTGATAGGCACAAAGGGGAACCGGCACGCCATCGGGGCGGAAATCGTGATCAAAACCAGCAGTGGTTCGCAAATGCGCTACCTCAGCCCGCAGACCGGGTATCATTCCTACAATGAACCGGTGGCCCATTTCGGACTCGGCAGCGAATCCGTCGTCACGGAATTGAAAATCCGCTGGCCTGGCAAGGACGGCGGGGAACAGATCCTGACAAACGTGAAGGCGGATCAACGGCTCAAAGTAGAGCGCCAGGCTCGGCTTTCCCCTCGCACCCTGGACCATCCGGTGCCGGCACCGCTCTTCAAGGAAAGTCAGGCCCTGGCGTCGCTGAGGGGGAAGGACACCGGCTGGGAAGCCGACTTCCTGCGCCACACCCTGCTGCCACACAGCTACAGCCAGCTCGGACCGTGCATGGCCTGGGGCGATGTGAATGGCGACGGAAAAGCGGATGTGTTCTACGGCGGCAGCGCGGGCGAGCTGGCCCAGTTGCGGCTCGCGGATGGCAAAGGGGGCTTCGTCGGCAAATGGACCGATGGTTTCCGCGCGGACAAGGATTGTGAGGACAGCGGGGCGGTATTCTTTGATGCGGACGGGGACAAGGACCTGGATCTTTGTGTGGTCAGCGGGACCAATGAATTCCTGCCGGACGCCCAGGAACAGCGGGCCCGCCTTTATCTGAATGACGGCAAGGGTGGCTTCACGGCTGGGGCTGGCCTCCCGGAGATCCGCGTCTTTGCCGGCGCGGTGGCGGCTGCCGACTTCGACAAGGATGGCCTGACAGATCTTTTCATCGGAGCCCGCTGCAAAGCCCAGGACTGGCCGCACAGCGACCGCAGCCGGCTGCTCCGGAATGTCTCGGCAAAAGGCACGGTGAAATTCGAGGATGTCACCGACCAAGTGCCCGGCTTGGCGACCGCGGGTCTGGTGAGCAGTGCCGTCTGGGCTGATGCCGATGCTGATTCCTGGCCGGACCTGTTGCTGTCCTGCGAGTGGGGACCCATCAGGCTTTTCTCCAACGGAAAAGGCCGCCTCAAGGAGACCACAGCAGAATCCGGACTGGCATCAGTGACCGGTTGGTGGAACAGCCTCATCGCGGCAGACCTGAATCGCGATGGCAAGGTGGATCTCGTGGCGGGCAATCTGGGATTGAACAGCAAGTATAAAACACCCGATGCTGAACACCCGATGGTGACCTATTACGGCGTGTTCGACAGCTCCGGGAAATGTCAGGTCGTGGAGGTGAAGCGTGAGAAAAACGAACTCGGCGATGTCCTTTACCCCGAGCGGGGTCGCAGTTGCTCCAGCACCGCGATGCCGTTCATCAAATCAAAATTCCCGACGTTTAAAACATTTGCCCTCGCCAGTCTGACGGATGTTTACAGCGAGGACAAACTCAAGGCCGCCGGGAAATACGAAGCCAATGAATTCCGCAGCGGAGCCTGGATGAATCAGGGTGCTGGCAAGTTTGCCTGGACCCCCTTCATCCGCGAAGCCCAGAATGCGCCGGTTTTCGGCATCGCGGCTGCGGACTTCACCGGCGACGGCAAAGTGGATCTTTTCCTCGCCCAGAACTGGCTGCATGGCCCCCAGATCGAAACCTCCCGCTACGACAACGGCGTCGGCCTGCTCCTCAAAAACGATGGTCAGGGCAACTTTGCCCCCATGGCTCCATTGGAGAGCGGGATTTCATTGAACGGCTGCATGAAAGCGGTCGCCGTCCAGGACGTGAATGGCGATGGAAAAATGGATCTCGTGGTCACCCGCAATTCCGCACCTGCCGCAGTGCTGGAAAAGCAATGAATCCCTCCGCCAGACTCCAGCTTTTGAAGAACCAATAGATTCCCTCATGAATTTCCGCTCTGCGTTGCCGGTATCGGCCTTCGGTCTCATTTTAGGGGGTAGTCCCATTATTTCCGGCCAGGCTTCCGGCCAGGGCACTCCTCTGCCCGGTCTCAGTCAAAAGCTGCCGGGATCGGAAAAAACGCCTTCCACTGCGCCGGCCAATCCGGGGCCGGATCTTCCGGCGCTGCAAAAAGCCGCCGCTGCCGGGGATGCCGCAGCCCAGTTGACGCTGGCCAATCTCATCTTCTCGGGAAACGTCAAAGACGCCAAACCGGAAGACGCCGCGGTATTGTTGGAGAAATCCGCAGACTCCGGTCACGCCCCGGCCCAATATGCCCTTGCCCGGTTCCTCCAATCAGGGGGCGCCGGCGTCAAGGCCGATCCGGAACGCGCCAAATTTCTCATCCAGCAGGCAGCCGAAAGCGGGCATGCTCCGGCCCAGTCGGCCTATGGAACGTTGCTGATGGAGCAGATCGACCTCAAGGCACGTGACATCAGCTTTGCCGAACCCCTGCAATGGTTCCGCAAGGCCGCTGATCAGGCGGAACCTGCCGGCATGTGCCGCTTGGGCATGATGATCGCCGCCGGGCAGGGCGCGGAGGCAGACCCGGCCGCGGGTTGGAAATGGATCGCCAAAGCGGCGCAAACCGGTCATCCTTTCGCGCTGAACGAAGCCGGAATCTGTCTGCAGCAAGGACTGGGGGTGGAAAAAGACCCGACGGCCGCCATCGGCTACTTTCATGCTGCGGCGGACCAGGGAAATACCGCGGCGATGGTGAATCTGGGGAATTGTTATCGCTTTGGGGTGGGTATTCCACTGGACCTGAACAAAGCGGGGGCAGCCTTCGCCGCCGCGGCCAAAGCGAATTTCGGGCCTGGCCAGCTATTGCTCGGGGAGTTGTTTGAGCGGGGCGAAGGCACCACGGCCAACCCTATGAATGCCGCCATCAATTACCTCCGCGCCGCCGCCAATGGGATTCCGGCCGGCAAGGAACGGTTTGAAGCGCTGAAGCCGAAATTATCGAAAAGTCAGATCCAAGAGGCCGAAGCGGCCCTGAAATCCGGCGGCGCTGCCAGTCCCGCCGCTCCGCCCGCCCGCTAATCCACCCAGCCGTGCGGGTGCCGTATTCTTTAGGTCTATCGGCATGAAATCATTTGATTTTCAGATTGTTACAGAAGCAGTTGGTGGATAAAAAAGGATGATTAGTCCATTGGCGAACCCGTCCATCTTCCGAAATATCATGAATATCCGTCCCCTTCTGCTTGCCCTTGCCGCCACCCCTACTGCCGCCATCGCGGTCAATTTTAACTGGAATGGGAACAATGCCGACTGGTCGGCGGCGGCGGAATGGACTCCGGCCGGCCCTCCCAGCGGTGGCGCGGGCAATTTTGCATACGTGGCCGGCGGTATCGCCAACATCACTTCGAACACCGCCGCCCAGGATGCTTTTGCCATCCAGGACACTTTTGTCCGTGGCACAGGCACAATCAATCAAACCGGCGGCACTCATGCCGTGACCGGTTGGAATTTCATCGGCGACCAAGCGGGCAATAATGCCACTTATACGATTGCCAATGCCACCGCCAATGCAGCCCGTTGGTACGCCGGCCGGGCCGGTGGCACCGGCACCCTCAATGTCGGCTCCGGTGCGACCGTGACCGGAACCGATGGTGGTCAGGGCTTCATCATCGGCGAAGGAGCCGGCTCTGTTGGCGTCCTGAATGTTACGGGAGGCACCCTCAGCTCCACGGCTGAATTCTGGGCGGGCCAAGGGGTGGGCGGGAATGGAACCGTGAACCACTCTTCGGGAACCGTCAACGTGGGCAACTGGATGGCCATTGGCCGCGACCAGTCCATCGGCGCCTATACCTTGAGCGGTGATGCCATTCTGAATAAAACCGGCGCGAACCACATCGTTGTGGGAAGCCTCGGAGGACAGGGCACCCTCACCCAGACCGGTGGGACCATGAACGTCAGCAATGACATCCGGCTTGGGGAAGACACTGCCGGGATCGCCGGTAACGGCTTCGTGGACTTCCAGGGCGGCACTTCCACCAGTGTTGGAAATATCATCATTGGTTGGCTGGGAACAGGCACCACCAACCGGACCAATATCAGTGGAACCGCCATCGTCACCGCTGCCAATGTTCTGGTGGGCGACGCCACCGCCGGGGCCCTCAATCTCAACGGCGGAACGCTCCGGGTCAACACCATCGCTGACGCCGCCGGTGGCGGGGTGCCCCAGGTGAATTTCAACGGCACCTCGGTGGTGGCTCTGTCCGATCAGGCCGAATTCCTGCCTGGCTTGAACACAGCGGAGACCGAAGTCCAAGGCGGTGGAATCCGGATCGACACCAATACTTTCAGCATCGGCATCGGCGCTGGGCTTGATGGCGTGGGTGGTTTGACCAAGACCGGCGCCGGAACCCTCACCCTCAGCGGGGCCAACACCTATGCCGGACTCACCACGATCAGCAGCGGCACCTTGGTGGTGATCGGCAGCGTGTCCGGCAACATCAATATCGCCAATGGGGCCACTCTGGCCGGCAACGGCACGGTGGGCAGCGTGGCCGTGGCGGAAGGGGCCACTCTGGCTCCCGGCACCAGCCCCGGCACCCTGAGTGTGGGGAATCTGGGGCTCCTCTCCAGCACGACTCTGGCCTACGAACTGGCTACCCCCGGCATCGTCGGCAGCAACGTGAACGACCTCATCAGCGTCACCGGGAATCTCACCTTGGACGGCACCCTTCAAATCACGCCGCTCGCCGGTTTTGGTAACGGCAGCTACCGTATCTTTGATTACACCGGCAGCCTGACGAATAATGGACTCTCCCTGCAGCCCGGTTTCCTGGCGTCCTATCCGGGTTCCGCGATCGACACCAGCATTGCCAATCAGGTGAACCTGACAGTCGTGCCGGAACCCACCGCGGCAGTTTCTGCCCTGGCAGGTTTGGGACTGCTCTTCGGCACCCGCCGTCGCCGTTCCGCCTGACATCCAGCGGTTTGATTTCAAACCCTGTGCTGCCCGTCCCGGGTGGCACAGGTTTTTTTTTGTTTGGACAGGGCAGGGGAATCCCTGACTGTTGTTTTCCGCCAACCGGGTTGGCGCGGTCAGATTTCCGAGACCTCGCCCTCGCGGTCCTCGAAGCGCATGAATTCCTTGCGGAAAGTCAGGGGCACCCCGCCGGTGGGGCCGTTACGCTGTTTGGCGATGAGGAATTCGGCTTCCCCGGCGCTTTCCGCCCGGGCGTCGTCGTCCTCCGCGTAATATTCCTGACGGAACAACAGGCCCACCACGTCGGCATCCTGCTCGATGGAGCCGGATTCGCGCAGGTCGCTCAGTTTGGGTTTGTTGCTGGTCCGGTTTTCCGCACCGCGGTTCAGCTGGGCCAGCACGATGATCGGCAGGCTCAGTTCCTTGGCGAGGGCTTTCAGGCCACTGGAAATCTCGGCGATTTCCTGCTGCCGGTTGTCCTGGGCGCGGCGGCTGGTGCTGCGGCAGAGCTGGAGGTAGTCCACCATGATCATTTCGATCTTGTGCATCTTGTGCAGCCGCCGGGCTTTGGAACGAAGATCCAAAATCGACAGGGCCGGGGTGTCGTCGATGAAAATCTTGCTGCCGGCCAGGGCACTGGCCGCACGGGTCATCATCTGGAACGATCCCTGATTCAAAAACTGCCCGCTCATCAGCGACCGCATGTTGATTTTCGCCCGCGAGCAAATCAGACGTTGCACCAGACTGTCCGCGGTCATTTCCAGACTGAACACCGCACAGGGCCGGTTCTGGTCCACGGCCACGTTTTCCACGATGTTCATGGCAAACGAGGTCTTCCCCATCGAGGGGCGGGCCGCCACAATGATCATTTCCCCGGCATGCATCCCGCCGGTCATTTCGTCCAGAATCTTGAATCCGGTCGCAATCCCGTTGATGGCATTGGGATTTGCGGCCTTGGCCTCGAGGTCATCGATCGCTTTGAAGACGTGCTCCTTCATGGTCAGCATGCCCTTTTTGCCGACTTCATCCTCGCGGATGCCGAGAATGCGGGCCTCGACTTCATCCAGCAGCGGTCCCACGTTTTCCTGGTCTTCAAAGGCGCGGTTGATACACTCGCTGCAGGACGTGATGACGCGGCGCAGGGTGGCTTTTTCCCGCACCTGGGTGGCGTAGTGGGTGACGTGGGCCGGGGTGGGGGCAAACGTGTAAATCTCCGCCACCGCCGCCGGGCCGCCGACGTTTTCCATCAGCTTCCGGTCCATCAGCAACTGCTGGATCGAAACCGGATCAATCGGTTTGCCGGCATCGTTCTGTTCCACCAGGAGCCCGTAGAGCATTTCGTGGGCGGGCACGTGGAAGTGCTGTGGCGTCAGCAGCTCCATCGCCGCTCCTACCGCGTATTCCGGGGCCTGCATCATGCAACTCAGCACCCCGCGCTCCATGTCGTGGGCGCTGGGCAGGGGGCGCGTCGGGTCATTCCAGGCGGGCGCCTCGGTTTTGTTCCGCCAGCCTTTCCCTTGGAGGGCGGGGGCACTGTTCGACGACGGGAATGAGGCAGGTTCAGACATGGAATTCTTTCAATGCGGCAAAGAAAAGGGCAGGGAAAGCGCAAAGGGCTAGCGGATTGGGAATAACCCGTGGATAACCCGTGGGCAGACGGTGAGGAATCCGGTGAACAACTTCCCGCCACCCCCGCTGGACAAGCGCCCCGCCGCATGGAAAGGACGCCCCATGAAATCGCAAACCATCGTCGCGCTCGATCTCGAAGGCGTCCTCGTCCCGGAAATTTGGATCGCCGTGGCGGAGCGGACCGGGATCGACGCCCTCCGCCGCACCACCCGCGACGAGCCGGACTACGACGTGCTGATGCGCTACCGCCTCGATCTGCTGGACCAGCACGGCCTCACCCTGGGGCTGATCCAGGAGGTGATCGGCACCCTCGAACCGCTGCCCGGCGCGAAAGCATTTCTGGACGAACTCCGCGAGCTGACCCAGGTGGTGATTTTGTCTGACACCTTCGGGGAATTCGCCCAGCCCCTGATGCGCCAGCTCGGCTGGCCCGCTATTCTGTGTCACCAACTGGAGGTGCAGGACGGAAAAATCACGGATTACAAACTCCGCCAGCCGAACCAAAAACAGCGCGCCGTCGAAGCATTGCAGGGACTCAACTACCGTGTCATTGCGGCCGGCGATTCCTTCAACGACACCACCATGCTGGGGCAGGCCGATGCCGGTTTTCTCTTCCACGCCCCGGAAAGCATCCGCGCCCAATTCCCCCAATTTCCGGCATTCGATGACTACGGCGAATTGATGCAGGCAATCCGCGCGGTGCTGTAACCTTAAAGCAGGACTCTGGGGCAAAGGGAGCGGGGGAGCGCTGGATTGATTGTCAGGAAGCAGTAATGAATCCCCCGCCACGGCGCCGACCGGCGGAGTTCAGTGGCACTCCCGGTCCACGATGACGGCAACCTTGCGGCTGGCGGGCTTTCCGATTAGGATAACGCATGCTCTCCGAAGATTTCCTCCGTTCGTTGCCCAAGGTTTTGCTGCATGAACACCTCGACGGCGGGCTGAGGCCGCAGACGGTGATCGACCTTGCCGTGGAAAATGGCTATACGGGATTGCCCTTTTCCCACCCGGAGGAACTGGCCGCCTGGTTCCACCGGGGAGCGCAACGTGGTTCGTTGCCCGAGTATCTGGAGGGGTTCATGCACACCTGCGGCGTCATGCAAACCCGCAGCGCCATCGAGCGCGTGGCGTTCGAATTCATTGAGGACATGTATCACGACGGCGTGGTCTATGCCGAGTGCCGTTTCGCGCCCTGCTTCCATCTGGAACGTGGCCTGACTCCGGAGGCGGTGGTCCAGGCGGCCATTGATGGATTCAACCGCGGCCAGGAGAAATACGGCGTGGCCTGGGGCCTCATCCTCTGCGGGATGCGGCATCTGACCGATTCCCTGGAGTGGGCGGAGCTGGCGATTTCCTTCCGGCACCGTGGGGTAGTTGGCTTCGACCTCGCTGGCGAAGAGGCTGGGTATCCGCCCAAAAAACATGTAGCGGCCTTCGAGGCCATCCAGCGGGCCAACTTTTACTCCACCCTCCACGCGGGCGAGGCTTTCGGGGTCGCCAGTATCTGGCAGGCCCTGCAACTTTGCGGCGCCCACCGCCTTGGTCACGCCACCCGCCTGACGGACGATATGACCATCGTCGATGGCAAGATCGTCAAGCTGGGCACCCTGGCTCAATACATTCTGGACCGCCGGATTCCGCTGGAGATGTGCCTCTCCTCCAACGTCCACACCGGAGCCGTCCGCAGCATGGCGGAGCATCCCTTCCGGCTGTATTTCGAGCGTGGTTTCCGCGTCACTCTGAATACGGATGACCGCCTCATGAGCGATACTTCCATGACCAAGGAATTCGGCATCGCGGTCGATGAATTCGGCCTTGGGGTGAAGGACCTGGAAAAAATCACCGTCAATGCCATGAAGAGCGCGTTCGCTCACTTCGATGACCGTATCAGCCTGATCTACGGCCGCATCAAACCGGGCTTTGAAAAGGCCAAGTCCTGAGTTGCCGTGGGGTAGGGTAATCCCCGGTGACAATTTCGTTTCCCATTTCACCGGGTTTTGTCCCACAATGGGAACGTGCCCGTTTCTCCCTGGTTTCGTTTTCTGATCGTCTTCTGCTGTCTGGCCGGCGGGGGTGGGGCGGTGGAAATTTCCGAAATTCTTCCTGATAACTCCGGCGGACTGGTGGACGAGGACGGCCAGTCCCCGGGGTGGATCGAACTCCGGAATCCTGCCCCCGCCGCCGTGAGTCTCGCCGGATGGCACCTCACGGATGATCCGCTGCTTCCGGCGAAGTGGACCTTCCCGGCGGTCAGCCTTCCTGCCAACGGCTATCTCGTCGTCTTCGCTTCGGGCAAGGACCGTGCGGTGGCGGGCAGTCCGTTGCACACCAATTTCAAGCTTGATGTGGATGGGGAATATCTGGCCCTGACCGATGCCGCAGGCGGCGTGGTTTCCGGCTTCATCCCTTCGTTTCCGAAGCTGCGGAGGAATATCTCCCACGCGGTCGTCAGTCAGGATATCAATTCCCCGCTGCTGACGGCCGGTGCCACGATGCGCTACCGGGTCCCGGCCGACGGGACCCTGGGAACGGCGTGGGTCCAACCGGCATTCGATGATGCGGCATGGACCAGCGGGACGCTGCCCGCCGGCTACGATGCCAACGGGGGGAGTGGCGCGCCCCTGCTCAGTCTGGATTTCAACGACCGCGACAATAACACCACCGACACCACCCAGAATGGCTTCACCTCCTTTCTGATCGGCAGCACCGGAGGCAATGCCGCCACCCAGACCGGCGCGATCACCCGCACCATCGGTTCCACCCCGGTCACGCTGAGCAATACCGGAGCCGACCCTTATGATGACCGCTACCGCACCACTCCCACCGATGGGGCCTCCCTGACCACGCAGCGGCTCCTGCGCGACTTCGTGTTTTCCCGCGATCAAACCGGGACCTCCGGCCTGGATTTGACCGTCACCAACCTGCCGGCCAATCAACCCTGCCGGGTCACCGTGTGGAGTTATGATAGTTCCAGTCCAGGCAACCGGGTTTCGGATTGGTTTGCCAATGGGGTGCCGGCCTTGGAAAACTACACTTTCAATGGCAGCAATCTGCCGGCGGTGGATACGGCCGGCCGGTTCGGCTTCGATGCTGTCACCACCGCGGGCGGGAGCCTCCTGATTGGAGGCCGCCGCGATCCCGCCAGCGCCACTTTCGGGGTATTCCTCAACGCCGTGCAGATCGTGCCGCTCGGGTATGCCGGACTGATCACCACGGATCTCTCCTCCGCCATGCGGCCTCAATCCAGCAGTGTCCTGCTGCGGGCGCCCTTCAGCGTGCCGGATCCCGCCGCCTTCCAACAGTTGAAACTCAAGGTGCGTTATGATGACGGCTTTATCGCCTACCTCAATGGCCAGCTGGTCGCCCGCCGGAACGCGCCCGCGGATGGGGCATGGAACAGTGTCGCCCCCGCTTCCCGCACTGCGGCGGAAGCCACCACGGTGGAGGAAATCATCATCCCGGTCACGCCGGGAATGCTGCTCCCCGGAACCAACGTCCTCGCCGTCCATGGATTCAATGCCGACCCGGATGACAGCGATTTCCTGATGGATTTCCAGATGGATGGGTTGGGCGGCGCGGCGGTGGCTCCGTTGTTTTTTGCCACCCCCACCCCCGGGGCTGCGAATGCCCCTGGTTTTCCGGGATGGGTCGGGGATACCAAATTCAGTGTGGATCGCGGTTTTTATGAGGCTCCCGTCACCACCGCCATCACCTGTGGGACGCCCGGTGCGGAAATCCGCTATACCCTCGATGGCTCGGTGCCGTCCGCAACCACCGGCACGGTCTATGCCGGACCGCTTTCCATCACCAAAACCACCAGCCTGCGGGCCGCGGCGTTTTTACCTGGTTATATCCCCGGGACCACCGATACCCAGTCCTATGTGTTTCCGGCCCTCACCATCCAGCAGCCGCCCAGCCCGCCCGGTTGGCCCACGACCTGGGGCACCGATTCCGAAGTAGGAGGTATGGTGCCGGGCGATTATGAAATGGACCCCAACGTGGTCAATCACACCCAGCCCGGCTATTCCGCGCTGGAAGCCCTCCATGCCCTGCCCACGCTGTCCCTGACGTTGCCGCCGGGCGATTTTCTCGGGCCGAATGGCATCTATCAATTCCCCAAAAGCACCGGAGACGCGTGGGAACGGGCCTGCGCCGTGGAGTTCATGGACCCCAAAGACAAGGACGCTTCCTTCGCGGAAGATTGTCAGGTGGAAATCCATGGGAACAGCAGCCGCCGTCCCTTCCGGGTGCAAAAACATTCCTTCCGTCTCACCTTCAAAGCCCCGGCAGGCAGTTCCAAACTCAGTTATCCCCTATTTCCCGGTTCACCGGTCAAGGAATTCAACAAACTGGTGCTGCGGGCCTGCTTCACGGATGCCTGGTGCCTCGTGAGCTGGGATCCGGGGCGCTACCGGCCGGATGATGCCACCTACCTGCGGGATATCTGGATGAAACGTGCCCACGAAGCGATGGGTTACCTGGCGCCGGACAGCCGGTTCTGCCATCTCTATATCAACGGGCTCTACTGGGGAATGTACAATATATCGGAGCGCATTGATGAAGACTATGTGGCTTCCCACCGCGGAGGGAATGCCGCCGACTGGGAGGTGGTCTCCGATTTCGTGGACTCCAATCCTTCCGCCACCAGTCCCTGGAAAAGCATGTTCACCCTGGCCAACGCCGGTCTTTCCACCCCCGCGGCGTATGCCGCCATCCAGCAGTGGCTCGATCCCGCCGCTTTTGCGGATTATTATCTCCTGCACCAGTTCGGGGAGGCCGAGGACTGGCCCCACCACAATGGATATGCCTACCGCCGCAAAGTGGCTCCCAATGACAAATATCAATGGGTCACCTGGGATCAGGAAATCGCTCTCAATAATCACGGGATCGACCGCGTCAGCCTCAACGCTCCCAATACCACCACTGACCGCACGCCGGGCCGCCTCTTGAACAAGCTGCGGGACAATGCGGAATTCCGCCTGCTCTTCGCGGACCGCGCCCACCGCCATCTTCATAACGGCGGCGCGCTGGATGTCGCTCCGGGCCAGGCGCGGTGGAGCGCCATCGCGGCAACGATTGATCAGGCCATCGTGGCCGAGAGCGCCCGCTGGGGCGACACCGCCGAGGAGACGCCCTATGGCAATACCGGGGAAAGCCGGCCAGGGGTGCCGCTCAAATCCGTCTATACCCGCGAGGCGGATTGGCTGCCCACGATCAATCTCACCCGGAATACCTGGATCCCCAGCCTGCACAACACCACCAACAGCTATGCCACGGTCCGCCGTCTCCAGGCGGCAGGCCTGTATCCGCTCACGGAACCTCCCGCGCTCAGCCCTCACGGCGGGGTGTCGCTCACCCCCTTCACGATTTCACTCACGGCCCCGGCTGGGGAACTTTATTACACCCTTGATGGCAGCGATCCCCGCGAGGCGGTGACGGGCGCGCCCGTGGGCCTGCTCTATCAATCTGCCGTCATCCTGGCCGGATCGGCCACCCTCAAGGCGAGAGCCCGCAATGGCACCGTGTGGAGTGCCCTGACCGAGGCCTCTTACGTGCTGGGAGTGGCCGCCGCTGCCGGCAATCTGACTGTCAGTGAGATCCTTTTCCATCCCCCGGAGGGGAGTGCTGCCCCGGAGTTCATCGAACTGTGGAATACCAGCACCAGCACTCTTGATCTGACCAATGTGAGCTTCAGCGAAGGGATTGCGTGGACCTTTCCGCCCGGCACCCTGCTGCCGCCGGGGCAACGCATCGTCATCACCGGGGATCAGTTTGCCGGGAAACTCGACAATGCCGGAGAGTACCTCACGCTCCTCGCCGGGGATGGCAGGGTGATCCTGCGGTTCCGCTATCAGGAAACCGCGCCATGGCCGGGCGGCACCGATGGGCAGGGGGCTTCGCTGGTGCTGCTGGCCGCCGGCGCGGACCCTTCCCTGCCAGTCTCCTGGCGTCCGGGATTGACCAGTGGCGGCACCCCCGGCACCAGTGACGCCACGGTCTTTGCGGGGAATGCCGGCGCCGACTCCGATAGGGATGGCTTCAGCGATTTCCTCGAATATGCCCTTGGCACCAGTGCGGTCAATCCAGCCGCCTTTCCCTCCTGTACCGGCACGCTTCCGGGCGGCGCGTTTCTGGTCTCCTTCACCCGGGCGGCCGCGGCCGATGATGCCGAAGTATTTCCAGAAGTCAGTGAGAACCTGACAGATTGGGCGGCAGCCCTGACGTTGCAGTCCCGCAACCCGGGTCCGCCGGGGTTATTGTCAGAAACCTGGAAAACCACGGGGCCATTACCTGGCCGGTTTTACGTCCGCGTCCGGGCACGGACCCGGCCCTGATCCGGCTGCAATATCCTGCAGTTGAAAGTCACGGGCTTGGTTTTTCCTGCCAGCCTGACGGATTTTGGATTTGATCCTGGGGAATAGCCGGAAAATACAGGGACGAGTTCCGGGCTTGCCGGCAGAATGGCTTCAGTAGATGTCATCGGATCCCTTTATGTCCACGTCGCCGCCTTTCGTTTCCTCCCATGTCCGGGTGGCCGGGCTGCTGGAAGTGGGACTGCTTCTGGGCCTGGCAGGATCATGGCTGGGTCTGCTGGGCGGCTGGCATTGGATGCTGGATCTGGGCAGTCACTTCCGCTGGCAATATGTGGTGGCCAGTCTGCTGGCGCTCGCCTGGGCGGGGTGGCGGAAGCGGCGGGGGCTGCTGGCGGCCGCGGTGGTTACGCTGGGACTCAATCTCTGGCTGATGGCGCGTCCGGAGTGGCAGGCCCCATCCGGCAAGCCGGTGCCCGGGTTTCATGTCAGGGTGATCAGCTTCAATGTGCTCACTTCGAACCGCCAGCACGCCGCGGTGCTGCAATGGCTGCAGGCGGCCGATGCCGATGTCATTTTTCTCATGGAGGTGGACCGGGTCTGGGCCAAGGCCCTGCAGCCGCTCATCCGCACTCATCCGCATCACCTGATCCTGCCGAAAAGCGATAATTTCGGCCTCGCGCTTTTCAGCCGCCTGTCGTTGGCGGGTTTGCGGAAATTAGATAGTGATGTTCTGGGAACCAGGCCTGATTCCGATCCGGATCTGGGGATGGACTCGGTGGAAGCCCGTCTGAAAATTGGCGGCCGGGAACTGCTGATTGTCGGCACCCATCCCGTCCCACCGATGGGAAAGGAATATGCCGCTGCCCGGGACCGGCAATTGCAGGGGTTGTCCCACCACATGGCCCGGGCTGGCCTCCCTGTTCTGGTGGTGGGGGACCTGAATGCCACGCCCTGGTCGCATGGCTTCCGCCAACTTGCCGCCAAAACGCCGCTGCTTCCCGCCCCCGGCGCCTGGAAACCGACGTGGCGGACCGGGTCCCTTTTTGCCATCCCGATCGATCACGCGCTCTGCACGCCGCCGCTCCTGTTCCAATCCCGCACCATCGGCCCTGACCTGGGCTCGGACCACCGGCCTCAGGTGATGGATCTGGGTTGGGCCGGGTGATTAGTTGCTGAAAAGTTATTGATCTCCCAAGGGCTGGAGGGTGCTCTCCAGCTCCCGGGCACAGAACCAGAGCATGCGGGGCAGATGGAAGGGCCCTTTGAACTGATTGCCCTTGGCGGGCTGGGAAAGGCTCCCGTCGCGGTGCAGATAACCAAACCACTCGCCATGCTCCCGGTCCGTAAAGTGGGCGAAACTCCAATCATGGACTTGCTGGTGCATGGCCGCATATCGGGCTTCGCCGGTCAGCCTCCATGCCAGCAGGGTGGCGATGATGGTCTCGCAGTGCGGCCACCAGAATTTCATATCGTGCCAGTATTCCTGGACGGGCAGCCCCCGGAGATCGGTGAAATACAACAGTCCGCCATGGGTGTTATCCCAGCCGCGGGCCCACATCCACTCGAGAATCTGCAGGCCCAGTTTCAGGTAGGCATCGTTGCCGCGCAGCCGGCCTTCCTGCATGATGAACCAAGCGCATTCCATGGCGTGCCCGGGATTCAGGGTGCGCCCTTCCGCGTGGTCGATGATCCCGCCGTCCGGGGCCACCACCTCCAGCAGGGCGGCGTGCTCCGGTTTCAGGAAATCCCGTTCAATTTCCCCGATCCAGGCATCAATCCAAGCGGTGAGGGATTTTCCCGAAATCAGCTGGTCGCCCCCTGCTGCCCGCAATTCCTGGGCCGTTACGATGCCGATCATCAAGGCTCCGATTCCCTTGGACGGACGGGTGATCTCAGACTTCGGGGGCATGGTTCCCGGCTCGAAGGAATAACGCAGGTAACGTTCGAAGGCCGTCACCGCATCCGCCGCCGCAGACTGGTCGCCGCTGGCCTGTGACCAGGCGGCATAGGAGATCGCCGCAAAACTCTCACTGAACACATAACGCCGCATCCGGAGTGGCCGGCCCTCCCGGGTCATCGTGAAATACATCTTCCCGTCCGGTCCATGACAATGCTGCCGGGAAAATGCCACACAGGACCGGGCCGCCTCCAGCCATTCCGGCCGCCGTTCCACCGTCAGATAGAGGGTGGCAAACATCCAGCCGGCGCGCCCCTGGAACCAGACGCTTTTGTCAGTGTCCATTACGGCTCCATCCCGGTCGAGGGATGTCAGGATGCCGCCATGGCCGGGGTCCATGCCATGCCGGAGCCAGAAGGGCATGACGTCGCCCAGCAGCGTGCTGCGGTAGAGCGCCTCAAGGCGCGCCCGGCCTTCCACGGTGAGCAGATCACTCACGGTTTGGGAGCGGTAAACCAATCTGTGCTCAAGCGGGCAAAGACGATGCGGCCGTAGTTGTCAGCTTCAAACAGGCACCCCGCGCTGTTATCCGTAAGGCGGCAGAGCACGCTGTAGGCAAAAGGCCCAGGGTAAAGCACCCGCCTGGTGGGCCATGTTTTTCCGTTATCAAGACTCGTGTAAATCGTGCCGCGCTCGCGTTTGGTGGAATCCGGACCGCTGTGCAACATGATTCCGGGGGCATCGCCCTCCGGGAAGGAATAACGGATTGTCGAGGCCATGCAGCTGGGATCGGTCAGGTCCGGGATTTCCGACACGGGCGACCAGGTGCGGCCGCCGTCCCGGCTCAAGGCAGTGCGGCGCACCCTGGCTCCGGCGAATTGGCGGCTGTCCAGCATCACGGAACCATCCGGCAATTCCGCCATCTGGACCTCGTTGATCTGACTGCGTTCCCCGCCTTTGCCATCAGGCACGAGGGCACCCGGCACGTCGTCCCCATAGGTCCACGTCTGTCCGCCGTCGTCGCTGAAAACCGCGTAGTTTTGCCACCGGCCAAAGGGGCCTTCATTGAAGGGAATGATCAGCCGGTCCTTGTGGGGACCACGGCTGAGTTGGATGCCGCTGCCCGGGCCGCTCGCGATGGTGGTGGCCCGTGCGGGCCGTTTGGTGGTGCGGGTCACGTCCTGCGGCGCTGCCCAGGTCTGGCCATCGTCATCGGAAGTGAGGATGAAATTCCGGTAGATGTCAGGACCATCAAGACCGGTGGCGGTGTTGGCGCTGTGCTCCTTCAGATGTGCCGGGATGCGTTGATACCAGAGGAAAAGGCGCCCGCTCCGGTGGTCCTGCACCACGGTGGGATTGTTCAGCGAGTGCGCGCCGTCGTCATGCAGCACCTGGAGCGGACTCCACGAACGTCCGCCATCCGTGCTGCGCTTCATCACGATGTCGTTCTCTGCCTGATCGGTGGGGCGTTGCCGGCCTTCGGCAAAGGCCAGGACGGAGCCGCCCCGGGTGGCGATCACGGCGGGAATCCGGATGGAGGCATAACCTTCTTTTCCGGAGGTGAAGACATCGGAAAACTCCGGTTCCGCCGCGGCCAGGGGGGCGGCCATCAGGAGCGAATAAAAGAGGGATTTCAGGGGATGGGTCATAAGTGGGATGTTAGGAAATCCAATCAAAGAATCCCAGGGCTTCCAGTTCAGTGTGGAACCGGGCGGTCTGTTCCGGGGAGAGGTTGGAATGGGGAAGACGCGCCGGACCCACGGGCACGCCCAGCATGGTCATCAACGTCTTGGCCGCGCCCATGTAGCCATAGCCGGCGAGGAGTTGCACCAGACGCACCCCGCGGAACTGTTCCAGACGGGCCGCCGCCAGATCGCCCCTGGCAAAGGCCGCCAGCATCCGCTGGTAGAGGGGCGCGGCGAAGTTGAAGCCACTGCCCACTGCTCCCCTGGCACCCATGGCGAGGGCGCCCAGGAGATGTTCATCCACCCCGAACGGCAGATCCCACCGGCCTTCCCCGGCGTGGAGGCACTGTTGATAGGCCATCAGGTCGGGATTGGTGAATTTCAGTCCGGCCAGCGTGGGAATACGCTCCGGGGCCTGGTCGAGGAAGTCCGGCATGGAAAAGGCGACGCCGGTCAGCACCGGGATGTCGTAAAAATAGAAAGGGGTTTCGGGGGCCGCGGCGGCGATCTCCGCACAACAGGCGATGAGCAGATTCAGCGAGCGCGGTTTGAAATAGGACGGGGCCAGTGCGGCGATCGCCCCGGCTCCGCGTCCGGCGGCATGAGCGGCGAGGGTGCGGGCATCCGCCAGACAATTGTCGCCGACATGGACCACAACGCGCAAGGGGCTGCCCTGCACCACGTCGGTCCAACGTTCCGCCAGGGCCAGTCGTTCCTGGACCGTAAGGCTGTGGCTTTCACCCGTGGTGCCGCCAATGAAGACGGCGCCGACCCCATGGTTCAGCAGATGGGAAGCCTGCGCTTCCACCACGGACAGGTTCAAGGAACCATCGGGATGGAAAGGGGTGTGGGTGGCAGTGGTGAGACCGTGCAAAGGGTGAGGGTTTGACATGAGATAGGAAAATCAGGGTTTTGGTGGTCTGGGAGGTTCCGGGGGCACGGTTCCTGGCGGGGCTGGGCAGCGGAGAGCCCACACTTCCGGGGAGCGCACCCCGGGACGGACCTCACCGCTGGGGATGATAAAGGACTGGCCCCATTTTACGCAGGGTACGGTGGCGCGCGGCGCCGGCACCTTGCCTGACACTTCCCAGTGATCGGCCGTAAAATCATACCAGAGAGCGGTGGCCGGAAATCCGGGATGTTGTTCCACCGGTTGGAAACCGGCGAGGGAACCATCGTCCCCGGCCAGGAGCAGGACTCCGTCATGATTTCCCCGGCGCACCACCGGGGCCGGGGAAGGGGCGGCCACACAGGCTTTGGGCAGATCAGCCAGCCGTTTCCAGCCATCCTTTGGTGTATAACGCCAGGCATCGCGCAGCGGCCGGCGGACAATTTTGCCGTGGCTGGGCTCCAGCGCGGTTCCCCCGAAAAGATAAAACGCGCTGCCCGCGGCTGCGGCTACCGGCAGGATGCGGGGTTCCGCAGGCAAGGGCGGCAATTCCTGCCAGGCAGGGGAGGGGTCGCCGGAAGGAAGATGGAAGACACGGTTGGAGGCCTGCTGCTCCCCGGGTTCCGTGCTGCCGCAGGCCAGATAGATGGTATTGTTGTCATCCACCGCGCCCGCCGCCAGGGCCAGGGGAAGGGGCAACGGCGCCTGACTGATGGCGGTTATCTTCCCGTTTTTCCATTCCAAGGTGAAGACCGAGGCATGGTGCCGCGAGGCATCGCTGCCCCCGAGGCAGAACACTTTATTTTTCAGGGTCACGGACACCCCGTAGGCGAGCGGGCGTGCCAATGCCCCGGCTTCCTTCCAGGTGCCGCCGGGTTGCTCCAGCACCTGGACCCGGTCGTGCCAGACTTTTTTTCCGCCCTGCCAGGGCATCTTGTCAGGAAAATTGGCCCCGCCCGCCACCAGCAGCGCCCCGCCGGAGACGCCAGCGAAGGGCGAAGCCACGCCCAACGGGTCGGGCAAGGGAGCCAGGCGGGACCATGAGGCCTCTCCGGCACTGATAGTGCCCTGGGAACACGCCGCCAGCAGGACCGCCGCCGCCAGACGCGGATAGAAGCCCGTGGAGGAACGGGGGAGTCTGGCTGGGTGGGCCGCAGGATTCATGGACCGATCATGAGTTGAAACCGGCATGCAGGCAAGCCTGCAGCACTGCCCTGATTTTCTCTGGGGGATTCGCCGCATCGGCCTCCTTGCCGGGAAATTTTCCCGATTTGGAAAATACCTTGTTACCGGGGGGAATTGATTTCGGTATCATGCAGAGCGGGGACGGACCATGCCGGTTCCGCCTCAACTGATATGGACTCATCCGATCCCTCCCCGCCCGCAGTGCCACCCCTTGATGGACTGGATGCTGAAAAGCTGTTGGCCGCTGCCCTGCGCAGCAGTCCGGTCACGGTCCCGGCTCAGGACTGGGACCCTCCCGCCGCGGAGGAGGTGGACGGGTGGTTCGGGGACTACCAGGTGGACCGGCTCATCGGCAGAGGGGCAATGGGGGCGGTCTACCACGCCGTTCATTCCAAGCTGGACCGGGAAGTCGCGATCAAGCTGCTGCCGGCAATCCTGGCGGCCCAGCCGGACATGGTGGCCCGGTTTGAGCGCGAAGCCCGCGCCCTGGCCCGGCTCAGTCATCCCAATATCGTAGGACTGCATGATTTTGGCCGCACCGCGTCGGGACATCTCTACATGGTGATGGAACACGTGGCCGGGGCCGACCTGAGCCGCCTGATCCGGAGCGGCAACCTGGCGGTGGCCCAGGCGCTGGAGATCATCGGTCAGGTGTGCGATGCCCTGCAATACGCCCATGGCCACGGTTTTGTGCATCGTGATATCAAACCTGGCAACATCCTCGTGGATAGCAGCGGACGGGTGCGCATTGCGGACTTTGGCCTGACCAAATTATTGGGGGCAACTCCGGCGGTGAGCGGGCGCACCCTCACCGGAGCCGCGCTGGGCACCCCGGAATACACCGCCCCGGAGCAATTGAGGGGTGGAACGGTGGACCACCGGGCCGACATTTACAGTCTGGGTGTCATGTTATATGAAATGCTGACCGGAGATCTGCCGCGCGGCGCCTGGGAAATGCCTTCCGTCCTCGCCTCCGCCGATGCGCGCCTGGATGAGGTCATCACCCGGGCCATGCAGACTGAGCCTGACAAACGCTACCAGCATGCCAGCGAAGTGAAAACCGCAGTGACCGCCGCGGGATCGCCTCGGCCGGCTGAACTGCCCGTACCCGCCGGTTCTTCCCCTGCAAACACTTTCCTCGCGTTGCTCCTTTTTGCCGGGGCCGCATGGATCGTGAAGTTGTTGCCAACCCGTGATCTGTGGACCGGCATCCTCTGGTGCGGCCCATTCTTGTTGGCGGGTTTGTATTTTTTGTTCAAACCGCGCCGTCCTGGATGGAACCGGTTGGGGATGGCCGGTTTGGCGGTATTGGCTGCTGCCGGCATGACGGTCCACACTCTCATGACGGCTGTCTCCAAACCGGAAGCCGCGGAACCGGCAGTGGCTGGGCAGGCCAATGCCACGGCGGCGGAACCCAGCGGACCAGGACAAAGCGCGGCCGGCGCCGCAGTGGAAGAAGCGAAAGTCACCCGCATCCTTTCCAGCATCCAGGAGACGCTGGATACCCAGCAAAAGGAAGTGGACCGCCTCCGTTCCGCCATGCTGGAATTGATGCAGGAGTATGGGATTGTGGATCTTTCCACCATGCCAGGGCAGGTCGTCCCCACGGAAGGGAGGGCAGCCGAGTTGAAGGAACTGGAAACTTCCATCAGGGAATTGGAGTCCGATGTGGAAAAGTTCGGCCGTTTGTCGGGGGATGAACTGTATACCGCACTGAAGTCGAGGGACGCCACTATCGAGGCCTTCTCGGAGGTTTTCCTCAAAGATAAGCGCGAGTTGGCCCGGATGGATTCATCAGGCTTCGGGAAGCGGCATCCCCGAAGATTAGGATTAGCGGCCCAAATCGCCAAAGAGGAGGAAATCCTGGATAAGGCGGTGGAAAATGTCAGGAAAAGTCTGGGCGTTGTCCTCGGGAATCTCCGGACCCAGCAGGCGGCGGTTCAATCCGGCGGGGCGACCTCCGCCACCAGTCCCGTTGCCCCCGAAAAGATGAAAAAGTATGAAGAGTCCAAATTGCGTTATGGAATCGCCCTCGAAACGCTGAACCAAATGAGGTCTTCCGCCGTCAAACTTCAGATGGGGGCACTGTCCCTGCTTTCGCCGGAGCCAGCATCCGGCACTGAAGGGAAATCTGGTGCAGTGGAGGCCAAGGAAACCACCTCCGGTCCCCCGTCTTCCTCCAGCCCCTCCTCCGAACCAACGTAATGCCTGCTTCCCCTGTTTTCCGTCCCACCCGGTGGTCGCTCATCTCGCGCGCCAACGGAGAGGATGCGGCGGGCGCCCGGGAGGCGATGGAACAATTGTGCGCCGCTTATTGGTATCCGCTTTATGCCTGGGTGCGGCACCGGGGATACGGTCCCGAGGATGCGCAGGACCTGGTCCAATCGTTTTTCCTTAGAGTGCTGGAGCGCGACTCCTTCGCGGCCGCTTGTGAGGAAAAAGGCCGGCTGCGAAACTTTCTTATCCATCAACTGCAGCACCATCTGGCGGATGCTGCCCGCTATCGGGCGGCCCGGAAACGGGGCGGGCAGGTGATCCACTTTTCGCTGGATGATGCCGAGGCCCGCCTCGCGGGGGAACCGGTGGAGGTGGAAACGCCGGAGACGCTCTATCACCGCCGGTGGGCGAGGGAAGTGCTGGCCCGGGCCTTGCTGACATTGGAGCGCCGAGCCGCGGACCGCGGGGAAGCGGAGTCCTTCGCCCTGCTCAAACCCGCCCTGACCGATCCTACGGCCACCGCGCTGGACACGTCCGCCGTGGCCGCCGCTCTGCAGATTCCTCCTTCCCATGTCAAGGTGCGGGTGCACCGGTTGCGGGCTCAGTTCCGGGAAGCCGTCCTGACGGTGATTGCAGGCACCCTGCAGACCCGCGATCCGGCAGCGCTAGAGGCGGAAATGCGGGAGCTGCTGCGGTCCCTGTCGGGGGGAGTGTGAGGGGGCAGCCGGAACGCTATGGCGACGGGAACCCCGGTGAAACGCTTGCCCGGCGAATGCGACGGATTCAGCAGGAAAAAGTCAGGGTTGCTGCGCGGCCTGTCCCGTGGGGACCGGCATTGGAATCACAAACTTTCCATCCTTCTGGGCCACCGGGACCGAACTGCTGGTCCGGCTGGAGCTGTCTCCTTCCTTGTTTTCACTGGAGATCACCAATTGCCAGGTGGGCGTGAGGGGCAGCTTGTAATACTTTCCGTCTGGCATTTCCATGGCTTGGCTGAACTGCGCGGCCTGCTCCGCTGTTGGGGTTTTCAGTTCCACCTGGATGGGACTGCTGCGGGGCGTGTCGCGCATCATCCGGAAGAATTCCACGACCTCGGCGGGGCTGCCGTCGGTCAGGAGGAAGGAGTCCAGGGTGGTGGTGTCTTTGGCTTCCATCGCCTTGCGGTAGGTTTCCACAAAGGCGGCCGGGTCGGGAGCGGGGGACGGGGATTTGGCGGATTCGGCGGCGACGGAGGACTTGCTACAACTGGTCAAAGTCAGGGGGGCTGCGGCGAGGATGAGGGCGGAAATCAGGTGTTTCATGGGTATGGTGGTTGGGTTATGGCGGTCGTACTGGTTTGGCGGAATAAAGGAGGGTTACTTGGAAAGGCTGATTTGCCACGCGGGTGGCATGGAGGCCTGGCGCCGTCCGAGGGCTGCGCCCGCGGCGATCATGGCGAGGACCAGCACGACGGCGATCAGGGGCGGCGGGACGATCCTGCGCTGAATCACGGGAGGATTTCCGAGGCGGTGGATAATGATTTTGGGAGAGGAGGCTGTAGTTCTCATATCTGGGGATGGGATCGATGGACGGTCAGTTGCTGGAGAAGGACCTTGCCCTGGCCCATGCCATGCAAGGCGGTGGGAGCCGAGATGGGGCTATGCTGCCACACGTGGAAAAACCGGGTATAGGACCAAGGACCTGGGAAAAGCCCGTCAGGGAGCGCTGGGGGCCGGAAAGGCCGACCAAGGACGGAGCACCGGCGCCGGGAGAGGCCAGGAGTCCGACGGAAGTCCTCTGTCTATCAGATAGAATGGATGGAGTGACTCCGCCGAAAGTCGGAGACCGGTCCCGGGAATTTCCATCGCGCGGGTGCTGCGGACCGGTATTTTACGGCATGACGATTACCGGGATTCAATGGTTGCTGCTGGGGCGCAGGATCATGGCGTTGCTGCTGCTGCTGCTGACCACCCCGGCGCGGGCGCAGGAGGCTGCCACCGGCTCACCGGCGGAAGCGGCCGCGGGGCCGGTCACGGATGGCCTGGGGGACCAGCCTGGCGTGGAGCCCGGTCAGGAGGCCGGGCCGGTGGTCAAATTGCGCGGGGTGGTGGCCTTTGTGAGCCGGGAGCGGGATTATTTCCATGTGATCGTGGGCAGCCGGACTGAGGGGTTCCGGGTAGCGCTTCCCGTGGCGGTGCCGGAGTTTGGTCAGCAGGTGGAAGTGGACTACCGGGAGTCTTCTGCCCGCAGCGGGGGCTGGGATGCCCTTGCCATTCAGGTTCTTGGACAGGGGCAATTTCCGGAGCCCACGGTCTGCACGCCGGACGATATCCAGGCGGGGCGTTACAACCGGCAATGGGTGGAGGTGGAGGGGGTCGTGCTCCAGGTCAAGTATGCCACCGGATTTCTATGGATTCAGATGGTGGGCAAGGGCGGCTGGGGCATGGCCAATGTTTACCATTGGCCGGAGGGGCCCCTCGGGGACACCTGGTGGGGCGCCAAAGTCAGAATCAGGGGATTGAATATCGGAAAGGGGCAAAATGCCTTCCGCGTCCATGGTCCCGAACTGGTGACCGTGCTCAGCCCCGGGCTGCGTTGGCCGTTTGATCTGCCGGAGACCCCGATGGCCGGGATTGCGGCCCTGACTGAACCCCGGCCCGACCGGGTGAAGATCCGGGCCACGGTGCTGGGGGTGCAAGGCAATATCGTCTTTTTACGCTCCGGCGGGATCGCCTTGCAGGCGGACCTGATGTATCCGTTTGATGCCGGCCAGGAACCTTCCGGGCGGTTTCTGGAAGCCCCCAAGATTCCGTGGTTGGACCGCGGGGATGAAATGGATGTGGTAGGATCTCCGCTCCAGGTCCAACCTTTTGTCAGGCTGCAGTTGGCGCAGTTCAAGGTGGTGCAGCGGCTGGCTGGGGTGACGCCGCGGCCGGTGTCGGTGGAGGAGGCCGCCTCGGGCCGGGCTGGGAATGATCTGGTGACCCTCAGGGGCCGGCTGAGATCCCGCCACGAAACGGGCGCCGGACCGCTGCGCCGGGAGACCCTGGAACTGATCGAAGGCAACCAGGCGATGCCTGTGATTCTGGATACCCGGAACGGAGGCTTTCTGCAAAACCTTGTCCCCGAGGATCTGGTGGAAGCGACCGGCATCGTGGAGCCGGCCCCGGGGACGCCCCCCTGGGTGGTGCGGTTGGCCGAAGCCAAGGATGTCAAATCGTTGGGCCTCGCCCCGGAGGTGGCGTCCGCCCGGCGTTGGAAACGCCTGGGATGGCTGGGTTCCGGTCTGATCCTGGTGGGCGGGACCCTGATTTTTACGCGGCGCCGCCAACTCCGGCAACGGGAGCGGGTGCGGGCCATCCGCGACCAGAATGCCGCACTGGAAAAACGGGTGGTGGAGCGGACCGCAGAATTGGAAGTGGCCCGTGATGAATTGAAACGGTCTCTGGAGCAGGAGCGGGAATTGGGAGAATTGAAGAGCCGTTTTGTTTCCACCGTCAGTCATGAATTCCGCACGCCGTTGGGCATTATCATGTCCGCCGTGGAACTGCTGCAGAACTATGCGGACCGGTTGCCGGCGGAGCAACAGACGGAGTTGATGGACGATGTCCGGAACTCCACCCTGCGCATGTCCTCCATGATGGAACAGGTCCTGGTGCTGGGCCGGGCGGAGGCAGGGAAGCTGGACTTCCGGGTGGCTCCGCTGGAAGTGGAAACACTGATCTGCCGCATGGTCGAAGAGACGCTCCGGGCCACCCATCAGGCTTGTCCGATCATCTGGGAACCGGCAGGTGATTTGGCAGGGGCGGAGGGGGACGAGGCCTTGTTGCGGCATATCGTGACCAATCTTCTGTCCAATGCGGTGAAGTATTCCGTTCCGGGAACGCCGGTCCAATTGAGGGCCTGCCGCCAGGGGAGCGAGTTGGTCCTGACCGTGCAGGATGCGGGAATCGGCATCCCGGAAGCCGATCAGGTGGGCATTTTTGAAGCCTTCCATCGCGGGAGCAACGTGGGGGAACGGCCCGGGACGGGACTGGGTCTGGTGATTGTGCAGCGCTGCGTGGAATTGCACGGCGGTTCGCTGACGCTGGAATCAGCGGAGCGGAAGGGCAGCACCTTCACCGTGCGGCTGCCGGTGTATTCCAGTAGTTAGGCCGTGGCCTCGGTGGCGGCCCCTTGTTTCATCAGGTTTTCCACTTTTGCATAAAGTTGAGTCCAAGCCTCCCTGACTTCCCCCTTCAATCCGTCCCCAAGGATTTGTTCCAGCATGGCCATCAGCGCGGCCTTCACAGTGGCATAATGTGCCTCCGTCACCCCGTAAGCGGCATGTCGGGCTCCCATGGCTTTCAGTTCCGTTTCAAGGGCGGGCCCGTGGTCAAGCAGACTGATCAGGGCCCCCAGCATTTCGGTGAGCTTTTTGGCCTGGACCTCAATGTCACTCTGGAACAGGCGGCGCAGGGCGGGATCCCTTTCAAAGAGTTCCTGGTAGAAAATCAGTGCGGCGATCGGGCCATGCACTTCGATGGCGGCGAACGATTTGCGGAGGAGATGGGTGTGGCGGGGTTTCACAGACCAAAGAACGGCGGGATTGCGATTCCGGCCATCCGACTTTAGGCGGATGGTGGAAATCCAAGGGGCCGCTATGCTCCTGCGCCATACCATGAAAAAGCGACTCCTTGTTATCGAAGATCAGGCTCCCATGCGGCGGAATATTGCCCTGCTGCTGGAACTGGAGGGTTATGAGGTGTTCACCGCGGACAATGGACGGACCGGGCTGGAGCAGGCACGGCAGCAGCGTCCGGATCTCATTCTCTGTGATGTGATGATGCCGGAAATGGATGGTTATACCGTGGTTCAGGAACTGCGCAGCGATGCCGCATTGGCTACCACCCCTTTTATCTTTCTGACGGCGAGGAGCGACCGGGGCGATGTCCGGGTGGGGATGAATTTCGGCGCCGATGATTACCTGACAAAACCCGTGGTCCGGGATGATCTGCTGGCGGCAGTGCAGGTGCGGCTGGGCCGTGCCGAGACGCACGAACGCCAGATCCAGGCGGCATCGGGGCAGGGCGGATTCAATCCAGACTTCTCCAGCCACCTGCCGCTGCAGAAGGCGATGCTGCTTACCCCCCGGGAGGCGGAGGTGCTGCTCTGGGTAGCCCAGGGCAAGAGCAACGGCGATGTCGCGACCATCCTCGAAATGAGCGAGAAAACCGTGAAGCAGCACCTTGGCAGTGTCTTCCAGAAAATCGGAGTCGAGAGTCGCACCGCCGCCAGTCTGCGTGCCGTGGAGGTGCTCAGTGGTGCCGGCCACTAGCTGGTCCCCCTGGACATGGCCGGGGTGTTGACGGGAGCCATGGGCGTCCGGGCCCGGACCGGGGGGAAGCGTGGACCACGCCTATCTGGAGTCTCCGCCCCCCTGAAGTTGCTCGCCCCAATGTTCGAGGAAGAACTTCTTTTCCGTGGGGAGGAAGGTGCTGGCGTGGCCGAGCAAGGGGCGGAGGGCACAGCTCATCTGGAAGGTTACCAGCACAAAGATGGCGATCCAGAGGCGGAGATGGAGGCGGTGTTTCATGCCAAGCGTCCGGGCTGCCGTGGAGAGAAACTTGAGGCCAAAAAACAGTGAAATGCTCCAGATCACGATCAGGATCGCTCCCATGAAGGGCAGGGAATCGGAGCTCTGGCTGAAGACCCAGACTACCGGGGTGAATCCGGCTAGCAGGAGGCCGCTCAATGCCAGCGCGGCGAGCAGGAGGCCGACCGAGGTTTGGAAGCGGATCTCCAGGCCGCTCAGGCAGGAAAAAATGTAAAGGCTGGGCAGACACAGCAGGGCCGAGAGGAACAATCCGCCTATCAACTTGAGAGGCGCGGCCCACCATTGGATGCCATGGGTAAAGTCCACCGCGGCGACCCCGAAGAGCGCGAGGCCTGCCAGAATGACGATCAGCAGGCTGCGGCTGAGCAGGGCAGACCGGGTTCCTTCGGTGAATTCAAAAATCGCCGAACCGGGATGTTTGAGCAGGGCTTCCATGGCGGCTGCCAATCCAGGGCCTCCGGCCATGGCGGTGATAAAATAACCCCGGGGTGGTTGATCTGCTTCAGTGAGAGGCCGTGAAGGCGGGGTGCCGGGTGGAAGAGGCGCCGGTGGGATGGGAGGAGGGGTGGGGACGTCGTTCATGGTAGGCTGGGTGGGTTGATTTCTGGTTGGTGCTGGTTTGTCAGGAGGTGGGACAGGTTTTGCCAGATCGATTCGTAAAAGCTGCTGTGATTCCAGTCGGCCCGGAGGAACTGGACGGGCCGGCCTGGCTGGCCGAAAAACGGGCGGAGGTTCCAGGAAAGTTGGGCTCCCACGAGGAGATTGCCCGCCAGCCATGCGGTGAAGGCCAGACTGGCCGCTCCCGGGGTGGACGAGACCGAACGGAGGACGGGCAGAAACCGCTGATGGGCGGTGATGCCGGCGAAGGTGATGATGACGATGTGAGTCAGCAGGATGGTCCGGTAGGCGGTGGTTCCGCCGGGTTCGCCGGGACCCGGGGCGTTGAGCACCATGGCCATAGCAACCGGGCTGAGCGCTCCGGTGATGAGGGCAAACGTGGCAAAGCTCATCAGCAGGGCCATCAAAGTCTGGCGGAAGGTGAGACCACTGCCGAGCACCTGGGCCAGCATTCCGTTGATCAGCCCATTGGTCAGGAGAGTCAGGGCAATCAGCAGCGGCAACTTGAAAGCCACAAACCCGCCCATCAGCGGCGCCCGCCACAGGCCGAGGGTGAATCCATAACACGCTCCCCCCAGGGCAATCGCCACCGCGCAGGCGGCCAGTCTCGCTCCGGTCGGGTTTTCCAGCCAGTCCTTCAGATGGTCGGCCCGGCCCTGGCAAAGGGCGGGGAGACCGGTCAGGGCCTGACGGAGATTTTTGGGCAACATGGGGAGAGATCCGGGGTGGAGGACGGCGGCGGAACGCAGGGAAATAAGGAATAGTTACTTTGTGGCACAAAGCACTTTGTATTGCAAAGTAAAACTTCTGGAATTTCCCCTAAACCTTTGGAACCAAGGGAAGATGGGCTTTCCCACGTCTTTAGGCCCCTCCCGCGGCAAAAGGTTCAGAATTTGAGACAGACTACCGGCGAGACGAAACCGCTGCTAAAGACGCCTGCCCGGACTCGTAAGAGGATCTGCCATTCATTCCATTTTCATGCGTCCGACCCCACCCCTCTTTCTGGCCTTTGCGCTGGCAACCTGCTCCGCCTCCGCTGCCCCGGTCGCCGACCCCGGCGGCCCGGTGAGTTTCTACAAATCGATCCGGCCCATCTTCCAGGCGAAGTGTCATGGCTGCCATCAACCGGCCAAAGCCAAGGGCGACTATATCATGACGGATTTTGCCAAACTGCTGGCCGGCGGGGAGGATGGCGCGGCGGTGGTGGCAGGAGATGCGGAGGGGTCCGCCCTGCTGAAACAGATTACCCCGCATGAGGGGAAAGTCGAAATGCCGAAAAACGGCGATCCCCTCGCTGGGGTCGAGGTCGCCCTGATTGGCAAATGGATCAGCGAAGGCGCGGTGGACGATACACCGCCCAATGCCAAACAACATATCGACGCCGCGCATCCGCCCACCTATGCGCAACCGCCCGTGATTGCCTCGCTGGATTACTCTCCCGACGGGAAGTTGCTGGCGGTGTCAGGTTTTCACGAAGTGTTGCTGCATCACGCCGATGGCAGCGGGGTGGCGCACCGTCTGATCGGCCTCAGTGAGAAAATCACGTCGGTGAAATTCAGCCCCGATGGCAAATGGCTCGCCGTCACCGGCGGCCTGCCGGCTCGCATGGGGGAAGTGCAGGTCTGGGACGTGGCGGCCACCACCCTGAAGGTCTCGGTGCCCGTCACTTTCGATACGGTTTACGGGGCCTCGTGGTCCCCGGACAGCAGCCTCGTGGCCTTTGGCTGTGCTTCCGACAAAAGTGTCAGGGTGGTCGAGGCCGGGACTGGCCAGCAGAAGCTTTTCATGGCGGGGCATGACGATTGGGTGTTCGACACCCTCTTTACCGTGAAGGGGGATCATGTGGTGTCGACCGGCCGCGACATGACCGCAAAACTGACGGAGCTGGCCACCCAGCGGTTTGTGGATAACCTGACCTCCATCACCCCCGGGGCACTCAAGGGTGGCCTGAGTGCGCTGGCGCGGCATCCGCAGCGCGATGAATTTCTGGTAGGGGGCGCCGATGGCGTGCCGCAGGTTTACCGTGTTTTCCGTGAGGTGGACCGGAAGATCGGCGACAACTCCAACCTGATCCGCCGCTTCCCCGCGATGGAAGGCCGGGTCTTCGCCGTGAGCTACCGCGCGGATGGAAAACGCCTCCTCGCTGCCTCCAGTCTTGACGGGAAGGGCGCGGTGAATGTCTACCGCTCGGAATTCGACCCGAAATTGCCTGACAATATCAAGGCAGTTTTCAACAAGACCAGCACCGAGCGCAATGCCGCGGAAAATGCGGCCGTGGAAGCCTACCAGACGGAAGGCACGGAACGCCTCGCCCGCACGGAATTGCCCACCGGAATTTACGCTGCCGTCTTCAGCCCGGATGGGAAAACCATTGCCGCCGGCGGACAGGACGGCCGGATCCGCCTGATTGATGCCGAAACCGGAACAATTGCCCGCGAGTTCGTGCCCGTAACAGTGGATCAACGGTCGATAACCGACACTCAAAAGGCAGCCGGGGTCACTGCTGCTGCGGTCGTGCCTGATGCTATTGCCGATATTCTGCCTGCCGGAGCGGCGATCACCCGCCTGACCCTGGAGCCGGACCGCATCGCTTTCCACAAATCGATCGACTACACCCAACTGCTCGTCACCGCCCATCTGGCAGATGGCAGCAAGGTTGACGCCACCCGCATGGTAAAGGCGGTTCTGGATCAACCTGTGGTTCAAGTCAGCGCCGGGGGCTTGGTGAATCCCCTCAAGGATGGGTCCGCCCAGCTCACGCTTTCCGCTGGCGGGCAATCGGTCAAGGTTCCGGTCGAGGTGTCAGGTTTTGATGCCCCGCTGGTGGTGGACTACATCCACGAGGTGACGCCGGTCATGTCCCGCATGGGCTGCAATGCCGGCACGTGCCACGGTGCCAAGGACGGGAAAGCCGGCTTCAAGCTGAGCCTGCGAGGTTATGATCCCGTCTATGATCTGCGTGCCTTCACCGACGATATCAAAGGCCGCCGCACCAATGTGGCCAGCCCTGATGACTCCCTGATCCTCATGAAAGCCACCGCCGGAGTGCCGCACGAAGGCGGCCAGGTCACCCGGCCGGACTCGGACCGCTACCGGATTCTCCGCGCCTGGGTCGCGGCCGGGGCCCAGGTGAAATTCGACAGCCCGCGCGTGACGAAAATCGACCTCTCGCCCCGGAATCCCACGATCCTGCTGGAAGGCGGCCGCCAGCAGATGCGGGTGCTCGCCACCTATGCCGACGGGCAGGTGCGGGACGTGACGCTGGATGCCTTCGTTGACACCGGCAACATGGACGTGGCCAAGGCCGAAAAAGCCGGTGGCCTGCTCACCGCGCTGCGCCGGGGTGAAGCTCCTGTGCTGGCCCGCTACGAGGGTAGTTATGCCTCCACCGTGCTCACGGTGATGGGCGACCGCAGCGGTTTCGTCTGGCAGGCTCCGCCCGCTAATAACAAAATCGATGAATTGGTGGCTTCCAAGCTGGAGCGCATGAAAACACTATCTTCCGCGCTCTGCACCGATCTCGAATTCATCCGCCGAGTCTATCTCGACCTGACCGGGCTGCCGCCGGCCCCGGATCAGGTCCGCGCCTTCATTGCGGATGCTTCCGACTCGCGATGGAAGCGGGAGCAGCTGATCGACCAGCTGATCGCTTCCGAAGATTTTACGGACCACTGGACCAATAAATGGTGCGATCTGCTGCAGGTGAACAGCAAGTTCCTCGGAGCGGAAGGGGCGAAGGGTTTCCGTGACTGGGTGCGCGACCAGGTGGCCCGCAATGTGCCTTACGATCAATTTGTAAAATCCATCCTGACGGCCAGCGGGTCCAACAAGGACACGCCCGCGGCCTCTTATTTCAAGATCCTGCGCGAGCCGGTGGAGTTGATGGAAAACACCACCCACCTGTTCCTGGCCACGCGGTTCAACTGCAACAAGTGCCACGACCATCCCTTTGAGCGCTGGACCCAGGATCAATACTATCAACTTTCCGCCTTCTTCGCCCAAACCGCCCTGGAGCGCGATCCCGCCAGCGGGGACCGGAACATCGGTGGCTCTGCCGTGGAGGGGGCCAAGCCTCTTTTTGAAAAGGTGATGGACCGGAAGGAGGGAGAAGTGAAACATGACCGCACCGGTCAGGTGGCGCCCCCGGTCTTTCCCTATCAGGCAACGGTCTCCGTGCCGGAGAGCGCCAGCCGCCGGGAAAAGCTGGCGGCCTGGGTCATTAGCCCGGACAATACGTATTTCGCCCGGAGTTTCGTGAACCGCTTGTGGGGGTATCTGAATGGGGTGGGCCTGATTGAGCCGCTGGATGACATCCGTGCCGGCAATCCGCCCTCAAATCCTGAACTGCTGGATTGGCTGGCGCAGGAGTTCATCGCCAAACAGTTCGACTTCCGCCACGTGGTCCGCCTGATCGCCCGCAGCCGCACCTATCAACTGTCCCATCAGACCAACCGCTGGAATGCGGATGACAAAACCAACTTCAGCCACGCCGCGGCCCGCCGCCTGCCCGCCGAGACCCTGCTGGATACCATCTACAAGGTGACCGGCACCACGCCTGAAATCCCGGGAGTGGCCAAGGGCATCCGTGCCGCGCAGTTGCCCGACAGCAATATCGGCTTGAAGGATGGATTCCTGACCAACCTGGGACGTCCTGTCCGGGAGAGTGCCTGTGAATGCGAACGCAGCACCGACCTTCAGCTCGGTCCGATCATGGCGCTGATCTCCGGCCCCACCGTGGGCGATGCCATCTCGGGCTCTGGGAATGCCCTCGCGAAACTGGTGGCGGACCACCCGGATGACCGGGAGTTGGTGGGCGAGGTGTTCATGCGGGTCCTGAGCCGTCCGGCTTCTGAACCGGAAGCCGCCAGTGCCCTCGCCATGCTGAAGGAAATCGACTCCGAGCACACTGCCCTGGTGACCGCCCGCGACCAGCGCGCCGCGGATATTGCCCCGGCCATGGCGGAGAAGGCCAAAGTCCGGGAGACCGCCATCGCCCAAGCTAAAGCAGAACTGGACAAAACCGCCGCAGAGCTGGCCCCGGCCCTCGCCCAGCGGACCAAGGAGCAGCAGGAACGCATTGCCGCCTTGGAAAAAACCATGGCTGATTCCGATGCCCAGGTGCCTGCCAAACTCGCGGCATGGGAAACCCAACAGGCCGGGCAGACCACCTGGACCCTGCTTCAACCTGACAAAGCGGTATCCACCAACAAGGCAGTCCTCACGGTGCAGCCGGACCGGGCGGTGCTGGTGTCAGGGGCCCAGGGCAAGACCGTTTACACCCTGACCCTGCCGGTGGCCGCCGGACCGATCACCGGCCTGCGGCTGGAAGCATTGAAGGAGGGGGACAAGGTGGGCCGCAGTCCCGGTGGCAACTTCGTTCTGACGGAAATCGAGGCCAGCCTGGCACCCTTGACCGAGGGGAAACCGGGGGCCGCCCAGCCCCTGAAATTCACGGAAGCCCTGGCCACGCGGAGTCAGGATGGCTATGATGTCAAAACCGCGATCGATGGCAATGCGACCGCCGAATCGGGCAATGGCTGGGGGATCGCCCCCGGCACCGGCGAAGCCCAGACTGCGGTTTTCACCTGCATGGACGCCCCGGCCACTGGTGGCCTGCTGACCGTCCGTCTCCACCACAACTACGTGGACGGCCAACATGCCATGGCCCGGTTCCGTCTGGGCATCACTGGCCAACCGGGCCCGCTGGTTCTGGGATTGCCGGCAGATGTGGGTGCCATCCTCGCCACCGCCGCTCCCCAGCGCACCCCTGAGCAGCAGACCGTCCTGACCAACTACTTCAAGTCCATGGATGCCGCGCGCACCAAACTGGCCGCAGACCTGGCCGCTGCCCGCCAGCCGCTCCCGGAGGACCCGCAGCTCACGGCACGCAAAGCGGCAGTCGCCACGGCTGAACTTCCGGTGCCGCTGGATCCCACATTGGAACGCCTCCGCAAAGATGCCGACCTCAGCGCCGCCCAGCTCAAAAACCAACGCCTCACCGCCACCCAGGACCTGACCTGGGCCCTGATCAACACCCCCGCGTTCCTGTTCAATCACTGAAGCACGGGTGGTTTCCCTGGGATGGCCGGACAGTCCGGCGCGTGCTTGGCAGGCCGCCTGTGAAGCTTCAGCGCGCCCCAGTCAATGGGACCTTACTCTGTCAGGAAGGTGAACACCGTGGTCTCCTGCAAGGGGGTCCCCGGCCGGACGACGATGGAGGGGAAGTTCTTGTGGTGGATGGCGTCGGGATAATGCTGTGTCTCCAGGCAGACCGCAGTGTGATCCAGGTGATTCCCCGTGTAAAGTTGCACCGCTGGCTGGGTGGTCCGCACCTCCAGGATCCGGCCGCTTTTGGGTTCGGACAGCTTGGCTGCCAGCTTCAAGGTTTTGCCTTCGCCCAGGATGAAATTGTGGTCGTAGCCGTTCAGCTTGGGCTTCAGCTGTTCGATGCGGTCACCGATGCGGGTTGGTTTATTGAAATCTATCGGCGTGCCCTTGAGCGGCAGGATCTCTCCGGTGGGAATCAAATCCGCGTCCGTGGGCGTGTAACTTTGCGACGGAATCCACAAAATGTTATCAAGGCAGCGTCCGCCTCCCGCCAGATTCCAATACGCGTGGTTGGTCAGGTTGGCGATGGTGGGCTGGTCGGTTTCGGCGTGATAATCAAGCCGGAGTTCGTTGTTGTCCGTCAGGGAATAAGTCACCGAGGTTTTCAGATTCCCCGGGAACCCTTCCTCACCATCCTTGCTCAGCCAGGTCAGTTTCACGGACGACTCGTGCTCTTTGGACAGAATCGCCTCGACCGTCCACACCGATTGGGCGAACCCTTTGCGTCCGCCGTGAATCGAGTTTTTCTTTTCGTTGACCGTCAGTGGATAGGCCGTTCCATCCAGTTCAAATTGAGCGCCTCCGATCCGGTTCACCACCCGGCCAATGATGGCAGCGGCGCCGTTGAACCGCTCGAACTTTTCCAGGCTGTCCGTGGTGAGCAGAATGTTGGTGAACTTCCCCTCCCGGTCGGGGGCTTGAAGCTGCTTGATGATCGCCCCATAGGTAATGATTTCGGCGCTCATGCCTTTGGCATTCCGCAGAGTGATCAGCTTCACCACCGAACCGTCCTGGGCTTTTCCAAACTCGGCCTGTTCAACCCGTTTCAAAGTCTGAGCCTGGGCTGATCCCTGGAGGACAGCAGCCACCAAGGAAAGAACCGCGAGTTGCTGGAAGGAAGGGAGCATATAGGAAATTTCCATGGTCGGCTTCAGTAGGCACCCTTCACCCGCATCCTGACGCCGAACACCTTTTTGCTGGCCGTGATGAACAGCAAATCACGGTTCTTGCCGGCGAAGGTCACATTGCCAGTCCACGGTTCGGAAATCGGGATGTTGGTCAGCTTCTTTCCGGTTTTGTCGAACACGGTGACGCCTTTGCCGGTAAGATAAACGTTTCCTTCAACATCGATCGTCATGCCGTCCGAACCCATTTCGCAGAACAGCGTTTTATTCCCCAGCGTGCCGTCGGCATTGATGGAATAGGAATAGGTTTTGCGGGATCCGATATCGGAAACGTAGAGCAGCTTTCCATCGGGCGTCCCGATGATGCCGTTCGGTTCCTTCAAATCCAGCGCCACGGGGGTCGCCGTCTTATTTTTCATGTCGAAGAAATAGACGTATTTTCCCGGCTGCTGCATCGCCTTGTCGCGCTGCCAGTAGTCCCTTTGGTAAAGCGGATCGGTGAAATACAGATGTCCGTCCGGACGGATCCAAAGGTCGTTCGGGCCGTTCAGGAGCTTGCCGCCGAAATCGCGGATCAGCACCGTGACTTTTTTGTCAGGGGAAATCGACCAAAGCTGGTTCTCCCCGTCGGCGCAGGCCAGCAGATTTCCCGCTTGGTCAAAACGGGTCCCATTGCTGCGGCCCGCCGGTTTGAGCCAGTCGGAGAACGAACCATCCTCAGCATTGTATTTGACGATGCGGTCGTTGGGCTGGTCGGTGAAGAACACATTGCCATCCCGATCCACCGCGGGGCCCTCGGTGAAGAGGTAACCCTCGCTCAGCACTTCGACTTTGGCGCCGTCAGCGATCAGGCTGGTTTCGGCGGCATATGCTGCGCCGCTCAGGGCAAGGAGACTGGAGAGAAAAACAGGCAGGAATTTCATGGCGGGAGAGTAGCAGGAAGGAAGGGGGAAACAAGCTTTCATGGTGCCCCTGCCGGCCTCAGGCGATGATGGGCCGGATCGGGCTGCCGTCCTCAATCAGACGCATCGTCCGTCCGAGGGTTTGTATTTCCATTTTGTTATGATTGAGGCCGAGTTGATGCAGAATGGTGGCGTGGCACAGCGGACCGTGGGCCTTCATGTCGCCGTGGGAATCCCACGCCCCATTGCCGCCGCCGGCGTGGCAAATCTGGATGAAACGGACGCCTTTTTCGGCCAATCGGCGGGCCAGCAGCAGTTGTTTGCCGAACTCCTCCGTTTCCTTTTGATCAATGCCGTAAAGGGCCTTCACATGATCGGGCTCGTAAGAAAAATCCACCGCTTCAGGGGCGGAAAGCTGCATGCGCGCGGCCAGTTCGTACGCCTTGGCGCGCGCCTGGATATCGGAATTGACCGCATAACGTTCGCGGAACTCCTGGTTCATGGTTTGCAGCACCTGCATCTGCCGGTCGCGCTCGGCGGCCGATCCGCCGCGGGGTGGATATAGATTGGGGATCGGCGTTTCCCCTGCCTGGAACGGAGTCGCGGCCACGGATGCGCCGAGGTAACCGCCGGTCAGTTGGATCGGTGAGGACGGCCGGCCGAGATTCACAAAGGTTGGCAGGTTTTTGTTGGCACTGCCCAGCGCATAGGAAACCCAGCTCCCGAAAGCCGGATTGTCAAAAGCCCGTCCGCGGTGGCCGGTTTGGGTTTCGATCACGGCGGGAAAGTGATTGCCTTCGTGGCACCACATCGAGCGGACGACCGCGATGTCATCGATCACGCCGCCCACGTGCGGAAACCAGTCTGAAACCGGAATGCCCGATTTGCCATGACGCGTGAAGGTGCGCAGGCAGGGAATCACCGGGCGTTTCATGGCGGCCTGATTGTCACCGAATCCGACCGCATCGATGAATTTTCCAGCCCATTTGTTGTCTTTGGGATCGAAGGTGTCGATGTGGCTGACCCCGCCGCACATGAACAGGAAAATGACGGACTTGGCCTTGGCCACGTGATGCGGCCCGAGGGCAACTTGCTTGATTTCGCCCGCTTCCGCCCACAGCCCGCCGAGGGCGAGGCCGAAGAATCCGCCGCCAATCTGGTGGATAAAATCACGCCGGGCGATGCGGCCGCAGGGATAGATCCTGGATGTGGGGGGATTACCTGACATAAATGAATTCATCAAGGTTGAAGAGCAGCCACGACAACTCCTTCAGCCGTGCGGGATCATTTTCCAAATAGGAGAGGGCGTTGTTTTTCTCCTTCTCCGAAGGCGGGCGGGCGAGGGTCATCCGGTAGGCGAGATCCACTGCTGCAGGCAGGTCGCCGGCGGATTCCTTCTGGAGGCGGGCCGCAAGAGCTCCGCACGCTTTATCCACGTCGGGGCTGTTCATCAAAAACAACGCCTGCGGAGCCGTGACTGTTTGAGTGCGCACCGGGCAGGGGGCTCGTCCATCGTCCACATCAAACGCCTGCAGAAAGTTCGGCGTGACCTCGCGGCTGGGCGAATAGCCGCGGATCAGATAGGCTCCGCGCCGTTTTGCCGTCGGATTTCCCTCATGGTCTGATTCATTGCGGTGACGG
Source organism: Verrucomicrobiota bacterium (assembly GCA_040387795.1). Lineage (GTDB taxonomy): Bacteria > Verrucomicrobiota > Verrucomicrobiia > Verrucomicrobiales > V1-33 > CAIZWU01. The sequence goes on from JAZKDC010000015.1 coordinate 71,903, forward strand.
TTTCCGCCGCCGCCTTCCCCCGTGCTGAAGGACGGTCCCCCCACTTTCAAATCCAGCCCGCCGGCTGCGGCGTGCATGGAATCCCAAACCGGCTCCGCGGCCAGACGTTGCAGCCGGAAGTGCCACAGGGTGGTGTTGCCTGGATCGATTCTCTGGCTTTCGGCAAAGGCCTCACCGGCCTCCGAGGCCCGTTGGTAAGCCTGCGAAGTGACCATCAGCCGGTGCATGCGTTTCATGCTGAATCCGCTTTGCGCAAACTCCGCCGCCAGCCAATCCAGCAGGGCCGGGTGTGACGGGCTGCCGCCAAACTCTCCGAAATCGCTCGCGCTCTTCAATAACCCTTCACCAAAATGCCATTGCCATAACCGGTTCACCGCGACGCGGGCGAACAGCGGGTTTTCCGGGGCCGTGAGCCAGTCCGCAAAGGCCTCGATGCGCCCGTCACGGAAATCCGGTTCCTCTTTGGCAAAGGGCCAGCCCGGCTTGACCTCACGATCCAACTCGGGCCGTAGCGGATCGCCGCTGGTGAGGATGTAGCTTTTCTCCTGTTCACGCAGACGATCCACTTCCAAGGTGTAGAAAAACGGAATCACCGGTCCCCGGCGGCCTTTGTCGCCTCCCTCCGCATTCAGCTTTCGTTCCAATTCCTGATATTGCCGCCGCGCTTCTTCCGGCATCGCTTCGTTGAGCTTGTCGCCATCGATGCGGAGGATGGGGAAATAGTCGTCGGCGATTTTCTGCTCGGCGAGGGACCGCTGTTTTTCCGGCTTCCTGATGACCGCCTGTGCTTCGGTGGGCAGCATCAGGACACGCTCCTCGTAAAGTTTCGCTTTGTAGGGTGCGGCGAAATCGTTCACCGCCTTTTCGAGAGGAGCCCGCTTCCTCTCCGCTTCCGCCATCGCTTTGCCGCTCGCGATCAATTCTGCGGCGCTGGCGAGGGTGACTTTCCGCAAGACCAACGGATCAAACAACGCCTTCATCGCGTAAAAATCCTTTTGCAGAATCGGGTCCGCCAAATGGTCATGACATTTCGCACAGCCCACCGTCATGCCCATGAAAGCCGTCGAAACCGTGTCCACGGCGGAGATCGCGAGGTCCTGGGGATTTTCGCCCGTGCCCCGCGCCAGAAACCCGAGGGCAAACTGATCGCCGGGCCGCGGTTCTTTGCGGGAACGGAATCCTGTGGCCGACATCTGGGTGCGCTCGTGGGCGCGGCGTCCGGTGAGCTGGAGCTGCACGAACTGATCGTAGGGCACATCGTCGTGCAGGGCGTTGATGACCCAATCCCGCCACAAATAAATTCCCGGCGCGGCAGTCATGCGCTCGTCCGTATCGGCATAACGCAACACGTCCAGCCAATGCCGGGCATAACGGACCGCATGCTGCTCATCTGCCAGGAGCCGGTCCACCACTTTTTCATAAGCGTCCGCCGAGTCATCCGCCAGAAACGCTTCCTGCTGCGCCGGCGAAGGGGGAATCCCGATCAGGTCCAGATGGACGCGGCGCAGCAGCGATAACTTGTCCGCCGCCCCCACCGTCTGGAGACCACGATTTTTGATTTCCTCGTGGACAAAACGATCTATCGGATTGGATTCCGGACCATCGGGCACTGCTGGCCGCACGACCTGTTTCAGCGACCACCACACCTCATGGCCGGTCTTTTTCTTCGGTTTGGGCAGCGCGGCCTCTCCCGCGGAAACCCAGGCCAGGACGCAAAGCATCCCGAACATCGTCTGGTATGGGATTCTTCGGTTCATGGGAGGATCGTTGCCGTTTCCTTTAGAACGGTTGGTTGACGTCAGTCTCACGGCGCATTCTCCGGTTTGACGGGATCCGGCGGGGGAGTCACCTGCAGCAGCACCACCGCGCTGCTGGATCCCCAGGAATACCGCACTCCCTCCGGCGTGGGCTGCGGCCAGCGCGGCCAGGTCAGGTTGTCGGAAGCGCGGCGGGCCTGCCACGCGGCTTCGGCGTTTTTTTGCAGCCACGGCCCGAAGGTGCTGAGTTCGTTCCGGTCCTTCATAAACCGGGCGATCCACCGCGCCCCGATCCCATTGAACCCACCGCCGTCGCCTTTTTCGCCGGCGCGGGGGAAATATCCCTCACGGCACAGCTCATTCATGGTGAAAGCCGCCGCCAGTTTGGCGTCGTCGTACTGACCCAACAGATGGGCCGCGCCGACGAAAGTCCCCTGATTGTAAGTGAGCGCCATGCGGTTGATGCGTCCGCCAAGGTTGATAGCATCGGAAATCCGGCCGGTGGCGGGATCAAACAAAGTGGCCCGCAGCCAGGCGAAAAGCTCCTTGGATTTGGTGAGATAATGCTCCTCACCTGTCGCTTTGTGCAGCAGAAAAGCGGCGATGGCCCCGGGGCCATTTACGCAGGCATTCTTCGACCGGTTGTTGGTCTTCCACCACAGGCCGCCGCCGAGGTCCGGTGAAATTGCCCTCGAGTAACACAAATCAAAATTTTTCCGGGCCGTGTCCAGAAACTCCGGTTTGCCGCTGAGCAGATGACCCCGGGTGCAGGCGATCACCATCCACATGATGTCGTCATTGAATTCATTATGCTCCCAGGTTTTGCCATGGTCCACGAGGAATCCGTGAAACAGTTTGGTGAACATCTCCATCTGTTCCGGTTTCCTGGTGCGTTCGTAGGCGTCCAGCACCATCTCCAGTTGCTCCGCCCGCATCCAATAGGAGACCTTGCCTCCTTCCGTGGATTCCTTGAACCAGGCGTGTCCGTCCTTCTCCTCATAGAAGGCTTTGGTGTGGGCTTCGAACATCGTGTCCGCATCCGCCAGAGTGAATGCTCCGGCGGTCAGAGCGCCGCTGCTGAGGGCAAAACAAAATCCAGCCCGCCGGACGCCACGCATCGGGCTTGGGATTATGATGCGTTGGAATTGGAATCTCATGTTCATGAAGGCACAGCGTTTGGTTGTTCTGCCGCTTCTCTGGTCATTCGGAGGCACCGAAGACAATGTGCCGCACGGATACTCCCATCGGCGCGGTTTAGGGTGTTGACAAGTCCCTGGCCAAATTCCCCCTTTCGGGAGTCCCATGAAAGTCATGCCCTGCTCTCGCTCCGCAATTCCTCTGCTCACCGCCTTTCTGGGAATTGCCGCAATTTCTGCCTCCGCCCAGGTGAAGGACGTGGAAGCCTACCGCAGACATGCGCTCACTCACGAAGGGGATGCCGCACGCGGCAAAGCGCTTTTCAACGATCAAAAGCTGATCTGCGCGAATTGCCATTCGGTGGATGGCAGCGCCAGCAGAGCGGGGCCCGATCTGTTCTCGGCCGGGGACGCCTTCGGGCGGCGCGATCTCGTGGAAGCGGTGCTCCATCCCTCTTCCACCATCGCTCCGGGCTACGGCACCATCGTGGTGGAAACGAAAGCAGGAGCCCTGTTTCAAGGGACGCTGAAACAGAAAACAGACGCCGGAGTGCAACTGATGGGGGTGGACGGAAAGTTGGTTTCGATCGCAATTGCCGAGATCAAAGCACAATCGGGGCTTCCCCTTTCGTTGATGCCCGAGGGACTCCATGCGAATCTCACGGTGCAGGAATTCAACGATGTCATTGAATACCTGACCACCTTGAAGCAGGCGGAATCCACCCTGGTGAGCGATCACGGGATGCCTCGTGACCTCCCGCAACTGGCCAAACCGGTGAAGGTCCAGCCGTTCTTCACCACTGAATTCAAACTCCCGCGCTCCAAGGTGGAGAGCGGCCTGACTTCTCTTCATCAACTCCCCGGATCCGGGAATGTGTTTTTCGTCCTGCATCAAAAAGGAATGATCTGGAGGGTGGAAAAAACCGCCGCCGGTGAGGTAAAAACGCTGTTTGCCGATCTCCCGGGGGAAGTCTTCAGTGAGCGTGGCCCAAATGGATTGCTCGACATGACTTTTCATCCGAGGTTCCTGGAGAACCGGAAGTATTATCTTTTTTACCAGGTTCTGGAGGAGGGGAAAGTCACGACCCACATCGTCGAAAAGCAGTTCGACGCGGACTACAAAGGCGACTCCGGCCTGGCACCCCGCCTCATCCTGAAGATCGCCAGTGTGGCTGAGGATCACAGCGGCGGCTGCCTTTTATTTGGACCGGATGGCTTCCTCTACATCGTGATGGGGGACACCGGACCACACCACGATCCTAACGGGCACGCGCAGAATCTCCAGCTGTTGCTGGGAAAAATGATGCGTATTGATGTGGACCATGCCGAAGCCGGCCTGGCTTATGCGATTCCGAAGGATAACCCGTTCACCGGCCAACCGGGCGTGCGGCCGGAAATCTGGGCCTATGGTTTGCGCAATCCCTGGCGCTTCTGCTTCGACCGGCTCACGGGCAATCTCTGGCTGGCCGATGTGGGGCAGGACCGGGTGGAGGAGGTGGACATCATCCGCCGCGGGGAAAACTATGGATGGAACGTGTTCGAGGGTTTTGAACCGTTCTCCAACCAGTTCCGGAGGGAGGGCGTGACGTTCGCCAAACCCGTCTTTGCCTACCGGCGGAAATATGGCAATTCGATCACCGGTGGACAGGTTTACCGCGGCGACAAAAACTCTTCCTTCTACGGCGTGTATGTCTGCGCGGATTACACTTCCAAGCGACTCTTCGGGCTGACGCTGGAAAACGGTATTTTGAAAACGGCCCGCCAGATCGGCACCGTGCCGCAACGGGTCGTTTCGTTCAGCGAGGATGAAGCGGGCCGACTTTACGCCATCGGATACGAAGGCATGATTTACCAAATCGACTTTACGGAAGCCCGCTTCGAGTGACTGCCAGCTCCTGCTCAAGGCACCTTCAGGGAAGGGGCCCCGTTGACCCCTGTGCTCGGAAATGATAGGAAAGCTTCCCGCCGCTTTCCCCTCGCACCGCCGCGGAGGTGTGCCAGCCTGAGAAGATGCCGGTGCCGAATACTTATACCAAACCCCTGACGATGGAGCAGGTGCGGAAACTTCGTGGAATTCTGGAAGAGCGGGGATTTGCCTTTGAGAAGAAGGAGTGGGCGATCTTTGCGGCGAAAAAGGATTCGGTGAACGTGGTGGTCTATGAAAAAGGGCCGAAGGTGGTGGTGCAGGGGAAGGGCTTGGGGGAGTTTGTCGAATTCATCCTGGAGCCGGAGGTGCTGGGCGTCGCGGAATTGGGTTATGAGGAGGTGACCCAGGCGGAAATGTTTTCCCCCCACTTTGGGATCGATGAGAGCGGGAAGGGGGATTTTTTCGGCCCGCTGGTGATTGCGGGAGTTTATACCGATGCGGAGATTGCGCGGGAATTGATCGCGGCGGGGGTACAGGACAGCAAGGCGATCGGATCGGATGCGAAGATCCGTTCGCTGGCGGAGGTGGTGCGCAGCACGCCGGGTGTTGCCTATGAGATTGTGAGCCTGGGGCCGGAACGTTACAATCATCTTTATGGCGAGGCGGGCAATCTGAACCGGTTGTTGGCATGGGGGCACAGCACCGTGATTGAGCAGTTGCTGAAACAGCGGCCCCATTGTCCCCGCGCGTTGAGCGACCAGTTCGCTCATGAGAGTGTGCTTAAAAAGGCGCTGGGTCCGGGGGGGAAGCAGATCCAGCTGGATCAACGCACCAAAGGGGAGAGTGATGTTGCGGTGGCGGCGGCATCGATTCTGGCGCGGGAGCGGTTTATTGACTGGATGGCTGAGGCTTCGGCGCGGTTGGGGATCACCCTGCCGCGTGGAGCGACCATCGTGAAGCCGGTGGCCAAACAAATCCTCGCGGCGCGGGGCGTGGATTTTCTGCCACGGGTGTGCAAGGTGCATTTCAAGACTTACCGCGAGGTGATGGGGCTGCCGCCGCTGGAAAAACCGGTGAACCGGTGGACGAAGCGGAAAACGTAGCCGCAGCGCGGGGTTCCGGTGCGGTGGCTGGAACTTTAGAAATCCAACCGGCTCTGGGAGAGTTTGAGGGCAATTTCCGACATCAGATATCCTGCCAGCGACCGGTCCTTCCGCTTGAAGTATAACACAATCGAGTCATCCCCCGAAGTGGGAAACCGGTCCAACAGCTTGAGGCTCTTCGGCCGGATCACGGCTTTCCCTCTGAACCAGCCACGCCTGTATTCTATGGATGCGATTTCATCCAGCGCGACCAAGGCCTCCTTGGCGTCCGTCTTCAGACCCAGACCTCCCAGATCGACACGATATTCGCAGCGGAAACCCTCCCGGGTGACATGCAGCAGACCGGCGCAACTGCTGAGGCCCCCGTGGACACTGTCAAAATAGAAGGGGATGGATTCCATGGCAGGAGACGGCGGAATGCTGATGGTTCGTGCAGTGGAGCAGAGAAGGAAGTGGCGGGCAGGAGCAAGGAGCCCCGGTGGCGCTGCAGGACGATGATCCGACTCTTCCGGAAGCGCAACTGATTGGCGGGTGGGCCTGCGGGGAAGATTGAAAGCCGGGGAGCCGGGGAATGCTTTACGGATTTCATAGGGTTGCCAAAGCCGGAGTGGACTGTTAGAGGGGGCGGCATGAAAATGTGGCGACTGATCCTCCTGCTGGCCGTCTGGACTGGCCCCATCCACGCGGGGGAAGCCCCCTTGTTCCGGGATTTTGTCGGATTGTGCGGGCACACCGTGAATTTCAAACCGGAGCTCTACCAACCGGTCTGCGGCTGGGTGCGGGACTATCATCCGGCGGGATGGGATTTGGGGGAGGACACCAGCGTGCTGCCGGAGTGGCCTTTTGCCAAGAACCGGGTCTCTTGGGAAACGGTGTATGGGTCATGGCGGAAGCAGGGGCTGAAGATCAGCGTGTGCCTGAACATCGATGAATTGGGCAAACAGTGGAAAGATCCGGTGAAGGACGCACAAGCCTACGGAAGGAGTTTTGCCCAGCACTTTGGACCGGGGGGCAAGTGGCCCATGGTGGAGGTCGTGGAGATCGGCAACGAGCCGGGGCTTTATGAAGATGCAGCATGGCAGCAGGTGTTTTCCGCGATGGCGCGGGGCATCCGTGCGGGGGATTCAGAACTGAAGATCGCCTCGTGCAATGTGGAGGCGGGGAAGAGTGACCGTTATTGGAAAGCGGCGGATCTTTTCAAGGACATGGGGGAGCTTTACGATGTGCTCCGGATCCACCGGTATGCGATCCAGGATCAATGGCCGACCTGGCGGCGCACCTATCCGGAAAATCCGGCGGTGCCCTATCTTTCCAGTGTCCGGGATCTGCTGCAGTGGCGCGACCGTCATGCGGCGGGGAAGGCGGTGTGGGTTTCGGAATTCGGCTGGGACGCGAGCAGTCAGGCTCCGCCGGCGGAGGGGCCGGATGCGAAGTTCATGGATTCCACCGATGAGGAACAGGCGATGTGGCTGGTGCGTTCCTTTTTCCTGTTTGCCGGCATGGGCGTGGAGAAAGCCTTCGTTTTCTTTTTCAATGATGAGGACAAGTACAGCTTCCATGCGGCTTCGGGGCTGACGCGGAATTACGAACCCAAGCCGGCCTATCATGCCGTGGCCTGGATGCTGCAGCACCTGCGGGACTACCGGTTCAGCCGGATCGTGCAGGCCTCCCTGACAGAAGGGTATGTCTATGAGTTTGTTCCGGAAAAGGCGGGGGAACCCGTGATTCTGGCGGTGTGGCGGGCGACCGGAGAAGGCGCGGTGGCTTTGCCGGCAGGGGGCGGAGCATGGATGAAGGCGGAGCGGATGCCTTTGACGGCGGGCGGGGGGAAACCCCTGAAACTGGAACCAGCAGCGGGGGCGGTGCTGGCCGGGGAGCATCCGTTATTGATTTGGTCCCATGGAAAATAGACCCGCCCGCGTCGGGGCGCGTAGCTGTGGCATGACCGTCCTTGTGATCGCCCGCTGGCTGCTGGCGCTGTTTTTTATCGTCGCCGGCCTGAATCATTTCCGCGATCCGGCGGTGTATCTGACCATGATGCCGCCGTGGGTGCCGTGGCCGGAAATCCTGCAAAAGGTGGCAGGCGCGGCGGAGGTTGCGGGTGGAATCGGGGTGCTGATGCCGCACGTCCGGCGGGCCGCCGCGTGGGGCCTGCTGGGATTGCTGCTGGCGGTTTTCCCGGCGAATCTGCACCTGGCGTGGCATGGCTGGCCGGACGCGCCGGTGGCGATAGCACCTTGGGTGCTTTGGTTGCGGCTGCCGTTGCAGGTGGGTTTTGCCGGGTGGGTGTGGTGGACTTGCCTGTCCCCCCGGTCCAATTTTGCCAGGTGTGGGATTTAAGAAGACCCCATCGGCCCTGAAGCTCTTTCCAAAGAGACTTTTTCCTGGACTTGCAAGTCGGGGGATTCGGGTGCCTGTCTTTTCCCATGAAATGGCACTTTTTCTGGAGCTTGGCCGCAGTGTGGCTGGTGGGCATGGACGTGTCACGGGCTCAGTCCGGCGTGACCATGGAACCGGTGGTGGCCGCATTGGAGCCGGTGGCGTTGCGGACCGCGCTGGCCCGGCCACTGCCGGAATCGAAACGCACCGTCATTGTGCCGGCGCGCGAGGATGCGGTGTTGGGTCTGACCCATTATTCGAAGGAGGAATTCGCCGCCGCCGGGTTGGATTGGGACCGGTTTATGGAAAAATCAATGGCGGCCGCCACCCGGTTGCTGGTTTCCATCAAGCCCATCGTAGCGCGTGACCAGGCAGGGCAGATTGCCTATGTGAAACTGAAGAGTGATCGCCCATTTACGGCCAGTGTGGTGCTTTCGCCGAGGATGGTTCCGCTGTTTCAGGGGTTTCTGGGGGAGCGGATGGTGGCTTTGATGCCGGACCGCAACACTGTTTACTTGTTTTCCAGAAACTTTGGAGGTTTCCAAGCCTTCGGACAGAAAATCATCGATGAGCAGGCGGACTCCCTCTATCCCTGCAGCATTGAGGCCTTTGAAATCAGCCGCGAGGGCGTGAAGTGCATCGGGGGATTTGATGACGGAGCGGACCCTCCTCCCACGTTGGAGCCTCCTCCGAAGGGCGAACTTCCCCGCAAAGAACTGCCCCCCGGCGATTCACCAGGAAGCCCCAACTCCCCATCCCTGGTGCCCCGCCGCAGCGAATTGCCCCCCGTGCCCCGCCGCGAGGAGGCCCCACCTGTCCAAGTGCGGTAGTTGGCAGCTCTGCTCAGCAGGGGAACCGGGAGAACCCCGCCGTTTGGGGAATAGGGGGCATTTGCCCGCAATCCTCCCAAACTTTTAATTGACTTTCCATATTGAATCAAATTTTCATGCCCAATTGGGTGAATGAATGGATATGAAACAAAAAAGTCACCGGGTAATCTTCGCAAATGAGTCCTTGGTTTCTCAGAATCAAGAAAACCTTAGGATAAATTCACGAAATCGGTCGCAGGATTGCATAAGTGTGCTAAACTCATCATCCTATGGCTACCACCAAACGAACCAGGTTCTCCCGTCGTCTGCCCGATCATGTCACTGATGAACTCGTAGCTGCCCTTCTTTTACCGAAGGTCTATAATTTTAACAGCCTGTTTGAAGCAGTTTATGAGTGCCTGAAACTCAGGAACGCCGTGAGTGGCGGGGAGGAGATGCTGCGCCTGCGGGCCTATGAAAAACTTCAAAACCTCGTTTCCCGGGGAATGGTTGAAAAAAATGCCAAGGAATACCGTGGCTTGGAAAAGCTCAAGGATGCCCTGACCCCCCCTGAGCCCATTGTGGCGGTGGTGTAACGGATCGTCAGCCCACCGGAACGTTTCTCTGCGCCCTTTCGTTCCATTCCAAATCACAAATTCCTGTCGTCCCGGTCAGTTTTCTGACCGGGACGCTTTTTTATGGAGGGAAACAGGCGCAGAACAATGCTTGGCATCGGGATGCGGATGGGCCACGTTCTCAAAGTAGCTCCATGGACCGGACCACTTCCCCTGCCTCCCATTGGCATCAGCATGCCTCCCGCACCGCAAGGCGGCTCAATGCCGCATGGTGGCTGCAGGCGTTTGCCCCATGGGTGGCCGCCCTCGGATTGATCGCCATGGGGGTGCTGATCTGGCTGCGCAGCCGGGGCGCAGAATTGCCGGCGGGCCAGGTGACTCTCAGCCTTGCGGCTGTCTATGGATTGGCTGGTTTGGGATGCTGGCTGGCCGCGCGGTCCGGATTCGCCCGGCCAGCGGATGGATTAGTGCTGCTGGAAGCCCGGCTGAAACTGAATAATGCCCTCAGCGCCGCCGCCTTGGGGGTGACGGCCTGGCCGCCGGTGCCCGATCGGGTCGATGATGGTTTATCCTTCCGGGGCCCTTGGTTATTGGGCCCGGCGTTGCTGACTGCGGCTTGCCTGGCGTTTGCATTCCTGCTGCCTCTGCCCCGGACCGGATCGCAGACTGAACTCCCGCCTCCCTTGGCGCTCGCCCGGGCGGAGTCCATTATCAATTCCTTGCAGAAGGAGGAACTCGTGGATCCCGCCGCGCTCGAAAAAGCCAGGGAAAAATTGAATGCCCTGCTGGCGCAGCCTCCCGGGGATTTTTACAGCCATCATGGTCTGGAAGCAGCCGATGCCTTGGAAACGTCCCTGAGTGATGCTGCGGGGAATCTGGGCAGCCACCTTCAGGCCGCCGCCCAGTCGGCCCGGAGTTTGGAAAAATACGATTCCAGCCTCACCCCTTCGGCCCGCCAGCAGCTGGAAGGGGATTTCCGGGCATCGGTGGAGGGGATCAGGAATTCGTCCATGGGGACCAGTGAATCATTGCAGCAGCAGCTCAGCCAACTGGATCCCTCCAGGTTGAAGGAGCTCGACCCTGAACAGCTGAAGAAGATGCTGGCCAATCTCCAGGCCAAATCGGCCGCCTGCAAAAGCTGCCAGGGAAACGGCAGCGGTCAGGAGGGCAACGGGGCCTCGCAGGCGCTGCAGGAACTGCTCGATGGCAAACCCGGTGGAGGAAATGGACAGGGCGCTGGACAAGGCCAGGAGGGCGAAGGCATGGGACGCGGCGGCCTGAACCGTGGACCGGGCACCGGGCCTCTGACCTTCGAACAGAAAGCCACGGACCTGGGCACGGACCAGCTTGAAGAAATCGAGAGCCGGGATTTGAGCCGTTCGTTGCCGGGAGATCACCTGGGCACCAGTGATATTGAGCACCATCTGGAAAAAGCACCGGAGGGGCCGTCAGCCGGGGGGGCCCTCGCTGTCCCTGCCGGCGGGGGCGAGGCCGTTTGGAGGGACCAATTACTGCCGTCAGAGCAAAAAGTGCTGCGCCGCTATTTTAAATGAGGAAATAAGGGCCGCTCCCCGCGGATCCTGCTGAGGCGGACGAACCAATTCAATGAATTGGCCAAAGTCAGCACCGGAAGGCGGCCGGCAGATATCTTTTTGCTCTGGCGGGCGTAACAATTCAGATTTGTACGGGTAAAGTAATGTGCACGACTCCATCCCGGCAGAGTGTCCCCCTGCCTGCGCCACCTGCTTTTCCTGCAAGGACAAGCGTGTCCCCCATTCCGTAAACCATGATCCGTCTTCAAAATGTCAGCCGCACCTATCTTGAAAGCAGTGGCCGCCCGGTCCGTGCGCTGAGCCAATTTTCCCTCAACCTTGCGGCTGGCAGCATGACCGCCATCACCGGCCCCAGTGGCTGCGGCAAGAGCACCCTGCTCCATCTGCTCGGAGCCCTCGACCAGCCGGATGAAGGGGAGGTGGAGGTTGATGGCATCCTCCTTCACCAGGCCAGCGAGGCCCAGCGAACCCGATACCGCCGCGAAACGGTGGGCATTGTATTCCAGTTCTTCCACCTGTTGCCCGGGATGAACCTGCTGGAAAATGTCGCGCTGCCCCTCATTCTTGCGGGCATGGGCCGGGCGGCCGCCACCATCCGCGGCGTGGAGTTGCTGGCCCTCGCCGGCCTCTCCGAAAAATCAGCCCGGCTTCCCCACGAGGTCAGCGGGGGCGAACTCCAGCGGGCCGCGGTGGCGCGGGCTCTGGTCCACCGTCCCCGGCTGCTGCTGGCAGATGAGCCCACGGGGAATCTTGATTCCAGCAATGCGGCCCGCGTCATGGACCTCTTCCATACGGTGCATCGCGGAGGCTTGGCCACCATCGTCCTCGTCACCCACAGCTCAGAGATCGCGGCGCAGATTCCCGGCCGCCTCGTGATGGCCGATGGCGGACTCCTTCCCCTTGAGGCATGAGGCAGAAGCCAGCTTTAAAAAAGTACACATCGAGCCTTGCCAACCGCCCTCAGTGTGTTACGAATCCTGCCCCTCCGCCCCAGTCTTGGGGTGGCGATGCTTTGTTTTCCTCGATCCAGAGGTAAAATGCCGAGCAACGACCGGGGTCTCCTACCTCACCTTCCGTCCAACTCCGCATCCATGAAAGTCCGTCCTTCCGTCAAGCAACTCTGCGAATCCTGCCGCATCGTGCGCCGGGAAGGAGTCGTGCGCGTCATCTGCAAGAACCCGCGCCACAAACAGCGCCAAGGTTGATTCTTTTTCCCCTCTGATCCTCATCCCCTTATCCCATGGCCAGACTGCTCGGCGTCGATATCCCCAACGAGAAGCGTATTGAAGCTTCTCTTCCTTACATTTATGGCGTGGGTCCTTCCCTCGCCCGCAAAATTCTTGGCCAGGCCAACATCGACCCCAATACGCGGGCTGGTGAACTCTCCAACGAGCAACTGAGCGCCATCATCCAGATCATTCAGGCCAATGGCATCACCATCGAAGGTGACCTCCGCCGGGAGATTCAGATCAATCTGAAGCGCCTCCAGCAGATCAACTGCTACCGCGGCACCCGCCACCGCAAAGGACTGCCAGTCCGCGGTCAGCGCACCAAAACCAATGGACGCACCCGCAAAGGCCCCCGCCGCACCGTGGGTGTTCAACGCAAGGCCACCAAGAAATAACGTCCTCCTATTCCTTTTCCCAAGATCCTTATGGCTGAAGATTCTCTCAAACCGGCGGAAACCGCCGCCCCCGCTCCAGTGGCCGCCCCCGCGCCGGTGGCTGCTCCAGCGCAGACCGCTGAAGAAAAAGCTGCCGCTTCGGCCGCTGCTTCCAAGGAAGCCGTCAAATTGCTGCTCGACCCCTCCGGTGACAACCAACCGAAGATCGTCAAAGCCAAGGGCTCCAAGAACGTCACTTCCGGCATCGTTCACGTCGTTTCCACTTTCAATAACACCCTCGTCACCGTTACCGACCTCAAGGGCAACGTGATCGGCTGGTCCAGCGCTGGCAAGATGGGTTTCAAAGGCAGCCGCAAGAGCACCGCCTACGCCGCCCAGATGGTGTCCCAGGACGCCTGCCGCCAAGCCATGGGCCACGGCCTGCGCGAAGCTGAAGTCCGTGTCAAAGGCCCCGGCTCAGGCCGTGAGTCAGCCGTGCGTGCTGTTCAGGCCCTTGGCGTCGAAGTCCTTGCCATCAAGGATGTCACCCCCGTTCCTCACAACGGCTGCCGGCCTCCCAAAGCCCGCCGCGTCTAGTCCCGTCTTTCACCTTTTAAATCAGACTTACTACTCAAATGGCACGTTACACGGGTCCTAAGGACAAAATCAGCCGCCGCTTCGGAGTCGCCATCTTTGGCCCCTCCAAAGCCATGGAACGCCGCAATTTCGCTCCCGGCCAGCATGGCGCCCGCAGCGGACGCAAAAAGCTCTCCGACTACGCGGTGGCTCTCGCTGAAAAGCAGAAGCTTAAGTACCAATACGGCATGCTGGAACGGCAGTTCCGCAAGTTCTTCGAAGAAGCCTCCCGCCGCCGTGGCATCACCGGTGTCATCCTCCTCCAAATGCTGGAGTTGCGCCTCGACAACGTCATCTACCGCATGGGTCTCGCCAATTCCCGCAATGCCGCCCGCCAATACGTTGGCCATGGTCACGTCACCGTGAACGGCAAAAAGGTCAACATCCCTTCCTACCAGTGCCGCCCTGGTGACGTCATCGCCATGAAAGGCGCGGTCCGTTCCCAGCAGATGGGCGTCCGCGCTCTCGACCTCACCCAAGCCGTGCCTCTTCCTGACTGGGTCACCCAGGACAAGGAAAAACTCGGCGGTACCGTCAATCGCATCCCTTCCCGCGAAGAGATCGACCCGATCGTCAACGAGCAGCTCGTGGTGGAACTTTACTCCCGCTAATCCGGCAGCAGAAATCCCCTTCAAAAAACGGCAGCCAGCAATGGCTGCCGTTTTTTGTGGAGCAAGTTTGCCTTCACCCATCAATCTGCCCGGAATTTGATCTGAATGGCCTGCTGCTCAACAATTCTGGACCAGCGGCTCCTGGCCGTTGCCTGAGCGGTGCTTCATGTCTTTCCGCAGGCTACCCTATCATGGCCGGTCTTTAGTGCCGCCCGATTTAAGCAGCAGGGCCGCCTATCCTGCCTGGGACCGGATGGAGTTTTTGAATTTACGGATAGGTTCCAGGGACGCGGCTATCTGCGGAGATGGAGTTTCATGATTTTTCTTGCAGCCTGACGCATTTTCAGTCACTGACTTGCAGGATATGAAACCAATCCTCATCGCTCTGATCGTTGTTATAGTGGGAATTGTCATGTATTCCGAGGGATCAAAGGATCGGGCGCACTTGGACAGTTTCGAAAAAGACGGCGTCACCGTTAAGGGAGAGATCCAAGGAGGGGAATCACACCGCACCGGGCGGCGTGGCCGCAGCTACAATCTCAAAATAACCTATCTCACTGCCGAAGGCCGGAAGTTTAACAAGGATTTCAGTGTGAGCAGCAGTTTTTTCAAGAATGCCGGGGCTGAAGGAATCATCACCAATCCTGATGTGGAAGTGGTGTATCTGAAACAGGATCCGGGCGATGCCATGGTCAAAGGCGGCAGCAACTATAGTCCGGAATTCAAGTATCTTGGTCCCTTCCTCAGCCTGGGGGCACTGGGATATCTCGGATTGCGTGTCAGGAAAACGCTCGTTTCCTGAATCAGACTGGGGAGTGGGCCAGAGTATGCCTCAGCGCTTCCATCAGGTCGTCCGGGACAAGGAAAAACTCGGCGGCACCGTCAATCGCATCCCCTTCCCGCGAAGAGATCGACCCGATCGTCAACGAGCAGCTCGTGGTGGAACTCTACTCCCGCTAATCCGGCAACAGAAATCCCCTTCAACAAAACGGCGGCCCGCAGCGGCTGCCGTTTTGTTGTGCCCGTAGATCCAAGTTCAAGAATCGAGTCTTCCAAGTTCCGGGGTAAAGCACGAACAAGCCTACTTGGTCCACCAATAGTAGAAAACCTGGTTATTCAAATCGACCCACATTTGCGAAAAATTAGGATTGGAAGGCGAATGTAGGTGGATGCCATTGCGGATGCGATGAACATCAAACCACGGCAAAGAGCCTAACCGCGTTTCTCGGAAAGCGGCTATGGGCGGAGAGGAGTCATTGATTTCGTCCTTCTTCCAAATTATCCGGCGGTCATGCCTGGTGTTGAACCAAGCCTTCACTGTCTCCACATGGCTGAGGCAATCTCCAGCCGGTGCTTCAAAACGGACAAACATTCCAGCTATCTGCCAATCTGCATATGCGGCATAGTTGATGTGATGGCTTGAAGGTGGGAGTGGAAAATCAATTTCCGCTTCACTTGAGGCCTGTTGGTAGGTCAGGGGAACATCAAAGTGCTGCTGATGGTCCATGGATCCGCCTTTGTTCATCAAAACGAGCAGCAGGGGGATGGTTAAAAGTGCGAGCGCTGAAAGGATGTGCTTTGATTTCCAAGGGCCAAGGCATCTACGCAGGGCCATGATGGCGAGCACGCTGCCGATGGTGATTGCAGCCCAGAGAGAAGGACCGGATGTGAACGCTGTGGCAATCACCCCTTCAACCGTGCCTCCAACAAATCGCCGACGACCTTCGGGTTGGCTTTGCCTTGGCTGAGTTTCATGACTTGGCCTTTGAGGGCGTTGATGGCTTTGTCGTTGCCGGCTTTGATCTTCTCGACAGCCTCGGCGTTGGCAGCGAGGACCTGGGTGATGATTTCATCAAGGAAGCCGGTGTCGCTGACTTGTTCGAGTCCTTTGGTTTTGACGATTTGAGCCGGGGCGGCGCCGGTGGCGAAGAGTTCGGTGAAGACCTCCTTGGCCTGGGCGTTGTTGATCTTGCCATCATCCACCAAAGCAGCGAGTTCGCGGAGATGGGTGGCGGACACGGGGTTTTCGGAAAACGTCAGACTGGCGGCATTGAGGGCGCTGAGCAGATCGTTGATGATCCAGTTGGCAATGGTTTTGGGCTTGCCGGCTCCCGTGGCGGCGGCTTCAAAATAATCGGCGAGTGGCTTCTCGCTGGCAAGGACCCCGGCGTCGTATTCCGTCAGGCCACCTTCATTGACAAAGCGGGCGCGCTTTTCGTGAGGGAGTTCGGGCACGCGTTTCCGGGCCGCAGCGATGAGTTCGGCGGTGTGAAGCGGCAGTAGATCGGGGCAGGGCAGATACCGGTAATCGTGGGCGTCTTCCTTGGTGCGCATGAGGGTGGTTTCGCCGCGTTCATCGTCCCAGCGGCGGGTCGATTGGACCTGCGGGATGCCAAGGTCCAACTCCTCGGATTGGCGTTCGATCTCGTGATGAATGGCCCGGCGGATGGCGCTGACACTGTTCAGGTTCTTCAGCTCAATCTTGGCCCCGAGTTTTTCCTGACCGTGCGGCCGGAGGGAGATGTTCACATCGCAGCGCATCTGGCCTTTTTCCATGTCGGCATCGCTGAGATCGGCATAAATGAGGATCTGGCGCAGGCTGGAGATATAGGCCACGGCTTCTTCGGCGCTTTCGATTTCCGGTTCGCTGACCAATTCCATCAACGGGGTGCCGGCCCGGTTGAAATCGAGGGTGCTGTAAGCCGCCTGGTGGGTGGACTTGCCGACGTCTTCCTCGAGGTGGATGCGGGTGAGGCCAATGGTGTGGTTGGGCCGGACGATTTTTTTCTGCCAGTCCTTGGGATAGGCGGCTTCGTAAAGCGGGACCCCACCACCGAGACAGAGCGGCAGATCGAACTGGGTGGTTTGATAATTCTTCGGCATGTCCGGGTAGAAGTAACTCTTCCGATCCCATTTCACGAGCGGCGGGGTGCTGCAGCCGAGGCACATCCCGGCGAGAATGGTGCCCTCGATGGCCCCGGCATTCAGCACGGGCAGGGCGCCGGGCAGACCGAGGCAGACGGGGCAGGTAAGGGTATTGGGCTCGTCGCCGTAACGGACTGGGCAGCCGCAGAACATCTTGCTGGCGGTGCGGAGTTGGCAGTGGACTTCGAGTCCGATGGTCACGAGATAATCTTCCTTGGGCATGGCCTGTGTTGGCTCAGGACACGGCGGAGGGAAAGGCGGAATTCCGCGCCGCGCGCCGTTTCGAGGCCAGCCATCCATGCTTCGGCGCAAAGAGGAACGAGGCCGCAAAGGCCAACGATTGGGCGAGGACAATGCAGGAGGCGGAGTCGCCGTCGAGATGGTAGCTGGCCAAAATACCGAGGACGGTGGAAGCCACCGCAGTACCCACCGAGATGACCATCATCCGGTCGAAACGGTCCGTCCACAGATAGGCGGTGCATCCCGGAGTGATCAGCATGGCGATCACAAGGATGATCCCCACCGCCTGCAGCGAAACCACGATGGCCAGCACCAGCAGTGCCAGCAGCAGATAGGTCAGGAATTTCACCGGCAGGGCCAACACCCGCGCGTGGTTGGGATCAAAACACACCAACAGCAAGTCCCGCCGTAGAACCAGTAACAGGGCGGCGACCAGTATTCCCACGAGAATCACTTGTCCCCCGAGAGACCCAAAATCCAAATCCAGTGACCAAACATATTCAGCTCCTGGGCTTTCACCAATAACCTTCAGAGTGAAGAATGGACCGATGCCCAGCAAATGACCGAAGAGGATATGGTCCAAATGCAGTTCCGATTGCGTTCGACTGTGCAGCACCAGACCGAAGGCAAACAATCCTGTAAAGACCACGCCTAACACCGTATCCTCCTTCACGCGGCTGTTTTGTTTGATGAAGCCGGTGGCCACGGAACACAGCAGCCCCGACAAAAACGCGCCTACCGCCAGCGGCCATCCTGCCAAATAGGCCAGCACAATCCCCGGCAGCACCGCATGGGAAATCGCATCCCCCATCAGCGACCAGCCCTTCAGGATGACAAAACACGAAAGGACCGCACACAGCGCGGCTACCACGGAACCCAACAGCAGAGCACTCTGCATGAACGGGTATTGCAGCGGCTCAAGCAAGTTCATGACGGAATCTTAGCCTCGAGGTTGATCCGCGCCCGCCGCCGGGCGGAGAGCAGGCCGTGTTTGGGAGCAAACAAAAACGCTGCCAGAAAAAACAGCGTCTGCAGGGTGACGATACAGCCCCCGGTAGCTCCGTTGAAGAAATAACTGCCATAAGCGCCCAGCACCGAGGTCAACACACCCAGTCCGGCCGAAATCCATAACATGACGCCGAAGCGGTCGGTGAGCAGATACGCGGTCGCGCCCGGGGTGATCAGCATCGCCACCACCAGGATGGCACCCACCGTCTGCAACGCCGCCACCGCCGTGGCGGACAGCAGCGTGAGCAGGGTCAGATGCAGCAGGCCGGTGCGCAGGCCAATGGTCCGGGCCTGATTCGGATCAAAACAGAACAACATCAGATCCCGCCATTTCAGCCCCACCACCAGCAGGGTCACGGCACTGATGATCACCAGTTGCCATACTTCCTTGTCAGGAATGCCGAGGAGATTCCCGAAGATGATCGTCTTCCGGTCCACACCGGCGGGATTCAGTGAAATCAATAACAATCCCAGGGCAAAAAACGAAGTGAAAACAATCCCGATGCTGGCATCCTCCCGGATCCGGCTCTTCGCCTTGATCAGCGCCATCGCTCCCGATGCCAGCAACCCCGCCACAAAGGCCCCGAGGGCAAAGGGCAGCTTCAGCAAATGTGCCAGCGCCACCCCCGGCACCACCGCGTGGGACAACGCATCCCCCATGAGGGACCAGCCCTTCAAGGTGATGAAGGATGAGAGAAACCCACACACGCCTCCGACCAGCGCGCTCACCCAGATGGCACGCAGCATGTAGTCGTAGTGGAACGGGGTCAGAAAGTCTGGCATGGGGGTGATTTATATGAGGGGATGGCTCATCCTCCCTGTTCTTCCCGTTGCCGCACCAAATCCTCCCGTCCCTCGCGATCCTTGTATTCAAGGTGGCCGTCCTTGCCGAAGACGAGAGGACGCTCGTCGTCAGTCAGGAGACGGACGGTGCGGCCGTCGTGTTCCTGGATGGTGCTGTGCTCGAAGTGGAATTGCCGGAGGACACCGCCGAAGGCCGTGGTCAGGTTCTGCTCCGTGAAGACGTCCGCGGTGGGGCCACTGGCGAGCACGGTGCGGTTCAACAGGACGACCTGGTCGCAGAATTCCGGCACGCTCCCGAGGTTGTGGGTCGAGACCAGCATGATACAGCCAGCGGTGCGGAGTTCCCGGAGCAGGTCGATGATGGCTTCCTCGGTTTTGACATCCACGCCGGTGAAGGGCTCATCCAACAAAATAATGCGGCCGCCCTGCGCGAGGGCCCGCGCGAGGAAGACGCGTTTTTTCTGGCCACCGCTCAGTTCACCGATCTGCCGGTCACGGAAGTCCCACATCGAGACGCGGCGCAGACTTTCCTCCACGGCGGCCTTGTCGGCAGCGCGGGGAATGCGCAGGAAATTCATGGCGCCATAGCGGCCCATCATGACGACATCCCACACGCTGACGGGGAATTGCCAGTCCACTTCCTCGGCCTGCGGCACGTAGGCCACGAGGTGTTGTTTCAGGGCCGCCGCGACCGGTTGGTCGTTGATTCTGACCTGGCCTCCCGAGGGGCGGAGGAAGCCCATGATGCTTTTGAAAAGGGTGGACTTGCCGCTCCCGTTCACTCCCACCAACGCGCAGATGGTGCCGCCGCTCAGGGCAAAGGTGGCGTCTCGCAGGGCGTGGTGCCCATTGGAATAAACCACCGAAACCTGCTGCACCTCGAGGTGCAGGAACGGGGCAGGGGGATTGGGAGAATCACTCATGGCTGGGTGGAGAAGCCTTTCAGAATGGTGTCCGCATTGATTTCCAGCAATTTCAAATACGTCGGGGCCGGGCCGTTGGAGTCCGTCAGGGAATCGACATAAAGCACGCCGCCGTATCGGGCTCCGGTTTCCCGGGCGACTTGTTTGATGGGTTCGGGACTGATGGTGCTTTCGGAAAAGACGACGGGGACCTGGTGTTCGCGCACACCATCGATGACGGCCTTCACCTGCTGGGGAGTCCCCTGGGCATCGGCGTTGATGGGCCAGAGGAAGAGGGCTTTCAGACCATAGTTCTGGCAAAGATAGGAAAACGCCCCTTCGCTGGTGACCAGCCAGCGCCGGGCTTCAGGAATGCCAGCCAGTTTCTGGCGGACGGGTTCGTCGAGGGCCTTGATCTTAGCCGTATAGGCCGCGGCGTTGGCGGTGTAGACGGATTCGTTGGCGGGGTCGATTTTCACGAGCGCCTTCCGGATGTTTTCCACGTAAATGGCGGCATTGGCCGGCGACATCCAGGCGTGCGGATTCGGCTTGCCGGTGTAGGGGCCGGTGGTGATCCCCATGGGCTCAATGCCTTCGCTGATGATCACCCCGGGCACGTCCTTGAGGTTTTGGAAAAACTTCTCGAACCAAACCTCCAGGTTCATCCCATTCCACAGGACGAGGTCGGCCTGCTGGGCTTTGACGATGTCTTTGGGGGTGGGTTCATAGCCGTGGATCTCGGCTCCTGGCTTGGTGATGGATTCCACCTCGGCGGCAGTTCCCGCCACTTCCCGTGCCATATCAGCGATGATGGTGAAGCTGGTGATGATGCGTTTTTTGCCGGAGGAGGCGCCGGATTTTTCTGCGCCGCAACCAGTGAACATCAACGCGGTCGCGGCCATCAGCAGGCAGGCGGCGCGGCGGCGGTTCACCGGTTGATGGGGGGAAACGACGTTCATAACGATTTTACAGGTAGGGGGGATTGTATTCATATCAACTGATAATCTTAGGAATGACTAAGTCCGGGGTCAAAATTTGGCGCTGAAGCCAAGGAATGGGATGAAGTCGGTGGAGGCGGATGTCAGCCCGGCGCGGATGCCCCCATCCACCTGCCACTGTGGCCGCACCGCCCACGTCAGTCCGGCGTTGAAATAGGCTTGGTCGTCTGCGCCGGACTCAGCGCTGAGCACGCTGACCAATTCCACAAAAAACGCGGTCGAATCCGTCAGGCCGTGGCTGGCGGTGATGGAATTCACAAAAACGGCGTGGTAGCCGTCCCCGGTTTCATCGGCGGCGAGGTCGAGCTCGGTCATCACCGCGGACTCCCAGCCGGCAGGCAGGGAAAAGGCGAAGGGCACGATGAAGCCGCCTTCCCACTTTCCGTTTCCAAGATCATGGGTAGCGGTAGGGATTTTCACAAAGGGCATCACGGCCAGCGCGGTGGGTCCGTCGTCATTGCCCCAGAGATTGCGTTTCAGCCGGAGTTCGATATCGCCAAATCCTTCCGGTCCCCCGCTGGTGCGGCTGAAGAGAGGCAGGACCAATTGCAGGTCGGTGGAGTCATCCAGGCCCACCTTCAGATTGAATTCGCCCAGATTCAGGGTGCGGGTGCCGCCGTCGTGTTCCCAGGCGGCGATTTCGAGTTCGAACTGGAAGTGTCCGGCGTCCACGCTGCGGGCGCTTTCGGTGGTGTCCGGGCGGTCGGTGCTCAACCCGCGCAGGGAATCGGCGGCGGGCGATGACACCGCCAACAGGAGCGCAGGAAAAACGACGGCGCAGGGCGGAAGCGATGATCGGCAAAGGAAGTTTGTCATGACGAACAGACTTAGTCGCAACTAAGTAATTCTGTCAAAGCGTAAAATTTTCGGATTGAGTCGTTCCGGGGCG
The DNA here is from genome assembly GCA_040387795.1 of Verrucomicrobiota bacterium. Taxonomy (GTDB): domain Bacteria; phylum Verrucomicrobiota; class Verrucomicrobiia; order Verrucomicrobiales; family V1-33; genus CAIZWU01. The sequence goes on from JAZKDC010000015.1 coordinate 93,698, forward strand.
CGGTTATGATGCGGGAGTGCCTCTCCCGCCGCAAACCACCACCGCTGTCCAGGATTACCTGGAGCAGATCCATCAGCTCATCGAAGCCAAGGGCTACGCGCGGGCGGTGGAGATTGCGGCGAATCTGGGTGTTTCCCAAGCCAGCGTGTCCGCGATGATCCAGCGGATGGATGCGGAAGGTTTTGTGATTTACGAAAAATACCGGGGCATCATCCTGACAGACAAAGGCCGGGAGATCGCCCGCCATATCATCGAGCGGCACGAAGTCCTGACCCGGCTGCTGCGGCGCTTCGGGATCGATGAGGAGACGATTTACAATGACGTGGAAGGCATGGAGCACCACATTTCCAGCCAGACGCTGGGGGTGCTGACGATGATTACGGAGGAGCTGGAGACTAATCCGACCTTGGTGAGGAAGTTGAAGACGCGCTTGGCGCGCGGGTGAGGGCGGTTATTGAGATTGCTCCTCCTTCATCCGCCAGAGGAGAAGGTCCACGTCATATTTCAGCGGGACATTATGATTGTATTGATAGGAGGCGCCGGTAGGGAGCATCCGGCGGCGTTTCAGATCGTAGATGCGCGTCACCGCGTTCATGTCGCAGAATAATTCACCCGGAACCTCGCTGCCCCTGATGGTCTCGGGAAATACGATGAACCGGGAGTTGATGACCTGCACTTTGACGCTGGGGAACGCCCCTCCAAAAGTTTTCTGGTAATAAATGTTACGGTGGATGGTTCTGCCAGTGGCATTGTCGATGAGCGTATAGCCATCTCTTCCCCGGCGGAAAGTAAACAGTCGGGTCTTCTCCTCCGTTTTTTCGTCCCAGAATGGCAAATAATAACTCTCCAGGGTGCTGTCGGGGGCAATCACGCCGCTCTCCGGGGCCCGGGTTGTGGAACTCGTGCATGCCAATGGGAGGATGGATAGCAAGCCCATCAGAATCATCTGTGGCGAGTGTTTCATGGATCGGAAATTCCTGCAGGATGGATGAATGGTCAGGGGGATCCGCGTTCCTGCAATTGTGAATTGAGCGGATGCGTTTTGGCGAACTGGTCGCCGGCACAAAAAAGCACGGACCTTGCGGACCGTGCTTTTTGTTGGATCTGGACAATCGGGGCCGGAGCCCCGGGCTCCCTATACGCCGCTGAGGGCGTCTTCGCGTTTCTGGACGCGGCGGCGTTCACCGGAGTCGAGGATGCGTTTGCGGAGGCGGATGTTTTTCGGAGTGGCTTCGACGAGTTCATCGGCCTGGATGTATTCGATGGCGCGCTCCAGGCTGAATCGGATTGGCGGGGTCAGGCCGGTCGTTTTATCCGCGCCGGTGGTGCGGAAGTTGGTGAGCTGCTTGGCCTTGCAGGGATTGACGGGGAGGTCATCCGCGCGGGGGTTTTCACCGACGAGCATGCCGGCGTAAACGATGTCGCCAGGGCCGACGAAGAGTTTGCCGCGGGTCTGCACGACGTCGAGGCTGTAAGGAGTGGCTTCGCCGGTTTCCATGCTGACCAAGGTGCCGCTGGTGCGGGTGACGATGCTGCCGGCCCATGGGGCGTAGTGCTTGAAGAGGTGGCTCATCACGCCGTGACCGCTCGTGAGGTTCATCAGGTCGTATTCGAAACCAATCAAACCACGGGTGCTGATTTCGGCTTCGATGAAGCTGCTGGTCTTGTGGGCGGTCATGTTGATGAGGACACCGCGACGGTCGTTGATGCGCTTGAGCACCCCGTTGATGTATTCCTCGGGAACTTCGATGTAGAGGGTCTCGAACGGCTCGGTGGTGGTGCCGTTTTCGTCTTTCTTGGTGATGACGTTCGGGCGGCTGACGAGCAGTTCGAAGCCTTCGCGGCGCATTTGCTCCACGAGCACGGCGATCTGCATCGCGCCACGGGCGCTGACGTTGAAGACGCCGGAGAGTTCGCCATCGGTGACGAAGATGGAGATATTGGATTTCATCTCCTTCATCAGGCGGTCGCGGATCTGGCGGCTGGTGACGTATTTGCCTTCTTTGCCGGCTCCGGGGCTGTCGTTGACGCTGAACTCCATGGAGATGGTGGGCGGGTCGATGTCCACAAAGGGAATCGCGACATCGTCTTCCAGAGTCGAGAGGGTCTCCCCGATGTCCACGTCTTCGCAGCCGGCGATGCCGACGATGTTCCCGGCGACGGCTTCTTCGGCGAAGCTGGTCTGGAGGGCGGAGTATTCAAAGATGCGGCTGACTTTGGTGCGGACCTTGGACCCGTCCTTACGGTAAAGGAAGATGTTATCGCCTTTCGAAACTTTGCCGCTGAGCACCTTGCCCATGGCGACACGTCCGACGTAGTCGTCCCAGGCGATGTTGGAGGCCAACATGCGGAACGGACCGTCGGGATCGACATCCGGAGCTGGGATGTGGTCCCAGATGCCTTGCAGAAGCGGGATCATGTCCACATTTTCGTCGGACAGATTGGCTTTGAAGTAACCATCGCGGGCGGAGCCGTAGAAGGTCGGGGCGTTGAACTGTTCGTCGTTGGCGTCGAGTTCGATGAGGAGTTCGAGCACCTTGTCATGCATCGCGGCCGGCTCGGAGTGCGGGCGGTCGATTTTATTGATGACGAGAATGACTTTCAGGTTTTCCTGGAGGGCCTTGCGGAGCACAAAGCGGGTCTGGGCCTGGGGACCATCGTAGGCGTCCACCACGAGGAGCACGCCATCGACCATCTTCATGACGCGTTCCACTTCCGCGCCGAAGTCGGCGTGGCCGGGGGTGTCGACGATATTAATAATACGGTCGCCCCAGTGAACGGAGGTATTTTTGGACCGGATGGTGATGCCTTTTTCTTTTTCAAGGTCCATGGAGTCCATGGAACGTTCGGCGACGACCTGGTTTTCCCGGAAGGCTCCGCCGGCACGCAGCAGTTTGTCCACGAGGGTGGTTTTTCCGTGGTCAACGTGGGCGATAATGGCGATATTGCGGATGCGGGTATTCATGACGGGACTGAGGGAGGGGAAAGCGCGCGTGCAGCGGGGAAAAAACGGGAATCCGCAAAAAGCCGGAGCGCAAGGGGCGGGACATGTAGCACAGCTTTCCCATTTGGCAAACGCCCATCGGGAATGTGGCGAAATTGGAAAACTCCGGGGAAGGCGCGGTGAGGGTGGAGAGGCTGATCACGGGTTCAAGACCGGTGGCCGGAGCAGGTGGAAGGGTGTTGCGGTGGATTCGGTTGATCTGGGTGATATTTCCCGAAGCGACGGCGAAGGCAGATCCTGGTTATGAAAAGATCAGTGCCGGGCTGATCCGTCCAGGATAGCGGAGGTTCCGGCTGGCCTGGCGCTGTATTTTCGGCCGGAAGCGGCGCGGGCGCTCATTTTTCAGGCGGTGGCGCCGGATGCGGCCTCTCGGGTTTCTCCCGGTGGGAGGAATCCGCGCCCGGTTCAGCCCACGAAGGGACGCTTTCTCTCATTCCCCGGTTTGGAATACGGGACCCCGGTGGAGCGCTATGGGCGCTCCACCGGGCAGGATCGGTTTCCTGGGGGGATTTCCCCGGTCCTACTTTTTGAAGGCCTTGTCGTCGGGATTGCCGCCGCTCATGAGATAGGCAAAGAGGTCGAGCACCTCGTCCTGGTTCAGGTTGTAGAGCAGGGCGGGAGGCATGGCACTGACGGGATACTTGGCGCGGCTCTTGATGTTGGATTGGTTGATGGTGGTCAGCTGCGCCGGAGCGAGCGGGTTTTCCGCGACGGCGACGAGATCGCCTTCTTCCTTCATGATCCGGCCGACGACGGAGGCCCCATCCGTTTTCTCGATGAGAGTGGACTCGTATTGGTCGGAGATCACTTTGCTGGGCTCCATGATGTTGTCGAGCAGATCGCGCATGGAATAGCGGTTGGCGATGCCGCTGAGCTCCGGGCCCACGCCGCCGTATTCGCTGCCGAAACGGTGGCAGGAGGAGCAGAGGGCGGCTTCGTAGGCCCGTTTGCCGGCGGCGAAATTGCGTCCGGTGAGGCCCGTGGAGGTCAGGGTGAGGAGTTCATCGGTCGTCCAGGCTTTGCCCGGGCCGATGGGCTTGGGCAATTCCACGGGGGTGGTGTTGAGTTCCCCGGAGATGGAATCGAGCTCGGCCTTCATGTCGGCCGGGACCCGGGTCAGGGCGTCCTTGCGCATGTTTTCGATGAATCCGCGCAGGCTGTTGCCGCCTTGGAATTTGCGGGCGGTATTGAACCAGCGGAAGTATTGGCGGTAGAGCTCGGGCGACCAGCCGGCGGTGGCTTCGCGGAGGGCATAACCATAAGCCACCTGCTGGCGGTTGGGTTTGGAGGCCTGGGCATCAAGCACGCCCTTGGCGTAACCTTCGCTGCGCGCCAGCAGTTCCCTGCCGGCGAGGTCGGCCTGGTCGTCGGAGGCGATCGCTCCCATCAGGGCGACGGCCTTGGGCACCACCTGGCGGCTGCCGAGTTTCACCAGCAATTCACAGAGCTCCTTGTTGAGCGGGAAGGACTTGGCGGGGAAAAGCGGATCAAGTTTTTCGAGAGCTTTGGCCCTGGCTTCTTCCGGGAGGGATCCCATGCGGATCAAGGCCACGGAGGCGGTGCGGAGCGCGGCCAGTTGCTGCTCTTCGGTCAGGCTGGACCAATTGTTGCGGCCCAGGGCGCGGAGGAGTTGGAGCTGCAGTGGGCTGTTGTCCGGGTGGGTCCGGGCGACCGCGAGCAGGCTGGTGAGACTGGCCCAGGGCCGGGTTTCGTTGAGGGCCTTCTGGGTCCACAGATCCACCGGCTGCCGCTCAAGCACACTGCGGGCGGCAAAGCGGATAAAACGGTCCGGATGATCCAGATGCGGCCAGACTTTGTCCACCACCAGCGGGGAGGGCGGGGCGAGCTGGAGGGCTTCGATTTCCGTGCGCAATTTCAATTCCGGGGCAGGGGCCGCGCTGGGGGCAGGGCTGGTGTCGCCGCCACCGGTCCAGGTCATGCGGTAGAGTCCGCTTTGGTTGCCGCGGCCGCCCACGAGAAAATACATCGCGCCATCAGCCGGACGGATCACCATATCGGTCAGGGAGAGCGGTTTGCCGGAGACAAATTCCTCCTTCACGCCGGTGTAGGTGGCGCCGTCCGGAGTGAGGTGGATGGCATACATCGTGCCGTAGGTCCAGTCCATGATGTAGAGCGCATTCTGGTATTTGGCGGGGAATTTCGCGCCATAGCCGAATTGGACGCCAGTGGGGCTGCCGGGGCCGATATTGAGCACGGGCGGCACGCTGTCCGGGTAATAGGCGGGGAATTTCCCGGAGCCGTTCCGGAAGCCGAAGTCCGCTCCGGGAACGGAGTGACAGACGCGGGTGGGGCGGTACCACGGCAGGCCGATGTCCCATTCCATGTCACTGTCATAACCGAAAAGCTGGCCGTCCTTGTTGAAGGCGATGTCGTAGGTGTTGCGGAAGCCCATGCTGACGAGTTCCCAGGATTTGCCGTCGAAGTCGGTTTTGGCGACCCAGCCGGCGGGGGCCATGATGTGGGGGTCGTGGCCGCCAGCATCGGTCATGCGGGTGATGAGCTGGTCTTCCCCCCAGATTTTGGGCACGCGGGACGTTTCGGGGTCGGGGATTTTGGTGAAGTTCCCGGCCACGACGTAGAGGCTTTTGCCATCAGGTCCCAACACGATGGCGTGTGGGCCGTGCTCGCCACCGCCATCCATCTTCCGCAGGAGGACTTCTTCGTCGAATTGGTCATCTCCATTGGTGTCGCGCAGGCGGAAGAGGCCGCCCCCGTCGCCGTTGCGCATCAGATAGAGCGATTTATTGGCGTAGAGCAGGCCTTGGGCTTTGCCGGTTTTGGTGGGGAGGAGCTGCACATCGGGCTCGGCCCCGTCCTTCAGGGTGATGCGGTAGATGCCGCCTTCCTGATCCCCCGCGATAAAACGTTGTTTGTCATCAATCGTCAGGCTGACCCACGATCCCTGGGTGGATTTCGGGACGTTGTAAATGACTTCGGCTTTGAAGCCCGGGAGCACTTTCAACTCCTCGGCCGCCAGTACGGCCCCGCCTCCGCTGGCAAACACATTGCCCCAGGGCGCCGCTCCCAGCTTGGCGATGGACGTCGCCGTGGTCCAGTTGGCGTCATCGAATGCAGGCTGCTCCCATCCTTTGACCAGCTTGGGGGAAAGTTTCCAGGCGGCCCCGGTTTCGGCCAGCACGGCGCTGCCTTTTTTGCCATGATCCAGGCGGGCCACGAGGCCAGCGGCGCTGCCTTCGTTCCAGGCTTTCACCGCGATCACATTGCGGCCTGGCTTCAGGAAGGTAGCGGCTTTGACCTTGAGCGGGTCCTGCCATTCCTTGGCGGCGCCCACCGGAGCGCCGTTCAGGAACACTTCTGCGTGGTTGTCACAGGTGAGGGCGAGCAGGAGATCCGGGGTGACTTCACCGACCTCAAACGCGTGGCGGAAATAAAGCGGTTCATCATTGGCCGGACCGGCGGCCCAGATCCATTCCGGCGCGGCGGAGGCATGGGATACGGCCAGCGCGAGACTGGCAAAGGCGAGGCGGAGGGTGGCGGCAGGGTGGGTCATGGGAGTCAATGGGTGCAACAGAAATGGGAAAACCGGCAAGGCTTGGTAAACGGGAGCCTGCGGAGACATATATCATGCACGGTATTGCTTCATTCCCCCGTGATTTCTACTGTCAATTTATTCCGCGGCATGGGATGCTGAATGCCGATCCCCAACCAAAGTGCCCATCCCGGACGAGCTGCCAAACACCGATGAAGCCGGGAATCCCTCAGGACTCCGCAGGACCTGGCGTCGTGGCTTATGGGCGATTCTTCTGATTCCCGTCCTTACCGTCTGCCTGATGCTCTTCGATCCGCCGCTCCAGCCGTTGGACAATCCGCAGGCCGGCTCCGCCCGGGAAATCGCGGCAAAGGATAACGGCTGGCTCTTTCTCGCCGAAAAGTGGAGTTACCGGAACCGGCCGGACCTGCCCAGAACGGAGCAGGACCATCTGGCCGCATTCCTCGAAGCGAAAACCGCCTGGGACGAAAACGATCCCTTGCTGGCGCAGGCTGCCCTGCGGGGGCGCGACGGATTGAGTGAACTGCGCGAAGCTCTAGCCTATCCGGCATTTCAGTCTCCTCCATATCGCAGTTATAAGGATGTTGAGTCCCGATCCAGTCTCAGGGACAGGGGTGACATCCGTTTTGCTCTGTTGGAACTGCTGCATCAGCGGCAAGCCGGGCAGGCCATGGATGTTTTAGTTTTTCTGGACCAATCTGCCCGTCGGATCTTTTCTGAAAGCAGCAGCCTTGAACAATTCTCGACGGCCTGTTCGCTCGCTGGTTTGGTTATTCAGATCATTCCTGATTTCCTGCAAGCTCCCTCGGCGGATTTGCCATGGTTGGCGAAGTTGGAGGGCATTTGCGGAACGCCTTGGTTTGCGCCGGAAACCTTCCCCGGGTGTCTCCAATCCGAAGTGGTATTGTGGCGAAATTACCTGGTTCACACGCCGCACGGAGGGTTTGCCGACAACCAATGGCTGAGTCACTACCCTTGGTGGATGTGGAAATTCACTTTTAAACCACGCCAATCCGCGAATGATCTGGCCGCCGGGCTACGCGAGGCCAAGGCCGGTTGGCTGGGAACTCAAATCAGCTCCGGTGGGCGTTTCCAAAAATTCGCGAAAAATCGTGGTGGAGGAGTTGATCTGAAATTTCTCCTCAATATACCGGGCTGCTTTCTCAGCAACAATCTGCTGAACTCATGGGCCAATTCCGACTATGGAGCCCGCAAACATCTTTTCGACCAGCAGGCCATGCGCGTTTGCATCGCGCTGCATCGTTGGGAAGCAGCCAAGGGCAGTGTTCCGGAGACGTTAAAAGAACTCATCCCAGCCTATCTGCCTGAGTTGCCGCTGGATCCTTTCCATGGCAAGCCGCTGCAATGGGATCCGCATTCGGGCGGGGTGATCTACGCTGAAGTCAGTTCGGAGTTCGATACCGGCGTTTCATTCGGACTCTTCCTATTCAAAGATCGTCCGGAACTAAAGCTGTCGCCTTGGCCCGGACACGGAAAAATCGGCACCGCCTGCGGAAAATACTTGGAAGCGCCGCCCGGCTCCGTTAAATCACCACCCCGGCCCAGGCCGAAACTTAAAGTCTTCCCAATATGCCTACAGTCACCACCAACGGAATCCAAATGTTTTACGAGGAGCGCGGCTCCGGCGAACCGCTCATCTGCATCATGGGCGTCACTGCGCCCGGCGGCGTCTGGGAAGCTCATGCGGCGGAATGGTCGAAACACTTCCGCTGCATTCTGGGCGACAATCGCGGCGTCGGCCTGACCGACAAACCCGCCGGTCCCTACACCACGGAAATGATGGCCGATGACTATGCCGGCCTGATGGATGCGCTGGGCATCAAGTCCGCCCGCGTGGTTGGCTGCTCCCTCGGCAGCGTGGTCGCCCAGCAGCTCGCCCTGCGGCACCCGGAAAAAGTGAAATCCCTCATCCTCATGTGCACCTGGGCCCGGCAGGACCGCTACGGCCTCACCACCTGGGAGCACATGATGAAGTGCAAAGCCGCCTTCCGTCCGGAGGACTTCATGCATTACGTGCACATGCTCATCTTCACCAAACCGTGGTTCGACAACGACGACTGCTGGAAGGGCATCCTCGATGGCAATGCCGGAGCCGCGATCAATCCCGCCCCGCAGCCGGTCCACGCCATGGAAGCCCAGGCGGCGGCCGCGATGACTCACAACACCCTGGACCAGCTCAAGGACATCAAATGCCCGACCCTCGTCATCGGCGGGAAAAATGACATCTTTACCCCCCGTTGGATGAGTGAGGAAGTGGCCGCCAGCATCCCCGGATCGGACCTCCACCTCTACGACAACGCCGGCCACGCCTTCCATTGGGAATGCCTTGCCGACTTCAATCCCCGCAGCACAGAGTGGCTGCTTAAACACTGACTACATCGGCCTCAGGGCTGCTGAGGGGCCACGGAGGGCACGGATTTGACGGATAACACAGATAAAGGAAAAAATGCTGATCCATTCCAGTATTTGAATCCATCCGTGCCCTCTGTTTTATCCGTGCGATCCGTGGCCGCTTTTTTCCTCCGAACACTGAAATACTGAAAACTGAAAACTTCCTCTCCCATGTCTAAAATCCAATTCGGCTCCCAAGTTTACACCTGGTTCATGCAAGGCACCGGCAAGGCCTACGATAACAAACTGGACCACATGATCAAAATCGCGGCCCAGGCGGGCTTCACCGGCATCGAGCCCATGGTGCTCGAAATTTCGGAAAGCGCGCTCGGCTGCGGCAAATACTGGCTCGGCGATTTCTGCGATGCCTCCCGCCTCAAGGATGCGCTGGATGCCCATAACATGAAGCTGGCCGGCCTCGCCCTGGTCTGCGCTTGGGATGGCGAAACCGAAACCCCCGCGGAACGCGCTGCTGCGGATTTCACGATCGACCTCCTGAAGAAGTTTCCCGGTGCCATGCTTGGCACCGTGACCCTGCCCAGTGGCCGTAAAAACGACTTGCAGCGCCGCCGCCTCAATGTGGCCCGCAATGTGAACGCCGTTTCCAAACGCGGGGCCGATGCCGGCCTGAAGTGCTCCTACCACCCCAACAGCCCGCCGCCTTCCCTCGTCCGCACCCAGGAGGACTATGATGTGGTGCTCAGCAGCCTTGACCCCAGCGTCACCGGCTGGACGCCCGACGTGGGCCACATCATCCGCGGCGGCATGGATGTCATCGCCACGCTGAACAAGTGGCAGCACCTCGTGAACCACATCCACTACAAGGATTTCTCCGGCAACGGCCCTGAACCGTGGGCGCAGATGGGCACCGGAAAGCTGGATTTTCACAAGATCACGGAATGGCTCACCGCCCGGAAATACGAAGGATGGATCATCTGTGAGGATGAAGCCCACATCGCCGTGGACGATCCCGATGGCGTGACCGTGCAAAACGGCCAGTGGTGCAAGGATAACCTGCATCCGTTGGTGTGAGGAACCCCGGGGGCGTCGTTGCCCCTTCTGTGTAGCCAATGCTCCGGGGCGGACTGGAAGTCCGCGCTCCATTTCCAAGCCAGCCAGCCATGACACCCTTCCGGATTGTTGTGAGCTGGCTGGCATTTTTGTTTCTCGCCTTCCGGGGCGCAGTCCTCAGCGTGCAATTCATCCAGGATATTTACGGGAGTCGATGGAGCCGATGGAAACTGGACGATGAGAGGTTGGGATGGATCTTGCTGTGGTCGCCATTTTGGTTTTTGCTGGCCCTGTGCCTTATCGCCCCTTGGATCCGGAAATTACTGATTGCGGCGAACCGGTTGCCTGAAAACATCCGATTCGACGAAAGCAGAGCTGAAATGCTGAACTTGTGCGCAAGGTGGGCTTTCTGCCTTTTGTTTGTGGCCGGCTTCTTCCAGTTGGTGCCCAGAAATCTTGGGGATTTTTTGGATTATTCCAGTAGCTCCTCCAGTGGCTTTGGAAGTATTTTCGAACTGTTATATCCCTTCATTGCCGTTATCTCGTTGGTCTGTGTTCTGGCCCCCGAGCTTGCCGCGATAGCCTCCTCCGGCTTCACCGGTTTCATCGACGCCGTTTTCTTTCCCGGAGGCCGCGAAGCCAAACCGCCCTACACCCTGAAGCTGGCCCGCTTTTATGTTGAAAAACATCGGTGGGAAGAGGCCGAAGCGGAATACGCCCGGATTCTCTCCTTCTACCCGGATCAGCCGGAGGCTTGGAAGGAACGGCTGACGCTGGCCTTCCGCCGCCGCGACACGCCCGCCGGCTCCACTCCGGAAATGGTTCTGGCGGAGGCTCTCAAGGCCCTCAAAACGCCAACAGACCGGGAGGCGGTGTACCAGCAGTTCACCCGGGGAAGACCCGTTTAACCGGAAGTGGGGCTTGGCGTCTCCCGGCAGCCGTGAATTCAGGCGGCAGCCGACCATGCAGTGGGCTTGCACCCGGGGCGAACCGGTTTCAGGTTTGGCCTAGCTATGACTCCCCTTGATCTCTCCCCGCTCCTGGCCGCGGTCCGCGATGTTCCGGACTTTCCTTCCCCCGGCATTGTTTTCAAGGATATCACGCCCATGTTGTCGGATGGGGGGCTTTTCAAACTGACCATCGATGCCCTGACGGAAACGGTGGCGGGGCAGGGGGTGACCAAAATCGTCGGCATTGATGCCCGCGGGTTCATTTTTGCAGCGGCGGTGGCGGATCGTCTGGGCTGCGGTTTTATCCCGGTGCGGAAGAAGGGCAAGCTGCCATGGAAAACCGAAGGAGCGGCCTACGATCTGGAATACGGATCCAACCAGATCGAAATCCATGCCGATGCCATCAGTCCCGGTGAGCGGGTGTGGCTGGTGGATGATGTGCTGGCCACCGGAGGCACCGCTGCGGCAGCCGCCGGCTTGGTGCAACGCCTCGGCGGTGATCTCGCGGGGATGACTTTCCTGATTGAACTGGGTTTCCTCAACGGCCGGAAATTGCTGCCCGCCGGGGTGCCGGTCGCCGGGGTGCTGGGTTATTAATGGATTTCGTCCGATGCCGACTTTCCACCAGATCCTGACGCTGGCCCGCGTGCCCAATCTCCCCACGGTGTGGTCGAACGTCCTCATGGCCTGGGCTTTGGCGGGCGGCGGGTGTTGGCTTGGACTGGCCGCCGCGTTGAGTGGCGGCACGCTGCTGTATGCGGGCGGCTGCACCTTGAACGATGCCTGCGACGCCCGATGGGACCGGACCCACAAGCCGGACCGGCTGATTCCCTCCGGAGCGATGACGGAGCGGGCGGTGTGGACCCTGGGCCTGGCTGAAATGGCGCTGGGGCTGGGGTTGTTCATCGCGGCCAGTCCCGCCTCATGGTTCCTTCCGGCCGGGCTCGCGGTGGCGATTCTGGCCTACGATTTCCGCCACAAGGAAACGCCGTGGAGCGTGGTGGTGATGGGGGCCTGCCGGGCTTTGTTGGTTTTGTCGGGAGCCGCCGTGGCGGGCCGCGTCCTCGATTGGAAAATCCTGACTGCGGCGGCGGTGGTGTGGGCTTACATCATTCTGCTGAGCCTGCTGGCGCGGCGGGAATCGCGTCCGGGCGGCGGCCTGCTGCGGGCGCTGCGGCCGCAGTGGAGTGTGGGCCGTTGGGTGGGGGAAATGCTGGCGGCGATCCCGCTGGTGGATGCGGCGCTGCTGTTCGCGCTCGGCACGGGGCAGGCGTGCCTTGCCTGTGTGGTCATGGGCACGGGCGGCGCGCACGGGATGGCGCTGATTTGCCTTTTGCTTTGGCCGCTGTGCCGGTTGCTCCAGCGAAAATACGCCGCAACGTAAGGCAGACGGTTCCCCCGCCGTTGTCATTGGTTCATGATTGAGCGTCGCGTTTCCCTTTCCCTCCCGCACCGTGTTTTCTTCACGGAGGGCGTCTTTGATCCTGCCCAGACGCTGCTGCGCGATGTCCTGTGCCCCGCCGAAGCCGAGGCCAACCGCGTCCGCCGCGTCCTCATTGTGCTGGAAAAAGCCGTCGCCGCCGGCCAACCGGGCCTCGAAGCCGCGATCCGTGCCTGGTTTGCCGCTCAGGACGGTCTGCTGGTGCTGGCGGGTCTGCGGATCATTCCCGGGGGCGAACCCTGCAAAAATGACTGGCCGCTGGTCGAGGAGCTCTGGGCTGCGATCAACGATGCGGGCATTGACCGTCATAGTTACGTGATCGCCATCGGCGGCGGCGCGGTGCTGGACCTGGTGGGTTTTGCCGCCGCCACCGCGCACCGGGGTATCCGTCTGGTGCGGATGCCCACCACGACTTTAAGTCAGGCCGATGGCGGAGTGGGGGTGAAAAATGGCGTGAACCACTTCGGCAAGAAAAACTGGGTCGGCACGTTTGCGGTGCCCTTCGCGGTCATCAACGACTTCCGCTTTCTGGAAAGCCTGCCGGTCGGGGACCGCCGTGATGGGGTGATCGAAGCCATCAAGGTCGCCCTGATCCGCGACGCGGCGTTTTTCCGCGAAATGGAAACCGAAGCCGCCGCCCTCGCACGCCTTGAGCCGGCCATCCTGCACCGCGTCATCCAACGCAGTGCCGAACTCCACGTCCAGCACATCTGCACCGGGGGCGATCCCTTTGAATTCGGCTCCGCCCGGCCCCTCGACTTTGGCCATTGGATCGCGCACAAGTTGGAGCAATTGTCCGGTTTCCGTGTCAGCCATGGCCGGGCCGTGGCCATCGGCATGGCGGCCGATCTGCAGTATGCCTGTCTCGCCGGATTGCTCACCGCGGAGGACCGCGACCGCATCCTTGCCCTGATGGAACGGGTGGGATTCATCCTCTGGGCCGATGAGCTGCTGACTGCCAATTCCGCCGGCCAACTGGTGGTCCTGCGCGGCCTCGAGGAATTCCGGGAACACCTTGGCGGCGAACTCTGCATTACTCTCGTGACGGCGCCCGGCGAAGCCCGTGAGGTGCACGAAATGGACGATGCCCTGGTGCAGCAGGCCCTCGAATGGCTGCGGGGCCGCACCGCCGTGCCCGCCTTGACCTGACCCAACATGAGCCGCGCAGCCATCCTCAACGTCGTCGGGCTCACCGCCCGCCACATCAGCGCGGAAACCACGCCCAATATTCTGGCTTGGCTCAAGCACAAGCAGATCGCCCCGATCCGGCCGGTGCTGCCGGCGGTGACCACCACCATGCAGACCACCTACCTGACCGGACGCCGCGTGTCCGACCACGGGATCGTGGCCAACGGCTGGTATAACCGGGAGCAGGCGGAGGTGCAGATGTGGAAACAAAGCAACCATCTGGTCAAAGGCGAGAAGTTCTGGGACGTCCTGAAACGCGAATACCCGGGGTACACCGTGGCCAAGCTGTTCTGGTGGTATAACATGTATTCCACGGCGGATTATTCCATCACGCCGCGCCCTGCCTACCCGGCGGATGGCCGCAAGATTTTTGATATCTACACCAGTCCGCCCGGCCTGCGTGACCGCATCAAGGAGGACCTCGGTGAATTCCCGTTTCCCTCCTTCTGGGGACCCATGGCCGGATTGCCCTGTTCGGAATGGATCGCCGAATCCGCCAAGTGGACCGAGGATAAATACTGGCCTAACTTGAGTTTGGTCTACCTGCCGCACCTCGACTACAACCTCCAGCGCCTCGGCCCTGATGATCCCGCCATCGTGGAGGATCTGAAAGCCATCGACCACATTGTCGGCGACCTCATTCAATTTTACAAACACCGCGCCATCCGGGTGGTCCTGCTGTCCGAATATGGGATCACGCCGGTCAACCAGGCCGTGCACCTGAACCGGGTCCTGCGCGAGCATGGCTGGATTACTATCCGTGAGGAACTGGGCTTGGAGTTGCTGGACTGCGGAGCCAGCAAAGCATTTGCCCTGGCCGATCACCAGATCGCCCACATCTACGTCAACGACCCGTCCATCCTGCCCGAAGTGCGCGAAGTCCTTTCCGCCGTGCCCGGGGTGGAAAGTGTGATCGATGGCGTGTGGAAAGCCTCGATCGGCCTGGACCATCCCCGCAGCGGCGACCTGATCTGCCTCGCGGACAAAAACAGTTGGTTCACCTACTACTATTGGTTGGATGACGCGGTGGCCCCTGACTTTGCCCGCTGCGTGGACATCCATCGCAAACCCGGCTATGACCCCGTGGAGTTGTTTCTCGATCCCACGTTCAAGCATCCCAAGTTTGAAGTCGGGAAACGGCTCTTCAAGAAAAAAGCCGGCATGCGTTATCTGATGGACGTCATCCCGCTCGACGCCAGCCTCGTGAAGGGCAGTCACGGCCGCATCCCGGAAGACCGCTACGACTGGCCGATCCTCGCCGGGGATTTTCCGCATCTCGTTACGGACGATTCCATTCCTGCGACCCGCGTCTTCCACGAACTGATCGCGGCGGTGAAACGCGGCATCGTGGATCCGCCGGAGGCCGGGTAAACAGGGAAAAGGTCAAGGGCTGCGGGTGGGACGCTGCAGTGGCGATTTTTGGATAAGGCGGGATTCGCACGTGCTTCCATCCCTCGCCATGCGTTCTTCCGGGGATGCAACTCCACCGCTTTTCCTTCTCGCAGACTGTTTCGTGGCCGACGGAGGTGGTCTGGCGGTTTTTTTCCAATGCCGCCAATCTGCCGGTGTTGACCCCTCCGGAGGCGCAGTTCGAATCCGGGGAAGTGGATGGTCCGGTCTATCCGGGGCAGATCCTGACACACCGGGTGCGCGTCCTGCCGGGGATCAAACTCACGTGGGTGACCGAGATCCTGCACGTGGAGCCGGGGCGTTATTTTGTGGATGGGCAGGAATCCGGGCCGTTCCGGTTTTGGCGGCACCGGCATGAATTTGTGGAAGTCCCGGGCGGCACGGAGGTGCGGGACACGGTGCACTGGGCGTTGCCGCTGGATCCCTTCAGCCGGGTGGCCCTGCCGTTGGTCAGGGCGCAGTTGAAATCGCTTTTTTCCTACCGGGAGCGGGCGTTGCCGGGAGCCCTGGCCCAATTTGCCGCGGGGGCGGGAATAACCTTGCGGCGGGCCGGGTCTGCCCTTTAGCTGCCGCCATGGAAAAGATCACCCCCATTCTTTACGTCAAAACCGGCTGCCCATGGTGCGAGGAGGTGCTGGAGTATTTCGATTCCCACCATTTGCCGTACGAACAAGTCACCGTGAGCGGGAATCCCGCCGCCATGAAGGTGATGGTGGATTTGTCCGGTCAGTCCAAGGCCCCGACCATGGATTGGGACGGCGAAGTGCTGGCTGATTTCGGGGTGGATGAGCTGGTGCCATTCCTGCGCCGTCATAGCGCGATCTGAACCCTTGGGAAGGAGGAACCGGCTTCGGGCCTGAGCGGCAGAATTCCGCTGGCCATCGGGAGCGGTTGCCTGTTCGGTAAGGCATGATGAAAAAGTGGTCTTTGGTCCGCCCCGCCGGGTGGGGTCTGGCGGTGATTCTGTCCTGGGGGGCGGTTTGGCAGCCGGCTGTGTCCAGCGCGCAGTGGGGGCAGGACCGGGCCGCGTTGCGTCCCGCTTACGACCAGTGGACCACCTATCTGAATCAGCGTTTTGGCTTTGAAGTGCCTGTGCCGCCAGGCCTGAGGGCCCAGAGTGATCCGCGCCGGGGCAGCAGCTGCCGGTTTGCCACTGATGACGGGGCTTTTGTGATCAAGGCCTGGGGCTCCTCCCTTGGCCCGCAGCCCGGTGATCCCTTGGAAGATGCGTGGCGGTCCGCGGTCAATCAGCGGGGGCGCCGGATCGATTTCCAGCGGCGCGGGAAGACCGGCTTTGTGCTGACGGGGGTAAACCGCGAGGGGGCCGCTTTCTTTGAAAAAATCATTTTGGGCAACGGAGCGGTCGCCGGAGTCAACCTGTCCTACCCGGCCACGCTGGCGGCGCGCTTTGCACCATGGGTGGATGAGGTGGAGCGTGGGTTTATTTTTCACCCGGAGGCCGCGGCGATGCGGCGGGATGGCGGGCCGCCGCCTCCCAATTGGGAAACGGGGGCCGAAGTGCCGCCTGCGGACGTGACCGGTCCGGACGCAGCGCCCCCCGCCGTCCCGCCGCGCGATCCCCGGCAGACCCGGGTTGACCTGACGCCCCCCCCGGAAAGCCCGGCGGCGGGTCCTTTGGAGAAACCGGTTCCTCCCGCTTCCCAGCCAGCCCCGGGCAAACGGGAGGATTTGCCTTACGGTATCCCCATTCCGGGCAAGAAGGGCTATGTCTATTCTCCCTATGGGGAGACCCGGCAGCAGGTCGATGTCACGGATATTCCTACCGGCACCAAGGTGAAATGCCCCTATACCGGCAAGGTTTTCCGGGTGCCGTGAGGCCGGATGGACTCAGGCCCATTGCGGCAGTTCCATCAGGAAAGAGGGGATCCTGACAAAATATTGCCGCTGATCGTCGCCTTCCGCAAAGTAGGCTCCGGTGGCTTCACTGTCCTGGCTGATGGTATGGCAGGAGTTGTAGGTGAATTCCCCGCCCGGTTCGAGGCGGGGAAATTGCCCTACGACCCCGTCGCCTTCCACCACAATAATTTCCCCGTTCTGCTGTTTCACCACCCATTTGCGCGCCTTGATCGTCACCGTGATTTTGGAGAGATTGCGGATCGTGATGAAGTAGACAAACGGAAAGGGCCGCTCCGCCGGGGCGTCGAGGCTCGGCATATACATCACATCGTCCACGGAAACTTCGAGACCGGGCAGTTCGCTGGGGGCAGGATTCACAAGCAGGGGAGGGGACAGGATGGTGGAAAGCAGTCCCTTTGGCCATGCATGGCATGGAACGGGCAGTCATGCACGGGAAAAGCCCGGGCTGGCTTGCTCCGGCCCCGGATTCGCTCCAGGTTCCCCTCATGAAATCCCCTGCTGCCATCCCTGTCGTCCTCACCATCGCCGGCAGTGACTCCTGTGCCGGGGCCGGGATTCAGGCCGACCTCAAGGTGTTCACGGCGCACCGCGTCCATGGACTCACGGCGGTGACTTGTGTGGTGAGTGAAGTGCCGGGTCACGTCAGCCGGATCCATCCGGTGCCGGCGGACGTCATCCGCGATCAGATCCGGATTCTTCTGGAAGCCTATCCGGTGGCGGTGGTGAAGACCGGGATGTTATACAACGCGGAGATCATCCGCCTGACAGCCGAAGCCCTGCAAGCGCTGCCCGCCCGGCGCCGGCCGCAGCTGGTGGTGGATCCTGTCATGGTGGCCACCAGTGGGGATCCGCTGATCACTCCGGATGCCATCGCGGCCTATCAGGAAATCCTTTTCCCCATGGCCACGGTCATCACCCCCAATCTGGATGAGGCGGCGGTGCTTTTGGGCCACTCTTTGAAATCCCTTTCGGACCTGGCTCCGGCGGCGGCGGCCCTGCACGACCGTCACGGTTGTGCCGTCCTGCTGAAGGGGGGGCATCTGGCCACCGCAGAGGCCACCGACCTGCTCCACGATGCTGACGGGACCCTGACCTTGTCCTCTCCCTTTATCAAAGGCGTGAGCACTCATGGCACCGGCTGCACGTATTCCAGCGCCATCGCGGCCAATCTGGCGCTGGGACTGGATCTGTGGTCCGCCTGCCGGGCCTCAAAACGGTATATTACCTGGTCCATCCGGGACTCCCTGACCTGGGGCCGCGGTGCAGGGAAGGTCCAAGCCCTGTGCCAATGGCGGCACCGGGGCCAGCGTTGACTCTGATGGACCTACGGGTTTTTCTTACGGGAACGATACTTTAGAACGATTGACGGCGGACGGGACTTCAGAGTATGGTTGAGTGATTATTCCCCTTCGATGAAACGTCCGTCCGCTGTCGTCCTCTTCCTCTGCCTGATCAGCAGCGGCTCCGGCATGGCTCAGGATCTGCAGATTCGCAATAAAGAGCCTCTGCCCGGTATCCACCCGGTGGTGATTACCGACCCCGTTGCCGTTCCCGAGACGATTGGGGCCACCCTGCTGGCCGCAGTCGGTTTTTTGATGATGTTCCGCCGCCGCCGGTAAGGCTTGAGGGGTCCTCCCTCCGGATGCAGAACGGGTCGCTGGCTCCAGGGAGGAGTGGAAATCAGGATCCGGAGAGACTCCAGACCACCGGTGCCGAGGCCGTGCCGGACTCGCTGATGCCCCGTACCGCCACCGCTTCCACGCCGTTTGGCAGCGTCACGCCACCTTGGTTTTTAAACACCGGGGATTCCTGGGACCATCGTCCTGCCCGGCGGGTCTGCACCAACCACCATCGGATCGTTGCTCCGCCGGTGGCGGTCCATGAAAGTGTTAACGATTCAGGCCCCGCCACCACTTGCAGCAATGGCTTGCCCGGGACCTGGAGGCCGAGCCAGGGAGCCGCCGGCGTCAAGGCCCGTGCTGCATAACATTGCTCCCGGAGCAGGGTGCCGACGCCGCGGGGATCGGTGATCAGAAATTTGATCCGCCACAGCACCGCCCCGGGAACCGGGGCGGTGCGGCGCACTGCCGCCATCTGATCCGTCAATTCCGTCAAAGGCAGCATGGGCTCCTTGGTGCTGGCGACCCGGTCCACCGCCATCCCCGGCCACACCGGACGCCCCTTCGATTGCGCGGTCCACCAATCCAATAAAGTGGTGAAACTTTGTGACGCGGGCTGGATGGGCCAATAGAGCTGGGGTGCCAGGTAATCGCACCACCCCTCCTGCAACCAGCGCCGCGAATCCCCATAGAGATGCTCGTAGGCATTGACCCTCGCTTGGATCCCTTCCGGCACCCCCGGTTGCCAGATGCCAAATGGACTGATCCCGACCCGCGCGGCGGGTTTAAGCGATTTCGTCATCGCGTAAAGCGATTGGACGAAGCCGTTGATGTTCGCTCTCCGCCAATCGGCGAGGGATTGTCCACGATTCTCCTTTTGCCAGCGTGTCTCGTCACCGAGGAGCACCTCCAGCCTCACCGCGCCCGGGCTGAAGACGGGGTAAGGGTAGAAATAATCATCGATATGAATCCCATCCACATCATACCGGGTCAAAACATCCCGCACCACTGCCAGCACGTGGGACTGCACCTCCGGTACTCCCGGATCCATGAAAAGGTGGGTGTTTTCCCCGCGCAACCACTCGGGGTGCTGGACCGTCCAGTGTCCGGCGGCCATGGCGGCCTTGCCCGTTTTGGCGCGGAAAGGATTGAACCAGGCATGCAACTCCAAGCCTCTCCGGTGGGCCTCCTGCACTGCAAAGGCCAGCGGATCATAGCCTGGATTCCCTCCGGACTTTCCAGTCAGGACGGCGGACCACGGTTCCAGCCGGGAGTCGTACAAGGCATCACCCCCTGGCCGAACCTGCAGCAGCACCGCATTCAAACCCAGCTGCACCGCCCCATCCAGCAAGGCAAGCAACTCGGCCTGTTGCCCCTCCTTCCCCAGTCCGGGCCGACTGGGCCAATCCAGATTATACACTGAAGTCACCCAGGCGGCGCGGAACTCCCGGGCCGGCCCGGGCACTTCCAAGGCTGCTTCTTCCCATTCCGCCGCCCACGCCCCGTGCCCCGCCATTCCGGCCAACAGAAAACAAATCCACCATTTCATCCTGACACCCTGCCGCATGGGAGTCATTCTGCCAACCCCCGAACCCAACCAAATCCGGCGCCCGGATCTGCTGCGGACATCCCCCCCGCGCGGGTGCCCGATGCGGCGGAATATTCCATGGCCCCTGAGCAGAAGCCACAAAAAAGCGGCTCCGGTGGATCACCGGAGCCGCTTTTGAGAGGCATGAAACCGATTACTCGGCCACGCCAGCGGTGGCTTCCGTGGCTGGTGGCGGGGTTTCCTCGCTCACGCTGAACTTGAGGCTCTTTTCGTTTTCGCGGCGGGTGATGCGGACCAAATCACCTTCCTTGACGTCGCCCCTCAGGAGGTGCTCCGCGAAGGGATCCTCCAGGTAACGTTCCACGGCACGGCGCATCGGGCGGGCCCCGTAGGCCGGATCGTAGCCCTCCGCGATGAGCAGTTCCTTGGCGGATTGGTCGAGCTCCACTTCGATTTTTTTGTCGCGGACGCGTTTCAGAACCTTGCTAATCTCGAGGTCCACGATGTGGATGAGGTCTTCCTTCTCCAACATGTGGAAGACGATGAGGTCGTCCAAACGATTGAGGAACTCGGGTTTGAAATGCTTCTTGGCTTGTTCCTCGATCTTTTCCTTCATCGAGTTGAAGTCGTGTTTGTCGACTCCGATCGCGCCGAAGCCCATCAGACCCTGTTTTTTGATCAACTCCGCGCCGACGTTGGACGTCATGATGATGATGGTATTCCGGAAGTCGATTTTGCGTCCGAAGCTGTCGGTGATGGTGCCTTCCTCCAAAACCTGGAGCAGGAGGTGCATCACGTCGGGGTGGGCTTTTTCGACTTCGTCAAAGAGGACCACACTATAAGGCCGGCGGCGCACCGCCTCGCTGAGTTGGCCGCCTTCTTCATAACCCACGTAGCCGGGAGGGCTCCCGATCAGGCGGCTGGCGGTGAATTTCTCCATGTATTCGGACATGTCGATCTGGATCAGGGAATCCGGATCCCCGAACATGAACTCCGCGAGGTTGCGGGCGAGGAAGGTTTTCCCGACCCCGGTGGGGCCGAGGAAGAGGAAGCTGCCAATCGGGCGCCGCGGGTCCTTGAGGTCGGCCCGGCTGCGGCGCAGGGCCTTGCTGATCGCGATGACCGCCTGGTCCTGACCGATCACCCGGCCCTTCAGTTCTTCCTCCATGCGCAGCAGCTTGGCGGTTTCCTTTTGTTCCATGCGGTTGAGCGGCACGCCCGTCCATTTGGAAATCACGGCCATGATCTCCTCCACCCCCACGGTCACTTTTTTCTCCTCGTTGCTGGCGCGCCATGTTTCCATGACGTTCTCCAGCTGCTTGCGGGTGTTGCGCTCGCTGTCGCGCAGGGCGGCGGCTTTTTCGAAGTCCTGTTCCTTGATGGCGCCTTCCTTTTCAATCCGGATCCGCTCGATTTCGGCTTCGATTTCCTTGATTTCCGGCGGGCGGGTCATGGAGCCGATGCGGGCGCGGGCGCCGGCTTCGTCCATGATGTCGATGGCCTTGTCGGGGAGGAACCGGCCCGTCAGGTAGCGGGAGGACAGCTTCACCGACTGCTCAATGGCTTCCGGGGTATAGATCGCCTTGTGATGGGTTTCATACTTGTGCTTGATCCCCATCAGAATCTTGGTGGCATCCTCTTCGGTCGGCTCATTGACCTTGACGGTCTGGAAGCGGCGTTCGAGGGCGGCATCCTTCTCGATATACTTGCGGTATTCGTTCAGGGTGGTGGCGCCGACACACTGCATCTCACCCCGGCTGAGCGCGGGTTTGATGATATTGCTGGCATCCATGGCCCCTTCGGCTGATCCGGCGCCGACGATGGTGTGAAGTTCGTCGATGAACAGGATGACGTTCTTGGTGCGGCGGATCTCGTCCATCACCGCCTTGATGCGTTCTTCAAATTGACCACGATATTTGGTCCCGGCGACCATCAGCGCGAGGTCGAGGGTGATGACTTTTTTGTCGCGGAGCAGTTCCGGAACGTTGCCGGCCACGATCTCCTGGGCGAGGCCCTCGACGATGGCAGTCTTGCCCACGCCAGCCTCGCCGATCAGCACGGGGTTGTTCTTGGTGCGGCGGCAGAGGATCTGGATGACCCGCTCGATCTCGTCGGCCCGGCCGATGACCGGATCGAGTTCGGCTTTTTGGGCCAATTCGGTGAGATCCCGGCCAAAAGCTTTGAGCGCCGGAGTCTTGCTGTCCTTCTTGCTGCCGCCCTGGCTGCCGGCGGAGGTTTCCTGGAAACCGCCCTCTTCTTCTTCAGTTTCGGTGGGCGTGAAATTCGGATCGAGCTCCTTCAAAATCTCATTGCGGGTGCGTTCGATGTCGATTTCGAGACTTTTCAGCACATGTGCGGCAACGCCTTCCCCTTCACGGAGCAGGCCCAGCAGAATGTGCTCGGTGCCGACGTAACTGTGGTTCAGCGCGCGCGCCTCCTTGCTGGCAAGGGCCAGCACTTTTTTCACGCGGGGGGTGTAGGGGATATTACCTACCATTTTCTGTTCCTGGCCGGAACCCACGTGTTTCTCCACTTCCATGCGGACATTCTCCAGCTCAAGGCCCATTTTCATGAGCACGTTGACCGCGACGCCCTGGCCCAGCTTGATCAGACCCAGCAGCAAATGCTCGGTTCCGACATAGTTGTGGTTGAAGCGGTCTGCCTCCTTGCGGGCAAGGGCGAGGACCTGTTGGGCTCTGGGGGTGAAGTTGTTCATCATCGGAATGAGTTATGGTTTCGTTTGGCCGGGGGGTGCACTCCGCAGGCGGTGGTCCATCGGTAGATCGTAGTCTCCCCTGTATGGCAATTCAAGGGGTGGACTGGAAATATCTGTCGGCATATCCGGAAGCGGCCTGGAGGGGTGATTTTGCTGGAATGTTTTCAGCAGGAAACGTTCCGGGCGGGGTTCAGGAGACATCAAAGGCCTTGGGAACGGGGCCGGAAGGGGGATCCGGCGGAGCGCCCGGGCCGCCGCGCTCCGGCAGGGAGCGACCCGGTGACGCACCCCAGAGCCAGACTGGCGCAGAACTGCGTCAGGGCATTGCGAAAAAATTTCTGGATATTAATGAACAAAAACTGTTGTGAAAAGCTCTACCAGGTGAACAATTTGTCATAAGTGACCGCAACCTTCCGATTCCCAAGTATGAAAACATTCGTCCGTCGATTGTCCTTTTGGGGTTTTCTGGGAGCCGCCCCCTTCCTGGCCGGGTGCTCCAAACAGATGGAACAAATTGCTACCCTCAAGGAAAATCTTAATGTTACCCGCGAGGCCAATAACGCCGGGACCATAGAGCTGCAGGAGCTCAATCAGAAACTATCAATGCTGGGCCAGCAGGTGCGCGCCCAGCATGGCAAGCGGATGGAGTTCGAAGCCAAAGCGCAGAAAAGCGGCGAAGCCGAGAAGCTGCTCGTCAAATACCGCACCGAGCTGGAAACGTCCCTGAAAACATTCACCGACTCGGTGGCGGCCTACCGTCAGCAATATCTTACCCCCTGAGCCCCTGTTGCCCCTCCCCTTATGAATTCTGCTATCAAGAGCATCCTGTGGCTGGCCGCCGCGGCGGCGGCGGTGGTTTTTGGACTTCAGGTCCAAAAGAACCGCGAAATTGACGAACTCCAAAAGGAAGCCGCGGATGCCGGACTTCGGGCTAAGGAGTTGTCCACCAACATTGCCCTGGTCCGTGCCAAAATCGAGCAGGCCCAGGTCGAAAGTACCGCGGGCGCCGACTATGAGTCAAAACACAACAACAGTGTCCTGAATATCGCCGCGGAGCAGAAGAAGATCGATGAAATCATTGATAAATGGCCCGCCGTTGAAGCCGATCGCGCTGCGGCGGTGCTGGCCGTCCGGGAAAAGGAGCGCACCCGGGCTCCTTATGCGATTACGTTGACGGACGGGACCAAAATGGAGAATTTCGCCGTCCGCAGTGTGCCGGATGAAAATACGGTCCTGGTGGAGCACTCCAGCGGACTGGTCAAAATACCTGCCGAAAAGTTGCCGGCGGAACTGAAGACCCGTCTCGGATTAGGGTGGAAACCCCAGCCCCCGCCTCCCGGCATGACCATCGACAAGGACGGCAATGCCGTGATCAAATCGGCAGTGAAACAGGCCAATGAAAAAGCGGCCACCACCGAGGCGGCTAAAGAATTGGGACTTGGCACCGTGGACACCGGCACCCTGGCAGGAGTCACCCGGGCGATTGCGGCCACCGAAGCGATGCTTTCCAAAACCCAAGTCGCCTTTGAGGCCGAACGGGCCAACGTCCGCAAACTGGAAATCTACAAGGCCAATCTGGCTGCCCCGGGCGGCAAAACCTATGGCGCCCTGAAAAAAGAAGCCAATGAACGTCTCATTGCCCTGGCGGGCCGGGTGAATGCCCTGCGGAGTGAATTGGCCAACCTCAAGCACAAGATGAAGATGATGTGACCCTCCGGGGTGAACATCACTCAAGCCACCGATGGCAGCGCCTCAAGGGCCGCCGCGAACCGTGCGATCAACTTCCCGGCATCCTCCAACCCCACGGAGACTCGCAACAGATGCCGCGGCACCCCGCAGCTGGCCGCCCAGTCCAATTCCTGGTAGTGCGCCAGCAGGGTGTAGGGGCAGCAGAGCGAAAAGTTGGTGCCGAGGCTGGGGCCTTTGCTGACCTTCAATTGATCGTAAAAGCAGGCCGCCGCCGCTTCATCCCGCAGCAGAAAGGAAAAAAGACATCCCCGTCCCCCTCCGGACCGGGCCATGCGGCCAAACACGGCAGGGCTTTCCGGATACCACACCCGCTCCACCGCCGGGTGCGCTTTCAGAAAATGGATGAGCGCTTCCGTATTGAGATTCATGCGCCGTACCCGTTCCGGAAAGTCCCGGGAATTCTGCTCCAGCACGATGGCGTCCTCAGTCCACAACAAATCGTGGGCGGTTTGCTCGGCTTGCATGGCCGCATGGAAGCAGGCGTAATGCGGCGAACGGGGATTCAGCGTGAGTGCTCCGGCAATCACATCGCCGACCCCGGAAAAGGCTTTGGTCAGGCTGGTGGTGACCAGGTCGGCCACCTGCAGCGCATCCAGATTCACCACCGTGGCCACGGTGTCATCCAGCACCAGGGGAATGCCGGCCGCCTGCAAACGATCCGCCAGGGCATCGACCGGCACGCAGCTCAGCAGGGGGTTGCTGGGAACTTCCGCGAAAACGGCTGCCAGGGCTCCGGCATCGGCCAGGGTTCCCACCTCCTGTAAAGCTTTGGCATCGGCTATGGGAAAGAACTTCACGCCGCTGCCAAACTCCTGCTGCACCCGCAGCACATCCACATAGGGAAAATCGAGCTGCACCGTCGGCAGCCCCGGACGCAGCGCCGTCACCAGCCGGTGGGCGGCGGCGACTGCATTCATGCCGGAGGGAAAGAGGAAGACATCTCCCGGAGCCACCCCGCTCAAGGCTGCGAGCCGCTCCCGGATGATTTGTTTGGCCGTGTTTCCAGCCTCATTCAGGGCCGCGGGGACGGGCCCGTGCCAGCCTGACAGGGCGCAGGCCGCCAGCCGGCTGCTCACCACCGCCCCGCAGTAGCGCCAGTAGTCGCGGGCGGTCCGGCGGGCGTGTTCGGGGAAAATGAGGGCATGCAGCGTGCCGGCGCCATAGGGTTCCACCCGGCAGGGCAAGCCACTTTTTCCTGACACATAGGCCGCCGCCCGCCGGGCCGAAAGCTCTGAGGGGAAAACCAGACAGCCCTCCCCGGGGCCCGCCCACCGGCGGGTGGCTTCGGCAAAGAGTTCCGCCACCAGCGGGTGCACAAAGAACCGGGGATATCCCGCCTGCAGCGCGGCGGCAATCCTCGGGTGCTCTTCCTCATAATCGATCACATCCTCCCAGCGGGGCAGGGCCACCGAGACGGCATGGGTGGCGGGGGGCAGCGGCAGGCCGAGATCGGAAGCGGCCCACGCAGGGTCCGTCATGAGGTCGCGCAGGGGGGATTCGGGCATGGGATTCCTTGTCTAAACGGCGGCGGGGCAGCGCTTTCAAGCCGCCAATTCACATCCAGTAGAGGACCGCCACGTAGATCAGCTTCGACAACAGATGCAGCCCCTGGTCCGTGTGGAAATTCGTCCACTTTTCGCATTTCGCGAAGTCGATGGCCCAATGCACCACAAATTCGATGAACCCGAAGAGCGGGCTGCCCGTCACCACCCAGACGGCCCCGGCATGGACGAGGGAGTGGGCGGACAGACAATACACCCAGATGGCCGACGGCACATCGGCTCCATATTCCAGCGGCTTGATGTGCCGGTTTTTCCGGATGGCGAGGAATTTCCCCTGGAGCGGGTAGTCGGCGAGCGCGTGGCCGATGATCAGAGCAAAAAGCAGAGCCCATGGGCCCATTGATTCCGGGGTAGGGGAGGATTGCAGGAGGAACGCCATGCGAGCGGGGGAGTTGAGGACTTATTCACAGCGCCCCAGGCTAGTAAAGAAGATAAAATGGAAGGTTCCGCAGCACTCCGAAGCCCAGCACCACCAAGCTCACCGCCAACAGGTTGCGCCACGACCACCGCTGCCGCAGTCCGGCCGCCAGCAGCAGGGCCACCAGAGGGAACAGCAGCGCATTCCAGTAAAAAGCGCCCGGCAGGTCTCCCCTCATCAAAGCGGCCATGGCGCGGCCCGATCCGCAGCCCGGGCATTTCAATCCGGTCCAGCTCCGGACCGGGCAACCTGGGCCCCACCCTGCCGCAGCCACCGCGCCCAGCAGCAGACCCAGCGCCGCGAGCAGCGGGATCAGGGAGACGGCGGGCTGTTTCATCAGGAGAAAAAGCGTCAGGATCACCTCCCGCCGCCTCAGGCGGGAACCGGCGCCGCCCCGCGTTGGGCCCGGGCCGCCGCCACTCCGGCGGAGAAACGCCGCAGGCCTTCCGCCAATACGGATCGCGCACAGCCGAAGTTCAGCCTGACAAATCCCGGGGCCCCGAAGTCCGCCCCATTCGACAACCCCAGGCCATGCTCCTCGAAGTGCGCCACCGGGTGCGCCAGCCCCAGCGCCCGCACATCCAGCCACGCCAGATAGGTCGCTTCCAGATGCGGCAGCTTCACCTCCGGCGCGTGCTCCGCGAGGTGCTGCACGATCAGGTCCCGGTTCCCCCGCAGATACCGGCAGAGCGCCGCACGCCACGGTTCCCCGTGCCGGTAGGCCGCCTCCGTGGCCGTGAATCCCAGCGGACTGGTCTCCGCCACAAAACAATTTTTGGTCCCTTGGAACTTCCGGCGCAGCTCCGCATTCGGGATGATCGCGAAGCACAGGCCCAGCCCCGGCACGTTGTAGGTCTTGCTCGCTGCCATCATCACGATCAGGCGGTCCCGGATCGGCCCTTCCAAAGCCAGACCGGTGGTGAAGGGCGAGCGCTCCGGTTCCAGCAGCAGGTCGCAGTGGATCTCATCCGAGCACAGCACCAGCCCGTGCCGCATGCAAAACTCCGCCAGCCGCTCCAGTTCCTCCCGCGTCCACACCCGGCCCACCGGATTGTGTGGACTGCACAGCAGCACCATCTTCGTGCGCGGCGTCACCGCCGCCTCCATCGCCGCGAAGTCGAAGGTGATCCGCCCGTCCACTTCCGTCAGGGGTACCGTCACCAACCCCCGGGCTGCATCCCGCGGCGCGCTGAAAAAGGGCGGATAGACCGGCGTGAAAATCATCACCTCATCCCCCGGTTCCCCCGCCGCGGCGGCAGCCATCGCCGTGCCCGGCACCATCCCCGGCATCCACACCAGCCAGGACGGATCCGCCTCCAGCCCGTGGTTCCGCTTCAGGTAATCCACCACCGCCTGCCCCGGGCCGGGCGTCGGCCGCGTGTAGCCGAACACCGGATGCCCGATCCTTTCCTGCAGCGCCTGCGTGATCGCCGGGCACACCGCAAAATCCATATCCGCCACCCACATCGGCAACACGTCCCGCCCCGCATAGCGGTCCCATTTCAAACTGCCGGTCCCCCGGCGGTCGATCACTTCGTCAAAGTCCGGCTCCATCGTCGTCGCTGTCATAGCCCGCCATCCAACACAGCATTCCCGCCCCGCGCCATCGGGATTCTAGGGGTGGCCTCCGGTGTTTATCGGGGGTGGCCAACCGTTCCTCAGGGGCTATCGGCATCTAAAGTTCCTTCGTCCACCATTCATAGACTCGAATTGCCAATAGACCGCAGGCACCGTTGGTTAACTGCTGATGTGAAAACAGCCCTCCAAAGACGGCGTGAACCGCATGCGCTGCATCAAGTTCAGAATTAACGGAGGGAAGCATCGCAAGGAGAGAAGTAGCCTCTTCCGAGAATTCGTCCCGGATCTTGCCTCCGTTTGATAAATCCAAGGGATCCCAATCCAGAATGATGTTATTCAAGCCATCAAAGAGCTGCCGGTATCGCTGAATCGCGTCAATTTTGTTCATGTCTCGAAACGGTAAATGAATGCCGCGAAATAGAGACCCATCGCGACTCCGAAGATGATCGTCAGCAATGGAAATGGTCTACGGATCTTCATGTGCACGATGACATCTAATAACCATGGTCGTTCGGTCAGTTCTGGCTGTGGTCGTCGTCATGCGGGCTTGTGCTGGATAAATGGTTTGATGTAGCCCTCGATCTTGTAGGTTTTGGGTTGGGCACCTTCCACAACCTCTCTCTCCTCAAATGTGACGGAAATCCAGCCAAACACCCGGTGCCCCGGAGTAAAATCACGACTCCTCAGCCGAAGCTCCTTCTTGGTGATCTTCCAGCGCAGAGGTGGTGTCTGTGCCGGATAAGCGGCGGAGAAGTCACAACGAAAAGCCAGACTCGCCTCGATACTGATGGTGAGGCTGCTGGCATACGCGGGCACTCCACCGCCCAGACTCAAACGAATTCCCTCACCATCCCGAACGGCATCACAGAACTCCATCAAGTGCTCACCCTGATGAGTGGATGTG
The DNA here is from genome assembly GCA_040387795.1 of Verrucomicrobiota bacterium. GTDB lineage: Bacteria > Verrucomicrobiota > Verrucomicrobiia > Verrucomicrobiales > V1-33 > CAIZWU01. Next base: position 122,619 of record JAZKDC010000015.1, read on the forward strand.
CAACTGGCTGTGTGCTCTATGCGAACAAGATCGCCCGGACCAATCTCTCCATCGGTGGTGTCCTCAAGGACGCCAGACTCGCTCCCCACAATCCACTCGTTCAAGGAGGTTTTCGTCTCGTGGAAAAGTGGACTGTCCATCTTCGGAACGATCGTTGCGGTTGCTGCAACTCCATCATCACAAGCCGACTTGGCGGGCAGATCACCAGCGATCAACTGGGCACTGAGTAGCATGGAAAGGGTGGCTATGAAGCTTCTTCGCATGGCGAGTGGCGTGTTGTGGTTGGCCGAACCTACTGATGCACCGGCAGGATTGCAGGAGAGTGCTCAACCTTGGCTCCAGCAGGAATGTCGGGGGAATACGGAATCATGGGATAGGGGACGGAATTTGGGGCGGGATTTCCTGCATGGTGCCGGGAATTCCACCCGGATGCCAGAAATTCCTCCAAATGCGGCAGAAAGGGGGCTGTCGATTATCCCCAAGGGGTGGTTGTCGGGAACGCAGGCCAATTCCCGGGGGGCGCCGGGTCTGCGCCCGATAGATCACCAGGGTCACTGGCCTTTTCAGATCGCATGCAACTTTCTCCTCAAATCCTTATGAAACTGTCCTGACTGCGCAAGACTGTGCAACTTCGAGGTCTGATCCTTGATGCGCCATGCCAACTCGCCCGCGAAGCGTCTGAGATGGGGAGGCGGCGCGTGTCGGGGATCAGAAGCTGGCAACAGGGCAAGCTCCATACTCTCCACCAATCGCAGGCGGTCTGCCTCGTAGCCCGAAGTCCAAAAGGCCATGCGCTGCCCGCTTGCGAGTCGTCGCATTTGGAGGGCGGCGGAAACCAATCCCTCGTAAACCTCCTCCGCATCACACGGCTCGGAACTCGTCCGCAGCGACTCCATCGCCGCATCCCTCTGACCAAGTAAAACGCAGAGAACCTCCTGCACCGCGTAAATGCACAAATCCGGGTCCGCACTTTCCGGTACACCCACATGATCAATCCGATACATGATCGAATATATGTCCCTGTGACCGACATCATTGTCCCAGTCCTTGTCCGGCTCCAGAAAACGAGACACCTCCGCAAGCCCCCAGCAGGCTCCCCACTTCGGCATGAGAACTCCATTGAAGTAGAAACTCCAAGGGAACTCCGCGTCTGGAAACTGGCTGTCGGGAATGGGCGTCATCTTTCGGGCCAACGTCCAAGCGATGGCAACCCCACTAGTGGGAGCCAGCGTTGAACGCGGGGTTGAGGTTGTAGTTACCTGGAAACATGTGGAACAAAGGGGCTAGTGGGGGTTGCCATCCGCGTCTTGTTGGGCTTCTCGTTTTTGGCATCGTCGGTTCAACAGTGAATCAATATCAAGCGTGGCTTCTTCTTCTACCAACCCCGCATCGTCGATCCAAAATGCTCCAGAACGTCCACTGAGAACTTTGGTTCGTCCTTCCACGCTGCGAAGCAACTCCAGTTGTTCAAGCAAGTCGATCATGGCAGACCATGAATCGTAATAGAGACTCAGAAACCACCCATCGTCGTGACCACGGGCTAGAAATCGATTCCCCAGGCTCGGCAATGCAATACGCCCATCAAGCAGCTCACCAGTATGCTCAAAATAGAGCAACTCGGCCACATCTCGCTTTGTGAGCGCCGGAAATGCGTCGCCCGCATAATCGGCCCAGCAGATATCGCCCCAAGAATAAACATCCTCATTGATCAGTGCTGGGATGTCGCACGCTGTGTGGCGAAATGCGACGGTGATGGCGCTGGAATGCCTGCATGTCCGCGACCTCGACGTGATAAGTTATTTCGTTCATTTCAGAGAGCGCGTAGCATCGCCGAACTACTGATTCACCGCCAGGATTGCAGGAGAGTGCTCAACCTTATCTCCTGCAGGAATGTCGGGGGAATACGGAATCATGGGATAAGGGGTGGAAAATGGTGCTGGATTTCCTGCATGGTGCAGGGAATTCCACCTGGATGCCAGAAATTCCTCCAAATGCGGCAGAAACGGGGCTGTCGATTATTCCCGGGTGGCGGGTGGCGAGGAAACACGCCAATTCCGGGAGGCGCCGGGGCTGCGCCCGATGAAAACCTTGGTCATTTAGCTCTAAGGTTGTCACTGGCTCGGCCATAATTTCATCTTGAGGGTGTCGGATGTCGCCTCACCCCGCCAGAGGTCAGGCGGATAAGGGCCGCCCGGCGTCTGGTCGGTTTTGGGCGTGAAGATATACTGAAAACGGAGAGTGAAGGTGCCAGCAGTTTTGATGAGGTGATTTGGTCTGAGGGAAAGCTTGTAGGCGCCTCCGGCAGGAATGGTGACGAGGTAATCATCCGGCCACTTTGTGCCCGAGTAGGGGGAACCGAACATCCCACAACGTGAATTCAGCGGCATCTCATGGTTCTGGTCGTCAGTAGCGATGAGCTTATAGTGAGGCATAATCCAGAGCCACTCGGAACCGTCGAGTGGCTTGAGGATACGAATCGGAGTCTTGCTGCTGTTCGTGAATGTGACTGTGACGGGATTGCTGGGATAGCAGATGAGCTCCTCCCCCAGCTTCGTGACCTTGACCGTGGGCGGAGTCGCGGAGAGTTCGATCTTGAGCGGACTTGCCGGCGGTTGTTTGTCAGCGCCATGAGTGAAAGCGGTGATGAGCAGAATTACGATTAGAATGGCTTTCATTGATCAGTGAGCGTGAGCGTTCAAGCGCACCTACCCTCTGGGCGGGGTGGCGTGCCGAACGCAGATTTAAGGTTGGAGTTAGAAAAAGGCAAGTTCGACACAGCAGCCCAGAGGGTTGAGCGCGCGCTTTGACCGCACTTGGTTTGTTACCGTGGCGCATCTTGAATCGTGAAGAACAGTCGGGCCGAATAAAACGCATCCGAAGTCGGCCAAGGCAAGGTCGAGGCGGCCGATACAAGCGCCTGACAGGGCTCATTATCAACGAGCACCTCAACTGTCGGATTGTCGCCCGGAATGTGTGCGTAAAAATAGCGAACCCAATGAAGTCCTGCTGAAAGTTGAATCGACTCAACCTGCGACTGCATGGCTGTAAAAACAGGCGGCCATAGATCGAGTGGAAGCTGCCCACGTGTCCGCAACAAACCAAATGTGAGTGCTCGGCTGGTGCCACCGATAGTCCAGCTCGCCCGCTCTACATGCTCGCAAGGGTGCTCAAGACATGTGACAAACAAAACGTGGAACGACGAGTCCTGAAAGCTCTTGCAGGCGTCCATGAGTGCCGATCTCACATCGGTGCCGATGCCTGCAAATGACTCGACGATGTGCTGGCCAAATAATGTGAGGCAAACAAAGTCGGTCTGTAAAACGAGACTGTTCGGGTGCTGCCGATGGTCCAAATGTGCTGCCCGAACGAATAGCCGCCCTCCATCAATGACGACCCAAGTGCCCGAGCGAATAGCATGTGCGCCGTGAGCTGTGAACATATCCGCAACAAACGTCATCAAAAAATCGTCTGGAGCGGGGTAATCGAAATCAGGAGGCACCTCCACTGGAGGCAACCGATGGCGACCGCGTATGAAGTAGTTCCACGCAAACTTGAGACGGCGAATGAGTGGCGGCATCGAAGGTGGGCGAACTACTGATTCACCGACAGGATTGCAGGAGAGTGCTCAACCTTGTCTCCAGCCGGAATGTCGGGGGAATACGGAATCATGGGATTGGGGGCAGGAATTTGGTGCGGGATTTCCTGAAGGGTGCAGGGAAATCCACCTGGATGCCAGAAATTCCTCCAAATGCGGCAGAAATGGGGCTGTCGATTATCCCCAACGGGCGGGTGGCGGTGCCGGGGGGCGGGAGCGGTCGCGGAGGGAGCACGGAGGGCTTTGGGGGAGGATTTGCCGGAAATGAGGCCGAATTGCGCCAAAATGTCCCTGGAAAAGGGGTTTAAGGGGTCATGGTCGGCCGACCATGACCCCTTGGAAGGGTGGCAATGACCTCATAGGAGGGTGACAATGACCTCATGGAAGGGCGACCATGACCCCATGGGAGGGCGGCAATGACCCCATGGGAGGGTGGCAATGACCCCATGGGAGGGTGGCAATGACCCCATGGGAGGGTGACAATGACCTCACGGGAGGGCGGCAATGACCTCATGGGAGGGTGGCAATGACCCCATGGGAGGGCGGCAATGACCTCATGGGAGGGTGGCAATGACCCCATGGAAGGGCGGCGATGGCCTCATCCTTGGATGGGGATGACCTTATTCCTGGCTGTCCATGACCCTGTCTTCTTCAGCACGGCCGGGGGGTGGGGTGGCGACGGGGAAGAAGCGGACGGTGAGGGATTCCCAGGCGTTGTGGCGCTGGTAGGCGGTTTCCACTTCCAGGTTGGGGATGGCTTCCAGGAGGGTGATGGACTGCACCTGGGCGCAGAGCTTCCGGAGGAGAGTGCGGACGATGAGCCGGGCGTGGGCGGCGCCGAGGCAGAAGTGGGTGCCGATCCCGTAGGCGATGTGAGGATTGGGCCGGCGGTCGAGGCGGACTTCCTCCGGGGCCTCGAAGATGGTTTCGTCGAAGTTCGCCGAGGCCCAGCACAGGGAGATGCGGTGGCCGGCCTGGACGGTGGTATCGCCCACCACGGTATCCACCGGACATACCCGGCCGATGTGGGTGAGGGGGGTGACGATCCTGACGAACTCCTCGGTGGCGGTGAGGATCAGTTTGGGATCGGCCCGCAGGGCCTCCAGGGCGGCGGGATGCTCCGCCAGATAACCAATAATCCACGTGACGGTGTTGATGATGGTATCGCGTCCGCCGGCAAAGGTGAGATTGGCAAATCCGACCTGCTCTTCCCGGGTCAGGGGGCGGCCTTCGTATTCCGCCTGGAGGAGGCCGGAGAAAAAGTCTTCCCCGGGGCTGGCGGCGGCTTCGTCGAATTTCCGTTGGAGATAGGATTCCAGCACCGCGCCCTTGGCGGTGCCGTCCCCGCCATCCCGGAAGACATGCACGCCCCAGCTGATCCAGAGGGCGGCCTCGGATTCCGGCATGTTCAGCAAATACGTCAGGGCGCGGGATTGCAGGGGCAGGGCGAAGCCTCTCACGATCTCGATGGAGTCCCGGGTGGCCGCCGCCTCGAGGAGCGATCCTATCAGGTGCTCGACACGTTCGATGAACTCCGGCTGGAGCGGGCGGCGGAAGACGGGCTCCACGATTTTCCGGTAGCTGGTGTGCTGCGGGGGATCGGTCTCGATGGGCAGCTGGCGCACCCGGCGCACGTCCTCCTCGGAGGGAATGGGCACGCGGAAGGGGGCATCCGAGCTGAAGGTCTGCCAATCCTTCGCCGCCTTGCGCACGTCATCGAACTTCAGGAGCATGGGGATGGCCTCGCCGCGGAAGGTGGCCGGCAACACGGGATGGGCGGCGCGCAGGTGCTTGAAGGCATCGCGGGGACAGGAGTCGGACATGGCGGCGGCGGAGGAAAAAGCCTGCGGTGGATCAAACCGGCTTGAGCACGGACTTCACGACTTCGCCGCGGTGCATTTTCTCAAAGGCGGTGTGCCATTCGGTGATAGGCCAGACGCCGCCGATGATGGGCTTCACATCAAACTGGCCGCTGGCGAGCAGGGCGATGACCCGTTCCCAGATCGGCCAGTTGTGGCTGAAACTGCCCTGCAGGGTGATGTTCTTCTGCACGAGGGGATCGAGATTGAAACCCAGCGGCTGCGGGCCCCAGCCGACCTTGCTGATCCAGCCGGCGGGGCGGACGATATCGAGCGCAATCCTGAGGGTGGCGCTGGCGCCGGCGGCATCAATGACTCCGTCGCAGCCGAGGCCATCGCGCTGCTGCGCCCAGGGTTTGGCATCGCCGATAATCACTTCGCAGCCATAACCCCGGGCAATCTCGAGGCGGTGGGCATCCTGCGGCAGGCCTACAATCGCGACCTCGGCGCCGCAGAGCCGCGCCATGGCGGCGCAGAGGATGCCGATGGTGCCGGGCCCGAGCACGACGACGCGGTCGCCGGGTTCGATGCGGGCATTTTTCACCACGGCATTGTAGGCCACACAGCAGGGTTCCGTCAGGCAGGCCTGTTCAAAGGGGAGTTGTTCCGGCACGTGATGGAGGATGCGGGCGGGGACCTTGACATATTTGGTCATGGCCCCATTGACCCCATAACCAAAACCCTTGCGGGTGGGGTCGAGGTTGTAGAGACCGCGCCGGGTCATGGGATTGTTCTGGCTGATGATGGCGGCGGTTTCCGAGACCACGCGGTCGCCTTCCTGCCAGTGTTCCACTTCCTTCCCGATGGCGACAATGTGCCCGCCGAATTCGTGGCCGAGCACGACCGGATAGTTCACCGGCCAGGAATGGTCGGCGGTCCATTGATGGAGATCGCTGCCACAGACGCCGACATTGGCGACTTCCAGCAGGACATCGGTGGGGCCGATCTCCGGTTGATCGATTTCACGGATTTCGACAGATCCCTTTTCAGGGGCGTAATTGACAACAGCAGCGGATTTCATGGATGGGGGAATCAGAGTTTTTGGAAAGGAACGTCCTGGGCATGCACCGCCTGACAAATCAGACGCAGCGAATCCTCCAGATTGCCTCCGGCGGTTTTGAAGGCGTCGGCATCAATGGTGAGGGGCGCGCCCAGCACCACGAGGGGAGCGCCGTATTGCGGGCACTGGATGGCTTGTTCGAGGCTGAGTCCGCCCACCGCCTGGACGGGGATTTTCACGGCGTTGACCACTTCGCGCAGTTGGTCCAGCGGGCTGGGCATGCGGTGTCCGGCGGCGGCGATGCCGCGGCGTTCGTCATATCCGATGTGGTGGATCACATAATCGCAGCCGAGGTCCTCCAGGAAAACCGCTCCGGCGACCATGTCCGGGCAAACCATGTTATCGCCCATCACCTTGCACCCGAAGTCGGCTCCGGCCTTCACGACGCATTTGATGGTTTCGGCATGGGCCCGGGCCATCACCACCACGTGGGTGGCGCCCGCTTTGGCCATCATTTCCGCTTCCAGGTAACCGCCATCCATCGTTTTCAGATCCGCGACAATCGGCACGTGGGGGAAAGCCTGACGGAGCGCGCGCACGCCATGGAGTCCTTCCGCCAGCAACAGCGGGGTGCCGGCCTCCAGCCAGTCCACCCCGGCCCGCATGGCCAGGGCCGCCGTTTCAAGGGCTTCGTCAATGTCAGTCAGATCAAGGGAAATTTGGATGATGGGCTTCATGGGTGTGGCAGGGAACGGGCAGTATTACGCAAGAATCTGCCGTTTCGTCATCAGAAAGATGATACGGAATGCGGCGCCGGAGAGCGGCCCCTCCTGACGGGGGCGGAATCCGCCCCTCTGCCGTCAGGGTCGCGGGGTCAGAGGCCTGAAGGATAGGTCTCGGGCAGTTCACCGGTGTCCCAGAGGGAGGTGCGCTCCAGCGGTTCCACGGCGCGGGTTTCATCGATATGGATCACGGCGTCGAACTGATCGGCGAGGCGGGCGTGGAAGTAGTGGCTTTGCCGTTCGGTTTCGGGACGGTAAATGACGCCGATGGCACGTTCGAGGCGCGGGGCCCGCAGCGCGTTTTTCAACCGGCCGGCTTCCCGCAACGGCAGCAGGAACCGTTCGATTTCCGTTTCGTGGAAGAGCGATTCAATGCTGCCATCCAGCGCCGGGCGGACGCGTTTCCGTTCGGCCTTGCCGCCCCAGTCCGAACTGGCGGTAACCGTGCCATGATAGGTGGTAAATCCCACCAGAGCGGTTTCCCCCGCAAAATGCTCCCGCACCAGCTGCCCGACGTTCCATTCCCCGCGCTCTCCCATGGCGGTGGCGCGGGCGTCTCCGAGATGGGAGTTGTGCTCCCAGATCACGATCTTCGGCGGCTGATGTTTGTGAGTGAGGTGATGGTTCAATTCGATCAGCGTTTCCATCATGTGATGGTCCCGCAGGTTCCATGAGGAAATGTCGTCGCTGTACATGGTGCGGTAATATTGCTCGGCATTCCTGACCAGCCGGGCGTTCTGTCCCGCATTGAAGAACTCATCGGCTGCCATCCGCCCATCCAGCCGCGCCAGTTCGGAGGCCCGGGCATAAAGTTCCACCAGTTGACTGACGACTTCTTTCTCGCAGGACAGACTCCGTCCGATGGTGGTTTCGAGACCATAACGTTGCGAGTCGCCGCCGAAATGATCAAAACAGGCATAGCGTTGCCGGGCCCGCCGCGCCGCGCCGGGGTCGACCTTGTCCAGATAGTCAACCACGGCATTCATGGACGAATTCATGCTGTAGAGATCCAGTCCGTAGAACCCGGTTTTGGAGAAATCGTCAGGCTGATCATCATTGTGGGCGCGCAGCCAGCCGACAAAGTCGAGCACATCGGCATTGCGCCACATCCAGGCGGGGAACCGCTGGAATCCGCCGAGGGAATCGATCGCCTCCAGGTCATCGCTCCGGCCCCGGACATAACGGTTCACCCGCTGGGCGTCGGGAAAATCGGCTTCGACCGCCACTGCGGAAAATCCTTTCTCATGGATCAGCCGCTTGGTGATCTGGGCGCGTTCGCGGTAGAATTCATGGGTGCCGTGCGAGGCTTCGCCCAGCAGCACAAAACGGGCGTCGCCGATCAGTTCCAGCAGGGGATCGTAATCGGTGATCTCCCCCGGCCGCAGCGGGCAGGCGGTGGATTTCACCAGCGATTTGGGCGACTGATGTGCCATGGTGGGCATGGTCATGGAGCCTCCTCCCGAGCATGGTATTTGGTGTCACCGCGCATCAGGCGGGCGTAGTCCTCGAGGCGGCGCCGGGCCGTCTTGAAAGCGTCCCGGATGCACACATAGACGTCCTTGTGATCCGGCTGGGTCTCGAGGCGTTTTTCCGCTTCACCAGTTCCGGTCTGGACCATGGTGCTGTGCAGCGAAGGTTCATGGCTGACCACCAGCCGGGTCCCGGGCACGCTGATTTCGATGCCGATATGAAAGGTGCGGCCTCCGGGCTGTTGATGCCGGTGCGGCGCTTCCACCACGACGCTGCAGTTGGTGATGCGGTCGAAATAACGGTCGAGATCCGAGGCTTCTTCGAGAATCCGGGCTTCCACCGCTGGAGAAGGCTCCATGTGGCGGAAAGTGATTTGAACCGGGATGGGAGGCATCATGGTGAGGGTCTCGGTTGGGTTGCCGGATGTTTTTAGGCCTGCCGGAGGTGTCAGTTTTTCACGATGATGAATTTGATCCGCCCATTGTGCAGGATTTTGAGTTGCAGGGCCGCCGCCGCGGCGTCCTTGCCGGCGAGGGCTTCGGTTATGTTCCGTACCTGTTGTCGGTTGATCTGGAGAATCACGTCGCCTTCCTCCAACGCGCCGGCGGCATTGGAATCCTGATCCACCGAGACCACCGCTACGCCCTCGACGTCTTCGGGGATGTCGTAGTCCTGACGGATTTCATCGTTGAGGTTTTCAATGGTGACGCCCTTCATGAGGGATTTTTCGAGGCTGGTGGTGCCCTCCCTGGCGGGTTCCTCTTCCAGCCGGATGCCGGGCTTGTCAGGCAGGGGTTGCAAGGTGGCCTTCAGCTCCAAAGGCTCGGCCCGTGTTGCGGAATGGTTGTAGCGGATCACCTGGAATTTCACTTCGGTTGCGGGGTGATAGGAACTCACGATCAGGCGGAGTTGGGCGGGGGTGGTGATCTTCTGGTCATCGATGCTGACAATGGCATCGCCCTCCTGGAAGCCCGCTTTGGCGGCGGGCGAATCCGCCACGACGCTGTTCACGATCACGCCGGTCCCGCGTTCCAGCCCCAGATAGTCCGCCATGCTGGCGTCGACCTGATCCATCTCGATGCCGAGGAAGCCGCGCTGCACCTTGCCGTCCTCCAACAGATCACGGGCGACGGAGACCGCCATGTTGATGGGAATGGCGAGCCCGATCCCGGCGAACATGCCGCTGCGGGTCTCGATGGCGGTATTCAATCCGACCACCCGGCCCCTGGCATCCAGCAGGGGTCCCCCGGAATTGCCTGGATTGATCGCGGCATCGGTCTGAATGAAGTTTTCATAACCGGGTTGACCGGCCGGGGTTTTGGCGAGGATGCCCAGGTCGCTGCGGCCCAGTCCGCTGACAATGCCGTGGGTGACGGACTGTTCCAGCCCCATGGGCGAACCCACCGCGAGCAGGACATCGCCTACCCGCAGTTTGGTGCTGTCGCCGATCGTGGCCGGCGTGAGCCCCTCGGCGTCGATCTTGATCAGGGCGACGTCGGTCTGGGGATCGGTGCCGATGACTTTGGCAGAATAATTCCGGCCCTTTCCGGCGATTTCCACCTTCAGTTCATCGGCTTGATCCACCACATGATTATTGGTGAGAATGTAGCCGTCGTTGGTGATGATCACCCCGGACCCGAGACCGGTTTGAACCGGTTTTTCCGGCAGGGGACGGCGGCGTTCCTGCAGGGATCCGGGATCCCGTTGTCCCAGCCAGTCCTCCAGGAAATCCCGGAACAAGGGCGGTACCCGCTTCAGGTCGTCCGGGTAAACATCAAAGCGGAAACGGCCGGGGCCGCTTTTGGAATAGGTCCCGATGCTGACCACGCTGGGGAGGATCTTCTGCACCACATCGGCATAGCCGCGGTCCGGTTGGCCGGGAATCTGGATTTCCGATAGGTCACGGGAGAGCTTTTTGTCAAAATCTGCCGCCTTCGGACGCGGGCGGCTCATTTCGGACACCAGCGGGGAGGCCGCCAGCACACTGGTCCCGGCGATGATCACTTGAAGCAGGGTGGAGGTTTTCATGGTGAAAAGTGGTGGTTGGTTTCAGAGGGAAAGCGGGGCCGGCTCCAAGCCGATTCCCGCCGGTTGACGTACCTCCACAACGAGCCGGGGCGGCCCTGCCGGGATGGTGCAAACCGTGCCGAAGGGGGCGCAAAGCTCCTGCATGGCATTCATCATGTCCTGCGCCAGTTCCGGTTCTGCCCGGCGGGCCTGGAAGTCGCGGATTACCGCCGGATGAAGCAGGAGCCGGACGATCTGCTGGTCCTCGACTTGAATTTCCCAGGCCCACGAGCGGTCATTGTGTTCAATAGGATCGACGGCATAGTCGTCCACAAAATCACCGGTGGAGTAGAGAATCAGGCCGCCCTCGAAGACTTCCACGCCACGGCACACATGGGGGGAGTGACCGAAAATAACATCCGCACCGGCCCGGATCAGGGCGTGGGCCAGCACGGGGTGTTCAAACGGAGGCTGGCAGCCCTGGTTCCCCCCCCAGTGTGCCGAAACAATGAGCAGGTCCACCCCGGCACGCGCGACGCTGACGAGGCTGATGAGCATGGCGGTGCGTTCATCCGGATCGTCCACCGGCACATAATACGTGCCCGGGTGGTCGTCGCCGGCCTCCCATCCCGGTTCGTTGTCCGTGAAGGCGAGGAAACCGATGCGGACCCCCTTCACCTCCGTGACCACCATCCGTGAGGCTTCATCCTGGTTCAGGCCAGCCCCGGCATGGGCGATGCCGGCGCTGTCGAGACGTTTCAGCATCTCCACCATGCCGCGGTAGTTGAAATCGAGCGTGTGGTTGTTCGCGAGGGAGACCACGTCCATCTGCGCGGCCTGCAGCACGGCGGTATTTCCGGCATCCGACCGGAAGTGATAGGTCTTCGGCGAGCGTGCCCACGGCGTGCCCTGGTCCGTGATGGCGCACTCCAGATTGCAGGCCCGCCAGTCGGCCCCGAGGAAGAGTGGCAGCATATTGCCCCAGGCGTAAGCGGGCGGCTGGGTGCGCAGGCATTCATTGACCTGACGTCCGAGCATGACGTCTCCGACGAGGAGGAGCTTTAGAAGAGAGTTCATTCGAAACAGTCTTTGATGACATGTTGGAGACCTGGAGCGGGGGGTGAAGCAGGAGCTATGGAGGGAGATGGAGCGGGGCATCACGCCGGTAGCGACGCGGCCACGAAGGAGGCGCTGAGGGGACTCGCATTCACTTGGGTTGGGATGCCAGGGCAGCCTTGGCCAGCCATTGGGTGACCTCGGCGTCGGTGGTCTGGGAAAAGTCCTCATACCACTGGCCGACGGCGCGGAATTCATCCGGCTGCAGCAGCACGACCAGTTCATCGACCATCGGCTCCAGCATGGCGCAGGCATCCGGGGCGGCCGTGGGCACGGCGATGATGATCCGGGCTGGTTCCTGCTGCCGGAGGGCCTGCACGGCGGCTTTGACCGTGGAGCCGGTGGCGATGCCGTCGTCGACCAGAATGACGGTCTTGTCTTCAATTTCCGGCACTCCGGTGTGGCCCCTGTAGGCCAATTCGCGGCGTTGCAGCTCGCGGGATTCCCTGGTGACGGCAGCTTCGATGGCCGCCTGGGTAATCCCGGCACTGCGCACCACGTCCTGATTGAGCACCCTGACCCCGCCGCTGGCGATGGCCCCCATAGCCAATTCCTCCCATCCCGGCATTCCCAGCTTCCGCACTACCAGCACATCCACCGGGGCGTGCAGTTTTTTAGCCACTTCACAAGCCACGGGAACCCCGCCGCGTGGCAGCCCGAGGACGATCACATCCTCACGGTCGGCATACTGCATCAGCTCCCCGGCGAGCAGTTGACCGGCGTGCACCCGGTCCCTGAAATGGGTCACCTTCATGACTCACCTCCCATGTGTTGGCTGAACCAATCCGCACTGAGCTGTGCGACTTGTTCCAGCTTGCCGGGTTCCTCAAAAAGGTGGGTGGCTCCGGGCACAATCCGGAAGTCCTTTTTGCCGTTTAATTTGGCATAGGCTTCATGATTCAGGGCGATAACCGGTTCGTCCCAGCCGCCTACGATGAGGAGCGTGGGGGCGGTCACCGCCGCGAGCGCTTTGCCGGCGAGGTCGGGGCGTCCGCCGCGTGAAACCACCGCCGCGATCTGGTTGCCAAGTTCTGCTGCGGCCACGAGGGCGGCGCCCCCTCCGGTGCTGGCCCCGAAGAATCCCAGCTTCAGCCCGGCGGTGTCGGGCTGGACATTCAGCCATTGGGCCACTTCGACCAAACGCTGGGCCAGCAGGGCAATGTCGAAACGCAAAGCTCCCGTGATTTCATCCAGCTGCTCCTCCTGCGGGGTGAGCAGATCGAGCAGCAGGGTGCCGATGCCGGCGCTGCGGATCATCCGGGCGACGAAGTGATTGCGTGGGCTGTGACGGCTGCTGCCGCTGCCATGGGCAAAGACCACAATGCCTGGCGCCCCGGGCGGGAGTTCGAGTTCACCCTGCAGTTCCACCTCGCCGGCGGAAATAACAACAGATGAGGAGATTCGTTTTTTTGGGGGAGCTGTGGTGGTGTTCATATTGGTTTCAGTTAAGATGGCGGTTCCGAACCCGGTTCCGCTGGAGATTGATGGCCGGCCGGCCGCGGGACGGAGTGTGCAGCCTGTTCCAGGCGTGCCTCCACTTCCCGGGTGTAGCGTGTCCACGGCACGGCTCTCAGCCGGTCGGGTGGGATGGGCTGGCCCGAGGCCTCACAGATGCCGTAAGACCCTTCCAGAATCCGGCGGATCGCGGCATTAACCTCCAGCAGCATATCCTGGTCGCGGGCGAGAATGCCGAGGGCCGCCTCATGATCGGTTTCGTCGGACGCACTGTCTGCCGGGTCCACGCTGAAGGGTTCTTCCACGCCGGCGACTTGGCCGAGCTGGTCATCGCGACTATCCAGCAGGCGGTCCCGCAGGGATTGCAGCTTGTGGTAGTGCCAGGACCAGCGCGGGGGAATCGGCGGGGCAGTGGGATAAAGACCGGGGGGATTCATGGCGGCAGGCGGGGACAGGGGCTATTCCATTTCCGGTTCCATGGAGGCATGGGGATGTTCCCTGGGTTCCGGCACGCCGGTCATGGTGGCTTCCGTCAGCAGCAGCACGCTGGCGACCGAGACGGCGTTTTCCAAAGCGATGCGCACCACTTTGGCAGGGTCGATGATGCCGGCCTCCACCAGATCGACATAAATATTGCGGGCGGCGTCAAAACCATAACTGCCGGTGCCCTCACGCATTTTGCTGACCATCACGCCATCGTCCGCGGCGGAGTTCTCCGCGATCTGGCGTGCCGGTGCTTCGAGCGCCCGTTTCAGGATCAGCAGTCCCGTCCTTTCATCGCCCTCGGCGGCCGCGGCTTCCTGTCCCACTGCCGCAATGGTCCTCAGCAGAGCCCGCCCGCCGCCGGGCACAATTCCTTCGGCCATGGCGGCTTTGGTCGAACTGATGGCATCTTCAAAGGCATCCTTGCGGGCTTTCATCTCCGATTCCGACGGGGCCCCCACCCGGATCACGGCCACGCCGCCTGCCAGTTTGGCGAGCCGTTTCTCCAGCTTCTCCCGGTCGTAATCGGAGGTGGTCTCCTTGATTTGTCCGCGCAGCTCCTGGCAGCGTCCGGCAATGGCTTCCTTGCGCCCATGGCCGCCCACGATGGTGGTGGTGTCCCGCGTGACCACCACCGGGCCCGCCTGTCCCAGATCCTCCAGGGTCACTTTCCCCAAGGTCATTCCCAGTTCATTGGACACGACTTTCCCTCCCGTCAGGATCGCGATGTCCTGAAGCATCGCCTTGCGGCGGTCGCCGAACCCCGGGGCCTTCACCGCCACACAGCCGAGCACGCCGCGCAGCCGGTTGACGACGAGGGTGGCCAGCGCTTCCCCTTCCAGATCGTCCGCCACCACCACGAGGGAACGCCCGCTCTTGGCGAGTTGTTCCAGCAAAGGCAGCAGGTCATGGAGGCGGCTGATTTTCTGTTCCGTCAGCAGCAGGAGCGGGTCCTCCAGGGAAGACTCCATTTTGTCAGGATTGGTCACGAAATACGGGGAGATGTAGCCGCGGTCGATCTGCATCCCTTCCACCACTTCCACGGTGGTTTCCGTGGTCCGGGCCTCCTCCACGGTGATGGCGCCTTCCGGTCCCACCTTCTCCATGGCATCGGCCACCAGTTCGCCCATAAAAGGATCGTTGTGGGCGGAGATGGTCGCCACCTGGGCCTTTTCCTTTTTGCTTTCGACCGGCCGGGAGATGCCCCGCAGGGCTTCCACCGCAACGCGCAGACCGCGGTCCAGTCCCCGTTTGAGATCGACCGCCGAGGCGCCCGCCGTGACATTGCGCACCCCTTCGGCGAGGATGGCATGGGCCAGCACGGTGGAAGTGCTGGTGCCATCCCCCACGGACTCCCCGGTTCTTTCCGCGGCCTGCCGGATCATTTGAGCTCCCAGGTTTTCCTCCGGGTCCTTGAGTTCGAATTCCTTGGCGATGGTCACGCCATCGTTGCAGACAAGCGGCCGTCCCCACTTGCGTTCAATGAGCACGCTCTTTAATTTCGGTCCGAGGGTCACCCGCACCGCATCGGCAAGAGCTCCGGCGCCGCGCAGGATTGTCTCGCGGGCGGCGGCACGGAAGGTGACGATTTTAGCGGACATTCAAGGGGCGGGGTTGGAGATGGAAAAGTCTCGGGGAAGGTTGGTTCATCGCGGTGCGGGAGTCCGCTTGGCGGCTTTTGGCCCACTCACAGTGCCGGGTTCTCCTTCCCCCGCATCCTGAACCGGGCCGCAGCCTCCTCGCAGTGAGGGCAGGGAAACTCCTTACCTGCTGGTAGGGGGACATGCGGAGGCCTTTGCCCCGTCCGGCCCGGACGGGCCCGGACGGGCCCCATCAAGATCCCGCTGTTTGCCGGCGGGCGAAAATGCTTTTCAATTAGGAAGGAGCGGCTCCATCTTGGCGTCGAGTCCTAAAATGAATGCCGGCATGAATCTCAAAGAACCTCCGAATTCCCACCTCCAGCCCCCTGCCGATGGAGCCCTGCCCTCCGGACAGAGACCATATCGGGCACCTCAACCACGCCGCTGCTGCCGGATTGTGCTGACGGGAGGACCCGGTGGAGGCAAAACCACTGCGGCCGATCTGTTCCGCCGCGAGATCGGCGACAGCGTGGTCATCGTGCCGGAATCAGCCACCATGCTTTTTTCCGGAGGTTTCCCCCGGAGTGCGCATCCCGAGGCGGCGGCCGCCGCGCAGCAGGCGATCTTTCAAGTGCAACGCTACCTGGAAGATATCCAGTCCGTGCTCTATCCGGAGCGCATTTTGCTGTGCGACCGCGGCACCATTGATGGGGCAGCCTACGGGCCGGACACCCCGGAGGACTTCTTTTCAGCCCTGGGCACCAGTCTCGAAGCCGAACTGGCCCGCTATGACGGCGTCATCTTTTTCGAGAGCGCTGCCGTGGGGGGGATGACCATTGAAGGAGGGAATCCGGTGCGGAATGAAACCATCGCGCAAGCCGTGGTGCTCGACGGCAGACTGCGGGAACTGTGGAGCCAGCATCCACAGTTTGTCCTCATCCGGCACCATCCCTCGTTCTTCCAGAATATCACCCTCGGCCTCGCCGCCTTGGAAAGCATGGTCAGGGAACACGCCGGGGTCCGCCACCGGGAGGCCGGGGGGTTGTCGTTTCCTCTGCCCTGATATCAAGGGCCGCGGCCTCAGGGGATGAACGAGCAGACGTATTCGCAGATGCCCTCTTCCACGATGATGGTGAAGCCGGATTTGGCCGGAACATCGAAGCTGCTGCCACCGTCATAGGTTTCGTTGTCGCTCTCGCCATCCAGGGTGACGGTGCAGGAGCCGGCGGTGATTTCCATCAGTTCGGCCAGATCCGTGCCGAAATGATAGGTGCCGGGATAGATCAGGCCGAGGGTTTTCTTTTCGCCATCAGGCAGGATGATGGAGTGGCTGATGACTTTGCCGTCGAAATAGACGTTGGCTTTGGCAAGGGCAGTGACGTTGGCGAAGGAAGTTGGGAGATCGGACATGCGGTGGATTCGTGCAGCATCGGGAGTTTGTCAATTCGGGCCCCGGGGGCGGGGGAAAGGCGCCGGCGTGACTGATTCCTGAATCTGATTGAATCAATCCGGATGGCCTGCCCGTTTCAGGGACATGAGAATGTTGCTTTTCCTTGGGGTTCTGCTGGGCGCCGCGTTGCAGGCAATGGCGGCGCCGCGGCCCAATATCATTTTTATCCTGACGGATGATCAGGGGTATGGCGACATCTCCGCACATGGCAATCCGGTGCTGCAGACCCCGCACCTTGACCGGTTACGGGGGGAGAGCGTGCGTTTCACGAACTTTTTTGTCAGCCCCACCTGTGCTCCGACCCGGTCGGCCCTCCTGACCGGCCGGCATGAATTCCGCAATGGCGTCACCCATACCATTCTGGAGCGGGAGCGCCTGGCCTTGTCCGCAGTGACTCTGCCGCAGGTGCTGCAGACGGCCGGTTATGCCACGGGGATTTTTGGGAAATGGCACCTTGGGGATGAGCCGGAGTATCAGCCGGGGCGGCGCGGGTTTGATGAGGTCTTTGTCCACGGCGGGGGCGGCATCGGCCAGACTTATCCGGGCTCCTGCGGGGATGCTCCGGGGAATACCTACTTTGATCCCGCGATCCTGCATAATGGCCAGTTTGTGAAGACCAAAGGCTACTGCACCGACTTGTTTTTTGAGCAGGCCACCCAGTGGATCAGCCGCCGCAGGGAAGCCGGGCCGTTCTTCTGCTGGTTGGCGACCAATGCGCCGCATTCCCCTTATACTGCAAAGCCGGAAGACCGGGCGGTGTATGAAGGAAAGGGACTTGGTGTGGATGCGGAAAACTTCTTCGGCATGATCTATAACATTGACGGAAACGTGGGCCGTCTGCTGGAAAAACTGGATGCCCTGGGAATCGCCAGGGACACCTTGGTGGTGATGATGAATGACAACGGCGGCACCGCCGGGGTGAAGGTCTTCAACGCCGGCATGCGGGGCAGCAAAGTCACCCCATGGCTGGGTGGCACCCGGGCCTTTTCCTTCTGGCGGTGGCCGGGGAAATTCAGCCCGGCAGACTGCGGGGCGCTCACCGCCCATGTCGACTTTTTCCGCACTATTGCCACCCTCACCGGAGCCAAACTTCCAGTGGCGGCGGAAACCCAGGTGGAAGGACGGGATCTCATGCCATTGTTGGAAAATCCTGCCGCCCCCTGGCCGGACCGCACCCTCATCACACACACAGGCCGTTGGGCCAAAGGCGCGGCTCCGGACACGGCGAAATACCGGAACTGCGCCATCCGTGATTCCCGTTATACCCTGGTCAGCGAACGCGGCGGCGAAAAGCCCGCCTGGCAGCTTTTTGACGTGAAAGCTGATCCGGGACAAGCCCGTGATCTGGCCTTGGAGGCTCCGGCCGAAGTCCAGCGGCTCGGCGCGGCGTATGACACGTGGTGGCAATCCATCCAGCCCCAGTTGGTCAATGAATCCGCCCGGGGCCCGGCGGTGAATCCCTTCAAGGAGCTCTACTGGAAACAATTCGGGGGCGGACCCAGCCCCGAAGATCTGCGCCTGATGGCCCCGGAGCGGATCGGAGAACTCAATGGCGCCAAGCGGCCCGCGGCCCGGAAGAATCCGGCCCAGTGAGCCGGAGGGAGGGGTGGTCCGCCCAGGAGATTCGAAGATTGCGCTTTGGGGATGGGATCGTCACAGTCGTGGGATGAATTTGAGTGGTTTACGATGCCATCCCTCCCCATCAGCCGGATTCCTGATGGCTCTTTCTGCCTGTTTGCTGGGATTTGGCGTCATCTGGAAAACGGCCAAAGTGCGGCCCGGAAGGTCATAACCGCCGAAGCCGTCTCTTTGCCATAGCATTTCACAGCAACACCCTTCGCCCCATTCCATGCAAGAGAATCCTGAGTCTTCCCATCCTGCTTCCGGCATGACCCGCCGCGAGGCCCTGAAAGCCACCGCCGTCACCCTCGGGGCCCTCACGCTGCCCGTTCCGATTTCCCAGGCGGCTGACCCGGCGCGGCCGTTCGGGGAGGGTTTCCCGAAGCTCGACTCTCTTGCGACGGGTGAGTGGTGGCTGGCGAAACCGCCCCTTAATAACGCACCGCCCCCCATGGAGGTGCCGCGGGATCAGGTGGTGGCGTTTGCCCTCTACACCCAGGAGAGCGGCGTGCTGAAAATGACGGCACAGCTCTATCCGTTGAAACCCGGGGAGTCCCGCGAGGCCAGGCTGGAACTGCAACGCGATGGTGCCTGGACCGGGGTGGCCACGGTGCCGGTCACGATGCCAGGTTGGAGTGCGCACTTCCGCCTGGAAAAGTGGGATGGATCCAAAGACGTCCCCTACCGGGTGCGGCATGGCGCAGAGGCCATCTTCGAGGGGCTGATCCGGCGTGACCCGCTGGACAAGGAGGTGATCGTGATGGCCAACATGTCGTGCAATTCCAGCCGTACCACCGGCCAGCGCCCGGAGATGATCGACAATCTCCGGATGCAGGATCCGGACTTGTTATTCTTTGCGGGGGATCAAACCTACCGCCACACCGAGCACACCGCCGGGTGGATCGAGTTCGGGCTGCAATTCCGCGACATCATGCGCGACCGGCCCACCATCTGCATCCCGGACGATCATGATGTGGGGCACCCGAACCTGTGGGGTGAAAACGGGAAGCTTTCCGTGAGGAAGGACAATGCCGACGGCGGTTATTTCTATCCCGTCGAATATGTCAACATGGTGCAGCGGCAGCAATCGTGGAGCCTGCCGGACCCGGTGGACCCGGCGCCGGTCGAGCGGGGCATCACGGTTTATTTCACCCGGCTCCGGCTGGGCGGGATCGACTTTGCCATTCTGGAGGACCGGAAATTCAAGAGCGGCCCAGCGGGCAAGATCCCGCAGATGGGGCCGCGTCCTGACCATATCAACGACCCCGCCTATGACCCCAAATCCATTGACCTTCCCGGCCTGCAACTGCTGGGGGCGCGGCAGGAGAAGTTCCTGCACGAATGGGGCCAGGACTGGCGCGGGGCTCAGCTGAAAGCCGTGCTCTCGCAGACCGCCTTCTGCGGTGCGGTGCACATGCACGGCGGGCCGGAAGACCGCCTCCTCGCGGACCTCGACTGCAACGGCTGGCCGCAAACCCCACGCCGCCGCGCCCTCGAGGAAATCCGCCGCGCCCGGGCGGTGCACCTGTGCGGTGACCAGCATCTGGCGGTGGTGGTGAAGCAGGGCATCGATGCCTTCGGGGACGGTCCCTGG
The DNA here is from genome assembly GCA_040387795.1 of Verrucomicrobiota bacterium. Lineage (GTDB taxonomy): Bacteria > Verrucomicrobiota > Verrucomicrobiia > Verrucomicrobiales > V1-33 > CAIZWU01. Next base: position 142,630 of record JAZKDC010000015.1, read on the forward strand.
CAATTCACCAGCCCCGCTTTGGTGAACACCATTTATGGCCGATGGTGGCATCCGCTGGATGAAAACCCCGGCCCGAATCCCGTGCCTGGAAGTCCCTTGCCATGGACCGGTGATTTTCTTGATGGGCTCGGCAACAAAATTTCCATGCTGGCCTACGCCAATCCTCCTGACATCAAGGATGAAAGGCAGCGCGGCGACGGTTACGGTATCGTGCGTTTCAACAAAAAGGCCCGTACCTTCACCTTCGAGTGCTGGCCGCGCTTTGCCGATGCCAGACAAGGGGATGGCGCGCAATTCCCCGGCTGGCCGGTCACGGTGAAGATGGACGACAACGATGGCCGCAAGCCGGTCGCGTGGCTGCCCGAACTCATCATCGAGGGCGCGCCGGATGCGGTGGTCCAAGTCGTCGCCGAAGCCACCGGCGGCATACTCTACACCCTGCGCACCCCCGGTCCGCGCTGGCAGCCCCCGGTTTTCGCCCCCGGCCGCTACACCGTGAAGACCGGCCGCGATCTCCCCGATGGTCCCTCCCTTGCGGGATTGACCGCCGACCCTGTATCCGCCAATGCGGGACAAAAAACCATTCGCCTGTAAACGAACGGGGCCATCCTTGTTTCCTTTCCGCCTCCTCCCTGCTGTCATGTTCAAAACCCTGTCAATTTACGCACTCCTTGGTGTTCTCGTCTGCGGGGCGGCACCTGCCGCGGCGCCCAACGTCATTGTCATCATGGCCGACGATCTTGGTTATGGTGACCTTTCCTGTTATGGAGCCACCGCCGTCAAAACCCCGAACATTGACCGGCTGGCGGCCGGGGGGATGCGCTTCACCAGTGGGTACTGTTCGGCTTCCACCTGCACGCCTTCGCGCTATTCCCTGCTCACCGGCAGTTATGCCTTCCGCCGTCCCGGCACCGGTATCGCACCGCCCAACAGCCCCCTCATCATCCCGCACGAAACCTTCACCCTGCCGGATCTGATGAAGCAGGCCGGTTATCAGACGGCCGTGATTGGCAAGTGGCACCTCGGTCTCGGCGGGGCAGGGGGCCCTGACTGGAATGGCGAACTCACCCCCGGTCCGCCGGAACTGGGCTTCGACTATCATCTCCTCCTGCCCACCACCAATGACCGCGTGCCGCAGGTTTATGTGGAAAACCGCCGCGTCCTGAATCTCGATCCGAAGGACCCGCTCTGGGTCGGAGCCAAGAAACCCTCCCCGGATCATCCCACCGGTGTCACGCACCGGGAGACCCTGAAGATGGACTGGTCCGAAGGCCACAATGGGACCATCCATAACGGCATCAGCCGCATTGGCTTCTACACCGGGGGGCACGCGGCGCGGTTCCGGGACGAGGATCTGGCGGACAAGTGGGTGGAGAAATCGGTCCAGTGGATTGAGTCCGTGCGCAGCAACCCGTTCTTTCTGTTTTTCGCCTCGCATGATCTCCATGTGCCCCGCATCCCCCACGAGCGGTTCCAGGGAGTCACCTCCCTCGGCTTCCGGGGCGACTCCATTGTCCAGTTGGATTGGTGCGTCGGCGAGCTCATGAAGACGGTGGAGCGCCTCGGTCTTGCGGAAAACACCCTCTTCGTTTTCTGCTCCGACAATGGCCCGGTGATGGACGACGGTTACAAGGATCAGGCTTTGGAAAAGCGGGGGGATCATCGCGCCGCCGGTCCGTGGCAGGGAGGAAAATACAGCATCCATGAAGGCGGCACCCGCACTCCGTTCATCACGCATTGGAAGGGCCGCATCCCATCCGGAGTTTCGGAGGAGACCGTCTGCACCATCGATCTCGCCACCAGCTTCGCGGCCCTCACCGGGGTCACCCTGTCCCCGGATGCCTTCCCTGACAGCTTTGAGATGATGGATGCCTTGCTTGGCAAGCCCGGAGCCAAAGGGCGGGATCATCTGATCCAGCAGGACAATGGCCAGACCGGCAACTACGGCTTCCGCGCGGGGAACTGGAAACTGCAGCGGCATGACTCCCGCCGCACCCGCAACCGCACCGTCGAGCAGCCCCTCGCCGATACTCCGGCCCCCCGGTATCAGCTCTTTGATCTCACCAGGGACCCCGGCGAAACCACAGATGTCAGCGCCAGTCATCCTGACGTTGCAGAGCGTCTGAAAAACCAACTCGCGCAACTCATCAGCGCCGGCCGCAGCCGGAAGTGATCCTCCCTTTTCCGGCCCTTTCTCCTGACCCTTTCATCACCTCAACGCCATGAAACCACTCTACTGCCTTCTCTTGGTTCTTGCCTCGCTCGCCGTATCCCGGCCGGCCGGGGCCGCCCCGCCGAACATCCTGTTCATCTTCTCGGATGACCACGCCCAGCACGCCATCTCTGCTTATGGATCGAAGGTGAATCAGACGCCGAATATCGACCGTCTGGCCAGGGAAGGCACCCGGTTCGCCCAGTCCTTTGTCACCAATTCCATCTGCACTCCCAGCCGGGCCACTCTCCTCACCGGTCAGTATTCCCACCTCAACGGCGTGCCCGTCTTCAATCGTTTCGACGGCTCCCGCGACAATGTGGCCAAACGCCTCCAGGCCGGCGGCTATCACACCGGCATGGTCGGCAAATGGCATCTCGGGTCCGACCCCACCGGCTTCGACCGCTGGATCGTCCTGCCCGGCCAGGGCGCCTACTGGGACCCGGTTTTCCTCGTCCCCGGGAAGAAGCTGAACATTGAGGGCCACTGCACGGATATCACCACCAATCTCGGCCTCGAGTTCCTCAAAACGCGCCCGCCGGAGAAGCCATTTTTCCTGATGCTCCATCAGAAGGCCCCGCACCGCGGCTGGGAGCCGGACGAGCGGAACAAGGCCCTCTTCAAGGACAAGGTCATTCCCGAGCCCGACACCTTGTGGGACGACTATGCCACCCGCCCCACCGCCCTTCCTATCAATGAACAGACCGTCGCCCGCGACCTCACCCGCCGCGACCTCAAACTGGTCCCGCCCGCAGACCTCAAACCCGCCGCCCGCAATCAGTGGCTCAATGTCAAACCCACCGAAGTCACCGTCGACGGCAAGGTCCTGAGCGGAAAGGAATTGACGAAATGGAAGTATCAAACCTACATGCGCGACTACCTCGCCTGCGTGCAGGGCGTGGATGACAGCGTAGGCCGGGTGCTCGATTATCTCGACCAGAACGGCCTCGCGCAGAACACCATCGTCATCTATTCCGCTGACAATGGCTGGTATCTCGGTGACCTCGGCCTCTACGACAAACGCTTCATGTATGAGCCCGGCCTGAAGGTGCCCCTGCTCGCCCGCGGCCCCGGCATCAAGGCCGGCCAGGTCCCTGTCCAGTTCGTCTCCAATACCGATCTCGCCCCCACCTTCCTGGACTTGGCCGGCCTGCCTATCCCTCCTTCCATGCAGGGCCGCTCCCTGGCTCCTCTCCTGCGCGGGGAAACCCCGGCAGGATGGCCTGCCAGTTTTTACTATCGTTATTACCACGACCCCGGCCATCACAACACCGTGGCCCACCTCGGCGTCCGCACCGCCACCCACAAGTTGATCCACTTCTGGAAACAGGATGCCTGGGAGATGTTTGATCTCACCAAGGACCCCAACGAACAAAACAACCTGCTGTTTGGGGATGCCGCCAGCCGGACCCCGGAAGTCGCCGCCAAATTCACCGAGCTGAAAACGGAACTGCTCCTCCTCCAGAAGGAATTCAAGGACGACGGGCAATTCGCGGACCCTGCCACCTGGCCGAAGGACGGTGCCGACGGTCCCTTTGATGACAAACAACCCACCGGCCGCAAAACCGTTGCCGAAGCCATCGCCGCCAGCATCTCCCGGTAACTGCCGCCATCCCGCCGTCCGTTTACCCCGGGCGGCGGGGTTTTCCAATGAAAACCCTGAAGTGGACAGATGTCCCGCAGCCAGGACATCAGCCGGAGCCGCTTCCCCTCTTTGAACATGAGTAATTGCTCTCCTGTCAAAAAGCATAGCAAGACAGTGTCTCCAAGTGAAGCCCCCAGTCCCCCATCAGCCCCCTCTGCTGCTTTTGCTGGCGGGGTCCTTCGCCCTGTTCACCGGCAGCTTCGTGTTCGACCAGGCACTCCGCTGGACCAATCCGGTCGATGGTTTCCTCAACGGCCTCTTCCATGTCATGTTCACTGGTCCAGCCTGGCTCGTCATGGGCTTGATCCCCGGTCTGCTTATTCACGGCCTCTATCGCTGGCGCGGCTGGAAACGCTTCCGCAGCGTGGCGATTATCTTCCCCGGCCTCGTTTGCTTCATCATGGGTCTCGCGGACCTCATCACTTCCCCGCCTACGGCAGCCGGCCGGCTCAGAAGCACGGGCGGTGCCGATCTACCCTCCAGCGCCCGTGATATTCTCACCCGTTTTACCGGCGGTGGCCTCACTGACTACACGGATATTTACTATTTCCGTTGCAGCCCTGCCGACACCGGCCAGCTCATTCAAGCACTCCAACTCGAATTGGTCGAAGAGAAAGCGCGCGTTGGACAGTTTCCACGTATTCCCCCGGGCTGGCCCGATCCATCCACATGGCACGGGTCCACTGCCTACGAACGCTGGATAGAAGAGAGGGGCCGCTCCTACATCCTGCTCACAGACTCATCCCGGGAACAGGTTTATTTTTTCTTCTCCGCCATGTGAGGCTAATCGGATCGGTTCCTCAAACAGGGACGGGATCCAGCCTTGGGCTTTACCACTTATGCCAGCAAACTGGAACCCATCCCAAAGCTGCGGGAAACCGGGATTGTCGAAGGTTGCGGTCCGCGCCTCCCTCCCTTAAAAATGGGCCGCCGCCGAACCCAATTCAAACCATGTATTCGCCCGGACCTTTTCAAATCAAAGACCCCGAGATCCTGACCGCATTCATGCGGGACCACAGTTTTGCCAGTATCGTGACCCATGACGGGTCGGTGCCCCACGCCACCCACATGCCGGTTCTGCTGGACCCGGCCCGCGGGCCGCAGGGCACCTTGGTTTCACACATGGCGCGGGCCAATCCGCAATGGAGACACTTCGCCGATGGCAAGGAAGTGCTGGTCATCTTCACCGGTCCCCATGCTTATGTTTCGCCGGCCTGGTATGCCACCACGCCGGCGGTGCCCACGTGGAACTACACCGCCGTCCACGCCTATGGCTGGCCGCGCCTCGTCACCGACCCGGAGCAGTTCGCCGCGATGCTGCACGATCTGGTCGAGTTTTACGAATCGCCCCGGCAGGACCGCTGGCCGGGGGAAATGCCGCTGGAGTTCCGCGACCGGCTCATGCAGGGCATCGTCGGTGTGGAGATCGAGATCACCCGGCTGGAGGGGAAATTCAAGCTGAGCCAGAACCGCCCGGAGGACGCTCCGGGCGTGATGGCAGCCCTCGCGGCCAGCGATGACCAGACCGAACGCGAGGTCTCCCGTCTGATGCAGGGTCATTTTCCGGCAAGCTGAACAACGATGGGGGCTGCGCCTCAGCGTGGGGTGCGGTAGGACCCCTCTCCCGGCCGGTTCTGATCATGGCCCTGGCCGGAATGGTGGCGGCTGCCGCCTTCTGCCCGCCGGTCTCCGTGCCGCTCGCTGTGGCCTCCATAATAATACCGGCCATTGTGATAGTAACGGTTCTGGTAGGTGCGGCCCTGGTCGATGAACGACCCCCGCTCATAACGCCCTCCGTAATAGTAGCGGCCCCCGTAGTTGTAGGTTTCACCCACGAAGGTTTCCGGCAGATTGTCGTAATATCCGTAGGTGGAGGGTCCGGCCGTGGAAAAGGTCCCGGGCGGATAGTCGGTCACTACACAGGAGGTCAGGGAAGCCCCCGCGAAGGAGAACAGGAGCAGGTTTTTCATCGGATTCATGGGGATGGAAGGGGGTGGAAATGGAGGGCCGGGCGCGGCCCGAGGCGGAGCGGAACAAGGGCCGGGCGGAGGGAAATGATCCCTGCGCCCGGCTTGGCCTGCTCCTTATTCGGGAATCAGGACGGTATCGATGGAATGGATCACGCCGTTGCTGGCGGCGGTGTCCGTCTTGATGACTTTGGCCCCTTGCACCGTGACGTGGCCATTCTTCACCTTGATATCAATTTCCGCGCCATTGACGGTCTTGACCTTGCCGGGTTTGACGTCGGCGGCCATGACCTTGCCGGGCACCACATGATATGTCAGAATGGCGGCCAGCTTGGCCTTGTTTTCCGGTTTGAGGAGATCTTCGAGCGTGCCTTTCGGAAGCTTGGCGAAGGCGGCATCGGTGGGGGCAAAGACGGTGAAGGGGCCGGGGCCCTCGAGGGTCTTGACCAGGTCAGCGGCCTTGATGGCAGTGACCAGGGTCGTGCATTCGCTGGATTTGGCAGCGACGGCTACAATATCTTTGGCTTCAGCGGCCGGGCTGACGGGGGCGGCGTCGAGTGCGAGGGTGGAGACGACGGCGGAGAAGGCGAAGAGATGGAGGAATTTCATGGGGGGTGGGTTGGTCAGGGGGAGGCAGGTTTAATTTCCCGGTCATTCAATCTACGGCAGGAGACGATTTTTTGATATGGGGTCTTATGCCCAGGAGGCCGGGGTTCTGCCGGGATTTGACTGATGGGTAAGACAGGGACGCCGTGATTTTCCCCAGGCGGCGGAAACATCCCTGTGTGATGATCCCGCTGCTTCCCATGAACCGCCGCCATTTTTGCCAGACGACTCTTGCTGCCGCCCTGACCGCCACTGCCCGCGCGTCCGCCGCAGGCCGTCCGCCCCGCCTGTTGCTGCGCTCGTCCTGGCAGGTGGTCAATATAGGCGACATCGCCCACACCCCGGGAGTACTGGCCCTGATTGAAAAGCACCTGCCGGAGGCGGAGGTGCGGTTGTGGGCTTCCGGGGATTTGTCAGAGGAAGTGATCGCCATGGAGCACCGGCGTTTCCCGGAGTTGAAGATCGTGAAGGGCAGCCTCGGCGCTGAGGGAAAACCCTCGAATCCGGAACTGGGGGAAACGCTCGAATGGACCGATTTTCTGCTGCATGGTTCCGGGCCCTCGCTGGTGGCGGCAAAGGATGTGGCGGCGTTTGTGAAACATACCGGGAAGCCTTTCGGAGTTTATGGAATCACGCATGGATCCTTTTTGTCAGGCAATGACAAGGACCTGCTCAGTCAGGCAAAGTTTGTTTTTTTCCGGGATACGGTGTCGCTGGAGCGGGCGAAGGCGGAGGGGGCGGCCAGTCCGGTGATGGAGTTCGGACCGGATGGCGCCTTTGCCTGCGACCTGCGGAATGACGGGGCGGCCAGGGCCTTCATGGAGGCGAACCAATTGGAGGAAGGGCAGTTTGTCTGCTGCATTCCGCGGCTTCGTTTCTCGCCCTACTGGCTGATGGTGAAAGGCCGGGTGAAGGATGAAAAACGCGCGGCCCGGAATGCGGCCATGGCGGAACACGACCACGCGCCGCTGCGGGAAGCCGTCATGGCGGTAGTTCGTCAGACCAAAATGAAAGTGTTGGTCTGCCCCGAGGACAAAAGTCAGATGGCAGTGGGCAAGGAATGGATCATGGACCGGCTCCCCGACGACGTGAAACCGCGGGTGGTCTGGCGGGAAAATTTCTGGCTGACCGATGAAGCCCTCAGCACCTATGTGCGCAGCGCTGGTTTGTTTGGCCTGGAGATGCACTCTCCGATCATGTGCATCGGGAACGGAATTCCGGCCATCGTGGGCCGCTTCCAGGAGCAAACCAGCAAGGGTTACATGTGGCGCGATATCGGACTGGGTGACTGGTTGTTTGACTTTGACCGGGAGGAGGAAATTGCCCGGTTCGTCCCTGCCGTGCTGGCCATGATCCAAGATCCGGCAGCCGCCAAAACCAAGGTGGCCCAGGCCCGTGCGGTAGTGCTCCAGCGTCAGCAGGAAACCATGGCGATCGTCGGCCGGCACCTGCGGGGACAAGGATGAGGGGCGTCTTCCGGAGCGGGCGGGCAGCGGCAACAGCGCGGCGAGGCGGCCGGCCGGCCTGATTCCTACGGGGAAGGGGCCTGTGGAGGCCTTTTTTGGACGGGAAACTTCTTTTTTTGTCCAAAAAGGGCGGCGGATCGACTTACATAGACCGTGATGAACCGGAATCCTTCCTCCCCTTTCCTGAAATCGGTCTGCCTGGCGCTGGGACTGGCGTGGTGCGGCCCGGCGATGGCCGCAGGAGGGGCCACCCCGGAAGCGATCCAATTCTTTGAAACGAAAATCCGCCCGTTGCTGGCGGAGAATTGCTATCAGTGCCACGGCGGTAAAAAGCAGAAGGGAGGCCTGCGGCTCGACAATCTGAGTTATATGTTGGAGGGCGGCAAAAGCGGTCCTGCACTGGTGCCGGGAGATACCGGGAAATCCCATCTCTTCCGGGCGGTGAGTTATACCGACCCCGACTATGAAATGCCCCCGGATGGCAAGCTGCCGGATCACCAGATCGCGGACTTGAAACGCTGGATTGAATTGGGCGCTCCCTGGCCAGCGGCCGAAGTCATCGCGGCGCGGAAGCCGGGCGAGTTTACCGCAGAGGAGCGCGGGTGGTGGTCGTTCCAGCCTTTGATGAAAGTGACCCCGCCGGAAACGGGCGCCGGGCCCGGGGTGATCCGGAATGACGTGGACCGGTTTGTGGTGGAAAAGCTGCGCCACGCGGGACTGACCCAGGCTCCCGAAGCGGACCGCCGCGAATTGGCGCGCCGGCTGTATTTCAATCTCCATGGCCTGCCGCCCACGCCCGCCCAGATGGAAGCCTGGCTCCAGGACCAGCGTCCGGACGCCTGGGAACGTCTGGTTGATGAATTGTTGGATTCTCCCCGTTACGGCATGCGCCAAGGGCAGCATTGGCTGGATCTGGTGCGTTATGCCGAGTCGGATGGCTACCGTGAGGACGCCTACCGGCCGGATGCCTGGCCCTACCGGGATTATGTGATTAAATCCTTCAATGCCGACAAGCCCTACGACCAGTTTGTCCGGGAACAATTGGCGGGGGACGAGTTGAATCCGGACGATCCGGGCATCCTGATCGGCACCGCATTCCTGCGCCACGGGATCTATGAATGGAACCAGGCGGACGCGGAGATGCAGCGTGATACGATCGTAAAGGAATTGCCGGGATTGACCGGTGAATTGTTCCTCGGCCTCAGCGTGGGGTGCGCCGAGTGTCATGACCACAAGTTCGATCCCATTCTCCAAAAGGATTACTATCGTTTCCGCTCGTTCTTTGAACCAATGCTCTGGCGCGATGATCTGCCGCTGGCAACGCCGGATGAAAAGGCCGCGCATGCCACGGCCATGGCGGCGTGGGACGCGGGGGCTGCCGCTGCCCGGACCGCGTGGGACGCCGAGCGCCGCGGGGCGGAAGCATCGGGCAGCAAAAAGGCCATGGAATATTTCCCCCCCGCCGTGCAGGCGATGAAGGCGAAGCTCCCGGCCGATCTGACGCCTTATGAAAAGCAGGTCCTCTATCTGGTGGACCGCCGGGTGGCGGTGGAGGTCAGCCGGGTCCTCGACAAACTCAAACCAAAGTCGGCGGCATGGGCGGCTTACGCCCCGTTTGAAGCCCTCAAACCCCAGCCACTCCAGCCGGCCTTCGTGGCGACCGATGTTGGCACGGGGTCCCCGCCGACCAAACTCAAATCCCGCCAGGGTGAATCCGTCGTGGAGCCCGGCTTCCTGACTATTCTGACGCCAGGTGAACTGAAACTCGAGCCGCTGAAGGACCGCAATTCCACCGGCCGCCGCACCGCCCTCGCCAATTGGATCACCGATCCTGCCAATCCGCTCGCCACCCGGGTGATCGTGAACCGGGTGTGGCAGTATCACTTCGGCCGCGGCTTGTCCGGCAATACCAGCGACTTCGGCCAGCTGGGGGAGAAACCCTCGCATCCTGAATTGTTGGATTGGCTCACCGCCGGCTTCATTGAAAATGGCTGGCGCTTCAAGTGGCTGCACCGGCAGATTCTCCTGTCGGCCACCTACCGGCAATCTTCCATGGTTCCCTCCTCCCCGCGCTCCAACACCGTGGATCCTGAAAACAAACTGCTCTGGCGCTTCCGTCCCCAGCGCCTCGACGCGGAGCAGACCCGCGATACCCTGCTCCTGCTGGCCGGTGAAATGATGAACAAGGCAGAGGGACCGGCCGAGGAGGGTCTGAAGCCCGTGCCGTCCATCTTCACCCGCAAGCGCCGCAATTCACCTGACGAATTTCTGACCCGTTTTGATGCGCCTCCCGGATTCCAGAGCGTGGCCAAACGCGATGCCACCAACACCGCCCTGCAAAGTCTGCTGATGGCCAATGGGGACTGGCCGCTCGACCGGGCCCGGGTCATGGCGGTCAATCTCTTCAACGAGGATTCGACAGCTACGCTGGCGGATTTCACCGCCCGCGCCGTGGACAGGGTAATGGGTCGTCCAGCCCGTGCCGATGAGGTGGCAGAGGGGGTGCGCTTTCTCAAGGCCCAGCAGGAACAGATCGAAGCCGCGCGTGCGGCCACCCCGCCTGCGGACGATCCGGAGGCCCTGGTGGATGGCAGCCAGCGGTTCCCAGGACTGGCCAAACCGGGCGCGCCGACCGCCGTCTTCCAGCCCGGCACCGCCCATGAAAAGCTGTTGGCACGCACCAGCATGGTGGAGAGCTCCTCCTTTTTTGTGGAAGCCATGGTGTCCTTGGATTCGGTCTATCCGGACGCCTCGGTGCGCACTATAGTCTCGCGCTGGAACGGCGATCAGGCGGACCGCGGCTGGTCGCTCGGCGTGACCGGCGGGAAGTCCCGGCATGGAGCCGGTCAACTTATCATGCAGTTGAATGGGGATGACTTCCAGGCCGCCCTGACTCTGGAGGTGGTGGTGTCCGGCTTGACCGTGCCACTGAAAAAACCGGTGTATGTCGCCGCGGTTCTCTCTCCGGAGACGCTGCCCGGCCGCACCTATGGGGGGAACATCCGCTTCCTCGTCCGTGACCTGTCCGACGCGGCCGCCGTGGTGCAGGAGGCCCAGGTTCCCCATGCGCTGGGAGCCGGTTTTGTGAATCCGGAACGGGGGCTCGTGATCGGCGGCCGGGATGGGCAGAGCGCGCACTACTGGATGGGAGGCATCCATCGCTTCGTTATGGGGAATGGAACCAGCCTGCCCTCCAGTCTCCTGCCTGGCCGCACCACCACGGCCGCCGGGACGCTGGTGGAGTTTGCCGGTGCCGCCCTCACAGGGCCTGACAACGCTTTCTTCAAGTGGATCAAACCGCCCCCACTGGCCGACGCGGCTCCTCCGGCGGAGTCGTCCAAAGTCGAGGCGCTGGGCGATCTTTTCCACGTGCTGATCAATTCCAACGAATTCCTTTATCTGCCATGACCCGGATTCCCCATTACGAACGCCTGACCACCCGCCGTGATTTTCTGCGCCGCGGAGGGGCGGGGTTCGGAGCACTCGCCCTCGCATCGCTGATGGGGGACAGCAGGGTGCTGGCGGCCCTGGGCAATGCAGGCACTGCGGTGAATCCCCTCCAGCCGCGCCTGCCCCAGCTGCCCGGCACGGCCAGGCGTGTCATCTTTCTCTTCATGGAAGGCGGCCCCAGCCATCTGGATCTGTGCGATCCCAAACCCCTGCTCAACAGACTGGAAGGCAAACCCCTTCCGGAAAGTTTTGGCAGGGTGATCACCGCCATGGGCGAAGCCGGAGCCCCCCTGCTCGGCACCAAACGCACCTTCAAACAATATGGCCAGAGTGGCCAATGGTTTTCGGATTGGATTCCGAACATGGCGGAACTGGCCGACGACTGGTGTGTGATTAAATCCTGCGTGGCAGACGGGATCAATCACGCTGGAGGGGTTTGCCAGATGAACACCGGCTCCCTCCTCGGCGGCCGGCCTTCCCTCGGCAGCTGGGTCAGTTATGGACTGGGCACGGAAAACCAGAACCTGCCCGCCTTTGTGGTATTGAAGGACAGTGATGCCCAGGTGGTCAATGGCGTGCGGAACTGGGGGAGCGGTTTCATGCCAGCAGTGTATCAGGGCACCCTGCTGGACGACGGCCCGCAGCCCTTTGCCCATCTGCATCCAGCCAAATCCATGACCCCGCAGCGCCAGCAGGGAAAGTTGGATTTCCTCGCCTCGCTCAACCAAAAGCACCAGCAGGACCGGATGGAGAATACCGAACTCGATGCCCGGATCCGCAGCATGGAACTCGCTTTCCGCATGCAGGCCACCGCCCCGGAGGCGGTGGATCTTGGTCAGGAAACGGCAGCCACCAAACAGCTCTACGGCATGGACCGGCCCCAGACCCGGACTTTCGGGCGCATGTGCCTGCTGGCGAGGCGCCTCACCGAACGCGGGGTCCGCTTCGTCCAACTCTATCATGGGGCCGGCAGCAAGTGGGACTCGCATAGTGCCATCGAACAGAACCACAGCCGCCTCTGTGCGGAAATGGACCAGCCCGTGGCCGGTCTGATCCGGGACCTGAAATCCCGCGGGTTGCTTGATGAAACCCTGGTGATCTGGGGGGGCGAGTTCGGGCGTACTCCAATGTCTGAAAAGGGGAATGGCCGCGACCATAACCCCACCGGCTTTTCCATGATGTGGGCCGGCGGGGGCGTAAAGGGCGGGCTATCCATCGGCCAGACCGATGAGCTGGGTTTGCGTGCGGTGCAGGACAAACTTCACGTCCACGACCTGCACGCCACCATCCTGCATCTCATGGGCGTCGATCACACTCAAATGATCTACCACGACAAAGGACGGCCGGAGCGGGTCGATCAAAATGAGGGCAATGTTTTCCCGGCAATTTTTTCCTAAACCGGAAAAGCCCATTCCTGCCAGAAGGGGAAGGAAGCCGCAGGAACCGCCAGGCACCGGACTCCGTGTCCGTCAGGTCGTCGCCTCCATCCGCGGGGCCGGAGCGCTTTCCCTCAGATTGACCCGCAGGCAATGGGTCACCGAGGGAGGGGTTTGACCACGGTGGAACTGCAGGGCGGCTTGTTCAATGCGATGGCTTTCCACCGTAAAGCGGGCGTGTTGCCGGAGGTGGGCGCCCCAGTCCTCCACCAGAAAAACTTCGTGGATCACCCCGGGCCTCACCAGATCGCGGTACAATCCCCAGCGGAAAGCTCCGTCGCGCAGCCGTACCCCGCGCAGGGCCTGCATGGCATGGAAAAAGGCGGGTTCGTCCGCCACGTCGATTTGATAGGCGACTTCCACCAGCACCGGTCCCTCACCCGCTTCCGGCTCCCTCACAAAACCCGCATGCTGCGGCACATGGGCGTGGGGCGTGAGATCGGTGGGCAGCATTTTTTCCAAAGGCAGATACCAGCCTGCCAGTACTGCCAGCGCCAATCCCGCCGCCGCCACGGCGAGGGCGAGGTGCAGCGACCCGTGCTGGGTGAGTTGGCCCCACGCGAGGGCTCCCAGGGCAAAGGCGCCCTGCGAGACCATCAGCTGGACGGCTGAAGCCCGCGCCCGCACCCAATGGGGAAACGAAGCCTGTCCCACGATGGTGAACTGCGACATGGAGGCCATCCACGAACTCCCGGCCAAAAACAGCAGGGGCACGATGGCCCATAATGATTCCGCCATCGCCAATCCCGCTGCAGCCAACAGGCTCACCAGCCCGGACGCCGCAAAAAGCCGGTCCAGCGGCCACCGCTGCCGCAGCAGGGGCAGCAACAGAAAAGCCGTCAGGATTCCCCCGAGGCCATAGACTCCCGAAAGCGCTCCATAGGCCAGTCCGGACAGCCCCAGATGCCGGGCAATCAGCGGCAGCAGGGCCACGGGGGCGATGGCCAGAAAGATAAACAGCGCCTGCCCCCACAGCACCCGCCGGATCGCCGGCGAATAACGGATGTGCCGCACCGCCGCTGCCATTGCGGAGAAAAAGGGTTCGGAATCACCGGCCGGCACCGGGATTTCCGGCCGGGTGCGCTGCACCACCAACGCCACCAGCAGAAACGACAGGGCATTGATCCCAAACACCACCGAGGCCGGCGCAAACCCGATCAGCAGCCCGCCCGCCACCGGCCCCAGCGCCCGCGCCAGATTCACCGCGATGCTGACCAGGGTGATCGCGCTGGGCCACTGCGGTTTAGACACCAGCTCCGGCAGCAGCGCCTGCCATGCGGGAAATCCAAACGCCGAGGCCACCCCCAGGGCAAACGCCGAGACCAGCAGCACCATCGCATTCGCCATGCCCGCCATCGACAGCCCGGTCAGGACCGCCGCCACCACAAATCCGCCCACCTGGGCTCCCAGCACCACCCGGCGCTTGTCCAACAGATCCGCCAAAGCCCCCGCCGGCAGCGCGAATAAAAACACCGGCAGACTCACCATCACCTGCAGCAGCGTCACCAGGGTAGGGGCTCCTGCTTGCGTCACCAGCAGCCACGATGCCGCCGTGGCATGCATCATCGACCCGACCCCCGATACCACATTAGCCACCCACAACCACCGGAATGCCGGACTCCGCAGCGCCGCAAAAGTTGAGGACGATTCTGCCGGGGGTGGGGAGGGCGCGGGCAGCATGCCCGTTCCGGTGACCGCCTTGGCGGGATCGGTCGGCGGAACCTCGCTTCTTTCCATAGCATCCCATACCCGCCGCACCGTCGCGGACAAGCCCGGTTTCAGGGCCGGTGGAAAACCTGCATGGCCTGTGGTATTCCATCGTGCAGAGTCCAACCCGACGATGAACACCCTCCCTCCATCCATAGCCGGTCTTTCCTTCAATGAGGCTTTAGCCTGCGGATTGGTGGCCGGGGTCTTTTTTACCTTTTCGAGTTTTGTAATGAAAGCACTCGCCAAGCTTCCACCGGAAGAAGGGATCGCGGCCATGCAGTCCATCAATTTTTACGCCGTGCGCTCATGGTTTCTGCCTGTTTTCGTGGGTAGCGCCATACTGTGCCTGGTGACGGCAGTGTGGGCATTCCGGCATTGGCCGTATCCTTCAGCTCCGTGGTTGGCTGCGGCGTCAATGCTTTACCTGACTGGCTGCTTTGGAGTCACCATGATATGCAACGTGCCGATGAACAATGCCTTGGCCGCGCTGTCCCCGGCCCATCCCTCCCGTGCGGCGTTCTGGACGGATTACCAGAAACGATGGACACGATGGAACCACGTGCGCACGGTGGCCGCCCTGGCGGCAGCGGCGGGGTTCATCTGCGCCCTGAATGCTGCTGGTTAAGGTGGGCGCCTTTACGAAGCCGCCAACCATGCCCGGGCGTCGTGGAGTTCCGCGGAAGTAAGCTGATGCCCGGCTTGAATTTCGTGGAAATCGACCTCCGCCCGCGCCATGCGCAGCATCCCGGCAAGGCGGCGGGCGTTTTCGATAGGAAGGATGGGGTCGCCGGTGCCACTGGCCAGGAAAACTTTAGTGCCGTCCAGGGCAGGAGGTTTTTCAGGCACCAAAGGCACCATCGCCCGAAGCAGTACGGCGCGGCTCAACAACCCGGGATGGAGCAAGAGCAGGCTGGCCGCGATGTTGGCACCGTTCGAATAACCAACAGCGGTGAGGGATTCGGTTGAGAACCCATATGCAGTTGCCGCAGCTGCTGCAAAATCCGCCAATTCATGAGTGCGGAAAATTAAATCCACCTCATCGAATACCCCTTCCGTGAACCTGCGGAAAAAGCGGGGCATGCCGTTTTCCAGAATCTTGCCCCGTGGACTCAGCAGATTCGCAGCGGGGGCCAGCGATCGGCCCAACTCGAGAAGGTCGTCCTCATTGCCGCCGGTGCCGTGAAGCAGCAGCAGGGTTGGTGAGCCGGGCACATTTCCATCGGCCGCAGGGATGAATTGGTGGATGAAGTCCAGAGAGGCGGAGGGATTGGGTTTCGGGTTCATGACGGGGAAGTGATGGAAGGTTGATAGTGCAGCGGTTTGATGTTGGCCTCGATTTCCGCGCGGTGCGGTTCCAGGAAGGGCGGCAGGGCCAGCGATTCCCCGAGGTGCGCGGGATTCTCGCCATCAGCGGCGAAGCCGGGACCATCGGTCGCGATTTCAAATAAAATCCCGCCAGGAATGCGGAAGTAGAGCGATTTGAAATAGTGCCGCTCCACCTGGCCGGAAGTCCGGCAACCCAGGCTTTCCAGATGCTTCCGCCAGGTTTGCAGTTCGGCCTCATCCCTCACGCGCCATGCCACATGATGCACGCCACCCGCACCTTCCTGACCGCGCTGCGTTGAAGCCAGCAGGCGCAGCTGCGCCCCCGTGCCGCCCGGACCGGTTTCAAATAATGCCTCATCCTCCGGGTGCTGCGTGAAACCAAGTGCCGCCGTTAGAAAACGCTTCGTTTCGTCAAAATTTCCAACAGTCAGGCTCACGGAGCCGAGCCCGACAATCGCCGCACTCAGCGGCACCGGACTTCCGTGCCAGGGATGGACTGCCGCCGTGGGTGAAGTCTCCGCAATGAGCCGCAGGTGTTGTCCTTCTCCATCGCGGAACGCCAGGGTGGACCTGCCCGAAACAGTTTCGACCTCACCATGCACGACCTTTTGCTGGTCGAACCATTTTACCCAATGCTCCAACGAGACTACGCCGCCCAGTATACGAAGACCGGTCTCGCTCACCGTTCCGATGCCCACCCGGGCCGGGCGGATCTGCGGCCAGTCAAAAAATGTCAGATCCGATCCCGCGCTGCCGACGGCATCCGCATAGAACAGGTGATAAGCGGAAAGGTCGTCCTGATTGACCGTTTTTTTCACCAGACGCATGCCCAGGATTTTGGTGTAGAAATCGAGATTGGCCTGCGCATCGGCCGTCACCGCCGTGACATGATGCAGACCGTGGAGCGTGGGTTGAGTGTCCGTTTTCATACCCCATCATGCACCACGCACCGGTTTTGGAAAATACTGGAATGGTTGGCTCAGCATGCTGGAAAGGTATTGTCACCCGCAACGCCGGGCCAGCTCGCCGGACACCAAGGTTGCGGTCCGTTGGCCTTGCCGCAGCGGGAAAAGCCAGCGAAGGAAAGCTCGCCTTCCATGAAAATCGCCATCGGTTCCGATCACGCCGGGTTTGCCTACAAACAGGAAATCCTCGATCACTTGCGGCACGGCGGGCACGAGGTGGCGGATTTCGGCACGCATTCCAGGGAGCCTGTCTCCTACGTGCCCTGGATCCGGCCGGTCGCGGAAGCCGTGGCGGCGGGAACCTACGAAAGGGGCATCGTCCTGGGCGGGTCCGGCAATGGCGAAGCGATGACTGCCAACCGCGTGCCCCACGTCCGCTGCGGTCTCTGCTGGAATGTGGAATCGGCACGGCTGACCCGGCTGCACAACGATGCCAACCTGCTCTCCCTTGGCGAACGCATGATGGATCTCCCCACCGCTTTGGCTATTGTCGACGTATTTCTCACCACTCCCTTCGAGGGCGGACGTCATCTTCAACGCATCCGTCAACTCGGTTAGTCTTTTCCTATTCCAACTGTCCGGTGCCTTTTCAACCCACTCCCATCCCCGGCCTCCGCAGTCCTTACGACGCAGTAGGCGGCATTGTTCAGTTCGGCCGCATGCTGGATAAAATCCGGCTGCACCGCGACGGCCGGCTTCCTGGCGACTGGGTCGTGGCCAAAGGCCTTGACCGGGGCTTTGACGGCCGGTGCTGCCGTTTTCTGCACATCGACTACGCTGCCTTGGAAGCGGAGACTCTGAAAGGTGGCACCGACGACGAACTCCTCGAATGGGCCTTTACCCACGGCCGTCGACCTGGCGTGGAGGAAATCGAAATCTGGAATGCTTTCCTCAGTAAATCCGGCTGGCGCGATGCCAACACCGAACGCCTCCACTTCCGGCTCGCAGAAGCCGGTCTCCCCATCGGCACTGTCCACTCCATGTTCGATTTCCTCGATCTTGATGAAGGCCGCCAGGTCCGGGCTTGGAGTTAGGTTGGGGCGCAGATTTGCAATCCGCCTGGCAATTCCAACCAGAGCATACCCCGCCAAGCCAATCAAACTAAACATCGGCTTCACCCCCCCCTCCGGCAACTTGTCCGCTATGCCAAGGAGGCGACGGAGCCTTGCCCCGTCGCCTCACTGGAGTCTGGTGAATCGTTGTGGGGGTCAAACGCCCGCCAGAATCCCGTTCAGCGTGGCGCTGGGGCGGAGGGCGGTGTTCGCTTTGGTCAGGTCGGGCTGGTAGTAGCCGCCGATGTCGACGGGGTGGCCCTGCACGGCGAGGAGTTCGGCCACGATCTTGTGTTCGTTTGTGGTAAGGGCTTCCGCGATGGGCTTGAAGAGGGCCTGAAGTTCCAGGTCGGTGGTCTGGGCGGCGAGGGCCTGGGCCCAGTAGAGGGCGAGGTAGAAGTGGGAGCCGCGGTTGTCGATGGTGCCGAGCTTGCGGCCGGGGGAGCGGTCGAATTCAAGGAACTTGCCGTTCGCGGTGTCGAGGGTGTCGGCAAGGACCTTGGCTTTGGGCAGGCTGAAGGTTTCGCTGAGGTGCTCAAGGCTGGCGGCGAGGGCGAAGAATTCTCCAAGGCTGTCCCAGCGGAGGTAGTTTTCCTCAAGGAATTGTTGGACGTGTTTCGGGGCGGACCCGCCGGCGCCGGTTTCGAAGAGGCCGCCGCCGTTCATGAGAGGGACGATGCTGAGCATCTTGGCGGAGGTGCCGACTTCGAGGATGGGGAAGAGGTCGGTATTGTAGTCGCGCAGGACGTTGCCGGTGACGCTGATGGTATCCTCGCCTTTGACGATGCGTTCGAGGCTGACAAGGCAGGCGTCGGCGGGCGGGAGGATGCGGATGTCGAGGCCGGTGGTGTCGTGGTCCTTGAGGTATTTTTCGACTTTGGCGATGATCTGGGCGTCGTGGGCCCGGGCTTTATCCAGCCAGAAAAGGGCGGGGACGCCGGTGGCACGGGCGCGGTTCACGGCGAGTTTCACCCAGTCCTGGACGGGGGCGTCCTTGGTCTGGCAGGCGCGCCAAATGTCGCCGGCGCCGACGGGGTGTTCGAAGAGCACCTTGCCTTCACTGTCCGTGACCCGCACGGTGCCGTCGGCGGGGATTTCGAAGGTTTTGTTGTGGGAGCCGTATTCCTCGGCGGCCTGGGCCATCAGGCCGACGTTGGGGACGCTGCCCATGGTTTTGGGGTCGAGAGCGCCGTGCTTTTTGCAGAAGTCGATCACGGTCTGATAGACCCCGGCGTAGGAGCTGTCGGGGATGACCGCCAACGTGTCCTCGGATTTCCCGGCGGCATTCCACATTTGCCCGGAGGTGCGGATCATGGCGGGCATGGAGGCATCCACAATGACGTCGGAGGGGACGTGGAGGTTGGTGATACCCTTGTCGGAGTTCACCATGGCGAGGGCCGGGCCGTTTTGATAGGCGAGCTGGATGTCGGCTTCGATTTCGGCTTTTTTGTCCGCGGGGAGTTTGTCCAGTTTGGCGATGAGGTCGCCGAAGCCGTTGTTGAAGTCGACCTGCAGTTCCGTCAGGGTGGCGGCGTGTTTGGCGATGAGGTCCTTGAAGAAAACTTTGACGACGTGGCCGAAGATGATGGGGTCGGAGACCTTCATCATGGTGGCTTTCAGGTGAACGGAGAAGAGGACACCGTCGGCTTTGGCCTTGGCGATCTGGGATTCGATGAAAGCCGTCAGAGACGCTTTGCGCATCACGGTGGCGTCGATGATTTCCCCGGCTTTGAGCGGGGTGCTGGCCTTGAGCACGGTCACGGTGCCGTCGGCGGCGACGTGCTCGATTTTGACGTCAGTGGCGGCGGGGACGGTGACCGACTTTTCGTTGGAGAAGAAGTCGTCCTTGCCCATGGTGCCTACGGTGGTCTTGCTGTCAGGAGACCATTTTCCCATGGAGTGCGGGTGCTTTTTGGCGTAGTCCTTGACGGCTTTGGGGGCGCGGCGGTCGGAGTTGCCTTCGCGGAGCACGGGGTTCACGGCGCTGCCGAGGACTTTGGCGTAGCGGGCGCGGGTGGCTTTTTCGGCGTCGGTGGCGGGGTTTTCCGGGAAGTCCGGCAGGGCATACCCTTTGGACTGAAGTTCGGCGATGGCGGCTTTGAGTTGCGGGATGGAGGCGCTGACGTTGGGAAGCTTGATGATGTTGGCTTCCGGTTTCAGGGTCAGGGCTCCGAGTTCGGCGAGGTTGTCCGGAACTTGTTGCGCGGGAGGCAGGACGTCGGTGAAATTGGAGAGGAGGCGGGCGGCGACGGAGATGTCGCGGGTTTCCACCACGATGCCGGCCGGTTTGGCGAAGGCCTGGACGATGGGCAGGAGGGAAAAAGTGGCGAGGGCAGGGGCTTCGTCGGTGAGGGTGTAGATGATGGAGGGAGTAGCGGACATGGTGATGGAACAGTGGAAAGGAGCTGTTTGCTAAATCAAGGATGGGACGGGGTCAAAGGCGGAGGCAGGCCGGGGCCAACTTCCGGGAAAAACGGAACGTGGGAGGCTGGGGCTGGTCCGGGAGAGGTTGGCTTGCATCCGGAGCCCTCCGCCACGAAAAGATCCCTTTGCCCCACCTGCCCATGGAATCCGATGACCCCGCTCCTCAACCTGAGAAGACGCCCAAAATGCGTGACCTGTCTTTATGTCCCTGCAAGAGCCGGCTGCCCTACGGGGAGTGTTGTGCGCCGTTCCATTATGGCAAGGCCCTGCCGCAGACCGCGGAAGCCCTGATGCGCTCGCGTTACAGTGCGTATTTTTTCGGCCGGATCGATTACCTGGTGGACACCACCCATCCTGATAAAAAATCACCGCAAACCCGTGCGGACATTGCAGCGCTGGCGGATGAGGCCCGGTGGAAGTTCCTGACGATTTTAAGCACCAGCAAGGGGCAGGCGGGCGACAAGACCGGAAAGGTGGAATTTGTGGCGCAATATTACCGCGGCGGGGTGCTGCTGGAGCACCACGAGAAATCCCGGTTCCGCCGCAGCCGGGGGCTCTGGAAATATGTCGATGACAAAGGCTGACCGGGGAGTGGCGGTTACCGGAGCGCCACGAAGGTACCGGTGAATTCCACGCAGATTTTGCCTTCGGAGACGATGGAAATCGGGAGGGTGAGACGGGCTTTGCCGGTGCGTTGGTAGGTGTCGCGGAAGGCTTGGAGGGTTTTTTCCTCAAGGCGGGGAGCCACCGCCCGGATGTCCCCGCGGACGGGGGCTTTGTACCGGATATGGCTTTCCTGGATAACAATGTGGCTGCCCCGGTCGCCGAGTTCCAGCCAGAGGAGGGTATAACCGGCCAGGGTGGCGGCGGTGGCGAGACTGCCTCCGAAGGCGGTGCCCAGATGGTTGTGGTTTGGGCCGAGCGGGGCCGTGAGCACCAGGCCATGCCCGTCGTAGCTCTCAAGGCCGACGCCCATGGCTTTGGTGAGGGGAATGCGGTCGTGGAGGAAGGCAACCGTTTCCTCAAGGAGAGCAGGCGTGGTCATGATGCTGTCAGCGTGGGGGTGGTTGTGGCAGAGTAAAGCAGGGAAACCGAAACCGGATTCCGATGGGGAAATTGGATGCTTCCTGGGAATATCACGCTGGTGGAGGAAGGAAAGGCATGTCTCAATGATCCAGTGGGGATGCCCTTCAGGACGAACCTTCCACCCGGAACCGGAATGAAACCACGACTCATGCTGTTTTTGCGTCAGGAATGGCTGCAGCTGTTGCTTCTGCTGCTGCCTTTGGTGGCGGCCCTTGCGGCTATGCCCTTTGCCACGGAGCGGGTGCCCATGCAGTGGGGCCCTGATGGCCGGGTGAACTGGGAGGCACCCAAATCCTGGGGGCTGCTGGTGCTGCCGCTGCTGGCTCTGGTTATTTTTGGAGTGGTTTTCCTGTTGGAACAGGCGGACCCCCGCCGGATTGGGACGGATGGCCGCCTGACACCCCACGGCCAGGCCGTCCGGGGCATCCGCCTGGCGATCTCGGTGGTGCTGGCAGGGGTGCTGATGATCCAGATCTCCGCCGCTCTGGGGCATCGTCCGGATGCAGGTCGTTGGGTGGGCACGCTGGTGGCGCTGCTGCTGGCCGTGATCGGCTGCTTTTTAGGGAAGTTGAAACCGAATCGATACGCCGGCATCCGCATCCCGTGGACCATGAAATCAGAAGCGGTGTGGGAGGCAACCCACCGGTTTGCCGGCTGGATCTACACGGTCACCGGCCTGTTGATGGCAATTGCCTTGTGGGTTCTGCCTTCCCCGGCCCAGCCCGCGCTTTGGTGGGTCTGGGTCACCCTGCTGATCGTGCCACCGGTTGTCGTAGCAGGTCGGGCGGCCCGCCGGGAGCGGGTGCTCCAGGCAGGCGGACCCGCCCCGGGGCGCGGCCGCAACTAACCGATGGATAGGATTTTCACGTCAGGATCGGTGTCGGCGGCGTAGTCCACCCCGGGAAGGCCGAAGCCGAAGAGACGGAGGAAGCTGGATTGATAGCCGGCGAAGTCACCGAGTTCCGGCAGGTTTTCGGTATTCACCTCCGCCCAGCGCTGGCCGACGAGCGATTGCACCGCCGGGGTCATTTCCCAGTCGTCCACCCGGATACGGCCGGCTTCGTCGGGCTGGGGATTTCCGTTATAGAGGCGTTCGCGGAAAAGGCGGTCCATCTGCTCGATGGTGTCCTCGTGGGTGCCTTCATCCTTCATCACCTTGTAAAGCAGGGAGATATACAGAGGCACCACGGGGATGGCGGAGCTGGCCTGGGTGACGAGGGCTTTGTTGACGGAAACCCAGGCTTTGCCTTTCAGGGAGGCGAGCTTGCTGTCGAGGACCCGCTGGGTGCGTTCGAGGTCTTCCTTGGCGAGGCCGATGGTGCCCTTTTTGTAAATCGGCCAGGTGACTTCCGGCCCGATGTAGGAATAGGCAACGGTTTGTGCCCCGTCGGCGAGGACGCCCGCGTCCAGCAGGGCATCGATCCACATCTCCCAGTCTTCGCCGCCCATCACCGCCACCGTCTGCGGGATGTCGTCGCCCGTGGCTGGTTCGATGGAGATCTCATTCACCACGCCGGTGGTGGTATTGAGGTTTTTGTTGGTATAGACGTCGCCCACGGGTTTGAGCACGGACTTGAAGACTTCCCCGGTTTTCGGGTGGGTGCGGCGCGGGGAGGCGAGGCTGTAAATCACGCAGTCGACCTGGCCGAGGTCGGCTTTGATGGCCGCGATGACTTCGGCCTTCACGGGATCGGAAAAGGCATCGCCATTAAAGGACCGGGCGTAGAGGCCGGCGGCTTTGGCTTCCGCTTCAAAAGCGGCGGTATTGTACCAGCCGGCGGTGGCGGTGCGGTCGGCTTCTCCGGCGCGTTCGAAGAAAACCCCGATGGTGGCGGCATTTGAACCGAAGGCGGCCGCGATGCGGGAAGACAGGCCGTAACCGGTGGAAGATCCGATCACGAGCACCTTCTTTGGCCCATGGGCGACGGGGCCGCGGCTTTTGACGACAGCGATTTGCTCAGCGACGTGTTTGGCGCAGCCTGCGGGGTGGGCGGTGGTACAGATGAATCCGCGGATTTTAGGAGCGATGATCATAGGAATGGGCAGAGCGTGAACCGGAGCGGGCGGGCTGGCAACGGGTTTCCACCCGGGGCAATCCGTCCCGGGAGCCCGCTCAGCGGGGCGATTTGCGGTCTGGTCCGCCGGCTTGCGCGCCTTCCCGCCCATGGCATTTTGACAGATATGGCCGATCCTGACTCTTTGGCGCCGGAACAGCGCTTTTCCAACCGGGTGGAAAACTATGTGCGCTACCGTCCAGGCTATCCGCCGGAAATTCTCGACCTGCTGAAGGACCAGGTGGGGCTGGGGAAGGGCTCGGTGGTGGCTGACGTCGGATCCGGGACCGGGATCTCATCGGAGTGGCTGCTGAAGGGGGGCGCGGTGGTCTTCGGGGTGGAGCCGAACCGGGAAATGCGGCAGGCGGCCGAGCGCCTGTTGGCGGGCCAGCCCGGGTTCCACAGCGTCGACGGAAAGGCCTCGGCGACGACGTTGGAGCCGGAAAGTATGGATTTCATCGTGGCGGCCCAGGCATTTCATTAGTTTGGCACGCCGGAGACCCGTGCCGAATTCAGCCGCATCCTCAAGCCCGGCGGTCACTTAGTGCTGATGTGGAATGAGCGGAAGCTGGAGGCCACTCCCTTTTTGCGCGACTATGAAGCCCTTTTGCAGGACTTCGGGACGGATTACGCGGATGTCCGGCATGAACTGGTCAATGGGGCCATATTAGGCCGCTTTTTCATCGGGGAATACGCCACCCACACCTTCCAAAATCGGCAGCAATTTGATTTTGAATCCCTGAAAGGGCGGTTGCTGTCCTCCTCCTACGCGCCAGCGGAGGGGCATCCCCGGCATGAACCCATGATGGCCGGACTCCGCCGGATTTTTGACCGTTATCAGGAGAACGGGCAGGTCGCGTTGGCATACGACACCCGGGTTCATCTGGGCCGTTGAGCAGGGGCGCGGACGAATGGCGGGGGGCGTGCTCCTCGTTTTCGGTTGGACATGCATGAAATCCGACGGTCCACGGGGAGAACCCATCACATTTTTGCCGCCATGCAGATTTTTCTTGAAACTCCGGCACGAAAATGGCGATGATCCATTTTGAAAACCACCGTCGTCATTTCCACCTGGGCGGACTCAAACCAGTTTTTGAAAAAATCTGGTAGGCTGAGTCGACTGCCTGGGCATCGGGAAACCGCCGGTGGTTTTTTTATTTTCCGGAGGGGTGTTTTGCTGGATGGCCGGAAACCGCGGCACACCCTGCCAAGGCGGTAAGGGGAAGGGAGGGGTCGGGCCAAATCGAAAACGGTTTTTCTGCCTGAAAAGAACTGGACCACCGCTGGATTTGGCTATTATCCTCAGGGGCATATTTTGCCTTCCCCGCCAGCATGCGGACGGACTGTCCGCAGCGGGGAAGCCTCCATCCCCTTGAATATCATTCCAGCGCAGCCATGAAAATGCAATCCACCCTGGCCGTCCTTTGCCTCGTCCTCGGCACGGTCCTGACGCGGCCGGCGGGGGCGCAGGACAAGCCGGGAGCAGGTGCTCAATTGGACCGCACCGTGCTCCCGATCGCTGGGCCGGAACCCGCTCCGATCACCACCCTCGACGCTCGCGATGCCAAAGCACCGCCCCGCTTCGAAGTGACGGCCCCGCAGGGGGCGCCGAATGTCGTGGTCGTGCTGATTGATGACATCGGTTTTGGCCACAGCAGTGCTTTTGGCGGGCCCATCAAAATGCCCACGCTGGAAAAGCTGGCGAATGGCGGACTGAAGTATAACCGGTTCCACACCACGGCACTCTGCAGCCCCAGCCGCACCGCGCTGCTAACCGGCCACAACCACCACGCGAACAATGCCGGCGCGATCATGGAACTGGCGACCGCCTTCCCCGGCAACACCGGCATCCGGCCCCGGCAGATCACGCCGCTGGCGGAGATCCTCCGCCAGAATGGCTATAGCACGGCGGCCTTCGGGAAATATCATGAGACCCCGCCGTGGGAGGTTTCGGTGTCCGGTCCGTATGACCGCTGGCCCACGGGTTCCGGCTTCGACAAGTTCTATGGCTTCATCGGTGGAGAAACCAATCAGTGGGCACCGGCCATTTACGACGGGGTGGTCCGCGTCGAGCACAAACAAACTCCGGACTACCATTTCACCGTGGACATGACCGATCAGGCGATCAACTGGATGAGCGCGCAGCAGGCACTGACGCCCGATAAACCTTTCTACCTGTATTTTGCCACCGGTGCCACCCACGCCCCGCATCATGCGCCGAAGGAGTGGATCTCCAAATACAAAGGCCAGTTCAGTGGGGGCTGGGACAAGCTGCGTGAGGAAACCTTCGCCCGGCAGAAACAGCTCGGCGTGGTCCCTGCGGACACCAAGCTCACTTCCCGGCCTGCGGAGATCCCAGGATGGGACGGCATGAGCGCCGAACAGAAGCGGCTCTTCGAGCGGCAGATGGAAACCTTCGCCGGTTTTGCTGAACACACCGACCATGAAGTGGGCCGCCTCGTGGCGCAGTTGGAAGCCATCGGTGAGCTGGATAACACCCTCTTCTTTTACATCGTGGGCGACAATGGCTCCAGCGCCGAGGGCGGCCCCGAGGGCACCTACAACGAGATGATGGCGCTCAACGGCATCATCGGCAAAGCCGATCAGATGATGGGGCACATCGAAAACTGGGGCGATCCGACAACTTTCCCGCACTTCGCGATCGGCTGGGCCTGGGCAGGCAACACGCCTTTCCAGTGGACCAAACAAGTAGCCAGCCACTTTGGCGGCACGCGCAATGGCATGGTCATGCACTGGCCCAAAGGCGTGAAAGCGAAGGGGGAAGTCCGCAGCCAGTTCCACCATCTCGTCGACGTGGCCCCCACTGCCCTCGAAGCTGCAAAGCTGCCACAGCCCACTACCGTCAATGGCTTTAAGCAACGGCCCATGGACGGTGTGTCCATGCTCTATTCCGCCGACACTCCCAAGGCCGCCGAACGGCGCATCACCCAGTATTTCGAGATGTTCGGCAACCGCGGCATCTACCATGAGGGCTGGGTGGCCTGCACCCGGCACTCGCTGCCCTGGCTGATGGTGCCTCTTCCTTCCCTGAAGGATGACGTCTGGGAGCTTTACGACGTGGACGAGGATTTCAGTCAGGCCAATGACCTCGCCAAGGCGAATCCTGCCAAGCTCAAGGAACTGCAGGAAATCTTCATGAAGGAGGCCATCCGCAACCATGTGCTGCCCATTGATGACCGCCGTTCCGAGCGTTTCAATCCGGCCATCGCGGGCCGGCCCGATCTCCTGAATGGGCGCAAGACCCTGACCGTTTATCCTGGAATGACCGGGATGCTGGAGAATGCCTTCATCAACGTGAAGGGCGTGCACCACACCATTGCCGCCGAAGTGGAACTGAAGGATGACAGCACGGACGGTGTCATTCTTGCCCAGGCCGGCTACTTCGGCGGCTGGGTGCTCTATCTGAAGGACGGGATACCCCACCATGAATACAATTGGTTCGCGATCGAGCGCACCAACATTGCAGGTTCCGCGGCGCTCGCCCCCGGCAAGCACACGGTGGCCTACGAATTCATCCCTGACTCAGCCCAGCCCGGCGCGGGGGGTAAATCCATCCTGAGCGTGGACGGGAAAAAAATCGCCGAAGCCCACATCCCGAAGACCCAGCCCTTCGTCTTCTCCGCCGATGAAGGCGCGGATGTGGGTTTGGATGGCGAGACCAATGTGTCACCCGATTACAAACAGGGCGACAACGCTTTCACCGGCAAAATCATCAAGGTGACGGTGGAGCAGAAGTGACATGCGGTCCTCACGATTCAGCCCCTGAATGGCCGCCCCCCCAGTCCCAGGATCCCGCATGCCTCCGGCAAACCAGCAAGCGCACTTCAGGAAACCATGAGCATCGATCCTCCGCCCCGGAACCGCCAGTCATCATGCCTCCACCTTGCGGGGACTGTCCTGCGCTGGATCCTTGCAGGAGGCATGGCCGCATGGGCCTTTGGGGCCCTGCACTTCGACTTCCCATGGCAACCGGGCATCGTGGCCTGGGCTTTTCTGATTGTGATGGGGATGGTGGCGTGGCGGGTGCGCGGGGCGTGGCGGAAATGGGCCGCGATAACGGGCGGGTGTGCGCTGGTGCTGGCCTGGTGGCTGAGCCAGCAGCCGCGTTCCGACCGGTCCTGGCAACCCGATGTTGCGCAGTTGCCGTGGGCGGAAATCAAGGGGGACGAGGTCACCCTGCATAACATCCGAAACTTCGATTACCGCACCGAAACCGATTTCACGCCCCGATGGGAGACCCGCAGCCTGCGGCTTTCCCAGCTCACGGGCGTGGACATGTTCATCAATTACTGGGGTTCTCCCTGGATGGCCCATCCCATCGCAAGTTTCCAGTTTGCCGATGCGCCGCCGGTCTGTTTTTCCATCGAAACGCGCAAGGAAACAGGCGAATCCTACTCGGCAATCGGCGGCATCTACCGGCAATACGAACTGATCTATATTGCTGCGGATGAGCGCGATGTGATCCGGTTGCGCACCAATTACCGCAAAGGAGAGGACTCCTATTTATACCGCATCAACATCCAGCCGGAGGGCGCCCGGGAGCGTTTCATGGAATATGTCCATACCATCAACCGCCTGAAGGATACTCCCCGCTGGTACAACGCCATCACCACCAACTGCACCACCGCGATCCGCTCCCAGCATCACAGCAGCGAACGGCTGCCCTGGGACTGGCGCATTCTGGTGAACGGCAAAGGAGATGAACTGCTCTTCGAGCGGCAGGCAATCCTCACGGGAGGACTAACATTCCAGGAGCTCCGTCCCCGGGCTCTGATCAATGCGGCCGCCCGGACCGCCGGCCAGTCGCCGGATTTTTCCCGCCTGATCCGTGAGGGACGTCCGGGATTTGGCATTATGCCAACCCCCGCGAAAAAAAGTAATCCATGAATGGCTTTGTGCCGGTGGCCGGGATGGATGGTCTGCCGCTTTTGACAGGGTGATTGGGTGGTATATACCAGGCGGGACTATTGCTACGATATCCAATGAATCGGCCTGAAAACCAATGCTCAATGCGATGCCGGCAATGAGGGCCAATCGGTTATTGACCCGGGAGGCAATCGCATGAATCCTCGGTCATGCTTTGGATCACCATGATATGGTCAGCAGCAGCAGGGGCATGCCTCATGCTGGCGCTGATGCATTTATTGGCCTGGTGTCAGGACCGGCGGGGTTGGGCGCATTTGTCCTTTTCGATCATGGTTCTGGGGGTGCTTGGGCTGGCGGTCTGCGAGTTGATGATTATGCGCACCGATTCGCTTCGGACCGCTGGCGAGGCCGTGCGGTGGGGACATGGATTCACTCTGCTGATCACGGCCGGTTGTCTTGGGTTTGTCCATTTTCATTTCCGCACAGGAAGGCGCTGGCTGCTTCTTCTCGCACTCGGCCTGCGCCTGCTGGCAGTGGTGGCCAATTTCACTACCGGATCCAGCCTGCATTTCCGCGCGGTCCACCAGCTGGGGAAAATGACCTTCCTCGGTGAAGAAGTCAGTGTTCCTGCGGTTTGGGAGCCGAATCCCTGGCTGCGCCTGGGCCAGCTGGCTGCGCTGGTGTTGCTGATTTATGTTGTCGATGCCGCCCGGAAGCTATGGCGTGGCGGTTCCCCAGAAGGACGGCGGCGCGCCATCCTCCTCGGCGGAAGCATGGCTTTTTTCCTGGTGGTGGCGCCCGCGTCCGGTGGGCTGATGGCCGCCGGACTGCTGCGCATACCCATGCTGGTGAGTTTTCCCTTTCTCGGGATGGTTCTGGCCATGGGTTATGAACTCAGCCGCGATGTGCTGCGGGCGGCCCGCCTCACCACGGATCTGCAAATGACGGAAACCCGCCTCAGTCAGGCCGCCAGAGCCGCCAGACTGGGCCTGTGGGAATGGAACCTCCTCACGGACCGCATTTGGATTCCGGAGGAAGGGCGCCGGCTTTATGGGGTCGCTCCTGATGAAATCATCACTATTCAGCGGTTCGCCTCGACAGTTCATCCCGAGGATCGCGCCGCCGTGAATGTAGCCGTTGCCGCCGCTCTGGCCGGACCGGATCCCTACGCGGCGGACTACCGGATCGTTTTACCCGATGGCAGAATCCGTTGGATCGGGGCCCACGGTCAGGTGGAACGGGATGCGGAAGGCAAGCCGGTTTTGTTGCGGGGGGTATCGATCGATATCACGGAGCGCCGGCAGGCGGAAGACCGCTTCCGGATTGTGGTAGAGGCCTCCCCCAATGCCCTCATTGTGGTGGATGAGGAAGGGCGTATCGTCCTCGCCAATGCCCAGGCGGAAAAGGTTTTCGGTTACACGCGGGCGGAACTGACCGGCCAATCCATGGAACTCCTGGTGCCGGAGCGCTACCATGATCGCCACCCCTGCCACCGGCAGGATTATTTCAAGGATCCGGAAATAGGGGCACGCGCCATGGGGGCCGGAAGGGACTTGTTCGGTTGGCACAAAGACGGCCGGGAAGTGCCGGTCGAAATCGGCCTCAGCCCGTTCCGCACCTCCGAGGGCCTGTTTGTGCTGGCGTCCATTGTCGATATCACGGAGCGCAAACAGACTGAGCAGGAAACGCTGCGGCAACACGGGGAACTGGCCCACCTCGGCCGCGTCGCCAGTATGAGCGAATTGTCAGGCTCGCTGGCGCATGAATTGAACCAACCGCTCGCCGCCATCCTGAGCAATGCCCAGGCGGCCCTGCGGTTCATGGACCAGGAACCGCAGGATGCGGCGGAAGTCCGGGACATCCTCACGGACATCGTCGGGCAGGGCCGGCGGGCGGGGGATGTCATCCGCCGGATGCGCGGCATGTTGAAGAAGGGGGAGTTGGCGATGGACGCGCTGGACCCCGCAGAGCTGGCGGAGGAAGTCCTGGGTTTGATGCGCAGCGATCTGGTAGCCCGCAATATCACATTGAAAACGCATTTTCCCGCTCCTCCCCTGACCGTTTACGGCGACCGGATCCAGCTCCAGCAGGTCCTGCTCAATCTCCTTGCCAATGCCTGCGATGCCATGGCCGGGGCACCGGCGGATCGCCGCACCGTCACCGTCAGCATTGATAAATCCGGGGGAAGCGTCGTGCTATACATTCAGGACCAGGGTCACGGCCTCACTCCGGGCACCGAGGAGAAAATCTTCGATCCCTTCCACACCACCAAAGCCGAAGGCCTCGGCATGGGTCTTGCGATCTGCCGCAGTATCCTGACGGCTCACGGGGGACGCCTCACTGCGAAAAACAGCCAAAGCGGGGGAGCCCTTTTCTGCATGGAACTGCCGCTTCACGGAACAAAAGACACATGACCGGGCCCTCCGAGACCATCTTTCTGGTAGACGACGACGGGGCAGTGCTCCGGGCCGTCAGCCGCCTCCTGCGATCAGCGGGTTACGCCGTGCGGGGCTACCCATCAGCGGAGGAATTTATGGCCGCCCACCACGCCGATACCCCGGGCTGCCTCGTGGTCGATATTGCCATGCCCGGCTCCACCGGATTGGAATTGCAGGAGTGGCTGTTCCAAAGCCAGTCCTCCCTGCCGGTTGTCTTCCTGACCGGGTGCGGCGACGTTCCCACCACCGTGCGGGCCATGAAGGGAGGGGCGGTGGACTTCCTGACCAAGCCGGTGGATGAGGCGGAACTCCTCGGTGCCGTGAGCGCGGCCCTCCAGCGGGGCCGCTTGCTGCGAAACAAACGATCCGATCGTGCGCGGGTACAGGCACTTCTCAACACCCTCACCGCCCGGGAGCGCGAAGTCTTTGATCACCTCCTCACCGGCCGGCTCAATAAACAAATCGCCGCCGACCTCGGCACTGTGGAGAAAACGATCAAAGTCCACCGCGCCCGGGTGCTGAGGAAACTGGGCGTCTCTTCCATCGCCGAACTCGTCCACCTCGCCGAACGCGCCAAATAGAATAACCCCGTTCAAACCTTCCAACTGACCTCTTCCCCTCCAGCCTTCCGGTATCTCATTGGCCCAAGGTCCAATATCCGGATTACTCCTTCCGCTCCAAGTTCGGAGGATGTCAACCCCCCCGCCGCTCATTGCTGTCGTCGATGACGATGCTCCGGTGCGCACCTCCCTGAGCCGCCTGCTGCGATCATCCGGGTATGCGGTCGCCACCTTCGAAAGCGGCGATGCCTTTCTTGAAGGGATGGACCCTCGCTCCCGCGCGCCCCTGCCGGATTGCCTGGTGCTGGATCTCCACATGCCGGGCCGCCATGGCTTCGAGGTCTGCGCGGCCTTGAAAACAACCCACCCCAAACTGCCCATTATCCTCATTACCGGCAAGGAGGAACCCGATACCGCCGACCAGGTCCGGGAGGCCGGAGCCGGAACGTTCCTCACCAAACCCTTCGACGAATCCGAACTGCTTGCCGCGGTGTGCGGCAGCCTGCCCGTCCCGCCCGCCCCCGCCATATCGTGAAAATGAAACATGCTGCGGCCTTTCCCAAAGGCGGCCTGCCGTGGAGCCAAGGCTATTAGACCAAGGTCCAATAGCCTGGCGGGCTGAGCCCCAGCTATCAGTGCAAACTTGAGCTTTCCTTCAATATAGAATCCACACCAGCGAAACGAGCAGGCTCCGAAAAATTGAAATTTCCGGCAACCCTTCAAGGCTAACATCACAAGCAAATGAAAACCAGGACCATCATCTTTTTCAGCGGCCTGTTGGCTGCGGCTTTCCCTCTCCCCGCCTGGGCGCAGGATAAGCCGGTCGCAGGGGCTCAACTCGACCGCACCTCCCTGCCCATCGCCGAACCGGATTACCCGCGCAGCACGGTCCTTGATGCCCGCGATGCCAAGGCTCCGCCACGATTCGAGATCAAAGCGCCATCCGGTGCGCCGAACGTGCTCATCGTCCTGGTGGACGACATGGGCTTTGGGATGCCTAGCGCCTTTGGCGGGCCGGTGCGGATGCCGAGCGCTGAGCGCCTCGCCGGCCAGGGGCTGCGTTACAATCACTTCCACACCACCGCCCTCTGCTCTCCGACGCGGACGGCCCTGCTCACGGGCCGCAACCACCACATGAACAACATGGGCAGCATCACCGAAACGGCCACGGGATTTCCCGGCAATACCGGGCAGCGGCCCGCCTCCGTCGCGCCGCTGGCCGAGATGGTGCGCCTGAACGGATACAGCACCGCCTTCTTTGGCAAGAACCACGAGACCGCACCCTGGGAGGTCAGCCCCTCCGGCCCGACCGACCGCTGGCCGGTGCGCTCGGGCTTCGACAAGTTCTATGGATTCTTCGGCGGCGAGACCGACCAGTGGAATCCCACGCTCTATGATGGCATGGCGCGCATTCCCACGCCTCACCACCCCGGCTATAACTTCATGACCGACATGACGGACCAGGCCATCGGCTGGATGAAGTTCCAGAAGTCGCTTACGCCTGACAAGCCATTCTTCATCTACTTCGCACCGGGTGCCACCCACGCCCCCCATCACGTGCCAAAGGAGTGGATCGCGAAGAACAAAGGCCGCTTTGACCAGGGCTGGGACAAGCTGCGTGAGGAAACCCTCGCGCGCCAGATCGCGCTCGGCGTGGTGCCCAAGGGCACGAAGCTGGCCGGCAAACCCAAGGACATCAAGGACTGGGACACGCTGGGTGCCGACGAAAAGAAACTTTTCTCCCGCCAGATGGAGGTCTATTCCGCCTTCGGGGAATATGCCGACCACGAGATCGGACGCCTTTTTGATGCGGTCGCCGAGACTGGCCAGCTCGACAACACCCTCATCTTCTACATCCTCGGCGACAACGGCACCAGCGCCGAGGGCGGCATGGACGGCATGTTCAGCGAAATGACCTACTTCAACAACGTGCAGGAAACCGTGCAGGACATGCTCAAACACTATGATGAATGGGGCGGACCCACCACCTATCCTCACATGGCCGCAGGCTGGGCCGTCGCAGGGGACACCCCATTCATGTGGACCAAACAGATGCCCTCCAACTACGGCGGCACCCGCAATGGCCTGATCGTCTCGTGGCCCAAGGGCATCAAAGCCAAAAATGAAGTGCGCCCGCAATGGCACCACGTCATTGACGTGGCGCCTACCGTGCTCGAAGCCGCGAGCCTGCCGGAACCCAAGAGCGTCAATGGAACCGTCCAGTCCCCCATCGAAGGCGGCAGCATGGTCTACAGCTTCAACCAGCCCGACGCGAAAAGCACCCACACGACCCAATACTTCGAAATCTTCGGAAACCGCGCCATCTATCACGAGGGATGGTTCGCCGGCACCGTCCACCGGGCCCCATGGGAGAAAACACCCCGGCAAAAACTGATGGAGGACAATTGGGAACTCTACGACACAACCCAGGACTTCAGCCTCTCTGACGACGTGGCTGCGGCCAATCCGGCCAAACTCAAGGAACTGCAGGACATCTTCATGAAGGAAGCGAGCAAGTATCGCGTGCTTCCCATTGATGACCGCCTGCTCGAACGCATCGTCGCGTCATCGGCGGGGCGACCTGACCTGATGGGAGAGCGCACCTCACTCACCCTCTCCGAAGGCATGGATTCGATGAGCGAGAACGTCTTCCTCAATCTCAAGAACCGGTCCTGCTCAATCATCGCCGACGTGCAGATTCCCGCTGGCGGCGCGAATGGCGTCGTCATCGCCCAAGCGGGTCGCTTCGGCGGTTGGAGCCTGTATCTCAAGGACGGCAAGCCCACCTACTGCTACAACTTCCTAGGGATGCAGGAATACAAAGTCGCAGCCCCGAACGCGCTTGCCGCAGGCAAGGCCACCCTCCGCATGAACTTCGACTACGACGGCGGCGGCGCCGGAAAAGGCGGCTTGGCCACCCTCCTCGTCAATGGCGAGAAAGTTGCCAGTGGCCGCATCGAACGCACCCAGATGGCCATCTTCTCTGCCGACGAGACAGCAGGGGTGGGCAAGGATGACGCCACGCCGGTCACCAAGGACTACAAGGAGCGCGACAACGCCTTCACCGGCAAAATCCACAAGGTCACCCTCGAGGTGAAACCCGTCGGAGCGGCCGTGAAAGCCGAGGCGGACGCGGCCAAGCAGGAGTCCGATGTGAAGAAGGCCTTGTCCAACTAATGCTCGTGAAACGCGCGGGCCGTCTCACAAGAGGCGGCCCGCAACTTCCCCAGGCAACGATCCACGCAAACCCAAGCATGAAATTGCTTAAGGAACCGTTGCTGCACTTCGTCCTGCTCGGGGTGGTGATCTTCGCGGTGAATGCGTGGCGCGAGCCGCGGCGCGTGGCGGAGGATGCGGCGCCGCGGATCGAAGTGACGGCGGCGGTCGTCGAGCGGTTGCGCGCGGGCTATGAGCGGCAGTTTGGGCACCCGCCTGACGTGGATGACTTGCGCGGGCTCGTGACGGCTCATGTCCGCCAGGAGGTGCTCTGCCGTGAGGCCTTGGCGCTCGGGCTGGATCGCGATGACACCATCGTGCGCCAGCGGCTGGCACAGAAGATGGAGTTCCTGACCGACGACGTCGCGGGCGCGGCGGAGCCGGATGAGGCGGCGCTGCAAAAATTCTTCGCGGAAAATGCGGCGCGGTATGCGCGGGCCGCACGGGTGAGTTTCCGGCACGTTTATTTCAGTCAGGAGAAGCGCGGCGCGGGGGCGGATGCGGCGGCTCGTGAGGCGATGGCAGCGCTGCAGAAGGGCGGGAGCGAGGAGGCGATGGGTGATGCCTTCCTGCACGGATTTGAGTTTGCTGAGCGCTCAGGGGAAGAACTGGCGGCGCTGTTCGGACCCGGTTTTGCGGAACGCCTGTTGTCCCTGCCTCCGGGCGGCTGGCGGGGACCGGTGGTCTCCAGCTACGGACTCCATCTGGTGCGGATTGACGCCCGGTCGGAAGCGGAGCCGGTCCGTCTCGCGGAGGTGCAGGAGGCCGTGGTGCGGGACTTCATGGAAGAACGCCGCCACGTGGCCAACCGGGAGGTCTTTGAACGGCTCCGCGCACGTTATGAAATTTCCGTGGACGAAGCCGCCCTGACCAAAGCGGCCACTCCCATTCCCCACACCGCGCAACGATGAAATCCTGGAGCCTCATCCTATCGCTGTTCCTGGCAACGGTTTGGGCAGCAGGTGCCCACGAGGTGCGCCCCGCGTTTCTCGAACTGACAGAACGTGCTCCGGGTGTGTTCGAGGTACTTTGGAAAGTTCCTGCCGTGGGCGGGGCGCCGCTCGCAGGGGAGGAAATCCCTCACGAACTGCCTGCGACCGATCCTTCCGCGCCGACCCGCACGATGCCGTGCGGCTGTCCGGCACCCACGGGGGCCGAGCTGTCGCGCGGTGCGCTGTCGATTCATCCGTCGCTGCCGCAGGACGCGGTGACTATCGGGCCTCCGCTCATGGAGCGGTTGCCGGGGGCGGAGTTGCGGCGGTGGACGATCCGGGTGCCGCAGGGGCTGGAGGGCTGGGAAGTTACGGTGCATGGGCTTTCGGCGACGATGGTGGATGTGCTCGTGCGCATCGCGCTCGCCGATGGGCGTGTCGTCTCGCGGCTGCTGCGGCCGGAGGCACCGTCGTTCACTTTCAGCTCAGCGACCGCCGGGCCGGCGGTGGGCGGCTACTTCGTGCTCGGCGTGGAGCACATTCTTTTTGGGATCGATCATCTCCTCTTTGTGTTTGCGCTCGTGCTCATCGTGCGCGGCGTCGGACTGCTGGTGAAGACGATCACCGCGTTCACCATCGCACACAGCATCACGCTCGCGCTGGCGACGCTCGGCGTGGTGCATGTTCCATCGGCGCCGGTCGAAGCGGTGATCGCGCTGAGCATCGTTTTCGTCGCGGCGGAAATTGTGCGCAGCCGCCGAGGCGGGAGCGGGCTGACGGAGCGGGCCCCGTGGATGGTGGCGGGATTGTTCGGGCTGCTGCACGGCTTCGGTTTCGCGGGCGCGCTGAGCGAAGTGGGCCTGCCGCAAAACGACATCCCGCTGGCGCTGCTTTGGTTCAATCTCGGCGTCGAAGCCGGGCAACTCGCTTTTGTCGCCGTGGTGCTGGTCGTCATCGCATTGATCCGCCGCAGCACCTTTTCCTTTCCTCGCTGGGCTCCCCTTGTTCCGCCGTATGCGGTCGGCGCACTGGCCATGTTCTGGGTCATCGAACGCACCGCTGCCATCTGGTGAGCCGCCATATATTAACCATCAACTCCCAAAATTCCCTCACACCATGAAAACCACCGCACTCGCCACCACCATCACCGCGCTGCTCACGATGCCGCTCTTCGCGGCGGATGAAATCACCAGCGACGCCGGCACCCTCGACAAGGAAACCGCTGCCAAGGTGTATCCCGCCAAGCCGCAGTATTCACCTTACGCGGGCCGGAATTTCCCGACGCGCCCGCTCTTCGGCGACACGCACCTGCACACCTCGTTCTCGTTCGATGCCGGGATGTTTGGGGCCCGACTCGGGCCGGCGGACGCCTATCGCTTTGCCAAGGGCGAGGAGGTGACTTCCTCCTCCGGCCAGCGGGCCCGCCTCTCGCGTCCGCTTGATTTCATGGTCGTGGCGGATCACTCCGATTTCATGGGGTTGGCGCCGGACTTCCTCGGCGGCAAACCCGAGGTGCTGGCCGACCCGACCGCGCGTCGCTGGTTTGAATTCATCCGCGAGGGCAAGCCTGGGGATGCATTCGCCGAACTGCTGCCGCTCTACGGCGCGGGAAAGATGCCTGCGACGATGCAATACCTGCCCGGCACTCCCGGCTACCGCTCGGCGTGGCAGGCGACGATTCAGGCCGCGGAACAGGCCAACGAGCCGGGCCGATTCACGGCTTTCATCGGCTACGAATGGACATCGAATACCGGCGGCAACAACCTGCACCGGAACGTGATTTACCGCGACGACGCCTCGAAGGCCAGTCAGTTGGAGCCCTACACCACCTTTCCCCCGCAGGGCAGCTCGGACCCGCGCGATCTTTGGAAATGGATGGCCGCTTACGAGCAGAAGACCGGTGGCCGCTTGCTGGCTATTTCGCACAATGGCAACCTCTCCAACGGCCTCATGTTCCCGATCATCGAACCGGTTTCCGGTGGCAAGCTCGACAAGAATTACGCTGAGACCCGCATGAAATGGGAACGCCTTCACGAAGTCACGCAGACCAAGGGTGACAGCGAAACGCATCCGTTCCTCTCGCCCAATGACGAATTCACTGACTTCAATCGCTGGGACAAATCCAATCTCGACGGCTCGGTGCCGAAGAAGCCGGAGATGCTGGAGTTTGAATATGCGCGATCGGCTTTCAAGAACGGCCTCAAGCTTGACGCGGAACTGGGCGCGAACCCCTTCAAGTTCGGCCTCATCGGTTCGACGGACGCGCACAACAGCCTCCCGGCGGTCGAGGAAGACAACTTTTTCGGCAAGATGGTCACCGCCGAGCCGAACCCGCAACGCTGGGAGCATCCGTTCATCGACAACAAGAAGTCTGGTGTGAAGATCATGGGCTGGGAGACGCAAGCCGCCGGCTACGCCGCCGTGTGGGCTCAGGAAAACACGCGCGAGTCCATCTTCGACGCCATGCAACGGCGCGAGACCTACGCCACCACCGGGCCGCGCATCGCGGTGCGCTTTTTCGGCGGCTGGGATTTCGAGAAAGCTGACGCCGGGACACGGAGCCCTGCCGTCACCGGTTACACCAAAGGTGTGCCGATGGGCGGTGATCTCGCAGATGCCCCGGCCGGAAAAGCGCCCACGTTCCTCGTGGCCGCACTGCGCGATCCCATCGGTGCCAATCTCGACCGTTATCAAGTCGTCAAGGGCTGGCTGGATGCAAAAGGTGAGCTGCACGAAAAAGTGTATGACGTGGTGTGGAGTGGCGACCGGAAGCCGGACGCCAACGGCAAACTGCCAAGTGTGGGCAGCACCGTGGACCTTGAGAACGCTACATGGAGCAACACCATCGGCGCGCCGGAGCTGATCGCGGTGTGGCAAGACCCGGACTTCGACGCGAAGCAGCGCGCCTTCTACTATGGCCGCGTCATCGAGATTCCAACCCCGCGCTGGACCGCTTACGACGCGAAACGTTTCGGCATCAAGATGCCGAAGGAAGTCC
Source organism: Verrucomicrobiota bacterium (assembly GCA_040387795.1). GTDB lineage: Bacteria > Verrucomicrobiota > Verrucomicrobiia > Verrucomicrobiales > V1-33 > CAIZWU01. Next base: position 181,060 of record JAZKDC010000015.1, read on the forward strand.
CGATGACCACGACCGAGCGAGCCTACACCTCGCCCATCTGGTATTCGCCGACCAGGTAACACCAAGGTCACATGTCGTAGTAACCGGTCCGAGATAGTTTCCGCCATGAATCCCGTGCTGAAAATTGCCGCCCTCAGTGAAGCCCTGACCGGGTTGGGCCTCGTGGTCAGTCCTCCACTCGTTTTCGGGCTGGTTTTCGGCGCGGCGGTCGAGGGCACCGGCATCATCGCGGGTCGCCTCGCTGGCCTCGCACTGATCGGTCCCGGGCTGTCGTGCTGGCCAGGCACCACGGGGAATCCAGCACGGTTAGGGATGCTGGTTTACAGCCTCGCGGCAGCGATCTACCTCGCTGTCCTCGGCATCGGCGGCACCGCGAAAGGAGTCCTGCTCTGGCCGGCGGTTGCCGCGCGTGGAGTCATCACGCTGCTGTCGATGCGCGTGTGGCCCGGAGCAGCCAAACCCACTTAATTAGCCCGACAGGAAAGAACTCCCACTTACAAAACCATAAAACCATATGATAAAACACACCCTTCTTGCCATCAGTCTTGCTCTCTTCGCTTCAAGCTGCGCTTCCCGTTACACCGCCCTGCCTGCGGATCACGGGGTCCCACCGGACGCGGATGCCTTATTGAAATCGATGTCCACCCGTCTGGCTTCCTCAAGTAATTACCGGTTTACCGCCACCCGCACGATGGAGAAGGAACGTGCGGAGAAAATGCATCAACCAGCCAAAGCCGGGGTCGAAGTGGTAGTGGCCAAGCCGGACAAGCTGGCGGTCAAGGTCACCGGAAAAGGTGCCCCCAGTGAAATGATTTTCGACGGGCGCACCTTCACGGTGGTGGATGGACTCAACCGATTCTACTCCAAGGCACAGCTGCGGGGGACGCTGGACAAGGTTCCGGGGCATTTGGCGCAGGTTTATGGATTTCAGCCGCCGCTGGCCGAGTTCATCGTCAGCGATGTTTATCAGGACATCAAAGGCCGTGTGGAATCGGTTTCCTACCTTGGCAGGGGCACGGTCAACGAGGGCGGAAAGTCCGTTCAGTGCCAACGGATCGGTCTCCAGGGAGGGCTTGCCGATGCCGAACTCTGGCTCGCCGTCTCCGACTCACTGCCCCGGCGTCTGATCATCACCGCAAAGCCCGCTGCCGGCAGCGGAACGATCATGGATGTGGACTTCCTCACGTGGGACCTGAATGCGCCGGCCAGTGACTCCACCTTCCGTTATCAGCCGCCTGCCGGTGCCGAGGAAACTCCCATGATCAGTCTTTCCGAAGCCGCCGCCGCCCAACGCTAATCGAACTAATCCCTCCAACCCCATTCCCATTTCAAGGTTATGAAAATCAGTTATTTTCTCCGCTTTATCGCAAAATCCGGGACCTCGCCGCTGACCGCGCTGATCCTTGGCACCACACTCTGTCTCACCTCCGGCATAGTCAGCGCACGGGATCTTGGCCGCGGAGTCGGCGCTCCCGGCCCGGGCGTCGGGGGGTATGGAGGCGTCGGGGTCGGGCGCCCTGCGGTGGGGGTCGGCGCGGTTGGAGTGGGCGTGCGGCCCGGGGTCGGAGTCGGTGCTCCCGGGATTGGCGTGGGCGCTCCCGGGGTGGGAGTGCTCCCGAGAGGATACTACGCGGCGGTGCCGGTCGGCTACACCACTGTCCGGTATGCGGGTTATTCCTGCCGTTATGTCGGCGGCATCTATTACCGGCCCGCGACCTATCAGGGACAAACCGTGTGGATTATTGTGAAATAACGAAGGCCCCTGAACCAAAACCACTTGCCTGCATGAAGCACCAACCCCACATCCGGCGTTCCTTCAACCTTCTGATCCGATCCGGCCTTGGCCTGCTCTTGATGGCTTCCTCCATCGGCTGCGCCTCCAAATCCGCATGGGATGGCAGCCGACAGGCGGACCGGAAGGAACGGCTGACGCGTGGCTGCACTTTCTACTTTGATGGAGCGGGAGGCGGCACGAAGAAGTCCAATTACGCCGCAGGCGTCGTGGAAGGAATGCTTGAGGCGGGTTACCGCGGGGCGGGAGAGATGATCTCCTGGGAAACCGGCAAAGGGCTGATCAAGGATCAGGATGCCAGCGTGGCCTACAAGCGGAGTCAGGCGGAGGCCGGTGTGGCCAAGATCCGCGATTATCAGACTACCTACCCCGGGGCACCGGTGAATCTGCTTGGTTTCTCCGCCGGCACGGCGGAAGCCATTTTTGCCCTCGAAGTCCTGCCGGAAACGGCACCGGTCGATCATGTCGTCCTGCTGGGCACGTCCATCAGCCGTGACTATGACCTGACCGAGGCGCTCAAGCGGGTGAAAAACAAGCTATACATCTTCACCTCCACCCATGACCAGATGGTCGGGACGATGATGAAGTTCTCGGGCACCGCCGACCGCAAGTTCCATGACCCCGGCGCAGGCATCAAAGGGTTTGTCCTGCCTGCCAATGCCTCCCCCGCCACCCGCCAGCTCTACGCCGAAAAGATCGCCACCATCCCCTACTCCAAGGAATTCCTCAAAGACGGGGACAAGGGACACCACTTCGACAACGTGAAGATGGAATTCATCCGCGACCACGTGGCTCCCCTCCTCATGGGCAAGCCTGTTCCCTGAAGATGAGCGCGCTTTCCCCTGCACCCCGCCGCAGTTCCCTCTCATGGAGACCGATCTCCCTGGGAGTCGTCCTGACCTACCTGTTGGTGGCCTATGTGATTCTGCCGCAGTGGGGGAAGGAAAAGGCGCTCTGGCATCCGGACCGGCTTGATGGGGCCCGCCTCACCCATACCGCCGGTGGCCTCCCAGGCGATCCCCTGAATATCTCCTTCGTCGGCAGCGCGGAGGAAATCGGCCAAAGCCTGCTGGCCACCGGTTGGAAGCCCGCAACCGCGCTCGGATTCAAAAGTGACATTAAAATCGCCGTCGACACCGTCCTCGGCCAACCCGACCCCAATGCCCCGGTCAGCAACCTCTTTCTGTTTGGAAGGAAGGAAGATGTGGCCTATGAAAAGCCGATCGGCCACAGCCCGCGGGAACGCCATCACATGAGGCTCTGGAAGACCACGGAACAGGAAGGCGGCCGGGCGGTGTGGATTGGCGGAGCCACTCAGGACGTGGGGGTCGAACTCAGCCACACCACGGAACAAGTCACCCACCGCATCTCCCCCGAAGTGGATGCCGAGCGCGACTTCATTCTAGCAGAACTGACGGCGGCCGGCCGCCTGTCCGGCATCCGCTGGATCGACGCATTCCACAAGGAACGGCAGGGCCGCAATGGCGGCGGCGATCCGTGGCATACGGATGGCCGTTTGCCAGTAGCCATGCTGCGGCCTGCCTCGCCCTGAGACCACCATCCCCTGAGCCCTATTACACATTCCAATTTCTTTCCCCGGCCGGGATCCCACGTGAAGAATTCCGCCACACTTGAAACCCGTTCTTCATCCCGTATCTTCACGGCCGAATCCACTTGATATGCCAGTCCAGACTTCCCCATCCGACGAAGCCAAACGCCCCTGGTTTGAACCCGTCACCGCCATCCTGATGGCGGTGGCCTCGCTCTCGACGGCGTGGTGTTCCTACCAAAGCTCGCGATGGAGCGGACAGAGCAGTGCATTCGAAACCCAAGCGGATAAACTCGAAAAGGAGGCCGCCTCGCTGCATTTGTCGGGTCAACAAATCGAGGCGGCCCAGTTGGGTGCCGTGATGGAAGTGATCGATGCCAGGCTGGATGGCGATGAAAAGCGGGCGGACTTCTACACCAATCGGTTCGGAGAGGAATTGAAACCGGCCTGGGAAAAGTGGATCGCCCTCAACCCTTTCGAGAACCCGCAGGCTCCTCCGCATCCTTTCGTGCCGTCACTTTACACCCCGCGTTTTCACGAAAGGATCAACAAGTTGCAGACCGAAGCTGCGGAAGCGGAAGCACAATCCAACACCACCGGCCACACCGCCAGTATTTATCTCAGCAATACCGTGATTCTGGCCACGGTGCTTTTCTTTGCGGGCACCGTCGGAAAATTCACCCAACGCCATGTCCGGTGGAGTTCCCTGGGTTTTGCGGTCGTCCTGTTTATTTACACGCTGGTGCGGATGCTGATGCTGCCGGTAGCCTGATCCCTTGTTATGAAACTTCATCACCGCCTGACCCTCCTCTGCGCCCTCCTGGCTCTCACCAGTTGCGCGCAAATCGCCACCGTGACCGAGGTCAAGCCAAAGGACGATCCCTTCGCCGCCAAATCCAGCGAGCCGTTGGCCGGGCTGGACTACCATCTGGCGGCTGCCGGGTCCGCGTGGCAGAAACTTCAGCTCGATCCCGCCGACATGGCGGCGCGGGGGGATTATAACCGGGCGGTGGGCCGGATTTTCGGAGTGCTGCGGGAGAGGAAACTGACTCCGTGGGCCGGGCCGGTCAAAGTGGGCGCGCGGACCCTGTCGTGGCGGAAGGAGGCGCGGAAGGAGTGGAATCCGGCCCTCTACGAACTCATCCCGGCCGGTCAACTCAAGATCGGGGGCACCTATCTGAAGGAGCGGGAGATCAAGGACGGGCTGGGCGTGCCGCTGGTGGCGAAACGGGAGGCGGACCGCGCCGATGACTACGCCCCGACACCGCATTTCTTCTATGCCGCCACCGGCATGGCGCGTTTCGAGGGCTCGCGCTGCGTGCTGTCGATGGAGGATCCTATCCAAACCGAAACCGTCAAGGTGGGGCCGGGGACCGTTCCTTTGGCGGCGGATTTCACGGCACCTCTGGCGATGATGCTGGTGGAGATGCATCCGAAGGAGCTGGGCAAGCCGCGCCTGTTGCATCCGGAAAAGTTTGCCTCCACCACCCGCATCTCAAGACTGGAACCCTATGATCCGGACAAAACCGTGGTGCTGGTGGTGCATGGCCTGATGTCGTCGCCTGCCACGTGGTTTCCGATGCTCAATCACCTGCGGGCTGATGAAGACATCCGGCGTAAATATCAGTTCTGGTTTTTCAGTTATCCGACAGGTTACCCTTATCCGTATTCCGCGGCCATCCTGCGGCGCGAACTGGATGCGATGGAGAAAAGCTACCCTTCCGACAAAAAGTTGATCGTAATGGGCCACAGCATGGGGGGCTGTATCAGCCGCCTGCTGATTACGGACAGCGGGCGGCGCATCTGGGATCGGATGTTTACTGTGCCGCCGGAGCAAATGGACCTGACGCCGGAGCACAAACACATTATCACGGAGTCCGCCATCTTCAGCCACCGCCCCGAAATCGGCCGCGTCATCTTCATCTCCGCCCCCCTCCGCGGGGCCGACAAGGCGGGGGGCTGGCTGGGCAGTCTCGGAGCCCGGCTCATCAAACTGCCGGCCGATATGATGGCCCTTGGCCGTCAGGAGGAGGTCTACGAAAAGGTCGCCGCCGGGCAAAAACATCTCGCCCGGTTCCCTGACAGTGTCGACACGCTTTCGCCGGACAACGATTTTGTGAAGGCTCTGGCCGAAGTGCCACTGGTTCCCGGCATTCCCTACCACACGATTGCCGGCGACCGGGGCCGGGGTGATGCGCCGGATTCCAGTGACGGCCTCGTGCCCTACTGGAGCAGCCATCTCCCCGGGGCTGTCTCCGAAAAAATCGTCCCTTCCCATCACAATGCGCAGCAGCATCCGGTGGCCTTCGAGGAAGTTCATCGCATTCTTCAACTGCATTCCCAAACCAAATAGGAACTCTCCACGGGCTGTGCCGTTGGACCAAAGGCCAATAGCGGCCTGCCGCCTGATCGGGGAGGTTCGCACTCCGGGCTGACCCATTTTCCAACCAATCACATCCGATCAACACCATCATCATGAAGACCAAGAACCTGATTCCCATGGCCCTGCTGGCGATGAGTGGCTGGAGCCTGCCCGTTGGGGCGGGTGAACCCGTGGCTCCTCCACCGCCACCGGTGGTCCAGCCCTCCTCTGATTGGCAATTTCTGATGACTCTGCCCGGGTGGGGTGCTGGCCTGAGTGGAGACATTGGGGTCGGCGGCTTCAAACCCATCTCCGTGGATGTCGGGTTGGAGGAAATTGTGGACCACCTCGATATGGCTGCGGCGCTGACCCTGGAAGCCCGGCGTGACCGCTGGGGTTTCATTCTCGATGGGATGTATCTGAAGATGTCAGGCGATGGGGAGACTCCGGGCCGGTTGTTGGATTCGGTCAGCCTTGATGTCGAGGAAGTGCTGGCGGAAGCGACCGTCACCTACCGGCTGTGGGAGGGGAACCGCGGGTATCTGGACCTGCTTGCCGGAGCGCGTTTGATCTCCATGGACACCACCCTGCACTTCGATCTCGACAGCGCGGGAGTCCGCGAGTTGAGCGAAGACCTGAGCAATGCGATTGTGGACCGCGTCGTGTCCGCCATCAAAGACGAGGTCGGAAAAGCAGAGGCCCGCGCCCGGGCGGAGTTGGAGTCCCTGAATTTGGATGAACGGGCGGATGCCCTGCGGGGGGAGGTGCGCGCCAAAGCGGTGGGGGAGATCGTCCAACACCGGGCTGCGGCCGCGATCATCCGCACGCTCCGTGATGTGACGCCCGCGCAGCGGATATTCATCCAACGGGAAGTCGAGAGCAGCCGCGAAATCATCGCCGCCAACAAGGCCCTCGCCAAAGCGGTGGTCGACGAACGGGTGGCCTCCCGGGTTTCCAGTGCCCGCAGCCGGGCCCAGCAGGCGGTCGAACGCGCCCGGAAAAAACTGGCCCAAAGCATCGAGTCCACCATCCGCCGGGTTGTTCCGGAAGAGGTTTCCGACACTGAGACCTGGGTGGATCCCATTGTCGGATTCCGGGGAAGATACAATTTTACGGACAAGTGTTATCTCGCCGTCCGGGGTGACATCGGTGGTTTTGGCATATCGTCCGATCTGACGCTGAATGCCTTCGGGGCCCTCGGTTACCAATGGAACAAAACCTTCTCGACGGAATTGGGTTACCGCTATCTCTACGTTGACTATGCCCACGACGGCTTCGTCTTCGACGCGGCCACGAGGGGGCTGTTTTTGGGAGCGACCTTCAAGTTCTAGACATCCCGCCGGTTGGCGGACGCAACGTGGTTCAGTCCCGCCGGTAACGCACGGCACTGGACCACCGCATGGAGGGACGCTCCACCACCCGGTGCAGCCCCCAGGACAGCCCGAGGGAAATTGCAAACAGTCCCAGCACGGCGGCGGTATCCTGCCAGGGGCCGCGGGGCATCCGGGCCAGCCAGGGCATAAGCAGTCCGGCGACCACGAGGTGGAACAGGTAAAACGGATAGGATACCGTGCCCAGCCATTCCAGCACCCGGTGGTGCAGCGGCACGCTGGTGATGGCCACGGCGGTCAGCAGTCCCGTCAGGGCCTGAGGCCAGCCCATGACCCGCCACGTGACGAGGCCGCAAGCCAGGAGGCCCAGGCCATGGACCATGGCCCCGGTCTGTCCTCTGAGCCGCCAGAAGGTGAGGATCCCCATGGCGAAGAGGGAGGAGAACATTGGGAGGGTGCGGAAGTGGGTGGCCAGGAGAGGCAGCAGGATCAGGGCGGTCATGACGGCCCACCGGATTTTGGCGTGGCGGTGCTGCAGGAGGGGAAAGAGCAGACCGATGGCCAGGTAATATTGGGCTTCCAGGGCCAGCGTCCAATAAATCTCCATCAGCCACGGGCGGTGCAGCACGTCATTCAGATAGAAAAAATGCGGCCACCAGTCGGCCCACGTCCGGGCGGCCATGGTGCCGGCAATTTGGAAGAGAAACGGCACCAGCATCGCGCCGACGGAAACCAGATAGAGGGGGTGCAGCCGCAAGACCCGTTTCCAGAGAAACCGGCCATAATCCCGCAACCGGTAACCGCCGCGCTCCATCGTCCAGGGCAGGATGAATCCGCTGATCACAAAAAACACATACACCCCGAGCCAGCCGTGGGTGCCCAGCCATTTCAGCGGCATGTCCGCCGGGAAACCTTCATTGAAGGCCCCATTCCGGGTGAAGTGGAACAGGCCCACCCACAACGCCGCCAGACCCCGCAGGGCATCCAGCACCGCCAGACGCGGTCGGGGAACAGGGCAGGGGGCAGACATGGGCGTGCAGAATGCCGGACTCCCCGCAGTTGCCAACCGACTTCCTTTCCCAGAAGGCGCGGCCCCGGATTGAAAAAAGCCCACCGGTCCAGCTTGCCATAACGCTCCCCATCACGCCATACTTCCCCCGACATGAGCCATCCCACCTTCTCCCGCCGCGCCTTCCTCGGCACCACGACCCTCGCCGCCGCCAGCCTGCATCATCGGCTGGAAGCCGCGGACAACGTCACGGGCCTCAAGGGCCACATCAACCACTCCGCCTGCAAATGGTGTTACGACAAGATCCCCTTCGAGGACCTCTGCCGGGCCGGCAAGGAGATGGGGCTGACTTCCATCGATCTGGTGGACCCGCCTGATTTTGAAATCATGAAAAAATACGGTCTGACCACGGCGATGGTCAGCTTTCCCAGCCTGGAGGTGAATGGGAAAAAAATCGGGAGCATTCCCCATGGCTTCAATCGGCTGGAGAACCACGAAACCCTGATCAAGCTGTATGAGCCGCTCTTCAAACAGACGGCCGACTTCGGGGCGAAACAGGTGATCTGTTTCTCCGGCAACCGCGACGGCATGGACCCGGAAACGGGGATCAAAAACTGCGCGGAAGGGCTGAAAAAACTCATGCCGCTGGCGGAAAAACACGGCATCACGCTGGTGATGGAATTGCTCAACAGCCGGGTGAATCACGCTGACTACATGTGCGACACCAGCGCGTGGGGCATCCAGCTTTGCGAAGCCGTCAGCTCGGAGCGCTTCAAGCTGCTCTTCGACATTTACCACATGCAGATCATGGAGGGCGACATCATCGCCACCATCAAAAAGAACCACCGCTACTTCTCCCACTATCACACCGGGGGCGTCCCCGGACGGCATGAGATCGATGAAACCCAGGAACTGAACTACCCGGCCATCATGCGGGCCATTGTCGACACCGGCTACAAGGGCTGGGTGGCCCAGGAATTTATCCCGGCCAAGCCGGACAAACTGGCCTCCCTCAAACAGGCCGTCGGCATCTGCGACGTCTGAGGGGCGTGCTTCGGGGAATTTGAACAGAAGGTAGCGAAGCGCTGAGGGCGATTAGCGGGAGGAATGGCGTGATGTCGTCTGTGCCCTTGGCTTCAAGTGCTTTTTCCGGGCCCAACTGCAAACTTCCCGGCTGCTTTCCCTCCTTTTCAGTTGCCCGGAGGGAGCGGAGCGGCATTTTGGCCGACTTTATGGCCACCATTATTGAAATGCCGAAGCTGAGCGACACCATGACCGAGGGCACCCTCGTGAAATGGTTGAAGAAAGAAGGCGATCAGATCGCCAACGGCGATGTGCTCGCAGAGATCGAGACCGACAAGGCCACCATGGAAATGGCTGCGTTCGATGAAGGCATTCTCGGAAAAATTTATGTGGCTGCGGGCAGCAAGGCCCTGCTCGGAGCCGCCCTCGGGGTGATCGTCGATCCCGGTGAGGCCATTCCTGAGGCTCCCGCCGCCGCTGCCCCCAAAGCGGCCGCCGCTGGACCCGCTCCGGCCGGCGCTGCCAAATCCACCAGCGCCTCGCGTGCCGCGGCCTCCAAGTCCACCGCCCTGGCGACGGCCAATGGCAAAATCAAGGCTTCCCCGCTGGCCCGCCGGATTGCTGCCGAGCGCGGTATCGATCTGCGCGGTCTCGAAGGTTCAGGCCCCGGCGGTCGCATTGTCCGCGTGGATGTGGAGACCGCCCCGGTTTCTGCACCCGGCGGTGCTGCCAAGCCTGTGCAGACCATCCGTCCCGTGGCCGGTCCTGACGATACCCGCATCCCGCTGACCGGCATGCGCACCATTATCGCCGAGCGCCTCTTCTATTCCAAAACGCAGATCCCGCACTTCTATCTCAATATCGAAGTGGATGCCGGTCCCATCCTCGCCCTGCGCGCCCAGATCAATGCCGGAGCCGAAAAGACCGGCGGCAACAAATACACCGTCAACGATTTCATCCTCAAAGCTGTGGCGGGGGCGGCCGCCCAGGTCCCGGCGGTCAATGCCAGCTTCGATGGCGACAGCATCGTCCAGTTTGCCAAGGTCAACCTCAGCGTCGCCATTGCCGTCGAGGACGGACTGGTCACTCCGGTGATCCGTGATGCGGCGAAAAAATCCATGCTGGAACTCAGCAGCAGCGTCAAAGATCTCGCGGCCAAGGCCAAGAACAAAAAACTCAGCCCTGACGAATTCGCCGGAGGCACCATCACCGTCTCCAACCTCGGAGCCTACGGCATTGACAACTTCGACGCCATCATCAACCCGCCCCAGGCGGCGATTATTTCCATCGGCGCCGCGAAGAAGGTGCCAGTGGTCAACGCCAAAGGGGAAATCACCGTCGGTGACCGCATGTGGGTCGGCATGAGCTGCGACCACCGCGTGGTGGACGGGGCCGTCGGGGCCACCTACTTGGCCGCCCTGAAAAAGCTGCTGGAAAACCCGGCCTTGATGCTGGTCTAGCCAAAGGCCCTGGCCCAGTCTGGGCTGGGAAATCCTTTTCCCTGTGGCGCCATGTCCATCCTGGACAAACGGCTATGCTTTGAAAAGGAGGGGAACAGGAAGTCAGACCTTTTCCGCCTGGGGGAACTTCCGGTAGATGCGGCTGCGGTTGACGTCGAGGAGGCGGGCCGCCTCGGCGACATTGCCGTTGGTCTGTTCAAGGGCCCGCTGGATGAGGGCGTGTTCGGCGGCTTCCAGATTCAGGGGCAAATCGTGGAAGGGAGCGGCGGCGGAGGGGCCGGGGGAGTCTGTCAGGACCGCAGGGACCGGCAGGAGCTGGAGGTGGCTGCGTTCGATCGGTCTGCCGCCGCTGAGAATGAGCGCACGCTCCATGACATTTTTCAGTTCACGCACATTGCCCGGCCATGGATGGCCGGCGAGGGCGCTGAGGGCATCCGGGGTCAGGGTGGGCGGGGTGTGGCCCATTTCCGAGGCGAACAGGGAGAGAAAGTGTGAGGCGAGCAGGGGCAGATCTTCGCGGCGCCCCCGCAGCGGAGGGGTGGCGATGCTGTAGCGGGCGAGGCGGAAAAAGAGATCCTGACGGAAATCGCCGCAGGTGATTCTGGCGGCAAGATCCGCGTTGGTGGCACTGATCACGCGTACATCCACCCGGCGCGGGGAGGAGGCGCCGATAGGGGTGACCTCGCCGTCTTCGAGGACGCGCAGGAGCTTGGCCTGGAGCGTGGGGGGCATGTCGCCGATTTCATCCAGGAAGAGGGTGCCGCCATCGGCCAGTTCGAACCAGCCTTTGCGGTCGGCGGTGGCGCCGGTGAAGGCGCCCTTGATGTGGCCGAAAAAGAGGGACTCTGCGAGGTCGGCGGGAATGGCGACACAATTGACCGGGATGAACGGACCGATGGCACGGGGGCTGTGATGGTGGACGGCGCGGGCGACCAGTTCCTTGCCGGTGCCGCTTTCGCCGGTGATGAGGACACTGGTTCTGCCGAAATGCTGGAGCCGTCCGATGTCATCAAGGATGCCCCTCAGGTGAGGACTTTCGCCCACAAATCCGGCGAGGCCCCAACGACTGGCCTCGCGTGCCGCCAGCGCGGACAGGCGCTGGTCCGCTTTTTCGCGGGCCTGCTCCGCTTCGCGGCGGCGGGCAATTTCAGATTCCAGCTCGGCATTGCGTTGTTGGAGTTCGCGGGTGAGGCGGCTGAGTTTGAGATGGGTGGCGACCCGGGTCAGCACCTCCTCGGCTTGGAATGGTTTTTCGATGTAGTCGACCGCCCCCAGCCGGAAGCCGTTGACGACGAATTCCGTCTCCCGGCGGCTGGTGATGAAGATGACCGGCACGTCGCGGGTCGCCGGTTCCGCCTTCAATTCGCGGCAGACGTAGAAGCCATCGTGGCCCGGCATCATCACGTCGAGCAGGACGAGGTCAGGCTGGGCCCGGGCCGCGAGTTGGAGGGCCTCGCGGCCGTTCGAAGCCGTCAGGATTTCATAACCATGCGGCTCCAGCACGCTGGCGAGGAGCGACAGGCTGGCAGGCGTGTCGTCGGCGATCAGGACGCGGGGAGGAGTCATGCGACCGGGATTTGGGCGACGAGGCGCTGGATGGTTTTCATGTCGTAGCTGGCGAGAAAAGTCCGCAGGTGGTCCGCGACGCGCCCGCCGGCCGGACCCAGCTTCTCTACTTCAGCCAGGCATTGCTTCAGCACCGTGGCGCTGTGCAGTTCCGCGGCCATGGCGAGACGGGCGGCAAGGTCTTCCGGCAGGGTCAGCTGACGGAGGTCGATGGTCTCCTCCCTGCCGCCGCCGGAGGAGGCAGGGGCGTAATCGAAAGTGACATCGAGCCACTGGCGCAGGCAGCCGTAGATGCGCTCGGTGCGGAAGGGCTTGGCCACGAAATCATCGCAGCCGGCCTGCAGGTAGCGGTCGCGTTCATGGGTCAGGGCAGAGGCCGAAGTGGCGATGATCTTCGGGGCGGCCGGGCCGAAGGTTTCGGCGATTTCGCGGGCGGCGGCCACGCCATCGAACTCAGGCATCCTCATATCGAGAAAGATGATATGCGGGCGGGAAACGCGCACCACCTCGACGGCCTGCCTCCCGTGTTCGGCCAGCACCACCTCGCAGCCCACCATGGTCAGCATGGTGGCGAGGACATGGCGGTTTTCCGCAATATCATCCACCACCAGCACCCGGACGTGCTGCCCGGCGGAGAGGCGCAGAATGTCGCCGGTTGGTTCGTGGGAATGGAGTGCCGGGCGGGTAGCCGGCGGCAGGGGCACGGTGAAGCAGAAGCAGGTGCCGTGTTCCGGCGCCGCATGCACCACGAGTTGTCCCCCCATCAGTTCGACCTGACGTTTGGCGATGGTGAGGCCGAGACCGGTGCCGCCGTGATTCCGGGCCCCGGGGCCTTGCTGGAAGGGGTCGAAGATTTTCTGCTGCGCCTCCGGAGGGATGCCGATGCCGGTGTCCTCGACTTCAAATGTCCACAAAAAGTCCCCGCCGGACTGGACGCGCAGGAGGATCCGGCCTTGGGCGGTGAACTTCACGGCATTGGCCAGCAGATTGATCAACACCTGACGGAGCTTGCCCTCATCGCCGTGGCACGGGGTAGGGCCTGATGGTCCCTCACAACGCAGGCCAAGGTGTTTTTCCTCACAGGAGGACTGGAACATGCCGGTGAGTTCCTCCAGCAGGACGGTGAGGTCGAAGTCGTTGGCCGTGATCTCCATGCGGCCGGCATCGATTTTGGAGAGGTCGAGGATTTCATCGATCAGCCGCAGGAGATGCCCGCCGCTGCTGAGAATGGTGGCTACGGCATCGCGATGGAATGGGGGGAGGGCACTGTCGCGGGCGAGAATCTGTGAATAGCCGAGGATGGCATTCATCGGCGTGCGGATTTCGTGGCTCATGCTGGCGAGGAAATCCGACTTGGCGCGGCTGGAGGCTTCCGCGGCGGCTTCAGCCTGCTGGCGCACCGCGACTTCCGAGCACAGGGCCGTGTGGGAGCGGCTCAGCCGGGCGGCTTGCCGGGCACTGCTCCACAGATAGGACGACAAGAGTCCCGTGATGATCAGGCCGGCGCCGGGCGCGATCCAGGGCAGGGCATCGGACCGCAGGCCACGGAAGGCGGTGGTGGGCTCGAACAGCAGGAGCCAGTGGCGCCCGGCCACGTCCACGGTGGATTGCCAGGTGGGACGTCCGGCCAGGCGCACCGCTTCCTGACGATAAATGGGGCCGCCCTCGTCCTGGTCCTGAATGGTCAGGGCGACCCCGTTTTCGCCCATGGCCTGGAGGGAGAGTTCCACCAGGTCGCCGATGCGGAAGACCGCGGTGGCAAACCCGCGCAGGGCGGACCGGCGTTCGCCGGGCGTGGCGGTGGCACCTTGATAGAGGGGATGGAAGACGATGAAGCCGCGCTGCGAGCCCGATTCCTGGGCGAGGCGGATGGGAACCGTGGCCGCGGGCTGGCCGGTGGTCCAGGCCTGTTCGAGGGCGGCACGGCGGCGGGGTTCCGAACCGACATCGAAACCGAAGGCAGGGGCGTTTTTAGTCAGGCTTTCGACATAGAAGACCGGGAAGTATTCGTCGCGCGGGCCGGCGGGAATGAGGACGCCTTCAGTTTTTTCCTCAGTGAATCCAAAGGCCGGAAAGCCTTCCGCCCGCGCCCGCGCTTCCCAGGCGGGCCGCTCGGGGCCGGGCACCCGCACGTCCCAGGCGAGGGCCTGGAGTTCCGGTTGGCGGGCGAGCGGGCGCTCGACGAAGGCGCGGAATTCTTCCCGTGAGACTGCGCCACGGGCTTCAAAAAACGCCGCGACGGCGTGGAGCACCTCCATGGAGCGCACCAGTTGACCCCGGATGACTTCGGCCCGGTCCTGCGCCAGTTTCCTGACCTCCTCTTCCCAGATACGTTCCTGGCCGTGATGCAGCCAGACTGCGGAAAGAGCCGACAGGAGGACGCCGGTGCCCAGCGCACAAAGAGCCGGAATTCTGGCGGGGGCGCTCGCGTCGGGGGTGTCAGGCATGGGCCGGTATCTGCCTGATACCTGAGCAGTCCCCATGCCACCGGGGGCCCGGCTTTGCGCCTTGCTGGGGGTTACGCGGTGATGGGCAGCGGCGGCGGGGTGATGCGCTGGCTGAGGGCCCGGCGGAACATCAGGGCTTCGAGGATGTTCTCGGAAGTGAGGAGCCCGATCAGGCGGCCCTCCCCTAACACGGGGAGGAGCGGGAGATGGGAGGATCTCAAGGTTTGCAGGGCCGCGTCGAGGTCATCCTCCGGGCTGCAGTGCAGGGCGTCGATCCGCATGAAGTTGGCCACTGGTTGCAGGGGATTGCCGGCCTCCAGGGCGGTGACCACATCCTGGCGGGTGACGATGCCGACGTATTCGCCGTCAGACACCACGGGGAAGTCTGCCTGCCAGCCCTGGAGGATGAGTTGAACGGTGTTTTGGGCGGTGTCGTCAGGCGTCAGGCGGCGGTAGTCGGTGACCATGGCATCGCGCACCCGCAGCCCGGAGAGGAGGGAGCTTTCCTCCGCATCTTCGGCTTCATTGGAAGCTCCGATCCAGACAAAGAAGGCGATGAAGAGCAGCATGAAGTGACCGTAGAGGAGACCCAGCAGGACAAAAATCACGGCCATGCCCTGACCGATGGTGGCGGCGGTGCGGGTAGCTTTGGCATACGGCATCCTCATGGCCAGTGCGGCGCGGAGCACGCGGCCCCCGTCCATGGGGAAGGCCGGCAGCATGTTGAACACAATCATCACCAGATTCATCCTCAGCAGATTCCAGAGAATGCCGCCTTCGAGCAGATTGGCGGGTTGGCGGGGCATGGGATCGCCCCGGAAGAGGAGGATGATACCGATGACGGCCGCGATGACCACATTCACGGCGGGACCGGCGACGGCGACGAACAGTTCCTGCTTGGGATTGGACGGCATGCGCTCCAACCGTGCCACCCCGCCAATGGGCAGGAGGGTGATATCGGCGGTGCCGATGCCATACCGCCGGGCAGTCAGGGCATGGCCATACTCATGCAGCAGGACGCAGCTGAAGAGCGAGACGATGAGAAGGAGGATGGACAGGGCCGCGCCGACCCCCATGGCGGCATATGTCGCGTAGCCGACCCAGGAGAGAAAGAGCAGGAAAGTGACGTGCAGGTAGACGTCGATACCCCAGAGGCGACCAAGTTTGAGAGACCATTTCATAGTGAACAATACCGAACCAGAGCGGCAGGGAAAGGATACTTCGTGCACCGATTTGGGCACGGGGCTGGAAGGGGGAGACCTGGCAGGAAGGGCGGTTTGTTTTTTAACGCCGCCGCCGGAGTGCGGAATCCGTTATTCCGCCGAGACCACTTCGGGTTCCACCTGTCCGCGCGATTGCAGCCAGCGCGCGATGAGGTCGCAGAGCAGGGCCCAGGCGGTGCCGGCGCACCATCCCGCAAGGACGTCCGAGGGATAATGCACCCCCAGATAGACCCGGCTGAGTCCCACGAGGAAGGCGATGAAGGCGGCGGCACTGAGGAAGAAAATCTTCAGCCGGTGGTCGCGGTAATGCCGGGCGAGGAGGGTCCCGAGGGTCAAGTAGGTGACGGCGGATAACATGGAGTGCCCGCTGGGAAAACTGGTGCTGCTTTCGTGGGTCAGGTGGGGCACGATTTCCGGACGGGGGCGCTGGAAGCCGGATTTCAGCACCCCGGCGAGCAGCAGTCCGCCCGCCACGGAGGCCACCACCAGCAGGGCGATCCGGCCTTTGCGTTCGAGGAGCAGAAAACCAATCACGCTGAGCGTCAGCAGGGTGAGCACGGCGGCGCCCCCGAGCGCGGTGAGGTCCTTCATGACCTGCGGGAGCCAGACAGGGCCGAGCGGGATGGTGGGTTGGCCGGGTTCGCGCAGGGCGAGGAGAAACCCCTCATCAAACTTGGGGCGTCCGCCTTCCAGCACCATGGTGGTCAATTCCATGAAACCCCAGACGCTGCCGACGATGACCAGCAGGCTGATCAGCACCGCGGCTTCCAGCAGGCTGGCCCGCACGAGGCGTTGGCGCGCCGAGGCCCAACCACTGCTCAAGGACTGTCGATTGAAATTCATGTGGGAGATCAGCGGGTATCCCGATGCCGACGGGAAAGGAATAGGGTCGGAAGACCCGTGGACTGAAGCCGGTCTGCGGAGGGCCGCAAGCGGGCGCATGACTTGTCAGGCCCCGCGGTCCTGGAGGCGGCGCACCCGGTTTTTGATGCGGTGGGCGCCGGGGGCTTGGGGGAAATCCACATCCTCTTCCCCGCCGGAGGCCGAGGAAAAACTGAGATCCCCCACGCCCAGCAAGCCGGAAAATCCTGTTTTCCTGACATTGATGGCGCGGATGTCCGGGATGCGGATTTCCTGCGAGCTTTTGGACAGGAGGCCGCGCTGCACTTCCACCCGGCGCGTGGTGACGCGGTATTCCACCGACGAACGCCGCAGCAGGGTGAGGGCCAGCCAGAGCCCTCCGGACAACCAGCCGGCCGCCAGCCACCAGCCCCCGTTCTCCCAGCGGCCGGCATACCAGGCACCGGCCATCAGGCCGAGGGAGCCGGTCACGCTTCGCCAATACATCAGGAGGCTGGGATGTCCGGCATAGATGAGGCGCACGGGCAGGGGAGCGGGGCCTGCGGCCACGGGGGCGGGTTCCGGCAGCGGGGCCGGCACCCAGCGGTTGGGCGGGGCCGGGCGCGGGGAGGGGTCCGGCCCGTCGCCGGATTCATCTTCTTCCACGGCAGCTTCTGGTTCCTCTGCCGCCACGGCAGGGTCTGGGGCAGGGGGGATGATTCTGAATAAATCCCGGATCCGGCAGCGCCGCCGCGTGGCCATGTCCTCACAAATGGTGCCGGCTCCGATTTCATCGGCATCCACCATGTCCAGCAGGTCCTCTTCGGTGTAAGGCCCGTCCACCCTGCCATCCGGCAAATTGATCAGGTATTCCGCGCTCACGGCAGGGGGGAGTCGGGGGCTTCAGGCACGGGAGGCAGCAGGTCCTCGCGTTGGAGAAAAAGTTTCAGGTTCAGCCGGCCCAGCTCCTCGGCAGTCATGCGCAGCAGGAGGGTCAGGAAAGGCGTCAGGCGGTCGGTCTCGGCCAGAGCACTGTGCACCAGGCTGGCGATGATCTGCGGGTCGGCAGCATCCGGCGGAAAGATGTTGGTGGCACGGAAGAGCACCCGGCCCGCATCGTAGTCGAATTCAAAGGCTCCGATGGTCAGTTCCAGGTTGGTGCGCATCAGCATTTCACTGACAAGGCCCGCCCGGCTGTCCGGAACGTTATGACCCAGGGTGGTGCCGACGCAGATGGCCTGCACTTCGGCGAAGGCCTGGACGTGCACCCGGATGCGGGTGTGGTGGGCTTCGAAGTCCGCCTCCATCACCTCGCGGCCGGGGACGCGGCGTCCGGCCCATTTCATCCGGGCAAAGGTTTCCTCCACGGCAGTGAACAGGCGGGAAGTGGCAGGTGGGGCAGTTTTCATGAAAGTCCGCCCATCCATAACCGTCCATGAGCCCGGGGCAAATAAAATGCTGGCCCCCGCCGCTCCCTGCATTCACGCTGGCCGCCCCCTTTCCCATGTCCGATTCCGCCCCTGCCTCCCGGTCCATGCCCCGGCTTTCCGCCCGTGTGGTGCTGCCATGGACCCTCCTTGCGGGAGGGCTGCTGGGCATGACCTGGCTGCTCCGCAGCGCCCGTCAGGAAAACACGGCCCTCCGGGCGGAGCTTACGGCGCTCCGGGTGGTACAGCGCGCCGCGGATTCGAGGGAACAGGCCGCCCGGGATGCCCTGCGGCGGGTGGCCCGTCTGGAGGAAACCCTGCGCCTGATGCAGCACCCGCCCGCCCCGGTGGAAGCTCCGGACGTGGCCCGCACCGCTGAATTGGAACGGGTGATCCTCTTCCTCCGCGGGGAGATCAAGGCGGCCCATGAAACCATCGAACGGCTCAAACAGGAAGAGCCGTCCCCGCCCCTCCAATAATCCGGGGAAAGCCCCCCTCACTCACTCAGGCCCCGGGCCGAGGCATAGACTTCCCCGTCGTCGCTTTCGAAAGAGATCATCATGGGGTGACAGCAGACCTCACAATCGTAATCCCACTCACACGGGGTCTCGTGCGGGGCAGGGGGCATCACTTCGAATTCCTCGAAGCAGCTCGGACAGGTCACGGGGATCGGATCGTTCATGGAGGCAGGCGTGGGATTCAGAAACCCAGGACATGATGGGCCGTCTGATGAGTCAGTTGCACGGCTGGCAGCGGTGGCAGATCCCGGGTAGGCAACTGGGGGAGACGCCGGGTCAGTTCGGCGCTGCAGGCAGCCTTGAACCGGGTCCAGCGGTCCCACTCCAGATCGGGGGCTTGTTTCACCTGACGGAGCAGACTCAGCCATTCCGTCAGGGCGCGCTCCAGATCCCCCGTGCCCACCGGTGCGTCCGGGGAGCCGGGCAACGATGAACCGGTCAGCATTTCCGCGGTGCCTTCCCCATACCCGCAGGGCAGACCGGCCTCCAGATACCCGGAGTAATTGGCCGCGCCATACACCTGGAGGCAGACCGAAGCCAGCCGCCCGCTGCCGCCCTCCGGATCTGCCCCGGAAAACCGGTGCCCGCCCCGCAGGTTTGCCAGATGCACCGCCAGTTCATCCAGGGGATAACTTTCATCTTCAAGGGCCGCGGCGATGGCCAGGCCTTCACCGCCCTGGAAGCAGGAAAAAACCATGCCCCGGCGCGTGGGAGTGCCATCGGCTTCGATCAGTCCCAGCTTCCGCCACGCATACACCGCCGTCTGGCTGTCCGCCTTTTGGCTGCTGCCGGACGCATCGGTGAAATCACCCTCCTGTGCCAGGGCCACCGTGCGCTCTTCCGGCGCGATCAGCGGCACCCCATGACCGTCCCGATAGACCGGCCAGGACACTTGGGAAAAATCCAACTGCACGGACAGAATATCCTGCCGCTGCACCAGCCCGGCCACCCGGCCTCCCAGCAGATGCGGCGCCAGCACCGGCAGCACCAGCGCTTCCAGTTCGTCCATGGAGTAGCTCTCCCCGGCCGGCTGACCGGTCAGGGACCGCGCGTTTTTGGTCAGGAAATACTTCCGGGGCTCCTTCTCCATGGCCAGCGCCAATTCCCGGCCATAACCACCCGTCCGGCCGCCCGGCCCCGGCTTCAGCTTGCACACCCGTCCGATCTGGAAGGAGGCGTTGACAAAATACCACACTTCCAGCGCCCGCTCGAGATGCGTCTCAAAGTGCATCCAGACGTCCTTCAGCGGAGCCTCTCCCAGCCGGTCGCGCCGCTTCTCTTCCCATTCGCCCTTGGAATTGAACACCTCCAGCCGGGTCGGCCCGAGGCCAAACAGGGTATGCTGGTCCGGCCGGGCCGTTTCCGCGAGGGCACGTCCGGGCCGCGGCCCCGGCCGCTGGTCCTCCACCGCCACCGGTTTGGCGGGGGCTTCCCCCTCGAATCCGAGCACCACCCGCTGCCGGGAAAACAACGCCTGACAGAACTGTTCCGCGGCCGCAAAAGGCGGTTGCCCCGCTTTGGCGGCCCGGTTCATCACCCGCAGCAGGGAGGGCCAGTCCACCTGATTTGACCGCTTCAGATGCCGCGGACTCCCGTCCATCAGCCGCGGGCTACGGTTGCTGGTAATCACATAACCCGTTTCATCCATTCCCCGCCGTCCCGCCCGGCCGAACATCTGCAGCAGTTCATCCGGGGCAATATCACGCTCCATCTGTCCGTCAAAATAACGCGTATCCGAAACCATCACCGAGCGCATCGAGAAATTGATCCCCGCCGCCAGGCCCATCGTCGCCACCACCACCCGCAGCTGTCCCGCCTTGGCCAGCGGTTCGATGATCCCCGCCCGTTGTTGATAGGACAGTCCGCTGTGATGATACGCCACCCGCGCCGACACCATCGTGGAAAACTCCTTTCCCAGCACCTGCTCCTGCTCGCGGGTCAGGTTCAGCCGGTCCGGCACCGGCAGGGCCCCGGCAATCTGCCGCGCGATCTTTTCCGCATCCCGCCGGTGCGGCGCAAAAATCAGGAGGGGCCCCAACCCGCTCAGCAGCACCTCCGCCGCCAGCCGCGGCCAATAACCTGTCAATTGTTTCGGAGCCCGCCGTTCCAGGAGTTCCACCGGCATCTCCTCCAGCGGCACCGGCCGGTCTCGCGTCCGCACCACTTCCGGCGTCCGCCCCAGCCGGGCCAGCCATGCTGCCACATCTTTGGCATTGGCCACACTGCCGCTCAGCAGCAGCAGCCGCGTCTCCAGAGGGGCCAGCGCGATCACCATTTCATAGGCCATCCCCCGCACCGGATCCGCCAGCATCTGGTATTCATCCACCACCAGCAGCTTCGGACCGTCCCCCCGCAGCAGCCGCTCCCGTTGCGTTTCCAGCGTGGCCACGATGACCGGCGCATTGGCCTGCTCTGAAATTTCGCCCGTCACAATCCCTACCCTCCACCCCTTGCGCTGCCACTCCAGCCGCTTGTCGTTCGCGAGCGCCCGGGTCGGCACCGTGTAAACCACCTGCCCCTTGAAGTGCCCGCTCTCCACCAGCAGCTCAAAAATCCACGTCTTCCCCGCCCCCGTCGGAGCCTCCACGATCACATCCCGCCCGGCCTTGATGCCACGCACCGCCTCCTGCTGCCAGAGATCCGGCAGCTGCATCTGTAGGGAAAATCCATTCACCCGTCCTGCATGGGGCAAGATGCGCTCCATGGCAACGGCACTGCGATTCTGTTTGCCGGAGAAGGGCGGGTCCCCCCTCTCCCGTTTCAGTTGTGAGAGCCTCTTTTCATCGGCCTTGGAATAAAAACCACTTTGAAGATGCCGATAGCAGCACTACCACAGGTTGATGAAACACCCGGCCCGGCACCCATGGAATCGCAGGGCGGTGTCAACTCTGATTCTTCTCTGCGCTCTCAGTGGGTCGGTTCCCGCAAGGGATAATGAAAAACCCGTTGAACCTGAAAAAGTTGAATCTGGAAAAGCGGGGAAATCCGGATATTGGCGGGAGTATCTTCAACAGCGATATTCCGAAAGCAGCGACGTTATCGTGGTTTCCCCATTCAAAATAACTTCCGAAGTTTTGACTGTCTCGAAAGCATTGGTGACCATGGAATGCCATATTGTAAAAACCCTCAAAGGCAAAATGGGGTTTTCCAAGCCGCTCGTGATCAAGTGTTATTACGAACCGGAGCCAAGTGAAAAATCAAAAGTGGAAGTGGCATCTGCCGCGACGCCCTTCCGCTTCGTTTTCATCAATGCAGCAGAGGATGTAGATAAGGATGGAGTAATCACCGCTGACGGATGGTCTCTGCCAAAATATTCCAAGGAATTGGAAACATTCCTCCGGAAGTTGAAGTAGGCCAGTCGCTTAACCGCTTCCATCGCCTGCGTAAACGTTGGTTTCTCAGCGTGATTCCCGCGCCACATGCAGGTGCGTAAAGAGGCCTAGCCTTGGGAAGGTTGGACTTTGTGTTAACGTATGCCCCCGGCGCGGAGCACATCCACCCGGCGCCGAAGCTCAAATTACCTTGGAATTTGCCTGCTGGGCACCGGTCGTCCATCGCCGGAAATGGAAATGGGGGGCGCTGGCGGTTGACTGGCGGCTTGAGAAGTGATGCGCAGCGGGTTATCCGGCCGTATGAAAAATCCCCCGATTCATCCCGGCGTGCGGGTCGGCCATGTGCATCTCAAGGTGGCCGATCTGGAACGGTCCCTGGCGTTCTGGCGCGATGTGCTGGGATTTGAAGTGACTCAACGCATGGGACAACAGGCGGCTTTTCTTTCCGCGGGAGGGTATCATCATCACCTCGGGCTGAACACCTGGGAAAGCGCCGGGGGAGCGCCACCGGCAGAGGGCACGACGGGGCTGTATCATGCCGCGTTTTTGTATCCGACGCGTGCGGCGCTGGCTGATGCCCTGAAGCGGGTCCTTCAAGCCGGGATCGCGCTGGACGGGGCGGCCGATCATGGGGTGAGCGAGGCCCTGTATCTCCGTGATCCGGATGGCAATGGGGTGGAGCTTTATTGGGACCGTCCGGAGGAGCAATGGCCGCGGGCGACCGACGGGGGATTGGCCATGGTTACCCGGGCGCTGGATCTGCCGGGCCTGCTGGCGGAGTCGGCGAATTGACAAGGGGAGGCATCCACCGGTTCCGGTCGTCAGGGCGGAGGAGGGAGCTGCACCCGCACACTGGCCGACCATACCCTGGCAAAATCCCGCTGGGTGCGGCGGTCCACCAGGATCATGATGAGCAAGGCAATCAGCGCCCCGGCGACGGCCAGGGCCATGTCCTTTTGGGCGTCCCACGGATCGCCCTGGGTCCCCACATACGCGGTCCCGAGTTCGCCGCCAAAAACTTCTGCCGCCATCCATTCGATCATCTCATAGAGCGCGGAGCTGGCCATGATCAGATCCAGTGGCAGGAAGTAGCTCCAGAAGCCGCGTGCTT
The DNA here is from genome assembly GCA_040387795.1 of Verrucomicrobiota bacterium. Taxonomy (GTDB): domain Bacteria; phylum Verrucomicrobiota; class Verrucomicrobiia; order Verrucomicrobiales; family V1-33; genus CAIZWU01. Next base: position 204,050 of record JAZKDC010000015.1, read on the forward strand.
TGGCCAGGTGAAAATAAATCTCCCGGAGGGGATAAGCGAGGAACAGGCCATAACAGAAGTGAATCAGCCGGTCGAAATGGTTCCGCTGGCCGTCAGCCACGGCCTGCAGGGGCGCGCCGGTGATGAGGCGCCACCATTCATGATAGGGGACTTCGGAATAGGTGTAGTGCGCCCCGACTTCATGGAGGCAGAGGAAAGCGAAGACGAAAATCCAAGAGAGCCGGGAAAAGGGCAGGTAGCGGTAGATGGCCCATAACACCGGCAGGGCCGCGGCCACGAGGGCATTCTCCAGGAGCCAGTCCTGGCGGTGCCAGGGGGCGATCCCCAGCAGCAGGGTCAGGACCGCAAAAATCCCGGCCAGCCAGCCGATCAGCCGGCGGGAGGGGGCATTCACTGCGGGTGGGCGGGGGATCACGCTCATCGCGGCCAGTGTGGCATAAAACGGGTGGCCTTGTATAGAGCGGATCGCACGGCGTCCATCGCAGGCCACTCCTGCAGTTGCCTTGGGCGGAAAATCATGAAACTCATGCCCCGTGTCCAGGTTGGCAGACATCGTCCATGAAGCCGATCCCAGCACCGCCCACCCCTGCTTGAGTTGCGGCGCGTGCTGCGCCACGTTCCGTGTCTCGTTTTATTGGGCGGAAGCCGCCACGCGGGGCCTGCCCCCGGGCCTGACGGAAAAAGTGAACCCGTGGCTGAGCTGCATGGCGGGAACCAATGCGGCGGCACCCCGTTGCGCCGCTCTGGAGGGACAGATCGGAATCCGGACAGGGTGCCGGGTCTACCCGCAGCGTCCTTCCCCATGCCGGGAAGTCCAGCCCGGCGACAGTCAATGCGCCAAAGCGCGGGCGAATCATGGATTGCCGCCCCTGCCATTTTGAACCATCCTGCTAGCGCTCCAGCACAAAGGCGGTGCCGGCCAGCCGTTCCCCATTGATCAAAATATCCACCGCATGGTGACCGGCATGGTGGACCCGGGTCGTGAAATCGCGGATCGTCTGCGTGCGCGACAGGCTCACCGTCGCTCCCGGGTCCAGGGTCAGTTCCTTCCATTTAAAAACCTTGGGGGAGGCCTCCCCGGATTTTTTCACATAATGCACCGCATAGTCCACCACCAGCCGCTGGGTCCGGGCGGCCTGGGAAGTGAGGTTGAAGGTGAGGGTGAAGCGGTCGCCCAGTTGGAGCGTGGCGGGTTGGAGGGATAATCCATGCACCAGCACTTCGGGTTTTCCCGTGGCTCCGATCAGCTGCAGGGCGCGTTGGTTGCCTTTTTTGATCAGGGTGCGCAGGGCTTGCCGGGCAATCCAGGCGGTGTGAGGCGTTTCCAATGGCCAATCCGTCAGCCGGTCCATTACCCAGTCCGGGTGCTTTTTGGTGATATCGTTGAGATGATTCGCCACCGATTTCCTGACATACAGGCTGGGGTCCCCTTTCAGATTTTCCAGGATCGTCACCACCGGTGCCGGATCGGCAATGAGGTCGCCGAGCTGGAACGACCATGGCAGGCGCGGGCGGCAACCCTCACAGGCGAGACGGCGGACGTGTTCGTCCCCGTCCCGCGACCACATTTCCATCACGGCGAGGGTGCGCGGGAGATCGCGTTTGAGGAATTCCCGCACCGCGAATTCGGAGGAACCAAAGCGGGTGAAAAACTTCAGCGCTTCCATGGAGGCCTCGAAATCGCCGTGTCCGTAGAGCCCCACATAATCTGGCAGGACGAGGGTGACAAAAGCCTTGTCGATGCGGGGGGCGAGCTGCTTCAACCGGCGGAGGGCTTTTCCGTAATCCGGCGGCAGCGTGGCATGCAGACTTTCGGTCATGCGGCGCAGGCGCTGCATCAGGGTGAGGTCGTCCAATCCCGCCAGGGAAAGCCGCAGGAACCGCGGGGCATCGAACTTCGGGTCCAGCGCGGTCAATGCTTCCGCCACCATTTGGAACCGCGCGGCATCAAACATTTCCTTGAGTGCAGGGGCAGGGGGTGGACTGGGCATGGCGGCGGTCGGATGGTGAAACCAGAGGAATGCTGGGAGAGGCCCGGTCCGTTTTCAATCCATCATCCTGAAAAGGACGCTGACGGGCCACGGAAACGGATGATCACAGATATTGCTGAATAGAAGGATTCACCCAAAGAATGCGGGACTTGTCTTTGCTTAATCTGTTATGAGCAGTTCAATCCGTGGGCTCCCGTTTTCCCGTTTATCATACCGATGGCCGCGCTTCCGCCGGATGTCGCAAGGCCGCGCGCCCCACGAAGCAAGCAACTGGGCAGCGCCATGGATTTGCGAATGACGGGCTTGGCCGTCCGCGCTCTGCTGGGCTCCGGTATCCCTTCATGTCCTCTCTCGATCTCCCCATCCGCGCCGCCACCGAAACCGCCATTGCCCACGGCATCACGCCGGACCGCTGCGACATTCTGCAGAATGGGCATACCCTGGTGCTGCGGCTTACGGAAACCCTGGTGGCCCGGGTGGTCACCGACCGGGAGGGTCCGCGGAAAGGAACCGCGTGGTTCGCCCGGGAGAATGCAGTCGCCTGGCACTTGACGCAGCAGGGAGCCCCGGTGATTCCGCTGCATCCGGATCTTCCGCCAGGACCCCATGAGCATCTGAGTTACACCCTCAACTTTTGGCAATATGTGACAGCCATTGAAGCCCAGCCGGAGCCGGGAGAGGTCGGCCGGACGCTTCATCAATGCCACCAATTGCTGCGCACCTTGCCGGAGCCGCTGCCCAGGCTGGCGATCCTCACCGAAAGCCTGGAGTTGCTGGAAACCCTCGCAGAGCGTGGACTTTTTCCGGCGGCCACGCTGCACCTGCTGCGGGAACATCTGGTTTCGTCTCTGGAGGTGCTGGGGGGAGTTCCGCATCAGCCGTTGCATGGCGATGCCCATCCCGGCAATCTGTTGAACACCACCATCGGAATGCTCTGGACGGACTGGGAAGATGCGTTCTCCGGCCCGGTGGAATGGGACCTCGCCTCCATTATCTGGAACGCCCGGATCCTGGAGGAGGACCATGACACCGCTGACCGCATCCTGGGGGCCTATCAAAAGTCAGGCGGCCTGGTGAATCCCCTTGTCCTGCAACATTGCCTGATCGCACGGGCGGCGGTGATGAGCGCCTGGTATCCGATTCTTTACCCGGAGCCTGATGCGGCGAGGCAGGCAAAACTCCAGCGGCGCCTGGAGTGGCTGGAGACCCAACCCAAGGCCAGCAAGCCGGACATGAGATTACGTTGAGACACCGCGGAGGTGCTCCCCGGATGGCAAGCCAGACTGCCCCTGATGGACGGGCGCTCGCTCTCTAGCGACGACGGCGCAATAACAGCCCGAGCATGCCAAGACTGGCCATAGCGGCTCCGGCAGGCTCGGGGATCGTGGAGATGGTGAGGTTGTCGATGGAGACGTTGGCCGCATTGTGCCCCAACTCCATGCGCATCGCTCCGCCGTTGGCATCCCAGGTGAAATTGTCGCTGGCGACCTGGATTCCATCGACCTTGGAAGTGGCGGTCACGGTGGAGCCGTCGGCGAAGGAACTGAAGGCGTAGGCGATTTCCACGCGGCGGACCACTCCACCGGCAGAAGCGGTGAAAGTGCCACCCGCCCCAAGGTTGAGCGGGCTGTCGAAACGCTCGGTTCCGCCGTTATTGCGGAAAAGGATTCCATAGTCGTCGTTGGTCAGATTCCCATTGTCCGCGTTGATGGTTCCGACCTGGAAGGAAACCCAGTCGCCGAGAGTGTTCTCCACCGGCGTCCAGTCAAAGCTCACCACAAAACCACCTGCGCCGAGCATCAGGGTCCCGGCCGATCCCGCCGCCCAGTCAAACCGGTCCGCGGCACCGGCCGTCGGATCATTGGCGGCAATTTCGAAACGGACGCCGTTGTCGCCGGCGGGGAGGAGCAGCTGGTTGTTGCTGATGTGCTGCTGGGCGCCAAAGGATCTCAGGTAGGTCGACCCCGCTTCCGAACCCGACAAACGACCGGCCAAAGGAGCGGCGTCAAAATTGGTGGTATTGGCGGTGTTGAAGTTGTCGGTCCATAGCACAGCGGCCTGGACAGAAGGGCAGCAGGTCCCCAGAGCGAGCAAAAAGCGGAAAAAGTTCCTCATAATCCGACCCATCAAGCTGATTTTCAGCGCTTGGGCAAGGGTAATCTCGCGGTTTATGTCAGGAAGTCGGATTATCATCGCTGCCGCCTTCAGCCGGCCCCGTGCCGGGTTACCCGAATGGAGTATCCGCCGCGGAACGGAACCTGGCGGGAAACCCTTGACCCTGAACGGGTATTTCCGGTATTTTCCCCCATGAAATGAAAACGTTTTCCACTCTTTTGCTCGCCTTTTCCGCGATGCTGCTGCCCGCCGCCGCGCAGGATATCCGGGCCGGCCTGGTCTCCTACTGGCCTTTGGATGAAGTCTCCGCCGATGGCATGACCACGCCCGACAAGGCCCCGCTGCATACCGACCTCACCCTCGTGAACATGAGTTCTGCCAATGTGGTGCCGGGCATGCGCGGGAACGGCATGAGCTTTGACGGGGCCAGCCAGTTGATGTTTGCCGATACCTCCACCGGCGCCAATCCGGGGCTGCCCCTCCAGAACAATGTGAGGAAGACCATCTGCCTGTGGGTCAAAGGAAATGGCAGCGCGCAGCAGGATAAGAGGTTTTTCTCCGAAGCCAGCATGGCATCCACCAGCCCGATGTTCAATATGAGCACGGACAGCGCCGCGAGTGGCCGCACCGGCAAGCTGGACATCTACATCCGCTCGGATGCCGGCACCGCCACCGTGAACCATGCTAAAAGCGTGGGGGAGCCCCTGAACGATCAATGGCATCACGTGGCCCTGACCGATGACAACGGGGTGGTGAGATATTATTTTGATGGAGTGCTGGACGCGGCAACCCTGACCTATACGCGCCCTGTCATGACGCTCACCACCCTCAGCCTGGGCGCGATCCAGCGTCTGAATGGTGCGGTGGCTTTTTTCAATGGCACCCTTGACGACGTCGCGGTGTGGAACCGCATCCTCACCCCGGCCGAAATCCAGCAGGTGAAGGATAACGGCCTCGTCACGCCCGTCCCCCCGATCGCCACCGTGAACCGCCCCGGCCCGCATCTGCAGGGCGACCGTCTCGAGTTCAGCGTGGAGGTCAAAGGCGTCGAGGTCACGTCCTCACAATGGCGCCGGAACGGCACCGATGTCCCCGGTGCCACCGGAAGCACCTACGTGATTCCTGCGGTGACGCCTGCCCAGCAGGGCGAATACACTGTGCTGATCAACGGCAGCCTGGTTTCCACTCCGGTGGCCATCGCGGTCACCGCTGATGCAGTGCCCTCCCTCTCCACCAATATCGTGTCCTGGTGGCCCTTCGAGTCGCTGGATGTCAATGCTATCCCTGCCACCACTCCCGACCCCTGGGGCGGTCATCCATTGAGCGGCACGGATATCGACCTCACCAGTCTCGTGCCGGGCAAGTTCGGCACCGGCATGGAATTTGATGGTCTCACCAAAATGGCCTATCGCACCACTGGTTTCCCCATCGCGGGGAATCCTGAATATACCGTGGCCTTCTGGGTCAAGGCCGACGGCACCACCCAGGCGGATCTCCGCGTCTTCGCCGAGGGATCGGACACTAGCAATACTCCGCTCTTCGCCATGGGCACCGCCACCGATGGCTCCAACCACCTGAGGATGTATGTGCGCAGTGATTCCAACGTGGCCTCGGTTGCGCTGGATTCCCAATCCGCCGTCCTGGATGACACCTGGCACCACGTGGTGTGGACCGACCGCAATGGTCAGGCCCGCCTGTATGTAGATGGCCTTCTCGATGCCACGAATTACACCTACAACCGCGGCGCCCTCACTTTCACGCTGAATCAAACCTCCGTCGGAGGCATCAAACGCCTCGCGCCCTCCCATTGGTGCCGCAGCACCCTGGATGATGTCGCAGTGTGGAACCGGGCCCTCACCTGGACGGAGATCCAGGCCCTCATGACTACCGGCGTGCCTGCGCCGGTCAGTGCCGTGGCGCCGGATGTTACTGTGCAGCCGGTCTCCCGCACCCTCTGGGCCGGCCGCGCCGTCAGCCTTTCCATCCAGGCCACCGGCACCGCCCCCTTCACCTATCAATGGAAGCGGAACGGCGACCCCGTGGCCACCGGCACGGAGGCCACCCTGCTGCTGGATCCTGCCCAGGCCGCCGACTCCGGCAGCTATGTCTGCACCGTCACCAATTCCGCCGGCTCGGACACCAGCTCCCCCGCCACCCTGCTTGTGCGGCCTATCACCAATCTGGACACCGGCCGCCTCTCCGCCTGGGCTCTGGATGCCGGGGACCCCACCACCCCGGACTCCCTTTCCGGTCATGATCTGACCCTGACCAACTTCGCGCCGGAGCTTCCCTGGCAGGCCGGTCTGAAAAACAACGCCGCCCGCTTCGATGGCGTGGACGATTTCCTCGTGCACCCCTGGTCCGGCACCGGCACCGACAGCGCTTTGAGCACCCGGGAGGAATTCACCATCGCCTTCTGGGCGCGCGGCAGTGCGAACGGGCAGTTGGACCGCCGCGTCATCGCCGAAGCCTCCGTCATCAATACCAATCCCCTCTTCAATCTCGGCACTGACATCGCTGGAGCCACCGACAAGCTGAATGTCTTCATCCGGTCCGACACCGGAGGAGTTCCGGTGAATCACCTCGCATCCAACGCTGCCGTCTTCGATGGCTTCTGGCATCATGTGATCTACACCGACTACCGCGGCCAGATGCAGCTCTTTGTGGACGGCCTCCCCGACGCCACCGTCACCTACGCCCGCCCCGCTTCCACTTTGAGTAATTTCAGCATCGGAGCCATCGCCCGGGCGGCTCCCAGCCATTGGTTCAATGGCAGCGTCGATGAAGTAAACACCTGGGAGCGCGCCCTCAGCCCGGATGAGGCGGCGGCGCTCTATCTATCCCAGCCCAAACCGGAACCCACCCTCGACATCACCGGCATGACCGTGACCCCGGAAGGCCTGTTCCAGTTCACCGTCTCCACCTCCTACGGCAATGCCGAGTACCGCCTGCAAACCTCGAACGAACTCACAACCGGCACCTGGACCGACGAGACCAACGCCGTGATCGGCCCCATTTCCTTCGGCGCCCTCACCATCGACCTCTCTGCCACCGTGGCCGGCCGCCGGTTCTACCGGGTTTACATCCCGTGAGGCAGTCCCGGGGCGGAATGCTGGCTGCTGAATTGGCAGGTTGAGGGAGTCGGGAACCGGCCTTTAAGTTCCGCATGCTGGCACTCGCTGATCTAATGATGCGTGCGGAACTGGAAGGCGCGCTGAGATTTCTCCTGATTGGGGGGAGAGCTCTGGAGGCGCATGGAATTGTGCGGTTCACCAAGGATGTCGACTTCCTGGTGGCCTCCGGGGACATCCCCGCCGTCGGGGCCACTCTGACCCGCGCAGGATACCGGAAGACGGATGAAAACGCGATTTTTTCCAGGTGGAAACACCCCAACCTGGCCGTGGACGATGTCGATGTCATGTATGTGAACCATCAGACCTTCGGAAAGCTGCTGGAGGACTCCCTGATCTATCAAATAGGTCATGTGAAACTGCGGGTCCCAAGCATGCCCGGCCTGATTGCACTGAAATTGCATGCCATGCGCAGCAATCCCGCACGGGTCGATAAGGATGGGCGGGATATTGCCGACCTTTTGAAGCAGAATCCCGGGATCCTGGACAAGCCCGCATTGGAAACGCTGTTTGCCAAATACGGGTGCAGCCAGTATTGTCCCCAGTTCAGCCATCTGGTAAAATGACTCAGCCTTCCTATCTCGATCTCGACCTGCCTGAAGTCACCGAATGGCTTCCGGAGCACGATCCGTTGTCACCGGAGGAGAACGACGCGTGGATTGAGCGGGAGCAAGCGTTGCGGTATCAGCCAGGGCAGGACCGGGGTTGCCCGTTCCCTTCCAGCGAGCCGTTCGAGCTGCTTTAATCGTAAGAACCCAAGTGGAGAACCACCGCCGGAGCGTGGAGACCGCCGCAGGCAAATTTCCCAGAGAGCAGAAATAATCAGTGCTTTATCTCAAAGATTTGCCTCTCCCTGCGGGTGAGGCCGGTCGAAGATCCATCCCGCGCCTTATCTGTGCTCTCCGAGGAATCTGTGGTTCCTCCCTTTCCCCGGGCTCCCCGCCCCCGTGATTTCCCCGGCAACTCCTCTTGCTGAAACGGCCGGTTTCCGCTGAGGGTCGGGGCATGAAGCTGTTTCCTGCCGTCGTGGTCGTCTGTTGGTCCTGTGTTGCCGTGGCAAAGGCGGGGCCGGGGTTCTACCGCTTTCCGGCCTTGCATGGGGATACCGTGGTTTTCACCGCGGAAGGCGATCTTTGGAAGGTGCCGGTGACGGGCGGGATCGCGCAGCGCCTGACCTCACATCCGGGCACGGAGTCGTTTGCCGCCCTCTCCCCGGATGGGAAGACCGTGGCCTTCTCCGCCGAATACGAAGGACCGGCTGAGGTGTATGTGATGCCGCTGGAAGGCGGCCTGCCCCAACGCCTGACATGGAATGGCGAGGGCTCCTTCCCCACCGGCTGGACGCCGCAGGGCCGCGTGCTTTATACCACCAAGGCGTTTTCGACCCTGCCCAATGATCAGCTGGCCACGGTGGATCCGGGATCGGGCGGGGAAACCGTCATCCCCCTCGCCCAGGCCAGCGAGGGCACCACCGACGACACCGGCCGGCAGCTCTTTTTCACGCGGCTGCCTTTCCAGGGGAGCAGCACCAAACGCTATCAGGGAGGCACCGCGCAGAATCTCTGGCGCTACGATGAAGGGGCGCCGGAGGCGGTGGCCCTGACACCCGATTTCAAGGGCACCTCCAAAAACCCCATGTGGTGGCAGGGGCGCGTCTATTTCATCACCGACCGCTCCGGCGTGGCGAATCTGTGGTCGATGCGGCCGGATGGCACCGATGCCCAGCCCTTGACGCAACATCCGGAGTTCGATGTGAAATGGGCCCGGCTCCACCTGGGGCGGATCGTTTATCAGCAGGGCGCGGACCTCCGGCTGCTGACCCTTGAGGGAAAGGTGGATACGGCGATCCCTATCACCCTTGGTTCCGACTTCGATCACACCCGGGAGCGCTGGGTGGACAAACCCATGGAATTCCTGACCAGTGTGCATCTCTCCGCGGACGGCGACCGCCTCGCCCTGACGGCGCGGGGGGAGGTGTTCACGGTCCCCGTGGAAGGCGGGGGAAGGCTCGTCAACGTGCCGCGCCGGGAAGGAGTGCGCTATCGTGAGGCGGCGTTCCTCGGGGAGGGCAAAGGCTTGCTCGCCCTGACGGATGAGACGGGTGAAATCGAACTGGCGAAACTCCCCGCCAATGGACTGGGCGCTTCCGAGATCCTCACCCGCGACGGCGGCGTGTTCCGCATGGACCCCGTGGCCGCTCCGGATGGCCGATGGGTCGCCTGGCAGGACAAGAACCGGCAGCTGTGGGTGCGGGATCTGAACAGTGCCCAGTCGAAGTTAGTCGCCACCAGTCTCGAGGATGAATTTGCGGACCTGACGTGGTCGCCGGACAGCCAATGGCTCGCCTATGTGGAAACCCTTGCCAATACCTACCGTCAGATCAAACTCTGCCGCGTGGCCGACGGCACCATCCTCACCGCCACCACCGACCGCGTGAACAGCTCCGCGCCCGCGTGGTCGGAGGATGGCCAGTGGCTTTATTTCTGCAGCGAGCGGCAACTCCGGTCGCTGGTGGCCAGTCCTTGGGGCGACCGCCAGCCGGAGCCCTATTTCACCGAGCACACCAAACTGTATGCCCTCGCCCTGCGGAAGGGGCTGCGCTCCCCCTTCGAGCCGCCGGATGAATTGAATCCCGCGCCGGATCAGAAGGAAAAAGGCGACCAGGAAAAGTCCCCGGACAAAAAAGACGGAACAGACCAGAAGGAAGAAACCAAAACCAAGCCACCCGGCCCCAAGGAAAAAGCGCCTCCGGCCCCCGTGGTGATTGAGGCCGATGGATTGATGGCGCGCCTGTGGGAGCTGCCGGTGCCGGCGGGGAATTACTCCGGCCTCACCGCCGCTGCCAAGCACCTCTTCTTCACCGCCCGCGCTCCCGGCTTTGAGGTGAAACCAAAGCTGATGCGCCTGGAAATCACACCCCAGGACCCGAAGGCCAAGGTGTTCATGGAAGAAGTGAGATCGTGGGAGCTTTCCTCCAACCGCAAGAAAGTGCTGCTGCGGAAGGACGACAGTTTTTATGTGGTGCCCGCCGGGGGCGATGCCCCTGCCAAGTTGGAGAAAGCCGTGCCGCTGGACCGCTGGTCGTTTTCCATCAGCCCCCGCGAGGAATGGCGGCAGATCTATCAGGAAGCCTGGCGCATGCTGCGGGACCATTTTTACGATGCCAAACTGCATGGCGTCGATTGGCTGGCCATCCGCCAAAAATACGCGCCGCTGATCGACCGAGTGACCGACCGCGAGGAGTTGAGCGAGGTGCTGCACGAGATGTCCGGCGAGCTGAGTGCCCTGCACACCTACGTGCGGCACGGGGAAATCCGGGAAGGTCTTGACAAAATCGCCCCCTCCTCGCTCGGCGCCCGTCTGGCGCGCGATGCCGCTTCAGGCGGCTGGCGCGTGGACCATATTTTCCGGGCCGATCCCGACTACCCAGCGGCCCTCAGCCCCCTGTCCCAACCCAGCGACGGTGTCCAGGAGGGGGAGGTGATTCTCAGCATCAATGGCACCCCGCTGTCCACCGTGGCCCATCCCGCCATGCTCCTGCGCCAACAGGCCGGACGCCAGGTGCTCCTGGAAATAAAACCCGCCGCCGCCGGAGCCGCCATCCGACAGGTGCTGGTGAAACCCCTCGGCCCCGACGCCGCCAGGGAACTGCGTTATGCCGAATGGGAATACACCCGCCGCCTGAAAACCGAGGAACTCGGCCAGGGCCAGATCGGTTATCTCCACCTCCGCGCCATGGGCAGCGAGGACATCGCCGACTGGGCCCGCGATTTTTATCCTGTCTTCCAGCGTCAGGGATTGATCATCGATGTCCGCCACAACCGCGGCGGCAACATCGACTCCTGGATTCTGGAAAAACTCCTCCGCAAAGCCTGGTTCTACTGGTCCCGCCGCACCGGGAATCCCTACTGGAACATGCAGTATGCCTTCCGCGGCCATGTCGTGGTGCTGTGCAATGAGCGCACCGCCAGCGATGGCGAGGCGTTTTCCGAAGGCATCAAACGGCTGGAGATCGGCAAGGTCATCGGCACCCGCACCTGGGGCGGGGAGATCTGGCTCAGCGCCCAGCGCTGGCTGGTGGACAATGGCATGTGCTCCGCCGCCGAGGCCGGCGTCTATGGCCCGGAAGGCCAGTGGCTCATCGAAGGCCACGGCGTCGATCCCGACCTCGTGGTGGACAACGCCCCGCGCACCACCTTCGACGGCTCGGACGCCCAGCTCGAAGCCGCCGTCAAACACCTCCAGGCCCTCATCCTGAAAGATCCCCGCCCCGTGCCCCCCGCCCCTCCCAAACCTGACAAATCCCGGAAATAGCCCCGCCAAAGGTGGACGAGGGTCCTCCCGAGTTTCCCGGCAACGCTGGAGCCTCAACTTATCCGTGCAGTAAAGTGTCGCCCGCCTGAAGCCCGCCACCCCTGCCACATCTTAAACTTGACCATCCCTGACGAACTGCCTCTCCTCACCGACAGGCGCTGTCGAAATCCCCTGAATGAATTGCCAATCCCGCTGGGTTGGATATGTTGCGGCCAGCTCCGGTCGTGTCCATCGACTCCCGCCCCATTGCAAGCCACCTACCCCTCCAATTATGCCTCATTTTGAAATGGATATCCCAAGTCCCCAGTTGGCATAATACCGAGATCGCCTAATTCCATGCTCGCATTCCATATCACTGAGGCATTGCGTTCGGCTTTTCCAGAGGTGCCATTCATCCTCTCCAGTCCTCCTGACCCAGTTGCTACACTCGACGGACCTTGCGCGGAACTCAGTCCACTCCAGATTTGTGATGACGGCGATGAGGCTACCATTTATCTCGGCACAACCACGCATGGACACTTGGGCTGTTATGATGAAGGCCTCAGCGAGGATCAGAAGCACCGACAGATCGCGGATGATGTCATCGACTTCGTCCGTGACGTCTTTTCAGACCGTATTGTAGCGAGTTCTAGCCTTGGTGGCCGGATCGGCGGCTGGCGACGGCTGTGTCCCGAAGATGACACGCCTGGTCCCAGCATGTTTAAGCGGCAGTATGTTTGGTCTCGCCCTTTGCAGTAGTCCACCACATTGAAGATGGACACTAGGAATCAACAGGGCGAACAAGACGGTGGTGGACAACCGGCTACCCGCCCCCAGTCGAAATGAGCATCGCGACTATAACCTTTACCCCGTCGCGGCGTGGCGCTCCCGGTAGCGGGTGCCAGCGCCCCGCGTTAGCCTGAAAATGAGAGTAATTGTGACCACCTACGCGTTCATCTGTTTGGTGACGGTAATACTCTGCCTCGCACGCCCATATGGGTCACCTGAATTTCAGGTTCTGAGTTGGTGGCCGCCAGTAGCGGCACTGGCTGTAGTCGTGGTCATTTTCGCTTACAAGCTAAGGCCTCCTGCCAAAGCATTTTCCTTGCTTGGAGCGTCGTTTGCCCTGAGCGTTATTATCACGTCGATGGTTTCAGACCGCAACGTTCTCTTCATCGCAGAAGCCGATGGCGTAGTAGTTCACCGCTACATTGGCGGGCATGCCCTCAAGTCAATTGAAGTCAGGGAGCCAGACGGTGTTTTCCATCGCATCGAGGGACTTCCAGAAATCGTGTGGAACACCATTCAGCCTGGACAACACGCGGTAAAGGATCGAAAAAGCTTTGAGATCGTGATTGGTGGTCGGCGCACGACCCTTGTTCAATGGGCCAAGGTGTGGAAAACCGAATCACAACTGAAAGGCGAACAAACAGCGGGAGGCGCGACGCCAGAACCCCAACAACCACCCCGCTAACGCAGCCGAATCAAGCGCCCATGATATGCCCCGTGGTCATTTCATCGAGGCGTTGAAGCAGAAACAAAACTATGGCATGCCGCCTCACAATAATCGGAGACTTCAACCCGGAGCTGTTGCTTTTGGCATATGGGATTGACCTGCCGCCGGAACGCACATGGCAGAAGGGTGAAATTTTGACGAAGGACCGGATCTGCGAAACTTCGGGAATACAGTTCTTCGTAAGTAAAGCGCCCAGGGATGACTACCGTCGGCAGTTCAAAGAGGCCGCCGCATTCCTGTGGGTCAATAAACAGTGGCTGCGGGTCATTACAAAGGATCCCCGCGTCGCCGAGGGATGCTTGGATTTCGGTTTGGCCCAAGATCATCACCTCGCCTACTATCGACGTCTTCCTTTGAACCTGATTCAAATGGCGGCCGTTTGCAGCGTGGAGATCGAGCTTTCCTTCTACGCGGTTACCGGCAAGTCCGAGGATATAAGCCAGCACGCCAAGACTACTGAAGAATCCGGAGAAACCGAAAAAACAGGTGCAGACAACGGCTCGTAGGGCATCTGTCATGTCATCGACAACTCCCGCTCTCCGTCGCCCGATCCGGAACGTTGGACAGAAAAACCCCATGAAAGCCCTGCTTCTTTTCCTAGTGCCTGGTTGCATCTTTGCGGCCGAACCCAGGACGCTTAAGCTCGAATACAAGGAAGGAGAAAAGGTTGATTACTCGCCCCAGATTCAGGCCAAGTTCAAACAGCTTGTCAGTTCTGACCCTGCTCTCGCGAAGGAGTTTGAGAAATTTGAAGCCCCGCCTCCAGAAAATGCCCAGGGTCGGTATGACGGAGATCCTACAATCCAAGTCCTCACACTCAGCCAGTCCGAGAGCGTCGACTTTCGCGATAGCGGCGGAACGAAGGAATTCGAAATAGAGATCGCCCTCTATTACCGATTCGACGAAGGCGTGCACCGGGGAAGGCAGACCTCCAGTGGGTTTTTCGCCTATTTTACCGTTACCGGGAATCTTACGTATCGTCATCTGGACAACGACGAGTTTGAACTGGCGAAGTCGCAGGTGTCCGCCAAATTTCAGGGGTTCAGCCGCACCCTTGCGGCTCCGAAGCCCGATGATGATGGCCAAGCCGAAAAAGACGGTCGAGGCGCCGGCGATAGGCCATCAAAATAAACCGGAGTTCTGCGCGCCGAGCCTCGCCTATTACGTCCGGTCAAGACATCATATGATCAGCCCGCACCAACTCCCGCTAGTTGCACATCTGATTTCCGCAGGTGCGCCGCAGTTCTTGTCCGAACTGGAATCGCTGAAGCTTGAACCTATGGACGATGGCGGCAGGGGAAGCCACCAGTTCCAAAGTCCGGGGCTTGATCGCCGAATGGGATCGATGGCTGCCGAGTGTGGGTTCACAGATTCCGATGGAATTCCCGTTTTCGCATCGTTGCTGCTGGATCAAAACGGACAACTCTTCGAACTGGAGCTTTGGAAAGCTGACTTTAGCCTGCTTTGTGATTGGCCCAAGGCCATCGATCTGCGGATTCCAAAAGCCCTGACGCACTCATCGCCGCCTTCTCAGATTCCGACATCCTCTGTTCGCAGTTCGGAGGAATCATGACGCCCGGCAAGAAAATCCATGAGCGCTGACATACACCGTGATCTGAAATTGCTCTTGGATGGGTGGCGCAAACGGCGCGCGTTGCTTGCACTGGACCGGCTCCGAGCTGCTCCCCACCGAGACCATCGGCAAGCTGATGTACTTCCGCGTCCGCACCATCGGCAGCAAAGGCCCCAGCCCTTGTACCCACGCCGTCGTCAGCATCGTCCTGTAAGGAACCACCCCGGGCCCTTCGCACTCTCCGCCACGGTCCCGCGCAACCTTCCCCCGTCGTCCGGCCCCCCCCCACCGGACGACGGGGACCTCACCAAAACCCCGGGGTGGACGAGGGTCCTCCCGGGCTGCCAGTATCTCCAGACGATCAGCCCATCGGTGCAGGGTCCTTTGCCGCCACCACCAGCTTCCTCATTTCTGCCGGATTTGGATTATTGTCTGGCATCTCTGCGGCTTTCCTCTCACTCTGCAAGAAATCCCCCACCAAATTCCACCCGCTATCCCATGATCCCGCATTCCCCCGACATTCCTGCTGGAGATAAGGTGAAGGACCCTCCCTCAATTCTCCCGGTGAATCAATAGTTCTGCAAAAATATGGATAAGTGGCCTGATAGACTCCGACTGTTTACGGTCCTTGCAACTATAAGCAAACTCCTCGAGCACTCGCCTGAGGACGGGTGGGACCTAAGTTATCCCGAAAAACTGAAAACGGAGGTAGATCAGATCATTGATTCAGTGTTCTACGGAGGGGCTGGTGGTCTTCCTGAACATTGGTGGGGCCTATTCGCTCCGACAGGAGTTCTACAAGAAACTTCGCTGGCGAATGGCTGGGGGGAGGTTTTTCTGAAGCTTGCAGCGGAATTTGATTCGCTTGAGTTCCTTCTAAAACAATACGAAGCAGAAAAAATCGGCGGAGGCAGCTCAGTGCCCCTCTGTGCTTCGCTTCAACGTTAAGCGCTAGCGCTCCAGTCCTATGAATCGCAGCGCAATCATCACGCTTTTGGCCGTCATTTGTACCCAATCGTTCGTTTCCGCCGAGCCGCCTCCAGCAACGCCTTCCTCCCCAGCTAAACCCACCGGAATCCCGGATCCTCGCTCAGCGATGATGCCGGTGATCCTCTACCACAACCAAAAGGAGCACAAAGACTCTCTCCAAGGGCCGCTGCTGATTTTTGCACGCTGGGACACCAAGCCTCCGAATCAGATTCTTGGGATCGAGGGCTCGTTCACAGACGAGCAGATAATCGCCGGACTTAGAAAGTTCTATCGCGAGTGGCGGCCTCCCGCTGACGACGCAACACGGCCGCGCCCACAGTTGATCCTTGCCCTGCAAAACTGGGGCTGCGGAGCTGGTCTGTACGAGCCGCTCAAGGCACTCAGTGCCGATTTTGAGATCGACGTTTATCAGCTTTATCCTGTGACTTCACAGATCCAATCCAACCCAAGCCATCCGACTCCCAATGACAAGCGTCTCGGCGAACTCATCAAAGGCGCCTAATGCGCTGCAGCAAACCGCTCCGCACTCCGCAGTCGCTGCGCTTGGGGTCATTTGGCAGAGAAAATCAGAACCCATGAACCATGCATTGATGGCCAGCGCCTATCAGACGGCCCGCGCGAATTTCAAGGTGGCTGAGTTGGAGACTTTTACGAGTCTCAACGCTTCATTCGCGTCTGAGGCATTTGATTCGATTCATCAGGCATCACAGCGAGCGATGAGACTTCATATTGCCACGATGGACCTAGCCCAGAAGATTTGGGCAGGGATGAGTCGGGTTTTTTCCTGAACAAGCATCCATGAGCACATCCACCTTCCGGGTTCACGGTCTTGACCATGTGCAGCTTGCCATGCCCTCCGGCGGGGAGGTGCTGGCCCGTGGGTTCTACTCTGGTCTCCTGGGCCTCACTGAAATACCCAAGCCTCCCAACTTCGCCAAACGGGGCGGGGCGTGGTTCGAGGGGGGCACGCTGCGCGTCCATCTCGGGGTGGAGGCTGACTTCCGGCCGGCGAAGAAGGCCCATCCGGCCTTTCTGGTGCAGCATCTGGATGCCATCGCGCAGCACCTCCGGCAGGCGGGTGTGGCGGTGGTGACCGACGAGCCACTGGAAGGCTATCATCGCCTTTACGTGTCCGACCCGTTCGGCAATCGCATTGAGTTGCTGGAGCCCGTCACTTCATGAGTGATTTTTCTCCTTTCAAGCACAACGCCAAAGGCCGGTGGAGCCAACCCGCTAAAGACGGTGGGCGCAGTGTGATGGTGAGGGGCTGGGCGCTGGATGGATCGCCAGCGCCCGCAAGGGCGAATGTGCCGCACTCCATGGAAGGGGGGTGGCCGCCTCACCGTTCATGGTAGTCTGATCGTCCGCCGGGGCGTCCCCGCTTCCCATGGCTGCTGCCGTGAGGGTGCTGGAGACGTCAGGGGATTTCCCTCCTTTTCACCATGGAAGCAAAACCATCGAATCATCCCCTGAGAGTCCTGCCCCTGCTGGTTTCTGTTGTCCTGGCCCTGATGCCGCGGGCCGGCAGTCAGGCGGCTGAGTTGCCCGGCGGCGTTTGGAAAGTGGGGGCACCCATCGTCAGTTATTGGGCGGGGCCGGGATTTCCCAATGGAGGGGACCTGACAGAGGCGGCGGCCACCCAGATGGCGGAAGGGGGGTGGAATCTGGTCTGGTGTGAGGAGAAGGAGCTGGACGTGGTGCAGCGGCATGGGCTGCGTGGCTTGATCACTTCCGATCTGCTGGTTCCTGCCACCCTGGATGACGCGAAGCAGCGCGAGGCGCTGGATGCCTTCATCCTCCGCGTGCGGCAGCATCCCGGATTTTACGCCTACCACCTGACGGATGAACCCAGCGCGGTCCAATTTCCCGCCCTCGGCCGGCTGTTGGCTTATCTCCGGGAGCGCGATCCGGCCCATGTGGCCTACATCAATCTCCTGCCCACCTACGCCAGCAACGAACAACTCGGGACCAAGGGCAACACGGTGGAGGCCTATACCGAACACCTGCGGCAGTATGTGGAAACCGTGCGGCCCGCCCTGCTGAGCTACGATCACTACCATTTCACCAAAACAGGCGATCAGCCCCACTACTTCCTCAATCTGGCGCTGATGCGGGACCGGGCATTGACCGCCGGGGTGCCCTTCATGAACATCGTGCCCACCAGCGCGTGGGGTCCGACTCCGCTGGCCTCCCCCACCGGGCCCCGGGTGCCGAATGGGGACGAGATGCGTTTTCTGGTCTACACCACGCTGGGGTATGGGGCCCAGGGGATTTCCTACTATGTCTATTCCTTCCCCGGGCATGTGGGGAATATCACCGAACCCGATGGCACCCCGACGCCGCTGTATCACGCCCTCCGGCCGCTCAACCACGAATTCACGGCCATCGCCCGGGAACTCCAGCCGCTGAGACCGCTCAGCGTGTTTCATGCCGGGATGCAACCGCCCGGGGTGACGCCGCTCCCGCGGGAGTCCGCCTTTACCTTCGACCCGCCGGTGGCCCATCAGGACTACAAACCTAACGAGCGCGTCCAAGGAGTGCTGCTCAGCCAGTTTGGCCCCGCCGGCAAAACAGATCCTGCCGGCACGCATGTGCTGGTGGTGAACCTCGACTACCAGACCGAACGGACCGTGGGCCTCACCGGTCCCGCCCCGCTGGAAGTCTTCGATCCGGCGACCGGGCAATGGTCGCCCGCCGGTGGCCCGCCCACGCAGCTGCATTTAGCGAAGGGAGGCGGAAAGCTGCTGCGGGTGCGGCCGTAAGTTCAGGCCACGTGCGGCGTCCTCCCTGTTTTCCTCAACCAAATCACCCACCCATGAAATTCCGCTCCCTGTCACTGGCCGCCCTCTGCGTTGGGCTCATTACCGCCGCGCGTGGAGCGGACCCGAAACCAGTCCGGGTCCTGATCTGGGACGAGCAGCAACCCCAGCAGAAGCAGGCTTACGGCGACAAGTTTCTGGGGGAAACCATCGCCGCCCACCTCGGGGTGCTGCCCGGTATCAGCGTGAAGGCTGTAAATCTCGAATCGCCCGAGCAGGGCCTTGATGAAGCAACTCTTGACGCCACGGATGTTATGATCTGGTGGGGACATATCAAAAATCCTGCGGTGACCGGCGTCCGCGCCGAGCGTGTGGTGGCCCGGGTGAAGGAGGGCAAGCTCGGTCTGATCGCGTTGCATTCAGCGCATTGGGCCAAGCCGTTTGTCCGGCTCATGCAGGAGCGCGCGAAGGCGGATGCCCTCCTGCAGGTGCCCGCCGCGCAACGGGCGACTGCCCAATGGGAGTATCTCAACGAAACCATCATCTACCAGGCGCCGAAACGCGAAGATCCGCTGACACCTTCGCTGGAGCGGGTGGGTCAAGTGTGGCGCCTCTCTTTGCCGGTCTGTGTTTTCCCGGCGTATCGCCCGGATGGCGCGCCATCCCATGTCACCACCCTGCTGCCGCAGCATCCCATCGCCAGCGGGCTGCCCACGAAGTGGGAGGTGGCGCAGACGGAGATGTATGACGAGCCCTTCCACGTCCCTGCGCCCGATGCGGTGGTCTTTGAAGAGCGCTGGGACAAAGGCGAGCACTTCCGCAGCGGCTGCGTCTGGCAGGTCGGCAAAGGCCGCGTCTTCTACTTCCGCCCCGGCCATGAAAGCTATCCGGTTTATCAACAGGCCGGGCCGTTGCGGGTCATCGAGAACGCGGTGCGCTGGCTCGGGACGGAAGCCAAATGAAACTACGGCGGACAAGCTGCCTCAGGCCAGAGCTTCATGGGTATATCCCGCTGTTCATTTTGCCCCGTATCGCAGAATTGTGCGGCGTGCTTTCCAGTTCCGGGACAAGTCCGGTATCGCAAAGCGAGGCTTTGGCCACACCCCCAAAAAAACGATGTCCTTCAAACTTCCTTCCCGGCTGCTGCGGGTCGCCACCTTCGGCGGCCTTTGGGCCATCGTTGGCTTCATCCTCTACGCCACCTACCAGACCGACGCCTGCCCGCCGGAAGTGAAAAACCGGGAGGCAATCCAGGCGGGATTGCTCGCTCCACTGTTCTTATCTGCAAATGTGAGTGCGTGCTTTAGAGGATCCTTGGGCGAGCTGGCCGCGGGCATCGGATTTCTGTCCGCTTATCTGGTGCTCGGCATGAGCCTGCTCGGGTCCCGCACCATGACCCAGTTCGTCATGGCCTCGATCGTCCTGACGATCCTGAGTGGGCTCGGTTTGTGGGGCACGTTTTATAGCTACGCCCACTCCGGAGGCTGAACCCGGCGATTTGATCCTGGTCTTCCTCGGACAGGCCACAATCTCCCCGTCGTTCCGGACCCCGGGCGGGAGGCGGTGATGCGCGGTGGCACGGGGAACCGGACGGTGCTTCAGAATGACTTCGCCGCCATGACTGCTCCCCGCCTTACCCTCGTTTTGCTCGTCCTTTCCGGTCTGTCCGCTTCGGTCCAAGCCGAGGGTGAATGGAATCCTGACACTACTTTTCCGGCGCTGACGCCGGACGAGACGATCAGGACCATCGAAGTCCCGAAGGGTTATCGTCTGGAGTGCATTGCCAGCGAACCGATGGTCGAGGAACCAGCCAGTATCGCCTTCGACGGCAATGGATCGCTCTATGTCTGTGAATGGCGGACCTACATGCAGGACGAGCACGCCACCGGGCAGCTTGATCCGGTGAGCCGGGTGGTGAAGCTGACGGACACCGATGGTGATGGCAAGATGGACCGGCGCACCGTCTTCATCGACAAGGTGATCCTGCCCCGCACGGTGCTTCCTTTGCACGATCGCGTAATGGTGAACTTCACCGAGGACCAGACCATCTGGGCCTACTTCGACGACAACAAAGACGGGGTGGCCGACCGCCGCGAGGTGGCATGGCAGGGCGAGCCGGATCACGGCAACATCGAGCACCAACAGACCGGCCTGCTCTGGAATCTCGACAACACGATTTGCACGAACGACCGCCGCTTCCGCTGGAACGGCGGGAAGCTAGAAGCCATGCCGCACAGCCGGGGCCGCATCAGCCAGTGGGGGCTGGCGCGCGATGACGACGGCCGGTTGATCTGCTCGTGGGGCGGCGGCGCGAATCCCGCGCACAGCTTCCAATTGCCCGCCGGCTATCCCATTCTCGACCTGCCCGAGCACGAGGAAGGATATTTCCGTCCGTGGGGGATCTGCCCGGTGTGGGACTTCAGCGACGGCGGATATGATGTGAAACGGCAGGCCCAGTTGACCCATTTCTCCGCCGCCTGCGGACAGAGCGTGGTGCGCAGCCCGCTGTTCCCGGAGTGGCAGGGCAACTCCCTCGGCTGTGAGCCGGTGGGCCGCCTTATCCGCATGACGCGTTACTCCTGGCAGGACGGCCAGGGCACCGCTCATAACGCGTTTCCCGGCAGCGAATTCATCCGCGCCAAGGACGGCTACTTCCGGCCGGTCTGGACCGAGTGCGGCCCGGACGGCGGGCTCTACATAGCGGATCTCTACCGCGGGATCATTCAGGAAAAGGAGTGGTTTCCCACCGCCGTCACGCCGGAGTTGCGGGCCCGCTACGTGGAGGACTACCGCAAAAACAAACTGGAGCTCTGGACCGAACGTTATGAACGGGTAAAGCGCTGGGGCATGATCAAGGTCCACCGCCACGGCCGGATCTACCGCTTGCTCCCCGAAGGCAAGTCCGCCCTCAAGCTCCCGCACATGCTGGAAGAATCCCCGGCAGAACTGGTGGCGCATCTGCCCAACCCCAGCGGATGGTGGCGCGACACCGCGCAGATGCTCATCGTCTCCCGCGGGGACAAGGCCGCGGTCCCGGCCCTGGAACAAATGACCAGCCATCCCGACACCAACGCACGCATTCACAGCCTCTGGGCCCTCCGCGGTCTCGACGCGCTGAAGCAGGAAACCGTGCTGGCCGCCCTCAAGGACAAGGAACCCCGGGTGCGCCGCGCCGCCGTGCAGCTCGCCGAACCCTGGCTCGGGCAGCAGGACGCCGCCACCGTGGCCGCTCTCAAAACTCTCGGCAGCGATCCTGATGCCCAGGTGGCCACCCAGGTCTTCCTGGCATGGCGCGCGGCAGGGCAACCTGGCAGCTTCCAGCCGGGCAACCGTCCGCTCCCCCTCGTGGCCGCCCTCCATCGTCTTGAAGCCGACGAAGTCCTCCAGCGGAAACTCAGCCCGACGGCGCGCCAGGGCCGGCTGGTTTATGAGAGCCTCTGCATGTCCTGCCACGGTCTCGACGGCATGGGCGTGAAGGCCGCCGACGCCCTGCTGGCCCCGCCGCTGGCCCAGTCCGCCTGGATGGCTGATAACGGAAACCTCCCCGTGCTCGCCCGCATCCTCCTCAAGGGTCAGACCGGCCCCATTGAGGGCATCAGCTATGGCGCCGGCCTGATGCCTCCGCTGGAAAAAACCCACACCGACGAACAACTCGCCCAGGTCCTCACCTACGCGGGCGAACGCTGGCACAACTGGAACCGCGCCCTGACCGCCGATGACATCGCGAAGATCCGTCAGGAAACCGGGGCGCGGTCCGACCCCTGGACGCACGAGGAATTGAAGGCGCTCGGCCAATAGGACCTGCTGCCGGACAAAAACCGGCGGCAGGGTCAGTCCCCGGGTGGGTCAGGGGGAGGTTCCGGGGCCGGCGGGAGCGCGGGTGGGATGGAGGCAGCCACGATCGTGGCAGTGGAGATTCCCAGCCGCGCCCGCAGGAGATCATCGACGAGCACGGCACGGCTATTCGGCACGATACCGGGACCGAATTTGCGCACGAAAATCTTGGTGATCTCCGCCCCGAAGAAAAGGATGCACGCGGAATAGTAGATCCAGGCGAGCACGATGACGACGGACCCGGCCGCGCCGAAGCTGGAAGCGATGCTGGTGGTTGCGAGGTAATAACCGATGATGAGCTTCCCGATCGTGAAGAGCAGGGAGGTCGCCACGGCTCCCAGCCACACATCGCGCCAGCGGAGCCGCACATTGGGCAGGAGCTTGAAAATCAGCGCGAAGAGGCTGGTGACGACGATGAAGGAGATGATGAAATCCCAGGCTTGCCAGACGGCGGAGGGCAGTTCGAAACGCATGCTCATGTATTTCCCCAACAGAGCCAGGAGGACGCTGATGACGAGGGAGACGAGCAGAAGAAAACCAATGGCCAGCACTATGGAAAACGAGAAGAAGCGGTCGTGCATCAGGGTGAGAAAAGGACGGCCCGGTTTCACAATCACTCCCCAAATGATGTTCAGGGAATCCTTCAGCTCTGCAAATACCGTGGAGGCCCCAAAGAGCAGCAACCCGGTGCTGACAATCGTCGCCATCACGCCGCCCGATTTTTGCGACGCACTTGACTGCACCGCCGCCTGGATGGCATCGCCCGCCCCCCGGCCGGCGAGCACGGCAATTTGTTGCGACAATTGCCCGCGGGCGGCTTCCTCGCCAAACACCAGACCGGCAATGGAAATCAGGATGACGAGGAGCGGGGCGAGCGAAAAGATCGCGTAATAGGCGAGGGACGAACTCAGGCGCATCGCGCCATCATCAATCCAGTCGGAAGCGGCATCCTTCAGCAGTGGGAGCAGGTGACGGGGATGCATGGGAGAATTGCGTTGGGTGCGGACTCCCGCCACCGCGGTTGGCTGGTGGCAGAATCTTTAATTTCGACAGGTCGGCGACTATTCCGGGCTTCGGACGGGCTGAATCTGGAAACCTGTCCCCGGGTGATGCCGCAAGGCGGGGGCGGACTGCGGGGAATTCACTCCACCGCCGGCGGTGTTGTTCCGGCGGGGGGATGGGAGGCTTTCTGGGAAACGGGACTTGCGGGTGAATTTCTGGAATGGGGCATGGAAAGATGGAAGCTGAGGGAGCCAACCCGTGCCCGCGGCGTGGCAAACTGTAAGGGTTGAAAGTGGGTCGGCGCCGGATTTGGCCACGTTACTGTTGCACGATGCATGCCGTGGCGGGCGCCCCGTAAATTGACGCCCGGCCGGCTGGAAGCACTGGCATTTTGTGTGGATTGCCCCTCCACCCACCGCATTCTGCGGTTTAAAGCCGTCAAGGGGAAGGAGGGCGGGTGGACGGACAGGCCAGTGAAATACCGCAGGTATTCCAACTCTCCGCATTGTGATCGGCACTCCAATTCGGTCGCGGTATTGATCCGGCGGTTAGCAACGTGTCCGGCGGAGGTGGTGAAAATAAATGGGGAGCACCCGCGCCCCGCGTGTCATCTTTGGCGCCCCGCCAAGGATTTTAAAGGGCGGCTCCGCCGGTGATTTTCAAGTTTCCGGCGGGGCTCCGGAAACAACCCGCGGGGCGCGGGTGCTCCCCATACGGCCAGGGAATGGCGGCCAGCCTGGTTCCCGGCCGCGCCTTCGGGTGCAGCCGGGATTTCAGATAGTAGCCGGTGCTGCTGGCGAGGCAGGCGGCGATGATTTCGGGGGGACCTTCACCGAGCACCTGCCCGCCGCTGGAGCCGCCTTCCGGGCCCATGTCGATGATCCAGCCGGTGCATTTCTAACGTAATTCCCGAAGCCGCTTCAGCGCGGATGCCGCCAACCAGGCAATGGCAGCCAGTTCAATCACGCGGTGGAGCCTGACTCCACCGATGGGAAAGGCCAGGAAGTCCTGGAAATGGTGGAACGAAGCCGCTCTGACCAGCACAAAGGCAACCAGAAACACGCTGCCCAGCAACATCCAGCCCTGCTCCCTCCAATGGTGGCGGTTCATCCAAAACCAGAGAAATAAGACCGTCAGGGACCCCATCGCCAGCAAGCCGAGGAAAATCACTTGAAGCACGCGCCGTTTTTCATAGATGCCCTGACGGTTGGCGAATATCCGGGCCCATTCCATCAACAGCCCCTGCAGATCCAGTTGTTTGTTGATCCCGAGGACCACCAAAACCAGCGTGAGGATCACCCATGCCTTCCGTTGCGGGTTTCCCTTCCCCCGGCCCAACCGGCACGCGACCCACCCGCACAGGCCCGCAGTGAGAAAATAGCCCAGCACCGCCAACCATCCGATCAACGAGGGATCTCCGATACCAGGCTTCCAATTCATGATTCCGGCCAGCCTCGTCAATTCAGGGTCTGATGCAAGCGTGCCGGGACCTTTCCTGACGCTGGCCAGTCCCCCAATCTGCCGGTTGTCACGGAGTGTCGCAGTTGGGGGGGATTTAAACTTCTCACGAAACCGCGGGCCGCCGAGGTTGGTTAAAGTGAATGGGGCGCGGGTGATCCCCGAAGGGCCTGGGCTGGAGTTGTCCCGGCGATAACGGTCGGTGAAGAGTTCACGGGTGGCCTTTACGGGGTTCCGGACCGGGAATGACTCCGGGCCTTGCGGTCAAGGCCGCGCCTTCGGGTGCAGTCTGGATTTCAGATAGTGGCCGGTGAGACTGGAGGGGCAGGCGGCGATGACTTCGGGGGGGCCTTCGGCGAGGACCTGGCCGCCGCCGGAACCGCCTTCCGGGCCCATGTCGATGATCCAGTCGGCGCATTTGATGACGTCGAGATTGTGCTCGATCACGATGAGGGTATTGCCGGTATCGCGCAGGCCGTAGAGGACGTGCATCAGGCTGTCGATGTCCGCGAAGTGCAAACCGGTGGTGGGTTCATCGAGAAGATAGATGGCCCGGCCCGTGGCGCGTTTGGAGAGTTCGCCGGAGAGCTTGATCCGCTGGGCTTCTCCGCCGCTCAGGGTATTGGCGGCCTGGCCGAGGCGGAGGTAACCGAGGCCGACCCGGCACATCATGCGCAGCTTGTCACCGAGGCCGGGGACGGTGCGGAAGAACTCGGCGGCTTCGTCGAGAGTCATTTCCAGCACCTCGGCAATGTTGCGGCCCTTGAAGGTGACCTCCAACACTTCGCGGTTATAACGTTTTCCTTCGCAGGCCTCGCAGGTGACGTAGGCATCGCTGAGGAAGTGCATGTCGATGCGGATCTGGCCGTCGCCCTCACACATCTCGCAGCGCCCGCCGGCGGTGTTGAAGCTGAAGGTGCCGGTGGTGTAGCCGCGCACTTTGGAGGAGGGGAGCTTGCTGTAGAGATCGCGGATCAGGGTGAAGGCGCCGACGTAGGTGGCGGGATTGGAGCGCGGGCTGCGGCCGATGGCGCTTTGGTCGATCACCACGGCTTTGTCGATCTGGGTGAGGCCGCTGATGCTGGTGTGTTTGCCGGGGGCTTCCTTGGAGTAGTAAAGGCGGCGGAAGAGTTCGCGGCGCAGGATGTCATCCACGAGGGTGCTCTTGCCGCTGCCGCTCACGCCGGTGACGCAGACGAGGCACCCCAGGGGAAAACTGACATCCATGCCGCGCAGATTGTTTTCCGCGGCGCCATGCACGGTGAGCCAGCCATTGTCCTGACCGGGCTTGAAGGGGGGCGGGATGACGCGGCGCGAGGGCAGGGGAATGCGGGCGGTGCCGGCAAGGTAACGTCCGGTCAGGGAAGCGGGATCCTTCATCACCGCTTTCGGGGTGCCGCAGGAGATCACTTCGCCCCCGCGCGGGCCAGCCCCGGGGCCCATATCAATCAGCCAATCCGCCGCAGCCATGGTGTCCTCATCATGCTCCACCACCACCACAGTATTGCCGAGGTCCCGCAGTTCCTTGAGGGTGGCCAGCAGGCGGTCGTTGTCGCGCTGGTGCAGGCCGATGCTGGGTTCATCCAGCACATAAAGCACGCCGCTGAGCCGTGAGCCCAGCTGACTGGCCAGCCGGATGCGCTGGGCTTCCCCGCCCGAGAGGCTGCCGTATTCCCGGTCGAGGGTGAGGTAGACGAGGCCAACATTGGCCAGAAACCCGAGGCGGGCCCCGAGTTCCCTTAACACTTCACTGCAGGCAACTTTGAGTTTCTCCTCCACCACCAGCCGGGGCACCACGGCGCAGGCTTCGGCAATGGTGAGGGCGGTGAATTGGTCGATGGAAATTTCCGTGGCGGGCTCCTTCCGGGAGGCCCCGGAGACGGTGAGGGTGACGCCGAGGATCTCGGGCTTGAGCCGCCGTCCCTGACAGGCAATACAGCGCGAGGGATTCATGTAGCGGCGGATGTTCTGCTTCATGAATTCGCTCTCGCTCTCCTTCAGCAGCCGCTCCGCCTGGGCGGCGAGGCCCTCGAATGGTTTGGTGACCGTTTTGGTCTTGGTTTTGCTGGCCACCGCGGTGTTGCCGGAGCCATGGAAAAGGGCATCCTTGAACTCCTGGTGCAGGCTGCGGAAGGGTTTCTTGCGGTCGACCTGGAAATGCTCCGCGAGGCCATCGATCTGCCGGTCCTGCACGGCTTTCAGCTTGGCGTTCTTTGACCACCAGGTGCGCAGGGCACCGTCGTCGAGCGATTTGTCAGGATCGGGAACCACCAGATCGGGGTCAAAACTCAGGGTGCTGCCGAGGCCTTCACACACCGGGCAGGCCCCGAGGTGGCTGTTGAAGGAGAAATGTTTAGGAGTGAGGGCCGGCATGCGGAAGCCGGTTTCCGGATTGGCATAGAGAGTGGTGAAACGCCGCTCCTGCCAGGTGCCCTGGTCGTCCACGAGGATGAGCACGGTGCTGGCGGGGCCGCTCCAGCGCAGGGCGATCAGCACGCTGTCGAGGAGGCGGGTCTGGGATTCCGGGCGGACCACCAGCCGGTCCACCACCAGTTCCACGGTGGTCTTTTTGCCGGACAGATCCGGTTTTTCCTCCAGTTCGCACACCACGCCATTCACCCGGATCCTGACAAACCCCTGCCGGGCGAGCCGGTCGCACAGCTTGCTGCCCTGGGCGGTCTCCGTGTCCGGCAGGGGGGCCGCCACCATGAGTTTGGTGCCCTCCGGCAGGGCCAGCAGGGTTTCCACAATTTCCTGCGACGTGAAACGCCGGATCACGGCCCCGGTTTTGGGATCGTGCGGCTGCCCGCAGGTGGCGTAGAGCACGCGGAGGTAATCATAAATCTCCGTCACCGTGGCGATGGTGGAACGGGGATTCGATGAACCGGTGTGCTGCCCTATGGCAATGGCCGGGGAAAGGCCTTCGATCTGGTCCACGTCCGGTTTTTCCAACCGCTCCAGATACGCCTGGGCGGAGGTGCTGAGGCTTTCCACATAACGCCGCTGCCCCTCGGCATAGAGGGTATCGAAAGCGAGGGACGACTTCCCCGAGCCACTGACGCCGGTGATGACGGTGAGGCTCTGCTTCGGCAGTTCGACCGTGATGTTTTTCAGGTTATGCTGCCGCGCGCCGGTGATGCGGATGATGCCGTGGGAGGTCGCCATTTTGAGGTTTCGGGGAAAACGCAACGTGGCGGAGCCGGAGGCGGATTCAATGCGGCATTGTGACGCGAATCAATCCGTCTATACACGGGTCTTGTCAGAAGGGTTTGACGGAATTAGTTTATCCGGGCAGGGATGCCCCATGCCGGATTCCGAACACAGTAATCCCTATGCGCCTCCCACCGGGGAGCCGGTCACTGCTCCGGCTATCTCCAAGGCCCGGAGGGAGGGTAAACATCTGGTCGTGCCAAAGGGCTGGATCTCTCCTCCGGTCTGTTTATTTACCGGTGCGGCCGCGCCTCTGACGCCGCTGAGGCAGGCCCGCCTCAGCTATATCCAGCCAGCTTGGTGGCTGTTTTTATTGCTGGGTCCCCTCGTCATGATCCTGATCAGCCTGTTCGCGACCAGGATGGGGAATATCTACTATGTGATAAAAGAGGATTTAGCCCGGCGGCATCGACGAAGACTGATCATCAACTGGGCAATTTTTCTGGCTTCGGGGCCGTTGGCGGTTGGAGTATATGAGGCTGTTCCCGCTGAGCTCATGCGGTTTTCCGCCCGTAGCTTTGGTTTTGGAATCTTTCTGCTCCTTGTCCCCGGCCTCATTCTGCTGATCCTCAGCGCGGTATTGTCGCGCACGTGGTGCCGGTTGATCAAGACGGCCAAAATTGAAGGCAACTTCATCTGGCTTTCGGGCATTCCGGCCGATGCGCAGGCGATCATCCTGCGATGCGAGGAGGAGAGGTTTTCCCGGAAGCAGGTGAAAATGCTAGATCCCTTGCCGGGCGCAACAGGCTTGCCCCGCTCTCACCGCAGTAACGGCAACGGCTACATCAGGGAGCAAGACTCTCCAGTACGGTCAGCCCCGGCACCTGACGGAAATGCCCATCCGCTGTGAGCACCGCAATATCCGCTTTGAGGGCACAGGCTGCGATGAGGTGATCCTGCGCCGGGAGGATGATGCCGCGGCGGTCGAGTTCCCAGGCCAATTGCTGCGCCTTGGTCCACACCGCATCCGAGGTCGTGATGAAGTGCATCAACGAGAAGGCGGTTTCCAGCTTGGCCAATTGCCAGGGATCGCGCACGCCCCGCAGCACTTCGAGCATGACCATGCCACAGGTGAAGAGTTCCCAATGCTTACTGGCGGCAGCCAATTCCCGGAAGGGGTTGCGGCCCGCCCGGAGGTGAGCGATGAAGAAATTGCTGTCGATCAGGACGCCGGTGACCATGGGATTGCAGTGACTGGAAAGAAGACCGTGCTTTAATCCGCGAGGTCTTCCGCGACGCGGGAGGAATTGGTCTCCGGAAAGGGATGGATCACTTTTTCCCGCGCCTCGTGAGCTGCAAAATCATAGCCCCCTGCCAGTTCCTCCCCGGGGATTACCGCCAATTCACGCAGCGCTTTGCCGAGTTTACGGCGGCGGGCCATTTCCGTCAGCGCCATTTCGACGGCAGCGGTTTTGGTTTTCGCTCCGGTGATTTCCATCACCTCGGTCAGGACATCCTCGTCAATATTCATGGTCATTTTCATGGCAGTATGGCTTCGCTGCCATACGGTATGGCTTCGGAGCCATACCGCAAGAATTTTGCACACTTTTTGGAACCGGAGCCTTTTCCGGGGAAAGCATGGTGCCAGGACGGTGCCAACTTTCTCTTTGCACCCGCTTGCATTAAGGGCTTTTCTTCGCGTTTGGAAAGTATGTCCGAACCCTTGGCCTCCAGTGCTCCCCGCCGAACTTATAAGCGCGTCGTCCTGAAACTCAGTGGAGAAGCCCTCCGTGCCGACGGCAGCCTGGACAATATCTCCCCGCCGATCGTGGAGGACATCGCCCACCAGATCAAAGCGGCCTACCAAACAGGGCTGGAAATCGGGATTGTGGTCGGAGGCGGCAATTTCTGGCGCGGTCTCGCAGCGGCCAATAAAGGCATGGAGCGCACCACTGCTGACTACATGGGCATGCTGGCCACCATCATGAATGCCCTCGCCATCCAGTCCATGCTCGAAGGCATCGGAGTGCCCACCCGCGTGCTCAGTGCCTTGGAATTGAAAAACGTGGCGGAACCGTTCATCCGCCGGGTCGCGGTGCGTCACCTGGAATTGGGCCGCGTGGTCATTTTTGCCGCCGGGACGGGCAACCCCTACTTTTCGACCGACACCACCGCCGCGCTGCGGGCCAGTGAGATCGATGCTGACGTGATCCTCAAGGCGACCAAGGTGGATGGCATCTACTGCAGCGACCCCAAGAAAAATCCTGATGCCAAACGCTTCACCCACGTCAGCTACCAGGATGCCCTCTCGCGGCAGTTGAAGGTGATGGATTCCACCGCCTTCAGCCTGTGCATGGACAACAACAAGCCGATCATCGTTTTTGACATGCACCAGCCGGACAATATCCGCAAAGCCCTCGCCGGCGATCCCATTGGCACGCTGGTCAATAACGGCCCGACCCTGCCGGCGGAACTGGCCATGCAGGCCTGATCCCCAGCGCCGGCCTTGCGACGGCGGCGGACGTCATATTATTTTCAGCTCTTACCGACCCTACTGATTATGGACATCGAATTCACCATGCTTGAACTGGAGGAAGCCATGCAGAAATCGCTGGACTTCACCATCAGCGACTACACCAGCATCCGCACCGGCAAGGCCAACCCCAGCATGGTGGAAGGCGTCGAAATCCATGTCAACGCCTACGGGATGAACATGAAGTTGCGCCAGCTCGCCAACATCACGACACCAGAGCCGCGCATGATCGTGGTCGAGCCGTTCGACTTCGCCAACATGAAGGACATCGAGCGAGGGATCCGCGAAAGCCGCCTCGGCTTCAATCCCGTGACCTACGGCAAGATCCTGCGCCTCCCCGTGCCGGAGCTCACCCAGGAGCGCCGCAAGGAAATGGTGAAGATCCTCAAGGAGAAAAGCGAAGACGGTAAAATCCGCCTCCGTGGTCTGCGCCGCGATGCAGTGGAAGCGGTGCGCAAAGCCGAAAAGGCGAGTGCGATCACCGAGGATGATTTGAAAGGCGCGGAGAAAACCATCCAGGACTACACCGACAAATTCATCAAGGAACTGGAAGCCGCGACGACGAAGAAGGAAGCGGAAGTGATGCAGGTGTAGGAAAGCAGCAGGGGCATGCCGCAGGCCACGGATGAAGGACGGACCGGTTGGCCAGGGAAAATCATCCGGCTGT
Source organism: Verrucomicrobiota bacterium (assembly GCA_040387795.1). Lineage (GTDB taxonomy): Bacteria > Verrucomicrobiota > Verrucomicrobiia > Verrucomicrobiales > V1-33 > CAIZWU01. Next base: position 235,062 of record JAZKDC010000015.1, read on the forward strand.
TTCCCTGTCCCGGGCTCAATCATTTTCCCATCGGTGCCATCCGCAAAATCAGTGCTATCCGTGGCCCGTCCCCTGCATCAGGATAGCTATTCCCCTTAAATTCCCGCACCTATGAAAGTTGGCACCCTGAAAAGAGATGAACTCGACCGCGCGCTGATTGCCATGGTCGAGGGCAAACCCCGGACCGTGCTGGAGCGGTTGTGCGTGGATCCCAAGGTCAAACTGTGGCAGAACCAGGCCAATCATGTCTCCATCGTCCGTCTGGGTTATAACGATCACGGTCCGGTCCACATGCGCATCGTCACCCTGCACGCCCTGCGCATCATGAATCTGCTCAAGGAAGGCGGGGTGCGCTCCACCATGGAATTCGAGGAGCTGGGCACCTACGAGGATTCCAAGGTCGCGGTCGTGCTGGCCGCGATGCTGCACGATGTCGGCATGGGGGTGACGCGGGACAAACACGAGTGGCACAGCGTCCACATGTGCATGCCCACGGTGGAGCGGTATCTTGCGGAAATGTATCCTGACGATGAAGAAAAGCAGCTCGCGATCGCCTGCATGGTCCGCGAAGCCATCGTGGGCCACATGGGACACGACAAAATCCACTCGGTCGAAGCCGGAGTGCTGCTGGTGGCGGATGGCACCGACATGACCAAAGGCCGGGCCCGTATTGCCAAAATGCTCGCCCAAAAACCCACCCTGGGTGACATGCACCGCCACTCGGCGGACGCCATCAAGGAAGTCATCATCACCAAAGGAGAGGAACGTCCCGTCCATATCGCGGTGAAAATGGATGACTATTCCGGGATCTTCCAGGTGGAGGAGGTCCTGATGCAGAAAATCAGCTATTCCCCGATCCGGCAGCACGTCGAACTCAGCGTCATCGTGCACGATGATCCGCCGCGCCGGTATTTGTGAGGCCCTGCGGGTTATCTTCCCGCCAGCCAGCCCGGGGTGCCGAATGACAGGGCGGAAGCGATCAGGCCCGTGGCATCGCGGTGGAGGAAAGTGGAAACCAATCCCGTGACTCCTGCGGCCAGCAGACCGGTGGCGGCCAGGCCGATGACCAGATAAGCAGCGTCGGGTTTGGGGGGGGTCTGGCCGTTCATGGCGATTGAATGGCAGGTTCCGGTGGGGTGCCCAGCAATTCCATGACCCGTTCCACGATGCCTTCCACGGGCCAGAGCCGGCCGAGGCCTTCGTAACCGCAGGCGAGGAGGCCGGCTTCCGGACCGATGAACTGGTGGCCCCATTCCGTCAGGGTGGCTACGTTGCGCACGGTGGCGGGATGCGACCACATTTTGCCATTCATGGCCGGGGCGTGGAGGATCGGGGCGCGGGTGGCGAGACAGATGGCGCTCAAGGCATCGTCGGAGATGCCGGCCGCCAGTTTGGCCAGGATATTGGCGGTGGCTGGGGTGATGAGGACGAGATCAGCGTTGTCCGCGAGGTGGATGTGGCCGGGCCGCCAGGATTGTTTTTCATCGTAGAGGCCGGTCACGACGGGGTTTTTCGTCAACACCTGGATGGTCAGCGGAGTGATGAATTCCTGGGCATCGGTGGTCATGACCGCAGTAACATCGCAGCCGAGTTTGGTGAGCTGGCTGGCCAGATCGGCGGCCTTGTAGGCGGCGATGGAGCCGGTGATGCCGAGGAGGACGCGCGGTTTCATGGGAATGAATCAGTCAGGAGGTCAGGAGGCGGGGAAGCGGAGGCGGGAGCTGCGGTGGCGTTCCGCGGTGAGGATGGCGAGGAAATCGGCGAGGTCTTCCTGCTTGCTGCGGCTGATCACGGTGTAGGCGTAGATGGGCCAGTGCTGCATTTCGTCGATGGCGTTGAGGAGGCGGAGCTGGAGTTCGGCCTCGGCCTCGGACCGGCGGTTGGTGAGGCGGGCGCGGAGTTCGTCGATGCTGGCGGGGAGGATGAAGACGTCCACCAGACTGTGGCGGATCGCCAGATCGTCGCAGGCGCGCAACTGGGCGGCTCCCTGGGGGTCGAGGTCCATCACCACATCTTCCCCGGCGGCGAGACGGGGCAGGACTTCGCTTTTCAGCGTGCCGTAGCGGCGGCCGTGCACTTGAGCGTGTTCGAGGAAATCCCCGGCGGTGATGCGCTTTTTGAATTCCTCTTCCGTGAGGAAAAAATAGTCACGGCCGTGCACCTCGCCGGGGCGCTGGACCCGGGTGGTGCAGGACACAGTATAATAAAGCGGCGTGGCTTCGGCTGCGCCGCGGCAGACGGTGGTTTTCCCGGACCCGGAGGGGCCGGAGACGACGCAGAGAATGCCGGTGCGGTGGAGAGACATGGGGAAGGAGGCGGAAGTCAGGGAGGAAGAAGTCAGAGGTCAGTAGTCAGCGGTCGGAGGTCAGAGTGTCAGAGTGTCAGAAGTTGGAGGTCGGAGGGTGCTTTGCAGAGCATTGGACTGATTTCTGACCGCTGACTACGGACTTCTTCCTCCGACGGCTTTCTCCTACTCCACATTCTGCACCTGTTCGCGGAGGCGTTCCACCTCGGTTTTCCCGGCGACCACGCGATGCTGGATGGCGGCATGGTTGGCCTTGGCTCCCATGGTGTTGAGTTCCCGGTGCATTTCCTGGGTGAGGAAATCGAGGGGACGGCCCGCCGGGGTATCGCTGGTCATGAGACGCTGGAATTCGGTGAGGTGGCCGCCGAGCCGGGAAATTTCCTCGCTGATGTCACACTTGTCAGCGAACAGGGCGATTTCCTTGAGCAGCCGCTCATCATCCAGCGGCAAGGGCAGGCCGGCTTCTTCGAGGCGGCGGTGCAGGGCGGCGCGGTGCAGCGGAGCGACTTTGGGCGCTTCCCCGGCGATCTGGTCCAGCAGCTGGCGGAGGGTCTCGAGACGGGAAGTCAGGTCCGCGAAAAGATGGGCGCCTTCACGGGTGCGGGCTTCGTCCCACGCCGAGAGGGCAGCGGTGACGGCGGAGTAAACCATCGGTTGCAGGACCTCCGGAGGGGCGGGTTCGCGGCCTTCCACATTGAAGACGCCGGGGGCACGGAGCAGGGCTTCCGGGGTCATCACCATGGGGCTGCCCAGCGCGGCCCCGAGTTGCGCCAGGTAGGAGGCATACTCCCTGGCGAGGGCATCATCCACCCGCAGGGTCGAGGTGGCTTCGACGGCGTTTTCATAAGTCACCACCCCATGCAGGCGCCCGCGGGACAAGGTGCCGGCGAGGAGTTGCCGCACCCCGGCTTCCAAGGCCTGCCAATCGCGCGGCATCCGCAGATCAATATCTGCCTGTTTCCGGTTCACCGAAGACAACTCCACGGTGCAGCGCCCGCCGGGGCCAGTCGCCTCGCCCCGTCCAAATCCTGTCATGCTTTTCATGGCGCGCACCGTGGCAGGCCCCGGGCGCGGGGCAATGGGGAAGCTGCAGGACGGCGCCTGCTCATTTCGCCATCAGGTAGCCGATCAGGTCGCGGAGATCGTTTGCATTCAACGATTCCAGCAGGCCTTCGGGCATCAGGGAAATGGGGGCGATCTCCGTTTTGTCGATGTCGCTGAGGGGCACGGTGATGGCTTCGGCCAGGGTCTGCAGGGTCAGGGTACGGTCATTTTTCGAGCGGATGAAACCAGCGAGCACCCGGGCATCCTTCATCGTCAGGGTGGTCAGCTGATAATCTTTGGCCACCACGCTGCCGGGGTCACCGATGTTCTGCAGCAGGTAGTCGAGATTGTCCCGGTTGCTGCCGGTGAGTTCCGGCCCGATTCGCCCTCCCTCGCCATTCAGGACATGGCAGGTCGCGCAGAGACTTTGATAGAGCAGGCGGCCTTTGGCCCGGTCGGCCTGGTCGAGCACCGGCTTGGTCAGCTGGCCTTTCCACTGGGCGATCCGGGCGATTTTTTCGGCCGGGGATTCGCGCACGTCGCCCCAGACTTCGGCCACCATTTTGGTGAGGGCGGGGTCCTGGTAACTGCGGATCTGGCGGGCGTGGAAAGCCGTCAGGTCCTTCAGTGGCACCCGGCCATCGGTCACGGCCTGCAGCAGCCGGGCCGCCCAGGTGGCGCGGGAGATCAAAGTGCTGACCAGTCCCGCGCGGTCTTCCGGAGCCGCGCTGGGGTAGTGCTTCAGAATGAGATCAACGAGGGTGGCATCCGCCTCCAGGGCGAGTCCGCCCGCGGCGGTGGCGAGGAGCGCGGGTTCGGTGAGGAGCTGCTCGCAGAGGGGCCGCAGCCCATCGGCGCGGGCCTCGATCAGGGAACGCAGGGCCTCGCGGCGGGCGGGCTTTTCGGCCTGCGGGTCGAGCACGGTTTTTTGCATGGCCAACAGCGCCGCGGGATCGGCAAAGATGGCTCCCAGAGTGCGGAATGACCCGCGAACCGCCGCATCCTGACTGACCGCAAACACCGCGGCAGCGGCTTCCCATCCATTTGGCGGGGTGGCCTTGCGCTGGCCCTGAAGGGCGATGGCCATGCCTTCCAAAACATCGGCCTGCACGGCTTCACTGGCTCCGGCGGCATAAGTGAGCAGGGGTTCCAGCAGGGTGGCGTGGTTTTTGGATTCTGTGAGGCGGCGGGCGATGCAGCGCCTGACCAGCGGCACTTCCGCGACTTTGGCCAGAGCCGCCAGAGCGGCCGGATCGTGATCGCCGAGGGGTTCGATCCCATACCAAAGCATTTGGGGCAGATTGTGATCCGCCGCGTCCTCCGGATGGCGCAGCAGCGGGGTGGCGAGCGCCGCACAGGCCGAAACTGGCACGCGTTGCAGGGCGGAGGTCACGGCGAGGCGGACCGGGGCGGTGGTTTCCTTTCCGGCCAGGGTGATCAGCGCCGCAGGGGTGGCCGTATCGTTGGCCGCGGCTTCGCGGTCGTCCAGCAGCAGGCGGATGGCCCAAGTGCGGATATGCTCATCTACGTGGTTCAGTTGAGCCCGCAGGAAATCAGCGTTGGTGCCTTTGATCGCGTGAAGCGCCCACAGGGCCCGCAGCTTCGTTACGGTGTCAGGGTGTCCGGAAAAGGTCTGCCTCAGGGCAGCTTTCGCGGCTGACATATCGGTTCCGGCCACTGCCAGCTCCTGCAGGCGGAGCCGGGCGTGACGGGCTAAGAATTCGTGTTTGGCCTCCAGCAGGGGAAGCAGGGCGGGAGGCTGAAGTTGGCCCACGTCGGAAACCCCGGGGCGTTTGGGGATGCCGTGCGTTATTTTGTAAATGCGGCCTGACAGCCGGTTCACTCCGCTGTCGTCGTGGCACTCTCCGGTGTCGGACCAGTCGGCAATGAAGACGCCGCCATCTGATGCGGCCACCAGATCAATGCCGCGGAACCACGGGTCGGCCGCAAATCCGATGTCCGGCTGGCGTTTGCCCACATAGCCTGAACCTTCGCGCACCACATCCTCCACGTTGAGGCGGCGCCCGTTGAAATTGACCGTCAGCAGTTTCCCCTGCCAGGATTCCGGCCAGTTGGGGCCGGAGTAAAACAGCAGTCCGGTGTGGGCATGACCGCCCCCGGCGGCGGAGGTGGCATCGGTGGTGCCCAGCTTCTGCCAGTCATTCCATTTCTCCCCCTCGGCCCAGTGCACGTGGTCGGCATGCTGCTCGATGATTTCATAGGTATGGGGATTGAGGTCGCTGCCATACATGCGCCGGTAGTGCGCTCCCGGAATCACCTGCCAAAGATGGCCGATCACGGTATTGATAAAAAAGGCATCGCCAAACTCATTCCAGTCCATGCCCCAGGGATTGGTGGTGCCCACGCACACCACTTCCAGCGACTCCCGCTGAGGATGATAGCGCCAGATGCCCACATTCATCTTCATCCGGGAGGATTCATCGGTGCCGGGTTTTCCCAGGGAGGAAACCGCCTGAATGCCATGCCGGCCGTAGAGCCAGCCATCCGGCCCCCAGCGCAGGCCGTTGGCGACGGTGTGATGATTTACCTTCCATTCGAACCCATCCAGCTTCGGCAACGCCGGGCCATCGGGCCGGTCATCTCCATTGGCGTCCGGAATGAAGACCAGTTCCGGCAGGGTGAGGGCCCAGACCCCGCCGAATCCAATTTCCAGGCTGGTCAGCTTGTGGAGTCCTTCACAGAAAACGGTGCGCCGGTCATGCCGCCCATCACCATCGGTGTCTTCGAAGATCACGATCCGGTCCCGCAGGTCCGTTTCCCATCCCACCTTGTGCTCCGCGTAGGTATAACATTCCGCCACCCAGAGCCGGCCCCGGTGGTCCACGGCCATGGCGATGGGTTGCTGGACGTCCGGTTCTGCGGCAAACACCGTGGGAGTGAAGCCGTCAGGCCACTTCCACTCCCTTGCCGCCTCGTCTGCCGTCAGGGGCCGGGTGGGTGACGGTTCGGTGTTGAAAGGAGCCTTTTCCGCGGCACCTGCCGGGGCGTGGACTCCCGGCAACAATAACAGCGCAGCTAAAACAAAAATGATTCTCATGGTGGCTCCCAGATAAAGCCGGAAACAGGGAACTCTTCCACCATTCACGCGATGATTTCACGGATCGGCTTTCCGTGATCGATTTCGAGCCGCTTGCGTCCGGGGATTTCGAGGCGGCGGGAGTCGAGGCCGAGCTGCTGGAGGATGGTGGCGTGGATGTCGGTGACGTAGTGGCGGTTCTCCACCGCGTGGAAGCCGATTTCATCTGTCGCGCCGTGCACCACGCCGCCTTTGATGCCACCACCGGCCATCCAGACGCTGAATCCATAAATGTGGTGGTCGCGGCCGTCCGCTCCCTGCGAGCCGGGGGTGCGTCCGAATTCGGTGGCAAAGACCACGAGGGTTTCCTCCAGCAATCCCCGGCGGCTGAGGTCAGCCAGCAGCCCCCCAATCGGTTGGTCCACCGCGAGAGCGAGGCTGGAGTGATTGGCCTTCAATCCACTGTGGGCATCCCATGCGCCGGCCCCGCCGCCCCCGTGCTGGATCTGGATGAAACGGACCCCGCGCTCCACCAGCCGCCGGGCACTGAGCAGTTGCGCGCCGAAGTCGCGGCAATGGGCGAGATCTAGACCGTAGAGGGCTTTGGTTTCCTTGGTTTCCTTGGAGAAATCGAGGGCGTCCGGTAGGGCGTGCTGCATGCGGTAGGCCAGTTCGTAGGAAGCCACCCGGGCAGCCATGGCGGGATCGTCAGGGTATTCCACGCCCCGCAGGCCATTCAGTTCGCGGATCAGGTCCATGGAGACATTTTGCGCGGCGCTGGAAAGCGGGCGGGCCGATTTTCCGAAATCCAGCGGATTGGCAGGATCGATCCGCAGCGGGACCGCGTCATGAGCGGGGCCAAGGTAGAGGCCGTCCTTTTTGATCCAGTATTCGCGGGTCCCCAGGGAGATGAATTGCGGCAGGTTGTCGTTGAGGCTGCCGAGTCCGTAGTGGACCCAGGCGCCGAGGGTGGGGAATTCGCCGTCCAGCATGTTGCGCCCGGTGTGGAACTGGGCCTGGGCGCCGTGATTGCTGTCCGTCGTATACATGGAACGCACGATGCTCATGCGGTCGACGTGCCGGGCGATGTGAGGAAACCAATCACTGACTTCGATGCCGCTCTGGCCGTGTTTTTGGAAGCCGGTCTGCAGGGGATAAAGCAGGTTTCGCTGATTCCCGTTGGCGTCGGGAACGAGAAGCCTTTCCAACGCCAGTTTCGCCGGATCCTGGGCGCTGGCGAAGGGGGTTTCGGCGATGGTCTTGCCGGCGTATTTGGTCAGCATCGGCTTGGGATCGAAGCTTTCCATGTGGCTCACTCCGCCATTCATGAAGAGCCAGATCACGCTTTTGGCCTTGGGCGGAAAATGGGGCATTCCGCTGGGCGGGTGCCAGCCGGGAGTGCTGGCAAGGCTGTCGCGTTGCAGCATGGCGCCGAGGGCGAGGCCGGTGAAGCCCATGCCCATGTCCGAGAGGAAGGTGCGGCGGGAGAAGAAAGGCCGGTTCATAGGCTAGCGGAGGGTGACAAAATCGTTATGGTTGAGCAGGCTCCGGATGAGCTGGATGCGGGCGTCACCGCCGGTGCCGGCCGGAAGCGCCCGCCAGGCTTCGAGGGCGCGGGAGCAGGCCGCGGTCTCGGCGTCACTGGCGGATATCCCCAGCAGGAGCAGGAAGGCTTGGCGGATGAAGGCGGTATCGTCAGGGGCAGCGTCGGCGGGTCCTGTGGTTTGGGCGAGGTGGGCCGCGATCTTTTCCGCGGCATCCTGGACGAGCCCGCTGTTGGTCAGGGCGAGGGCCTGCTGCGGCACGATGCTTTGGTCGCGGCGATAACATTCCTTCACCGCCGCAGCATCGAAAGTAGTCAGGAAAAGGTTCCGTTCATTGTTGGAATTGAAAAAATACAGGCTACGGCGTTTCGAGGTGTTTTGTTCCGCCGGCGGGATCGGGGGGCCGCCGGGGGCCGGGTCGAGTTCGCCGGACAAGGCGAGGAGGGAATCGCGCAGCACCTCCGCTTCCAGCCGGACCGGGTGGCGCCGCCACAGGTGTAGGTTGTCAGGATCCTTTGCGGCATTGGCGGCCGCCCCGGCGGCCGAGGAGGACAGCCGCCACGTGGCGGAAGTGACGATCAATCCGTGCAAATGCTTCATGTTCCATCCGCTCGAAATCAGCTCCGAGGCCAGCCAGTCGAGCAATTCCGGGTGGGTCGGCTGGGCTCCGTTGCGTCCAAAATCAAAGACGGTGGCCACCAGCGGCGTGCCCATGTGACGCGCCCACAGGTGGTTGGCTGCCACGCGGGCGGTGAGGGGATTCCGGGCATCGGTGATCCAGGCGGCAAGGGCGCTGCGGCGTCCGGTGCTGTGCTCCGGGAAAGTCACCGCCGGGTCGTCAGCCGAGGAGTTCAGAAAACGGGTCGGCGTCCAACGGGCACCGGGGATCGGGGTGAAGGCGGCATCGGGTTCCACTGGACCGGCCGCGGTTTTTTCCGCCGCGGCGGACGCTTCGCGCGCGGTGGTGACGGCTTTTTCTGCTTCGGGTTTCTTGTCAGGAACAGCCTGGGCCAGCTGCGCTTCCGCTTCCGCGAGCCCGTGACGGGCTTTGGCGGCCGCCGCCAGACGTTCCGCCCGCACCGCGGCCCGCCGTTTGTCAGGCGCGCTGGCGGCTTGTTCCCACGCGGCCCGCATCGCATCCGCCCGGCTCCGCACACTGTCCCATTCGGCGGTCGCCCAGGTGACACGTTGCCGGGCGGTATTCAACTCAGCCTGGGCCACGGATGCCGCGGCCTGGTCAGCCGCCGGAGCCCCGCTGTTTTTCTGCACCGCCAGGGCCGCCGCTTCCACGGCTTCAGTCATGTTGCGCTGCGCGCTGGCCAGCTGGGTGGGGATTACCCACGGCTGCCGTTCCGGTTGCCAGGCCTCCGGCGGCAGGGTCACCGGCCGGATGTCAGGCTGGGGGATGGCGAGGAAGGCGGGCACGGCGGGGGGGATCGCCGCAGATTTGTCAGGGCGGTTTTCCTCGCCCCGGATAAAACGCCAGGTGGGCAGGTCCGGCTGGCCGTCGTACACCCGCGGGATGCCGTCGATGTTGGGATCCGTGACGCCTTCCACCGCATCCAGCCGCACCTGATAGGGTTCGAAAAAGGCGCGCAGCCGGTAGTAGTCGTTCTGGGGGATCGGGTCGTATTTGTGGTCGTGGCACTTGCTGCAGTTCATGGTCAGGCCGAGCAGGCCCTTGCTGACGTGCTCAACGGTTTCCTCCATCCAGGGGTTCCGGTTGAAGAGGAAAAAATTGCGCGCCAGAAACCCGGTGGCCCGGACTTTTTTCAGATCCCCCGGATACAGCTCATCCGCGGCCAGCATCTGCCGCAGCATCTCATCGTATGGCAGGCCCGCGTTGAGGGATTCCACGATCCAGTCGCGCCAGTGCCACATGTGTTTCTGGCTGTTCCGGAGCTGGTCGCCGAGGCCCCACCAGTCACTGTAGCGCCAGATGTCCATCCAATGCCGCGCCCAGCGCTCGCCATGCCGGGGGTCCCCGAGGAGTTGTTGGACGATCCGCTCATACCCGTCCGTTGACACTTCCCGCAACAGTCCGTCCATGGCCGCCGGGGCCGGGGGCAGACCAATCAGATCCAGATAGAGCCGGCGGAGCAGCACCTCCGGTGGCGCTTCGCTTTGCGGGGTGAGTCCCTGAACTTCCTGCTGTCTGGCAACAAAGGCATCGATCGGATTGCGCACCCAGGCGGCGTTGGCCACCACCGGCACGGCGGGCCGCACCAGCGGACGGAAGGACCAATGGTCGCGGGGATCCGTCTCGGCGTGGTCATCGGATGGAGCGGGTGCCCCGTCGGCGATCCACTGCCGCAGCAGGCTGATTTGTGCCGGCGTGAAGGGCTCGCCCTCATGCGCGGGGGGCATTTTTTCATCGGGGTCCGCCGACTCGAGCCGTTGCAGGATCAGGCTGGTCCCGGCATTCCCCCGCGTCAGGGCCGGACCTGATTTCCCGCCTTGGAAAATCGACTGTGCCGAATCCAGTCTGAGGTCTGCTTTTTGCTTGAGGGCTCCATGGCAGGCAAAACACCGTTCCCTGAGCAGCGGCTTGATCTCTTTCATGTAGTCCACCGCGGCCTGCAGCGGGGCACTCAGCGCGAGCCAGCCCCATACCGCCACGATGGATCGGGACGGCAGGCCGTGGAAAGAGTTATAAATCATGATGGACGCAGGGAAGGAGGGGGCAGGGAAGGGCCGGAAAACGCTCAGTGGGGGATTCATCCGAAGGCGGCAGCCTTCAGACAAAAGACGTCGGTCCGGGGCAATCTCTTACTGTCTGGAACGATTTGAACCTGCTTCCGCCGGGGCCTCGATCCGATGCTGACGCTGCCTGGCTGGCGGGGAGATGGTTTGGGGTATGATTCGCCTGAGCGTATGAGGATATTGCTTTTATTCCGCCGCGGGATAATTAACAATATTCCGGAGCAGATCGAACTTCTTCCGGAATTCGACTCACGGGTGGCCGGCAATGGCTGCCCTCAACCGCCCCGGCGCATCTCCCTCTATTTTTATGAAACCAAGAATTTTTTCCCTTTGGTGGCTATGTCTGGTGCAGCTGCTGGGGGGACATGCCGGCTGGGCTCAGAAGCCCCCGGTGCCAGATGCCCTGCAGCCCTGGGCGGGATGGGCCCTCCGTGGGGTGAAGGACCTGATTAGTCCGCCGCTGTATTCGGACGCAGCGCAGCGGCTGAAGTTGTGGCCTTCCGTGCTTTCCCTCGAAACCGGGCCGGAGGGCGGAACCTTCAAAGGCAACGTCCGGGTCTATGACCAAAGCTGGCTGACCCTGCCGGGCGGCGCGGAGACCTGGCCCCAGGAGGTGATGATCAATGGCCAGCCGGTCCCCGTGCTGACCCGGGACCAGCTGCCTGCGGTGCTGCTGGCGGTGGGGGAGTATGAGCTGTCAGGGCGGTTCCGCTGGCAGGGGCTTCCCGAAAAACTTCCGGTGCCTCCGGGGTTTGGAATGCTCTCGTTGACGGTGGACGGCAAGCTGGTGGAGAGCCCGGATCAGGAGGCGGACGGAACGGTGTGGCTGAAGCGCACGCGGTCGGAATCCGCCGAACGCGATTTTCTTTCCCTGCAGGTCTATCGCCTGATCGAGGACGGGATTCCGGTGGTGCTGCATACGGAAATCGAATTGAGTGTAGCCGGAAAAAGTCGTGAGGAAGAGTTGGGGCAGGCCCTGCCGGAAGGCTGGCTGCTGAGCGCGGTGGAATCGCCGATTCCCTGTGCGGTGGAGGAAAACGGGCGCATCAAGGCCCAGGTGCGCGCCGGGAAATGGCAGATCCGCCTCACCGCTTTCCGCAACGATCCGCCCACGGAATTCCGTTATGCCGCCGGGGTGAAACCCCTGACGGAGACCGAACTCATCGGCCTCAAAGCCGCTCCGGAACTGCGCGTGATCGAACTGCGCGGCATCACTTCGGTGGATGTCTCCCAGACCACCTTCCCGGAAGCGTGGCGGCAGTTGCCGGTGCACCTGTGGGAAACCCAAACGCCCTTCGGAATTGAGGAAAAGATGCGTGGCATGGGCGCGGAGCGGCCCCCGGGCTTGAATTTCACCCGGGAATTCTGGCTGGATGAATCCGGCGCCATGGCCACCTACCGCGATATCCTGACCGGAACCTCCCAGCGCACCTGGCGGCTCGATGCCGCGCCTGGCAATGAACTGGGCGCCGTGAAAATCTCGGGGCAGGGGCAATTGATCACCCGCAATCCGCTGACGCAGGCGCATGGGGTGGAGGTGCGCACGAGGCAGCTGCGGCTGGAGGCGACCGGCCGGGCGCCGTTCGGGTCCGCCATTCCGGCCACCGGCTGGATGAGTGATGCCGACGGCCTGACGGCCACGCTGCACCTGCCACCGGGCTGGCGTCTGCTGGCGGTGTCAGGACCGGAATGGTCGAGCGGCGATTGGCTTACGGCCTGGTCGTTGTTGGATGTGTTTCTGCTGCTGATTTTTTCCATGGCGGTGATGCGGCTGTGGGGCTGGCTGCCGGGGGTGGTCGCTTTGGCCGGATTGATCCTTTCCTGGCAGGAACCCGGGGCTCCGCGCTGGACCTGGTTTGCCCTGATCGGGCTGCTGGCCTTGTGGCGGGTGGTGCCGCGCGGAGGCTGGGCCGCCCGCAGTGTGCTGGCAGGCATTGGGGTGGCCGTGCTGGCGTTTGCCTCGGTGGCGGTGCCGTTTCTCAGTCAGCAGCTCACCGGGATGATGTTCCCGCAGGTGGAAACCGTGGGTCGGCGGGGAGGGCCGGTGATCATGGCCGGGAGCGTCAAGGAGGCGCAGATCGAGGGTAGAATCGTGGACGATTCCTATTTTTCGAACAGCCGCAGTGCCGGCCTCGAATTGGAATCGGACGGCAAAAAACCCTCGGTCAAATCGAACATGATCTATGACAAAAAGGCCCAGATCCAAACCGGTCCCGCCCTGCCGGAGTGGGAGTGGCGGCGGGTGCAGTTTGGTTGGAATGGTCCGGTCGCAGCCGGGCAGACCATCCGGCCCATCCTGATTTCCTCCGGGGTGCAGCGGGTGCTGGTAGGGGTGCGGTTGGGATTGCTGGGGCTGCTGGCCTGGTTCCTCTGGCGGCGGCGCGATGGAGGTTCTGACAAACCACAGGCGTCGCCTGGCGCCGCGCCGTCCCCGGTCGCAGTTGTGATGCTGGCGGGGTGGTTGTTGGGCGCCCTGACCCAGCCAAGCCATGCCCAGACAGCCGCGCCGGCGGTGGCCCCACCGTCCGCGGTTATCCCTGATCCAGCGATGCTGGAGACGCTGCGCGAGGAATTGCTGAAGCCGCCGGAGGCCTTTCCCGGGGCGGCGGAAATCCCTTTGGTGAAACTCACCCTGACAGACCGCGTGCTCACCATGGAGGCTACCATTCATACCGCGGCCTTCTGTGCCGTGCCCCTGCCTGGACGGTTGCCCGCGTGGTCGCCTGTCTCCGTGATGCTGGGAGGTCAGCCGGCCCCGGCGGTGGCCCGGCGGGAGAATTATTTATGGATCGCACTGCCGCCCGGCACCCACCAAGTCTCGGTGCGGGGGGCGATCCCCTCGTCCAGTGAATGGTTATGGGCCTTCCTGCTGCCACCGCGGGTGGTGGAGATCGAGGCTCCGGGCTGGACCGTCACTGGCGTCAAGCCCGGCGGCATTCCGGAAGCCCAGGTGTTTTTCGCCCGGCAGCAGGCTGCTCCCGGCGCGGCGGCGGCTTACGACCGGCGGGACTTCAACGCCCGGGTGATGGTGGAACGCCATCTGGAGCTGGGGCTGATCTGGCAGGTCCGTACCACGGTGCGCCGCCTCTCGGCCCCGGGGAAGGCCCTCGCTTTTTCCCTGCCCCTCCTGCCGGGGGAACGCATCCTGACCGGTGAGGTGGTTCCCGCCGAGGGCCGGGTGCAGGTGCGTCTCGGCGCCCAGGACCAGGAATTTCGGTGGGAGAGTGAACTGCCGGTGCAGCCTGTCCTGACGCTCGCCGCGGAAAAAACCGACCGCTGGACCGAGCGTTGGCATCTGGAAGCCTCGCCCGTCTGGAATGTGGCCTTGTCAGGACTCGCGCCGGTCTTCACCCCGGGCGGGAGCGACCTGATTCCCTCGTGGCAGCCGTGGCCCGGCGAAACCGTGACCCTGACGGTAAACCGGCCGGAGCCTATCAGCGGGGAAACCGCCACCGTCCGCCGCGTGGGCCACGTCGTCAGCCTGGGTGCGCAACGCCGCAGCACGACCCTGACCCTGGATGTGGAAGCCAGTGTGGGACGTGATTTTCCGGTGACACTGCCGCCCGGTGCCGAGATCAAGGTGTTGGAACATCTGGGCAAATCCGCCCCGGTGCGCCGCGAAGGCGACCGCGTTATCATCCCGGTACGCCCGGGGGATCAGACGATCGAACTCCAGTGGCAGGAGATGGCCGGATTGCCCTTCACCGCCAGCGCAGGATCAGTGAGTCTTCCGGTCGAAAGCTCCAACATCACCACCACCCTGAAGTTGCCGGAAAACCGCTGGCTGCTCTGGGCGCGGGGTCCGCGGCAAGGGCCGGCGATCCGGTTTTGGGCAGTGCTGGCGGCCGCGTTGCTGGTCGCGCTGGTGCTGGGCCGGATTCCACTCTCGCCGCTCAAACCCGCCCAGTGGCTGCTGCTGCTGCCGGGCCTGACCCAAATCCATGTCGCGGCCGGCAGCTTTTTTGTGGTGTGGCTGTTCTGGATGGCGTGGCGTGGAAAACATGGCCCCGCATTGCCGCGGGCGCTCTTCAACCTGAACCAGCTCGCCCTGCTCGCCGGGGCTGGCGTGGCGGGCCTGACGCTCATGGCGGTGCTCCATACCGGGCTGTTGGGGCATCCCACCATGTTCATCCTCGGTGAGGGTTCCTGGCGGAATTCCCTGCAATGGTTCGAAGGCCGCAGTCCCATCCTCTTGCCCGCGCCGGAAGTGATCTCCGTCTCCATCTGGGTCTACCGTGGCCTGATGCTGGCTTGGTCCCTCTGGCTCGCCGTCACCCTGCTCCACTACATCCGCCGCGCCTGGCAGGATTACAGCAACGGGGGACTCTGGAAGGCGGCCCCGCCCTCTGCAAACCCGGCAACTCCCCACGACATTATTACGCAGCATCCCAAGCCCACGCTCAACCCTCCACCCTTGCCCCCGGCGCCGGTTGATTGATTCATGGAGATCAAGGCCGCAAGGATGCGGCGTGGGCCCCTGAAATCCGGCGCTAAATTCAGAAGAAATGCTGGTTTTAGGAGGCGGGGCCGGCCCATCCTGGCGAAAGTAAAAACCCGCAGCAGAGCGGTCAGGCTCTGCTGCGGGAGGGGGTGACCGGCCGCAGGGGAATTCCGGTCAGGGTTTGAGACGGAAGAAGCGCTTAGGTGCCAAGGCGGGATCAATGATCATGGGCGTCTTGGCATTCACATCAATCCATGAGGTGGAGAGATTGTCCGACTGCTGGATAATCCCGCTGGGCCATGAGACCACAGCGGCACTGCTTCCTCCCTGGTTTAGTTCGAAGCTGTCGATTTCCCATCCGGAAGGGGAAAGGGAGCCGGTGGTGTTATTGTCATAGGCCGCGATGAAGCGCACTTTCACCGTATCGCCGGGCTGGGCTCCCGTGAGGACACAACGGCTGGTGAGGAAGGCCGGATGGCCGGCGGAATTCTCAATGAAACTGTCCAGCCCATTCAGGTGGGCGCTGGTGTCACCGCGCACCGTGCCATTGTAGCCATTCTGGCTGAAGGCCAGCGAGCCAATGGCAAGGAAAGGGCCTCCGTTCAGGCTGACCGCAACATTGCCGCCATCCCACAGCTCGCCTTCAAAGCTATAGCGATGATTGAAGGCGAGCGAGACCACCCCGGGGGCGGTGATGGTGAAGGCGGGACTGTCCAAATAGGAGACGTTATCGCTGCCGGCTGCCGTGCTTTGCCCAGCGCTGCGCCATGAACCGGCCGCCCAGACCCATTCGGTTTCGCTGGAAGGTGCGGGGGTATCCACCGTGAAACCAGCATCCGAGTCATTGAAATCGCTGGTGGCCAGCGGGGCCACTCCGCTGCCGCCGGGGATCCGGGTGATTTGCGGCTGACCCGGGATGGCCCGGCCCAGGAGATAGAGGCCGGAGATCTCGCTGTTCGAAAGCACATCATTGAACACGGCGACTTCGTCGATTTGACCGGTGAACAGATCGTTCAAGGCGGATATATTATTCCATGCTCCGCCGCCGATGCAGAAGGCCTGGGAATTATTGGGCTGGGCGGCGTGACCGGTGGAAGCAATCGCATTGCCGTTCACATAAACAGTTTTTACGCCGGGACTTGCCTGATGGGTCAGGACCACAAATCCCCATTCCTCGTCGGCGAGGGGGTTGTTGCCGTTCGCGCTGTTGCCGGTCCAGACGCCGATTTGGGTATCCGAGCTGTTGCCGAATTCCACTTTGTCGTTTTGTCCGAAGAAGCTGGTCGAATGACCGGCGGGAGCGGTGCGGCGCACCCAGCCGGTGAGGGTGAATTTGGTGCGGTTGTTCAGGAACCCCGGAGGGCCAAGCACATAACCGGTGCTGCCATCGAATTCAGCGGCGCGGTTGGTGTCCGGGAAACCGGGCAGGCCGGCCGATGCTTTAGGAGCTTCCGCCACGCCGATGGATACGCCTCCTGTGTAGATTCCGTCGTTCAGGCCGGCTGAGTCGAAGGCCGTGGTTCCGGCGGTTTCATCCAGCCTCCAATAGGCGACCGGCCCCAAGCTCATCACCAGCGCTTCATAACTCCCTGCTGGAGGGGTGATGAGTGTGGCGGTGGCCGCAGCGCTGGTGACGCTGGTGACGACATTGGTGATCCGTACGGAGTAGTCGCCGGTCGTGGAAGCAGAGGCCGCTACAGAATAAGTGGCTCCGGTTGCGCCGGGAATGTCCACCCCGTTGCGGATCCATTGATAGCTGAATGGAGCCGTGCCAGCCGCGGTGACCGAGAAGCTGAAGAAGCCGCCGGCCAAGGTGGGGCGGGGTGCCGGCGGTGCCGTAATGGTAGGAGGCACTGCGGGATTGACGGACACTGTCACCGGAATGGTGCTGGGGGCAGATCCGAAGGCGTTGGTGACGATTACGCTGTAGTCGCCACTGTCCCCGGTTGCGGCGTTGGTTTTTGTGTAGGTCCGGGAGTTGGCTCCTGCAACCGGGGTGCCATTCCGGCTCCATTGGTAGCTGAGCGGGGGAGTTCCGGAAGCATCCGCAGCCACGGTGAAGGTAGTGGTGGCATAGATTTCCAGCGGGGGCAGTGGAGACTGGATCCCGGGTTCCTGGACAATGGCGGGAGGGACATTGCCGAGGGCCGCGTGGTAAAGTGATTTTACCCGTCCCGTGGTGATGGCTTTATCGAATACGGAGACTTCATCAATCTGGCCGAGGAAGTAGTCGCCACTGGTGTTGAAGATGCCTCCGCCACCAATGTTGAATTTGAAGGCATTGGTGCCGTAGCCCAGGGGCTCCGCGGAGTTCCGGGTGCCGGCGAGTTCACCATTCAGATAGAGTTCATTGGCCTGGCCGGTGCCGGTGAGGACGATGTAGACCCATTCGTCATCGGCGCTGGGGTAGGGGCTGACTATGTTTCCCCCGGTGGCATCAATCCATGCCTCGATGCTGGTTCCGGCATCGGCATCGCCAAATTCCAACAGATCGTTCTGGCCGAAATAGCCGCCCCGGGCGGAGTGCAGGGCGCCTCGTTTCACCCATCCCATGACGGTAAAGGCGTTGCGGTCATTCAGCAGGCTCAGGGGGGTGCCGACATAGCCGTCCCCGGTGGTGAGGGAGAGGGCCTTGTTATCACTGGCGAAGCCAAGGAATTGCGGAGGCCGGGGTCCGGTTCCGGCGGTGGTGGCCCCGCCGATATAGTTGGCATCGGCGGTGGCTCCGAGGCTGCCCGTATTGGCGGCTACGGGCAGGACAGGGACGGGCGGGGCGGGTTCATTGAGCCTCCAGTACCCGACCGGGGCATCGGCGGCGACGACTGAGGCATAGCCCGCCGGATCGCTGGTGCGGGCCGTGAAGTGGGCCAGAATCCGGCTGGGGGCGAGGGCGGTGGGGTAGTAGGCGACCTCATCCACTGCGCCATCGAAAGTGCGGTTGGGAGATGAGGTGGAGCCGATGCAAAAGGGAGCATTGGTATTCGGCTCATAGAGGCCGATACCGGCGGATGTGGAAACCTCGGCGCCATTGACGTAAAGAGTCATAGTGCCGCCGGTGCCGCCGGTTACGCCAGTGTAGACGCCGGTCACGTGTTGCCAGTCGTTGGCGGTGACCGTTCCCCCATCGAGGATATTGGCGGTGGTGCTGCCAGTATTGCCGACGCGGAACTGCCAGGTGCCGGCATTTTGATAGAACAGATAACCGGCGCGGCCGGTGGTGAAGCTCATGGAACTCACGGGGGAGAGCAGAGCTGCGGTGTTGTTGGTGGGTTTGGCCCAGAATTCGATAGTAAAGGAGTTGTCCGCGTCCGTAGTCGCGTTCAAGGCAGCGTTGTTGGGGATGTTGATGGCTCCAAAATAGCCGGTGCCCAGGGTAGGGTTGCTGAAGGCGACGGCGGAATCTCCCGCGAGGGCTCCGGCGACTGGGCGGGTGAAGGTGCCGGTGTAGCGGCCAGCTCCGGCGCTGCCGAGGGAGCCGAGGTTGGCCGCGAGATCGGGGTCCGGGGCCACCACCGTCTCCGCGAAACGGTAAAAGGCCAAGGGGTTCTCGAGGAGGACCTCGCTGGCATAGTCAGCATAAGCGGCTGTCTGGAGCAGGCCTGCGGCAGCCGCCGCGAGCAAAAGGCTGGGGGAGAGGAAGCATGGTGGAAGGGCGGAACGATGCATGATGGTGGCAATACTGGGGTGCTGATTTGGAATGGGGTGGTGCCGGGGGGCTTCCGGTTACTAGTGGCAAGGGGGGAAGTTTTTTCAGGGCCAGGAGTCGATTCACGCTGGTCTGCTCTGAGGCGCCGGGAGGGCGGCACGGGCTATCGTGAATGGAAGGTTTTTTTCAGTGGGTTGAATTTGTTATATTATAAAATCAGTCAGGAGGAGGCGATAAATTTAATAAAAGTGCTGAGCAACTTCCGCACCACGCTATGATTCTGTCTTCAAAAGAACTAGAAGTCTATCTTGCCAATACTGATGCTTTTCTGATGCCGGGTCCGGATTCCACCGCCGGAGTGTTTCCGGATCTGTAGTGAGCGTTCCAATGGGAGAACGTGGTAACCCGCGGATTCCCCGTCGGCCGAATCGGGTCGGGCAGCCCAGGTATTTTTCGTTGGGGCGGACACTGGGCCCATTTGATTGATGAGGCTGAAGAAGACGGAGCCGATTTCCGGTTGGAGGAAAATCCGGGCTGGTCCGGAGATGATTCATCTGATAGATCGAACTGCCGTAGACTGCCGCAGATTGATGAACGTCACCGATTTTACCGCCACCCTCCTTTTTTCCAGCCTCCTGGCCGGCCAGGCGCAGACTTTGCCGGAGGCGCTGGACAGTCCAGCCCTCGTATGGTCCACAGGCGGGGAGACGCCGTGGCGGGGCGTGGTTTCGGATACGGCGAAAAATGGCGGGGATCTGGCGCGCTGCGGGCCCTTCACGGAGGCGCCCTATGCTTGGATCGAAGGTTCCTCCGGCTGGATGGAGACGACGGTCACCGGCCCGGGCACGTTCCGGATTTATGTCAGGTCAAACGGCAATCCCTACCTGTCGGCTTCGCTGTCGGTGGACGGTGCGATCACAGACACGTGGAATTGGTTTGATTCATTTGCGCTTCCCGCAGTGGTGTCCCCGTGGAAGGCGCTCACGGCTCCGCTGAGCGCCGGCCCGCACACCGTCCGTCTGGCGGGCTGTTTTCTGTGCCATGATGGTGGGACCATTCCGCTCAGTTCTCCGATGCTGGAGGCGGATGCCGCCTCGGTTCTGCCTCCGTTGGTGGCTGCGGGAGATGCCATGGAGGCACCGGAGCAAACCTGGCTGACGGGCGGAGAGACCGGATTTTCTGTGGTGACGGATGTGACCCATGATGGGGTGGATGCCCTGTATGGCCCTGCCCAAAACGGAACCGGTTGGCTGGAGACTCGGGTGACGGGACCGGCCACGGTGAGCTGGTGGAGGAAAGGGCGGTCGGAGATTTTTCTGGACGGCCTGAGGTTCGCTTCGGAAATCAAAGAGAACTGGACCCAGGAAACGGCCTTTTTTCCGGCCAGCGATGCCATCGTCCGCTGGGATGAGTTGGATTATGGAACGGGAGGAGTCTGGGTGGATGAATTTGCCGTGCAGCCCGCTGCGACGGTGACATTGGCAGAGGGCTTGGACACGCCGGGGCGCGTCTTCACTTCCAATAATTGGCATGCCCACACCAGTGCTGCAGCTCCGGATGGCAATGACATGGTGTGGACCCGCACCGCCCCCGGGGCAGGGGCTTGGATGGAAACAGTCATTGAGGGCCCGGCGCTGGTGGAATTCGAGGCGCAGGGGCGTGGGTTCAGTCTGTTGGAAGTGACTGTCGATGGACTTGGTCTGCTCAATTTCCAAGGCGGCTATAATGAGACCCGGAGCAGTGAGTCCTTTTTTCTGACGGCCGGCAGCCATGTCGTCCGCTGGCAGGTGCCGGTGGATCCTCCGCATTCCGGCGGTGCCCTGTTCATGCTGGACCGTTTGCGGATCTCCTCTGCTGCGGCGATGCCGCTGGCGGAGGCTCTTGATAGTCCGGGCTTGACGTGGATCAGCCCGGGAACGGTGTCCTGGCAGGCGGCCCCGGCCGCCCTCTCCCAGGATGGCACCGATACCACTTACAGCCCGCCCTTGGCAGAAGGTCAGACTGCGGTGCTGGAAACCACCATGACAGGGCCGGGAACCTTTTCCTTTTTCTGGACCACCAAGGTCAAAGGAGGATCGACCCGCCTCATGATGGATGGCCTCGTCCTCCAGCGCACGGTTCCCAGCAGCGGCCCGCTCAATCAGTGGCGGCGGGAGGCGGTGGAAGTTCCGGCCGGGCGGCACACCTTCCGCGGCGAAGTGACCGGAGCCTGCGGAGCCGGGGCCTTGCTGGTGGATCAGGTGCTGTGGAATCCGGAGGCGGTGCCCCCGCTGGCGCCCGCGCTGGACGTGCCGCCCACGATCTTCCAAGCCTCGGCGCTGGGAGGCATCGGGCTTGATGCCGTAATCCATTCGGACGGAACCGACTCGCTGCGTCTGGCTGCTTCCAGTCCCGGTGATACGTCAGGATTTCTGGGGATGTGGATTGCGGGGCCTGCCAGCGTGACCTTCCGCACCCGCAGCGTCCATGGCTCGCTGGTGGTACAGGGGGAGGAAGCTTCCACCCAGCAATTTGTGCAGACGGAGTGGACGAATGGCGGGGTCCTTGTGCCTCCCGGCATGCGACGGCTCCAGTTTTTCCCCCGGGCCAACTATGACGTTCCAGCAGAGCCTTTCTCCTGGATTGATGCCCTGACGATCACTTCCACCGCCATCCCTCTCGCGGATGGCCTCACTGCTCAGGGCTGGACGTGGCGGACCAACCCGGCAAATCCCTGGTCCGGCATCTCCGCCAGTGGCACCTTGCCTCCCCGCGTCAGCCCGGGCCTGATGGATACGGCTGATTCTTCATGGCTGGAGACCACCCTCACCGGCCCGGCGGTGGTCGAATTCACCGCCGCCGGATTTCTTGATCTATGGCTGGATGGGGCGCTTTTTTCCAAGGTGAACTATCCTTACGAAACAGCGGCCCGGCGGTCTGTCTGGATTCCCCGCGGTGAGCATGCATTGCGCTGGTTGCGTTCCGAGTACTCGCCGGTGCTTCCCTGGCTGGCGTCTTTTTCGGCAGCTTCCATGAATGGGGAGCCCACTCTGAAACAGGAAAATGGACAATGGCTCTACACGGTGCCGCGCCCGGCAGGCTTTGCGGACTCCCGCGTTTCATTGGAATCCGGCACTTCCCCGGCCTCTCTGTATTCCTTCATCAACTTCACGGTGGAGCGCAGTAATCCTGACGAAATCGTTTTCCGCATCCAACCTGATGTGGGGGCTGCAAAATTCTTCCTGCGGGCGAAATTCCGTCCGTAAAACCCGGGCCATGCGGCGGAGATGTGTTTTCTCAGGATTGTTCCTGAAGAGCTGCCAGCACGGCCTCGAGCAGGCCGAGGCTTTTTTCGTTGGGAAGGACGCCGGGTTCCATCTGGTTCATGACGTAGGCGAAGGCGAGGCCGGTTTCCGGGTCGGCGAAGGCATGGCTGCCGCCGGCCCCAGGATGGCCAAAAGCGGTCAGGGAAGAGCCGAAGCGGGAACGGAGTTTGGTGCCATCCGGGGCGAGGGGGTCCATCATGAAACCGGCGGAAAACCGGGTCGGGAGCTGGAGGACGAGGTCGTGGCCCCCGGTGAGCGGAGTGGTCAGGGCGGGTAGGACTTCCTCCGGGATGATCTGTTGGTTCTGCCAGACACCGTGGTTGGCGAGGATGGCGTAGAATTGTCCGAGAGCGCGGGCACTGCCGACGCCGCCAAACGCGGGGAGGCCAGCTTGCCAGGCGGGAGGCTGGTTCATCTCCGCGACCGCGTGGAGACCGGCGGGGGATTGGAAGGCGCGGCGCGTCAGGCTGGCGGGATCGGCCATGGCCTGGAAGAAGCCAGTTTCGTCAGGATGCGGCGGTTTGGGGCGTCCGGGATAGAGCCGGGCGATCTCGGGATAACGGGATTCCGGGACGCCGCCGATCCAGAAGTCGAGGGTGAGCGGTGCGGCGATCCGGTCGCGCCAGACCTGGCCTAACGGGATGCCTCCGGTGAGGCGTCGGACACATTCATCAAGGAGGAAACCGAAGGTGCGCGGGTGATAACCGTGGGCGGTGCCGGGAGTCCACGCGGGGGCCTGCTGCTCCAGGGCGCGGACCACCGCCTGGTGATCATAAACGGAGGGAGGCTGGTCGAGGGCGGGGAGGCCGGCCTGGTGCGAGAGCAGTTCGCCGAAGGTGAGGGGCAGGGTGAGCTGTGACCAGAGGGAGCGGACCGGAGCGTCCAGCGGCAGGTTGGCGTCGTGAAGGGTCAGCAACAGCGTCAGGGCGGCGGGACCTTTGGTGGCGGAATAGACAGGAACCAGCGTTTCCGGGATCCAGGGGGCTCCGCCGTCTTTGGTCAGGGTGCCGCCGGTGAGGTGCAGGATTTCGACGCCATGCTGCCACACCGAAAGCGCGGCCCCGATTTCACCGCGCTGGGTGAAGTTTTCGTGGAAACGCTCCGTGACGGTGGAAAACATAACGCAATCTCTTTCTGGCCGGAGGCCGGCAACCCATGGGAGAAGAAACCCTGTGGCAAAGATTTCCCGAGGTCCCGCCTCCCGAAACCGTTCTGCCCGGTCATTCTTTCTAGCGTTTGTCCTTGGAGGCGGGCTTGGCAGGCTTCGCTGGTTTGGCGGGAGTCTCCTTGCTTTTCGGTTTTTCGGTGGCTTCGGTTTTGTCCGGAGCGGCGGCGGGCACGCCGGCCCCCGGGGTGGCGCGGTTGGCCAGCACGAAGGCCTCGGCTTCCTTGATCTGTTCGGGGCTGAGGCGCTTTTTGAAATTGGCGAGGCGTTCCTTGGCGGCTTCGATTTTGGCTTCGGCCCCGGCGGTGTAGAGGAGGAAGACCTGCTTGAAGTCGCCCTGCACGCCCCGGCCGTCCTCGATCATGGCCCCGAGCGAGGCCATGGCGAGCGGGTTGCCTTTGGAAGCGGCCTCCTTGTAGATTTCGCCGGCGGTTTTGTTATCCACGGCGCCGGTGCTGCCGTTTTCCAGAATGGCGGCCACGTTGAGGGCGCCAGTCATGTCGCCATTCTGCATGGCGCGCTGGAACCAGGCGAGGGCGGCCTGGGCATCGGCGGCGATGCCTTTGCCATCGCGGTAACGGGTGCCGAGGGCAAGCTGGGACGGGACAAAGCCGGACATGGCGGCCTTGTAATGCCAGTCGAACGCGGCTGCGGGGTCCTTCTTCAGGCCACCTTTTCCTTCGTCATGGAAGACCGCCAGATTGAACAGGCACATGCCCACTTTTTTATCGGCTCCGGCTTGATAGGCGGCGAGCGCTTTCTGCTCGTCCTTGGGCACGCCGAGGCCGTTTTCATGGAAATACCCTAGTTTGTTATAGGCGGAAAATTCGTTCTTGGCGATGGCGTCGCTATAGAGATCGAAGGCTTTTTTCGGATCTTTTTTGACGCCGCTGCCGGCTTCGTACAGCCCGCCGAGGGTCATGATGGCCTGGGTGGACCCCATCCCGATGGCTTTTTGGAGCAGGGAAAGGCCGCGATCCACATCCGGCTTGAGGCCGTTGCCGGAAACGAGCCGGCGGCCGTATTCCACCAGCGCCGGCAGGTGGCCGGCCTGGACGGCCTGTTCCATCAGGGCGAGGGCCTGTTTGGCCTGGGCTTCGGTCAGTTGGGGCTGATTGCCGATCATCAGGGCCAGCGTCCAGGTGGCATCCGGGTCGCCACTGGCGGCGGCGCGTTCGAACCAGACCCGCGCTTTGTTGGCATCCTTGGCAATTCCGGCGGCGGGAATGCCATCCAGGTAGAGTTGGCCCATGGAGGTCTGGGCGGCGGCATTGCCGGTGTTGGCGAGGTCTTCCACCATGGCCACGGCCTTGGCGGGATCGCCGCCGCTGGCGAGCTGGAGCAGACCGAGGTTGTTTTTGGCGGGGGCATAACCCGCGTCGGCCGCTTTTTGATAGGCCTCCCGGGCTTTTTCAAGGGAAGCGGTGGTGCCCAGGCCATATTGATGGAGATAACCGAGGAAAAACTGACGCTCCGGGGAGGAGGCGTCCGTGGCCAGTTTGGCGGCGGCTTCAAAAGCGGGCTTCGATTCCTCAGGGGATTTGGCCTTTTTCAGGGTCTCGACGATGGTGGTGAGTTCCGGCTCCTTGACCACATCGGGGGGGCTGAGGAATTTGGCCCGCGCTGCGGGGGCCGTCCAGAGCCCGAAGGCGACGGTCGCAGCGAGAGGGAGGAGAGAGGAGCGGAAGTTCATAAAAAGAGGGGTTTTTCGCAGAGGCGCCCGGTAAAGTCAATGCCCGCCGATCAGGGGGAAGCTTGGGGGGTGGGTCCGGGCAGGGGTCCGGCTATCGCAAAGGGAGCGGATTTTCCGGGCTGATTCCTGCATTGCGCCCGCCGCGGGCTGTGGTCCTGTTTGCGTTATGGATTATGCGACTGATTCTGAAATCGCGGCGGCGGCACCGGCGGTGCGGGCGTTGCGCGGGGCGATGCAGCAGGTCTTGTTCGGGAAAGAGGAGTTGATCGACCTGACGATCTGCGGGCTGCTGGCGCGGGGACACATTTTATTGGAAGGACTGCCGGGTTTGGGCAAAACGGAATTGGTCAAGGGGTTGGCGAGGGCCCTGCAGTTGGAGACCAAACGCATCCAGTTTACTCCCGACCTGCTGCCGGGTGATATCACGGGGAATCCGGTGCTGCAGGAAACACCCCAAGGCCGGGCGTTTGTGTTCCAGCCAGGTCCGGTTTTTGCCAATCTGGTGCTGGCGGATGAAATCAACCGGGCCAGCCCGAAAACGCAGAGCGCCCTGCTGGAGGCGATGCAGGAACGCCGGGTCACGGTGCTCGGCCAGACCCATGTGCTGCCGGATCCGTTTTTTGTCCTCGCCACCCAGAATCCCATCGAACTCGAAGGCACCTATCCGCTGCCGGAAGCGCAGGTGGACCGGTTTTTGTTCAAACTCGAAGTCCACCGCAACGATGCCGCGACGCTGGAGCAGATCGTCAAAGACCGCGAACTCGGCGTGGAGCCGGTGGTGCATGCGGTAATGACGCGGGAGACTCTGGCAAATCTGCACGCCTTGGTGCGCCGGGTGTTTCTGCCGGATGTGGTGGCAAATTATATTGCGAGGATTGTCGATGCCACCCACCCCGGCCAGTCCGCCGCGGCGCAGCCGGTGAAGTTCGGGGCCAGTCCCCGGGCGGCGTTGAGCCTCGCTTCGGCGGTGAAGGCCCGGGCGTTGATGCAGGGCCGGTGCCATGCCAGTTTTGAGGATACCCAGGCGCTGGCGCAGGCGGTGCTGGGGCACCGGGTGGTGCTGGATTACAGCGCCAGGATCGAAGGGAAAACCACCCGTGATATTGTGGCCGCGATCCTGCAGGAAGTGCCGGTCACGGCGGGGGCGGTGCCGCGTCCCCTGCAGCGTGTGGCGGTTGGTTAGCAATTTTACAACCGCACGCATGGCCTCTTTGAATTCTCCTTCCCTGACCAGACCTGCGCGGCCTGCTTTCCTGTGGTGCCTTTGCCTGTCGCTCGCGGCAGTCTGGTCTGTCCCGGCCCAGCAGACCGAGACTCTCCCCTTGAACGAGGAAAATGGATCGACCGTGCAACTGACCCAGGTGTTCAGCAGCGTGCCGCCGGGTGGTTATACGGCGATCCGGGTGAACGTGAACAACCAAGGGAAGGAAGCGATTTCCTTGGTGGTGGGCACTTCCAGCACCACGCCTTCGAATCGGAGTGAACATGTCCTGACGGGGCCGGCCGTCAGCTTGGCCTGTCCGCCGGGATCGACCACGGTGCGCGAACTGATCGTGCCCTTGATGACAGAATTTTCCTCCAGCCGGAGCTATCGGGGCAGTTTCCTGGGGGTGACGCTGAGCGGGGCCGGCCGGACCCATCAGGCAAGGTTTGACTCCATGATCTCAACGACCCAACCGTTTTGGGGGATCAGTCAATCCATCGGTGGTGCTGCGGCTACGGCTTTGAACGAAGCCGCGCGGCCCAAATCTGGCACTGGCAAGGGGGGCTCGGGTTACAGCAGTGGAGAGTCATTTGCGGGCAGTTTTCTTCCGGCGGATCTGCCGGCCGACTGGCGCGGTTACATGGGGCTGGATGGCCTGGCCCTGACCGATGAGGAATGGAATGCCCTCGCGCCGGGTGTCCGTACTGCCATCCGGCACTGGATGCTGCTGGGAGGGGTGCTCGATTTGTATCATAGTGGGGCCGCCCCGGTGGGGATTCTGCAGGAGCTGAAAGCCGGACCGGCCGAACCGGATCCCACCGGGGGAGTGCTGGGTGGGATGCCGGCAGGAGCAGGCAAGGTCCGGATTTTTGCCTGGGACCGGGTCGTGCTCGGCGCTCCCGCCATGAGCCGCTTTTTTTCCGGGGCCGGCCTATCCAGCCGCGCGGCGGCAGCGCGGGAGGCGATGTTGCCGGGCCCCCCGGGCAAGGGGGCGGCCTCCACCCTGCGGCAGGCGCTGGGAGTCCGCAGTTTTGCAGCCTGGCAGGTGGGGGTCATTTTACTGCTCTTCGGCATCCTTGTCGGGCCGGTGAACCTGTTTTACCTCGCTGGACCCGGGCGGCGGCACCGGTTGTTTGTGACCACTCCGTTGATCGCGCTGGGAGCTTCGCTGGTCCTGATCGCGGTGATTTTTCTCCAGGACGGGGCTGGAGGGAAGGGCCAACGGGCGGCCCTGCTTGAATTGTTCCCTGACGAAAATCTGAGCACGGTCCGGCAATATCAGATCAGCCGCACCGGCGTTCTTTTCGGGGGTGGTTTTGTCATGGACGAATTGGCGGCCCTGACTCCGCTGCTGCTCGAAAACAGCCGATGGACCCGGCTCAAGTCCGGCGGCAGCAGTGACTCCGAAGGCCAGCGTTTCAACCAGCCCGAGCCGCAGGCGTACGCCGGCGACTGGTTCCAGAGCCGCAGCGAGCAGGCGCAACTGGTGGAAACGATCCGGCCCGGCCGCGGCCGGTTGGAACTCAAGCCTGGCGCCGGTGCTCCGGTGTTGGTTTCGAGCCTCGCCGGAGCCTTGGAATCCGTTTTTTATCAGGATCCTGGTGGCCAGTGGTGGACCGGGGCTGCTCCTCTGGCCACCGGGGGCAGTCTGGCTCTGCAGAAAACCGACGAGGCTGCTTTCGCGGCATGGTCCGCGGAGCAACTCGCGCCTTTTCCCCTGGGAGTGGCGACGCCTCTCCAGTCCGGCCGCCACGCCGGCCGGTTCTACGCCGTCTCCCGCGATCCGGCCATCGGCTTTGCCGGAACCCTCAAATCCATCGACTGGGCCAACGACCATGCCTTTCTTCATGGCCGGCTGGCCCCGGCTCCCTGACTTTTTCAACCCATGTCCGCCGCTATCGCCGTCCACAATCTGCACCGGTCCTTCGGCACTTTGAAGGCCGTGAATGGCGTGTCCTTCGAGATCAGGCAGGGCAGCGTGGTCGGTTTTGTCGGAGCCAACGGCGCCGGTAAAACCACCACCATGCGCATCCTCGCTACGTTGGATTATCCCACCGCCGGCACCGCCAGCATCATGGGCCGGAGTGTGGTGCAATATCCCGCCGAGGTGCGGCGCGTGATCGGCTGGGTGCCCGACAGTTTCGGCACCTATGAAAACATGACGGTGCTGGAATATCTGGATTTCTACGCGCGGGCGCTCGGGTTCAAAGGTCAGGAACGCGTTCAGCGCATTCAGGACGTGATGGATTTCACCGACCTCGGCCCGCTCTCCGGCCGCCTGATCAACCAGATGTCGAAAGGTCAGGGCCAGCGCCTCTGCCTCGGCCGCGCCCTCATCCACGATCCCCAGGTTCTCATCATGGACGAACCGGCTGCCGGCCTCGATCCCAAGGCCCGCGTGGAATTGAAGCGCCTCATCCGCATCCTCGCGGAGGAAGGCAAAACGATCCTGATCTCCTCCCACATCCTCTCTGAACTCGGGGAAATGTGCGACACTCTCCTCTTCATCGACAAAGGCCAGATCGTGCACCACGGCACCGCCCAGAGCCTCCAGCGCACCGATCATTCGGTCACCCTGGTGGATGTAAAACTCGCCTACAGTGCGGAAAAGCTGGTCCCATGGGCGCTCGTTTCGCCGCATGTCAAGGTCATGGAGGAGCGCAAATCCGGCGCCCGCCTCAGCATTGACAGTGCCGATCCTGAAATCATCGCTGGCGTCCTCCGCCGCATGATCACTGACGGTCTCCCGGTGGTGGAATTCCACCAGGAACAGCAAAACCTCGAAGACGCCTTCATTGACATGCTCGGCCGGATAGAGTCCGGCGAGGTGGTGCCGTTGCATGCCGTGCCGACGGTGCCCGGGCAGCCCCCTGAGCCACCTCCGTCGCTGGTTGATGATCCGGCACGGTGGGGTGGATAGTAGCCATCATCGCTCCGCGTGATGAGCAAAGCATCTTGTCGCTTCGGACTGCCATCCTTCCGGGTCCTTCGGAGGTAAACTGCGATCCCTGAGGGATCAAACTAGCGCATTCCAATGGTGAATGGAACTACGCCGGCTCCTTCACGGCCACAAACAAAAGCCAGGTGCGGTCCACCTAGTTCCCGCCGGGGACGCCCGTTTCACCGGCGGGCTGAAGGTGCTGATAAGCCTGGGCTGGCCGATGAACCCTGATGCCTGAGCGGAGCATTTCTGGGTTTTCGTAGATGGGCTTGGGGGATTTGCGGGGGATCCAGCACGTCGGAACTGGATATTCATCAATCTCCTCCAGTTTCGAGTTCTGCCCGCCGCGCACGCGCAGGACCATGAGGCGCTCCAGTTTCACCTTCGGATTTTCCTTTTCCAGTTCCGCTCCCAGCCAAGCGTAAAGGTCGGCCTGTCTCGGGTATTTCCGGGTCGCCGCGCGGCCTTCCTCGAAGGAAAGGGTGAAGACTTCCAGCCGGACCAAACCTTCCCAGGGCAGGGGATTCTCCCCGGGTTCCTCTTCCGGTCCGAGGCTCACGATCGTCGGCTTATCGGATGAAGGCGGGGGAACGGGTTCTCCTCCGGCGCTGGCCGCCTGGGCAGAAGCGGCCAGAGGGCAGATGAGGTTGAATCCAGCAAGGAGGAGGACGGCTGATTTGACTTTCATGGTGGATTCCCGGTTCGCGGGACTACAGCTTACTCATGAACTGTTAAGAATACATGGAGGAATCCAAGTTTTCCGGGCCACCAAAAGTGGCCGTCATCGCTGCGCGTGATGAGCGGTAAACGTCCTGCCTTCCCCAAATCCCCGCCGCCATCTTGGAGCTTAAGCCAAATCCCCCCAAACAACCACAGCTTCAGACGAAAATCACGTCCGGGTTCCTTTCCAGCTCCCGCTTTTGTGGCTGCCTTCGCTCATCACGCGGAGCGATGATGGCTACTATGTCCAATCCCGTCGGGCTTTGCGGCCGGTTTTGTCCGATGCAAAAATCGAAATAAGGCTTGCCAGCAGGGAAATGCCCCTTAAATTCGCCGCCCTCTATGAGAAAGAAAGTAGCCCGCAGTAAAACGCGAAAGGGCGTCGCGAAACGCTTCAAGATCACTGGAACCGGCAAAATTTTGCGCCGGAAACAGGGTCGTCGTCACCTTGCCGAATGCAAGAACCGGAAGCGTAAGCGTAACCTGCGTAAAGTGACCCTGGTAGCCGCCTGTGATGTGCATCGCATCATGGAAAACCTGCCGTTCCACTGAACGCACGCCCCTGATTGGCCAATTCCGGCCACCCCTTCCGCCACCTGGAGTGCCTTCCTGCATTCCTACGATTTGGGTGAGGTGAGGAAGGTTATTTAAAGCAACAGCCCGGTCACCACCAACAACCAATGCCAAGAGCCACCAATTCCCCGGCGTCGCGCAAGCGCCGCAAGCGGGTCCTTAAAAAGGCGAAGGGTTTCTACGGAAACCGTTCCCGCCTCTATCGTTACGCCAAGGACGCCATTTTCAAGGCGCAGACCTGGGCCACCCGTGACCGCAAAAACCGGAAGCGCAACTTCCGTGCCCTGTGGATCACCCGCATCAGCGCCGCGGTGCGCCAGCGCGGCATGACCTACAGCCGCTTCATGGAAGGCCTCATCGCCGCCAAAATCGAGCTGGACCGCAAGGTTCTCGCCGACATGGCCATCGAAGCCCCGGGTGCCCTCGACGAACTGGTCGCCCAGTCCAAGGCCGCCCTCGAAAACAAGGCCAAGGCTGCGGCCTGAGTCCGGGCCCTGTCCGGAACCTGAACCTTCATCCGAAGATGGCCGCTCCGCCGCAAGGCAGGCGGCCATCTTTTTTGTTTTCCGGGAGGCGATTGGAATTTGAACAGAAGGGCACGAAGGACAGGAAGAAGGCTGCTGCACCGATGCTCTGCGATCTCCCACGGATGGCACGGATTTTACGGATAACACAGATCCAGGAGAAGGTGGTTGCATCCTTTTACCAGTTTCTTCCTGTCCTTCGCGACCTTCTGTTCAAACTCGCCCAATACCATTCGCGCCCTTCTGTTGAATCCCCCTCATCTGCCTTAGGTTGCCTCCGCTGCGCTCGGGCTGTCCGCCCGTCAACTTTGCTCCCTTGATTGTCCTTCGTGACCTTCTGTTAAAATTTCATCCCACTCCCATGGAATCCGCCCTAGCCGAACTTCACAAAACTGCCCTCGCCGAGATCCCCACCGCTGCCGATGAAACGGCACTGGAGGAACTGCGCCTCAAATACCTCGGGAAAAAAGGCAGCCTGACTGCAGTCAGCGCCGGCATGCGGGACGTGCCGCCCGACCGTAAAGCCGCTGTCGGGGCCGCACTCAACGAGACCCGCATCGGAATCACGGCTGCCCTCGATTCCCGCAAAGCGGAGCAGATCGCCGCCAAGGACGCCAAGGAAGCCGAAGGGACCGATCTCACGCTCCCGGGCCGTCCCGTTGCCCCCGGAGCCCTGCATCCGCTCACTCAGGTGCTGGACCGCGCGGTCGGCATCCTGCGCCGAATGGGTTTCGCGTTGGCCACCGGCCCGGAAGTGGAAACCGAGTGGCATTGTTTTGATGCCCTGAACACCCCCGGCGATCACCCGGCCCGTCACGAAAGCGATACCTTTTACTTTGATAGTGGGCACCTCCTCCGCACCCACACCAGCAGCGTCCAGGTCCGCACCATGGAGACGCAGGCCCCGCCGCTGCGGATCATCGCTCCCGGCAGCGCCTTCCGGCGCGATGAAATCGACGCCACCCACCTGAGCGCCTTCACCCAGCTGGAAGGGCTCTATGTGGCGGAAAATGTCAGTCTGGCCCAGCTCAAAGGGACCCTGGAGGCCTTCTTCCGGGCGCTTTTCGGCGAGTCCACCGAAGTCCGTTTCCGCCCCCACTTTTTCCCCTTCACGGAGCCCAGCTATGAAGTGGACGTGAAGCTGAGCCCCAAGGGCCAGGAACCCCGCTGGGTGGAAATCCTCGGCTGCGGCATGGTCGATCCTGCGGTGTTCCAAGCCATCTGCGATGCCCGCGGCGATGAGGTCTATCATCCCGACAAAGTCACCGGCTTCGCCTTCGGCATGGGCCTCGAGCGTCTCGCCATGATCCAATGGGGTATCCCCGACATCCGCCACCTGATCGAAAACGATGTCCGCTTCCTCGGGCAATTTGTGTGAAAAATCTGGAACGCTGACGGGCCACGGATGGCACGGATTTAACGGATAACACAGATGCTTTATGGATAATAATCCCCATGCGGATGGTCGCTTGCGAACAGGACAACATCCCGAAGCCAGTTTGTTGCATCCGGAATTGTCCCGCTCAGTGATTGGGGCGGCGATGGAGGTTTCCAACAAACTTGGCCCCGGCTTGAGGGAAAAAGCCTATGAACGGGCCCTTTGTCTGGAACTCACCAAACGCCAGATTGCCTTTTCCCAGCAGAAGGTTTTTGAGGTCCGCTACGATGGCGAACTCATCGACACTCTCATCCCGGACCTCATCATTAATGACTGTATCATTGTCGATACCAAAGTCGTCGCTGCTTTCGATCCGTCCCACGAATCCCAAATGCTGACGTATCTGCAAATCACCAACCTCCCTCTCGCCATTCTTCTGAATTTCAAAAATCGCCAACTCGCCTGGAAGCGCATCGTCCACTGATCCTTCTCAAATCATCCGTGCCATCCGTCTTATCCGTGCCATCCGTGGCCCGTCAGCACTCCTTTCCCTAGCCCTATCCCATGAAAGTCTCCTTCAACTGGCTCGCCGATCACCTTGATCTTTCCGCCCATTCCACCGCCCAGCTTTCCGATCTTCTGACTTTTGCCGGGATCGAGGTCGAGGGTATCACGGAACGCGGGGTGCGCTCCGATTTTCTGATCGTGGGGCAGGTCCTTTCGTTCGTGCCGCATCCCAATGCCGACCGCCTGCGGCTTTGTCAGGTGGATGATGGTTCCGGCACGCCGCGGCAGATTGTGTGCGGGGCGAAGAATTTTGCGGAAGGTGACAAGGTGCCCGTGGCTTTGCCCGGTGCGGTCCTGCCGGGTGGTTTTCAAATCAAGGAAAGCCAGCTCCGGGGCAGTCTCAGTCAGGGCATGATGTGCGCGGGCCGCGAGATCGGATTCAGCGATGACGCGGACGGCCTGATGTTGCTGCCGGCCGATGCTCCGGTGGGCACGCCCATTCACCAGTATCTGGAAGTGGACACCATGCTGGAAGTGGAAGTCACCCCCAACCGGCCGGATCTGCTGTCGCATCTCGGCATGGCGCGGGAGTTGGCGGCCCTGGCCAAACTGCCGATGAAGAGCCTGGGGGACCACACGGACTCCAGCGTCAGGCAACAGACTGCTGCCGCGGGCGAAATCCGCCTCGACGACACGGCCGGTTGTCCGTTCTACACCGCCCGCCGCATCCGGGGCGTCAAGGTCGCGCCCAGCCCGGCCTGGCTGGTGCGGAAGCTGGAATCGGTGGGTCTGCGTCCCATCAATAACATCGTGGACATCACCAACTATGTTCTGATGGAAATGGGACAGCCCCTCCATGCCTTCGATCGCTCAAAGCTCCAGGGCGGCATCGTGGTGCGCTCCGCCAGTGAGGGCGAAATTTTCCTCGCGCTGGATGGCCGGGAATGCACCCTGACCACCGCGGATCTGGTGATTGCCGACCAGCAGCAGGCGGTCGCCCTCGCCGGGGTGATGGGCGGCGCGCTTTCCGGCGTCACGGATGAAACCACCGACATCCTTCTGGAAGCCGCCTGGTTCCAACAATCCCGGGTGCGCCACACCAGCCGACGTCTGGCCATGATGTCGGATTCGTCCTATCGTTTTGAACGAGGAGTCGACCCCCAACAAACTGCCGGAGCCAGTGAACTGGCCGTGCGGCTCATCCTGGAACTCGCGGGAGGCACGGCCGATGACGTGCTCCTCACGGCCGGAGCCCCGCCGGTGCTCACCCGGGAAGTGACTCTGGATTTGCCCCGTGCCCAACGTCTGCTGGGGACCCCGGTTTCCGAAGCGGAAGCCACCGGAATTCTGACAAGACTGAACCTGAAACCTGTGGGCGGCCTCACCTTTGCCATTCCCGGTTACCGTCAGGATCTCCAGCGCCCCGTGGACCTTATTGAGGAAATTGCCCGGGTTTACGGGATCGCCAACATCCCCGCCACCACCGACGGACAGTTTGTTCCAGCCAGCGCTGCGGATGGATTCTACGACTTTAAAATGGCCCTGCGCCATCGCCTCGTGGGACAAGGCCTCTACGAAGCCCAGACCATCAAACTGATCTCCACCGCCCAGCTGGAGGACGCCCTCGGCACCACCCCGCAACTCCTCCCCGCCTTGCCCCTGCGGAATCCCCTGAGCGATGACCACACCACGATGCGGCCGAGCCTCCTCCCCGGCCTGCTGGCCACTGCCGCGCGGAACATTCGCATGGGCACCAGCAGCCTGCGTTTCTTCGAGACCGGCACCGTGTTTGCCCGCACCCCGGACGGCAAAGCCATCGAGAAGGATGCCCTGACCATCCTGCTTTCCGGCCCCGTCAGTCCGGCCGCCTGGAATACTGCATCCCCCCGTGTGGCCGATGCCTCCGAACTCCGCGCCATCCTGGATGCCCTGTGCCCCGGCGTCCCCGTCAAGCTGAAGCCGGTCCCTAACGCCCGTCTGCTGATCGCGGCCCAGATCATCGTGAACGGCAAACCCGTCGGAAATTGCGGCCAGATCGCCCCCGCCCGCGTCCGCGCCCTGGATGGACGGCACCCGATGTTTGCCGCCGAGATCGACACCGCCCTCCTGCTCAAAGCGATGACCCGCGAGGTGAAGTTCGACGAAATTCCCCGCTTCCCGTCCATCACCCGGGACATCGCTCTCGAAGTCCCGGCTGACCTCGCCAATGGTAAACTGGAGGACTTCTTCGCCACCCGCAAGGAGCCGCTCCTCACTGGAGCCGGCCTTTTCGATCTCTTTGCCGACCCCACCGGCCAGAAACTCGCCGCCGACAAGAAATCCCTCGCCTACACCCTCACTTACCGCGATCCGTCCAAAACCCTCTCCACCGCCGAAGTCGACACCGTCCACGCCAAGGTCGTGTCCGAACTGCTGAAGACGTTCCCGGTGACGGTGCGGTAGAACATCAGTCGAGAAACTCCCCGGCGCGCTCTTCAGCCTCGGCAGTGCCCGCGTGGATCGCTTCGGCGATGACGCGGTTGGTCACTTCCGAAAGGTAGGAGCTGAGCGTTTTGCTGAGTTCGGTATATTCCGGCCAGAGGGTATCATTCACGAAACTGCGTGGCAGACGGGCCATCACCGTGGTGCGGCGCTGCCGGCTGTAGCGGTATGGGGTAATGGAATAGCGGCGGAGCAGGGCGATGAATAACTGCTTGTTCCAGCCATCCTGAAATTTGAATTTGTATTCGATGGGCGGTTCTGTCCTTTCGATCTCCTCAAGCCGTTTACGAATCCGCCGGATCGCGTCCGCTGCGGCATCCATCTCGCCGGGCGTGGTGGCCCCGGCGTGGAGGCGTTCGATCTTTTTGAGTTTATCCAACAAATCCTGTTCCTGCATTTTCCACCGTGGGCCGGGTCGTTGATGGCGTCAAAGTGGAACCTTCCCATCTCCGCTTTGCCGGTTCCCAAGGCGGCCTCTGCGACGTGGTCGGGCAGCGCAATATTATTGGAAAATGCGTGCGCAGGTGACGCGGTTTCCGCTTACATCGGCAAGCACCTGCTGAAAATTTCCGATCCTGATGTCCTACCGCACTTCCCCCATCGCCACGCCCGGTATGCCGCCGGGGATTTCCCACATCATCGGCAATGAGGCGGCGGAGCGCTTCAGCTTTTACGGGATGCGGGGGATTCTGGTGGCGTTCATGACCACGCACCTGATGAATAGCTCCGGGGTGAAGGATACCATGTCCAAGGAGGATGCGACCTTTTGGTTCCATCTTTTTGTGAGTGCGGTTTACATCACGCCGTTGATCGGAGCGCTGCTGGCGGATTGGTTGTGGGGAAAATATCGGACGATTATGACGCTTTCGGTGGTCTATTGCCTCGGTCACCTGGCGCTGGCGCTGGATGAGACCCGGGTGGGACTTTTCGTGGGACTGGGACTGATCGCCATCGGTTCGGGAGGGATCAAAGGATGTGTCTCCGCGCATGTCGGGGATCAATTCGGGGCCACCAATGCCGGGCTGCTGCCGCGCATTTATTCGTGGTTTTATTTTGCAATCAATCTGGGTTCTTTCTCCGCGTTTCTCATCATCCCGCAGTTATTGAAATCCCATGGGCCGCATTGGGCGTTTGGCGTTCCGGGCATTCTGATGGCGGTGGCCACCGTGATTTTCTGGATGGGAAGGCATTCCTTTGCCCACATTCCGGCGCGGGGGAATGCGGTGTGGCGTGAGACCTTTTCCCGCGAGGGTCTGAGGGCCGTGGGCCGCATGGCGGTGATTTTCGTTTTTGTCGCTGCATTCTGGGCGCTCTTTGATCAGACCGGCTCGCGCTGGGTCCTGCAGGGCGAGAAGATGACCCAGCAGTTCATGGGCTGGACGCTGGATCCCTCCATGCTCCAGGCCGCGAATCCCTTGTTTGTCATGATCATGATTCCGCTGTGCAGTTTTGTGATCTATCCCCTGCTGAACCGGTTCATGGTCCTGACGCCGCTGCGGAAAATCGGACTGGGTTTTTTCCTGGCAATTCCTTCGTTTCTCATTCCCGCCTGGTTGGAAAGCCGGATCGTGGCCGGAGACACGCCTCATATTCTGTGGCAGGTGTCGGCTTATTTTTTCATCACCCTGGCGGAAGTCATGATCTCCATCACGGCCTTGGAATTCTCCTACACTCAAGCCCCGAAGTCCTCAAAGTCCCTGATGCTCGGACTGAACATGGCGGCGGTTTCGCTGGGCAATGTCTTTACCGCGCTGGTCAATAAAT
Source organism: Verrucomicrobiota bacterium (assembly GCA_040387795.1). Taxonomy (GTDB): domain Bacteria; phylum Verrucomicrobiota; class Verrucomicrobiia; order Verrucomicrobiales; family V1-33; genus CAIZWU01. The sequence goes on from JAZKDC010000015.1 coordinate 272,037, forward strand.
TCGGAGCCGCCAGCCTGACTGGGCGGTCCTACTTTCTGTTCTTTGCCGGAGTGATGGCGGTCGCGGCGGTCGTTTATGTGGGAGTCGCCCAATTCTTCCAGCCGCGGGATATTCTCCAGGATGAAGTGCCTGCGGCCGGCCCGGCTCCCACCTGAGCTGCTCCGCACGAAAAACAGAGAATGACTCGTTTGCTAACTAATCAAATGCCCGTGGATTCTCTGACAGCCGCTGCAACGCGAGCGCATCCAGTCTGTCCTTTTCCCTGACGGATTTTCCTTTCCAAGCGATCAGGGAGGCTTTCGAAGCGAAGGCGATGGAGTGGTCTCCAACGGAGAACCAGTCTGCGTCCCCGATAATGTCCGCATAGTGCTTTCCCGCCATGACGGTGAAGAGATCCATTTGACAGGACTCCACTTCCTCGACGATCCGGATGGCTCCTTCCTCGTCGGTGAAGTCTTCGAGGGACAGTTCCCGGGCGAAGCCTTCGCCATAGCTGCCCAGCACATTGAGGAGTCGTTGAAGGTTGTCCGGAGCATCCTCCAGCAGCAGATCCACATCTTCCGTGAGACGGACGTAACCCTGCATGGACACGGCAACCCCGCCCACCACGATGAACTTCAATTTTGCCTCAGCGAGCACGACCAACAGTTTTTCGAACGAGGGTTCCATCGTCGGGAGGGGGAGACCAGGGGCCACCCCGGATCATTTGGGCATTGCGTCGCAGCATTTCCAAGCGCTGGAGCACCGGCAGCCTCGAGAGACTGCCTCCCACTTTTTTCTTCAGCGGTTCGAGGAATGGATCTGACACCTCTGACATTGGCCTCCGGTTCCTGATTCAACAAGCGGTCAGTATCGGCTCAGTGCTCCAAAATGGCAGGGGCATTAAAACGATTTTCCGCAGGTTCCGTTGACGCCCGGCAGGGGCCTGGTTACGTAAAGTCTTTAGTTCTTTCCCAGTGGATTCCGCATCGTGCGGGGTCCGATTCCTTTCCTGCGGTGTGCGTGACTCCTGATCACCTGGGCCCGCTCCGATAGAAAATTATGGAGGTCTGGTCAGCCCTGCCGATGCCGAGCCTCTATATAGGAGGGCAGACGTTTGGTTCGTGCGGCCACCACCTGATTTAACTCTTGGGAACGAGAGCCTTCGATCATAGACGCCACCGCGGGTTCAGGATGGGGAATGCTTATGAGCCTGCCATGGGCAAGACCTGAAGTCAGCCGCCGCGGCGGCCCCGGTCGTCACGGGGCGGATTGAGGATGGCCTGCTGGGTTTCCGGCGGGAGGCTGGCGCTTTGCAGCCACGTGGTGGCAGCAGTGGGATCGCGGCGGAACCACGATTGGCCGGCGCGGGTCAGGGTTTGAATCCGGGATTTTTCATCAGTGATGGTTTTCGCCCAGATCACGGCTGATTCCGGATCCTCATAGGCCAGACTGCGGGCGAAGCCGCTGACAGCGGAATCTTTGGACTGGGACTGGGGCATGCTGGCGAGGTATTCGCTGGCGGCGGTAGGGTCGCGGCGGGTCCATTCGCGCAGGGCGGAGTAGGTGCCTTCCGACCGGGCGGGTCCTTCGGTCAGGCTGCCGAGCCAGGCGACGGCGGATTTGGGGTCGCGCTCGGCCCATTCGTCTCCGACTTCCTCAACAACACGGGCTCCATAACTGGTATTGGCGAACTGGGCGGCCCAGGCCGCGGCCGCTTTGGGGTCCTGCTGGACGTACGCTCCTGCAATTTGATCCAAGGCTCCTCCTTTGAGAGGGCCTTCGGGGAGTCTCTCGCCCCAGGCGGTGGCGGCGGCGGGGCCGTTCTTGCGGAGTTCTTCTCCGGCCACGGTTTGGAGATACTCGCCGGCGAGCTTGTCGCCGGCTTGGGCGCGTTCCATCACATAGGCGGTGGCCCGGCCGATGTCGTGATCGGCGAGTCCACCAACGAAGCTGCTCCGGTAGCGGTTTTTTTCCTCGCCTTCCTGCACGGTATCCAGCCAAGCGAGCGCCGCGTCGGGGTTCTTGCTGGCCCAGCCCGGGAGAGTGGATTGGAGGAAGCGGGATTTATCCCGGCCTTGCAGGGTTTCGGCATGGGCGAGGACTCCGGCGCTGTCCATGGCCCCCCAGGCATAAAGGAAGAGTTGCCATTGTTCGCCGCCGGCACGGTTCGTTTTGAGGGATTCCATGAGGACTCCCACGTTCTCCGGAGTCATGGAGGCGAGGAGTTTGGAGAAGGCGAGATTCCGCGTCAGGGGATTGGGATCGCTGAGGGCTTCCTTGGCAAGGGCTTCGATCTGATCGGGAGTGAGCAGGGCAGGGCGGGAGGTCGTGGCCGTGCGGTCGCCGCCCGCTCCGGCGGGCTTGGCGGAAAGGCCGGCGGCATCGCCGGCGGTTTCGGAAATATTACCCGATCTAACAGTGAGAAGATTTTTGGAATCCGGATTGTTGTGGGGGCCGGAAGGCCTGGCGAGGAGCAGGCCAAGGCCAAAAGTGCCGAGGGCGGCAAGGCTCCAGGCCCCGTGAGTCAGGTGGGAAGATTTCATGGCGGGGACAGGTGGGGGGTTTTGTCCCAAGCAGTTACGTGTGCCGGGGGCTGGAGTTTGCGGGAAATCCAGAGGTGGGTCCAAGAGAGCAGGAGGTGTGCGTGTGGGACGGGGAAAAATCTGAATTGACTACTGTAGATATACAGTATACACAGTAGTCTCCCCTAATGTCCGACGAAACTCCCAGACTGTTCCTGCCTCCCATTTCGGCCGCGGCGCCGGGGGCCTTGTATGATCAGATCGTGACGGGTCTGAAGCGGGAGATCAGCGAAGGACGCCTCGTGCCGGGCGCGGCGCTGCCGTCCTTCCGGCAATTGGCGGCGGATTTGATGGTGAGTCTGATCACGGTGAAGCGCGCCTATGAGGAGCTGGAGAAGGAAGGGATCATTTACCGGAGGCAGGGGCTGGGCACGTTTGTGGCGGAGCGGGGGGCGGCCCGCAGCCGGGAATCGAAACTGGGTCAGGCGCGGGAGCTCATCGCGGCGGCGGCGCGGGAGGCGGAGGAGGCGGGGATCGCCCGGCAGGATCTGCCGGCCTTTTTTCAGGAAACGCTCAATCAACTCAATCCAACCAAACCACGATGAATACACCAGCCATCGAAATCCGCGGCCTGCGCAAGGTCTTTGCCAAATTTGCGCTGGGTCCGCTGGACCTGACCGTTCCGCAGGGGGCGATTTACGGATTGATCGGGCCCAATGGCTCCGGCAAATCCACCACTTTGGACCTGCTGTTCGGCATGGGCGGCCGGGATGCCGGAACGATCCGGGCGGCGGGGTTCGACCACGAAACGCAGGAGCGCGAGATGAAGCTGGCGGTGACGTATTCCAGTCCTGACACCTCGTTTGCCGCGTGGGGAAAGGTGGGGCGGGCGATCCGTTATGTGCAGAGTTTCTATCCGGCGTGGGATGAGGCCCTCTGCCTGCGGTTGCTGGAATTGTTCCGGCTTCATGCTGACGAAAAAATCGCAGCGCTGTCCTTCGGGGCACGGACCAAACTGTCGCTGCTGCTGGCAATGTGCCCGCAGCCGCAGGTGCTGGTGCTGGACGAGCCGACCACCGGACTGGACCCGGAGGCGCGCCAGATTTTGTTCAACGAGCTGCTGCGGATGGTGCAGGATGAAAACCGGACGGTGCTGATTTCCTCGCATCAACTGTCCGATCTGGAACGGTTTGCCGATCACATCGGGATCTTGGCGGACGGGCGCCTGGTGTGTGAGGGATCGACGGCAGATCTGGTCGGGCGGCACCGGATGGTGGAGTTCTCCCAATCTGGTGGAGGACCGGTGCCGGCCATGCCGGGATTCCATGTGAGGCGGACCCAGGCGGGCCGGTCGTTGGCGGTGGTGGACATGGCGATGCATCCGGTGGCGACGCTGGAGGCACGTGGGCTGCAACTGCACTCGCAGACGGAATTGCCGCTGGAGGAGATTTTCCTGGCGATCACTTCAACCCGGAAGGAGGCGGCATGAATCCCCTGACACTCGATTTTATCCGCCGCTGGAAGGGGCTGCTTCTGGTGCAGTTTGTGATCACGGCCGGGGCCTGGATCATGCATGCCAAGGTGCCGCAGAGCCGATTGCATCTGGTCGTCATCGTGGCGGTGGCGATGTCGTGGGATCTGATGCGGGGTTTGGTGAGGGCGCAGTTGGGACTGCCGCAGCGGCGGGCCTCGATCGCGGCCGGATTATGGTATTCGGTGGTGGGGGCCGGAGTCGCGGTGCATCTGGCCGCCATGATGCTCGGTGGCGTGGTGCTGGCGCCTTTGCTGGGGCAGGCCGTCGATGCCGGGGTGCTGGGTCTGCACGCGGTCTTCTGTGTTCTGTTGATCGGCACAGTTCAATTCATCCTGACGGGATTGCCTTCGGCTCCGCCCCGGACCCTGGCGGGACAGGTGAAGGGAGCCATCTTCGGGGGGCTCTGGGGACTGCCGATGTTTGGCATTTTCTGGCTTTGCTTTTTCGCCCCGGCCAGTTGGGAACAGGTGACGATGGGGCAACGCTGGATCATGCTGGTCATGGGGGCTTTGACCGTGGCCTCGTGGTTCACCACCCGGAGCATGATGCTGGAGCGGGCCATGCCGAAGCTGGAAGCGGTTCCGCCAAGGCCGGCCGTTGACCATCGTTCGGGTCTCCACGGGACGACGGGATGGGCGGTGCGTTTGGAGCAGGAAATGCGCTGGTTGATGCCGGTCGTGTTCATGGTCCTGATGGCGGCAGGGATCATGATTGCAATCAACGATTTTTCCGGCCGGGGAGCCACTTCAGGCGCGCAGGGAATGAATCAATACCGATCCATGGCCATGCTCAATGTGATGATCGGGTCTCCACTGGTGATGGTGGCGGCCGGTTCGTTGCGGGCGTTGCGGAGTCTGCCGCTGCGGCTTTCTTCCTGTGCCTTGCTGGTGGCGCTGCGCCCGTTCGTGGCCAGTGTGGCGATGATGGTGGTCTTCATGGCGCTGAACGCCGTCATCGGCCGCAGCTCCGGAATGGAAGGACAGGCCCTGATCGCCTTTCTGCCGCTCTGCAGTCTGATGAGTCTGACTCAGGCGGTGATGATCCGCTATCCACGGTTTCCGGTGGCCATGGGCCTGATGATGGTGGTCGCCATGATCAGCGTCATTTTTGTGGACTGGCTGCCGTTTTCCCTGCCGGGGCTGCGGCTATTGGTCTCCGGGGTCCTCCTGCTGCTGTCCTGGGGGCTGCACTGGCGATGGCTGAGCCGCAGCAGCCGGATCTATCGGTTAAACGGGGGATTCTTGCGCATGATGGGCGGCGCCGCACGATGATACCGGATCAATAAAAAACGCGCCCCGGAGGCCGGGGCGCGTTTGGTGAGGCATGGGATGGTGGTTTGTGGGAAACTCAGCGGGAGCTTCGTCCACCGTTTGGATCAGTCCCGGCTGTTGAGGGACATCAGCAGTTGCAGCACATACCAGAAGAGGGTGGCGATGCTGGCGAAGAGGGCGAGTGAGGCGGCCACATACTGGCTGGGGTGGTAGTGGTGCATCACGTTGGAGGTTTGATAGAGGATGGAACCACCGACGAGGAGCAGCATGGCTCCGGTGAACCAGAGGCCGAGATTGAAGCCGAAGGCGATGCCGACCACGATGGTGGCGAGGGCGACGAAGAAGCCGACTTTAAGGAACCCGCCGAGGAAGGAGAAATCCTTGCCGCTGGTGAAGGCGACCCAGGTGAGGCCGATGAAGACGCCTCCCGTGATGAGGCCGGCTTTAAGGATGAGACCTTCCCCGAAGCGGGAAGCGAGCATGAGCAGCGGGCAGAGAATGATGACTTCGGCGACGACGTAGAGGCCCAGTCCGGCATATTGGCCGCCGATGCTGGTGGCGGTGGAAGCCCACTTGGTGGCGATGTGGGAGACAAACATGAACAGGCCCAGCACGATCAACCAAGACCATTTACCACCCAGCATCAGGCTGCCGAGGGCTGGGGCCAGCGGACTGGCGAGCAGCATGGACTCCAGCAGGACAAAAGCCCCTACCGCCCCGGCAACATGGAGGTAGGTCTGGCGGATGAAGGTGGCGCGGTCAACGGAGGCCGCGGTATTGACGGTGTAGTCGGAGTGGGGAGAGTAGTCGTTCATGGGGTAAGAGGGTGAAAATTGAAACGGAACAGCCCGGGAGCGTAACACCTCACCGCTAGAGTGCAAATTTTCCTTGAAAGCAGGTGGACGGGAGGTCAGGGGAGCAAAGTCAGGCTCTCCACCCACATGATTTCACAGGCTCCGTCCCCGGTATCGAGCCGGCTGAGCGAGCTGGTCCAGGGACCCATCCCGGGGCGCGTGACTTCCACGAGATACCCATGGGCTTGGAAAAGCTGGCCGCGCCGGAGACTGAGCAGGCGGTCGCGCACCCGATCGTTGGCGGGGAGCATGTGCATGTTCACCATGCTGCGGGAGGCGGCCTGCTCCGGGAACCCTTCACCGGACCACGTCCAGTTGAGATAGCGCCCGGCATTGGTGAATTCGCAGCGGGTGGCATAAGTTTCGTCCGACATGACACCCCAGCCAACCCCGAGATCGAGCGGGGCAATATCCGACATGGCGTCCCAGCGGTAGCGTTCGCTGTGGAGGACGCGGCTTTTGATGCTGTAGCTGGCGAGGGCGCGGAAGTTGGTGCCTGCGGACTGCCAGAACCCCCGGCCCGCGGGCACCGGGCCTTGGACGGGTTCTTCCGCGATGAGAATGCCAGGCGGATGACTGACCGGGCCACCGCTGGAGAAGTAGAACCAGGCGCCGAGGAGCGAGAGCACGGCGAGGCTGTGCCGATGCCGCAGCAGGGAAAAGAAGGAGATTGCCGACCCACGCGGCCCTGGCGAAACCGGCAGCAGCGGGCGGGCCCTGCGCCCGGGAACAACCGCGTCGGCCCGGGGCTGGGGGAACTCTTCTGGCTGCAGCGGTGCGGGCGCGGGGGCATACGATCCGGCCCGGCCCGGCATCGGGGTGCCGCAGCTTCGGCACGACGTGGCGCCGGGGGATTCCTCCCAGCCGCACCCGGCACAGGCCAAACCGGGAGGGCTCGGGGCAGGGGCGATCAGGCTCATTTCCCCAAGATAATGGAAAAAATAATAATTTCCATATTATTTTGGCCGGGAGTTTTTGAAGGCAGGGCGGGGGATTCCCGCTTAAGGTCGTTATGGTCTTGAAACGAATCACCGGACTGATGCTGGCCCTGCTGACCGTGGGCCTGACTGGCTGTGCGACCGGGCCGGATGGATTCCTCAAGGAGCCGCTGCCGCAGGAGGTGACATTTTGGCAGCCGTGGCTGTTGAATTCGGCACGGGCGCCCTACCGGAAACTTTATGTCGAAGTGGATGCGGTGCAGGGCACCGAGCCATCCCAGGCGTGGCTGGATGAAATGGCGCGCTTCCTGAAAACCCAGTGCGACAAACCGGATGGGGTGCGGGTGGTGCGCAGCGACCGGATTCCGCCGGCGGAGGCGGCTTCGGCTTCCATCACCTCGCTGGCGTTGCGTTATCTCGACGGCCCGCCCGCAGGATCGGCGTTTCTTTACGTGCTTTATTATAATAGTGCGCTGAATCCCGCGTTGAAGACCTCCAATCCCCACGCGGTGGTTTTCCCGTATCCCTGTGCGGTCTTCGTGGACCGGAACTACAACGAATCAGGGTTCGGCGATGTGCTGGGTGGTTTGATTTTAAAACACGAAGCAGCGCATCTGGTGGGCGCGGCGCGGAATCCGGCGCATGGGGACGGGGCGCATTGCCGGAACCGTCATTGCCTGATGAATCCGGCCTTCCTTTATGCACCGGAAATGGTGGCGCTCGGGATGGTGCCCACGCCGCAGACAGAGTTTTGTCCGGATTGTCTGGCGGACATGGCCCGTTGGCGCACCACGCCCGCCCCGGCCAATCTGCGGTTCGACGGTCCCTTCCTGTCCCGCCGCGAGCAGGGCTACACGGTGATGACCCTGCCGAATACAGTGCATCTCCACCTCGGCAGCACCACTTCCCTGCCGGTCGCGCAAATGCGCGAAGCGGTGCGTCAAGCGGCGGCCGGCCCCTTGCGGTCGCGGGAAGGATTTATTTTAAGTGTGAGCTCCTCCGGTGACCCCATGACGGAGACGTTGGCGCTGCAGATGGCGGCTGGCGACCTGGCGGCTCCGGTGCGGCAGGCCGCCAAACTCTACACCACCGCCCGGCTGGCCCCCCCGGCCCAGCCCTGATGCCAACCCCATTGCCTGGAATATCCATCTGTGCCAGGATTGCCCTCCATGTCTGCCCCCGAATCCGACGCCCCTCCTTCCCTAGCTCCCCAGCCGGCCACCCCTGAAACGGTGGCAGCGGCAGCGGCGGCTCCCGCCAAGCCTGCCGTGAAACCGGAGAATGCGCTGCTGAATCTCCTGCTGAACGTGTTGATTCCGGTGGTCATCCTGACGAATCTCAACAAGGAGACCGGTTTTCCTCAATTGGGGCCCAAGGGAGCGCTGCTGGTGGCCCTGCTGTTCCCGATTGGCTATCAAATTTACGATTATTGGCTGCGGCGGAAGTGGAACCTGTTTTCGTTCATCGGGTTTCTCAGTGTGCTGCTCACCGGGGGGCTGGGCCTGATGACGATGAGCGCCCACGTTTTTGCTTGGAAGGAAGCGGCCGTCCCGCTGATTCTGGCGGCGCTCATTTTCTTTTCCCACAAAGGCAAGAAACCCCTGGTGAAGGCCTTGTTGCTCAATCCCGACATGCTGGACATGCCGAAGGTGGAAGCCGCCATTGAGCGGTCGGCCACGCAACCCGGTTATGAACGGCTGTTGTGGACCAGCACATTGCTCCTGACCGCCTCCATGTTGCTGAGTGCGGTATTGAACTACTTCCTGGCCATGTATTTTCTGGCTGACAAGACCCCGGGAACCCCGGAATACACCGCTGCCATCGGAGCTCAGACCGGTTGGGGTTATCTTGTGGTCGGGGTGCCCAGCCTGGCCATGATGGCCTATGCCCTGTTCCGCCTTTTCAAAGGCCTCAAGCAACTCACGGGATTGGAAACGGATGATATCATGCTGCCGCGCTGACCCTCCTGACTAAGCCTACCGGGCCGGAGGCGTGACATAACGCACCGGCGGTGGGGGCGGGGCGGGTGTCGGGGTCACCTTCTGCTGGACCCATCCGGCGGCGTTGCCAATCCCGTGGCGGACGCCTGTGGCGCCCCGGTTCAAGCCTTCCCTGGTGCGGTCCCACAACCCAGGTTGGGGCGGCGGAACGGGAGCCGGGGCGGGCACGGGGGCACTGGCGGTGGGTTTGGGTGTGCGGAACCAGTTCTGGGAGATGATCGTTCCGGTGCTGGCGCCCACGCTGACTTCGCCGACCCGGTTTCCCTGGGCATCCTCCAGGGCGATGAACCACGCGGCGTTGGTGGAAAGTTCCAGACAGCGGAGTTGGTAATTCAGGTGATCGAATCCGACCTTGGCGGTGCGCGCGGCCGCCTCGACCTTCTCAAACGCGCCACTGGAATCGATATTCAGCCGATGCATCGGCAACGGGGTGCCGGAGATGCCGTTGGCCTTGGCCGGAGGGATGATGCCTTCGGAGATGATGGCTCCTTTGCTGACGTAAAATTCCCGCACCGCTCCTTTGGCATCGCGGGCGACCACCCGCCAGACCGCCGGTTGGGGCACTCCGCCAGGTCCGAAGAGATGCAGCATCCGGGGCAAATAATCTGCCCCACGGTCACGGCCAACGATACGCATGGCTTCTTTGCCCGTGGCTTGTGCCGGGGCCACAGAGGGAGCCGAAAGAACCGCAAGGCCGAGGAGGAACAGAACCGGGAGTTTCATGTGTTTAAGGAAACTTGAGTATCAATCTGGATGAGTGGTTTCTCAATGGCCAACTTGAATTCCGTCGGAATTCCGGGGGATTCTGAGGAACGGAAGCGATTATTGGTCGCCTTCTTTGAGCAGCCCGAGCTTTTTGAGCTTGGGAATGGTGCTGGACTGGCAGTAGCGGTAGTTGCCGGTTTTGTTGGGGACGTTTTTGTCGAAATAATCCTGGTGGTAGCCCTCGGCTTTGTAGAACGTTCCGGCCTTGGTGATCTCGGTGACGATGGGCGATTTGAATTTTCCACTGGCTCCCACCTCGGCTTTAACCTTTTCCGCGATGGCCTTTTGTTCATCCGTATGATAAAAAATGCCGGATCGGTATTGGGTGCCGTGATCGTTCCCTTGGGCATTCAAGGTGGTGGGATCGTGCATTTCGAAAAACAGATGGGCCAGGGTTTCGAAGGGGATCACGGCGGGGTCAAAGACCACTTCGACGGCTTCGGCATGCCCGGTGAGGCCGGTGCAGACGTCTTCGTAAGTGGGGTTTGGCGTTTTGCCATTGAGGTACCCGCTGGTGGCGGATTGCACGCCTTTGGTGCGTTGCAGGATGACTTCGGTGCACCAAAAGCAGCCGGTGGCGAGAGTGACAGTTTCCATTTTTTTATCCGGGGAGGGGGTCGCGGGTTTGGCGGCGGGGGCAGGGTCGGCCGCGCGGGCCATGAGCAGCGTGCCGGCCAAGCTGGCGAGAGTGAGGAGGAAGAGGCGGGTTTTCATGAATGGGTAACGAATAGAGCGTCCCGCACAGCGGATTATTTCAGGGAATTCGCGGAAGCGGCCGGCCGCTTCCCGTTCAGGTGGCGGCAAAATCGAAAAACCGGCGCAGCAGCGAGGCCGTGCCGGGGGTGGGCTGGGCCTGATCGAGGGCCAGATCCAGATCAAAGCAGGTGGTGCCTCGCAGTTCCACCCGCCGGAGCGCCCAGTTGGTCCGGAGCCGCTCCGGGGTGAATTCCGGGTGGAATTGGACGCCGAATTGGCGGCCACTTTGGCGGGACTGAAAGGACTGAACCGGGGTTGCCGGGTTTTCCGCAAGGAGAATTCCACCCGGCGGCAGGCTCAGCACGGCATCCTGATGGCTTTGCAAAACGGTGGGCGTCGGCCCGAGACCGGCCAACAGCGGACAGGCCATGCCCGCCGCCGTCAGGGAAATCTGCCCATTGCCCACTTCCCACCCGGAGGGATTCCGGCCCACCGTGCCGCCGAGGGCCCGGGCGAGGATCTGATGGCCAAAGCAGATGCCCAGCACCGGCACATTGCGGGCGGCAAGGCCGCGCAGGATTTCGCAAAGCCGCAGGATCGCCGGTTCCATGGAATCGGCATCGCGCGCCGATCCGGTCAGGACCACGGCGTCCGCCGCGAGGGCGCGGGCGGAACATCCGGGATCGGAAGCGGCCACCGCTCCCAGTTGAAGGTGATCGACCGTGCTCAGGAGGGGGCCGAACCATTCCGTCAGGACACGGCGCTCCGGCCAGTCCTGGGGATATTCGACGGTGTCGATCAGCAGGGCGTTCATAAAGTAGCGTTTACAAAGTAGCCATCATCGCTCCGCGTGATGAGCAAGCGGCTTCCCGCCTAAGCTGAATTGAAGTCGTCGGGTGTTGTTGTGGGAGATTGATTTGAAATTCGGACGTTTGTTTCCGCCTTCACACGCCATGCTCATCACGCGGAGCGATGATGGCTACTTTGTTGGAACCGCTTCATTTTCGACACGCCGGAATTTTTGCAGGCGGCAGGATCGCGTGTGGAGGCGGCGGCAGTTGAACCAGTTCTTCCTTCTGGCACTGCACGCAGGCATGAGTGACAATGCAGCAAATTGCGAAGGGAGCCGCAAGAACAAACGCGATGATGGCACCAAGCGCGTCAAGACTTCGGTTGTTGCTATGGCCGGAGACTGTCCACCACGCCAGCCACAAGGAATATCCGGAAATAAGAATGGTCAACCCGAGCCATAGCAAGCTATTGATCCGCCCGGAGAACAGCCGTCCGGTTCGTTGAAAGTGCCATCCAGTCGCAGCAATTGTGGTGAAATATACAGCGGTGAAGAGTGAGCTGACCACCCGTCCTGCCATCAGCCCGTTGTAAGCCCAGACATCGGCCCCCACGGCCAGAAGGATGCCAAAGCAACTGGTGATCGCCATCGGAATGCTTTCGAAGGTTTTGTCTTTGGAAGGTGCCATGAGGCTTCTCAAACCCGCGCCAGCAGCCAGCCGTTCAGCTCGCTGATTTTGACCCGGTGCTGGGCGCCGCCATCGCGCTCACGCACGGTGACGGTGTCGGCCAGTTCCGGACCTTGTTCGCCGAGGGTTTCGAAGTCGATGGTGACGCAGAACGGCGTGCCGATTTCATCCTGGCGCGCATAACGGCGGCCGATGGCTCCGCTTTCGTCATAGAAGGTGTTCAGCTTGCCCTTCAGTTGTTGGAAGACACTGCGGGCCTTGGCCACCAGCTCCGGTTTGTTCTTCAGCAGCGGGAACACGCCCACTTTGATCGGCGCGATGCTCGGATGCAGGCGCAGCACGGTGATGGTTTCGGATTTGCCTTTGCCGTCCTCCTTCTCGTATTGTTCGAAGGCCTTGGCGATCACGGCGAGGGCCATGCGGTCGAGGCCGGCGGAGGGTTCGATGACGTGCGGCAGGTAGAATCCTTTGAACAGGCGTTCAAACCAGGCGCGGACTTCGGTTTCGGTCAGGGCGCCCTTTTCCTTGGCCTGTTCGGCCGCGAGGCGGCGCTGGATCAAGGCTTCTTTGGCTTCGTCGCTGAGCGCGGTCGCGGCAGTTTTGAGTTCCTCGTCGAAGAATTCGAGCGGTTTGCCGCAGTGTTTTTGGTGCTGGGAAAGATCGAAATCCCCGCGGGCCGCGATGCCTTCCAGCTCTTCCGTGCCAAAGGGGAATTCGCAGAGAATATCCACACAGGCGCGGGCGTAGTGCGCCAGCTCACTCTTGGTTTGCCAGTAATAATGGATCACCTTGCCGAGGCCGATGCTTTCATAAAACGCGGTGCGCTGTGCCACCCAATAGCGGTGCCACATTTCCCAACCCCAGTCCGGCAGCGGCACGCTGAGATCGGCGCTTTCGCTCCAAGCCGTGACCTTGCCGGAGATGATTTCGACGGCTTCATCCGGTTTGATGAAGAATTCGAGTTCCATCTGCTCGAACTCGCGGCTGCGGAACGTGAAATTGCGCGGGTTGATTTCATTGCGGAAGGCCTTGCCGATCTGGCAAATCCCGAAGGGCACTTTCACCCGGCTGGAATCGACCACATTTTTATACTGCGCGAAAATTGCCTGGGCCGTTTCCGGCCGCAGATAGGCCACATTTTCCTCGCTCTCCACTGGACCGGTATGGGTCTTGAGCATGAGATTGAACATGCGGGGTTCGGTGAGTTCCGCGCCGTTTTCGGGATTGAAAGCGGTGGAGTTTTCCACCTTTTCGCCCGTCTCCCCGCCCAATGGTTCCGGGTCCTTCACGCCGCGGGCCGTATAAAAAGCCTTGGCGGTTTTCAGGGCGGATTCCCGGGGTTTTCCTGCCGGCGCCAGAGCGGAAAAAGCCACGGTGCTGGCGGTGCCTTCTGCGCCGGAGGCTCCGGTGAATTTATAGACCACACCATGCTGCGGCTCGATCTGGTCGGCCCGCAGGCGTTTGTTGGTCACGAGGCAGTCGACCATCGGGTCGGCGAAGGTATCCACGTGCCCGGAAGCCTTCCAGATCGCCGGGTGCATGATAATGGTGGCATCAAGACCGACCACATCCTCACGTTCCCGGGTCATGGTGCGCCACCAGGCATCGCGGAGATTCCGCTTCAATTCGGTGCCGAGCGGGCCGTAATCCCAGAAGCCGTTGATCCCGCCGTAGATTTCGGAGGACTGGTAGATGAAGCCCCGGCGTTTGCAGAGGCTGACGATTTTTTCCATTACGGGCGTTTCGGCTTTTACGGGGGCGGACATGACCGGGATGAAAGCGGCAGGCGGGGCAGGGTGCAAAGGGAAATGAAACCCGCCCGCCGCAGTTGATCCTCTGGTGATGTCAGGCGGAACCGGGCCCGATGATTTCCCACCTTTACGGCTGGAATCTCCGCCAAGGGTGGTAGGTTAACCCATGAATGTGGCCAACTGGATCACGATTTCCCGCATCCTGCTGATCCCGGTTTTTGTCGGGTTGGCGCTATATTACGGGAAAAGCGCGGCGGCGGGCCAGCCGGTGGAGGCCTACCGCATCGCTGCGGTGGCGGTGTTTCTGGTGGCTTGTGTCAGCGATTTTGTAGACGGCTGGGTGGCGCGCCACTTTAATCAGCAGACGCGCCTCGGCAGCCGGTTGGATCCCATCGCGGACAAGGGACTCGTCCTCGCCGCCCTGATCACCCTGTCGACCTCATGGCCGGAAGATCACCGGTTTCCGTTATGGTTTCCGGTACTCGTCATCAGCAAGGACGTGCTGTCCTTCGGCGGCGCATGCCTGATTCAATATTGCGTCGGCAATGTCATCATCCGCCCGCACTGGACCGGTAAAGTCTGTGCCGTCAGCCTCATGGTCGCCCTCGCCTGGGCCATGCTGCGGCTGGACTGGCTGCCGCCGATCGTGCCGGTGGTGGTGGCCTCCATCTTCGTGGTGGCCTCCGGTATCGCCTACATTGTGGACTGTGCGCGGCAGATCCGGGAGGGTGAAATGGTCAAAAGGTAACCGGCAGCCTCCGGGCGACCTCCGGTTGCCTTCCCGATAAGAGCTTGCGCCGGGGGCTTTCCGGGATGAAGCAGACGATTCCCCGTTTTTTCAAGCTTATGCAGGTTTCACGCAACAAGGACCGGATCATTGCCATCGTCGGTCGTCCCAATGTGGGCAAGAGCGCCCTTTTCAACCGGCTCGCTGGCCGCCGTATCGCCATTGTGCACGACATGCCCGGGGTGACGCGCGACCGTTTGATGGCTCCGGTGAAGGATGCCAGCTTCCCGCTCCAGATGATGGACACCGGCGGGATCGGCGCCACGTTGAATGATGACTTTGGTGACATGGTCCGCATTGAAGCCGAGATCGCCATCGCGGCGGCCGATGCGATTCTTTTTGTGGTCGATGCCTTGTCCGGGATGCATCCCATCGACGAATCCGTCGCCCAGATGCTGCGCCGCCAGGGCAAGCCGGTCATTCTCGGTCTGAACAAAGCCGATGACCCGAAACATGATCTCAACATCGCTGACTTTGGCCGGCTTGGTTTCAAAATTGTCCAGGCCTTCAGTGCTGAACACGGCCGCGGGATTGAAGCCCTGATCAAGGCCTGTGAATGTGCCGTGCCGCCGCCGGTGGAAGATGCGGCGGTGGAAGTCGCCGAAGACGGCACCGCCGAGATGGATGAGGAACAGGCCATCCGTATGGCGATCATCGGCCGCCCCAACGTCGGAAAATCCTCTCTTTTCAACGCCATCCTCGGCACCGAGCGGGCGATTGTCAGTGCGGTTGCGGGCACCACGCGCGATTCCATCGACAGCATGTATGTCCACAAGGGCCAGCCCTTTCTGATGATTGATACCGCCGGGATCCGCAAAAAGGCGAAGATCGACACCAGCGTGGAGGCTTACAGCGTGGCCCGCAGCGAGCGCAGCATCCGCCGCGCCGATATTTCGGTGCTGGTCATCGACGCCTCGCGGGGGGTTACTGCGCAGGAGCGGAAAATCGCGGGAACCATCGTCGATGAGAACAAACCCTGCATCATCGTCGCCAACAAATTTGACCTGTATCATCCGGAAGGGCAGATGAAGGCCCGGCTGGAAGAACTGGAGGAACACGTCCGGCGGGAACTTTTCTTCCTGCATTATGCCCCGCTGGTGGCGGTCTCGGCGAAGGACGGGAAAAACCTGTCCAAGGTTTTCACCGCCATTGATGAAGTGAAACGCGCCAGCGACAACGGCATGTCCACCGGCCAGTTCAACCGGCTGCTCCAAGATGCCATCGCCCGCACCCCGCCGCCGCACGTGCGGGGCCGGCGCTTCAAGCTGCTTTACGCCACCCTCGCCCGTGAGGAAATGAGCCGTCCGATCATGGCGCCCCGCGTGGTGCTTTTTGTCAATCACGAGGACCTGATGACGCCCACCTACCGGCGTTATCTGGAGAACACCGTGCGCGGCAGCATGAAGTACGAAGGTCTGCCGATCCGTTTTGATGTGCGTGCCCGGGAAAAACGTCAGGGCAGTGTGAAGGATCTGTGGAAACCGGCCACCCGCGGCACGGGAGGACGCCAGGGCCGACGCAAGGAAGACGAGGCCAGCGGCAAAAAAGAGCGGCAAAAGGACGCCCAACGCCGGGTTTCCGCGGAACGCTCCGGAACGCCCCGGGAAGAGGGTGCCGCTCCGTCAGCGGCTCCCGCCAAACGTCCGGCTTCAAAACGTCCCGCCTCGAAACGCCCGGCCAGCAAACGTCCCAGCGATGAGCGGACCGAATCCAAACGTCCCACGCGGGGAGGTCCCGCGACCAAGCGGCCTGCCAGCAAACGCCCGGCCAGCAAAAAAGCGGACAGCAAACGTCCGCCGCGCAAACGCCAGGCTCCCCAAAAACGCGCCGGAAAACCCTCCGCACCGAAACGCGGCCGGAAATAATCCAAATTGGCAGGGGACCCGTGGCTCAAGCGGCGGGCCCTCAGAGCGAGTCAAGGAAGGCGAGCAGGGCGGTGCGTTCCGCTTTGGTTAGCTTTTCGAAGGCTTCACGGGATGGTGTGGACTCGCCGTTGTGCCAGAGGATGGCTTCGGTGAAGGTGCGGGCGCGGCCGTCGTGCAGGAAGAAAGTGTTGCCGTTCACGGCGGCGTTCAGCCCGATGCCCCAGAGCGGTGCGGTGCGCCATTCCGTGCCGGTGGCGAGGAAGTCAGGCCGGAGGTCGGCGAGGCCTTCGCCCATGTCGTGGAGGAGGAGGTCGGTGTAGGGCCGGATGGGCTGGTCGCGCAGTTCCTTGAGCGGATGATCGCTGCCCGTTTTCAGTTCCGGGAGGTGGCAGGCGCTGCAATTGACCTGGGTGAAGAGTTTTTCGCCGAGGCGGACGGTGGGGTCATCCAACTGGCGGCGGGCGGGGACCGCGAGGGACTGGGTGTAGGTGACGACGCGGTCGAGGATGTGGTCGCTCAGTTCCGGGGTTCCTCCATTGGGCAGGATTCCGAGGGTGGGCTGCTGCAAGGCAGTCAGGGATTCCTGCGGATGGATGCTGGTGGTGATGCCAATGTCGCCGAGGAAGGCGTCGGCGGTCTGCTGGCGCAGACTGGGCTGGTTGGCTTTCCACCCGAACCGGCCGGGCATGGTCTTTTGGAATTCGAGGCTCCAGACTTCGTTGAGGCGGCCGGATATGCTGTCGTGGTTGGTGTCGTCAGGATCAGTCAGGGCGCGGAGGGTGGCTTCCGGGATGGCCTCCAGGAGGCCGTTGCCGTAGATGGGTGGGGCGAGGCGGGGGCCGAGCAGAAGCCCTGCGGCAGGTGGGCCGTAGTGCCAGACGATGGGGCCAAACTCCGGACGGCGCAGTTCGATGGTCTCGCCATCCGGCAGGGTGCGGATGGATTTGACCCATTGGATAGGGACGTCGGCTTCCGGCTGCGAGCCGGGCAGGGCCCGGACGGCGAGCTGGCCGCCGTAAATGGGGTCAGGGAGAGGGGCGCCGTGGGGGGCCTGACCGGGGAGGCTCAGGCGGAGCAGGAGGCCGGTCATGGTTTCGCCCTCCTTCGGTGGGGCGCCCCGGCCATCCTTGGTGTGGCAGGTGGAACAGGATCGGGCATGAAACAGCGGGCCCAGCCCATCACGGGCCTGGGCGCTGGCGGGGGCGATGATCCAGTTTTCGTTGAAGAAGGAATTGCCCACCACAAATTGCCGGCGGGTCTCGCGGCTGACATTGCCAAGGGCCAGCGAGTAGGCGTCCTTGCCATCGTTGAACACCGTGGTGGTCCCGCCGGAAAAGGCTTCCGGGGGATGATCGGTGGAGGCCGCGCTGGCGTGGAAGGTGGCGGTCAGGACGCTGGCCAGGGCGGAAAGGAGTGGGCGCTTCATGGGGCAGCATAGTGCGGCGGACCAGCGCCGGCCGGGAGGAAATCAGCCGGCGACATCTCCGGCGGGTTGCTCGGGGATTTGGATCTGCAGGGCCCGGGCGAAGCGGCGGAGCAGCGCCGACTGGTCCTCGGCGGTGGTGATGGTTTTCATGACGGCGAGGCGGCCAGGGGCGTCATCCCCGCCGAGGATGGCCTGGTCGAAGGGCACCGGGATGGCCCGGGCGGCGGCGAGGGTGCCGTCAATTTTGGCGTCGAGGCCGGGGACCAGGTCCGGTTGGACGAGTTCGGCGAGCTGGCGCAGGCTGGGTCCGGACAGTCTGGTGCCATCCAGCCTGACGTATTGGCCGCGGTAAATGTTTTGAAGGCCGAGGGCGTCGAAGATGATGTCCTGATGGGTCATGTCGCTGAAGCAGGAGTGTTCGTCTTCCTGTTCCTTGGTGTCCCAGGCGACCTGGAGGCGTTCCCCGGCGAGTTCGTTGCCGCTCAGGAAGATCATGCCGGTGAGGAGGCGCTCGATGGATTGATCATACCCTTCCTCGAAGATGGCGCGGAAGTTGCCGAGTTTGCCCGGCGCCCACTGTTTCAACAAGTCTTCAAAATGGGTGATGAGGAGGTCTGCACAAGCCTGAAGATAGTGGCCGCGGCGGACCGCGAAGGGCGCGCTGGTGTAATCCGTAAAGGGCCGGTCACCCGGGCCGGTGGCGCTTTTGTCCTGACCCCAGAGGAGGAACTCGATGGCGTGCCAGCCGCATGAAATGTTCTTCTCGCCGTCGGTCAGATTCAGCTGTCCGATCAGTTCAGCGTTGATGACAGGGTAGGCTTTTTCATTGCCGATGATACCCCCGTCGCCGCCTTCGCCGGCATCGATGTAGAGTTCGTCGAGAGGCCAGGAATTGAGGAGGGGTTCGGGGCCATCGGCGTCATCAATGGGACCGGCGTAATAGCGGAAGACTTCGCTTTGCAGATAGGGCTGCCGGGCTTTGATCCAGGTTTGGCGGGCGGTGGAGAGGGTTTCCGGCGAAGGGGCCGCGAGGAAGGCGCGGATGGATTCGCGGAGCTGGGTGGTGGAAGTCAGGCAGTCGCTGTAAACGGCGTGGACGGTGGTGGCGTAGTGCTGGACCACGGCACGGGAAGTTTTTTGTTGAGGCGTCAAGGCAGCTTGGGACGCCGCGGCCAGGGAAACGCACACCAGCAGGAAAATGAGGGAGGGCTTCATGGTGGTGGCTGGGAGCTTGGCTTGGAAAACAAGCCATGATGCGCGGGCAGCAGGTAATTATTATGAGAGCGATTCCCGCGAGTCAGGTTTTCTGGACATTTTGGGGATCGAAGCAGGGCCACACTGGCGCGACCGATAGTTTTATACTTGCGGGATCCTACACCTGCTTTACCAATTAAACATGCCCGAAATCCTTGAGACATCCGAGATCCTTCCACCCTTGGGAATTCTGGCTCATGTGACGCCGGGAAGCCGCGCGGCCCTGACGGATGGCGGGGAATTTGTCCACTACGCCAAAGGTGAAGCGGTGTTGCAGCAGGGCGAGGCCACGGGGCACCTGTTTATCGTGGTGTCCGGTGAACTGGCCGTGACCCTGCGTTCTCCTGAGCAATTGGTGCCGCTGGGTTACATTCACGAAGGTGAGACCGTCGGGGAGATGGGGTTTTTGGAGGAAGTGGAGGCCAGTGCGTTTGTGGCGGCTGCGGTGCCCTCCAAAGTATGGCAGATTTCCAGGGACGCGTTCGAGGTTTTCCTGACCAAGAGTCCGGTGGCAGGAAATGAACTGCTGAAGGAGATCGTGAAGCTGTTGAGCCGCCGCGCGCGCAAGGGGCACGAACGCCTGACTGAAGCAGAGTAGGCAACGGAAGGAGACAAGGGAAAAGGTCTTGGTTCCGGCCACCGGACCGGTGGTGCTTGTTGTCAGGAAGGCGTGATCGGAGCGGGAATGGGGGGAGGAGGGACCGTCCGGCCCTGAGAATGCTATCCACCGGAGTTAGTGGAGATTTACTTCCAGGTGCTGCCTCGTCAGACTGGCCCGCACGTCCGGAATGTTCAAATCCAGCCGTTTGCGGGCCAGAAAGTGTGAAACCTTGCTATATCCTGCGGCCTCCAGGGAATCGAGGGCATCGCCGAAATCCGATCCCACCCGGCGGGGCACATGGCTATCGCTGCCCAAGACCACCGGGATGCCGCGCTCGCACATCATGGTGAGCATTCCCGGCCCGGGATTGAACTCCGGGGCCAGCTTCAGCAGTCCGGACGTATTCAATTCCATCGCCACCCCGGTCGCGGCAATCCGGTCGAGGCAGGTGCCCAGATGCTCGGCGATGAGCTCCAATTCGTAGTTGTCCGGCTGTAGGTTTTTCACCAGATCCGGATGGGCGAGGGTATCAAACAATCCCGTCTCTGCGCTCTCTGCGAGGTGCGTGAAATACTGCTTCTGGAATGCCACCAGATCGCCTTTCCAGAATTTGGTTTTGTAGTCCGCCCCGAAGAAATGAACCGACCCCAGGACGTGGTGGAATTCGCAACGTTCATTCAAGGACTCCACCCACCACTCAAATCCCGGGAAAAAATCCATCTCCATGCCAACCCGGACGTCGAGTCGTCCGGCATAGGCCTGCCGGGTGCGGTCCACCATCGACAGGTAGTCATCCAATTGGGAAATATCCATCCGCACCTGGGGCCACCAGCCGTCCGGCATCGGGCTGTGGCAGGTAAAAATGATCCCCTTCAAGCCCCGTTGCAGGGCCGTTTCCGCATACTCCTCCGGTTCCCCATGGGCATGTTTGCACAGCGGCGTGTGCATGTGGGAGTCGTAATAGAGCGGGCGGGGCAGGGCACTCATGGGTTAATCAGCGGGTCAAAAAGAAAACGCATCCTTCTCCCCAAACCCTGCCCGCGTCCACCTGAAATCCCTTCCGGCTTTTCCGGGGCAGGCACCGGGTACGGGCCTCAAGGGGCCGTCACTTCCCATGCTTTCAGCTTCCGGTCGAGGAAAAAGGGCACCAATGGAATGAACGCGGCGATGAAAATCAAGGCACACCGGCGGAAAGGCCAGCGGGCCTCCAGCATCGCCCGCAGCAGGGCGACGCAGAACACCACGAACAAAATACCGTGGATCATCCCGGTGATTTTCACCGCCAGCGGTTGGCCGGCCAGATACTTCAGAGGCATGGCGATGCCCAGCAGGATCAGATAGGAAACGGCTTCGGCCAACGCGATATGGCGGAGAAAGGAAATGGGGCTCTGCATGGGGGAGGAAATCTCATTGGGATCGGGACTGGAGTCTTTCAAGCGGACAACGGGGGGCGGGTGGTCATCCGGGTCCCCCCTCTGAATTCCACGATGGGGTTTAACGGGGAAATTCTGGAAATCCCCGTAATATTTACTATAAAAACCATAATAAACAGGTATCGTGTCCTCTTTTGATTGCCCGCTGGCCATTTCATTCCTCTGAGATGCCTCAAAAGATAACCTTTCCCGGTAATGAAACCAATCCCGCTGGCGCTCCTCTGCCTCTGTTTCCCGAGCGATCTCAAAGCCTTGGACGCCAACGCGAACCAGCAAAGCGATCTCTGGGAAATCCAATTCGGAGCCCTGAGCCTCGCGGCGACCGCCGACCATGACCAGGACGGTTATTCCAACGCGATCGAAAGCCTGGGGGGGACAAATCCTCTCGATGCGGCATCCTATCCGTTGTTGGAGGTGGCTTCCGGCCCGCCGGGACAACTGCAGTTGCGCTGGTCCGGGGAGTTTGGGAAAAAATACAGCCTTTACCGGAGTCTGGACCTGAGTGGAGCGAACGGTTCGGTCCTCGACACCTTTACGGGTGATGGCACCACCATGATGGAAGTCGTGGACACCAGCGGTCCGCGCGGCTTCTTTACATTGCTCATCAGCGATCTGGATAGCGATTTGGATGGCCTGACTGATTGGGAGGAGGCTGCCATTGGGTTCGATCCCACGCTCAGCCATACCGACCGGAACGACACGGCGGATCTCACCCGGGTTCAGACCAACCTTCAGGCCGCCAGCACGATTACGGTGGCGCTGCTGGATGGCGAACTGCGGGAGGACTGGCCGGACCGGGGCGTGGTGGCGATCCGCCGCACCGGCGGACTGAAGCCGCTGACCGTCACTCTCGTTTTCGCCGGCACGGCGGCCCGGAATGCTGATTACACCACGAATGTGACCGGCTCCACCATTACACTTCCCTTCGGAGCGCGGGAAGTATGGGTCGAACTGATTCCGGTCAACGATATTGCCGCCGAAGGCAGCGAGCGCATTGTGGTCAGCGCTACAGCAGGTCCAGGCTACACCTTGGGAGCCACCACCAGTGCCACGGTGACCCTCAGCGATGCCTCCTCCCTGCCAGGAACCAAGGCGGCGGCCCGGTTCCTGATCCAGGCCGCCTATGGGCCAGATCAGGACAGTGCCGCCGATCCCGATGAGGTGCCCGAGAATGTCGAAGCGTTGTCCACCATGGGGTTTGATAGCTGGATCGAGGATCAGTTTACCCGCCCCCCTGGTTACCTTGAGCCATACACCGCCTGGGCGGTGGCGAATGGCAATGCCATCCAGCTTTACGGCAACTACAAGGAACACGCCTGGTGGGCGCGCGCCATGGGCGCCGTCCACATGCAACCCGATGTGGCGGCCACTCAGATTCCGGATCTCCTGAGACAACGCGTGGCCTTTGCATTGAGCCAGATCCTCGTGGTTTCGGACCGCCCGGAGACCCTTGGCGTTGCGCAGCAGGGCATGGCGAATTTCTACGACCTCATGGTCAAGCATGCGTTCGGCAACTACCGCGAGCTGCTTTTCGACGTGGCGATGCATCCGGTGATGGGGGTGTATCTGAGCCATCTGGGCAACCAGAAGGAGAACCTCGCGCTCAATCTGCATCCTGACGAAAACTTCGCGCGGGAGGTCATGCAGCTGTTTTCGATCGGACTGTGGCAACTCAACCGGGACGGAACCCGCCGGGTGGATGGGCAGGGCCGCTTCATCCCGACTTATGACAACGGGGACATCACGGAGCTGGCCCGCGTCTTCACCGGATTCACCTATCCCGACAGCCTCAATTTCAATCCCAACAACCAGGCCAACGGCGACAAGACCCAAGCCATGAAATGCTGGGATGCGTTCCACGACTGCAATCCCAAAACCCTGCTGGGCGGGTTGGTGACCCCGGCCCGCACCGCCAGCCCGGGCAATACCGGCACGGCGGGACTGGCGGATGTCAATGCGGCCATCGACAATCTCTTCAACCACCCCAATGTCGGCCCTTTCCTCAGTCTGCGTCTGATCCAGCGCTTCATTACGTCGAATCCCACCCCTGGTTATATTGACCGAGTGGCGGCCCGGTTCAACGACAACGGCAGCGGCGTCCGGGGCGATCTGAAGGCAGTGGTCAAGGCCATGCTGCTGGATTCCGAAGCGCGGGACCCTGCCATGATGGATCTTCCTGCCTGGGGAAAACTCCGCGAGCCGGTCCTCCGGGTTGTCAATTTTGCCCGGGCCTTCAATGCCGCCTCCACCAGTGGTTATTATCCGCTGGATCAGTTTTCGATCGATCACCTGCAGGATCCGCTGAATGCCCCCAGCGTGTTCAACTTTTACCTGCCCAACTACAGCCCGCCCGGCCGGATCACGGAGTTGGGTCTGATGGCGCCGGAGTTTCAAATCCTCAATGCCAGCTCTGCCATCACGGGCGCCAACTATTTTCAAAACGCCATCAGCGGCAACGACCTGCACCGCTGGGGCTCCGGCACTGCGGCCTACGGGGTGCGGCTGAATCTGGACCCGGAACTGAGCATGATCGTCCCCGTCTCGCAAATTAACGAAAACGTTCCGGCCCTGCTGGCGGGAGCAGATACCGATGCCCTGATCCGGCGGCTCGACCTCGCCCTGATGGGCGGCACCATGTCACCCCGGCTGTTCCAGACCATCCGCGAATCGATTCCCCGCATTTCTCCTCCCTCGTGGAAATGGCACCGCGAGCGTTTGAGCCTGGCCATCACCCTGATCGTCACTTCTGCCGAGTTCAATGTGCTGCGCTGAAATCCTGACGGCTCCTTCCAATTGATTTTCGACCTTATGAAATCCACCCGCCGCAACTTTCTCGGACAAGCCAGCTGCGCCGCTGTCACGTCGATCCCGGTGCTGAACACCCTGCTGAACCTGCAGTTTGCGGAAACGCTTTCTGCGGTCACGGCTCCGGCGGATTCCGAATACCGCGCTCTCGTCTGCATTTTCCTCGCCGGGGGCAACGATTCCTACAACATGCTCGTGCCGCGCGAGGCCGGTGCCTATGCCACCTATCAGGCCAGCCGGTCCAATCTGGCCCTGACTCCCGCCCAACTCATCGACATCCATCCCTCTGGCCTGCCTGACTTTGCGGTGCATGGCGGCATGCCGGAAATCGCCAATCTCTTTGGTGAGGGCCATGCCGCCTTCGTGGCCAATGTCGGCACCCTGATCGAGCCGGTCATGAACCGGACCCAGGTCGCGCAATTGGCCAAACAACTGCCGCTCGGTCTCTACTCGCATTCGGACCAGATCGAACAGTGGCAGACCAGCCTGCCCAACAGCCGGGCGGGCATCGGCTGGGCGGGACGGACCGCTGATCTGCTCAGGGGACTGAACACCAATCCCCTCGTGCCGATGAATATTTCCCTCGACGGCAGCAATGTCTGGCAGACCGGCAGCACCGTCGCGGAATATGCCATCACCCCTGACGGAGCCACTGCCCTGACCAATTATGGAAAGGACTGGAAAGCCAACGACACCACCCATCAGGCGTTCAGTCAGGGTGTCGACAGCCAGCTCGCGCAGCAGTACAACAATATCCTGATGCAGACCTTCAATCAGCGCAAAAAGGCCGCCATGGATGCCTATGAGGTCTTCGACACGGCCTCCGCGCCACCCCTGCCGGCCGGCGCTGCTTTTCCTGCCAGTTATGTCGGGTCGCGCCTCCAGATGGTGGCCAAAGCAATCCAGGGTCATGCTGCCATGGGAGCCAAACGGCAGACCTTCTTCATCCAGTTCGGAGGATGGGATCACCATAGCGGGGTGCTCAACTTCCAGGGCCAGATGCTCCCCCAGGTCAGCGCCGCCATCGGAGCGTTCCAGGCGGCCCTCACCGCGATGGGCCTGCAGGACAAGGTCACGCTGTTCACGGCCTCTGATTTTGGCCGCTCCCTCACCAGCAACGGTCAAGGCAGCGACCACGCCTGGGGCGGCAACCACCTTGTGGTGGGCGGCTCTGTGCTCGGCAAAAAGATCTATGGGCAGTATCCCAGCCTCGCGGTGAATCCTTCCAGCGGGAGTGAGGTGAACCCGCTGGACACCGGCCTCGGCCGCATGATTCCCACCACCAGCTGCGATCAGTTTTTTGCCGAACTGGCGCTCTGGCTGGGCGTCAGCAAAAGCAATCTCCCCCTCGTTCTCCCCAATATTGGCAACTTTTACAGCACCACCAGCAACGATCCTCCGCTTGGCTTCATGGCTTGAGTCATGGATGACAGATTGGAGGTTACCGCCGCGTTTTTTGGGTTCACTATGAAAGTCTGTTCCGCGATTCTGGGGTTGTTGTTGGTTCCATGTTTGACGGGAGGCTGCGGGGAATCGCCGAAAGGGGGGACGGCTGCCGGAACCGTGAAGGCGGAGGAAAAGGGATGGACGGTGACCGATTGGTCGGAGTGGAAACAGCAGGACACTGGACCGGAGGCGAAGGTGAGCGTGGTGGCGGATTTGCCTGAAACCAAGCCGGTGGAGGGCCGGCCACCGCTGAGCGCGGAGGCGCAAAAGGCAGGAGTCCTCGTGTTGGAACGGGGAGAGCCTTTCACGGTGGTCCGCTACGAGGGCAAGGCACCGCTGCTGGTGGATGAATATGAGATTTCCTGGGACGCCATGCGGGTCGATGGCAACGATTTTTTTGCCTCCCTCACCTTCCCCGTGGGATCGAAGGAACAGTGTGCCACCTTCGTCACCGGAGGATGGGGGGGATGGACGACCGGGATCTCTTCCATCGGCCATCAGTTCGCCAATGAGAACGAGACCTCCGGGTCGATGGAGTTTGCCACCGGCCGGTGGTATACTTTCACCCTTCAGGTCAACATCAAGTGCCTGCGCGGACTGATTGACGGCAAGGAGCAGTTCAAAGTGGGGCTGAAAGGAAAGACGATCGGGATGCATCCGAGCGAGATCACCAAATCGATGCCATTGGGCTTTGCCAGCTACAGCACCAAGGGTGCCATCCGGAACGTCAGGGTGCGGCCGCTCAAGGCCGGGGAATTGGTGCCGCCGGTGGAAGCGGAGTAGGTTTTTCAGTTTCCCCATTCTGCGCGGGCGTCCGGGAGTGGATCGTGGATATAAATGGTGATCGGTTGACGTTTGGGGTGGAGGTGGTGGCTTTTGCTGCTGAAATCCCGAATCTGAAACACTGAAATCCTCACTCCCATGCGCCTGCTGTCTGTTTTTGCCCTGACGTGTTCCCTGATGTCCGCCCCGGCGGGGAATTGGCCGAACTGGCGGGGGCCGGACTATAACGGGTCCAGTCAGGAAAAGGGGATTCCGGAGAAGTTCTCACCGGTGGAGAATCTGCGCTGGCAGGCGGCGTTGCCCGGCCCCGGGGCTTCGACTCCGGTGGTCTGGGGCGAAAACGTTTTCGTGACCACGACCGATGAAAAGGCGGAAAAGCTGCTGGGGATTTGTCTCGACCGGAAGACCGGGGCGGAGCGGTGGCGGAAGGAGATCGGCAAAGGGTTCCGTCAGGATGACCGCAGCACCTATGCGGGACCGTCGCCGGTGACGGATGGCGAGCGGGTGGTGTTTTTCTTCGGGACCGGGGACCTCGCCGCATTTGATCTTGCCGGCAAGCCCCTGTGGACCCGGCAGATCCAGGCGGACTACGGGAGTTTTGCCTTTTTGTGGACTTTTTCGAGCAGCCCGGTCCTGCATGGCGGGCGGTTGTATTTGCAGGTGCTGCAACGCGATACTTCGTTTGAAGGCCACGGGGCGTTGCGCGGGAAGCCGGGGGGCGGGAATGAGTCCTATCTGTTGGCACTGGACCCGGTGACCGGGAAGGAACAGTGGAAGGTGGTCCGGCCCTCGGATGCCAATGCGGAGTCCAAGGAGTCATTTGCGACGCCGATGCCATTTTCCTTTGGCGGCAGGGAGGAGTTGCTGGTGGCCGGCGGGGACTGCCTGACCGGGCACGATGCGGCAACGGGCAAGGAGTTGTGGCGGTCGCCTTCGTGGAACTCCGAGAAGATTTCGCACTGGCGGTTGGTGCCGGGTCCCGTGGCAGGGGATGGCATCATCCTGGGTTGCGCCCCCAAACGGGCGCCGGTGTATGCGTTCAAGGCGGGCGGGAATGGATTGCTGACCGGGGCCGATACGGCTTGGGTCAGTGGGGATGATGTGAATAGCCGGGATGTGTCATCGGATGTGGCGACGCCGTTGTTCTACCGGAACCGTTTTTATATCATGAACAGCGACCGCAAGGCGATGACCTGCGTGGAGGCGAAAACGGGCAAGTTGTTCTGGGAATACCGGGTGGAAGGCGGGGCGAAGATTGAATGTTCGCCGACCGCCGCGGACGGGCGGATTTATTTCATGGATCAACGGGGCAAGGTCACGGTGCTGGCGGCCGGGGATGAGGCCAAACTGCTGCATGAGGCGGATTTCGGGGGACCGGGCGAGAAGGATATCCGGTCGAGCATTTCCATCGCCGGGGGAAGTCTCTTCATCCGGACCAATACCGCGTTGTTTTGTGTGGGCGCGAAGGAGTGAGTGAAGCATGATGAATGTTATGAACGACAGGCTCCGGAGGGGATGGTTATGAAAGGTGATCTGATGAGGCGGCGGGGTTTCCCGTGGGAGCTGGGGGCATTCCTGCTGCTGGGCGCGATGGCGCGTGCGGCGGAGCCGGGGGTGGAAGCCTTTGGCAAGGTGGAGTGGAGGGCGGTGTTTCAAGGCGTGGAGCATGGCGCGGTGATCCTGAAGGATCCGCGGCCGATGCGGGCCCAGGTGCTGCGGGTGCGGTTGGAGACGCCGGGTTTGTCCATGGTGGCAACGCCGGACAATGGGGAGGCCCCGGGCGAGACCACCGGCCAGCGCACGAGCAGTTTTCTGAAATCTCAAGGATGTCAGGCGGCCATCAATGCCGCGCCCTTTGACCTGGTATCCTCCCAGGAAGGAAAACCACTCAACATCAGCGGTCTCCAGATTTCTGGCGGAAAGCTGGTCTCTCCGGACAATGGTTATCCAGCCCTGTTATTCCTCAAGGATGGCCGGGCAAGGGTTCAAAGGCAGCCCTTTCCGGAACCGGACATCCTGGAGGCCGTGAGCGGTTTTCAGGTGGTGTTGTGGCAGGGGAACACCGTGGCGACCGATGTGAAGCTGCACCCCAGAACCGGAGCCGGGGTGAGTGCGGATGGCCGGACGCTCTGGCTGTTGGTGGTGGATGGCCGGCAGGTGGGAACCAGCGAGGGTTGCACCACGGTGGAAATGGCCGGATGGCTGAAGGTCATGGGGGCGGACTCCGGCATCAATCTGGACGGCGGAGGCACCACGACCATGGTGGTGGCCGGCAAGGATGGAAAACCGGTGGTGCTGAACCGGCCAGTGCATGCCGGAATCCCCGGCATGGAGCGTCCGTCAGGGAGCCACCTCGGGGTGAGGGCGCTGGCCTTGCCGGCTCCGGAGTCAGGCCGTTAGCCCGGAAATCAGGGCTTGGGGGCGGTAGCCTGAGGGGGCGCAGTGGCCTGACTCAAGGCCTTCACCAGAGGGGCCTGCCGGGCACGGGCCGCATTCAGATTGTTGTAGTAACCAGTCAGTTTTCCCTGCTCGCGGCGGACTTCAGTGCCGGCCTTCTGCAGCCGTGCGGTGATGGATTTAGCTTCAAGGGCTCCCACCGGGGTCATATCGGCGGTGGTGGGACTCAGGATGGTTTCGCGGGCATTCTCCAAGGCATTGATCAACACTTGGTTGCGGGCAATGTCCGCCTTCAGGAGCCGGGCGGTCTCCGGTTTGGCGGCGGCCAATTGGCTTTGCTTATAACGATTGGTCGACTCCAGGCGGCGGATGTTGTCGTCGATGGCGTCGCCGAGTTTGCCTTTTTCCTTGGCGGACTTCAGAGTGGCGCGGCGGTTCGCCTTCCAGTCTTCATTGATCCGGTATTCCGTATGACCATACCAGCCGGCGCCGGTGGCATCGTATTTATCGTAATCCTCGTGCCGGGCAAAGGTGCCGCCAAGAGCGATGACCTGTTCAATGCGGCGGTCGATCCGGGCATCAATTTTGGCGAGGTCGGCTTCCAGGATATCCATCGGGATGACCCTTTGGCGATTCTCCAATTGCCCCCGCACCTGGGCCCGGCGCTGGGCATAATCGGTGATTTGTTTGCGCAGGAAGTCAATCACGTTGGCCTTGGCATCGGCAATCCGGGTGCCTGAGTCCTTGGAATCCGTGTAAGTGGCCAGCAATTCCACGGCCTTGGAGATTTTGGCCTCGATCCGGTCATCGGTCTTCCGCAGGTCGGAAGTGATGGCATCGACTTCTTTTTGAGCCGCATCGGCTTGCTTCTGGAGGGCTTTGGTCCGGGCGGGATCAACTGCTGCCACGGGTGGGGCTGCGGCGGGTTGAGCAGAGACCAGGGTGGATAGCGCCGGGAAGGCGAGCAAGGAAAGGAGCAGTAATTTCATGACAAGGATCGAAGTGGTGGAAGTCACCAGGACGCGATACCACCGTATCGCGCGATTTTTGTAAAGAGCCCGCTGGACGGTTATTTCCAAGGCGGGGGCCTAGATTTCCCGGACGGGGAAAAGGACCTACCAGATTCGTTCGATGAATTTCTCAAGGAAGCCCTTTTCAGAATCGGGCTTGGTCTTCTTCCGGGAGTCGAGCGGGTCGGGCTGGAGGTCAGGACTGTCCGCGCTGACGAGCCGGATGGACTTCACATTGACGCGGCGGACGGGGGTGTCGTTGGTGTCCACGGTGACTCCACTGGCGGCTTCGAGGACTTCCAGCCCCTGGGTCACCTGACCGAATACGGTGTAGTTGCCGTCGAGCCGTTTCTGAGTGCGCAGGCTGATGTAGAATTGACTGCCGGAGGATTGTTTGTCGGGGGCGTTGATGTCGCCGGGACGGGCCATGGCGACGGCGCCCTTGGTGTGCAGAGCCTTGATTTCGGGGGCGAGTTTATAGCCCACATCGGTGAGGCCCCACTCGTCCTTTTTGTCGTCCGTTTTGGTATTGGGGTCCCCGGTTTGAACGATGTAATTTTTGATGGCCCGGTGGAAGGCGAGACCATCGTAAAATCCTTCCGAGGAAAGTTTTTTGAAATTGGCGACGGTTTTCGGGGCATCCTGCGGATTGAGCTGGATGACGACCTTGCGCTTCACCCCGTTGATTTCGACGAGCATGAGGGCGGTGTTGAACTGGCTCTGACCAGGCAGGACCACGGGCTTGCCTTCCGCAGCAGCGGCGGCGATTTCCTCCGGTGTCTTTTCCTTGCCCCGGAAGACATTCATGCCTCGGTCGATGGCATTATTGACAGTGCTGCAGGAGCTGAAGACAAGTGCCACTGCAGAGAGGGCGAGGAGGGGCCGGAAATGGTTCGACATAAGCGCTGGTGAATGGATGAGCGGAGGGGTCAATCGTCAAGAGACTTTCTGGTGGTGAGCACCGCGGCCGCCGCGGACGGGTCAGGGCCGCTGTGCCAGGGCGGAGTGGCGCCGCGGCGCAGAAAAGCGAGGGCATGAAGCTGACCCGTGAGGGGGTGCAGGGCGGTCCGGGTGAGCATGCCCGCGGATGGGATGGTGGGGTCTCCGGCTTCGGAATAGAGGGACCAGCCGGCGAGCGCAGGCGGGCCGCTGGTTTGAATGAGGGCGGTGAGGTGGCGGTTGACCCGGCCCACACTGCGGATCCGGCTGATGACTTCCTGCCCGATGTAGCAGCCTTTGTGGTAATCGATGGCAGTCAGATCAAGACCGGCTTCGGGAGGCAGCAGGTCCGGGGTGAGTTCGTGACCCCACGCCGGAACGCCATGGATGACCTCCAGGGTCGATTGATCTTCCGGAGAGAGGATCGGGAAGTGGGCAAGCCAGAACGGAAGTCGCTCCGGCGTGGTCCAGAGGTCGTGACCGGGAAGGCCGAAGCGTGGAGTGCTGGCGGAACGCTCCTCTGCCGAGAGCAGGGGAGTGATTTTGTCCGGGGGGCCGGTGACGTGGCAGAGAGCGGTGGTTTCGGTGAGGTCCTCAAGCACGCAATCGTCAGCGATCAGGTATTTTTCCAGCCGGAGCGGGAGAAAGTCGCGCAGTTCGCCGGGGCCACTGATGAAAAGGGCCCCGGTGGAGTTCTGGGAAAGGTGCACCCAGGCTTCCAATTTGCCTTTGTGATTGGTGACGCAGGCAGGCAGGGCTCCGCCGGGCGGGATCCTGCGGACGTCGTTGGTCACCTGGCCATTCAGATAGCGCACGGCGTCAGGACCCGTGAGGCGGAGGCGGACCTGGTCGCTGAGGTCGGCGATGGCTCCCGTTTCCTGGATGGCCTGCCAGATGGCGGGGTTCATGGACGGAAGGGAAGATAGTTGGCGGCCATGACGGAAAAATCCTGCTCGCCGTGCCCATTACCGGTCATGGCGGCCATCCCCTCGGCGACGATGCCGAGGATCGGGAGTTGCAGTCCGGACTCGCTGCCCAGTTGGAGCGCGAAGGAGGCATCCTTGAGCATATTCTTCAGGGAGAAATGCGGGGTAAAGTCGGCCGCGATCATGGAAGGGACCTTGAGTTTCGAGACCCCGGAGGCGGCGGCATTGCGTTCGAGGGCGGCCTGGAATTTGGTCAGGGCGATCCCCTGGGCGGCGGTGATGCCCATGGCTTCGGAGAGGATGCCGACGATGGTGGAGGACACCATGTTGGTGACCAGCTTCAGCACGGTGGCGCTTCCCATGGTGCCGCAGAGGAGGATGTCCTTCGAACTGGCTTCCAGCACGGGGCGGACGGCTTCGATCACTTCCGGCCCGCCGGCGACGTAATAGACCAGCTGGCCGCCGGCCGAGGCGTCCTTGCTGCCGGTGAAGGGCGCGTCGAGGAAGGCTGCCCCGGTGCCGCCCACGAGTTTGGCAGCAGCGTGGGTATCCGCGAGGGAAATGGTGGAACTTTGGATCACGGTCTTGCCGGGACCAAGTTCCGGCAGCATTTCTTCGAGAACACCGAGCACGGCCCGGCCGTCAGTGACAAACAGTTGGATGATGCTGCAATCCCTCGCGAGGGCGGCCGGAGAATCAGTCCAGCCGGGCTCCTCCGGGCGCGGAGTGCGGTTCCAGGTGGCAGGCGCGAGGCCTTTGGCGCGGAGGGAAGCGGCGACACGCTGGCCGATGATGCCGAGGCCGGCGATACCGGGACGGAGGGTTGAGGACATGTTTCAGGGTTGAGTCAGCCGGGAGGGGGCGCAAGCGGATGGTGGGGATTTTATGATTGTGGCCGGCCGGGGAAGGCGGCAGGAGTAGCCATGAAACCGAGGGTCCTGGCAATAGCGGCACATCCTGACGACATTGAAATCTTCATGGCGGGAACGCTGCTGCGGCTGGCGGAGGCCGGCTGGGAGCTGCATTATTTCAATTTGTCCTGCGGCAACGGGGGAAGCCTGGAGATGGACGGGGAGACCACCGCCCGGGTGCGGCTGGAGGAGGCCCGTGAAGGCGCCGCCCGTCTGGGAGCCCGGTTTTATCCGCCGGTGGCGCGGGATTTGGAGATCGTCTACTCGGTGGACCTGCTGAGGAAAGTGGCGGCGGTGGTGCGGGAGGTGAATCCCTCGGTGGTCCTGACCCACGCGCTGCAGGATTACATGGAGGACCACATGGAAACGGCGCGGTTGGCAGTGACGGCGGCTTTCGCCAAACATGTGCCCAATTTTGCCAGTGATCCACCCCTGCCGGGGGTGCCGGGGGATGTGGCGGTCTATCATGCGATGCCCCATGGCGGGTGCAGTCCGCTGCGGGAAAAGGTGGAGCCGGATTTTTATATCGATATCAGCGGGGTGATGGAGCGGAAACGTCACGCGCTGGAAGCGCACCAGTCCCAGCAGTCGTGGCTGGATGCGTCCCAGGGAATGAGCAGTTATGTGCAGAGCATGATGGAGACCGGAAAGGAAATGGGCCGCCACAGCGGGCGCTTTGGCGCGGCTGAAGCCTGGCGGCGGCATCTGCACCTGGGATTGTCCCGCACGGAGATCGATCCTCTGGCTGATTTTGTCTGACTTATCAAACCCAACTCAAATATGCCACGTCCTCTCAGCTCTGTTGCCCCCGCCTGGTGGGATTACACCACCCTTGACCCTTCCCTGATTCAGGAGGCCGCCCGGCTCACGGCGCGGGATCTGGAGCAGTTGTCCCGGCCAGGATTCCAGGTCGTCTTTTACGACACCCTGGAAGATTTTTATTTGGCGGAAGCCTTGGAATACATTCATGCCTGGAAACAGGCCACCGCGGATGATCCGGTGGGGATTTGCGGCCCTATCGGACCCACGGAGCAGCTGCCCCTTGTGGCGCGGTTGGTGAATGAGCTGGGCGTGTCCCTGCGGCATGCTCATTTTTGGGGCATGGACGAGTGGTATGATGCCGCGACGGGCCTGGAGGTGCCGGTGTCCCATCCCTTGTCCTTCGAGCGGGCGGACCGGGAATTGCTTTTTGACCGCATCCGTCCCGAACTGCGGATGCCGGAGGAACACCTGCATTTTCCCAAGGCGGATACCGCAGCATATCGGGCCAGTTGGCAGGCGGGGGTGCGTTGTGCGGTGATGCAGGGCGGGCAGGGGGATATCAAGCACTGGGCCTTCAATGATCCGGTGAAAAGGGAGGGCGCCTTTCTGCTGGAGCCGCCGGCCCCGGAGGTCTACCGGGCACTGGCGACGCGGGTGGTGGAACTGCATCCCGTCACCCTGATGCAGAACGCCCGCACCTCAGGCGGGGGGAATGTCACCATGGTCCCCAACCAGGCCATTACGGTCGGACCGGTGGAAACCTGGCTGGCGGAGAAGGTCTCCATCTGGCAGGCCGGGATCCATGACAATCCGCTCGGTCAACGGCTCACCGCGCTGATGATTTCCAAGGGCCTCGCGGACAGTGCAGTGCCAATGTCCCTCCTCGCGGATCATCCCTGCGTGCAGTTTAACTACTACCGCGGTGGTCTGGGCCATTGTGCGGTGGAGATGCACTGAGCGGGGAGCGCGGGGGCAGTTCGTGGAACCCAGGATTAGCCACGCCCGGGTTCCATGCAGTGGCCTGCGATGGAGAGCTCTTCCGCTGATTTGGCCTCGCCGCTATTGCGAAGGCGACGTCAGGAAGACGGCGTTCTGCTGGCGGAGATCACCGCCAGCAGAACCAGAGTTTTCACGGATCAATTAGGAGAGTAGGGGCCGCCACTGCCGTGATGGAACACCGTGCACTCCCAGAGCAGGCCGGAGGTGGCCACGCCCTGCACTCCGCCACCGCTGAACGTGGTATTGGTGGTGAAGGCATCGTATCCGGAGCTGTTGACCCTGACCACCTGGATGGTGAAGGCTCCATTGCGCCATTCCCCATAGATGCCCGGGGTGTTGTTCTTGACGTGACCGGGGTTCCCTTGGATCAAGCCTCCGTTGGCGATGGTGGTCATGTCGGAATAGAACCCGAATGAAGTCAGCCGTGTGGTCCCGGGAGCCCCGTCAAGACTGTAAATGGTCAGGGCGCTGGGGGCGGTGTTGTCATAGGTGGTCACGGGAATCCAGGTGGACGGATCCGAAGGGTTGTAGGTCTTGTTGATGACGATCCGGCCACCAGGGGAGAGATCGGCGTTGGACACGATGATTTTGAACTTCATGCCGGAGGACACGTTGTCGGTGATCTCGTGCAGCTTGTTGTCGGCCAGGTTGAAGAAGTCCAGTCCGGCGGTGTTGTAGTGCCTTGTGTAGGCATGCACATGGCGGTCCGTTTTACCGCGGCGGTAGGGATAGATCTGGGAAGAGGTATCAACATCCATGTGGCCAATGCCGGAGATTTCCTCCAAGGAGTAGTAGCCGTAATCACTGGCCTCGAACCATTGAGGCAGGTTGGTAGGGGGGTAGACGCGGGCATTCACGATATAGTCCGGCTGGCCATTGGGTACGGAATTCGGGAGGGCAATGGTGCCCGTGTAGAGACGGCCGGTGGTCGGATTGTCGAGCCCGTTGCTGTCCCGGGTGACGCCGGGATCGGTGCCATCGGTGGTGTAATAGATCCGGACGCCGGGCGGGACCAAGCCACCAGCGATATTGGGTTTGATCTCAAGTTGACGCACTCCATTGACGGCGGCGACTTCGGTGACCAGGGGATTGTCCAGCACCATGCGTTGAGCGGCAATGACTGGACTAAGCATGGGCGAATCCACCAGGACCGCGGTCTTGAGCGACTTCGCCACGACCTGCAGCGGAAGGGTCGCACTGGTGCCCCACAGGCTGTAGGCCACGCTGAGCTGCTGGCCCGGGAAGCCATTGGAGAAGGTGCCGGTGACCGAGGCATTGGGGGAAGTCCGGGGATCGACTCCATCCGTGCTCCACCGCACCTCGAAGTGGTCACTGTTCTGCTGGCTGAGCAGCAGCTCGTTCGGGTTGTTCAGCACCACGGTGGGGCCGGTGACGGCGGCGGGAGGGGGCACAAATCCGATCAGGAAAGGCCCGCCGACCTCGGCGTAGGTGTAGGTGGAGTGGAGGTTATTGAGTTTCAGCAGGGGGCGCAACGTGACCGCATTCGGATCGGAGAGGGTGCCGGGGTGGTAGTCCGAGAAGTCGATCAGACTGAGATTGGGGAGGATGTTTTTGTAGAAAGTGCTCCCGCCGGTGCTGGTATCGACAGTGTGAAGGGGGGAAGGCGCGACGGCGTAGGTGCTGTAGAGGGCACGGTTTCCGCCGGCATCCGGTGGGGCGAAGGCGAGCGCATCGAACCAGTTTTCCCGGTAGGATTCACCGCCCGGCAGGAGGACCGGGGAAGCGATGGGTCCCGAGAGGACTTCAAACTGGCTCAGGGAGTTGATCTGATAGCGGCAGAAGCGCTGGCCTTCGAAGTTGATGCAGGAGAAGTAGACCCAGCCGTCAGGAGTCATGGCAAGGTCACCGATGAGGTCAAAGCGCAGGATGTTGGCGTTCAGGTTGGACGCCTTCTTCTGGGCAGTGATGGTATTGGTACCCACTTCGATCCGCATCAGGTTGTCGGTCTGCGGTTCCACATACCAGAGAAAGCCCCCGAAATACATCAGGTTGTCAGGCAGCAGGACGGGAGATCTTTCAAAGCGGCTGTCCTTGAGATCGCCATAGATCTTATGCTGGAAGGTATCCCGGTTGAAGGATCCCAGGGTGAAGGAGCTGCTTCCCCCGCGGAGGTAAAAGACTTCCCGGCGCACCAGATCATACGCCACCGCGCGGACCGGCCATGGGGCATCCGTGACCGGCACCGTCTGACCGGTGGCAAAGTCGATGCCATGGATGGTTTTGGAGCCGTCCACGGCGAAGAGATCCACCTGGGTATTGAGCAGCAGGAAGGGAGCCTGGTAGAAGGAGATGGCCTCGATGTTCGAGTATCCCCAGCGATCCTGGTAACTCAGGAAGGTTTCATCGTTGCCCGGGCCGCCATTGACCATGTTGAAGGTGTTGGCCCCGGTATTGGAAGCGACGATGCGGTAATCGGTGGGATCGACCGCGAGGGCGCGGTAACCTCCGGCATCATTGCTCATGACGGAAAGTACCACTCCTGTCACAGGATTGACTTCGAGTATTTCATTGTCGTAGCCATCGAGCACAAAGAGGCGGCCATCGCGGGTGAATACCAGATCCTCACTGTTGGAGGACAGGCCGGCGGCGGAAGTGGTGCGGCCGATGGTGGTGACGCCCAAGTCGGATCCGCTCAGGCTGCTGACCGGCAGGGTGCACTTGAAAATATAGTCGGCACTGTCAACCCCGGAGCTGTTGCCTTCACGGAGAACCCCGTAAAGTTCGCCGTTGGGAGAAAGGCTGATTCCCGTCACCACGTCATCCGGATCAAGCGAGCCGGCCATGGTTTGCAGGCCTGGTTTGAGGTCTCCCACGTGGGTGGCGTTCAGGGTGTCGCCCAAACGAAGATTGGCGAGGTTGAGACTCAGCAGGGGGCGGTAGCTGTCGGAGTTTCCGGTGCCGTCGGCTTTGCGGATGGTGCTGTTCCTGACGAAATAGGCCATGCCGCTGTTGGAGACGGCCAGACTGAGGATGCCGTAGCGGGTATCGCTGAGCAGGGAGCTTCCCTCAAACAGGATGGGACCATAATCCACCGCGGTGGACACGAGCGGGCTCCGGTAATTGTTGCGGAATTCCACCATGTGTGGACCGTCGGCCTGGTCGACGATCCCCCACATGGATTTGGCAGTGGAGACCGGAGTAGCGGAGGTGGGCGAGGCCAGGTCAATGAACTTGCGGGAATTGGCGGCCGCCACACTGGAAAGAGACGAACCGGTATTGGGAGCGAGCCGGTTGATGGTGTTGCTGTCGGAGCGGGTAGAGAAGAGTCGGGATTGATAGAAAGCAAGACCGGCATAGGGCTGGGCCACGGACGAGAGCTGCAGGTAACCGCTGAGTGTCGTCAGATCGAAACGGTGATATCGGCTGCCGCTATCGACAAAGAAGAGGAGGCCGGTTTCATCGATCGCGAGATCGCCGATGTTGCTCCAGGCGTTATTGCCCCGCAGGTCAGCGACTTTGGCGACCGATGCGATGGCGCTGGCATCGTCGTTGAGGGCGATGCGGACAAGGTCATCACTGTTGGCATGGATGTAGTAGAGCGCCCCATTGAAATAGGCGAGGTTGTCGGGCTGGACGGAGGCGTTGTAGGACCAGGTCCCTTTGATGTTGCCGAGGGTTTTATGCGTGGTTCCAATGAAATCGTGGTATCCCACGCGCCATCCGGTAGCGGAGGACCCGTTTTCCTCCACGTAATAGATGCGGGCCTTGGCAGTATCGAGGGCGAGGGCGCGCAGATTGTAGGTGGAGTTGCTGTCGTAAATCCGGTTGGTGCCGGTGGAGGGATTGATGTTGAAGATCTGATTGGTTCCTCCGATCACGGCATAAACGTTTTCTTCCGCATAAGGCAGATAGTAGTTCAGGGTGGCCGTCGGGCTGGTGGTGAACCAGCGTTTGTAGGCGGCAGGCGGATACACCCGGGCCACCACCCGTACGGTGGGGCTGTTGAAGGAATCGAGGCTGAACGGAACCGTGTAGAGGGTGGCGCCGCTGGCGGGTTCGCCATTCACATCCCCGGGGTCCTGTCCGTCGGTCCGGTAATAAATGCGGGCATTGGCCGGGGTGGCGGATCCCAGCACATTCAGACTCATGGTGATCACTTCGCCATTGCTGAGGCTGCCGGAATCAGGGGTTACCAAAGGAGCCAGCAGCGGGGTGGTGGCGATGGACGTGGTGACGGATTCGACGGGCGAAGAGACGGCGATCTCGGGGTTTTTGGAGAGCGCGGCGTATTTCAGGGTGAGGGTGTTGCTGGTGGTGGGGAAACTGCCCACATTCAGGACCAGGGCTTCGCCGGGATAGCCATTGGTGAAGGAGGAAATCCCGGAATAGCGGCCTGCGGAGGCGGTGTCAGGACTAGAGCCGTCCCACGACCAATAGGACTGGAAGACATCGTTCCTCTCGAAATTATCCGGAATGTCGTTGGCGTTGGCGAGGAAAAGCCGGGGCACGGTCGCGAGGACCGGGGCGAGGGAGCCGCTGGCGAGGGTGCCTCCGAGTTCCGCGTAGCGGTAAGTAGGCTGGATCGCATGGGCAAGATCCAGGGTGATCTGGTTGGCACTATAGTTGTTCATCACTTCCGCACTGTCGGAATAGTGGTCCAGATCCAGGGCCACGGATTTGGCGACAACGGTCTGGCCGGGATCGTTGATCTGAATCGGGGCCGTGTATTTCTGCCACTGGCCTCCGGTGATGATGTAATATATGTCGGAGACACCGGCGGGAGTGCTCGCTGCTGGGGTCAGGGTCAGCTCCCGGGGATACCACGACAAGTCGAAGCGTCCTCCGGCGATGCTGAAGCGGGGAGGGGAGAGGACAATGATGGTCTGGTCTATGGTACCACTGGAGGAGGAGATGGTGGCATTGCTGGTGATCGAGTTGGATGGGGTACTGCGCGGAATGGAGCCGTTGCTGTCATAATCCCAGACCCACGAGTCCACCGCGGCAAAGGTCCCGTAAGTTTGGCGGTCATCCAGATTGGGATTGGTGACGGTGCCGTCTGCGTTGGTAATCAGCGGCAGGGGAGGGGGCAGGGCTCCAAGATAGAATTCCTTGACCCCGGGTTCATCGCCACTCTCCGCAATCCAGAACTGCCGCTCATCGGGGTCCCAATAGGCCCGTTTTCCACCCTCGCCGCTGGTTTGATAGCGCAGGTTCATCCGGGGATCGATGGCAGATCCCTTCAATCCGGCATTCTTGCGGAGATCCGCGGCCTGCCGGCGGATTTTCACCAGGGCCTCGTCACCACTGATGCCGGCAGTGAGTTTGCCTCCGTTCACTTCGTAGGTGCGGATGGCATTGTTCACGATGCGCACGTCCTGTTCCAGTTTCACTTGGCTGCTGCTTTGGCTGACGTTCCGCATTACGACGTATCCACCGGCCGAAATGCCACCGATGACGGCAATCGAAACCAAGATCTCAGCAAGAGTGAAGGCGAGTTTTCTATAAAGAGTCATGAGGATCGGGAGTTGAGGTATCTGGAAATTATAGAAAATACTATTAAATGCAATGATTATTTATTAAAAAGCGGGCGAAATTCGTATTTAACAGTGGAAAACGCATCTAAATCAGACATAACCCAGGCGCCCTCCTCCCTGATGCGCTGGCCAATGCCCAGCCCGAAGTCTTGCCGTGGCCATGGCGGGCACCACCCGGTGTGACCTCCGTATCGCGCAAACGTTATCTACAGACGCGGGGAACCCTTGGCAGGATCAGCGGCGGTATTCCGCTTCCATCTCATCGAGATACCGGGAAATGGCGTCCGTCCGGGGAGGGCGGGGTTTCTCGAGCTCGCCTGCCGCCTGGAGGTAATCTTCGAAGGCCCCGCTGGGAGAGGTGGACTGGGTGGCCTCATACCAATCGAGGTGGTCCTCGATCCCCCTCAGAGTGACGGCGAGTTTTTGCCGGGTGGCCGCGAGCCTCTGGAGGGCGGCCGGGAGGGATTTGCCAGCCTTTCCTTTGACCAGGCTGCGCACGTGGTCCTGATACTCCTGGATGATGGGGCGATAAATCGGATGGGCGCGGAGCATGAGACGGGTCAGGGCCAGGTCCACCTGGTTGAAAACGGGCGCGGCTTCCGGCAAGGCCAACACGCGGGTGAAATCCTCAATACCACAGGTCAGGAGGGGTTCAGCCGCTTCCGGAGGGCCTGCGGCTGCGGCAGGAGTGGCCGCTTTGTCCGGGGTGAAGAGTCGTTTGAGTGGGTTAGGCCGTTTCTCTGCCGGCGCGGGCGGGGTGTAACGCAGGATGAGAGCTCCGGCCAGCTGTTGCTCGGTTTCGCCGGGTTTTTGCACTTCATCCAAACCTGGCTGGGACAGGGCGGCAATCTGGAGGGACCACCATTTCGACAGGCTGTTGGCAGAGCCGGTCAGGGCAGGGAAAGCACGCTCAATCAACAGTCCGGGGTCGGTCGCCGTCTGCGCCAGCCCGGGCAGCAGCTTTGCCAGTTGTTCCGGTCCCTTGGGCTGTTCCACCAGCATCATCAGCAAGCCCCCGCAGGAAACCCGGTATAATGTCAGGCTGACGGAGTCCATCCCCGCGGGGTCCGCGTTCAGGATATCCTGCACCGAAAGCACCCGCCCCAACTGGAAGATCCGGGAAAAAGTCCGGCTCATCCGTCCAAGCTGCCGGTAATCCATCAAAGCCAGAGTGCCATGCAGCAGCCAATCCGGCGGCGGCGGGGTGGATCCGGTCAAATCCAAACCCGCTTTTCCCTTGAGCACCTGATCCGCGAGAATGGCACGCACCAGATTCTCCTGGAGCAGCGGACCGGGCACCGATTGGCGCCGGGGGACCAGATTGATTTCGATCCGGAACCCTCCTTCCACCTGGGAGATGGTGGTCCAGACGGGCGGGCGCTGGTCCGTGCCACTGGCCAGTGGTTCCCGGATTTGCAGGACAATAGGATAATACCATTGATCATTCAGATGCAGGGTTTCCTGCACGGAACGGCGGACCAGTCCGGCTGCGGTGAACAGATTCGACCGCTGGGTGCGGTTGCCTCCCCAGATGATAAAGGGACTTCCTTCCGAGTAAGTGCGCCCGACCTTGTCGTCGGACTGGAGGCGGATGCCGGGCACTACCCCTGATTTGAACTCCTTGGAGGGGACTTCCGGGGGCAGGGGCGCGGGCGAAGTGCCATCGGTGGGCAACGCCGGCACAGTCTCCTGGGCTGCGCCAGGCAGAGCCAGCAGCAGACTGAGGAGTGCGGTGCGGATTTTCATCGCGCCACCATAACGGGAAACCCGCGCAAGCCAAGCCGGAAGCGCAGGGGGCGGTTTTTCCGGGAAGTAGCCTGCACTTCGCCTTGTCATCACCCCGCAAGCAGCGTTTTTTGAATGATGGATGTCCCTCCCGCCGATACCGCCAGCCTGCTGGAAGTCAGATGTTATTTTGTCCGCCACCGGAATGCCCTGCTGGTGAGGGCCAACTTCAGTCCGCTCTTTGTGGACTACTATCTGCACCTGATGGAAATCGCGGCCAAGCACCCGCCCCAGCTCGATGCCATGCTCAAGGAAGCCTTGGTCGGCGTGGTGATGCATGCCGCCTCCCGCCCGCGGAATGAACGCCATGCCTGGACAGTCAATTTCCAGCATCCCCTCGCCAATTTCTTCGTCACCGCCGACAACACGACTTCGTTCGTCACCGGCCGCGTTTTCACCGAAGACGTCAAACGGGCCGAGCGCAGTGTGTTCTACGCCCAGGCCCAGAAACATCCCGAGGAGCCGCGCCTGAGCGCCATCGAGATCGACGGGGTGGATTTCCTCAAAGCCGTGGAGCAGTTTTATGAACGGAGCGAGCAACGGCTCGCCCGCTTTTTTGAGCACTCTCCGGAGGACTATGTCCTCATCTCCTCCCAGCCGGACTGTGATCTTCCCTGGCTCGAAGGTCTGACGGCAGGGGCGGTCCGCACCATTGATAAAACAGAAGAAATCAGT
This sequence comes from Verrucomicrobiota bacterium, assembly GCA_040387795.1. GTDB lineage: Bacteria > Verrucomicrobiota > Verrucomicrobiia > Verrucomicrobiales > V1-33 > CAIZWU01. Next base: position 314,127 of record JAZKDC010000015.1, read on the forward strand.
CTGCTGGAGCAGCGCACCTATCATTGGGAATGCGGCTGCACCGAGGCCCGCATCTATCAGGTCCTCGCGCCCCACGCCCGCCATGGCCTGGAGGAACTCTTCGCCGGCGACGAGTTCCTCAAAGTCACTTGTCCGCGCTGCGGCAAACTCTACCGCGCCCACCGCGAGCAGTTCGAGGCGTGGCTCGCCGATGAAAAAAACCAGTAACGGCGTGCCATTGAGGCCCCGGCTTGCCAGTTCTGCCATGATAAGCCATATTCAAGCCATGCCCTACCACGATCCCACCGGTGACGTTCTGGCCTTCCGCCAGTTCTGCCGGATCGCGGACAAGATCGAGGCGGACCCTGCCGTTCTGGAAATCCCGCTGGCGAATATCGGGCGGTGGCTGGGCAACGGGCACTGGGCCAAACGCGAACTGGGCCAATGGCGCTGCTGGATCGAAGACGCCCAACGCTCCCCGGAAGGGCTGCGTTTTTTGCTGGATTTGTTGCGGGATGATGGTGAGGAGCCGCGGGACTGGAAGGGTTTTTCCCCTTTCCCCGGCATCCTCACCAAGGCAGAACGGCAGGAGGGGCTATGCATCTCAAGGCACTGAAACACCTGGCGGCAGTGGCGGCAGCCATCGCGCAGGAAGGGCGCATCGTGGTTTTTGGTTCCTCCTCGATTTTGGGCACCTATCCGGAAGCCGACTCTGATTACGAACTGGTCCGCCGGTCCCGCGATGCGGATTTTGTCATCGACCCTTACGATGACGGAACGGCGCGGATCGCGCACGACGCCCTCGGGGTAGACTCGGTTTTCGACCAACAGTATGGGTATCATGCTGACATCATCCGCCCCATGGCCTGCGAAAACTTCCCTCCGGGATGGCAGGAACGTCTGGTGCCGCTGGAAGGTTGTGCCGGAGTATTCTGCCTGGAGCCGCATGATATGGCGGTCGCCAAATGTTTCCCGGCCCGGAAGAAGGATCATGACCTGCTGGCAGCGTTGATCGGCACCGGGCGTTTGTCCCCGCCGGTGATCAAGGAACGCCTGTCCAGCATGGCCCTCACTGAAGCCTGGATCGTAAAGTCCCACCGCTTTCTGCACGAGGTGGCGGAAGCTGGCGGCCACCCGTTGCCTCGTTAGCAAAAGACCGGGTGGCGGCCTGAGGCGGGATTGCGGATACGTCCACGCGTAAGCCGCCGACCGGTTTTTTATGAAACCTCGTGTATCTTCCGCCGTCCAACTCCTTGCGCCTCCCCGGCTTCCTTTCCCCACCGCTTCTCATTCTGCCATGAACCCCTCCCCTGAATTCATTGCCCAGCATTTCCCCCGATTTGCGCCGGATAACATTATTTCAACCCGCCGCCAATTCCTCCAGCGCACTGGGATGGGGCTCGGGATGCTGGGGCTGGCCGGTCTGATGAAGCCCTCGGAAGCCCAAGGAGCCGGCAGCCTGCTGGCCACCGCCAAGGGCGGGCAGCCGCTGCATTTTGCGCCCAAGGCCAAACATGTCATCCACATCTTCCTCGAAGGGGCACCTTCCCACATCGACACCTGGGATCACAAGCCGGAACTGAAGCGGCTCGACGGCAAGTCCCTTCCGGGCGGCGACGGATTGGCCTTTGGTTCGCCGTTTGAATTCACCAAACAGGGGAAGGCCGGGATCGAAGTCAGCGAAGTCTTTCCCCACCTCGGGAAAATGGTCGATGAGATGTCCGTGATCCGCTCCATGTGGACCGATATCCCGGCCCACGAAACCGCCACTGTTTTCATGAATACCGGATCGCTCCGCCTGCCGCGGCCCAGTATGGGAAGCTGGGCGCTCTACGGGCTGGGGACCCTGAATGAAAATCTTCCAGGATTCATCTCGCTGCGGGGCGCCAATCTGCCGAACGGTGGCACGGCCAACTGGCAATCCATGTTCCTCCCCGGCCGGTTCCAAGGGACCAGCGTCAACACCAATGCGGGTGATGTGAACAAGATCATTGAGAACCTGAGGAACCAATACGTCACCTTGCCGGAACAACGGAAACAGCTCGATCTGGTGAAGCAACTCGACGAAATGCATAACCGGGCGCTTGACCGCGACAGCCAGTTGGAAGCGGAAATCGCCTCCTTCGAAATGGCCTTCAAGATGCAGACCGAGGCCACCGATGCTTTTGATATCAGTAAAGAGACGCCCGCCACCCGTGAATCCTATGGGATCAAGGCCGGGGCGGCTCTGGCAGGAGCCCGCCAGGGTAAAAAAGCTCCGGCCAATCCAGCCGAAGCGGGCAAGCGGCTTCTCATCGCCCGGCGCCTCGTGGAGCGTGGGGTGCGGGTGGTCCAGGTCTTCATCGGCGGCTGGGACATGCATGGCAACCTCAAGGACAGCATGGAAAACCGGGCCGGGTCCATCGATCAGCCCATTGCCGCGCTCCTCGCCGATCTCAAGGAACGCGGTCTGCTGGACAGCACCCTCGTGATGTGGGGCGGTGAATTCGGCCGCACCCCCGGCCGCGACCGCAATGGCCAAGGCGACACCGCCGGCCGCGACCACAACGCCCGCGGCTTCTGCGCCTGCCTCGCCGGCGGCGGAGTGAAAGGAGGTTATGTCCATGGGGCCACCGACGACCTCGGGGCCGCCGCGGCCGTGGACAAGGTCCATGTCCATGATCTGCACGCCACGGTAATGCGCCTGCTGGGCTTTGATCATGAAAAACTGACATTCCGCTACAACGGCCGGGACTTCCGCCTCACCGATGTCTCCGGCAAGGTCGTCAGCCCCATCATCGCCTAATCCCCACGAAGCCATGAAAACCACCCTGCTTCTCCTCACTCTGGCCGCTCTCCCCGGCCTCGCCTCTGCTGCCGATCCCACGGGCGAACAATTGAACTTCTTTGAAAACAAGATCCGGCCGGTGCTGGTGGAAAATTGCTATCGCTGCCACAGTGTCAGCGAAGGCAAATCCAAAGGCGGCCTCACTCTCGATACCCGCGAAGGCTGGGAAAAGGGCGGGGAGACGGGGCCTGCCCTCGTGGCCGGGAAACCGGAGGACAGCCTCCTCATCAAGGCAGTCCGCCACCAGGATCCTGACACCGCCATGCCGCCCAAAGGCGACAAACTCCCGGATGCCGCCATCGCGGATCTGGAAGCATGGGTCAAAATGGGCGCGCCCGACCCGCGCTCCGGTCCGGCCGCGGCGGTGGAAGCCAAAGCCGGTGGCCCCATGACGGAATCCATGAAGGCCAAGGCCGCCAAACACTGGGCCTACCAGCCTGTCAAGGAGCCGGTCCCTCCCACCGTGAAGGACACCGCGTGGCCCGCCAATCCCGTCGATCAATTCATCCTTGCCGAGTTGGAGGAAAAAGGACTGACGCCTTCGCCGGCGGCCGACAAACGCACCTTGATCCGGCGGGCCTATCTTGATTTGATCGGGCTGCCGCCCACCCCGGAGGAGGTCCTGGCTTTTGTCAGGGACGAGTCCCCCCAGGCCTTCGGGAAAGTCATCGACCAGCTCCTTTCCCGTCCGCAATACGGTGAACGCTGGGGCCGCCACTGGCTGGATGTGGCCCGTTATGCCGATACCCGGGGCACCATGCGGCAGCGTCAATCGCCGCTGGACCCCAACGCGTGGACCTACCGCGACTACGTGATCAACGCCTTCAACCACGACAAGCCCTTCGACCAGTTCATCCGCGAGCAGATCGCGGCCGACCTGCTTCCCGGCCGCAAGGATGACACCTCCCTCGCCGCGCTGGGTTTCATCACCCAAGGCGAGCAATACATGGGAAATCGTCAGGATATCATCAACGATCAGATCGACGTGGTGACCAAGGGATTCCTCGGATTGACGGTCAGCTGTGCCCGTTGCCACGACCACAAATTCGACCCCATTCCGCAGGCGGATTATTATTCCCTCCACGGCATCTTCAATTCCAGCAGCGAGCCTGACGAAAAACCGCAGGTCGCCGCGGCGGCCATGGGATCGCGCAGTGCGGAATACGAAAAGCAGCGGGAAACCATCCTCCAGAAAGGCCGTGAGAAAGCCGCCGCCGAAATGAACCGCACAGCCTCGGTCTTCAATAAACATTCCCGGGCCTTCATGACCCTGGGCGGCATGGACCGGAAGTCGCCGGAGATGTATGCCTTCATCAAGGAACAGAAAATCGATGGCCGCCTCTTCCAGGAACTCGGCCGGATGGTGCAGGCCGGCATGGGTGCCAGAAAGAACGCCACTCCGAATCCGGTGCTCCTGCCGCTGCGCCGCCTCATGGCGATGAAGCCGGACGGTTTTGCCAAGGACTTCCCCGCCTGGCGGGACCAACTCATCAAGGACACCGCCGGCACCCGCAGCAATGGAGCGGTGCGTGACGCCTTCCGTGAGGCCGCCCCGAAAACCAAGGACGAGGCCCTCGATCTCTATGCCTCCGTGTTTACCAAAGCTGATGAGGCCTGGAAGCTGGAGTTTGCCGCCTGGACCAAAGCCGGCGGGAAGGGATTTTTCCCCGGCCTCGAAAATGCCACTTTGGAGGAAGTGCGCACCGCCGTGGCCGATCCTGACCGGTTCCTGACCGGTCCCCTGGATGAGAATATCCAAATTCTGCCACGTGAGTTGCAATACATGATCAACGCCGTGATCTCCGAGCTCGCACGGTTGGATGTCAGCCATGCCGGTGCCCCTGGTCTGGCCAATGTGCTGCAGGATGACAACAAACCCCGGAATTCCGCGGTCTTCCTGCGCGGTCAGATTCAGAATCCCGGTCCCGTGGTGCCCCGGCAGTTTCTTGAAGTCCTGAGCGGTCCGGAGCGCAAGCCCTTCACCCAGGGCAGTGGACGCCTCGAATTGGCCGAAGCCATCGCCTCACCGTCCAATCCCCTGACCGCCCGCGTCCTTGTGAACCGGGTCTGGTTCCACCACTTCGGGGAAGGGTTCATCGGCACTCCCGATGACCTCGGTGTCATGAGTGGCACCCCGTCCAATCCCGCCCTGCTCGACTATCTGGCCGCCCGCTTTGTCCAGGAAGGCTGGTCCATCAAACAGCTGCACCGCCAGATCCTGCTGTCCAAAACCTGGCAACAATCCAGTGAGGCCGATGCCGCCAAAGCGAAGATCGATTCCTTCAACCGCCTGCTATGGCGGCAGAATCTGCACCGCCTCGATTTCGAATCCCTGCGCGACAGCATCCTTTTCATGGGCGGCCAGCTCGACCTCACCCTCGGCGGTCATCCGGTGAATATTGAAAGCGAACCCTACAGCCAGCGCCGCAGTGTTTATGGCTTCATCGACCGCAGCGAGATGGCGGAGTTCATGCGCAACTTTGACGTCGCCAATGCCATGCTGCCCACCGGTCGCCGCTTCCAGACCATCGTCCCGCAGCAGGCGCTGTTCCGGATGAACAGCCTCCTCGTCATCGAACAGGCCCGCAACATCATGGACCGGGAAGACGTGAAGGCCTGCGCCACCGATACCGACCGGCTGAAGAAACTCTACGAAATCATCTATCAGCGCTGGCCGAAGGAAAAGGAAGTGGAACTCGCCACGGCCTACCTACGCAGCCAATCCACCCTCGGTCAGGAACCTGTGATCGTGGCTAAAACGGACAGCCCTCCCGATCTTTCCAAAATGACCAGGGAAGAGCGCCGCGCCCACTTGGCGGCGGAATTCCGGAAGCGCAAACTGGCCGAAAAAGGCCTGATGGATCCCAAACGGCAATCCACCGCCATGAAGGAAGCCGTCCGCGACCCTTCGGCCGAAAAGGTGGACCGCAGCCCGCTTACCGCCTGGGAAAAATACGCCCAGGCCCTCCTCATGACCGCCGAGATGGCTTATGTGAATTGAGGACTGTTCTGAAACCTGCCACCCCGGCTGGCACCGATCCCACACCTGCCTGCGGATAGGATGGGTCAGGGCACCGGGAAGCTGTGCTGAAAAGGCCGGAGCGTTTCCTCACACATCGCAGAGCCGCACCGCATCGGCCAGGGCGGCGACTTTATCGGCGGCGCGGGGGATGAATTCCTGACCGACGAAGCCCGTGTAACCGCTTTCGGCGATGGCGCGCATGATCGGCGGATAGTTGATTTCCTGCTTGTCGTCCAGTTCGGCGCGGCCGGGATTGCCGGCGGTGTGGATGTGGCCGACGTATTCCCGGCACTCTTGATAGTGCCGGATCAGGTCGCCATCCATGATCTGCACGTGGTAGAGGTCGAAGAGGATTTTCATCCGCTCCGAACCGATGGCCTGGCAGATATCGAGCGCCTTGCCAATGTGGTCGCACCAATAGTCGGGGTGGCCCTTCATCTCCTCGGTCACCTTGGAGTTCAGCATTTCGAGGCAGAGGGTGACCTTTTTTTCCTCGGCGTAGGGCAGGATTTTTTTCAATCCTTCGATCATGTTCTTCCGGGCGGTGGCATCGTCGAGACCGCGCCGGAAGCCCGAAAAAGTGATGACGCGCTCGACCCCATGGGCCACGCAGGCGTCGATGCTCTGGCGGAGCCGGGCGATGCATTCATCGTGTTCCTCCACGTGGGCGAAACCTTTGGCAAATCCGTGGCTGCCCGCGATGGCGCAGGTGAGGCCGCGCTGTTTCAGCATCGGCCAGTGTTCCGGGCCGATCAGTTCCACGGAGCCGAGGCCCATGGCGGCAGCGGCATCGGCCAATTCCACCACCGTGAGGGGTTTCATGTTCCAATGCACCACGGACTGCTTGATGCGGCCTTTGGTGATGCGGTAGGGCGCGGCATTGGCCTGCGCGGAACTCAGGGCGGGGGTGCCCGCAGCCAAGGCAGCGGTGGCAAGGAAATGGCGGCGGTGGATCATGATATCAGGTTGGGGAACTCCGGGGGAAATGTCAATTATTCCTCGTGTGGCCTAGCGTTTTTCCACGGCAATGATTGTGATGTCATCGCTCTGCGGGGAGCCGCCTACAAATTCCGCCAGAGCCATCTGGAAGGCGGACAGCACGGCTTCCGCGCCGGATGGGGCGGCGGCGAGGAAGACGTCGTGCAGGCGCTCAAGGCCGAATTCGTCCCCGGCGGCATCCACGGCTTCATTGACCCCATCGGTATAGAGGAGCAGGCAGTCGCCGGGTTCCATGTCGAAAGTGAAATCCTTGGTGACCCTTTCGAAGACGCGTCCGCCATCAATGCCGAGGGCAAGGCCTGGGGGTTTCAGCGTGGTCACGATGCCGGTGCGTTTGGAAAAATGCAGCGGGGCATCGTGCCCGGCCCGGGACAGGGTGATACGCGGCACGTGACGGTCGAGGACGCAATAGGCGAGGCTGATGAACATGTCCTCGCGGATATCGCTGAAAAGCATCCGGTTTACCTTGGCGAGGGCGGCAGTGGGGGACAGCTCTCCCGCAGCCTGCCCCCGCAACAGGGCACGGCAGGTGGCCATCACCAGCGAGGCGGGAAATCCTTTGCCGGACACATCGGCGATCACCAGTCCCATGTGATCCTCATCCAGAGGGATGAAGTCGTAATAGTCCCCGCTCAGCACCTTCGCTGGCAGATTGGAGGCGGAGATGATGTAATCGCCCATCTCGGGAGCCGTCTGCGGAAGCAGGATGCGTTGGACTTCGCTGGCGGACCGCAGTTCCTCCTCCATACGCCGCTTGTCCATGGCCTCCTGTTGGATGGTGGCATTGGCCAACGCAAAAGCGCCTTGTTCCGAGGCGGAGCGGAAGACCTCGAAGGCATGGGCGGTAAAGGGGCCGCGTTCCGGTTTACGGGTGACCGCCAACACTCCCATGCGGCGGGTGCCGATCGACAGCGGGGCTGCCATGACGTAATGGCCGGCTTGAAGGGGACTAAGCTGTTTGAATAACTGCGGCCAAAGCGAGAGTTTGCCGAAATGGATAGGGCCCTGGGAATCGAAGCACTTTCCGAGCACTCCTTCCGTGCGGGGGACGGCTTTCATCTGGAGAAAACTATGCAGTGATTTGCTGCCTGACGGCCCGGCCAACTCATCAGGAAGGTCAATCAAGGGGGCCGCGGACTCCATCAGTCCGGCTGGCACCAGATGCGTTCCGTGCCGTGCATCAAGCAAATAGAGGGCTCCGCCATCGGCATCGACCACCTGACTGACGCCGCGCACGATCTCTTCATGCAGCCCGCGCAGGCTTTGATCATGGCTCAGGCTGGCTCCGATTTCGTGCAGGAAAGTAAAGATGCGGGACTCCTCGCCGAGCAGTTCCTCGCGCTCCGTCTGGAGGTTCCGGATCAACCGCATCCCCCGCACCCGGAAAAGATACGCAACCGCTGCCGCCGTGAAGAAGCCTCCAGCAAAAAAGATCAGGGACGGCCACATGCTCAGGTTGGGAAAGCCAGCGGTCCACCTGCGATCATGGGAGGCGGAGGGAGCAGTCGCATAGGAAATGAGGAATCACCAAGGGTGCCGGGGATCCTAATGAACTGCTTTCTCAGGCCGGCCCTGTTGACGCATCAGAGTGATGACATCGGCGAATTTTTCCGCATTGGCCTGGTCGAGATTGGCCAGGGCTTCGTGTGCTTCGAGGCAGATCGCCAGCTGGTCCTGCTTGCTGCGTTCGGTTTTAGGAACAGCTGCCATGGCCACTGGTTCTGCCGTGACTCCAAGGCAGGGGCAGGCCCCTTGCTCCACCAAATCCGTGCCATCCTCGACTGTAAAAACTTCATCCAGCCCCAATCCCCGCAGCAGTTCCCCGTTTTTCCCTCCGGCATTCACCACATGCAGGCAACCCCCTGCATCCTCCAGTTTGACCGCCACGCAGGACAGCATTCCCATGAACGTGCTGTCCATCCCACTACATCGCTGGAGATCCACCACCACGCGGTTGGTGCCTTCATCAATGCCAGACCGCACCAAGCCCCGTAACTCAGGGCTGTTTTGAAAGTTGCCACGCCCCTCCACGGTGAGCCATGCCACACCGTGCTGGGTGCCTGTCGAGATACCGGAAGGGGTGTTCACAGTAATGGGGGAGGAGGGATCCTCCTTTCGGATAAAAGATACACGAAAGCGAGACTTCGGTCAAATCCCGCGTTACGGAATTGTTCCGGAAATTTCGACGCCGTGAAAGGAGCCTTTATTCAAGGCCGCGCTCGTAATCCATGATACGCCCGAGCGCTTCGTAGAGATCCTGCATCACCTCCATTGGCACCATGATGGTGTCCCGGCGGCCTCCGACCTTTTCGGTGATTTTCAAGACCCGGCCCCGGTTGTTCTCCTTGAGGTCGAGGAAAAATTCCTTCCGGTCGTGGAAGATCTTTTCGGTCAGCAGCGGAGGATTGTTCTGCCGCTGATAATCACCGCCGCCGCCACCGTATCCATCGCGTGGCGGGGCATCGTAGCCACCCCCGGAGTCCGGGCGGTATGAGTCCTGATAATAATCCATAGTCTTTCCTGATGGGTTAATCCTTCACATGTACTTCCTGTCTCCGGCTCCAGCCGCCGACATTCCGATGGGTAGATATAATCGCGACTGGCCGCTTGTCCACGTTTCAATTTTCCGGAGTATCCGGCCGGCCGGCCAGCCGCAGCAGCCCCCAAACCCGGGTGAAAACCTCCGGTGGGAATCCCATGGCGGCTTTCACATGGAAGTCGCGTTCCAGGAAATTAGGCTCTTCCGCCAGGAATCGTGCGGCATCTCCTGACAGCAGGCCGCGCCAGTGTGCCCAATGTGGCTGCACCGGGACTGGGAAGTCGCTGCCATGCACCAGCCTCGCATGATATTCCGGGCGGATCAGGGTGGTGAATCCGGCGCTGCGCAGGGGCAGATTCAGCGCACTGAGGTCACCGTAGAGATTCGGATAGTGTTCCATCATCCGGAGCAGCGCGGGGAGATAGTCCGGGTCATTCCAGCCGCTTTTGGTGGCACAATGGGCCGCGATCACATTGACCCCGCACTCCAGGGGCAGCCGCAGGGTCGTCGGGTCTGCATAGGCGGGACGATACTGGGGCACGGTGTGCTCGCCTCCCGTATGCGCCAGCAGCGGCAGGCCGGCTGCGGCCATGCGCTCCCAGAAGGGCCGGTAGGCCGGGCGGGAGCAATCCACATTCTGACAGTTGGGCAGCAGTTTTAGAAGCGCGGCGCCCTGATCCAGGCAGCGGTCCAGTTCGTCCATCGCATCAGGGCGCGCGGGATGGATGGAGACGCCGGGCAGGAAGTCCGGATAGGTCCGGGCCAGCTGCAGCACGTAGTCATTGGGAATGAACATCGAGCCGAAATCGATCCGGCTCCCGTCTTCATGATACACCTCCTCATGGGCCAGAATCACCGCATGGGTCAGGACGGAAGTCCGCAGCCAGCGCAGCAGCAATTCCACATAGGTTTCGTCGAATTCCGCCCGGTCCCACGAAACCGTCATCCCGAGTTGATGCAGCATGAAATCCGCCAGCCGCCGGTGCCAGCCGTGCAGCTTCAGACGGCATCCACTGCCCCGCAGGCCATTGCCCACGATATGGACGTGCATATCCACCGGACCGCGGGGCTTGGTGCGGGAAAGGGAGGCAGGATCAGTCATGGGGAATAGAAAGCGCCCTTCCGGGCCTTGTGAAATCAGGTGATTCGTAATTACCCGCCGGACGGCTTGCCCGGGTCGTAGAAAATCCTGACATCCGCCTGGGAGGTGCCGAGGATGGCCTGGGCGCGTTTGAGGGCGTTGCGGGTGGAAAGATTGGGATTCTGCGCGGAGCCGATGAACAGGTTTTCCCGCCCGATCACCGGGACCATTCCGGCATTTTTCAGGACCCGGTAGACCTCTTTGCTCAGCCCGCTGATGATCAGATCCCGGCCATCAAGCCGGAGGAAATCGGTCAGTTCCTGCAGTGCCATCACGCTGGTGGCATCCAGATGCCGGGCGTTTTTCATTCGCAGGATAATGATCCGGAGATTCGGATCGGCGGCGGTTTGCTGGATCTGGCTGCGGAACAATTCGGCGGCCCCAAAGAACAATTCGCCTTCCACGTGTACAATTGAAATGGCCGGATTGGACCGGTGCAGGGCGGTCGGCCGTTCCGCCAGATTTCCTTCGGCGGTGAAATCGTATTCCACCAGACTGGGCCGCGAAGCCTTCCTCAGATACAGGACAATGCTGGTGGCTACTCCGACAAAAATCGCAATATAGAGCGGCATCAGCAGAGTGCTGATAAACGTGACAATGACGGTGATGGCATCGCCCCGGGTGGCCCGCAGGCAGATCCGGAGGTGGGCCCGGTTGATCAGGGTCACTGTCAAACCCATGATCAGCGCCGCCAGTCCCGCGCGGGGGATGAAGGCCACCGCCTGTCCCAGCAGCAGGGCGCCGGCGAGGCAAAACAGGCCGCACAGCAGACTGCTGATCTGGGTGCGGGCTCCGCTGGTGAAGTTCAGCATGCTCCGGGTGAGGCTGCCGCTGACGGGCAGGCCCCCGCAAAAGGCGCTGCCGAGGTTGGCCATGCCGCAGCCAAACATGTCCTGATTCAAATCCGGCTGGTCCCCGCTCCGGCTGGCGAGGGTCTTGGTCATCACGGAGTTTTCCAGAGCGGCGAGAAAGGCTACTGCAAAGGCGGGCCCCAGCAGCATGGAAACGCGGTCGTAGGTCCTGACATCTGTCAGGTCAGGCAGGGCCGGGGCCAGATCGCGCAGGGAGAAAGCCTGCAACCCATGCACCTCGAAGCCCCTCAGTTTCATCAACTGGGCCAGCCCCGCCATGAGCACGAGGGTCAGCGCAAAGCAGGGCAGTTTTTTGAAGTGCCGGTGCCTTGAGAGAAGAAAGAAAATGAGCAGGCTGGCTCCGCTGATGACCACGTCCGGTCCGGTCACGTGGGACAAGCTCCGTGCCGATTCCGCAAGGAGCATGACAAAGGTCCGGGACTGTCCGCTGCGGTATTCCGCGGGAATGCCCAGGGCATCAGGCAGCTGGCTGGCCATGATCAGCAGGGCGGCTCCCGTGACATAACCCACGACCACACTGCGGCTGATGTATTGAATCAGATCCGCCATGCGCAGCACCGCGCCAAGCAACAGCATGGTGGCCGCCATCACGGAAAGAATGGCCAGCAGGGCCGGCCGCTCCACGGCCGCAAATCCCGCCAGGGAACTGAATGCCATCAAGGCCGTCGCATTGGTCGGTCCCAGATTGGTATGCCTGGAATGTGCGAACAAAGGACCCAGGATGGAACCAATCGCAGCGCACATGATTCCGGTCGCTTCCACGGGCAGGCCCGCAATTTTGGCGCAGGCCATGCCTTGGGGAATCGCCAGCAGGGAGACATTCACCGCCGCCTTCAGATCCGCCAGAAACGCCTCCCCGGAATAATGCCGCAACGTGCGCCGGATGGGAAACAGGCGGAGTCCCCGCTCCACGCCACCCTGCAGCCGGCCGATCACAGGCGGGGAAACGGGAGGGGAGGACGGCACGGCAGGGCAGGAGGATTGCCCAATCCCATAGCTGACCTGCTACCCGCCGTAAAGAGAATCGCGCCTGGCAGCCGAAAACTTACTTGTTCAAAGCCTCATCCAGATTCAGCACCTGATTGGCAATGAGGGTCCACGCGGCCAGTTCGGAGGCGGGAAGGCCATCGGCGGGTTTGGAGGCACCGGTGGTGATGAGTTTGTTTGCTTCTTCCGGCGCGGCTTCGTAATCTTTGGTCAGGTTGATCAGGGAGGCAATCAGGATCACCTGTTCGTCGGCCGTGAAGGGACGGCTGAGGACGCGCTGGGAGAGCCAGGTGAGGCGGCTGATGGGAGTGGGTCCCCCTTCTTTGAGGACGTGTTGGGCCAGCACGCGGGCGGCCTCGATGAATTGGATGTCGTTCAGGGTATTCAGCGCCTGGAGCGGGGTATTGGTGCGCTCGCGTTTGACGGTGCAGTTTTCCCGGGCCGGGGCATTGAAGTTGTCCATGCTGGCCGGGGGGGCGGCCCGCTTCCAGAACGTATACATGCTGCGGCGGTAAAGCCCCTCGCCTTCATCCGCCTTGTAGAAACGCGTGTTGCTCTCCGGCATGGCCACGGCATCCCAGAGGCCATCGGGTTGATAGGGACGGACACTGGGGCCGCCGATTTTATGGACCAGCAGGCCGGAGGTGCTCAGGGCGTAGTCGCGCACCATTTCGGCATCCATGCGGAAGCGGGGGCCGCGGGCGAGCAGCTTGTTGGCAGGGTCCTTGACGGCCAGTTCCGGGCTGAAGTGGGCCTGCTGCCGGTAGGTGGCGGAGGTGACGATGAGACGGAAGAGTTCCTTCACGTTCCAGCCTTTTTCCCGGAACTCCACCGAGAGCCAATCCAACAATTCCGGGTGGGTGGGCAGTTCGCCACTGATGCCGAAATCTCCGGTGCTGGGGACCAGTCCGGTCCCGAAGATTTCCTGCCAGAAACGGTTCACGGTGACCCGTGCGGTCAGGGGATGCTCCGGACGCAGCAGCCATTGGGCTAGGCCGAGCCGGTTGCGCGGCAATTCGCCGGGCATGGCGGGCAGGACCGCCGGGGTGGCTGGTGTCACCCGGTCACCCCGCTTGTCGTAAGCCCCCCGCAGCAGCAGATAGGCTTCCGCTTCACTTTCCTTTTCCTGCATCACATGAGTCACCGCGCTGCGGGCGCGGATGCCGGCTTTTTCCTCGTCCAGTTTCGCGAGTTGTTGCTTCAGATTCAGGGAAGGCTCATCCAGCGTGAGCAGATACCAGTCGAAGACACGCTGCAGTTCCTCCTTGCTGCGTTGGCCGGCGGGTTTGGCGAGAATCGTGGCAAGTTGCGGGGCGCGGGCGAGCGAAGCGACCTCGCCGGCCGGGAGTTGCCGGTTATACAGCCGGACGTCCTGGAGCACGATCCCATCGGTGCGCGAGCCTTCCTTGCGTTGCCCCAGCTTGAAGGGAGTGTCGCCCTGGAGGCTGTTCTTCAGGGCATCGGCATCGATCTTCAGAGGCTGAAGCGCCCCGTTCACATAGATCGACACTCCGCCCGCCTTGCCGGAACCATTGTAGGTGACAAAGACATGCTGCCAGGTATCGGCCGCGAGAGGCTTTTTAGTCACCACTTTGATGGCGTCCGATGGCCATTTGCTGATGAGGTGGGTGCCGATCCGGCCGTTTTCCAGATAAAGATCCCAGCCCCGGAAATCATGGCTTTCGTCCATGCGGGCGAAGACAGAGCCGGAGGGACCGTCTTTGGGAAACCTGATCCAGGTTCCGAAGGAGAAGGGTTTGTCCCGTTCAAAACCGTCGTTGCCGGGAAATTCCACGGTCGCCCCCGGGGTGATGCGGTAGCCATTGCCACTAACGGGGCCGGGCAATGCGGCGATGCCTGCCGGAGCCGGTGCGGTGAGCACTCCCGTTGGCGTATTCGCGGTCACAGTCTGTCCTGCGGATTCCTCCAGGGGGATTTGCAGGGTGAAGTCGCCGGTGCCCTGCTTGGCCTGGAAATAATCCGGCGTGGTTTGGGCCAGCCATGTTTCGAATTCCGGACGGGCCAACTGCTGGCGCTCCTCCACTTTTTTCTGCGTCCCGGCCAGTTCTCCGGTCAGAACGTCCCAGCGTGACAGGTCTTCCTTCGGCGGGACCACCACCATGGGAGGGGTCTCGGCGATATTGCCGTCCATCGCGTTCTGCGTGGTGTTATTGAAGAAGGCGGCGAGTTGATAGAACTCCTTCTGCGAGACCGGATCGAACTTGTGATCATGGCACACCGCGCAGCCGGTGGTCAGGCCCAGCCAGACGGCGCTGGTGGCTTCCACCCGGTCCCGGGCATACAGCACAAGGTACTCCTCGGCGATCGCTCCGCCTTCGTTGGTGGTGATGTTGCAGCGGTTGAAGCCGGAGGCGATCTGCTGTTCCAACGTGCGGTCAGGGAGGAGATCGCCCGCGATTTGTTCAATGGTGAACTGGTCGAACGGCTGGTTGCGGTTGAAGGCTTCGGTGACGTTCTGCCGGTAGGGCCACATCTCGCGATAATTGTCGAAATGGATCCCGTGGGTGTCGGCGTAACGGGCGTAATCCAGCCAATAACGGGTGCGGTGCTCGCCCCAGGCCGGCGAGGCCAGCAGGCGGTCCACCAGCTTTTCATAGGCCTGCGGATCCGGGTCATTGACAAACGCTTCCACCATGGCCGGTTCGGGAGGCAGGCCCGTCAGGTCCAGGCTGGCGCGGCGGATCAAGGTGCGGCGGTCCGCCTCAGGGGAAGGCTTCAATTGGTTGGCCTCGAGGGTGGCGAGGACAAATTGATCGATCTGATTTTTGATGGAGGCCGGGTTGGCCGCCGCAGGCAGGGCAGGGCGGACTGGCGCGATGAAGGACCAATGGGGTTCGTATTTCGCGCCTTCGTTGATCCAGCGCTGCAGGGTCGCGATTTGCTCCGGCTTCAGGGTCTTGTGGGACTCCGGGGGAGGCATGATTTCATCGGGATCTTTGGACAGCGCCCGCTTTACTACCTCACTCACGTCCGCTTTGCCGGGCACCAGGGAAACCATGCCGTCCTTGTTGGCAGCGGTTGCCGCTTCGAATGAATCCAGGCGCAGCCCCGCTTTGCGCGAGGCCGAGTCGGGGCCGTGGCAATTAAAACAGTTTTCCGAGAGGATAGGGCGGATGTCCTTGTTGTAACTCAAGGGGCCGGTGGCGGCGGCCATGGCCGGTGCGGCCAGCAGTGACAGCAGGCTGAGGGGCATCCGGACGGTCAGGGGGCTGTGGAGGATCGGCATGGCGAAAAGCGAAGGCTCCCGGTGGAGGAGCGGGTCAGAACTTGAAGATACGTTCAGGATACGTCCAGCTTTCCGGCAGAAAACCGCCCAATTGCGGAGAGGGGTTTGGTTTTCGCCATCAAAAAGGCGCAGCCCCGGGGGACTGCGCCTGTGGTAAATCGCCAGCCGATGGGCGGCAGATTATTTGTCGGCAATCGCCGCCACGCCGGGCAACTCTTTGCCTTCCAACAGCTCGAGGCTAGCCCCGCCGCCGGTGGAAATGAAGGTCATCTGGTCGCCCACGCCGGCTTTTTTCACGGCCTTCACGCTGTCGCCACCGCCAATGATGGTCTTGGCGCTGGTGTTGGCGGCGATGGCTTCCGCGATGTCAAAAGTCCCCTTGGCGCAGGCCTTGATTTCAAAAACCCCCATCGGGCCATTCCAGAGCACGGTTTTGGCGTTGGCGATTTCGGCGCTGAACAGTTTCACGGATTCCGGCCCGATATCGACGCCTTCCCAGCCGTCCGGGATGTCTTCGCCGGGGGCGGTGTATCTGGTGTTGCCCACCTGAATGGTGGCGAAATCAAAATTATCAGTGATGAGCGCATCCACCGGGATGAGGAATTTCACGCCGCGTTCCTTGGCCTTGGCCAGAGCGGCTTCGGCGATGGGTTCCCATTCGGGTTTGTAGAGGCTTTTCCCGAGGGTGATGCCCTGGACCAGCTTGCGGAAGGTGTAGGCCATGCCGCCGCCGATGATGATGGTGTCGGCTTTCTCCAGCAGGGCGTTGATGACGTTGATTTTATCACTGACTTTGGCGCCGCCGAGGATCACCACAAACGGACGGTCCGGGGTTTGCAGTTCGTCGTGCATGTAGGTCAGTTCCTTCTCCATGAGCAGGCCGCTGACGGCAGGAAGGAAAGCCGCGACGCCAGCAGTGGAGCTGTGGGCGCGGTGGGCGCTGCCGAAGGCATCGTTCACAAAAATCTCCGCGAGCGCGGCAAACTGCTTCGACAATGCCACGTCGTTCTTTTCCTCGCCGGCGTGGAACCGCACGTTTTCCAGCAGCAAAACCCCGCCATCAGGCAGGGCTTTTGCTTTGGCTTCGGCTTCCGGGCCCACGCTCGTTTCGGAAAACTCCACCGGCACGCCGAGCAGCGCGCTCAACGCCGTGGCGACGGGACGCAGACTCTGTTTCGGATCGATCTGCCCCTTCGGACGGCCAAGGTGGCTGCACAGGATGACTTTGGCGCCCTTTCCGATCAAATACTTCAGCGTTGGCAAGGTTTCCTCGATGCGGGTGGCATCGGTGATGACCATGGCTCCCTCTTTCTCCTCCAGCGGCACGTTGAAGTCTACGCGCACGAGGCAGCGTTTGCCGGCAGGATCGATATCACGGATGCTTTTTTTGGCCATAAGTCTGGGAGTTGGGTTCGAAGGTGGAGAGGGTGAAAAACCGGAAAACGGAAGCCGCGCCGTAGCCCCACCCCGTGAAAATTGCAAACGCCGCCTTGTTCGCCCCTTTTTTGGACGGCTTTTGTCTCAGTCGGCGCGCACATAGCAGGGGGATGGGACCTTTGGGCGCTCCAAAGGCCAAATCCCCCTTGCCATCCCCGTCCCCTCGCCCTTTTTAGGACTCAGCCCCGCGTCTGCCGCCATGTTGCTCAACCCTCCCGCCCTCCTCATTAAATTCCCCGGCACCAACTGCGATGCCGAGACCGCCCGGGCGTTGGAAGCCGCCGGTTTCTCCACCAGCATCGTGCCCGTCTCGCTGATCACTCCGGAGCATCTGAAAGCCGCCAAACTGGTGGTCTTCAGCGGAGGTTTCAGCTACGGGGATTACGTCATGGCCGGCCGCATCGCCCAGCTCGTCAGCGAGGTGAAACTGGGCGATTCCCTCCAGAAATTCATCGCCGACGGCGGTTATGTCCTCGGAATCTGCAACGGCTTCCAGATTATGACCAAACTCGGGGTTCTCCCCGAAGGCAGCCTGATCGACAACGCCAGCGGCCGCTTCCAATGCCGCTGGGTGAAGCTGAAAAATGTGGCCCCGGAAAGCCCTTACCTCGCCGATCTCCCGGACGATTTCGAACTCCCCATCGCCCATGCCGAAGGCCGCTTTGTCGCTCCGGAGGGCAAGGCCCAGCAATACATGGATGAAGGCCTCGTCGCCCTGACGTATAAAGACGACGTCAACGGCAGCACGCTGAAGATCGCCGCCCTCCAGGACAAAACCGGCCGGGTCTTTGGCCTGATGCCGCATCCGGAGCGTTTCCTGCACCCGCAGGACCATTACGATCCCGACTGGTCCGGCCGACAAAACCACGGCTGGGGTTATTACCTCTTCCGCAGCGTCTGGCGCGAGATTTCCGGCAGCCGCAAACTCATCGCCTGATGGATAGGACGGGTCTTGGATTTTCCAGCCCGTTTCCCCGATTTTCCCGATCCCTGATTTCCGACCACTGACCCCTTTCCTCAAATGTCCGGCTTAACCTACAAAGACTCTGGTGTTGATATCAAAACTGCGGCCGAACTCGTCGGTGACATCGGCGAACTTCGCCGCCGCACCGAAGGCAAACGCAAGCTCTTGGGCGCCTTTGGCCTGTTCGCCGCCGCCTACGATCTCAGTGATTACAAACAGCCTGTCATCGTGACCGGCTGCGACGGGGTCGGCACCAAGCTCGAACTCCTCCTTGAACACGATCTGCTGGAAACCGCCGGAAAGGACCTTGTGGCCATGAATGTCAACGACGTCCTGACCACCGGCGGTGATCCCATCATGTTCCTCGATTACATCGGCATTCCGAAAATCGACAAACAACAGATCTCGCGTCTCATCGCGGGCATGACCGAGTGGCTCGGCGCCTGCAACTGTATCCTCGCCGGGGGAGAAACCGCCGAAATGCCCGGCATCGTCCCCGAAGGTTTTGTCGAACTGAGTGGTTTCGCCATTGGCGCTATCGAAAAACCGGATCTCCTCGACCCCACCCGGGTCGAACCTGGTGATGCCGTGATCGGTTATCCCTCCGACGGCTTCCACGCCAACGGCTGGAGTCTGGTCCGCCGCGTCCTCCGCGAAAATGCCGCTGATTTCACCAAGGAGGAAATCATCGCCATGCTGGCCCCGACCCGGCTCTATCACGAGGAAGTCAACGCCCTCAAAGCCGCGAAGATCGATCTCAAAGCCATGGCCCACATCACCGGCGGCGGCCTCGTGGAAAATCTGGAGCGTTTCCTCGGCACCAAAGGCGCCGACCTCGCCATCTCCGAGTGGACTCTCGGAGCCATCCCCAAAGTCCTCAAACATGTCGATGCCGCCGACCGCCTCAACACCTTCAACATGGGCTACGGCTGGGTCGTCATCGTCCCTGCCGCCCAGAAGGATGCGGCGCTGGCCTGCGGTCTGAAAGGCACCCTGCTCGGCACCATCACCGCCGAGCACGGCGTGAAGGTGAAGGTGGGCTGATTGGAACGCAGCTGAACGGAAAGTAGCCATCATCGCTCCGCGTGATGAGCGATGGCAGCGGCGAGTCAATCCATGATGCCGAGGATATAATGGACAACCATCCGTCAAAGCTTTATGGTGTCAGGCCATGCCAGTGAAGCCATCCACAGCGAACCTTGGCGTTTTAGCCATCGGAATCGTCATGGGTGCCTCGGTGGCCAATGCCCTGCCATATCTCGGGGTCAATTTTCGCCTGCTCCCCCAAACTGACAGCGGTTATACGATTGTTCCACCCGACATGGGCGTTCATACCGGCAAGCAGGAACGGATATTTTCGCAGTTCGCCCATCAATTGCATCCGCCCTGCACCTCCAAGGAAGTTCACAAGGTGCTAAATGCGACTTGGCTGAAACGGGAAATGATCGGTGGAATCTATGTTCTTGGAGGATGGATTCCGCTAAACCATGATGATTCACAGCCATTTGTTTTCGAAATCAACTCCGACGATGGCAAGCCATGGGGAATGATTTACGTTGGGATTTCAGGAGGTGATGGAACGGAAGATGAAGCCTTTGCTTTTCTGACTGGAACCGGGTCGGAAAAGTTGAGGATGACCGAGTTTGCGCTGTGCTACCTTTCGACGCCTGATCGTCCTGGTCGCATTGAGCGATTCACTTGGTGGGGAATTCAGGGTCGCAGGTGGTAATGCAAGCCTGCTGCCATGCCGCAGGCACAAATGCAGGCTGAACGGATAGTAGCCATCACCGCTCCGCGTGATGAGCGAATGCAGGGTCGAATCAGTCGGGATTTTCGATTTCACATTCAGCCTACGTTCGAAACCGTCCGAGGCAGTGCAGTGCAAATGCTCTTCACGCGTAAGCGGTTGATCCTTGCCCGTCTGAAAAATGGTGCGGCGGATTGTTGGTGT
>JAZKDC010000016.1:0-125180 GCA_040387795.1 Verrucomicrobiota bacterium
AGGACATCATTGCGGTTTACAGTCCGGATCTCGACGAGTTTGCGCTTTGGACTCCGGAAAACATCCAAGGCTTGGAGAGTGACGATCCGCTCGCGGTCTTCGACCATGAGTCTCACGCCCCGGCTGGTAAAACCTCATCCCCACCTGCCACCGGCGCGGATGCCACCAAGCCAAGCTCTACCCCAACGCCAAAGCCTGGCGACAGGTAAACTGCGGGGGGGGATCGTCTCATAAAGAACCCTACCGGTGCTCAACTACCGGTAGGGTTTTTTGCGGTTCTGTGCCGGCAATTCACGGAGAGGGGCCATTCCTTATCGCTGCTCACTAGCCAGCGGTGTCCCATCAGGCAACAAGGCCACGAAAAATCTATTAACGGCAATGGCGCGCCCCGCGATAACGGCCGCCGTAGCCGTAATGGGTGCCATGCCCGTAATGCCCGTGGCCAGAATAACCCCCGTAGATGTGGCGGACGCCGGAATACCTTGGGTAGACGTACCTGACGCTGGGGTACCCTCCGTAGCCGTAATAGCCGCTTCCGCTGTAACAGGGGCGGGGGTTGTAATAGACCCTGCCGTAACTCTGACCATAATAGCTGCCTGGGTATCCACGGACGAGAGGAGTACCCCGATAATAAGCGCCGCCGTAATGCGGAGCACACTGATGGCCTGCGCCCACGCCAAGACGGATTCCCAAGAGCCCGGCCTCGGCGGAGGTAGGGGTCACCACAGCGAAAGCGCAGACAGCTGCGATCAAAGCAAAGAGTGATTTCATGATAGGAGTTTAGTTGAAGTTTAAGCCCGGAATACCCCAAGCCTCTCTTTTGACGGGCCCCTCAGGGCTGCCATTCAAAGGTTTTTGAGATTTTGCCGGGTGGGGTGCGGGGTTGGTTCGGGATTGTTCCGTTGCGGGGTGCTCCGCTGCAGCGCAGCCGGCAGGGATCGGGCCGAAGACCTCGGCCCGGCTGGACGCGGCGGGCCTGGTGGAAATCCATCAGGTGGTCGGCACCCCCCCCGGAGATGTTGGAACTGCTGTGGGCAGTCAGGCGGGCAATGTGCGGGAGTTTGCCAATGGCATTGATGACCGCCCCCTCGTGATCACAAGGGAGGCTCCCGAGTCCTTCGGCCAGCAGGAAACCTTCTTTGCCGATGTGACCTATGAGCGGAAGCAGTGCTGAGGAGGATGGCCGATCAACTGATGGCCAAAGTCAGGCAAGGAGGGGAAAAGCATCCGCACGGTGCGGGTGAAGGTCCGCTACAACGACATGGCGGAGGATCTGCGCAGCGAAAGCCTGCTGGAACCGACGGACCTGGAAACCGAGCTCTACTCCCGGCTCCGGCCCCTGCTGAAACAGTCGAGACGCCGCCGGGTCAGTTTGAGCTGGTTTCCACCCTCTCACCGGAAGCCATCGTGCAGCTGGCCGTAAAACACGGCCTGCCCGCCATTTTGTGACTGCGCAGCACCACGTCCTCGCCATGCTCCTGCCTCAGGGCATGCACCACCCGGGTAAGGGTGTGGCGCGGCTAGCTCAGGTCCGGGCGCTCATCCATGGCCGGTTCGCCCTGACGGTAGCCATTGTAGAGGTTGCTCAGTTTCAGCGATGGCGAGGAAGCGGATTCCATCGCCGCGCTGCACCGGCTGCCCCTTCCCCGCCGCTGTCTGGAAGGCCGGACGGAGGGCCTGTTGGCGGTCTCCAATGACAGCACCCTGGCCCCCCTTTTTCCGGGACGGTTTTACTTTGCCGCCGGACGGGCCGGGGCCGGCCTGCCCGCAGGGTTGCCGGGGGTACTGTGCCCGCGGGTGCATTATGGGTCCCCCTCCGGCCGGCAGGTTTCCCAGTCCTCGGAGATTTCCATCAGGATGGCGCTGACGCGGCGCAGGAGGGCGGCCCACCGATTGGGGTCGCCCCTTCGGGGCAAAGGCGCCGCCAATGAGTGCATTTTGCCAGGTAATTTGAGCGTCTCCCTTGGGGAGGGGACGTCAGGGAAGTAAAAGAAGGGAGTTCTAGCGGGGAGGCGGAATGGCTGGACGAGGGTGAGAGGACGCCATAGGGAAAGGGCGCAGCGGGCTGTCCGCCTCTTGGCAGGACGGGCGCGGTGGCGCGGCGCCGTGGCGGTTTTTCTGTTTTGATTCCCCCGTCTTCACTTTCACCCTCCCATGTCCTCGCTTTTCTCCAGTGCTTCCCCGGGCCGCGCGGCGGCGCTGTTCGCCGCCGCTTTGATCTCGGGGGCGATGCCGGGGCGGGCGGCGGATCCGGTGGTGAGCAATCTGAAGGCGGTACAGCGTGAGGGGACGAAGCTGGTGGACATCACCTACGATGTCGCGGCCGATTCGACGACGGTGGCGGTGAGCTAGCTTGCAGATTTCTGGGGATGGCGGGGTCACCTTTGCGGTGCCTGCAGTTTCGGGGACGGGGACGGTGGGGGCGGGGGTCAGCATTGGGACGGGGAAGGCGCTGACGTGGAATGCCGGGGCGGACTGGGATGGGCAATACAGCCCGCAGGTGCGCTTTAAGGTGGTAGCGGATGATTTGGTAGCGCCAGTGGGTTTTGCGTAGATTCCCGCTGGGGCTTTTTCAATGGGGGACAGCTTGGAGGGCTTGGGAGACGCCCCTGTTCGCACAGTGACCGTGAGCACCTTTGACATGGGTAAGACGGAGGTGACGAAGGGCGAGTGGGACGAGGTGCGGGCTTGAGGGGGCGCATGGCTACACGGATCTGAGCGTGGGTGCGGGCAAAGCGGCGGCCCACCCGGTGCAGACGGTGAGCTGGTGGGACGTGATCAAGTGGTGCAACGCCCGGAGCGAAAAGGAGGGCCTGGCGCCGTGCTACACGGTGGGCGGGAGCCCGATGCGCACGGGTCGGTTTGATTCAAGCACCGATTTTGCAGGTGGAGGGCAGCGGCTTAGTCGTGGATTTTGACCAAACGGACATTATCTTTGACCAAGTGTAAAATCCCATGAAAGCCCGTCTTTTCCTCCTTCTGCTGCTGTCCTGCATGCTGGTGTTTCTTGCTTGGCGGCAGGTCATTACGGCCGCCGCGGGGCGGGACCTGATCAACGCGAAATTCACCGAGCTTTATACTCGGGCAGACATCCGGAGCAATGGGCGGAACATCTACACGGCCCCGCAGTTCCAAGCGGCCCTCCTGGAATCCGGCCCGATCACTCTGCACCTGAGGGCAGACATTACCCTGACGGCCATTCACACGGTCGGGACCGACAAGGTGATCGTCCCGGATAATTACCGGTTCATTCAAGGAGGGGCCGGCGGACTGATCTGTCTGGGCCTGCTGGATAATGGGAGGGATCAGGTTTTTTCTGGTTTTGCGGCCGGGGACATAAGGGGCACTTTTGGCCGGGAGTCCATTTACCCGGAGTGGTGGGGCCTGGAGGACGGTCGCCACGATCTCGCTATCAACGCCGCAGTCAGAGCATCGCCTATTGATTTGGTGAACGTCGGCGTCACCGTCAGCCTCGCGGCTGGACGCTACTCCGTGGCCCGCCCTATTGACACTGCGGGGGGGGCCGTCACGATCCACGGCGCCGGATCCGGCAAGACCAATCTTTATCTCACCAGTGCGTGGACTGCCGATCCGTGGGTGCAGTCCGAGATATGGGGAGACCCAGTGTCTGACGTGACAAATCACGCCGCCGCCATCTGGATTGGAGGGGAGACCAGCAACCCTAAAACGTACTGGACCCAGGTCATTGGTATCCACATTGAGTGCTACGAGGCGTCCTTTGCCCATCGGGCCACCAAGCGCGTCTCCGGAATCTCCGCCAAGGGAGGACTTGAAGAGGGTTCCGTCATCCACGATGTCACGGTATCCTACGCCTCCGGATTCGGGATTGGGTTCTGCCGACACAAACACACGGACGGCAGCTACTATGCGTCAGTCGTGAACGGCTTGAGGCTCACCAACCTATGGATCACCGAGGCCACCTTTGCGGACTCTGTGCCGTTGCACCTCGGCCAGTGGGTCAACAACTGTCATGCGGACGTGGTGACGGTTGATGTTGGGTTGGATAAATCCAACAGTTCGCTGTGGAACACTGGCGGCGGCCCCGGCGGGGCGGACACCACGGTTTACACCACGGCTCCCGTGTGGGTGAGGGACTACCCGAACGCAGCGATCGTTGCCGGCGGCAATCTTACACTGAGTAACGTTCACATCGAGGGCGCCACTATCGGGGTCAGGATCACCCAGAACACCAGTGCCAACAACGTCGTATGCACCAACATCAAGGCACATGCGATGATGGACCGAGCGCGGGGGGCGGTGTATGAACTGGATGGATTCAGTAACGCAGCGCCTCCGGCGAACACTGATTTCTACGGATACGGGTGCGTGGTGTTGATCGCGGGGACTGGCATGGGCAGCGAAAATAAAAAAGACTGTGTCACGCTGACCGCAATCACCTCTCTCGGAGGCTGCGTTTACCTGGTCCGGGACGACATCTATGGGGTGGAGAGGACCATATTCGGCATGGGTCAATTCCCCGGGGGAGATCTCTATGGACGGTTCGCCTTTTATAGTCGTGGCAATGCCTACGTGGGGCCGGTCAGCGATGGCGTGACTGTGTACAACAAAGCGGCGCCTTCCACCGACCGGACGTATTTCACGGGTCCCATCTACTGACGTTTTCCTTGCCGCCGCGCCCCTCCGGCGCATCGTCGATACCCACACGCATTTCTACGATCCCACGCGTCGTGAAGGCGTTCCCTTGGCCGGACAAGGGCACCAAGCTTTACCGCAAAAATTCATGCCCGCCGACTGGCAAGCGGTGGCCCTGCCGTGCGCGTCCGGGAGACCATGGTCGTCCAAGCCAGCCCTTGGCCGAAGGACAATCAAAGGGTGCTCGATCTCGCCGCCGGGGAGAACTCCATCCTCGGATTTGTGATAAACCGTGATCCACCTGATGTCCTTTTGCGGATGCCGCAGAAGAGGGGATTAGCAGCGAAGCAACGGGGGCTGTTCAGCGACCATCAGTTTCACAACAACGGCCTTGTCCAGGCCGCTGCCGACCGCGGTCGTTTCCGCGTCACACTCAGTTGGCCCGATCGTGGTAAAATCGCCACTCCCAGCCTGCGCGATGTCGCCATGACTGCCCGCAACTAGCATGACGGGCGCTTCGCCACGCTGGAGGAAGTCGTCGACCATTATTGAACCGGCAGTCCCACGCTCGACCCAATCCCGCCAAACACACCGGCGGCGGGATTCCCCTGAGCGATGCCGACCGCTCCGCCCTGGCGGCCTTTCTGCGGACGCTTACGGAAATGCCGGACGATCTGGGCAAATAAAGTGAGGGCCGCAGGCTCCCCACGGGGAATTTCTTGAGAATCGCCAGATCAGGCAGATGCTCCGCGTATGCACCTTCCACTCCTCTTTGCCGCCCTCCTCATCGCCTCGGCCGAGGGCAGTCTCCCTGCCGTGGAAGCAGAAAATTCCAATCCGGAAAAACCCGGCCAGACGCGCTCCGACAATGGCGTGAAAATGATCCTGCACTACTGTCCCCCCGGCACTTTCCTGATGGGCAGCCCCGAGGACGAACCCGCCCGCGACGCCTACGAGACGCAGCACAAGGTCACGCTCACCGAGGGATTCTGGATGGCGGAGACCGAGGTCACCCAGGGACAATGGCAGCAGGTCATGAATCTCTCTCTCCAGGCCCAGGCTCGGAAGATGCTGGCGGATGAAACCCTCTATCCCTTTAATGGGAAGCAGATCACCCTGCGCGAGTCCCTCAAGACCACCGGCGGAGAGAAAATCGTGGAAAGCGCCGTGGCCGCCACCTCGCCGAACATCCCCGTGTATTATGTGAGCTGGGACGATGCCGTGGAGTTCTGCCTCCAGCTCACTCTGGGCGAACAGCACGCGGACCGGCTCCCCAAGGGTTGGAAATACGCCCTGCCCACAGAAGCCCAGTGGGAATACGCCTGCCGCGCCGGCACCACCACCTCCACCTACGCAGGCCCCATGAAAATCCTCGGCGAAAACAATGCTCCCATTCTCGACAAGATCGCCTGGTATGGCGGCAACAGCAGCGTGGGCTACAAGGGCGCGGGCTGGGAAACCCTCAAATGGCCGCACCAGGCCCATCCCGGCAAAGTCGCCGGCCCCCGCCGCGTCGGCCAGAAACAAGCCAACGCCTGGGGCCTCCGGGACATGCTGGGCAATGTTTACGAATGGGTCTCCGATTTCTCTACCGTCTGCGGCCCCGAAGACGTCACCGACCCCACAGGCCCCGACACAGGCCGGAACCATCCCTACCGCGGAGGCGCTTGGAATCACTATGCCTCCATGTCCCGCTGCGCCAAATCCTTCGAAGCTCCCCCCACCTACCGCGTGCATCATCTGGGGTTCAGGGTCGTGATGGTGAAGGAGTGAGCCGTTGCCCCCCGGCCATCTCCGAATCCCTCCCATCCGCTGGTGAGCCCAGCGCCCACGCCCTTCAGTTACGACCGCGACTACGGCTTAACCACAGGGCGCTGCTTGCCGGCTTGGTGGACACGCAGACTGAACCCGTGCCCGTTTTCAAAGGGCTCTACGGTGGCGATGACTTCAAGGACGGGGTAGCGTATGGGCAGCCCGTGAATGCGGTTGGTTTCCGCAAACAGTTCGGTTTCCACCATGCCGGTCCGGTCGGCCAAAGTCATGAATTTCATGGACTCACGTCCTTCCTGCGAGTGCAGGCGGGACACCACGATCAGCCCGCAAAGCACCACTTCTTGGCCCACAAACTCCCCAAGCCGCAACACCGGGCAAATAGTGTCCGGCAGTTTTGTTGAAGACCATCCGGTCCTTGGTGAGGAAGCGCTTGGCGGTAGGGCTTGTCGACATTGGCTGAAATTTCGAGGTAGAGGGCACTTGAGCTTGAATTTCCCGTGATCAGGCCAAGCTCACTGCGCAGCTTTATGACTGACTTTCATCGCTTCATGCCGGATCCGCTCCGTGAGCGGCTTAAAAAATCAAGTCAAGGAATTCAGGATTGCTAGCAACGACTTCGCACATACGGGTGGTCGGGCAGCCGCCACCGGTGAGCACCTTAATGCCCTCTGGAATTTGCTTCGCAATGGCTGCGCGTGGCGGGCTTTGCCTTCGGAGTTCGGCCCTTGGCCGGCCATCCATCAGTTTTTCAACCGGCTCTCCAAGGATGGTTATTTCGAGTTCCTCGAGGATCTGTTCATTTCCGGCCATGCCGCCGAATCCGTTTTCATGGACAGCACTCATTTCAAGGTCCATCAGCACTCCAATGGCCCGGAATCCCCTGAAGATCAGGCCATTGGCAAGTCGAGGGGAGGACTCAACACGAAAATTCATCTGCTCGTGGATGTGCTCGGACAGCTGACTGCACCCATCGTGGTGACCTCGGGCAATGTCAGCGACATTGCTGTCGCTCCAGTGCTGCTGGAAGATGTGGAGGACACGGCCGTGGTCGGCGACAAGGGCTACGACAGCCGAGAACTGCGTGATACCCTGCGCGGTCAGGACTGCGAACCCTGCCTCCCAGCCCGCAGCAACGTGGAAAATCCCGAGCCTTATGACGTTGTCCTATACCGGGAAGGCATGCCGTGGGAAAATGTGTTTCATCGGTTGAAGGTGTTCCGGAGACTGGCCAGCCGTTCTGAGAAAACGAAACGCATGTTTTTCGCCTTTATCTGCTGCGTCCTGGCCGCCATTTACACGACTGACAAGCTCTGGTAGTCAATGTCGACAAGCCCTAAAGACCCCGAGATCACGGTTCAATCCAAGAGGCCTTTTCTTCCCGTGTGACTGGATAGACCGCGATGGGGATATGAACCAGAAAACAGATGATACTGACCGCCCCGAAAGCCCGCTGCGCCGGAACCCTGCCACCACCTCCTCCGCCGCCGCGCCGGAACGCGCCCCCGGCCCAGCACATCCTGCTTCAATACGAGAGATCTCTCATGCATAGGCGTGAGAGATTGCCTGGTTCTCACACCTGTCCCATCCCTTATCAAACGGCGCCAGTTTCCCTGGCCTGAAATCAGGTCTGCTTCCGGGAATCTGCTCCGGCTTCGGTGTCGTTCGGGAGCCGGGAGCGGTCCAAAAGTTGATGGAGTTCTTCGAGCTTCTGGCGGAATTCAGCCGGGGCATCCGGGGGGAGCGGGATGCTCATGAAAATCCAAGTGCACAGGGCAAACCAAGCGCCGCCCAGGGCGGCAACGGTGATGAGGCTGGCGGGAGCGAGGGGGGAGTGGACCACCCGGGAGCTGGCCGCACGGTCCCAGAGGGTGGTGCCGGTCTGGCGGTAAAGCAGCCACGACATGGTGCCTTGAAGGACGGGCAGCAGCGAGAGGGCAGGGAGACCCAGTCCGGCTCCGGTGCAGACGACCAGCACGGTGCGTTTGACGGCGGCAAGGTAGGTGAGTGGTTGGCCGAGATCATCGGTGACCCGGATGCCCAGCAACCATTTGCCCGGAGTGGTGGTGAAACGGCTGAGCTGAAAGGATTCGACCGGTATCCAGAGGACGGCCGCCCCGATCAGCAGGAGGGGTGAGAGCAGGAGGTAATCCCACAGCTGCAACCAGCCCGCGCTGACCGCGATCACCCAGAGCAGGCTGAACCAGAGCATCTTGTCGACAATCCGGGCCAGCCAGCGGAGCCAGGCGTGGATGCGGCGGGCTTTAATTCCGGGAAGATCGGTACTGGCGGCCCCTTCCTTGAATTCTGCTGGAATCGGGAGAGGCGGGGGCAGTGAGGGATCCCGGGGCATCCAGGATTCGAGCGCTTCGATGGAGGAGAGCGGCGACCAACTCTCCATCCCTTCGATCCACGCCGGGTCCGAAGGTTGGATCGTCCTGTCCTCGAGGAGTTCCCGCAGTTTGAATGGGAGGAAGGGCCCGATCCGCCGGCCTTCCTTCAACACATAAATATCCATGGATGGTAGCAGGAGGGACACGCCGGGGACAATCAACCGCTTTCTCCGCGGAACCTGATCGCGACAGGCCATATTGGTTAATGAAACAGCAAAAAGCCTTGGAAAACGGGTGTTTTTCTTGAATTACGCATTGGCAGCGACCGCGGAGCAGGGTATCGGGCGGGATTATGAGCTTAATTATTGGAGTTGAAGACGACCGGGTGCAAAAGGCGGACCTCGGTGACAAAATCCGTGAGCTGTGCGAAGCGCTGCTGGAGGATGAAAATGTGCTGGCGGCCCGCAACCGGATCACCGCCTTTATGAATGATCCCGCCGCGACCGGAGGATACGCCAAACTGGCCGACTTGAGCGAGCAGTTGCAGCGCAAGGAAATGGCGGGGGAAAAGATTTCCGAGGAGGAAGGTCAGGCGTTTGAAGACCTGCGCCGGTCCACCTTGAGCGAACCACCCGTCCAAGCCTTCATGGAGGCCCGCGGGCTGCTGCAGGAGATGGAAAGTTTCATCATGGCCTACGTGAGCCGGACCCTTGAATTGGGCCGCATCCCCAAGGAGAACGAACTGATGCCTGCCCAGAGCGGCGGCAGTTGCGGCGAAGGCTGCGGCTGCCATTAAGCGGACTTGGGGCGGGCGGACTGGCCTGTTTCCCAGCACATGAAGCGGAGACCCGGAAGGGACTCCGCTTTTTTTGTGCCGCGCCGCGATTTTCCACCGAAAGTCACGGAAAACATCGTTGAACGAGTCGTTGGCAGGCGCTGATGGTTTGCAGCGCGGGATGCGGCCTGCGCTTGCCGACGAGGGGGCAGCCGCTACTCTCGCGGCTTCCCAAGGTATTTTTAAATCCAGCATGGCCGATCATGATTTCCTCCCGTTCCCCGCTCTGCATGAGTGGGCGGTTCCTTCCCATGGGCTGCAGGTGGAAACGGTGGATGCTCATGCCGGGGGCCAATCCTTGCGTTTGATTCTGCGGGGAGTGCCGCCGCTGGGGGGACGAACCATGGTCGAGAGGCAAGCGTATGCGGAACGGCACTTCGATCATTTGCGGAGGGCTCTCCTGCTCGAGCCCCGGGGCCATCCTGATTTGCATGGCTGTCTGCTGACACCGCCCCAGCACAATGGGTCACATTTTGGGGTTATCTTCATGCATCGGGGAGGATTCCGCCCCATGTGTGGCCACGGGGTGATCGCCCTGACCACCATTCTCCTTGAATGCGGCCTGGTGGAGATGAAGGCACCGGAGACCCGCCTGCGGCTGGACACGCCTGTCGGCATGATCCGGGCCTACGGGCAAATCGGCGAAGGCCAGGTGGAACGGGTGTTTTTTGAGAATGCTCCCTCCCGGGTGGTGGCTACCGGCTGCCTGGTCGAGGTGCCTGGTTTGGGCCAGGTCAATTACGATCTGGCTTTTAGCGGAGGCCTGTTTGCTTTTGTGGATGCGGGGGCGTTGGGGTTGTCGATCGCGGCGGAGGCGGAACCGGAGTTGGCGGTGGCGGGTCGGGCCCTGCTGGGGTCCATTGCGGGCCAGCGGGCTCGGGAATTGCCGGGAAATACTCCGGCAGATGCGCTCATGGGAGTTGTTTTTACCGGCCCGCCGTCGCGGCGGCGGGGCGGGCGGGCAGATGCGAGGCAGGTTTGTGTATCGGCTGGTGGAGGGGTGGACCGCAGTGCTGGTGGCATGGAGATCTGTGCCCGGTTGGCCCTGCTGTCCAGTCAGGGGGTGGTGGGTGATGGGGTGGATTTTGCCGTGGAAGGAATTACGGGATCGGTCTTCCGGGGGAAAATCGTGGGGCGTGACTCTGATCCGGTGACCGGTGGGGCGATCTGTGAGATCGAGGGCCAAGCCTGGGTCACGGGGCGCCATACTTTTTTGATTGCTGAAGATGATCCCTTCCAGAGCGGCTTTCTGCTTTAACAGGGAAGGGTGGAGGATCGTGGGAAATTGGCTTTAAAGAAGTCTTGAAGAAAAAGTAGAAGCAAGTATAATTTCCATAATTACCCCTAATTATGAAGAGATTATCGATTTTGCTGATTTTTTGGTATCTAAGTTCGCTGATAGGATTGGCGGGCCCGGTATTTG
This sequence comes from Verrucomicrobiota bacterium, assembly GCA_040387795.1. GTDB lineage: Bacteria > Verrucomicrobiota > Verrucomicrobiia > Verrucomicrobiales > V1-33 > CAIZWU01. The sequence continues at coordinate 10,976 of JAZKDC010000016.1, forward strand.
AGCCGGTGGCGGCGTTCCAAGCGGGGCCCACGGGGCCGGAGAACAGCGGGCTGCTCAAGCATAGCGATGGCTTCTTTTATGGGACTACCCGGTCAGGAGGGGCATACGGTCACGGGACGATCTATCGATTAAGCGCCGCGGGCGAATTGACCGTAATGGTTCATTTCAGCGGGGCCAGTGGGGCCGCCAGAGGAAGAAGACCCCAGGCGGAGTTGGTTGATGACGGCACCGGGGTGCTCTGGGGAACCACTTTCCTCGGGGGAGCCGGAAATTTCGGTGACGGATTTGGTACCGTGTTCAGGTTCAACCCAATAAACCAGGATTTTACGTCAATCGTGGAATTTTCCGGGACCGGCGGTTTTGCCAAAGGAAGCTTTCCATTAACCGGGTTGGAGCGCGATAGCGGGGGGCAATTGTGGGGAACCACCGCTGCCGGGGGAGTGGGGGGGCACGGGACGATCTTCAAAGTGAATCCCGTTGACCTGGTGTTTACCAGCGTGCTCGACTTTACAGGAATATCCGGAGCGCGTCGCGGCCGTTCACCGGAAGGCACCTTGGCACAAGATGGCTCAGGCAACCTGTGGGGCACCACGGCGGAGGGGGGGAGCAACGGGCAGGGCAGTCTATTCAAAGTGAATACGGCAACGTTGGAGCTGACTACGCTGCTGGATTTCACGGGTGTGGCGGGGGCGGTCCCGGGAAGCCGGCCCACCGCTGCGTTGCGGGCTGGGGCGGCCGGGATTTGGTGGGGAACCACCAGTGCCGGCGGTGCGGGAGGTTTTGGGACGATTTTCCGGTATACGGTGGAGGGAGGGGGATTCTCTTCCGTGGCTCAATTTACGGGAGTGGGTGGGGCGGTGCCGGGGAAATTGCCGAAGGTAGCCTTGGTGCCGGACGGGACGGGGTCCTTCTGGGGAACCACCAACGGGGGAGGGGCAGGAAATTACGGAACCATCTTTAAAATAGATTCCAATGCCCTGGCTTTCAGTAACTTGGTGCAATTTACAGGAGCCGAAGGCTTGATGCCGGGCAGCAGTCCCTACGGGGCGTTGGTAATGGATCAGGCCGGTTCGTTCCGGGGTGTTACCACAGATGGAGGAAGTTCACGGTTGGGTACCCTTTACACCATCAACCCGACTACAGGCGCCTTCCAATCCACCCTCAATTTCGTGAAGACTCAAGGGGCCACCGCTGCCAGCAATCCGGGCACAGGTTTGATCGCAGGACCTGATGGGCTGCTCTGGGGTACTTCGGAGAATGGGGGAGAGGCCAATGCCGGAACTCTCTTCACCGTGAATCCAGTGACCGGCACCACGTCCAATGCGTTGATTTTTACAGGAATTGCCGGGGCCGTGCCCGGGTCAAATCCGGCCGCTGAACTGCTCAGCGACAAGCTTGGCAATATTTGGGGAACCACTGCTGCCGGCGGTTCGGCGAATTTCGGTGTGGTTTTTAAAATCAATGCTTTAACCAAGGTTTTTACGCTGGTTTTTGAGTTTACGGGCTCCAACGGACGCAATCCCAGTGGGCGCCTTGTCATCGATGAAAGCGGAATTCTGTGGGGAACAACTTCGGAAGGCGGGAGCGAGCAGGGGGGGACGATTTTCAAGATCAATCCGGTGAATAGCGTTCTGACCACAGTGGTCAATTTCACCGGGACCAGCGGCGCCTTCCTCGGGGATGGCCCATCAACGGGACTGGCGGCGGATGGTACGGGTTTTCTCTGGGGCACTACTTATGAAGGAGGCGATTCCAACCTGGGGACCATCTTCAAGATCAAACCAGCGAACGGAAGTTTCGTCCATGTGGCTTCTTTCAGTGGAAATGAGGGTGACTTCAAGGGAGACGGTCCAGCACACGCCCTGGTCATGGATTCGGCAGGATTTTTATGGGGCACGACGGAGTTTGGGGGATCGGAAGGTCTGGGGACGGTCTTCAAGATCAATCGGGAGGATGGAGCCTTTACCACCCTGGCGGAATTCTCCGGTCCATCGGGAGACTTGGTGGGCGCCAATCCCCAATCAAGCCTGATCCAGGATCCGGTCGGAGCCTGGTATGGAACGACGCTGGCCGGGGGCGTCGGCAACCAGGGCACCGTCTTCAAAATCTCTCCAGATGGCACTTTCCGCACGATTTGTCTATTCACAGGATCGCTCGGGGCGGTTCCGGGAGCCAAGCCACGGGGGGGATTGCAGATGCACAGTGATGGGCATTTCTATGGCACCACGAGTGCAGGCGGCGCGCTCGGCAGTCTGATCCCGGCGGGCAATGGGCAGATTTTCCGGCTGCGCCTCGGCCCAATTCCTGTCACGCAGGCAGCGACCGCGGTGGTGGGCACCTCGGCTGTCCTGCGGGGGCTGGTGAATCCCAATGGGGCGGAAAGCACCGTGACCTTTGAATATAGCACCAGTCCAGCGCTGACCGGGGCCAGCATTCTGTCCGGTGGCATCACCGGGGCTGGCGATGGTCCGGAAATCGTCACCGCCACGCTGACCGGGCTGGCGCCGTCCACGCTGTACTACTACCGGGTCAGAGCCTCGAATCCGGAAAATGCCAACCTCCAGACGGGTGGGATTCTGTCCTTCACCACAACCGGCGACGGCGGCGGCGTGGTTGGTTTTGCGGACTGGTTGAGCACAGCGGGGATCCAAGGGGGGGCGGGGGAAGCGGGCAATGATGCTGATTCCGATGGCACTTCCAATGCCTTGGAATTCGTCTTCGGTGGCAACCCAGCGGTGAAGGATGACGCCTCCACGGTGGCCTTTGCGGCGACACCGGAGGCTTTGATTTTCAGCTTCCTGCGCCAGGATGCCTCGGAGACTCCGGATGTGACTCTCCGCGTTGAAGCGGGCACTTCCCTGGGCAATTGGCCGTATTCCTACCTGATCGGTGCCACCACCGCCGCGTCCTCGTCGGAAGTTCAAGTCGAGGAAAACGGAGGGGCGGCGGATTTGATCACGGTCGCCATCCCCCGGAACGGCAGTGGGGCCAAATTCGCCCGGATCAAAGTCAGCATCGGGCTGTGAGGGAGAAGGCGGGCGGCTTACTTTCCGCCCATTCCCCCACGGAAAATGAAATACACCGCGCCGATGAGGCACAGTCCGGCCCACACAAAATCGAGGCGGGGCCGCTCCCCCATGTAGAAGAGGGCAAATGGGACAAAGACAGCCAGCGTGATGACTTCCTGGAGAATCTTGAGCTGGGCCAGGCCGATCCCACTTTGATAACCGATGCGGTTGGCCGGCACCTGGAACAGGTATTCCATCAGGGCAATGCCCCAACTGATCAGGGCGGCAATCCACCACGATTTGTCCTTCAAATCCTTGAGGTGGGTATACCAGGCGAAGGTCATGAAAACATTGGAAATGAGGAGCAGCGAAGTGGTGACGGCAAGCGGAGGCATGGAGGCAGAGGGGTTGCGCCTGCGCGACAGGGCACTTATGCAATGAGATGAAATTACAGCAGGGACAACTGTGGAAAACGCCGGACACCACCCTCCGCCTCGTCAAATTGGAGCGGCTTGCCGTGGAGTATAAAGCCATTCCGGACGCTGGTCCTGGAGTGGAACCCGGGGAGGGCACGCACCACCGGGTCACCAAGAAAGAATTCTGCCGCCTGATCAAAGGGGCCACCATGACGCTGCCCGCCACCTGAGCTCCGGATTTCAAGGATCGCTGATTTCCAGCCCGGCCAAGGCCGTAGCTTCCTCTGCCATGCCGCTTCTCACTCCCCAGCAAACCGTCCGCTTCCTTATCCTCGGCCTGCCGATTGGACTCATTCTTACCGGCACGCTCGCCATGTTCATCTACTTCAAAGTGGATGAGGTGCATGAGGAGCAGTCCAGCCGGGTCCCGGTGAGGCGTCTGCTCAACGATGCCGACCTCCGGGCGCAGGTCCGGACTTTGGCGGCAGGGATTGGTTCCCGCCATGCCGGGGTGCCGGAAACGCTCAGTTCTGCCCAGAAATACATCCAATCCACCCTGGGGCCCGCCAATCTGGGGTTTCAGGTTTCCCGTCACGAGTTCGCGGCGGATGGGCAGACCTATTATAATCTGGTGATTGATCTCCCGGGAGCCCCGGGTCCCCGGGCGGAAGAAATCGTGCTGGTCACCGCCAATTACGACAGCACGGCCGGGAGCCCCGGGGCCAATGCGAACGCCACCGGCATCGCGGCCCTCATGAGCCTCGCCCAGAGTTTTGCCGGTTCCGCTTCGGCCCGCACCCTGCGCTTTGCGGCCCTTGTGAACGAATCCCCCCCCTACGCGGGCACTCCCCGCAGCGGCAGCGTGGCGTATACGGCCAGCCTCCGCACCCGGCAGGACAACGTGGTGGCTGTGGTCAGTCTCGAAGGACTCGGTTGTTATCTGGATGCGCCCGGCTCCCAAAAATCTCCTGCCGGCCCGGCCACTCCTTTTCCGGATACGGGCAACTTTCTGGCCTTGATCGCCAACCCGGCCGGCGCTCAATGGCTCGGTCCGCTGGGGGCGGAATTCACCACCGCCACCCGCCTTCCCCTTGAACCGGAGGATGCCGCCTCCCTCCCGGTCCTGTTGGGCACCGCCACGGCCCGCACCTTCGACCAGGCCGGGTTTCCAGTGCTGCTCCTCACGGACACCGGGGCGCTGCGGGATCCCCACTTTCAACAGCCGGGCGATACTCCTGACCGGATCGACTATCTGCGCTTTTTGGAGGCGGTCCGGGGGATTGAAGCGATGCTCCGCTCTCTCGTCAATCCCGCTCCGGTCCGGTCCTGAACAGATTCAGAATTCCTGAAAAATTATCTCGCTCCGGGCGCGTTATTGGACGTTTATCGCGACGTGATCTGCCCGTCGGCAGATTCTCCCTTCCAACCAGCTCATCTGAACCCATATGAAATTCCTCGCCGCCTTGTTTGCCAGTCTGATTCTTGCCGGAGCCGCCACCGCCGATGTCAATAAGAAGTGCCCTGTCAGCGGCAAGGACGTTGACACTGCTGTCACTTCTGAAGTGAAGGTGAATGTGGGTCTGTGCTGCTCCAAGTGCCAGGCCAAATTCGAAGCCGATCCCAAGCTGCAGCAGGCTGCGGTGAAAAAGCACGCGGGTTCCAAGGAATCGCCCGCCAACAAAAAATGCCCGATCAGCAGCAAGGACGTAGCCGAAGGCAACTCCTCCGATGCTTCCATGAAAGTCGGTTTCTGCTGTGAAAAGTGCAAAGCCACCTTCGATGCCGATCCCAAGAAATACATCAGCAAGGTCAAGTAAGCTCTCAGGCTTTCCATCACTTCGAAGGCTGCCCGGAAACGGGCAGCCTTTTTTTGTTGGTGTCCTGACAAAACAGGGCGATGCCCGGCGGATTCCGGTCCGGTCAGTTGTCAGAACAAGGGCTGGAAGAGCCAAGAACCGCGAAAGGTGGCGCCGATTGCCGCGTTTGGCTGATGTCCTTTTTGATGTCCTTTTAAAACCCTGTCATGTCCTTCACCCGTCGCCGTTTCATTGCTTCCTCCGCTTTGGCGGTTCCTTTTATTTTGCCGTCAGGACTCCGCGCGGAGGGGCCGTCCAAAAAGCTGGCCCATGCCGCTATCGGAATCATGGGGAAGGGGGCCAGTGACATCGAGGCCCTCACGGAAGGGGGCCGGATCGAAGTGGTGGCCATCGCGGACGTCGACCGGCGGAATCACGCCGAGGCCCGGCAGAAGTTCCCCAAAGCCACCATTTATCAGGATTGGCGCGAGTTGTTTGCCAAGGAGGGCGACCGGATTGATAGTGTGAATGTTTCCGTGCCCGATCACATGCACGCCCCGATCGCGCTGACCGCACTGCAGCGCAAAAAACATGTGTATTGCCAGAAACCGCTCACCCGCACGGTGGGCGAAGCCCGGGCGCTCCGCCTCGCCGCCGCCGAGGCCGGGGTGGTGACGCAGATGGGCAACCAGATCCAAAGCAGCAGCGAATACCGGACCGCCGCGCGGATGATCCAGCAGGGGGCCATCGGCAAGGTGAAGGAAATCCATTGTTGGACCGGGGCCAAATTCCCGCAGGCGGTGCGGCCCGGAGGGGCAATGCCGGTGCCGGAAGGACTGGATTGGGACCAATGGCTGGGGGTAGCTCCTTTCCGGCCCTACCAGGAAGCGATCTATCATCCGTTCCAGTGGCGCGGCTGGCAGGATTTCGGGGGCGGAGCCATCGGTGATTTCGGCTGCCACATCATGGACACGCCCTTCAAGGCGCTGGGACTCACTGCTCCATTGTCGGTGGAATGCACCGGGGCCGAGGAAGCCTGGCTCAATACCCCGGAGCGGTTCCGGGACTCGTGGCCCGATTGGGAAACGCTCCGTTATGAGTTTCCCGGTTCGGAGTTGACCGGAGGGGCCGCGCTGCCGGTGTTTTGGTCGGATGGCGGGCGCAAACCGGAAGGGGCGGCGCTGGAAGTGTTTCAGGACCGTCAGATTCCGCCCAATGGGGCGCTGTTCGTCGGCACAGAGTCCTCCCTGATGCTAGTCCATTACGGCGGCCGGCCCTATCTGCTTCCGTTGGAAAAGGACCGGGCGTTCCGCCAGCCCGCCGTGCCCGGCAATCCGCAGGAACATTACAGCTCGTTTGTGTCAGCCTGCCTGGGGGAAGGGAAAACCACCGGAGGGTTTGATTATGCGGGACACCTGGCCGAAGCCACCCTGCTGGGTACCATCGCGGTGCGTCATCCCCGCGAAAAGCTGCTGTGGGATACCGCCGCGCTCAGCTTTGCCAGCCACCCGGCGGCCACGGCCAGAGTGAAGCCCGAGTACCGCGGAGGCTGGAAGATGGCCGGAATCTGAACCGGCGGCCTCAGGGCCGGGCGGTGGCGGGTGCCGCCTGCAGCAGCGACTTGAGATTGTACGCAGTGAAACGGGTTTCGCTGGCAGGGCTGGCACTGTCGGCATTTGCCACCCAGAAGTCGAGGGTGTCCGGCGCGAAGAGCACGCTATGGATGTTGCTGGTCATGCAGACCGGGCGGGTCATCAGCTGGATCGCCTTCGGGGCATCGAAGCTGCCGAATCCATTTTTCACCCGCCGGACCAGCTCTTCATACCGGCTGCCAGCCGACAGCAGCACGGTATCGGGCACCGCATCGTTGAGTTGCGGGTGGGATTCCCCGGTCCAGATCACCTCGAAGATTTCCGGGGTAGCCTTGATGCCGCAGGCGCGGTGGGATTTGGCGTCCGAGAGCACGTAATAGTATTCGCAGGTGCGCGGAGTGCGGCGCATGAAATCGAGGCCCTCCTCAATCGTGGAACACTTCTCCATCACCTCACGCACCAATTGGGCCATGGGTTTGCCATCCCAGGAGCCTTCGCCTTTTCCACCCATTTCGCCGAGGCAGAGTTGCTTTTCATTCATCGCGGTGACGCTGCCGGTGAATCCTGCATAACTGATATTGACCCAGGCATGGCCCCGGTCGGGCCGGCTCACGATCACCACCGCGTTTTCCTCCAGCCCGACGCCCCGGAGGTAGTCGAGGACGCGGCCATGGTAGAGATGTCCTCCGGCGGTGGCCTTGCCCAGCAGGGCGAATCCACTGCAATGGAACAACTCGGGGAAGAAATTCGCCAGCCTCACTTCCTCGGAGTCCAGTCCGGCAGCTGCCGCAAGGGCATCCATCTCGGCCAGGTGCCGTGGATCAATGAACGGGCCGGTGCGGCGCACTGCTTCCTCGATTTCCCCGAAGAACCAGCGCCCCTTGTCGAAGGAACTGCCGACTCCGACTCCATAGAGGATGCGTTCCACCACGCGGCGGATTTCCTTTTTCAGGAGGGTGCCGTGTTGAAGACCCATTTCTTCAGGGGTGCCTGCCAGGAAAAGCACACGGGTGCCATCATGATCCTCCAGCCGCCCCGCCCCTGAGGTGCCCAGCAGCCAACGCTGGCCGGTGGCGGGGGGCAGGGTGGGAAGCCGGCTGCCGAGGGAGCCGGCGGCAGATTTGAAGAAACGCTCCAGGTGGGCGAGGGCCACTTTTTCCACTTGGTAGCCCGCGTCCGGCACGGGCTCCCAAGTGGACGGGGGAAGGGCGTCGCCCATTTTCGGGGGAGCCAGCCGCAGGGTAAAGGCATTGGCGTCATCCTTGTAAACGATGCTTTGGGGCGAGGCGCTGCCTGTTGGAATAATGGCGGTCAGACTGGGGTTCCGTACGGGGAGTTCCATCGCTGCGGCCGCCGGGGAGGGCGACAGCGTGAAAGCTTTGTGGCCATCGGCGGCGGGCGTGGCCGCAGCTGTGATGAGCGCCGGGATCATCATGATCTGGGTGCGGCTGACGGGCAGCCGGTAGAGATCCAGCGTGGTGGGCTGCACGCTGTCTGGACGGGTGCTGAAGCGGGGAACGGCGGGGTCCCCGATCACCAGCAGTTTTTTCTCCGGCACTTGAATCCACCATTGGGGGCCATTCTGGCAAAGGGTGACGGCATGCCCGGCGGCCGCGATCTGCAGCTTCAGATAGTGGGGCGGCTGCATCTGCAGATCAAAAGCACCCCCCTTCAGATCCTTGAGGGCACCGGTGGCCGTCTCCATGGAGCCATTTAATTGCAGGGACTGGACTGGCGCCCCTGTTGCCGGATGGAGAAAGCCCAGAGCACTGGTCAGAACCGACGTCAGCTTCTGCACCGGAGGCATCTCTTCGGCCCGGACCGGGACGGCCCCGAGGGTGAGACACAGCGAGACGGCAGGAAGAAAAAGTTTCATGACGGGGAAGGGATAACGGATGATTTTCGCGGAGCCAAGCCTTTTCGGAAACCGGTCCTGCGGCGGGGGAGAGAGGGCAGGGCCGGAAGTGGCGACGGGGAGTAGGAAGAATTTTTGTTGCACCGGCAAGCTGCGTTGGTAGTATCGCGCTCCTTCAGACCTGCCCGTCCCCCCGCTTCGGATGCCCGCTTTTCCTGCCAGTCCCCTGCTTTTGACGACCCTCTGGGTGTCACTGGGGCTGGCCATGTCCCTGCCGGCACAGACGGCCAGTCCGGCCAAGTCGGGGTCCAAACCCACCAGCCCGGCCACGAAGCCAGTGGCGACCCCGGCCAAAGGCGCCCAGGGTGCCATCGGGCCGATTGCGGCACTGCCCCGCGTGTATGCCCCCACCCGGCCACGGGATGTGGCCCCGAAATTCCCGTGGAAACGGAATATCACGACGACGGTGTTTTGGATCGGGGAAGCGCCAGAGGGCCGCAATACCACGCCCAATCATAAAAGTTCCTGGGATACCGAGTGGCAGGAAAATTATGGCGGGTTTGACGATCCGAACCGGGAAAACCGGACCTACGACTTCCATCCCAAGGGTTTTGTGCCCAATCTGAATCCATTTTACGTGGCGTTGCCCTTCAATGATCAGACCAACAAGGACATCGCGGCCATGAAAATTCCGTGGTACAAAACCCGGAAGCATCCTGACAGTAACAGCGCCTGCCACGGGACCTGGCTGGCCATCCGTGTAGGCAATAAAACCTGTTTTGCCCAATGGGAGGACTGTGGGCCCTTTGTGACCGACGACCACAATTACGTCTTTGGCACCGCGCCTCCCAAAAACTCCGAAAACGGGGGGGCCGGTCTGGATGTGTCCCCGGCAGTGCGGGATTTTCTCGGGATCAGCAGCGGTGCCCAGTGTGACTGGCGGTTCTGCACCCCCGCCGAAGTGCCGGACGGACCTTGGACCCGGTTCGGTGACGGGAAAAAACTGGCCAGCGGCGGCGAGCAGGACGTGGCGGCGATCCGGGCGAAATATGCGGAACTGGTGCGGCAGCGCGAGGAATGGCTGAAGCGGAATCCGGCACGTTAGGTCGGGCAGGGAAATCACGGTCTGGCCTTGCAGGTTGCAGGAGGACGGAAACCGCGGCAGAGGACATCCCATGGGCCGACCACGATCATCGAAATCCAAAGAAACCACGCCGGAACGCCAGGCGGCGCGGCGCGTCATGCGCGAACGGGACATTGATCCCAGCTACGGCATGGGGCAGAATTTCATGACGGACCGGGCGGTGGCCTCGTGGATCGTCGATCAATTGGACGTCCGGCCGGACGATACCGTCATCGAAATCGGTCCCGGCATGGGAGCCCTGACGGAGCACCTCGTGACCAAGGGAGCCCGCCGGGTGGTGCTGGTGGAGAAGGATGACAAATTGGTGGAACTCGTGAAATCCAAGTTCGGCCATCTGCCCGGAGTCGAAGTGCATCACGCCGATGCGATCCGGTTTGATCTGCGGTCGTTTTACGCAGAGCAGCCGGTGAAGGTGCTCGGTGCGCTGCCCTATTCCTGCGGTACGGAAATCATCCGGAATGTGATGTCGCATCCCAGTCCGGCCTGCCGGGCGGTGTTCACGTTGCAGAAGGAGGTTTGCCTTAAACTGAGCGCTCAACCGCACGATCATCTCTATGGATTGCTCACGCTGCGCAGTCAGGCCTGGTGGGATATTGCCTATCTGAGGGAATTGCCTCCTGACATTTTTGTGCCGCGTCCGGCGGTGGACAGTGGCGTGATCGCCATGACCCCGCGCCCACGTGCTGGATTTCCAGTGTTTGAGGAGAAGCTGTTCGACCGCCTGCTCAGTCACGGATTTTCCCAGCGCCGCAAAATGATGCGGAATCTCCTGCCCAAACATCCGGACCATGCGTGGGAGGACCTCGCGGCCAAAGTCGGGTTCAATCCGTTGGCCCGCGCCCAGGAATTGAGTCTGCGGCAATGGGTGGACCTGACGAATGAATACGACCCCGATCCGAAAAAAGGCCATGGCCAGAGTGGCGAGGAAGTCTTTGATGTGGTGGATAAAAACGATCAGGTGGTCCGTCAGGAACTCCGCCGCATCGTCCACGCGGAAAACCTGCTGCACCGCGCGGTGCATCTTTTTGTCTTCAATGATGCCGGGGAGATCTTCCTGCAGTTGCGCAGCCATCTGAAGGACAAGATGCCGGAACGATGGGACAGCAGTGCCGCGGGGCACGTGGACTCCGGCGAGGACTATCTCACATCCGCCGTCCGCGAAATCGAAGAGGAATTGGGCATCAAAACCACCGCCGACCGGCTGAAACTGGAAACCACCCTCCCCGCTGGTCCCGGCACCGGCTGGGAGTTTGTGCATTTGTATTCCCTGACATGGAACAATCCCCTGCGCTGGCCCGCCGCCGAGATCGAAACCGGTCAATGGTTTGCCCCGGAGCAAGTGGACCGCTGGATCCAGCAGCGCCCGCAGGATTTTGCGGAAGGCTTCATGGAATGCTGGCGCCGGTGGCGGGAAAATCCGTGAATCAGGGCTTCGCCCCGCCCAGCCGTGACGGCGGTTGTTTCCAGAACATGCACCGCAGCGGGTGCTCGTCGATCAGGTTGGCTTCCACCCCGCCGAGGAATTCCGGCTGGTAGAACTGGACGCCGACATAATGATAGACCGGGGCGACGACACACTCGGTTTCGATGAGCTGGGTCTCGGCCTGTTTCAGAATGGCGTAGCGTTTGGTGGCATCGGCCTCGGCGGCAGCCTGGGAGATCAGGGCATCATAGGCGGCGCTGGACCAGCCGGTGCGGTTGTTGCCGCTGGTGGTGAGGAACATGTCGAGAAAAGTGTTCGGATCGTTGTAGTCGCCGACCCAGCTGGAACGGCAGACGTCGTAATCAACCTTCTTCTGCGAGTCGAGATAGGTCTTATATTCCTCGCTGGTCAGGGCCACGGTGATGCCGAGGTGCCGTTGCCACATGGATTGCAGTTCGACCGCGATGCCCCGGTCGGACGGGAATTTGCTGGGATAGAGGAAACTCAGGACCGGAAATCCGCGGCCATCCGGGAAGCCGGCTTCGGCCAGCAGGCGTTTGGCTTCGGCAATGTCAGGAGGGAGGCCCGCGGGTGGTTGATAGTTGTCGCCGGTGCCCGGCGGCGTGATGGTGAAGGCGGGCACTTCCCCGAGCCGGGTCACGGCATTGACGATCCGGTCGCGGTCCAGTACAAGAGTCAGGGCCTTCCGGACCCGCGGATCGTCGTAGGGTTTCCGTTTGGCATTGAAGCGGATGAACCAAGTAGCGAGAAACGGTTTGTGGTGGAAGTAGGGTTTCTTCCGCAATTCATCGGCGAGGGCATTCGGGATCAGACCCTTGTCCATCATGAGATCGGAACCCCCGGTGAGGAAAAGATTTACCGCCGTGGAGGGATTGTCGATGGGCAGGACATCCACGGAGGCCATTTTTACGTTGGCGGCATCCCAGTAGGTGGGGCTGCGCTCCAGCCGGATGCGGTCATTGAGCCGCCATTCCTTGAGTTGATAGGGGCCGTTGCCGGTCAGTTGGCCGGGCTTGAAATAGGTCGCCCCCAGTTTTTCGAAGGACGGCACATGGATCGGGCAAAAAGCCATGAAGGCGATGAGATCCTTGAAGTAGGGTACGGGATTTTCCAAAGTCACGATGAGGGTGCGGTCATCCGGGGCCTTGACGCCGACCTCGTTGAAGTCCGTGATTTTGCCAGTGTTATAGGCCTCTGCGTTTTTGATGCAGTAGAAGATGGAGGCATAGTCCGCAGCCGTCGCCGGCAGCAGAAAACGGTTCCAGGACAACATGAAATCGCGGGAGGTCACAGGCTCGCCGTTGCTCCAGCGGGCGGTGTCGCGGAACGGGAAGGTGTAGGTCAGGCCATCCGGGGATACCGATGGTTCCAGGGATACTCCGGGTTCGGCCCGGCCCTGGGAATTGTACCGCATCAGCCCTTCGAACAACGAGGTGACGACCCGGCCATCCACCTGGGCACTGACCTGGGCAGGGTCCAGGGAACCGACCTCCGCGCCATTGATGAAGACCAGGTCCGCCGGGGCCGTGGTGCGGTCTCCACACGCGGACAGCGCCAAGGCGCAGACGGCAGTCACGAGCCGGAGGGGGGTGAAACGGAAAGGCAGGGAGCGCAGCATGGATAAGAAGTGGTGGCGTCAATCTGGCACGCTCCGGATTCAAGGCAAATGGGTCCCGGTTAAAGCTTCCGCCCCGGGCGCGGCCGGCTGCCGGCACTGCCCGGGATGGTTAGGCCTGCTGCACCAGGATGGAATTCACGGTGAACTCACCTTGGAGGACATCGCTGATGATCACCAGGGTCTGGCCGGATCGCACCTGTTGATCGGCCTTCAGCCGGGTCACAGCGTTGGCGATGGTTTCGTGGGGCTGGCCGGGGTTGAAATCGAGGACGATGGGATGGACCGCCCGGCAAAGGTGCAGACCGCGGGCCACCGATTCGCGGGGCGTGAAGGCAAAAATCGGCGCCAGCGCCGGGCGGAACCATGCGGCATATCGGGCCAGCACCCCCCGGGCGGTGAAGACCACAATCACGGCATCATCAAGCGAGTCAGCGAGCGAGACGGCGTGTTTGACGATGCGCTGCTTCTCGTTGTCGAGGGTGGCAAAGCGGGAAGGATTGTCGGCATGGGTGGAGGCGGCCTCCACCCGCCGGGCGATCTTGTTCATGATGTCCACGCAGCGCACTGGAAAGGCCCCGCTGCTGGTCTCGCCACTGAGCATGATGGCATCGGCTTCTTCAAAAACGGCATTGGCGACGTCGGTGACTTCCGCCCGCGTGGGTACCGGATTCTGGATCATGCTTTCCAGCATATGGGTGGCCACGATGACGCTGCGGCCTTTGATGACACATTTGCTGACAATTTTCCGCTGGAGCACCGGAAGTTCCTCCAGATGGACTTCGATGCCGAGATCACCGCGGGCGACCATGACGACATCGGAGGCCTCGATGATTTCATCGAGATGCCGCACGGCCTGCTGATCTTCGATTTTGGCCACAATCCTGGCGTGACAGCCAAGATCGGTCAATTCCTCACGCAATTGGTGCAGATGTGAGGCATCGCGGACGAAGGACATGGCTACAAAATCGATGCCGATTTCGGCGGCGAGTTTCATGTCGCTGTAGTCCTTGTCCGTCAGCGGGGGCAGATTCACCTTGATACCGGGGAGATTGATATGGCGGCGGGAACCCATTACGCCCTGGTTGAGCACGGTGCAGATGATACGCTCCGGCGATGTGCTGACGACCGACATCTGCAGGATGCCATTATCCACCAAAACCGTGTCGCCGGGATGGAGGTCCACGTGCAGCCCGGGGTAGTTGACACTGGTGGAGATTGCCTGGGTGGCAGCGGCCTCGGAGAGGGTGAATTCCACGGTGTCGCCCGGCTTGAGCGAAAAGGCCTGAGGCACATCACCGGTGCGGATGGTGGGGCCCCTGAGGTCCATCAGGACGCCGACATCGCGTCCGGTGGCCAGTGCCGCCTCCCGGACCCGGGCGGTCACACTGCGGCACCATTCAGCCGGGGCATGGCTCATATTTAGCCGGAACACGTTGGTCCCGGCCAGGATCAGTTCCTGGAGGGTTTCGAGGGAATCAGTGGCCGGTCCAAGGGTGGCGATGATTTTGGTTTTGCGCAGCATGGGGCTGAGGGTAGCCAAAATCACGCCGCCTGCTGAAAAATTTTCCAGGTTGAAGGGGCGCATTGCATTCGTTCCCCGGCCAGGTAGGGTAACGATTCCCTTTTCTGCGCTTTCCCGGATGCCCCCGTTCCTCCGCACTTCCCTCCCCCCCTTTTTCCTGCTTGCCGGGATGGCCTTGGCCATGCTGCTGACGGTTGGCTGCGACCGGATCAAACCCGTCGCCCCACCCGGCCGCACCGAGGCAGTGGTTCCGGAAATCCTGCCCGATGCCGCCCCGGCCACCGCAGCGAGCCAGCCGGCGATTGATCCCACCGTGCCGGCGCTGACCATCAACAAGTCAGCCCAGGTGATCGTGCTGGGTTATCACGATTTCACCACCGGCAAGTCGCGGAATCCGATGGAAATCAATGTGGATCATTTCCGCGGGCAGATGCAGGCGTTGAAGGATGCGCGGCTGCCGGTCATTTCCATGACGGACTTCCTGAGCTGGAGGCGCGGGGAAAGGGACATCCCGGACCCCAGCGTGGTCATTACCATGGACGACGGCTGGAAAAGCGTGCACAAACTGGCGCTGCCGGTGCTGAAGGAGTTCGACTACCCATTTACGGTTTTCCTCTACAAGCGGTTCGTGAACGGGGGCGGACGGGCGCTGACAACGCCGGAGATCAAGGAAATCCTGGCCAGCCGTGGCGAAGTCGGGAGTCACAGTGTGAGCCATCCACTCCCCTCCAAAATCAAAGGATTGCAGCGCAAATCCGCCGAGGAGGCGGATTCTTTTCTCCATGTGGAGATGAAGGATTCCAAACAATTCCTCGAGGATCTCCTGGCCAGTCCGGTGCGCACTTACGCCTATCCCGGCGGCTATAACACCGAGCGTGAGCAGGAAATCGGCAAGGAAGTGGGCTACGAGGCGCTTTTCACGGTCAATCCGGCCCGGGTCACCTGGGACATGCCGGCCAGCACCCTGTCCCGGTTCATCATCATTGGAAATGATCCGGCCGATTCCAATTTCCGGCGTGCGGTCAGTTCCCGCGGCACTTCCGGGGGCGATTTGACCAAAGCCCTGCTCGGAGGGCCGGAAGGGGAGCGGCTCGTCAGCACGACCCCCCAGCCCGATGCCACCGTAGCCGACCGGCGGCCCCTCATTGAGGTGGATGTTTCCAAATTGGAGGGAATCGACCCGGCCACCGTGGTGATGAAGATTGCCGGGTTTGGCACCGTGCCGGCGCAATATGACGCCGCGGCGGGAAAGATTTCCTATCAGATGCAGGAGACCATCCGCTCCAATGAGTGTCAGGTCTATGTCACGTTCAAGCGGGCCGGGGAGTCGAAAACGGATGCCGTGAACTGGCGGTTTGCGGTGGATCTGATTGCCTGGTATCTGCCCGAACCCCCGCCTGAACTGAAGGAGGCGGTGGCTCCGGAGGCCGTCATGGCGTCTCCGGAGGAAATGCCCGCCCCCCCCTCTCCCGCCCCGGCTTCTGCCCCCGTCCCTGCGAAACGATAACATCATGTTTGGAACCCTGACCGATAAATTTGAAGGAGTCTTCCGCCGTCTGCGGGGACTCGGAAAGATCAGCGAGAGCAATGTCAGCGAAGCCCTGCGCGATGTGCGGCTGGCCTTGTTGGAAGCCGATGTGGATTTCTCCGTGACGCGGGATTTCCTGGCCGCGGTCAAGGAGAAGGCGCTCGGCGTGGAAGTGCTGAAAAGCGTGACCCCGGGCCAGCAGCTGATCAAGATTTTCCATGACGAGATCACCGCCCTGCTCGGTGGGGATGCCGTGCCGCTGGACCTCACGCCGCCGGCCCGCATCATGATGGTCGGGCTCAATGGGGCCGGCAAGACGACCACTTCAGCCAAGCTGGCCTTCAAGCTGAAGAAGGAAGGGAAGAAGCCGGTGCTCATCGCCCTCGACCTCTACCGTCCGGCCGCGATTGAACAGTTGGCCACTCTGGCGGGAGAAATCGGGGTGCCTATCTACCAGCCGGAAGCCGGTGAGAAAAGTGTCATGAAGGCGGCCAAGGCCGCAGAAACCTGGATCGCCACGCAGAAGGCGGATGTGATCATCTTTGACACCGCCGGCCGTCAGGAGGTGGACGAAGCCCTGATCGCGGAATTGAAGGAGGTGCGGAAGTATCTCAATCCCCGCGAAGTGCTCCTCGTCGCCGACGCGGCCACCGGGCAGCAGGCGGTCAGCGTTGCCAAGACTTTTCACGAGACGATCGGGATCACCGGCATCGTCCTGACGAAACTGGATGGCGATGCCCGGGGCGGCGCCGCCCTCTCCATGCGGCGGGTCACCCAGCAGCCGATCAAATATGCCGGGATGGGGGAAAAGATGCACCAGCTCGATGTCTTTGTGCCGGACCGGATGGCCCAGCGCATCCTGGGCATGGGCGACATCGTCGGTCTGGTGGAGCAGGCGGCGGAGGCCATCGATGAGGCGGATGCCATGAAGATGATGGAGCGGATGACGTCGGCCGATTTCGACTTCAACGATTTTCTCGGGCAGCTGAAGATGATGAAAAAGCTGACCTCCGGAGCCGGGGGCATGATGGGCCTGCTGAGTCTGCTGCCCGGCGTGGGCAGCAAGATCAAGGACATGAAATCCCAGGTGGATGACAAGAAATTGACGCATATCGAAGCGCTGATTCTTTCCATGACACCCCGGGAGCGGAAGCAGCCGGGGATTCTGAATGCCAAACGCCGGGCACGGATTGCGGCGGGGGCAGGACGGTCGGTGAATGAACTGAACACCATGCTCAACCAGTTCGGCGATATGCGGAAGCTGATGAGCAATCCCGGCAAGATGGGTCAGATGGCCAAAATGATGGGCGGCATGGGTGGCCCCGGCGGAGGAGGCATGGGCGGTCTGGGTGGACTCGGCGGCATGGGGGGCGGCGGGATGCCTGATTTCAGCAAGCTGGGCGGCATGCCCGGGATGGGCAGCGGCAAACATTCCGGCGGCAGCAAATTCGGCAAAATGGGCAAACCCGGCGGCGGCGGTAAACGCCGGAAATAAGTCCTTCCCGGTCCGGCCCGCCCTGTCACGCGGGCTTATCGAACCAGAGCGCCGGCAACCCGTGGCTGGCTTACGGCGTCGTGACGCGGATGCGGGCGAAGGTGCGGGTGCCCGCGGTGAAGGAAGTCAGGCAGCGCCAGGTTTCGGTGACGGTTCCATCACCATTCGGCGTCAGGGTGATCCGTCGTCCCCCGGCGGTGCCGGAAATC
This sequence comes from Verrucomicrobiota bacterium, assembly GCA_040387795.1. Lineage (GTDB taxonomy): Bacteria > Verrucomicrobiota > Verrucomicrobiia > Verrucomicrobiales > V1-33 > CAIZWU01. Next base: position 28,603 of record JAZKDC010000016.1, read on the forward strand.
CACTGGCTGAAATCCGTGGAAAACTCGGGAGCACAAGTCACATCATCGGCGGAGGCATTCCGGCTGAAGGTGATCGTGAAATATTCGCCCGGGACGGCGTCGACCGTGAGCAGGCCGCGTCCCGCTTCGACCCGGGGAATGGAAGCGGCGCTGCGGGGTTGGCTGCCGAGGGCGTATTCGAGGAGCGCGCTGTAGCCATCGGCATCACTGTCGTCCCCGGCGGAAGGGATGTTGTGCTGGGTGCGCCATGCGAGGAAGTTGGTGGCGTCAGTGGTGCCGGGCGTGCCGTTCTGCTGGCTGGCGCTGACCCGCCAGCTTTCCGGCAGGTTATGATCGGGATGGCTCATGGGACTGATCAGCACCAGTGAATAACCGAGGCCGTCGGCGGCGGAGGGCCAGGGCTGTTTGTCGTTATAGGAAAAGTCCCTGATGACGGTGCCGGTGGCATCCAGCAGCGCGAGGCGTTCGCCACTGTTGGAGAGGCTGCTGCCGAGGCTGAACGAACCGGCCACCGGCAGGGCGCCGCCATGACGGAACGCAAAGGCCGCAGGATTCTCCACCAGCAGGACCCGGCCACCGGCGGGGATCTCGCGCAGGGTTGTGCGGTCAAAGTGGAAGGTGACCCCGGAGGTGAAGGAGCAGCCTTCCAGCAGGACGGGGGAGGCGCTGGTGTTCAGGAGTTCGATGTATTCAAAGTCATTGGCATCGGCGAAGCCGGCCGTGATTTCGGCCGCGGTGGGTGCGGAGGGGCGGTAGTTGAACTCGCTGATAACCAGATTGGCGGCCGTGGCCGGGACGGTGGCCACACTGAAATAGGCACTTGTCAGAGCGGACCACGCGCCGGCATTCAGCACGCGCGCGGACACCGTGCGGGAAGCCGGGAGAGGCACCGGGACGCTGAAGGTGAGGGCTGCGGGGGCGGGGGTGGCCGTGAAGGGTTCGCGCGGGTCGGTGCCGTCGAGAGTGTAATACAGGGTGCCGCCGCCGCCGGGATTTTGAATTTCGAGCTGGAAACCACCGGGAACGATTCCTCCATGCTGTAGGGCCCCGCCGCTGGCGTTATGAAATTCCGGGGCGGCGGTGGTTGGATAAAGCGGATAGGACACCACGCCGGCTTTGAAGTTCCGGCATTGGTTGAGCGCGGAGTTCGCCGGGGTGGTCCCAAGGGCCCCGCGCTCGGGCAGGATGGTGTTGAGGATACGGTTTTTTTCCGTGATCCAATGGGTGGCATAGGTGTAGGGATTGGCGTCGTCGCGGTTGTCTCCCCAGCGGGCCGATTCGCCCCGTACACCCCAGGGATCGATCTCGGCAAAGCGCCGGTTGAAGGCCGCTTTGAGACTGGCGGTGCTGAGCGCCCCGTTATTGAAGAGGTGGCGCTGGATGGTATCGGCAAAGGCGAGGCGGAACTCCGGACTGACCGCGAGTTGCCGCAGCAGGGCTCCGGGGCCTTTGGTATCGGCGGTCCAGTTGCTCTGGGTCAGGGTGTTTTCACCGGTGGTGCGGAAAACATGTTCCGCGTCCCACGAGTGGAACCGCCATTTCCCGGCCGGGTCCTGTCGGTTGATGGAGGCGTAAAGATTTTTGTGAGGCCAGTCCTGATTGGCGCCGACCACATTCAGCAGGATGTAGTCACAAAAAGCCGCGATATCCAATTTGGCGGCCACGGCTTCGTAGTTGGCCCGCAGCGTCAGATCCGGAATGGGATTCGGGGCAATCCGGCCGATGCCCGTCAGATCCAACAATTCCTCCCAGCGTTGCAGGGTGGTGGAATTGTTGTAGCTGTTTCCGGTGGCAGAGCCGAGGGGCAGGGCCGGGTTGATCAGGCCGGAGCTGATGACATTGTTGATCAGAGTGGCCCCGTCCACGCCGTTGGAACCGCTGTGTTTGAAAATATCCCAGTCGCTCTGGGAACCGCCAAGGTACTGCGAGGCGAATCGTTCATCCGGCTTTTCGTGCAGGATGTAGAGGCCCCAGTAGAGGCCGTTGAGAAACAGATGCACGGGCTTGGTGTGCCAAGCGGCGCCTCCCATGTTATTCTGCAGATCGGCCATGACGTGGTCGCGCACATAATCGCCCCGGGTACGCTGGCCGGCATCGGGGTGGAGCCAGGTTTGGTTCAGCCGGGCATCAAGGATGAAAAGGTCCTGTTCGTTGGCGGCCGCTCCGCCGTACAGGTCATGGGAAACCGTCTCCTCGGCTTTGAAACGCATGGAGAGTTTGTAGGCCTTCCAACGCTGCTGGCTGGTGCCGCCAAATACGTGCACATTGCCGTCCACTTGGAACCCTTGGGCCGCGTTGGGATCGCTGGCGTTGCCATCGGGATTGAGATATTCCAGCGAGGCAAAACGGTCTGCCCCTTCGGCCGCCACCCCGACTTCCGTGCCGACATAAAATCCCCGGTCATCCACGGCGGTGCCGGCGGTGCTGAGCGGACCGAAGGCTTCCCGCCAGGCGGTGACGACGGAAACCACCGGCAGGCGCTTCAAGTCATCGGCGCTGAACCGGTTGAGGGCCGTGGCATGATTGACGATGGCCGGATCCACCGCCCAGTCAGGACCGGCCGGACTGCGCAGGCTCCCGCCGGTGGTGCCCCACGGAAAGGTGTCGCCCGCCGCGAGATTCATGGACGCAGGGGGGCCGGACTGGGTGAGGACCTGTGCGGGGAAGAGGTAAGTCTGGGTGTCGGTGTTGGAGGACCCCAAGCCGGTCTTCCAGGCACGGGCGCGAAGAATGGTGGTGCCATTCACGGGAACGGTGGCGACCGGGGTGGTCAGGGCATCCGGGGCTGCGGCCTGGGTGCCGTTGGTGGGGGAGGGCAGGGTGCCATTGACGGTCCATGCAATGGTGGCGCCGGGTGTGCTGCTGGTGATGGTGACCGTGAAGGGGGCCTCGTAAATCCCGCGGGTGATGTCGAATTTTGTGTCCGCGCAGAAGCCCGTGACGCCGCTGGCCGCATTGCTGGCCCTGGGGCTGTCGGATTCAAAGAAGACGGGGGCGGCGGAGGGATCATTGCCCGGACGGCCATAGGAAACTGCCCGGCGCTGCTCCGGATAGGGGACGGCGGCCGAGCCGATGCTGTCCACCGTGGTCAAACCACCGGATCCGTCAGGCTGACTGAGCAGGAGCACCCCGGAAGGGTTCGGTTTAAAATCAGGATGCGGCTCCACGTTGGCGATATTCCGTTCGAATCCGCCGCAGAAGACCATCAGGTAGCCGCCGGCCGGGATGCTGGTGGGCGTGGTGGCCGGAGCCACCGGCGCGGCGAATACCCACTTGCCCGGCACCGCCGGATCATCGGTCAAGGCCCAGCCGGTCAGGGGCACCGCGGCAGCCCCGTTGTTGCGCAGTTCGATCCAGGCCGGACTTTTCCCATCCATGTCCAGCAGGGCATCGCGGTCATTGGGCCGGCCGGGATTGTCGACCATGAACTCATTGAGATAAACGGCGGCCTCTGCCGGGAGGGCGGCACAGCAGAGCAGGGCCCCGGCGAGGAGCGGATGAAGCGTGGGCATAAGAAGGGGCGAAAGGACCAGCCGCCAAATTACAGGAGGGGACCCGTCGGGGTCAATCACCGTCTGTGCTGCTTTCCGCCGCTCCGCGGTGGGTTTACGCCAGGACGCCTTTCACCACTTCGCCGTGGACATCGGTGAGGCGGAACTGGCGGCCCTGGTAACGGTGGGTGAGCCGGGTGTGATCGATGCCGAGCAGGTGCATGATGGTGGCCTGATGGTCGTGGACGTGGACTTTGCCTTCCGTGATATTCCAGCCGAATTCATCGGTGGCGCCGTGGACGTGGCCTTTTTTCACGCCGCCCCCGGCCATCCAGAGGCTGAAGGCGCGGCCGAAATGGTCGCGGCCATTGGGCTTGGCGGGATCGCCCTGACCAAACGGGGTGCGCCCGAACTCCCCGCCCCAGATGACCAGAGTATCGTCGAGCAGGCCGCGTTGCTGGAGGTCCTGCACGAGGCCGGCGGACGGCTGGTCGGTATCTTTGCACTGAACCGCGAGCTGGGTGTGGAGATTGCCGTGCTGGTCCCAGCCGCTGTGCATCAGCTGGACAAAACGGGTGCCGCTCTCGATGAGCTTGCGGGCCATCAGGCAGTTGTTGGCAAAGCTGCCTTTTTCCTTCACGTCGGGGCCATACAAGTCGAGAATATGTTGCGGTTCCCTGGAAAGATCCGTGAGGTCGGGGACACTGGCCTGCATTCGGTAAGCCATCTCGTATTGGGAAATGCGGGTGTCCGTTTCCGGGTCGCCGTAGTCCGCCAGATGGGCGGCGTTCATGGACTGGATGTCATCCAGCAGGGTGCGGCGGGCCGCCCGGTCGATGCCGTCTGGATTGTTCAGATAGGGCACCGGGTCGCCGGTGTTGCGGAAGCGCACCCCCTGATACTTGCTGGGCAGGAAGCCGCTGCCCCAGTAGTAGTCGAAGAAAAGCTGGCCGCAGCTTTTTTGCCGGTCGGAGGACGTCATCACCACAAACGCGGGCAGATCGCTGGTTTCGCATCCAAGTCCATAGGTGGTCCACGCGCCCATGCTGGGACGGCCGGGGACCTGGGAACCCGTCAGGAAAAAAGTGACCCCGGGCGCATGGTTCACGGCTTCGGTATTCATGGACCGCACCACCGTGATCTCATCGGCGATGCTGCCAATGTGGGGGAGCAGGGTGCTGATTTCCGTGCCGCTGCGACCCCATTTTTTGAAGGGTTTGAGGGCCGGCACAATGGGCCACTTTTTGTTGCTGGAACTCATGGTGGACAGCCGGGTGGTGCCGCGGATGCTTTCCGGAATGTCCTGCATGGCCATGCGCTCCAGGGTCGGTTTGGGGTCCAGCAGATCGATGTGGGAAGGTCCGCCTCCCTGCCAAAGATAAATCACCCGCTTGGCCTTGCCCGGGAAATTGGGGAACCCGGAAACGCCGGCTGCCTGGGCCGCGCCATAGGCCGGTCCGCCCAGCAGGGAAGAGAGGGCGGCCGCGCCCAGGCCGGTCGCGGTGTGGCCAAAGAGTTGCCGGCGGGTGACGCGGCGGATGTTTTCAGCAAAGGGATTCATGGGGGAAAAGAAAGGGGAATGATAGGGTGAGGAAGGACGGGTCTCATTCCCGGGTCAGGGATTCATCAAGATTGAAGATGCCGAGACACAGGGCGGTCCATGCGGCGTGTTCGGGGGCGGCCAGGGTGGGGTCCTGCGGGGCGGCACCGGTTTTGAGGAAGGCGGTGGCCTTGTCAGGATGCTGGTCGAAATACTGGCGTTGCCGGTTCAGCATGGTTTCGAGGCGCGTCAGATCCTCCGGACGGGGCGTGCGGATGGCGATGCGGCGGAAGGCTTCGCTGAGGCGGGAAGCCGTGTCCCCGGGAGTGGCGAGCAGTTTCGCGGCAAGCACCCGGGAGGCTTCCACCCAGGTGGGGTCGTTCAGGGTGGTCAGGGCATGCAGCGGGGTGTTGGTGAGATCGGGCCGGACTTTGCAGGCCTGACGGACCGAGGCGTCGAACATGTTGGCCGGCCCCACGGTGCGGCGGTGGAAGGTGTAGAGGCTGCGCCGGTAGAGATCCGGTCCGCTGGATAATGGATAGGTGAAGTCCCGCTCCTTGGTGATGGCGAGGGAATCCCAGATGCCTTCGGGCTGATAGGGATAGACTGGCCGGCCGCCGATTTCCGGCTGGAGCAGGCCGCTGACCGCGAGGGCGGTGTCCCGCAGGAACATGGCCGGCAGGCGGAAACGGGGGCCGCGGGAGAGCAGGCGGTTTTCCGGATCAAGCTGCCGCAGGGCCGGGGTGGAGCGGCTGCTCTGCCGGTAGGTGGCACTGGTGACGATCAGGCGGTGCATGGGTTTCAGCTGCCAGCCGCGGTCCCGGAATTCCACCGCCAGCCAGTCGAGGAGATCACCATGCACCGGCGGTTCGCTTTGCACGCCCAGATCCTCGGCGGTCTTCACCAGACCGGTGCCGAAGTAGAGTTGCCACAGCCGGTTGACCTGGACGCGCGCCGTCAGGGGATGGTCCGGACTGAAAAGCCACTGGGCAAGGCCGAGCCGGTTGGCGGGCGCTCCGGCGGGCATCGCGGGCAGGAAGGCCGGCACCGCGAACCCCACTTTTTCCAGAGGTTGTTCGTAGTTGCCCCGGCTGAGGATATGCGTCTCGCGGGGTTTGGTTTCCTCCATCACCATGACGCGCGGGAGTTCCTCGGCCTTGTAAGTCCGGAGGGCGGATTGCGCAGCGATAATCTTTTTGATATCATCATGGCCCGCCACTGCCGGGAGGCGGCGGTCGTCAAATTCCGTCCGGACACGGCCAGCGGCATATTTGTTGGGTTTGTCCGCCGGGGCCTCGCGGACATCGAGGATGAGCCGTTTCCAGTTATCCTCCTCCGGTTTGGCGGCGGCAATCAATTGGTCTTCCCATTCCTTCTGCAGGGCATTGCGGCGGGATTCCCACTCCGGTCCGGCGGCGGTTTTCAATGCTGCTTCCTGCTCCTGCAGTTTGGCTATTCCTTTTTCATATTCGGGCGTGGACAACTCCACCACCGGCGGTCCCACCCGGATCCGGGTGGAATAAAAAGTGGGGACGCCGTTTTCCGGGATGTTATTAAAACCAGCCATCAGACTGTAGTAGTCCTTCTGGGTCATCGGATCATACTTGTGATCGTGGCACTGGGCGCAGGCCATGGTGAGGCCGAGGAAAACGGTGCTGGTGACGTCCACCCGGTCGAACAGCACCACGTTGCGCTGCTCTTCGGCGATGGCCCCGCCCTCGCCATTCAGGAGGTGGTTGCGGTTGAAGGCGGTGGCAATTTTCTGTTCGGTGGTGGCGCCCGGGAGCAAGTCACCCGCAAGTTGCCAAGTGCCAAACTGATCGAAGGGCATGTCGCTGTTGAGTGCCCGCACCACCCAGTCGCGCCAGACCCACTGGAAGGTGTCGCCGTCCTGTTGGAAGCCATTGCTGTCGGCATAACGGGCGGCATCCAGCCAAGGGATGGCCATGCGTTCCCCATAAGCGGGGGAGGCCAGCAGCCGGTCCACGACTTTTTCATAAGCGACTGGCGAGGCGTCAGCGAGGAAGGTCTCGACTTCTGCCGGGGTCGGCGGCAGACCAGTCAGGTCGTAGGTGACACGGCGGAGCAGGGTAGTGCGGTCTGCTTCCGGGGAGGGCGCCAGCTGATGCGCTTCCAGTCCGTGCAGGATAAAGTGGTCAATCTGGTTCCGGGGCCATGGATTGTTATCCACCAGTGGAAGCAGAGGCCTCACCGGAGGCAGGAAAGCCCAATGCGGCTGGTATCCGGCGCCTTCCGTGATCCATTGTTTCAGCTTGGCCTTCTGCTCCGGGGTCACGGTGCGGTGGGAATCCGGGGGCGGCATCATTTCGTCCGGATCGGTGCTGAAGAGCCGTTTCACCAGTTCGCTGGCTTCGGCATCCCCGGGCACAAAAGCCTTCTCCGCCAGAGCCGCCTCGCGCTGGTCGAGGCGCAGGTCGGCCTTGCGGTGATTGGCGTCCTGTCCGTGGCAATAATAGCAGTTTTCCGAGAGGATGGGCCGGATGTCGCGGTTGAAGTCCATGGTGCCGGCAGGAGCCGGGCAGGCGGTGGCGAGAGCCAGCAGCACGAGATGGCGCCGGGCCGGGAGAGTCTTTTGATTCACAGTCACATCCGCTTATACGGCGGAACGGCGCAGAATTCTCTTGAGAGCCGAGGAAAAGGAAAGCGCGGCTCCAGTCCCTCCCGGGCGGCCGTGAAGCTGGCCCGGGCCCGCTTTCAGGGCTGGCCCCCGGAAAGAATTACCGTGCCGCCGGTGGTGCCGATCGGGCGTTGGATGACACTGAAGTTATGGGTGCCGTCCGCCACGGAAAAGGAGGACAGGGTAATGGAATCACTCAGCGGGCCGGTCCCCGTTGCCACGGTATGGCCCAGGGAAAGGGTGCCGTTGGCCGCGATCTGGTATTGCTGCCAACTGCCATCCGCAGCGGTGGCGATGACGACTTGTTCGGAACCGGGGGGCACCTCCGGAAGATTGGAAAGGAGCAGGGTCGCATCCCGCGTGCCGGGTTCGGAGACGAGGTAGCCGGACGGGGTGGGCTGGCTTTCCGCCGGAGCCGTGGGTTGGAAAGTGAGGAGCCGCTCTGCCGGAACCTGGTAGAGGGAGGGGTCCGGCGGCACCGGGGTCACGCGGCCGATATAGCCGAGGCCATCCGGGGCGGGCGTCCATGTCAGGGAAGAGGCTGGATCGAAGAATTGACCGGTGGCCTTCCACAAGCCCAGCTCCTCCCAGCGGTCTGCCGGGAAGGAAAGGTGCCGGATGCTCTGGCCACTGTCGGCGGCCAGCCAGCCTGCGGTGGGCCAGCCGCGCTCCAGCACGATGGAACTCCCGTCCTGGGCATTCCGGAGGAGGAGATCCCGCTGCAGTGCCCGTGTGACGAGTTGTTGGAGGCGGGCGTTGGATTCGGCGGGGGAAGCCGCCGTGGCGTTGCCGGGGGTGCGCAATTCGAGAATGGCTGGACGGTGCGTGCCGGGCGCTGCCTCCGTCGGCGGGGTGGCTTCGGCGAGGCGTTGGCGCAGTTGCAGCAGTTCCTCCCGCAGGGCGGACTCTGACGGAGTGGTCTGGACGGGCGGAGCCGGAGCCGCGGGGTCAGTGATAGCCCGCGGTGGCTTGGCCGATGCATTTTCCAAGTCCACGGGAGTTTCCGGGACCGGTGCCGCCGCCTGCTGCCACCAGCCCAGAGCCAGCAGCGCGGCCGCCGCCCATCCTCCCCACGTGACCAGCGGTTGCGATCTGCGGGGCCGGGACGGTGGAGCCAGGGCCGGGGTGATCCGGTTTTGGATGCCCTGCCAAATCACCTCCGGCGCCGGTTGCAGTTCCGCGACCGCCAACCACGTGAGGGCCGCCGCGTCCTGCACTTCCCGCACCTTGGCGGCGTCATCTGCGGGAGCCGTGGCAGGCAGGGCAGGGCCCAGCCCCAGCGCGGCGAGGGTGGGGGTTTCCGGAGTGATAGGATCAGGGTTCATGGCGGTCAGGGATCAAGATGGGGGCGCACCAGCTGGCGGAGTTTTTCCATGGCGCGGTGGATGCGGGTTTTCACTGAACCGAGGGGAATCCCCCAGCGGGTGGCGAGGTCGGCGCAGCTGGCAGGATCAAAGAGCGCGGCTCGGATCGCTTCCTGCTCGGGAGGCGTCAGGGTGGCCAGTCCCTGCCTCACCAGGTGCAGGGTTTCATGCAGGTGCAGGTCGGCGAGCGGCGAACGGGGGCAGGAAATGTCCGGCGGGGTTTCCCCCGGCGCGGTGGGGAGACGGCGCCCGGTGCGGCGCAGATGGTCCAGGCACAGCCCGCGCAGCAGCATGACACACCAGGTGAAGGGGCTGGAAGCCACCGGATCATAACTGGCGGCCCGCTGCCAGATCCTCACAAAACAATCCTGCACGATCTCGCGCGCGGCCCCGTCGTCCTGCACCATGTGGCGGGCCATGCTGTAGAAGCGGTTTCCGCAGAGTTGATAGAGCGATTCCAGTGCCCCGGCCTCCGCCTGCCCGATCCGGCGCAGCAAGTCCTCCCCCACCGGTGCCGGCAGGGCCCGGGCGGAGGACGCTTCCTTTCCAAGGGGGACAGGAGGAGTGAAGGGGTGGGGCGGCATGGCAGACGGGGAGCACGCTAGAGGTTGATGATCCAGGAGACAAAGCCAGGTTGGCCAATCGTGAAAACCGGTTCGTCCAAAAGAATTGCCCCGGGTCCGGAAGCCGTCACCGGGCAGGAAAGTCCCGGCGGGTTCCACGGAAGGGTGATGAGCTGGCCAGGCTCCACCACGAACCCCGGAGACTGGATGAAGATGATCCCGAACCAAGGATGGGCCACAAAAAAGAGATCGCCGCCAAGGCTGAAGGAAGCCGGTGCCATGGAGTCCGCCGCGAAGGAACCCACCGCCCCGGCGCGTCTGCCCAGAGGCGAAGTGGGGCGCGGCACCGGTTCCATCAACTCCATGGGGACCCGGGGCAGAGGCTGCACCGGCGGCAGTGGAGTCGCCGGGCGGGTGGTTCCGGAAGTCGCCCGGCCCGGATTCCGGGGCACCACGACGTCCGCGACAGGGAAAGGCCGCACTGGCGGGATTCCCCGGTCCCGCAGTCCCGCGCTCAAGCAGGGCAGGGGAAAATAAGGAAGCAGGGCCCCGTGGGTGCCTGCGGCGGGGGCTTCCCAGAGAGGCAGCGTCAGGAGCAGGGCAGTAAAGGAGGGAAGCAGCAGCATACCCTCAGTGATCCGCCGCCGCTGGCCGGTGGGTTTCGCGGAAAAATGGATTTTCTGAAACCAAAGCAGCCGGCGCTGTCAGGCGCGCTGTTGGAATAAAAGCCCCTTGTCCGGAAAGCTTGCCCCGCACCGGCCGGACATGGTAATCATGCAGAATTAACCCCCACTGGCCCGTCCGCCCCCCTCTGATGCTACCCCCGATTGTTTCCAAAATATGTCTCGTTGCTCTGATGAGTGGAGTCCTGCTTCCCCCGGCCAGGGCCCAGTTTGTCATCAATGAATTCATGGCCAACAACCTCAGCAGTGTGGATGTCGACGAGGACACCCAGCATGAGGACTGGATCGAAATCCAGAACACCAGCAACGCCGCCGCCACCCTCAACGGCTGGTATCTCACTGACGATGCCAACGAACTCCGCAAATGGCAGTTCCCCGTCACCACGCCGGTGGTCAGCATTGCCGCGGGCGGACGTCTCGTCGTCTGGGCTTCGGGCAAGCACCGCCGCGCCGTCGCCACCCGACTGCACACCAATTTCAAACTCAGTTCCGAAGGGGAATTCCTCGCCCTCGTAAAGCCCGATGGCGCCACCGTGGAGAATGGCTACAGCCCGGCCTATCCCGCGCAGTTTCCCAATGGCACCTATGGCCGGGTCAATCAGACCACCCCGGTCGTCCTGCTGTCGGATAGCAGTCCTGGCAAAGCGATGTCGCCGGTCAGTGAGGCCGACTTCACCACGAATTTCAATGGATGGAATACCGCCCTGGCCTTCAATGACAGCACCTGGCAGGCGGGGGCCGGCGGGTTTGGTTTCGGCGCGCCGTTTGAGAGCGAAGTCGGCGCAGGAGGCGACCTCACCGCCCGCATGAAGGGCATCACTCCCACCAGTTTCATCCGTTATACTTTCAACTACACCCCAGGCGCCCAGCTTACCGCGATGCGGCTGAAGACCAAGTTCGACGATGGTTATGCCTGTTATCTGAATGGGGTGCTGATCGGCTCCACCGCCAATCCCGCGGTCATTGCGTGGAATTCCCCCGCCTTGTCCGACCGGTTGGATGCCACCGCCACCACCGCCAGCATCGTCACTCCCACCAACGGCATTCCCGCCCTCGTCAGCGGTCCCAATCTGTTGGCCTTTGCCCTGCTCAACAGCGCCGCCACGGAGCTGACCGGTTCCCCGGCGGTGGATACCACCAATGCCCTCCTCCGATCCGAGCTGGAAGTGGATGCCGTCACCGGTGTCCAGATCGGTTATCTCACCACCGCCACCCGTGGCAATGTGAATACCGCCATCAAAACCGCGGTGGGCCCGGCCATCAATGCCACCACCGACGATCCGCCCCAGCCTGTCGGCGGAGCGGGCAGCGCGCCCCTGCTCATCACCACCACCGTGGGCCCTACTCTGCGTCCTCTCGCCGATATTGACCCCGTCACCCTGCGGTGGCGCCGCCTGTATGAGGCAGAGAGCACTATTGTGATGGTCGACAATGGCACCGCCGGCGACGCGCTGGCCAATGATGGGATCTACACCGCCAGCGTGCCCACCACTTCCCTGCTGCCGGGCGATATCATCCGCTGGCGCATCGTGGCCAAGGACAATTCCCTCTCGCCGGTCTATTCCTACGATCCTCCTTACACCGGCTTTTCCGCCACCGCCCCTCCGGGCACCCTGCCACCGGTTTCCGCCACCATCGAGGCCGCGCAGTACTTTGGTACCATGGCCATTCCGGTTCTGGTGGGGGACTCCACCCTGCCGGTGCTGCATTGGTTTTACACCGGCACGGACAATACCGTGAACAACACCGGTACCCGATGCTCCTTCTTCTGGCAGCCGCTCCCGATCGATAACCCTCCGGTGGGCTACACACCTCCCCGTCCCGAATTTTATGACAACGTGCTGGTGAATCTCCATGGCCAATCCTCGGCCGGCTTCCCCAAAAAAAGTCACGACCTGAGCTTCGGCAAGGATAACCGTTTTCTCTGGAAGGATGGCACCCCCGCCACCTCCGGCGTCAATCTGCTCGGCAACTACGCCGACAAGACCAAGGTCCGGAACCCCGCCGCCTGGTGGATCTGGGAGAAATCCGGCCATATCGCTTCCCATTACGATACCCTCGTCCGGGTGCAGCAGAACAAGGTTTTCAAAGGCCTCTACGATGTGGTGGAAAACGCCAACGCCTCCTGGCTGCAACGTCAGGGGCTTGATGAAGCCGGGTCGCTCTACAAGATGTATAACTCCCTCGAGTCCGCCTCCAGCCCCGGCGCGGAGAAGAAAAATCCGGACGATACCAACATCGCCGACCTCACCGCCCTCATCAATGGCATCGCGCCTTCCCTCACCCGGACCGTCCGGCTGCGGTATTTGTATGACAATGTCAACGTGCCGGCCCTGATCAATTTCCTGGCCACCCACTCCCTCATCCTGAACCGCGATTTCGGCCACAAGAACTACTACATCTACCGGGACACCAACGGCACCAAGGAATGGAGCCTGCTGCCTTGGGATCAGGATCTCTCCCTGGGCCACACCTGGACCGGGGCCCAGAATTATTTCGATGACGATATCCACAGCCAGGCCGCCCTGCAGATCGGCGTCACCTCCAACCGCCTGATCGAGCTGGTCTACAGCACGCCGGAACTGAATCACATGTTCGTCCGCCGCCTGCGCACCCTCGCGGATCAGTTCTACGTCTCCTCCACCGAGACCAATGGGCCCATCACCCAGTTCATCAATAACCTTGTTCAGAAGATCGATCCGAATCCCGACAACTATGCCGCCGGCACCGATGATGCCGACCTCGAGGCCCGCGCCTGGGGATTCTGGCTGGATGGTGGCGGCGGGGCCAAGATCAACTCCACTGACGCCCGCATGCCGGCCCACACCGTCCGCGCCCAGGCCCTCCGTCTCACCACCGCCAACCCGAGCCCTCCCGGCGGCGGGGCGGCCTACGATGACGGCACCACCACTCTGCTGCCCTTTGTGCCCGGGCGCCGTGACTTCTTTTTCAAGGCCGTGCCTCCCACCAGCCCGGGCCTGAGCGGGGTCACCCTCGCCAACCAGACCTTCCCGTCCAGCCAGCCCCTCGTGCCCAATCTCATCATCGAGCAGGTCACGCCCGCCCCCGCCACCGGTCTCAACCAGGATCACGAGCACTTCATCCTGCGGAATCCCAATAACTATGCGGTCGATATCTCCGGCTGGACCATCGGCGGGGACATTGCCATGACCTTCCAAGGCGGCACCGTCATCCCGGCCCAGGGCGCCACCACCACCCAGGCCACCAACAGCCCTTACATCAATCAGTTGATCGTCGCCAACAAACCCGCCGGCATCCGTACCCGCGCCACTGCCCCCATGGCCAATCAATACCGCCTCGTCACCGGCCCCTACGATCACCAGCTCTCCGCCCGCGGCGGGGTCATTACCCTGAACCGGCCGAACAATCCCCTCGACGCCACGGCCGGTTATACCCAGGTGCTTTCCGTGCCTTACACCGGCACCCCTACCGCCCATCAGGATTTCCTGCGGGTCACCGAGCTGAACTTCCGCCCTGCGCCTCCCACCGTCACGGAACTGGCTGCCCTCGCCGGTCTGGTGGCAGGCGACTTCGAGTTCATCGAGCTCATCAACGCCGGCCCCGCCGCGCTGGACCTCGGCGGTGCCTGGTTTGAGGAAGGCGTGGAATTCACCTTCCCCACTCCCTTTGTCCTGAACCCCAATCAGCGTTGTGTGGTCGTCGCCAGCCAAGCCGCCTACGAGATCCGTTATGGCACCACTCACCTCATCGCCGGGGAATTCCAGGGTTCCCTGAATAATGGTGGGGAAAAACTGCGGTTGCTCGACCCCATCGGCGAGCAGGTGCTGGAGTTCAGCTATGACGACGACTGGTATCCCGTCCCCACCGGGCAGTCCCGCAGCCTTGTCATCACCGCGCCCCTCCCCTCGTATTCCGACTACAGCCTCCACGCCAGCTGGCAGCTCAGCAGTCAGGCCAATGGCAGCCCCGGCGCCGCCGATGCCGCTCCGTCCGTGGTCTATGAAGGCTGGCGTTATGCCTTCTTCAGTGATGCCCAGCTGCCCACCGCCCTGGAGCCCAATACCGAGGCCTCTCCCTACGCCGACCCGGACGGGGACGGCTGGCGGAACATCGAGGAATACGCCTTCGGCAGCATCCCCACCTCCGCCGCCTCCAGCGTGCAGATCAGCCCCGGCACCACCACCGTGGGCCCCGATACTTTCCTCACCCTCACCTTCATCCGGGTCACCGGCAGCATTGACCTCACCTATGCCGTCGAATGCAGCGGCGACCTCACCGCTGGCAACTGGCAACCCATCGCCGTGCCGGTGGGCGATCCCGTCCCCCTTGCAGGTGGCCTTGAGCGCGTCACCTACCGGGACACCACGCCCCTCGGCACCCAGACCCGCCGCTTCATCCGCGCCACCGCCCGGAAGTAAGACGGGCCGGGCAGGGCCGGTCCCGCCGGATTCCTGGCAATAGAATGGATTGGAGATTGACTATCACCCGGGAAATCCCTATCCAGAACCCCATGAATCAAAATTCACCCCTCCGGTTGCGCCCGTTCCTTCCTGCTACCTGCCGGGCTGCCATGTGGGGGGCGGCCCTGGCGTTCCTCCCGTGGCTCTCCCCCGCCACCGCGGCTGATCCCACGGTGGATATCGAAAAAGCAGTCGATGCCCAGCGGGCCATTCACACCGTGCTGTTTGCCTTGGCTTCCGACAACGGTAACCTCTTCCCGAATCTGCCGGGCAATGCCAATGTCAATTTCCGGGAGCTCTTCAGAAGAGGCCTCGTAGACCGCGAAAGCCTTTTCGCGGTGCCTCACGATGGATGGTGTCTGAAAGGCAAGCCGGACGGCAACATTGGAAACAGCCCGGACTATGCCCAGGCCTTGGAGCCTGGCGAGCTGTCCATCGCCTACGTGGCGGGCCATCAGGTGGCTTCCGACGCCCGCCTGCCCCTCCTGATCTCCGGGGCCGGACCCGCCACCGCCTGGATCACCGGGGTCGCCAAGACTCCTCCCGCCGTGGTCTTCACCGGCAAGGTGGCCGTGACCTTTGTCGGAGGCGCCGCCGAGATCCTGACTCCTGATCCCGATGGCAAGATCCGGAAACCAAAAGACGGCAAACCCGTGGACATCTTCAGCAAGGAATACGGCACCAACCCGGAAAAGATCCGCCTGCCCGCACCCCTCCCCAAGCCCAAGGAAGGCTAAGGCCCACCCAAAAGCTCCACCACAGATGGCACAGAGAGCACAGATTGTGAGGGTTTTATGGCAGCGGGTCACCCCATTCTGAGGGTCGGCCCGCCGAAGATCCCAATCGTTCATTATCCGTGCTCTCTGAGAAATCTGTGGTTCCCCCCTTTCAGATCCGTGGTTCCCCACCAGCCTTTCCAACCTGCCAAAACCATGAAAGTCCTCAGTCTTTTCGGTCGCCTGCTGCCCGTGGCTTCGTTCTGCTGGTTTTCCTCCACGGCCAACGCCGCGCTCTATGCCTTCGGCGACAGCCTCAGTGATGCCGGCAATACCTCCCTCGCCACCGGCGGCGCCCTGCCGGGAGCTGGTTATTACAACGGCCGCTACTCCAACGGCCCGGTTTGGGTGGAGTTGTTGGCGGGAAGGTTGGGCTTGGCCGTGCCCCAGCCGAGCCTGCTCGGCGGGACCGACTACGCCTGGGCTGGCGCGTTCTCCGCCACAGGGGGGCAGGTTCCCACCATTCTCTCGCAGGTCAGCGGATTCACCGCTTCCAAGACCTTCCTGCCCACCGACATCATCACGCTGTGGGGCGGGGCCAATGACCTGATTCTGGGCACGGAAACCAATCCCCTGGTGCCGGCCGCCAGCATCGTTTCCAATGTGACCGCCCTCGTGGGGGCCGGGGCCAAGCTTATTATCGTGCCGAATCTGCCGGACCTTGGCGATACCCCTGACCTCGCCGCCCAGGGCGCCGCTGCCCAGGCCGGAGCGAGCCTTTGGACCCAGGGATTCAATGGTTATCTGGCATCTGCCCTCCCGGCCCTCGCTGTCGGGAACAACGTCCAGATTCAATTGTTGGATGTCTACAGCCTCAGCAAGGAATGGAGAAACAATCCCGGCACCTACGGATTCACCAACATCACCGATTCCGCCCTCCTCACCAACAATGTGGCGCTGGCCGGCCAATATCTCTATTGGGATACCGTCCACCCCACCGCCGCAGTCCATCAACTGATCGCCAATGCCGCCATCCCCGAACCCGGATCCGTGATGTTCCTCTTCCTGACATGCCTGAGCCTGTCTCTGCGCCGCCGCCGCGCCGCCTGAGACCCACCTGGCCAGGCCCCACCCCATTGGCTGCATCGGGAGCGGAGAATCAGATAGCGCCAACGGCGCACCGCCATCCCAGCCTGGGGCAACGCCCCAGGAACCATCGCCGAAAAACCACCAGGGCTGAAAGCCTGCTCCATCGTCTCCATCGTCATGTCGCAATCGTTGAGCCTCCTCATCATCCACGACATCTTCAGCACCAAGGATCGCCACCCCTTTATAGATCCTGACACGCGTCCCAGGCTCCACGCTTATCTCTCGACCGTCGCCCGCAACATCGGCTGTGAAGCGTATCGCGTCGGGGGCGTGGCAGACCATGTTCACCTTGCCATCCGGTTATCGCGCACCGTCACCATCGCGGATTTGGTTCAGGAATTAAAAACATCGTCCTCCAAATGGGTGAAGACCCAATCACCCGGACCCACCGTTTTTTCGTGGCAACGAGGCTACGGATGTTTCTCCGTTGGCCCGTCGGATTTGGAGCCGCTGCGGGCCTACATTGACGACCAGGAGAAACACCACGAAACACGGACCTTCCAGGATGAGTTCCGGATGTTCCTGAACAAATACGGTGTGGAATATGATGAGGCCTATGTCTGGGATTGATCAATGGGGCGGGCCTTCAGCCCTCGGTTCTGGATCGGACACGAATCCTCGGGCGTTGCCCCAGGCTGGGATGGAATGGGCCGTTTGCCCTACGATGTTCCCGGAAACCAATCCCCCTCGAGCCATCGCCACTTGGGATTGATCCATGGGCCGGGCTTTCAGCCCTTGGGTCTGTATCGGGCACGATACCTGGGGCGTTGGCCCAGGCTGGGATGGAATGGGCCGTTGGCCCTCTCGAGGGGCAGCGCCGCCGCTGCGCAGGGCCACGCTGGCGCCATTGCCCTGGCCGGACAGAGATTCGGATAGCGCCAACGGCGCACCACCATCCCAGCCTGGGGCAACGCCCCAGGAAACCATTCGCCAAAAAACCACCAGGGCTGAAAGCCCGCTCCATCTTCATCGTCTTCGACCCGCCTCACCTTCAGAGTGAGGTAACCCATTGCCATATATCCCTGACAATCTGTGAAATCCATGCCATCTGTGGTTTCCCCCCTTCAGATCCGTGGTTCCCCCCCCTTCCGTAATCCCCAAGGCCAGCCCCGAAAAATGAAAACGTTCTCTTCTTTGGCCACTCACCTGGGTTCAGCTTTGGTCGGAGCCGGGGCGGCCTGCTGGTGGCTGCTGCCCTCTGTTCCTCACGTTTCCGGGCCTGACCCGGGAAAACCGATCCGTCCGGAACAGCCCGTCCCCGGAAGCGCCGCCGCCACTCCTCCCACCAACCCGCCGGTCACCCCTCCCGCCAGTCCTTCGGTGGAGTCCGTCCAGCATGCCTTGGCTACCCCTCTCCCCGTGAACCGCCGGTCCGCGTTTCAGGTAATCCTGAATGGCATCCGCTCCTATGAGGACGCCAAACGCGTTTATGATGTGATATTGGAGGAGGAGCGGAATGGCCGTCTTCATCCCGACTTCAAAGTCGCCCTCCTCGAACGCGCCGGAGCGGTTTGCGGCCAGCAATTTGCGGATCTCCTGGTTCCGGCCGACCGGAGTGCCATTCCAGATCCTGCTCTGGGTCCGGTCATGCGCGGGTGGGCCTCGGTGGACCCTGTCAAAGCCGTGGAATGGGTGAACCAGGCCGAGGGGAGCTTCAAGTTGGTCCTCGGCACCGCTTTGATCGAAGGGGCCGCGGTCACCAACCCGGAGTATGCCAGAAACACGTTCGCCGCCCTGCCGCCGCCCGCTCAAGCCGCCGCCATTTCGGCCGCCATTGATCTGGAGGCGAGGACCGGCGGACTGGAAGGGATCAAGCAGTGGTATGCCGGTTACATCGCCTCGGTGGCGGACCGGCATTACCGGCCCAACGTCGAGGAGTCCATGAGCGGCGAAGCCTTTGAAAAGGTCGCCGCCCGGGTCGTGAAAGGCGACCGGACCGCCGCCATCGCCTGGCTGGAGCAATCCTGGGACCATGCCGCCGCCATCGCCTCACTCCAGCAGCGTACCCCGGAATACACCAAAACCCTCGTAAAAGACTGGGTAGGGAGCGATCCCGACAGCCTCGGACAATGGCTCAACACCAACAAAGATTCCATGGCCTACGACCGCATCACCGAGCAATTCGCCGCCAACATCGCCTCCATGGATCCCGCTTCAGGGGAAGCCTGGGTGCAAACCATTCAAAATCCTGCCATCCAAAGCGCCGCCCGCAAAGACGTCGAATTCCGCAAAGCCTTCAGCAAGCTGGGAGAAAAGCGGCCCATGCCCGTGCCAAAATCCTAGGGGCCTGGCCAAGGCAGGGCAGGGCAGGGGGCCATTCCTGGCATTCACCTTGAGGAGGAAAGGCGAAACCACCGCCCGATCAGGTCAGAGGCGCGGGCCAAGACCCACCCCATCGCCCGCATCCGGAGCGGGTATTCGGATAGCGCCAACGGCGCACCGCCATCCCAGCCTGGGGCAACGCCCCAGGGAACCATCGCCGAAAAACCATCAGGGCTGAAGGCCCGCTCCATCGTCTTCGTCCCACCTCACCCGCAGAGTCAGGTGACCCATTGCCATAAATCCCTGACAATCTGTGCTCTCTGTGCTCTCTGTGCCATCTGTGGTTCCTCTCTTCTGTAATCGCCAAGGCCAGCACTGAAAAATGAAAACGTTCTCTTCTTTGGCCACTCACCTGGGCTCACCTTTGGCGGGAGCAGGAGCGGCCTGGTGTTTGCTGCTGCCCTCTGTTCCTGACGTTTCCGGGCCAATCCGGACGTCTCCTGACCGGGGGGACTTTGATTTACTGGAAGACATCGCGCCATTACCAAGTAGGGATCAGGCCAACAATGAATATTTTCTGGGAAGAACTGACTGCCGGGCTGCCTGATACGAGGCAGCTGGCCCAAGTGGTGATCCGCCTCACCGCCGCCGCGCTGCTGGGCGCCCTCGTGGGATTCCAGCGGGAGAAGGCCGGGAAACCGGCCGGGTTGCGCACTCACATGCTGGTCACCCTCGGCACCACCGTTTTCATCCTCGCCTGCTCCGGCGCGGGCATGTCCATGGATGGCCAGTCGCGCGTCATTCAGGGCATCATCACCGGCATCGGTTTCATCGGGGCCGGTTCCATCCTCAAGTTGACCGAAGCGCGGGACATCCAAGGCCTCACGACTTCGGCCGGGATCTGGATGGCCGCCGCGGTCGGCGTGGCGGTGGGGGTGGGGAGCCTGGGCGTGGCCTTGCTGGGCACGCTGATGGCACTGGTCATTCTTGCCGTGGTGCCGTTGGACTCCCGGACCGGCAAGGAGGAAGAGACAAAGTCCAAGGAGGAGTAAACAACAGGTTCATCGGCCGCCCTGCCATAGGAGCCCTCCCTTCATCTCCGTTTTTCAGCATTCCCATCACCCGTGGGCGCAGCAGATGACCTCCGCCCAACTCAACACGCCGCGTTATCATTTCAGTCGAGCCCAGCCTATGGACATCACGCAATTGCCATTCAACCAGTTCGTGGGAATTGAACGTTCCCAGCGTGAGGGTTTTGTTCTGAGCCTGCCTGCGGGCGACCGCTACACCAATCATCTCGGCACCGTTCACGCCAGTGCCTTGATGGCGCTGGCGGAGGCTGCCAGTGGGGAGGTTTTACTCAGGGCCATCGGTCACTTGGCAGATTCCATCGTTCCTGTCGTCCGTCGCTTCGAGTGTAAGTTCCGCAAGCCAGCCTCCGGATCGATTGCCGCCCGTGTAGTGATTCCAGACGCCATGCGGGATCAGCTTTTGGCGGACATCACCACCAGGAGACGTGGCAGTATCGAGATCACCGTGGACCTTCACGATGAGGCTGATCTGCATTGCCTCTCAGCCACCGTGGAGTGGTTCATTGCCCAGCGTTGACCACCCCTGCGACCCCCTCATCGCCCGCGCTTGTAAGGTTGGCCGCAGCCCACGAGGTGGACGAGGGTCCCCCCGGTTTCCCAGAGCCCCCGCCCCCGGAGACCAACCGGCCCGAGGCCATTTTGCGGTCAGAACCCAGCCGCATGGGCCGGAAGCAAACAGGGCGGCCGCCGGTCCGCTGCCTGACCCCAGGACCCCGTCAAGACTCATCCCGCGGCACTGGGCGTGACGCTTACAGAGGGTGACGGTCCAGCCGCGGTAACGGGCTTCCACGGTCTGGGCGGGGTCGAGGATATTCGCGAGGAGCCAGTCGGTGGGTTTGTTGGCGGTCATATCGAGATCCGGGCCGACCTCGTGGCCCTGGCCGCGCAGAGGGACTCAAAAAGGGGCTGGCCGGCGGCGGCGTTGCCGGGGAGCTTTTCCACGGCGGCGTAGGTGGCGATGACTTTTTCCCGGTCGCGGGAACGGGACTGGGGGACGGGAGGGCGGACGGCGGCGGGGATGACCTCCTTTTGTTTCAGGCGGTGGAAGAGGGGGCTGTCAGGACGCAGGGCGGCCATCACGGCTGAGCGAGCAATTAGCAGGGCTTGGAATTCTTGAGTGGCCTCGGAAGACAAGTCTGACGGGTCCCCTCAGCCGAAACTGTCGGATTGTTTTACACATTTATCATCGGCGCGGAATTCGATGGCTTGCAACCTATTGATGTTCAAGGGTTCAGCACCCGGCGAGGGAATTTGGTCCCGTTTATGCTTTCTGAGACGCGACTTTTAGTCACCTCCATCTCAGAGCTTGCTTCAGGGCACTTTGGGCTGGATCCAACAGCAAAATCCACCCATCCCCCCACCCCATGAAAACCACACCGACCAACTACTTGGCCACGGCGGCCGCACTCCTCCTGACGGCTGCTTCGGGCAATGCCGCCATCCTCGCCTATACGATTGGAGGCAACGGAAATACCCTGGTAAGCTTCGACATTGCCAATCCTGGTTTGACCACCGTCGTAGGCACCGTCTCGGGGGCGGTGAGTAATCTTGCAGGTATCGATTTCCGCCCTGCCGATGGCCTTTTGTACGGATTTGATAATACTACAGGCGGCCAGATTGTCACCATCAATCCAAATACCGCTTTCACTACGCTGGTGTCCACCTCTTCGACCAACTCCAGTTCTGGGAACCTGGGCATCGATTTCAACCCTGTTGCCGACCGTCTGCGGTTAGTCAATGTATTGGACCAAAATCTGCGCATCAACGTTGACACCGGAGCAGCTACGGTCGACGGCGCGCTGGCTTACGCAGCAGGCGACCCCAATGCCGGGGTGGGTCCCAGCATTATTGATGCCGCGTATACCAACAGTGATACCAATCCTGGCACTGGCACCACACTCTACTACATCGACAACGGGACAGATACTCTGGTGAGCACTAGCGTGCCGAACAACGGTGTCTTGGGCACGGTGGGCTCCCTCGGTTTCAACACCAACGACCGCACCGGTTTTGATATCCTATCCGACGGTGCTGGAGGCAATCTGGGTTACGCCCTGCTGACCAGCCCCGCCGGCGTTGCCTCCTTCCACTCGATTAATCTTTCCACAGGTGCAGCCACCAACCTGGGTGCCATCGGACAAAGCGCGGTTCGCCCGTATGGCCTCGCCATCACGCAGACTGCCTCGGTCCCGGACGGCGGCGCTACCATTGCCCTGCTCGGTATTGCTCTCGGGGGGGTGTTTGCTGCCCGCCGGAAGTGCGGCGTTTAAATTCAGCGTCCAAGACCTTTGAAACCGGCTCAGCAGCAATCGTCTGCTGAGCCGGTTTTCCTTTATGATGCGCGTGGCGGGCTGTGATTTTCAGGTTGCCGCGTCACCACCGTGCCTGGGAATGCTCCGATCGTGGACCGGATGGGGGTGGATGGCACCCAGCATTACCACCGCAAGGTGACGACGGTGCAGTAGACCGGGGGGAAGAAGTCAGAGGTCAGACAAACGCTGCCGGTGGCGAGGCGTATGAGGCACAAACTACGAGGGGCGGAGTGGTTTGAGACAGCCCATGGCTGGGGCATGGCCCCGAAGGCACCAAATGGGGTGCCGAAGTCAACTTCCCGGCCACGGTTTGGGGCGCAGCCCCGCAGGCGCGGTGAGCGCCGGAGTCATTGCAGAGGGCAGGCGGCTGGTTGTGGCACGCCGCTGGGGTGGATGATCACTTGGTCTGGCGGATCCATTGCAGGAGATCGGCCATTTGTTGGGGGGTGAGGGCGGACTCGAAACCGGGGGGCATGAGGGAACCGGGGACGGGCTGCATGGCGGTGATGTCGCTGCGGAGCACGGGTTGTTCGGCGCCGCCGGGCAGGCGGAGCACGAGGTTGTTGACGGTCTCGGCGGAGATGACGCCGCTGAGGACGGGGCCGGACTGGAGGGTGACGGTCCAGCCGCGGTAACGGGCTTCCATGGTCTGGGCGGGGTCGAGGATATTCGCCAGGAACCACAAGGTGGCGGAATGCCTTAGCTGCCGGTGGGGTCCTTGGCGGCGAGGCGGCGTCCGGCGAGGGCGTGGGCTTCGGCCAGGTAGGCTTTGAGCCGGTCTCCGTTTTGCCCGCCGGGGTTCAGGATGCAGGCGAAGTGCTGCCGGGCGTAGTGGGGGTGGGGGAGGAACTGGTCCAGCACTGTGTAGTCGATCCCGACGATGTTCCCTGATCCCGCAGGGAAGAGGGCTTCAAAAGTGGTGGGCGCGAGGGCGAAGTTCACCCGGAAGACTCCGGGGCGGTCGAGATCGGAGACCTCGTCGTAGGGATTGTCTGAAGCGGCGAGGGAGGCGAAGGGCAGGTGATGACCGGGCCCGGCAAAGAAGAACCGGTAACCGCAGTGGTCCCGGGTCTGCACCTGGGGAAAGGAACCCAGGAGGTGACGTTCCAGATCATCGGCAGTCATGGCATCGGGGGGGATGGCAGGAGGGGCCAACGGCGCGGCAGCCGGGCCGTGGGAGGGGGACTGGGTCAGATGGGGGCGGAGCGCCGCAGGGGCGTGGAGCGTCGGAGTCACTGTTGCGGTGGTCATGACGTTATTTTTTTATGTTAGTGGTTGCTGGCCATCAATCCGGCAGGGGTGGGTTGGGGGGCGGCGGCCAGGGCATCGACGACCTGGACGGTGGTGCCCTTGGGGGCGTTATCGAAAATGAAGCGGGCGGACTCGTCCGGGAGGCGGATGCAGCCGTGGGAGGCGGGGTAGCCGGGGAGCTGGCCGGTGTGCATGCCGATGGCAGATTGGTCCAGCCGGTTCCAATAGGGCATGGCGCTCTTGTAGATGGTGGAGTGTTTTCCGGTGCGGATCTTCTCGGTGATGGTGAAGGTGCCGCGCGGGGTGGTGCGGCCTTTGGAGGCGGTGGAGACGGGGGTTTCGAAGGCCAGCCTGCCATCGACAAACAGATAGGCGCGCTGGGCTTTGACATCGACCACGACGCGGCGGGAGGCGTCCTTGCTCTGGCCCGCGAGGCCGGAGGGATAGATCTTAGGGCCGTCCTGCACCAGCTTCTGGGACTTCACGGCAAGGGGCGTGCCGTCGGTTTTGGCCTGGCTTTCGTGAGTGACGGCGACGGGGGCAGGGGAGAAGGCATCCAGCAATCCGGCCTCGGCAGGGCCGGAAAAGACGACGGCCATCATGGAGACGCTGAGGACGACTTCGCGCAGGCCGTGGCCTTCCACTTCCGCTATCCCGTCGAGCACAAGGAGCGTGCCCTGGGCTGGGAAAGTATCGTCATTCCACTGGCCGCTGGGCAGGGCACCGTGGAGGGAGATGGCGTCGTCCGGGTGGGCGAGCCAGATGCCGAGGAAGGTGAGGGTGGCCCCGTCCGGGCCGGAACGGCGGATTTCCACGAGGGGCAGGGCGTCGCCGGTGAAGTGTTGGGCAGCGTGCCGGGCGGCGGTGCGGATTTCATCGAGGAGGATGCGGACCGCGTCGTCGTGGGTGCCGAGGAAATGACCGGGATCGGTGCGGCGGGCGAAGGCGGTGGCGACCGCGCCCCAATCCATCAGGGAACTGGCGCCGCTGGCTTCCACGCCGGGCACGCCGTCTTCCTCCGCATTGGTGAGTTCGATCAGAGAGAGGTCGGAACCGGGGGCGGCCGGCCAGGACAGGCCGGTGCCCCGCAGGGTGAAGATGCTGGCTTCGGGACGGGCCAGGGATTGCACCAGGGAAAGGCTGCGGGACAGCCGTTGCTCCCCCGGGACGGCGGGGTGGGACGCGGGGAAGTCGGCTCCTTCCGGCGGCAGCGCCGAGGGGGAAACCAGAAAACGCGGGAGGGCGGAAGTGGCAGGAGAGGCGATAGCAATCATAGGACAGGGCAGGAGCTTTGTCGGAACGCAGGCCCAATTTACCCGTGATGGGAAATTTGTCTCCAGGCCTTTAGTCCTGGGTGGACCAGGGACTAACCCTGAGCGAGGGTATCCAATCCAAGGGCGGAGCGCAGCAGGAGGGATTTGGCCTCCCAGGGGAAAAGCGGGGGATGGCAGGAGAGGAGCCGGGAAAGCAGGGCGCTGACGCGGGGCGCGGCAAAACTGCTGCCGGTATTGGTAAGCCATTGCCCGTCCTTCCAAGGCAGGCGCACTCCCACGCCGAGGGCGGCGAACTCGACGAGGGCCCCCGGGGTGTGGCGGAGCAGCTGGTCCTCCGGGACCCCGGCGTGCATATTGACGGTGATGACACTGGTGAAATCGCCCGGCCATTCGGGACGGCGGAAGTCATCGTTATTGCAGGCGGCCACCACATGGCGGTGCTCCAGATAGGCACGGTCCGTCCAGTCCTTGAACATCAGTACCTGATTCCGCAGGCGAGCGCCGAAGCTGCAGTTCAGAATATGATAGCCCCGGTCGAGGGCGAGGCGGGCGCCTTCACAGATGATCTCGCTGCGGGCCTGGTTGGAGTCATCCAGCACCCGGAAGCTCCCCAGCTCCGCTTCCGGAGCCAGCGCATGCAGGATGCCCGCGACGGCGGTGCCGTGGCCGAACACATCCTCTCCGCAGCCTGCCTCGCTGATCAGCCGGCCATGATCCTGACGCATCACCACATCATCCCCCCGCCGGGCTCCGGCGAGGGCGGGGTGCGACCACTCGACCCCGGAATCCAGGATGGCGATGCGGATGCCCCGCCCGGTGCCTTCCCGCAGGGCGAGTGCGGCCTGATCCGGGGAAATCCAAGGGGAGTTCAGCATGGGGAAGGGGAAGTCAGGATGGATGGGGTTATTCCTCCACGCCGAGGGCGAGGCAGAGCAGGCGGTAGTCCAGCAGCCGGCCGAGGCTGGTGGCGAGGAGCTCGATTTCCTCCAACGCCTCCGGATCAAACCCGGACGGATCAGGGGCATCCGCCGCCGGTTTGGTCTGGAGGGCCACCACCACGCCCTTCAGCTGCCGGGCAATGTAAAAGGGGACGATGACTTCCGCGCAGAGCACGCCGCCCAGCCGCCGGTCCAGCTCGCGGTCATGCCGGGGATTGAGATAGAGCTGATTGGCGCAGTGCGGCTGCTGGCTGGCGAGGACCAACCCATGCAACCCCGATCCGGCTGGCAGCCGCGTGCCCGGCCAGTCCCGGGTGCCGGGTCCGGTCTGCCAGGCGAGGGTGAGCTCCCCTCCGTCCGGTCCGAGCAGCCACACGAGGCCTTCGTGGGCCTGGGCGTCGCCGAAGGCATCCATCATCATCCGGGTCATCAGAGGGTCGAGGAGTGAGGCGAAATTGTCAGCATTGACGTGCCGCCCGCTCAATTCCAGCCGTTCCTCCAGGAGCGGGGCCACGCCGGTGAGGCGCGGGTCCGGCAGCAAGGTCAGCCGGGCAGTGGCAAGGGAAGGCGTGGGATCGGACATGGCGACACTCTGCCGCCGGGAGAGCCTGCTGCAAGCGCCCGCGGTCACAGGGAGGAGGGAAGGGCGTCTGGAGGGGCTGGCGGCAGGCAAT
This sequence comes from Verrucomicrobiota bacterium, assembly GCA_040387795.1. Classification (GTDB taxonomy): domain Bacteria; phylum Verrucomicrobiota; class Verrucomicrobiia; order Verrucomicrobiales; family V1-33; genus CAIZWU01. The sequence continues at coordinate 54,991 of JAZKDC010000016.1, forward strand.
TCCAACCGAAGTGTTACCTTTGCCTGTTTGCTGAGATCCGGAGTTGAGTTTTAAGCTCATTTTATAGTATAGTCCCGCCGATGCGAAAATCTCATAATTCTACTAGATCCTGTAATTATGGATTGGAACCCGTTTTCCGGCCTCAGTCCATGGAGGGGGAAGCCGTATCCAGGCGCGGGGAGATGCCCCCGCACCGCCTGCTGTTCCGCAAAGCGGTCTGTGCTCTGTTCGTGACCGGCGCGGTGACTCTGGCGGCGATGATCCAAGGGAACCGGGCAGAACCAGGGCTGCCGCTGGAGACGGGCCCCGCGGCGGCTGAAGCGGCGGCAGGTCCGGTCCTCAGGATGCCCCCGGCCACTGAGGGCTGGGCGTCTGACGGGAAACAACCGCTCTCCTGCGTGGTGGTCCGCTCCGGGGCGAATCTGCATTCCGTGGCCGATGCCGGAATCCTCGCGGCCCGGCTGCAGCAACAGGGCGTGCAACGCGTCTGGGTGCAGTTCAAACAGGATGAGACCGACGAGTTCGAGGGGGGGCGGGTGTTCTATCCGAGCCGGCTCGCCCCGGTCGCGGAGGGATTCGAAGACGGGCGTTTGATGAAGTTCGTGGAAAATCTGCACTCCCGCGGGATCGAAGTGGCGGCCTGGCTGCCAGCCTTTCAGGACCAGTCGGCCTGGGAAAAACATCCGGACTGGCGGGCCAAAGTGGTCAATGCCGCGGGGGAGGTGCATGAATCCCATGGCTGGCTGTGCCCCCGGCACCCGGAAGCGGTGGCGCACGAAGCCGCCCTGCTGGCGGAAGCGGCGGAGGTGGCCGGGGAATACTTGGCAGGCATCTACACTGACTTCATCCGGTATGATGACGATTTTTCCTGTGTGTGTGACTCCTGCCTCGGAGCCCTCGCAAAACGTCAGGGCGGGCCGGCTCTGACGGCTCCGGACATCCGCCGGGCCGCCACCGGAAATTCCGCGTTGTGGGCACAATGGACGGCCCTGCGGGGGGACACCATCCACGACGCGCTGGATACCATGCGCGATTACCTCACGCAGGTGAAGCGCAGGCTGTGGTTTGGTGCCAGTGTGCTGCCGTTCAGTGCGGAGGACTATTCCCTGAACACGCAGTCCGGTCAGGATTTGGAGAAAATGTGCCGCGCCGGGGTGGATGAGATTGTGCTGATGGGCTACTGGGACGACTGGGGGAAATCCCCAGCCTGGCTCACCAAGGGCGTGGCCATGGCGCAACGGAAGGTGGAAGGCAACGCACGGCTTTCCTGCCTGCTGGATGCTGACATGTCGGTGCACCGCACCATGGTTACCCTCGATGCATTGAAGGGAACCGGCTGTCCCGTGGCCTGGTTCAACTATGGCGGATGGCATGATGGCGTCTTCCACCTGCTGCATCGATCGCTGGGCCAGATGGAGCCCTCCGGGGCCATGCCGCCTCCGCCGTTCACGGCCGTGACCATCCGCATCGACACCGAGCCGGACCACACGGGCAGTTATGAGGCGATCCAGCCGGAAATGATCGGGAAGCTGCTGGATCTCTTTGCTGCGGAGCAGATTCCCGCCACCTTTGTCACGGTGGGCCGGCTGGCGGAATTGCAGGCCGGCATCCTGCGGCGGGCGGTCCGCGAGGGACATGAAATTGCCGGCCACGGCTACGACCACGAACAGATCGACTCCCTGCCGGCGGAAGCCCAGCTCCATGTGATCGACCACATGACGGATGTCTTCCGGGAGCATGGTTTTCCCCTCACCGGATTCGGGGCGCCGCGCAACAGCATCACCGATGCCGCGCGGGACCGGCTGATCGAGCGTGGTTATTTTTATGACGGGTCGGTGGCCTATGATCCTCTGACGGGATACGAGGAAGCGCGTCTTGCGGCACATACCGCCGATGCCAGTCACGGCATCGTGCTGGTGCCATTTGTGGTGCCGAACGATTGGGATGCCCGCCGGATCCAAGGCCTGACCGCTCCGCAGATGCAGCAGGCCTGGAGCGACCGGCTCAAGGTGGTGGCCGATGCGCATGAGCCGTGTTTTGTGCTGGATGTGCATCAGTGGCTCATCACGGAACCGGACAATTTCGCCGCCCTGCGTGGATTCATCCGGGAGGTGAAGGCCCGGGGGGATTGCCGGTTCCTCACCCTGGACGGCACCGCGCATCATGTGCTGCACGGCATCGGGCATCTGGAAACGGCGGGCCTCGGAAAATGATGACTGCATTCAATGAGTGGTCCGGGCTCTGGGCGGCGGCATTCCCTGCGCTGCTGTGCCTGTATGTCATGATCGGGGCTTCGGTCCATGTGCTCCGCCGGGAGGCGCGGCCCGAGGCCCCCGTCCTCCTGGAGGACCTTCCTTCCGTCGCGGTGCTGGTGCCTGCCAGGAACGAAGCCAAAGTCCTGGAAGAATGCCTGCTGGCCCTGCTGGACAGCGATCACCCGGGATTGGAAATCCATGTCCTGTCGGATGGCAGCACCGATGGCACGGCGGACATTGCAAGACGTTATGAAAGCCGGGGCGTGCGGCTGCACGAGCACCCGGTGAATGTGGGCAAGAGCCAAGTGCTGGAGCAGGCCTTGTCAGGGCTCACGTCGGAACTGGTCATGGTGATTGATGCCGACACCCACCTCGGGCGCCCGGCGGCGCGGGTCATGGCGGAAGTTTTTGCCCGGGACCCCGGGGTGGCGGGAGCCACCGCCAACGTGCGGGTGAAGCAGGCCGGCAACCTTCTGGCCAGGCTGCAGGTGGTGGAATACGCCAGCATCATCGGTCTGCTGAAACGCGCCAACAGTGCATGGGGCGGCTTGTTTACCGTAAGCGGAGCTGCCTGCTGCTTCCGCACGGAAATTGTCAGAACCGCCGGCGGGTTTGCGTCCCCCTCCATCACCGAGGACATCGAGCTGAGCTGGCGCCTGCAAAAAAGCGGCCACCGTCTCGTCTACGTGCCGCAGGCCCTGGTGGGCGTGGAGGTGCCGCATACCCTGAGGGACCTGTGGCAGCAGCGGGTGCGGTGGAGCCAGGGCTTGGCGGAGGTGCTGCGGGTCCATGGCGATGTCCGGCGCAGCCGCAATCCGGCCCTCGCGGTGTTCGCCGGCGAGGCCCTGCTGGGCATGTTTTGGGCGGTGCTGCTGGTCTGGCATCTGCCCGCGGGGGTGGCCGGCTGGATGGGGTCTGGCGGCCCGGCCCGCTGGACGCCCGGCTTCTGGCAGGGGTTGGGGATGGCCCTGTTTTTCTGCCAGACCGCCATGGCCATGCTCTACGACGGGCACTACACCCGCCTCCCCTGGCGGTATCTGCCGCTGGCCCTGGTCTATCCCTGTTATTTTCTCGTGCTCATCCTGCCCACCAGCCTGCTCGGTTGGATCAGGGGAATCTTCTCCTCCAATTCCGGACGCTGGGAGCGTTCGTCCCGGTCATGAAAGGGAGTGCCTTGCTGCGATGCCTGATGTGCTCTGCCATGGTCTCCCATGGCTGGGCCGGGGAATTGCCTGCGGACCCGCCCCCGGCATTGGAATCCCCCGGGTTGTCCTTTGGCGGGGGATTCTCCGGCGACCTCATCCATGAATCCCACACCGGTTCATGGCTCTCCAATGCCGAGGCCAGCGCCTGGGCCGAAGCCGATCTGGGCACCCTGATAGGAGCCGATGACTTTTACGTCCGCGTCAGCCCCTCGCTCGTCTGGGGCGCGGAGGAATCCTGGGACTGGAATCTGCGCCTCTATCAAACGTGGCTCAGTTGGGATGGCAGCGACCATTTCAACGCACTGGCCGGCAAGGTCGATCCCGGGTGGTTCTTCCACTCCATGCCCTCTGCGGGCACTTTTGTCCGCATGCCTTCCCGGGCCACAGGCGAGTTCTCGCCGGGCGCCCTTGGCTTGTTGGACCTGTACCCCATCTCCGCTCCGTCCCTGCGGATGGAATGGAAACCCACGGCCCATCTGTATGCCCAGGCCGCCACCTGGCTGTTGGAGCGTGACACCGAAATCCGCGGCCGGGCCCTGGTGAAGTACGCGGACGGATGGGACCGCACCCTCACCCTGGCGGAAGCCGGGTGGCGGGATGAAGGCACTGAAGCACAGGGATGGCGGCATCGCTTTGCCGGGTTCGGCGGATGGTGGATTCCGGCCGGGGGTGGATCATGGGGACTCTATGCCTTCGCTGATTTCAAACTTTGGTCTGAATCCACGCAGACCTGGCAGGGATTGTCAGGGTTTGCCAGCATCTCTACGGCGCAGGCCGATGGTTACCAACGCGAGCACCGCATCGCGGCCGGTCTCTCCTACCAAGGCCTGCTCCCCGGCCGCGATGAGGATACCACCTCCTTCGCCGTGATCGTGGAGCCGGGCAGCGAGCCGGCCACCGGCCGGGACCGCCACGCCTGGGAAGCATTGCACCAATGGCGGATCAATGACCACTGGTGGATCCAAGGCGCGCTGCAGCGTCAGGAAGGCCAATTCCACGATTGGCGGCTCGGTGTTCGGCTTGGCTGCGATTTCTAGCCCGCCGCAGGGCCGGTTGTACGGCAATGCTGGCCCCCGGGGCGATGTCAGGGTGACAAAAGGGTCTTCGCCTGCAGCTCGAGATCCGTACAGACGCGCGTGCTGCGGAGGTGGACAGGGAGCCGGGCGATCGCGGTGAGAGCGGCGCGGGCCGCGGATTGGGCGCCGGCCTGATCTCCGGTGGTGGCGAGGAGGCGGGCCTTGCGGAGGTGGAGGGATTCCGGCCGCGGGGCGGTGGCGATCATGGCATCAAGTCGCTGCAAGGCGGCAGGGGTGCGGCCGAGTTTGATCTCGAGACGCAGGGCTTCCTCCTCGAAGACGGGCAGGGGATGTTTGGCCAGGAACGTCTCCAGCCAGGTGAGGGCGGCGTCGGCATCGGTGGATTCGGTGAGGCGGAGCCGCAGTGCCACGGTATCCGGCGGGGGGGCCAGGGAGGCGGCCATGAGGCGGTCCAGTTCGCGCACGGCCGCGCCGGTCTCATGGAGATCCGCCAGGGTCTGACAATAATCGAAACGCACCCGCACGTCCTGCGGCACTTTTTTCAGAAAGGCCTCCTGAACGGTGCGGGCTTCGGCAGGCTTGCCGCTGCGGCGGAGGACATTGCCACGGAGGGCGAGGGCGGGGTCGTGGCCGGGCAGGAGGGTCTCCACGATGGCCAGATCGGCGAGGGCCTCGGGGAAGTGATCAAACTGCGCGTAGAGGGAAGCCCGTTCGAAGTGCAGGGCGGCTTTGCCAGGCTGGTCGGAGATCGCCCGCGTGAGGATCACGATGGCTTCATGCACGTCTCCATGTCCGTGTACGGCGGCCGGGCCTGCCAAGCCCAGGACAGCCGCAGGCAGGAAGATAAGTGGTGAAGCGCGGCGCCACATTGGATATTAAAATATGGGTCCGGCCGGAAGATAGCAAGCTGGAACTGGGTTTGACGGCAGAAACGCAGAAGGCGCCGGGAAGGAAGTGGGTAGTCGTTTCAGGTCAGGATGGAAGGGGGTGCCTTGGCTTGGCAGTAATTGTCATTTTATTGATTCAAAAATGAGAAAATCTGGCGGAAAGCGAAGAAAATCAAAATAATATGTCACAAAACAATAAAAATTCCATATTATAAGAACAGGGAATGCCCAATCAGGGCTTTTTGCTGAATGATCATCACCATGCTACCCCTATGAAATGGCTTTTTCTGCTGCTCCTGCTCTCTGCACTTCCCCTGACAGGCCAGGCACAAACCACCACCACCCTCGTGCCGCTCCAGTCGGTCTGGAAGTATCTGGATAACGGCAGCAATCAGGGCACGGCCTGGCGGGCGGCGGCCTTTGCCGATACGGCATGGGCCCAAGGAGCGGGACAGCTGGGCTACGGCGATGGGGATGAGGCCACGATCGTAAGTTACGGCGCAAACGCCTCCGCGAAATTCATCACGACCTATTTCCGCAAACACTTCACCGTGGACAGCGCGGCGGCCGTCACCGCGGCCAATCTGCGGCTGCGCCGGGATGACGGGGTGGTGGTCTATCTGAATGGAACGGAGATCTACCGCAACACCATGCCCACGGGCACGATCACCTCCACGACCCTGGCCACCGCGGCGATCGGCGGGACGGATGAGAGTACCCTGCTGGCCTCCGCGGTGAATGCCGCCCTGCTGGTGGATGGAGACAATGTGCTGGCGGTGGAGGTCCACCAAAGCAATGCCACCAGCAGCGACCTGACGTTCGATCTGGAATTCAACGTCACCGCCAGCGCGCCGCCCGTGGGAGTTCCCGTGGCCGATGCCCAAGCGGTCACCCTGAATGAGGACACCGCTGCCGCGATCTCCCTCACAGGGTCCGATCCGGAGGCATCGCCGCTGACGTTCACCATTGTCACGGCTCCGGCCAAAGGCATCCTCAGCGGCACGCCCCCGGCGGTGACCTACCTGCCGGAGGCGGATGCCACCGGACCGGACAGCTTCACCTTCAAAGTGAATGACGGCACCTATGATTCGGCCGCCGCGACGGTCTCGCTGACGGTCGCCGGGCAGAATGACGACCCGGTGGCCCATGGACAGACGGTGCCGGTGGCGAATGGGACCGCGACCACGGTGACGATGAGTGGCAGCGATGTGGAGAGCCGCCTGGGACAACTGCCCGACTATACGGAGGAGTTTTACAGCAGCGGCCTGACGGCTATCACCGATGGGCTTTCCGGGGCCACCTGGAACGCGGACAGCGGCACGCTTTTCCTGATCCGCAATGTCTCCAACGGGGGAGGCACCAGTTATGAGTATACGGCGGACGGTACGCATCTGCGCACCATCACGCAGAGTGGATTCCAGGATACAGAGGCCATCGCGTGGATGTATGGCAACACCTACGCCATCGCGGAGGAGAACGATTTCCAACGCATCACGATCTGCACCATCGCCCCCGGGGCCACCACGCTGAGCCGCACCGCGGCGGGCAATCAGACGTGGACTACAGGGGTGGGCAGCCTGCTGAATCTGGGCATTGAGAGCCTGTGTTACGATGCCGGCCGGGACCTGCTGTATTACGTCGCGGAGAAGCCCTCGGGCGGGACGTGGCAGATTTATACCATGAATCCGGCGACGGGGGTCTCCACCGTGCTCTGCGATTTGAATGCCAGTATCTTTGCCGCAGCGGTGGCCACGGACGTGGGGGATATGGCGTTTGACCAGGCCACGGACACCGTGCTGCTGCTGAGCCATGAGAGCAGCAAGATCATCCGGGTCAGCCGAAGTGGGGTGGTGCTGGAACAACGCGGCTTCACCACGGCGGTGACGCAGGCCGAAGCGCTGGCTCTCACGCCGGACCGCCAGCGGTTGTTCGTGGGCGGCGAGCCCAGGCAGTTTGCCCGGTATGCCCTGCCGGCGGAGACCCTGACCTACAGCATCACCTCGCTCCCGGCCCACGGCACCCTGAGCGGCCTGCCGCCCACCCTGACTTACGTCCCTGAGGCTGGGTATGTGGGGACGGACAGTTTCACTTTCACCCTGAGCGACGGCATCACCACCTCGCCTCCCGCCACCGTGTGGCTCACGGTGCCGCCCTTCAATGCCGCGCCAGTGGCGGAAAATCAGGCTGTGACCCTGAATGAGGATTCCAGTGCCGCGGTGGTGCTGACGGCCACCGATGCGGAAGGCTCCGCCCTGACTTATACGATCACGGCACCGCCGGCAAAGGGCACGCTTTCCGGCACAGCACCGAACCTGACCTACACCCCGGCGGCCAACGCGGATGGGGGCGACTCCTTCATCTGGACGGCAGGCGATGGGAGTGCGACCTCGCTCCCCGCCACGGTCAGCATCACGATCACGCCCGTGAACGACGCGCCGGTGGCGGCCGGGCTCGCGCTTGCCGTGGAAATGGACACCCCCGCGACGGTCACCCTTCCGGGCAGCGATCCGGAGAACAGCCCGCTCTCCTACACCGTGCTCAGCCTGCCCGCGCATGGGACCCTGACGGGAACAGCGCCCCAGCTCAGCTACCTGCCGGCGGCGGGTTATGCCGGGACCGATGGCTTCACCTACCGCGTGAACGACGGGGAATTCGATTCGGCGGACGCGGCCGTGAACCTGACGGTGTCGGCTTCCGTGCTGGACACCCTCGTCACGTCCGGTGCCACGTGGAAGTATCAGGATAACGGCAGCAATCAGGGCACCGCCTGGCGCGCACCCTCCTTCGATGACACCAGCTGGTCCTCCGGCCCCGCCCAGCTGGGCTACGGCGACGGCGACGAGGCCAAGGTGGTTGGTTATGGTACCGATGCGAATAATCGCTATATCACTACCTACTTCCGCCACGAATTCCAGCTGGCCAATCCCGGGGTGATCACCTCCGGCCTGAAACTGGATCTGCTGCGGGACGATGGCGCAGTGGTGTATCTCAATGGCACGGAAATCCTCCGCAGCGGCATGCCGGCCGGCACGGTTTCCTGGAACACCCTCGCCTCCGCAAGCATCGGAGCTCCCGCCGAGAGCACTTTTTACACCACCACCCTGGGCAGCAATCTACTGTTGGCGGGCCGCAATGTGCTGGCGGTGGAAGTCCACCAGGGCGCGGCGAACAGCAGTGATCTCAGCTTCGATCTCCGTCTCTACGAAGGCCAGCCGGCCATCACCCGCGGGCCGTATGTGCAGATGACCGGCCCCGACCGCGCCACGGTCCGCTGGCGCACCGACGTGGCCACGATTTCGCGGCTCGACTATGGTCTCAGCCCGGCCGCCCTGACTACGACGGTCGTGGGCGCCACCCTGAAGACCGAACACGAAATCACCGTCACCGGCCTGACGCCGGATACCCGGTATTATTACGGGGCGGGCCCTTCCGGCGGGATCCTCAGCTCCGGCAGCAGCTTTTATTTCACTACGCATCCGGCCACCGGCACGGTGAAACCCTATCGCTTCTGGGTGCTGGGTGATCCCGGCACCGGTGACGCCAATCAGACCGCCGTGCGAGACGCCTTCTATACGTGGAATGGCGCCCAGGAACTGGCCGGGGTGCTGGTGCTGGGGGACACCGTCTACGAGACCGGCACCGATCTGGAATTCCAGAACAAGTTCTTCAACGTTTACCCGACCCTGATGCGGAATACGACCTTCTGGCCGACCTTCGGCAACCACGATGCCGGGAGCGCGAGTTCCTCCACCCAGAGCGGTCCGTATTACGATAGCTTCACCATGCCCAAGGCGGGCGAAGCGGGGGGCGTCGCTTCCGGCACGGAAGCGTATTACTCCTTCAATGTCGGGAATATCCACTTCGTCTGTCTCGACTCCGAGGGCACCAGTCTACTGGCCACCGGCAACATGGCGGCATGGCTCGAACAGGATTTGAATGCCAACCTGCAGGAGTGGACCGTCGCCTTCTGGCACCATCCCGCCTACAGCAAGGGCTCCCATGACTCAGATGTGGCCACGACCGACTCCGGCAAGATGAAAAATATGCGCGAGGTTTTCGTGCCCATCCTGGAAAACCATGGCGTGGACCTGCTGCTCTTCGGCCACGAGCACAACTATCAGCGCTCCAAATTCATTGATGGCCATTACGACGTCAGCAGCACCTTCGATCCTGCCACCATGGTGAAGCAGGCGGGCCTGGGCGATCCGGCCGTGGACGGCCCTTATGTCAAGAGCCCTGGCCCGCACAATGGGGCGGTCTTCACCGTTGCGGGGTCCTCTGGCAAGCTGACCGTCGCCACCCTCAATCACGCGGCCATGGCGGTGAACCGCACCGAGTTGGGTTCGGTGGTGCTGGATGTGACCGGGCGCGAACTGGTGGCGCGGTTCATCAACAGCACCGGGGTGGTGCGGGATACTTTCTCCATCGTTCATAACTCCGCTCCCCTGGCCAACGAAGCCGCCTTCACGGGTAATGAGGATGCCCCGCTCGCGGTGACCCTGGGGGGCACTGATGAAGAAAATGATGTCCTGACTTATGCTGTCACCACCCCACCGGCGGTGGGAACCCTCACCGGAACCGCTCCGGATTTGACCTACACGCCGCCAGCCAATTTCCAAGGCAGCACGAGCTTTCAATTCACTGTCAATGATGGCCGGGTGATCTCCGCACCGGTCACGGTCACACTGAACATCAGCGGGGTGAACGACGCCCCCCTCGCGCTAGGGCAGTCCGTCAGCACGGCGGAAGATATCGATGCGGCCATCAACCTGGCCGGGACCGATGCCGATGGAGATCTGTTGACCTTCACCCTGACGGCCGCTCCGGCCAACGGCCTGCTCACCGGCGTGCTGCCTTACCTGACTTTTGTGCCCGCGGCCGGTTGGTCCGGGGCGGACAGTTTTGCCTTCACCGTCAGCGACGGCCTGGCGACTTCTGATCCGGTGGTGGTTTCCCTCACGGTGACGCCCGTCAATGACTTTCCGGTGGCTGCCGCTGCGGATTTCACGACCCTTGAAGACACCGGCATTGCCGTCACTCTGGCAGGTGCCGATCCGGAAGGAGATCTCCTGACCTTCACCGTCGCCGATGGTCCCGCCCATGGCGCAATCAGTGGAACCGGGGCAAACCTCACCTACACCCCGGATGCCGATTGGGAGGGCGTGGATTCATTCACCTTCCTTGCCAACGATGGTCAGGCAAACTCCCTCCCCGGCACCGTCACGATCACGGTGGCACCGGTGAACGACACCCCGTTGGCGGCCGCGCAGGCCGTCACCCTGGCGGAAGATACGGCGGGCGCGATCACGCTGGCCGGCAACGATGCCGACGGCGATGGGCTGACTTATGTCGTCACCACCCAGCCCATTCATGGCATTCTCACCGGCGCCGCTCCGGCCTTGATATATACGCCGCAGGCAGACTGGAATGGCACGGATAGCTTCGCCTTCACCCTAAGTGACGATACGCTGACTTCGGCACCCGCCGTGGTTTCCTTCACCGTGACTCCGGTGAACGACGTGCCGCTAGCTGAGGCACAGTCGGCCGTCACCGATGAAGACACCGCAGTGCCCGTGACCCTGACCGCGTCAGATATGGACGGCGACGTCCTGACATTCACGGTCACGGTGCCACCTGCCCATGGTTTGCTCAGCGGCACGGCTCCAGCGCTGACGTATACCCCGGCGCCGGATTGGAATGGCCCGGATCAGTTTGAATTCACTGCCCATGATGCGGCGGGCGCCGCTGTGCCGGCGGCGGTCACGATCACCGTGGCACCGGTAAATGATGTGCCGGTGGCGAAGGATCAGACTTTCGCGACGATGAAAAACGTCCCCGTGCCAACCCCCTTGCAGGCGACGGATGTGGAGGGGGATGTCCTGACGTATCTGATTACGGTGCCACCTGGACACGGCACGCTCAGTGGTTCGGCCCCGGCCATGATCTACACGCCGGAGCCCAATTGGAATGGCTCCGACAGTTTCGCTTACACCGCAGGGGATGCGGCCGGCACCTCTCCGGCGGCAACCGTCACCCTTACCGTATCGGCCACCAATACGGCGCCGGTAGCCGTGGCCCAGGCGGTGGCCACTGCGGAGGATACCCCTGCTGCCCTGAGCCTCGCCGGCACGGACGCCGAGGGGAATACACTGACATTTGTCATCACAGCACCGCCGCTGCATGGAAGCTTGAGCGGCACGCTGCCCGACGTTATCTACACTCCGGAGCCTGACTGGAGCGGTGCGGATGAATTCACCTTCATGGTCAGCGACGGCACGGATGACTCCCTGCCTGCGGTAGTGGCGGTTTCGGTCACGCCTGTGAATGACGTGCCGGAGGCGGTGACACAGTCGATCACCACAGCGGAGGACCTGGCGGTCCCGCTCACCCTCGCCGGCAGTGATATTGACGGGGGTGCCCTGACATTTGCCGTCACGGTGCCTCCCGCCCATGGGACGCTCAGCGGGGCCGGAGCGGGGTTGGTTTACACGCCTGATCCGGATTGGAATGGCGCGGACAGTTTCAGCTTCACGGCAGGGGATGGCATCGCGGTTTCAACGCCAGCTGTGGTCAGTCTTACCGTGACGGCGGTGAATGACGCCCCGGTCGCGACAGCCGTGAATGCCGTCACGGAAGTGGGGATTCCCGTGGCCCTGACCCTGACGGGTTCGGATGCGGAAGGTGATGCGCTGACATGGAATGTCGCCTCATCACCCGCCCGGGGCATCCTCAGCGGTTCCGGTGCGGCGTGGACTTACACGCCGAATCCGGCATGGGCCGGTACGGATGAATTCACCTTCACCGTTTCCGATGGCTCCGATATTTCCCCGGCGACCGCGGCCACTATCACCGTCGCCAGCACGGGGCCATGGCAACTCATTGCCCGCACCGGCCACACTGCCCCGGGAGCGGCCGGCGCGGCCTTCTCGACCTTCCAGACGGATTATGTCAGCGATGCGGCAGGACGCGCGTCATTCCGCGCCACGGCTGGCACCGTGACCGGAATTTGGACGGAAGGCCCCGCCGGGTTGGAAGCGGTCGCGGTGCAGGCTGCGGCCGCCCCGGGAGTGACCGGAGCTGTTTTCGATTCCGTCACTACCGGCCCCTGGGCGGCGGGCGACGGCGAATTGCTTGTTTTCGGCAAACTGCGCACTGGCAGCGGAGGTGTGACCACCTCCAACGACCTCGGTTATTGGCACCGCAGCAATGGCGCGGCCTCTCTGGTGGCGCGGGAGAATGATCCGGTGCCGGGCATGCCGGCCGCGGCCCGGTTCAACGTGCTCTCGGCTGTCGCCACCCTGGAGGCGGGAGGCAACTACGCTTTCGCCGGCAGCATGAAGACAAACTCTTCCCTGGCGATCACTACGGCCAACGACACCGGTCTGTGGGCGACGTTCGGGGCCCCGGCCCGCCTGCTGGTCCGCGAGAATCAGGCGGCGCCCGGCACCACCGGTCTGTTTGACACTCTCACGGCAGTTGGTCTGGTTTCCAATGGCGCCGGCCAGTTGGGATTTTCCACTTTGATGAAAACCGGCGGCACGATCACCACGGCGAACCGTTATGGCTTGTGGATGTGGGATCCGGCGCAATTCGGCCTGGTGGCCCGCAGTGGCAACGCCGCACCGGGCACCCCCGCCGGAGCACTGTTTGGGCAACCCCTGCAGCCTTCCTTTGGCGACGGGGCGATGGCCTTCCGTTCCGCTCTGGGCACGGGCAGCGGCGGCGTGACCAATTCGAACGAAACCGGGCTCTGGGTCCTTGAAAACGGCGTGGTCAATCTGCTCGCCCGCGAAGGATTCCAAGCGGCCGGGGTGGCGGCTGGTGGATTGTTCAATGGCTTTACCGAAGGCGCCTCCCTGAACAGCGGCAACGAGCTGGCCTTCCGCACCGCCCTGCGCACCGGCTCGGGTGTCACCTCGGCCAACAACGCGGGACTCTGGGTCCGTTCACGTTTCACGGGCAACACGCTGACTCTTGCCGCCCGGAAAGGTTTTGCGGCTCCCGGTGCGGGCAGTGCGACTTTCGCCAGCTTTGATGTGCCCTTTGTGGCGGAGGATGGCGGTGAAGTTTTCACTGCTACCCTGACCGTGAGCACGGCCACCGGGGTTACCGCCAGCAATGACCGCGGCCTCTGGCTGCGCAATGCGGCCGGCGATCTCACGCCCGCCCTGCGCGAAGGCACGGCCTTCACGCTCGCCCCCGGGGACATCCGCACCGTCTCGAATATCTCCCTGCCAGCCACCCCCGGTTCCGGCCGCACCCCGTTGAGCACGGAAGGGCGCTTGCTGGTGCTGATGACATTCACCGACGGATCCTCCGCCCTGTATCACTACATCCTGCCCTGAGGCCGGAAGGGCAGGGGCCGCGTGGCATGATTTAGCACGTTGGTCGCTTTTCCTGGAGCTTCGCGGCGATGGACAGAACGTCCCGCCACGCCGGCAGGTCTGTCGGTGGGAGAAGGCCGTTTTATTTCCTGACCAGCCAGATATTCCGATAGAAGACGGGGTTGCCGTGGTTTTGCAATTGCAGGGCTCCGGGCGCGGGGACTTCCGTTTCGAAGCCGCCCCCCGGGGTGGCGGAGTTGAGCTGCAAGTGATCCTGGACGATGATTCCGTTGTGTTTCACGGTGACCACGGCGGGTTTGGTCCGCTTGCCGGAATCGTCGAAGGTGGCCGCGGTGAAATCGATGTCGTAGGTCTGCCACTGGAGGGGGGGATAACACAGGTTCACTTTCGGGGCGCTGTTGCGGTAAATGCCCCCGCATTCGTTGTCCTCGCCCTTGAGCCCGAAACTGTCCAGCACCTGCAATTCATAGCGGTCCTGCAGATAGACCCCGCTGTTCCCCCGGCTTTGCCCCCGTCCCAGCGGTTTGAAAGGAAGGATGAATTCGAGGTGCAGTTGGAAGGATTGGAAGGTCTCTTTGGTTTTTCCGCCGCTGGCGAGCCAGTGGCGATCGTCCATCCGGCCATCATGCCAGGCGTCCACCCCACTGCCATCAAAGAGGATGACCGCCCCCGCAGGAGCCTTCGCGCCTTCGGTGGGGCTGTGACGTTCCACGCGTTTGAGCCGGAAGGTTTCGCCTTGGTCCGTCTGGCCGCTCAGGCCTGATGGGTCCAGCACGGCAGTCCACCCGCCCTGGAAGCGGAGGAGGTCTAGCTCACGTTTGCCTTCTGCCACCACCTTGGGGGAGCCGTCCCAGCCTGCTCCGGGCAGACCCTGCCGATGAAAGACCGCCCGGAAGCTGTTATTTCCCAGGGCAATCACATCTGCGCCCAGTTTGAATCCGCCAGGGGAGCTTTCGTATTCGCCTTGCAGGGCAAAGTCGGGGCCCGCGGTTTCCGGGGACAGATAGGCGGGTGGTTCCGGCGGTTTCGGTTTGTCTTCGGCCGGACAGGTGCCTGCCAGGATGGCGATACTGAAGGTGGTGAAGCGGAGGAGGAGGGATGAGGATTTCATGGGAATGGCAGCGGGATCAGGCGTATTTGGCTTGAGAGGTAGGCTGGATCGGGGTGGGGTGTGGCAATTTCACAATTGACGTATCTCAACGCGTTTCCTGTCCGGGTCGATGAAGACTGGCACCGGCCATTCCGACGCTGAGTCCGGAGAGTTGGGGTGCAGGGTGGAAGTTGGAGTGGTGCGGGGCAATCGTGACAGCATTTCCGGGGCAGGTGCAGTCCTGCACTCTTTGCAGGCAGGAAAACCTACAAATATCCGCACGGGGATGGATTACTTTCATCCGACCGCAGGTTTGTTCCTTCGCTGATCAGCCAGGGCAGCAGCCAGGCAGGTCGAAAGCGCCCTCTCCTCGTGAAATCAACCCCTCCCTGGAATCCTGTCCCGGTTGGCTGGATCCGGTGACTTGGAATGCGTCCGTGCTGGAACCGCATTGCAGCGCGTAAGTGATTCCCGGGCTCACGGCCGCCTTGCCGCGGATGAATTCCACCTGCAGGCGCCGCGTGACGGGGTTGAGGATCACCTGGGACAGGCTGTGCGCGCCGGTGGCGGTATTGATTGTGCTGACCTTGGTGCCGGCATTGTAAAAGACGAGCTGGGAGTAGCCGGGTCCAGTCTAGCGGGTGGGGTGGAGGGCTTGGAGGATGGCTTCGCCGGTGGCGGGGGAGGCGAGGGTTTCCGGGGTGCTGTGGGGGAAGGCGGCGAGGGCGTCGAGGATGGCGTGGCGGACGGAGATGGCCAGCATGAGGGGAGGTTCGCCGACGGCTTTGCTGCCATGGATGGTGCCGGGGTGGGTTGCTTCGGAGAGGAACTGGACGCGGAAGTCGGGCGGGGTGTCTCCCATGGCGGGGATTTTGTAGGTGTCAGGAGAATGGGTGAGGAGGCGGCCGGTGTCATCCCAGACCAGCTGCTCCATGGTGAGCCATCCCATGCCCTGGACGAATCCGCCTTCGATCTGGCCGCGGTCGATTCCTTCATTCAGGGAGTCGCCGACATCGTGCAGGATATCAACCCGGCGCAATTTCACAGCGCCACTGAAGCCGTCGATTTCGACCTCGGAGACGGCGGCGCCGCAGGCAAAATAAAAGAAGGGGCGGCCGGTGCCGGTGGTGCGGTCCCACCCGATCTCCGGGGTGGCATAGGAACCGGTAGCGGCGAGGGGGATGCGGTCGAGGTAGGCGCGCATGACGACTTCCTCAAAGGCGATGGTGTTTTCGCCGTCGGTGATGTGGTTGTGGGAAAAGGTGAGGTCCGGCCCGGGTGGGGATTTCAGAAGGGCGGTGGCAATCGGTTTCAGGCGGCCGGCGAGGAGGCGGCAGGCGTGGCCGACGGCGGCGCCATTGAGGTCCGTGCCGCTGGAGGCGGCGGTGGCGGAAGTGTTGGGGACCTTGTCGGTGCGGGTGGGCATGATCCGCACCCGGTCGGAAGTGAGGCCGAGCTCACGGCAGACGATGGTGCGGATTTTGGTGTGCAGGCCCTGGCCCATTTCGGTGCCGCCGTGGTTCACCTGCACGGTGCCATCCTGATAGATGAGGACGAGGGCGCCGGCCTGGTTGAGATGCGTCAGGGTGAAGGAGATGCCGAACTTCACCGGGGTGATGGCGAGGCCGCGTTTGTGGTGCGGGCTGGCGGCATTCCAAACGGCCAGGGAGGCGCGGCGGCTGCGGAGGTCGGAGGAGACCTTGAGTTCCTGCCAGATGCGGGGGAGTCGTTGGTCGCCGAGGCACTGGCCGTAGTGGGTGATGTTCGTTTCGCCGGTGCCGTGGTAGAGATTCCGCTCGCGGACGAGCTCGGGCGGGAGCTGGCAGCGGCGGGCGACCTGATGGATGATCTCCTCGATGACAAGCATGCCCTGCGGGCCCCCGAAGCCGCGGAAGGCGGTATTGCTGGCGAGGTTGGTTTTAGCGACGCGGCCGGTGAGATGGACGTGTGGAATGTAATAGGCGTTGTCGTGGTGAAGGAGGGCGCGGTCGGTGATGGCGGTGGAAAGATCGAGCGCCCAGCCGCCATTGGAGACGAGGTCGGATTTCACCGCAAGGAGGTAACCGTCGGCATCGTGCGCAACGTCGTAGCGGGCGAGGAAGGGATGACGGTGGCCTGACAATTGCATGTCGTGGTCGCGGTTGAACCGGACGCGGACCGGACGGCCGGTTTTTATAGCCGCGAGGGCGGCGAGGGCCGCGGGGGTATTGCCCTGGGTTTCCTTCCCCCCGAAACCGCCGCCCATGCGGGGACTTTCCACGGTGATCTGGTGGCGGGGGAGTTGAAGGACGTGGGAGACGACGGCCTGAATTTCACTGGGGTGCTGGGTGCTGGAGATGAGATGCAGGCTGCCATCGCGCCCGGGCAGGGCGAGGGCGGCGTGGGTTTCCAGATAAAAGTGCTCTTGGCCGCCGAGGTGGAATTCGCCGCTGAACCGGTGGGAGGCGTGGTTCAGTTCCTTGTCAGGATTCCCCCGGCGGATGGAGGCGGGATCGGTGTGAAAACTATCCCCGGCAATAGCCTCGGGAAGCGTGAGGATGGCGGGGAGGGGTTCGTATTCGACCACCACCGCGGCGGCAGCGGCGCGGCATTGGGCCTCCGTTTCCCCGACCACAAGGGCGACAGGGTGTCCGTGATAATGGACCTCATGATCGGCGAGCAGGATCTCATCGTGACGGACGGCTCCGACGTCATTCCGCCCGGGGATGTCCTCGGCGAGAAGGACGGCGTGGATGCCGGGCAGGGCGCGGGCGGCGGTGGCATCGCGCCGGAGGATGCGGGCGTGGGCGTGCGGGGACGTGACGGGCCAGGTGGTGAGTTCCCCGCGGGCAGGCAGGGTGTCATCCGTATAGCAAGCGGTGCCGGTGACGTGCAGGTGAGCGCTTTCGTGAGGCTCGGGGCGCGGATGGATGGGCGCGATGGGCGTGATCGGATCGGACGGACGGGCCCAGGGGGGATCGGTGGGGAACCGTTGGACCATGCCGGCGATGAGTTGCCGTCGGTAGGCGGCGGAGCCCCGGACATCGCTGAGCGGGGAAAACTCGGTGACGGCGATTTCCGAAGCAGTGAGGAAGGTGCCGGCCGACCAGGGCTGGCCGATCAGCCATGCGGCGGTTTTGAGGGCAAGGGCCGGGGTGGCGGCGACGCCTCCGAACGCGAGGCGGGCGTAGGTGATGAGCCCGGAGGAACCTGTCAGGACCACAAAGCTGCCTGACACCGTGCTGATGTCCATTTCCAGACGGCGGGATATCTTATACCATTGCTCATGGCGGGTGCCGGGGGATGGGGCCGGGAGGGGGAGGAGAATGGTGGTGATGACTTCGTCAGGCAGGAGCACGGTCTGGCGGTAGCCGGTGAAGAACTCCTCCAGAGCGACGGTGCGGGTGCCGCGGACGCTGGCCAGGACGAGGGAGGCGCCGAGGGCGAGCAGGACGGGGGCGCTGTCGCCGATGGGGGAGGCGGTGGCAAGATTGCCGCCGAGGGTGGCGCGGTTCCGGATGGGGCGGGAACCGAAAAGCCATAACATTTTGGCGAGGGAGGGGAAGTCCGGGCCGATGGCGTCCTCAAGATTTGTCAGGGTGACGGCGGCGCCGATTTCCCAATGGGCAGGGTGACGCTGGAGGACATGGAGTTCCGGCACGGCATCGGGGGAGAGCAAGGCGGGGAAGCGGTGGAACTTTTTGGTGATCTCGAGGCCGACCTCGGTGGACCCGGCGACGAGGCGTAGGTCCGGCTGGCCGGCGCGGAGCTGCAGCAGCGCGGCCAGCGTGGCAGGGCGGTGGAGCAGCGGGGTGTCCAGCGCGGCGGGTGGCGGCGGGCAAAAGGTGACCGGGCCGGCTGGAGGAACCGGAGTGGGGCGGTTCTGCAGGGCTTCGCAGGCGGCATCGTGGATGGCGCGGTAGCCGGTGCAGCGGCAGAGGTTGCCGGCGAGCTGATCGGTGAGCTGGGCCTGGCTGACGAGGTCGGCGCGGTGCCAGCCTTCGTAGAGGGAACAGATGAAACCAGGGGTGCAATAACCGCATTGCGAACCGTGGTGGTGGATCATGCTCTGCTGCACCGGATGCAGTTCGGCAGGGCAGCCGATTCCTTCCGAGGTGAGGAGACTGCGGCCTTGCAGGGTGATGACAGGGACAAGGCAGGAATTGATGGATCGCCAGACGGGCTGGCCGTGGGCGTCGTGATCCAGCAGGACCACGGCACAGGCACCGCAGTCGCCTTCGGCACAACCTTCCTTGGCGCCGGTGAGACCTTCGCGGCGGAGGAATTGCAGCAGCGTGAGACTGGGGTCGGTGAGGGGACCCGACCAGGGGCGGTGGTTCAGGGTGAGACTCAGGTCCATGGAGGGGATTGGGAAAAAGGGAACGCGGGGTGGGGGAGCCGGTGCGGTCAGGCGCCGGGGACGGCAGTGAGGGTGCTGACGTCGAGGGCGAGGGGTTGACCGGTGGTGTGATTGAAGACGGTCAGGATTTCGGCGAGGATGCTGAGGGCGATCTCGTTGGGATGGTCGGCGCCGAGGTCGAGGCCGAGGGGGGCGCGGAGGTTATGGAAATCGGCAGGGGTGAAGCCGTCGGCGAGGAGGTCGGTCAGGACGCGGTGCACCTTGCGCTGGCTGCCGATCATGCCGAGGTAGGCCATGGTGCGGTGCCGCAGGGCGGCGGCGAGGGCGGCACGGTCGACCTGATAGTGGTGGCTGATGAGCACGAGGGCATCATCATCCTGCCAGGGGCGGGCGGCAATATAATCCGGAGCGGGTGTGGTGATGATTTCCTCGGCTGGGAAACCGAGGAGCTGGGCAGGCCGGTCATCCACCACGGTGACATGCCAGCCGCAGGTGCCGGCCAGGGAGCCCAGGGCGCGGGCACAGTGGCCGGCCCCGACGAGGGTGAGAGCGGGCGGGGGCAGCTGGGGTTCGATCAGCACGGTGACCTCGCCCCCGCAGATGGCGCCGAAGGAATCGGGGGAGGCCTCATGAAGTGGATAGGTGCGGAGGAGGGGAGGGGACCGGCGGGGCAGGGCAAGGGCGTCGGCAATGACGAGGGACTCGAATTTCCCGCCGCCGATGGTGCCGGAAATACAGCCTTCCGGATAGAGGAGCATCTTGCTGCCGGCCTGACGGGGGACCGAGCCGCGGGTGGAGGCAAGCGTGATGAGAAAATGAGGCCGCCGCTGCTGCCGGGCCTGGAGCATTTCGGTGAGGAGCGGTCCGGTCATGCAGTGGGTGATTCCTTAAAGGGAGGGGATTGGCAAGAGATTTCGGGAGGGGAGACGGGGAGGGGTTGTCCGGTGCCACGGGGAGTGGGGTGAGGCGTTCATTAAAGCCATCAAAGCGAAAAACGGGCCATCTCTCCAGGGTGCGAGCTTGCATTTTTTTGGTTCATCCCGAAGATGGGCTTATGAAACGAACGATTGGAATTTTAATGCTGGTGATGGGATTGCTGTCGGCAGGACTGATGGCAGCGGCGAAGAACACCGGCCCATTCATCGCGATCCATCCAGAAGGAGCGGAGGATGAAGGGCAACGCATGGTGCGGCCTGACGAACAGGGCGGCGAGACGCGGTGGTACCGCATTTCGCCGGAAGTGAGTGGACGGCATTTTTCCGGATATACCCCCTTTCTGTCGGAGGATGGCATCACCTACGGAGCCGCCTTGTATTTGAATGATGAGGGAACGCGGGCGGTGCAGGTGATGTGCTCCACGTTCCAAGGGAAGCTGGCGAGGATCATTGTGAATGGCCGGCCGGTGGATACCGTGCGGATCGACCGGGCCCCAAGGGACCGGCGCATCATCATTTGGAGTGGGCTGACGCCGGAGGATTTCAAGGCCTTTGAGAAGAGCCGCAAGTTGAAGCGGGTCGGCGGGGAATCACCCCAGCAGTAATCCACCGCGGCATGAGTTCTGAAAAAGGATTGCGTCGGTGGAACGCGGTGTTGGTTTTGGTGGGGTTGGCGGCGCTTTTCTTCTGGATGGGCAGAAAACCGGCGCAGTCCCCTGAAGAGGCGACCGTGCCCGTCGTGGCCCCGGTGACAATACCTGCGCCCGCCGTGCCGGAGCCTGTCAGGGAAGGGCCTCCGGATCCGCTGCCCAAAGCGATGGAGCCGACATTGCCGGCTCCGGTGGTGGAAAAGCCCTTGTTGGAGTTTTCGCTGCCGACGGACAACCAGTCAATCTTTGCCAGTCAGCCGGAGCAGTTTTTCATGTTTGTGGACCGCTACACCCCGGAAGGGCAGATTCAGGTGTGGGAAGGTGGATCGTATGGATTTGTCCGGAACCCGCGGCAGACCGCGCAGGGGACCGTCTTCACCAAATTCCATGAGGGCATCGATATTGCCCCGGCGGTGCGTGATGCGAAGGGAGAGCCGCAGGATGAAGTGCGGGCCATCGCGGACGGCGTGGTAGCCTACGTCACCAGTTCATCGCGCACCAGCAATTACGGCAACTACGTGGTGCTGCTGCATCAGGTGGGCACCACGGGAGTCTATTACAGCTTGTACGCCCATTTAAAAAGCATCTCCGCACTGGCGGGGCAGACGGTGGGACGGGGCCGTCCGCTGGGAATGCTGGGATATACCGGGTCCGGGATCGACCGGCGCCGCGCCCATGTGCACTTGGAACTTGGTTTGGTTATTTCCGAGCGGTTTGATGAATTCAATGCCAAGTCGAAAGGCCTCGCCAATCCACATGGCAACTATCATGGGTCCAATCTGATCGGGCTGAACGGATCGGAGTTTCTGGCGGCCAATCATGCCGATCCGCTGCTGATGCCCGACCAGTTTCTCAGGAAACAGGAAGTTTATTACAAAGTCCTCGTGCCCAACCGCGGGCAGGAACTGGAACTGGTGGAGCGATATCCCTGGCTGCGGCAAAAGGGACCGGCGGCCGCCTCCTGGGAAATCAGCTTCACCGGCCCCGGGGTGCCTGTCTCCATCGCCCCGGCCACGCAGACCGCCACCTTCGCGACCGTCTCGTGGGTGAAGCCGTTTGGCGGCTACCATTCGTGGAACACCCGCTCCATGCTGGGTGGCAGCGGCAATACCGCGACGTTGACCGTCGAGGGCAATCGTATGCTTGCATTGATGGCAGGAGATTTCTGAGGTGGACGCCGCCGGCAGTTGTTCCTGACCGGGGAAGCGGAGGCATGGGGGATTTCAAATCCGTAAATCACCGGGGCCCAGGGCCAGAATTGATTGGACAACTTGATTCTGATAATTATAGTGAATACCTCTATCAAATAAGAGATTTCCACCCGTCCGATCCTTAGCCAACCTTTCCCTTCAGTGAAAAGAATTCTTGTCGTTGAAGATCATAAAGACAGCTGCCTCTGGATTACGGCGGTGCTGCGGCAGTGTGGATTTGCCGCCCTGGAGGCGGGCGATGGGGCCGTGGCGGTGCGGATGGCGCACAGCGAACGTCCGGATTTGATCCTGCTGGACTGGCACTTGCCCGCCGGGGGCGGGGCGTTTGTGATGGAAAACCTGCGCCGCGAGGCGGAGACGGCACAGATCCCGATTGTTATCATGACGGGCGATCTGGAGGTGGACCGCGAACGGATGAAGGAGGACGGGGCCTTGGAAGTGTTCAGCAAACCGATGGATGTGCATGCTTTCCTGCGCACCATCCGCGGGGCGCTGGCAGACCCGGTCGCCCCTCCCACGGATGCCGGAGCACCAGGAATGGAGCGGCAGGATGAGGGGGCTGCGGCGGAATTGCTGCCAGCTTGACCGGGCGGGTCTCTTAACGGGTCTCCGATGGTGCGGCGATTACCGGAACAGGTGGTTTGGCGGCAAGGCCGGCGCCCCAGGGATGCCACGATAATTCGAGATCCGCCACGATGGCTACACTGCGCAAGGCATCGGACAGGCTGACGTGGCGCAGATCCAGTGTCACCCGGGCCGGCCGGACCGGGCCGCGCAGCACGATAAGCGGTCCCCCGGGGCGGTCGGCTTTGAGCTGCAGCCATTGCAGGGCTTCCGGCACTGAAATATTATCAAAAGTGAGCCGGGGAATCACCTGCGCCTGGGCGGCGGCCTGCATTGCTTTGATGGTGGCTGCGCGGGCCGGTTCCAATTTGTCAGGAGTGGCGGGGTTGGCGGTGACGGACAGGCCCTTGGCGTGACACGCGATCCTCACGTCCCCGGCGAAGGCGACTGCATCCATAAACTGCATCATGGGCATATTACGCACTGACAGGCTCACGGGCCGGTCGAGGGCTCCGGCCGGCAAATCGGTCAGCAGCGCGATGGCTCCGGCGGTGGGGCCGCCCCCCGCTTTTTCCAATTCCCGGCGCGCCACCTCCAAGGCATCGGCGAGGGAAACGGCCTGCAGTTCCACCGCCTTCACGACGGCCTGTTCGGCGATTTTTTGCGAACGCGGCCGTGCGGCCCATTGCGCTTCGGCATGGCGGATCTGTGCCATGTAGATTTGCGCGAGATCAAAGTCCGGTTTGGCCTGCAACACCTTGCTGAAGGCCACTTTGGCCTTGGCGAGGTCGCCTTTGTGGAAGGCCTGACGCCCGGCTTCATACACGCCGGTCAAATCCTCCTTGCCGGGACCAGCCGTGGCGATACCTGTGAACATCATCACCGGCCCCATGAGAGCCGCCATCAGTGGCAGAGTTTTGGATTTCATAACCAGACGTCGGAATATCCCGCGCACCGGTAGCCTGCCAAAAGTCCGGGAGGTTCTGCAAGTATATTTTTAGGGGATTTTCCTAGGCGCTATAATATATCATTAAAAAATCAGAATGGCTGGACGCGGCCCGCTGACGGCTCCAATAGTCCGGGAAAATGGATCTTACCGCAGAGCCGCAGAGGTTGCCGCGATGGGGAGACGCTATGGTAGGCTCCTTCCTTGCTCTGCGCTCCCTGCGTCTCTGCGTTTCCAATCTCAGCCCCCGGGAGGCGCTGCCGGGACTCCCCGGACATCCATTCCTGGCACGCCGCCATACCCGACAAAGCGGGCTTTGCTGTCGGCGGAGGGGAGCCGGAAATCAAACACACTTACCCCGTTCTGGCGTTTGCCCTGGTAGGGGCGGCCATCGCTGGCCCCGAACATGACCGGCTTCCCGGCCGTGGTCCTGCCCAGATAAATCATGACGTGGCTGATGGGCAAGGCGCGGGTTCCTGTATCATAGGTGCCGGTCCAGAAGAGGAGATCCCCGGGTTTGAGCCGGGCCAGCACGGGATCAGTCAGGGCCGGAGTTCCGGTGACCGGAGTTACGGTGCCGGCCGCTTCGGCCCACCGGTAAAAGTCATCGGATTGGCGGGGGACTTCCTTGATCCCGGAAGATTTGAGCACGTGATGGATGGTGCCGGAACAGTCCATGCCGCCTTGGTCCGGATCGGCCGATCCAAACTGATATCCGAGTTTCCGCGACGTCAGACTCAGGGCGTAGGTGATGAGTTTTTGCAGAGGCGCCGGCCACCCGGCAGAGCCGGCGAGATCGCTTAGGGCAAGGGAAGAGGTGACCGTTTCCGCGGCGTGGAGAGGCAGGGGAGCAAGGGCAAGCCATCGCAGCACCGTGCGGCGGGAGACAGGGAAAGGGGGGGAGGCCACGGTCCACTAGAACGCAAAACGGCGTCATCCGCAAGGATGACGCCGTTGGAACTGGGGAAGGACTCCCGGTGGATCAGGTCGTGGGCACGCTGGCGATGGTCGCGAGGATGCGGGAGGCGATCTGGTAGGGATTGCCCTGGGAATTCGGACGGCGGTCTTCGAGGTAACCTTTCCAGCCGGCATTCTTGAAGCTGTGCGGCACACGGATGGAGGCGCCGCGGTCAGCGACCCCCCAGCTGAATTTGTCGATGGATTGGGTCTCATGCAGGCCGGTGAGGCGCATGTGGTTGTCCGGACCGTAGACGGCGATGTGCTCTTCCTTGAACTTGTCGAAGGCGGCCATCAGCTTGTCGAAGTATTCCTTGCCGCCCACTTCACGGAGATAAGTGGTGGAGAAGTTGGCGTGCATGCCGGAGCCGTTCCAGTCGGTGGCGCCGAGAGGCTTGCAGTGGTATTCCACGTCGAGCGCGTATTTCTCGCAAAGGCGCTGCAGGATGTAACGGGCGACCCACATTTCGTCGGCGGCCCGTTTGGAACCTTTGCCGAAGATCTGGAATTCCCACTGACCCTTGGCCACTTCCGCGTTGATGCCTTCGTGGTTGATGCCGGCATCCAGGCAGATGTCGAGGTGCTCTTCCACAATCTGACGGGCGATGTCCCCGACGTTGGCGTAACCGACACCGGTGTAATACGGGCCCTGGGGAGCGGGGTAACCCCCTTCGGGGAATCCGAGCGGACGGCCGTCCTGATAAAGGAAGTATTCCTGTTCGAAACCGAACCATGCGCCGGGATCATCAAGGATGGTGGCGCGGTCATTGGAGGCGTGCGGGGTGCCATCCGCATTGTAAACTTCGCACATGACCAGCGCGCCATTTTTGCGGGTGGAATCGGGGAAAACGGAAACGGGAACGAGCACGCAATCCGAGCTGCCACCGGGGGCCTGCTGGGTGGAACTGCCGTCAAAACCCCACTTGGGAAGTTGGTCGAGGGTTGGGAAGGCTTCGTATTCCTTGATCTGGGTTTTGCTGCGGATGTTGCGGACGGGTTGGTAGCCGTCGAGCCAGAGGTATTCGAGTTTGTATTTGGCCATGGTGATTGCTGTTATGGATCGGGTGTGGTTGGTTCGGTCTCGTGGCGGACCGGGAGGGCGGTCAATCATTTGACCACGGCTCCCGGCAGCCAGGTGCCGAAGTAGCACGACTAATGCCGGGAGACGACGGAAATCACAGGTTTTGGCGAATTTTTTTCATACATGGGCGGCGGGAGGCCTCCATCCCGGGGAAAACGCGGGAAAATCCAGGACGCACTTCCGCTGGCGGGAGTGGGAGGGGTGTGTTTGGTGCCCCGTAGCGCTCCCCGCCCGCAGTCTCCGGCATGGTTTTCACCTCCCACGTTTTCCTTTTTTATTTCCTCCTGCTTTCGCTGGCGGCTTATTACGCGGCTCCGGTGCGCTGGAGGCATCCGGTCCTGACGGTGCTGAGTTATGTTTTTTATGGATGGTGGAGTCCATGGTTTGTCCTGCTGATGGGAGCGGGCACGGTGGTGGATTATTATTGCGGGACCATTATTTCCACTCCGGGAGCCACCGGCCGGCAGCGGCGCACGGGATTGTTGATGAGCGTGATCTCGAATCTGCTCGTGCTGGGTTTCTTCAAGTATGCAGCCTGGGGGGTGAATACGGCGTCTTCCCTGCTGGAGATGATTGGGGTGGCAGGGTTCGCTCCTCCGGACTTTATCCAACGCATCGTCCTCCCGGTCGGGATTTCGTTTTATATCTTCCAGTCGATGAGTTATTGCATCGATCTCTACCGGAGGGAGGCGCCGCCCGCCCGATCGCTGGGTGATTTTGCCTGTTTTGTCAGTCTGTTTCCCCAGCTCGTGGCGGGTCCGATTGTCCGGTATGGCAGCATCGCGGACCAACTGCGGGACCGTCCACATACCATCGAAGCCTTTACCATGGGGGTAGCCCGGTTTTGTCTCGGTTTCAGCAAGAAGATTGTCCTCGCCGACCCCATGGGGGTGCTGGCGGATGCGGCCTTCGGCGCCGGGCCGGGCTCGCTGGGCATGGCTTCGGCGTGGCTCGGGATCGTGGCCTATGCCTTCCAGATCTATTTTGATTTCTCGGCCTACAGCGACATGGCGATTGGCCTCGGGCGGATGTTCGGGTTCCGGTTTATTGAGAATTTTGATTCGCCCTACCGCTCCGCCAGCCTGACGGAATTTTGGCGGCGGTGGCATATTTCGCTCAGCACCTTCCTGCGCGACTATCTTTACATTCCGCTGGGCGGCAACCGGAAGGGGCCGTCGCGAACCTATGTGAACCTGATGACGGTGATGCTGCTGGGCGGGTTGTGGCACGGGGCTTCCACCACCTTTCTGGCCTGGGGCGGGATTCACGGCCTGATGCTGGCGCTCGAACGGTGGCGCGGGAAAAATCCGCTCTACGGCCCGCTGCCGCGGCCGCTGCGCACCGGCTTGACCTTTGGGGTGCTGCTGGTGACCTGGGTGTTCTTCCGCTCGGATAACTTTTCCACCGCATCCCGTTACCTGGGAGCCATGTTCTTCGGCGGCGATGGTGGCAATGCCGCCGCGCCGCTCCTGACCGCGCAGATGGCGGCGCTGCCGAATCTGTTGTGGTTGGCGGCCTGTGCCATCGTAGTCTGGCTGGTGCCCAACAGTCAGGTGGTGCTCCAGCGGCTCACGGTCTGGAAAGTGGGGGCCTGCCTGGCCGGTTTTGTGATCAGCGTGGGTCTCATGTTCGCCCAAGGGTACAGCCCGTTCCTTTATTTCCAATTCTGACGCATGAAAGGAATCCCGCCCGCGGCCCCGCCGCCTCCTGAATTTCCGCCGGAGCAGAACCAGCTCAGCCGGCGTGCCGCGTGGGTGCTGACGGTCATCTTTCTGCTGCTGCTGGGAGTGCCGCCGCTGCTGGATGGACTGCCGGGCCGGGTCCGGGAATTTTCCGCTGCCGTAACCGGCAAGGGCAGCTCCCAGCCGATCACGGAACGTCTGCGGGGTTTTGATGCCAGCGTGGCCGCCGCCGCCTTTACGGATGGGCCGCGTCAGCTGACCCAGCAGATCCTCACGGATTTCCTGGGCAAGGGAAATGACCGGGTGCTCATCGGTCAGGACGGCTGGTTGTTCTACCGGCCGGAAATCCAGGCCCTCACCGGTTATGGGCCGCTGCAGCCGGAGCCACATTCGGTGTCGCGTGATCCGGCGTTGCTGGATTGGGAGGCGCCACTGGATCCGATCCGGGAATTTGCCGCCCAGCTCAAGCAACGGGGCGTCGCGCTCTGGCTGGTGCCGGTGCCCATGAAGCCCGCCATCTATCCGGAAATGCTGGGGGGGATTGCGGCGGCTGCTCCGGTCCGGCACCGGGACGCGGCGCGGTTTTTTGAGCAACTGGAGGCGGCCGGGGTGCGGGTGATTGATCCGGCCCCCATGTTATTCGAGGCTAAATCCGTTGCGGGCCATCAGACCTCTGCCCCGGACACCCGGCTCTATCTTCCTGACGATACCCACTGGAGCACCCGGGGCATGACCCTGACCGCTGCCCTGCTGGCGGATCAGATCAAACAGCAGGTGTGGTGGACCCCGCCGGGCGGACCCGCCTGGCAGGTCCGGCCGGCGCTCAGTGCAGCCGGGCACGGTGACCTGGTGGACAAACTCGGTCTGCGTGAGCCCGCGCGCTGGCAGCTGCCGCGCGCGGAGCCATTACAGGTGGTGGCGCTTCCGGAAGGGGTGGCCTCCGCGGTGGACCGCGCCTCCCCGGTGGTGGTGCTGGGCGATTCCTTTGTGAATATTTTCGATGATGCCGGGCTCGGTTTTGGGTTGCCCGGCGGGGGGCTTTCCACCCGGGCCGGGCTGGCCTGGCATCTGGCCGCGCGGTTGGGAATGGCCCTCGATGTCCACGCGGTGAATGGGGAGGGCGCCAGCGGGGTCCGCCGTTGGCTGGGGCAGCGGGGGGAGACGGTGGTGCGTTCCAAGAAGCTGGTGATCTGGGTCATCGCCGGGCGGGATCTTTTCCTGAGCCGCAGTGTGGCCAAGGCCAACCGCATCAGTTGGGACCGGGTCACCATTGCCCCCGATCCTCCGGCGGCAGACCAAGCGTCGCCCGGCACCGGGCCGGTGATGGTGGAGGCGGAAGCAGTGGAAAAATCCGATCAGGGCGATCCCCGCCGGGCCAACTACGAAAATGCGCTCTACACCGTGAAATACGAAGTCCGCAAAGTATTGTCAGGACGAGCGCCGGAGGGGGCTTTCGAGGTGGTGCACTGGCATTTCAAAAAACGGGAGCTGCAGCCAACGTCCCGCATCGAGGCCGGCCGCACCTACCGGCTGAAGCTGGAGCCCTGGAGCGGTCATCCGGAGTTGCAGCCGATCAACCGGGAGGAGCTCGGCGGGGAGGAGCCGGCCTGGTGGGCGGAGTCTGCGGAAGCCGTTCCCTGACAGATTCCGTGCAGGCGGATTTGCTGGCAATACCGGGCGCTTTGGCTACACTCCGCCGTCATGGTTCCCCATAATCACCCCCTGCCGCCGCCGCCGCCCACCCACCCCAATGCCCGGGAGATCGCGGAGGAACGCTTTATTCTGGCTTCGCCGGATGGACGGTTCATTGCCGGACCGAACAGCCGGTGGGAGGAACTCAAGAATCTGTGGTTCATCTTTCTCGATTTCTTCCGGGCCCTGCGCACTTTTCACTTTGTGGGGCCCTGCGTCACCATCTTCGGCTCCGCCCGGATCAAGGAAGGCCATCCGTGGTATGAGAAGACCCGGGAAGTGGCTGGGGAAATCGCGCGCCTCGGTTTCACCGTGATGACCGGCGGCGGTCCGGGGATCATGGAGGCAGCCAACCGGGGCGCAAGGGAGGCCGGTGGGCACAGTGTCGGCATCAACATCATCCTGCCTTTTGAACAGGCCGTGAATCCCTATCTGGATGCCAGTGTCAATATGCGCTACTTTTTCACGCGCAAGACGCTGATGATCAAATACAGTTATGCTTTTGTGGTCATGCCAGGCGGCCTTGGCACCATGGATGAGATGTTTGAAGCCCTCACCCTGATCCAGACGAGGAAACTGCACTTTTTTCCGGTCATCCTGATCGGGGTGGATTACTGGATGCCGATGATGAGCGCCATCCTGCGGATGCGGGACGAAGGGCTGATCAATCCCGCAGATCTTGAATTGCTGACCCTGACGGATTCCATCCCCGAGGCCATCGCGGTGCTGAAGGAGAAGGCGATTCTTGAATTCAATCTCCGGAAAGTGAAGCTTCCCACCTCTCAACCCCTGCTGGGTGAGCGGAAGTTGCATTGAGGGCCGCGCCCGGAAATGCCCGCTTCCGCTCAGCCGGGCAAGGCCAGTCTCCGGAGGGTTGCGGGGGAGGTCTGCGCGGTGAGGAGCATGACTTTCCCGTCCTGTTTCCAGGTCAGGGTTTCCCAGCCATGGACGCTGGCGGGGAGCGGGGTGCTGAGGTCGGCGGGCAGGGCATCGGCATCAATCGTGAAGAGGTGGGCAATGCCGGCCTCCGCGGTTTCGAAACAGATCAGGGTGACCTCGTGCCCCTGCCACTCGAAGACTTCACAACCATGGGTGGGCAGGGTGGTCAGGCCTTCCGGCAAGGAAACCGGCCGGCCCTGGGGGCGGCTGGCGAGATAGGCCTGGAGTTCGCCGAGCCGGGACGAGACTTTGTTCAGGTGGATTTCCCCCCCGCTGATCTTGATGGTGGCGGCTTCGCGGAATTCGGCTAGACTTCCGGAAGGCACGGCCTGCCCGGTTCCGGAATCCGGGGAGTAAAGCTGGCTTTTGAAGAGGGTGATGGACCATCCGACGGCGAGCACGGCCGCGGCGCTCAAGATGAAGTGGCGGCGTCTCCACCATGCCAGGCGCGGGGTGATGCGGGCCCCGGTGAGGATGCTGTGCCGGAGTTGGGCGGGCACCGCGAAACGGCGCAACTTGGCGCCGATCAGGGCATCAAGGGCAGCATCGGACTCGAGGGCCGCCTGCGCTTCGGGCAGGGTTGCGAGCACTTCCATGGCTTCTGCCATGGCGGGCAGGGCATCGTCCTGTCCCTGGGGACGGCGGCACTGCAGGATGAGACGGGCTTCTTCGGGGTTCATGACCGGGCCTCCTTTCGGGATGGGGATTGCATGGGAATAATGTTGGAAACCGGCCGGGCCACGGGGCGGTCCTTCAGCTTTTCCCGGAGCAGGGCTTTGCCCCGCCAGAGGCGGGACATCACGGTGCCTTCCGGAATCTCCAGGATCGTGGCGATTTCCTGATAGGAGTGATCCTCCAGGTAAAAAAGCACCAGGGGGGCACGGAACGTTTCATCGATTTCCCGGAGCGCGCTCATGACTTCGGAGGCTTCGAGGGAGCGGACCGCCTCCGAACTGATCGAAGGGAGCTTCAATGCCACGCCGGAAAGCTCATCGTGGGGGAAACGGGTGACATGACGGCGGCGGTTGAGGAAAAGCCGGTAGAGGGTGGTGAAGAGCCACGATTTGACCTTCGCCGAATCGCGGAGTTGCCCGCCTTTTTGGGCCCAGCGCAGAAACGTCTCCTGGGTCAAATCACTGGCATCAGCCTCAGTATGGGCGAGACTGTAGGCAAATTGATACAGGCCCTGATAATGGCGATCGACGAGGGCGGTGAAATCCATACGGGGTTCAGACAATCTTGCGGGCGGGATATTCCTGGTTTTTTTGGAAACAGTTGATTTAACTTCCCACGCCGGTCCGGCAAGGCCGGGGGCTGAACCACGGCAGGGTGCCGAGCCATGAGGCAGATGGGATAAAAAGATTGATCAAGCCACGGATTTTGTCCCGTGGTGGGAGGATGAAAAGTCATTCCATGAAAAAGACCTCCGCGCTGAGGGCTGGAGGATGGGCCGGAGTGCTGGGCGCCTTGATTTGGGTGGGGCCGCACGTCCGGGCGGCGGAACCCTGCCGCATTCAGGTGGTGGAGCAGGATAGCGGTTGGCCGGTGCCGCTGGTGGATCTGCAGACGACCCACGGGGTGCGTTTTATCACCGACAATGATGGGGTGGCCGCCTTTGATCTTCCGGAAGCGATGGGCCGCGAGACGTGGCTGACGGTGCAGGGAAATGGTTATGGGGTGTCGGCCGATGGGTTTGGCTATGAAGGAGTGCGTTTTACCCCTCAGCCGGGAGGGCAACACCGCATCGAGGTGAAACGGAGGATCATCGCCAAGCGCCTGGGCCGCCTCACCGGGGCGGGGCTGTTCGCCGAAAGCCAGCGGTTTGGCCAGCACCTTGACGTGCCGGAGTCCGGCATCAATGGTTGTGACAGCGTGCAGAATGCGGTGCACCGCGGGAAGATGTTCTGGACCTGGGGCGATACCACCCTGCCAGGTTACCCGCTGGGGGTTTTTGACATGACGGGGGCCACCACCCCGGTGCCGCCACTGGCCTCGTGGGAGCCCCCCCTGAAGCTGGCATTTGATTATTTCCGGGATGCCAAAGGCAAACCCAAAGGGCTCGCCAAAATGCCCGGAGCCGGACCGACCTGGGTTTCCGGAGTGGCCAGCCTGCCGGATCACACCGGCACGCCCCGCCTCGTGGGGACATTCATCAAGGTGAGGAATTACCTCGAAGCCTATCAATGCGGGCTGTGTGTCTGGGACGACACGGCGGAGCGGTATGACCTGCTGCGGGTGATTTGGAACAAGAGTGAGGCCAGCCCGGAACGTCCGCCGGTGCCGGACGGGCATCCGGTGCTTTGGAAGGACGCCGCCGGGAAGGAGTGGGCTCTGTTCGGTAATCCACTTCCCAACTTACGCTGCCCCGCCACCTTCGAGGCGTGGCAGGATGCCTCGACTTGGGAAGTGCTCAAACCGCAGGAATCAGTGGCCGATGCCGGAGGCGGCCCCGCGGTGCGCCCGCATACGGGATCGATTGCCTGGAACGCCGTGCGTCAGCGTTGGGTCACCGTTTTTATGGAAGCCAAGGGCAAACCCTCCGCCTTCGGGGAACTATGGTATGCCGAAGCCCCCGCCCCCACCGGACCATGGGGGCCGGCGGTGAAAGTCCTGACGCATCAGAACTACACCTTCTACAACCCGCGGCTGCATCCCGAGTTCACCCCGGCGGATTCGCCGGTGTTGTTATTTGAGGGGACCTACACCACTGAATTCGCCGACCGTCCCCCGGTCACTCCCCGTTGGAACTACAATCAGATCCTCTACCGGCTCGATCTGGACGACCCGGCCCTGCAGCGCGCGCAGGGGAAACCCAAAGCGGAGCCCGGTGCTCCGGTGCGATAAACTGCCGCTCCGGGGCACCCCTGATTGTGACTTGCACGGCGGCCTCCGGCCATGGATAGAATGCCTTCTTTTCCGCCGATTTCCCCTCCTTCCCCTATTTGTTATGAATATCGCCAAAATGATGCAGCAGGCCCAGCAGATGCAGAGTAAAATGCAGGTGGTGCAGGCCGAGTTGGCCGCGCGCACCGTGGACGCCAGTGTCGCCGGTAAAGTAAGCGTCACCGCCAATGGCGCCGGGGATGTGCTCTCGATCCGCATTGACCCCTCGGTGGTGAATGCCGCGGATGTCGAGATGCTGGAGGATCTGGTCCTGACCGCAGTGCGTCAGGCGATTGCCAAGGGCCGGGAGATGGCGGCCGAGGAAATGAAGAAGGTCACCGCCGGCATGGGCTTGCCTCCAGGCATGGGATTCTGACCCGTGGCGGGAGTTATTCCAACCCGCCGGATTCGATCCAGGCGGCGGCTTTGGCATAGCTGCACTGCGTCAGGTAGTGTTTCAGCCGCGGCGGCAGGCTGGCGGCCAGCCTTTGGTGTTCCGCCACCAGCGCTTCGGAGACCTCCTGGAGGGCCGCCAAGTGCGCTGCCGCATCGCGGTCGCGCCAGGCATGGTCCGCGATCACGGCGGAGCGGTGCTGGAGCAAATCCAGCAGGGGGAGATAGGTCGGGTCGGCAGCCATGGGAAAAGTCAGAGAACGGGGTGATCAGGAATGGCGGGGCTTCCGGTGACGCAGTGCCCAGCACCAGAAGGGCAGGTTCACCCAGAAGAGGAAGAGGGCCCATTTGTTGTAGAAGAACCCAAGATTCATCAGGTCCGAAATCATTACGTGCATGGTGATGATGCTGAGCCCGAAGAGCGCCATCAGGCGGCGGTTCCACAATCCGACAAAAGCAAAGAGTTCCAGAAATAATCCGCCCCCGAAAAGTACTCCCGCCAGATTGGGGTGCAGGCCCACCCACGCAGCCATGGCATCCACCGACGTCTGGGCCGGCATGATCAGGGTGTCGTGGTATTCGTTGAGCCGGTTCTTCTCAAATTGCAGCGGCAGGTTCCGGACCTCCGACAACCACGCCCCATCTGACCGCCAGAGCTTGGAAATGCCCGAGACCACATACCCCATGGCCATCATTTGCAGGATCGTGTAAATCTGGCGCGAGCGGAACGATTGCGCGGCGATTTCGATGGAATCCGAGGCCCGCCGGAAGCCAGTGGCGGGATGCCGCACCAGATGCCGCAGCCATTCCCAGTCTTCCA
This sequence comes from Verrucomicrobiota bacterium, assembly GCA_040387795.1. Lineage (GTDB taxonomy): Bacteria > Verrucomicrobiota > Verrucomicrobiia > Verrucomicrobiales > V1-33 > CAIZWU01. The sequence continues at coordinate 88,902 of JAZKDC010000016.1, forward strand.
GCCGCGCCGCCACCAGGCCCCGCCAGCCATTGCGGCGTACCGCCCGGTAGTCGCGGTAGAGGCACGCCAGCACCTCGCCGAGCAACATCAGACCGATCAGATTGGTGGTATGGTGCGAGCCGCCGCCGCCGCCCTGACTGTTGGCAAAGGTGCCGACGGACGTGTGCAGCACCAGCAGGCCGGCCGCCCCGGCCAAGGGAGCGATCCCCAAGGCCAAGAGCAGGGCAAAGGCCCCCAGCAGCGGTCCCATCCAGCCGGGGGTGGCGGGGTCTCCCAGCCAGGTCAGATCGAAGAATTTCGCAATGCCCACCGGCGAAGGCTGTTCGTGATAAGGCAGGCCCGCCGGGGTGGCCTGCACCGCAAACCACGCCAGGGCCGCACGCATGATCCACCATTCAAAGGCCATGTAATCCACACGACCTGCCTCAAACCGGAACCATTTTTTCCAATGCATCCCCATGGCCTACACTGCTTCCCGCGCCGCGACAATCCTGGAAAACTCCGTTGATCAGGGCCGGCTGAGGCCGGCCTTCCCTCCGGGAGCAGTTGCCGGAGCCAGGTTTCCCCCGGCCTCCCTGAAAAAAGTCTTGGCACATCATGGCCGTTTCCTATGCTTGGTGAAGCTCCCCACCCACTTACCCGCTTCATGCTCCGCCCCCGCAAAAAATACACCGTTTACGACCTCCTGCAGCTCAAAGGCCAGAGGGTCCTGACACACATCCATGTCAAATCCCCCGAGGAAGCCGCTGCCGCCGCCGAGGCCGGGGTCGATCTCATGAGCTGCAGTTTCGATAGTCCGGAGTCCCAATCGCGCCTGCCCGCCCTCGTGGCCGCCGCGCCCCACAGTTTCCTTTCCGCCGCCACCCCGCACGGGCTGGCTTCAACGGAGGAGGCGATCCGGGTGGGATTCCGCGCCTTGGAAGCCGGGGCCAGCTCAGTTTACTGCTCCGCCAGCCCCTTCATCATCGAAGCCATGGCCCGCGAAGGCATTCCCGTTGTCGGACACCTCGGCCTGGTCCCACGCCATGTCACGTGGACCGGTTACCGCGCGATTGGCCGGACCGTGGAGGAAGCGCGGGAACTTCACCGGCGCATGAAGGAGTTGGAAAATGCGGGGGCCTACGCGGCGGAACTCGAGGTCGTCCCCCACAATCTGGCGCGGTTTCTCTCTTCCCAGACCAGGTTGATCCTCATGTCCCTGGGCTCCGGCAGTGGTTGCGACACCCAGTTCCTCTTCTCGGACGATATCCTCGGCGACTACGATGAGCGCCTTCCACGCCACGCCAAGGCCTATCGCAACTTCGCCGCCGAACACCGCCGCCTCCAGCAGGAACGCATCGCCGCCTTCAAGGAGTATATCGCTGACGTGCAGGAAGCCCGCTTCCCCGACCGATCCAATCTCGTGGAGATGGAGGCCGGTCTGCTTGACGAAGTGGTGCGCTCCCTGACGGGTGGGCCGCCTCCGGCCTGATTGCCAGCAGGGCAGGGGTGGCCGGGACGGGCGTCCCCGGGAGGATTGCGAACACCATTCAAGTCAGGAACCAAGGCCAAGCCCGCCGTCCGCAGCTATTTGCCGGCCGATTTCCGCCGCAGCCCGGCCAGCCCGGCGCATGATAGTCCAAACATGGCGAAAGTGGTGCCACCATCAGGAACGGAAGCGGAGGTCCGGCTGGCGGTGAAGGAAAAGTTATCGATGGCGAGGCCGTGGTCATTTCCGGCGTCGTTCCGCTCCGCCCAGCGCAGCCACAAGGTGTCAGTGGCAGCCCAGGACAGACTGGACACCGCACCACCCCTTCCGGCAACCAAACCTGTGGTGTTGCCGTCCACAGTTGCGGAGTTGACTGTATTCACCACCGAAGCAAAATTAAAGCTCTCGCCGGGAGCAAACCAGTTGGAAACGCCAGTGAAATTGTCTCCAAAGCCATATTCGAAGACCATTGTCTGGGCAGAGGCGTTCCCGCCGTTGCGCCATTGTTCCCCATCCCAGGATACTGCGAAGCCATCAAAACTCCCGCCACTGCCGTTCGAAAAACTCACGGCCATCCAGCCGGCGATGGCACCCGGTATGGGATTGCCAAAATAGGCGCCTACCCCTAATCCACCAAGGGCTCTATCATTTCCAGCGGTCGCTCCATAACTATAAAAAGCTCCAGTGTTGCTGCTCCCGTTTCCTATGTTGTAGGCGGCTGTCGTGGTGCCGCCCGCCTGGAATAGGGACCATCCCGGGAGCGTGCTATTATTGGTCCATGCATTATTGGTTCCTGGCGACGCCAGAGCATCGAAGTCCTGTGTGTAAGCCGAACCAGCTGCAGCGATGCTGATGGCCTGGGCAGGAAAAGTCAGGGCAGCCAAGGCAAGGAAACTCAAAATCGCGGACTTCATGATAGAATGATGGGTGTAGGATTTGTGCAGGTTCCGTTTCCGGCCGGGGCCCGCTCTCCCTTAGCATTCCCGGTGCCAACCCCGGTGCGGCCACCACAAAGCCGGGCCCGATGCCGGCTTCAAGTCCCTTGCTATCAACGTGATCGGCCGCCGTCAGGAGGCCTGTTATAAATTAAACCGGTCAGGGTGGCCGGTGCCGGAGTGTAAGGGATCCTGACGCTTTTAGTGGAAGGACTGCTGCAGCCTTCCTTTTGCGGGGCGGGCCACCCGGTCTGTCAGGGCAGTGCCCGGCCCTCCGGGGATGCCCGCAATCTCCCTGCAGGGTCAGGCTTTGCAACCGTCCAGCAGAGTGTCGAGGTAGTCGGTGATGCCGTTGAGCGCAGTGGTGTAGTCGTTTTCCGGGAGGATAGCGACCGCCTCGCGGGCTTCGTCGAGCATATCCTTGGCGGTGCGGACGGCGCGTTGGATACAGCCGGCATAACCAGCGATGCCGGCGATGATGTTGAGATCAATGGGTTCCTGCCGGAGGATCAGGGTGTTGAGACGGCTGCGCTGTTCTTCGGTGCTTTCCTCAAGGAGGTAGAGCACGGGGAGGGTGAGCTTGCCTTTGACGAGGTCGGTGCCCAGCGTTTTGCCGGCCACGGCTTCGTCTCCGGTGAGGTCGAGGCAGTCGTCGTAGATCTGATAGGCAGTGCCGAGGAGGTCGCCGTATTTCCGCATGTTTTCCTGCACCTCGGGACTGGCCCCGCTGAGCCAGGCGGAGAGTTCCGCGGCCGAGGAGAAGAGGGCGGCGGTTTTCATGCTGATGATCCGGAAATATTCGGGAATGGTCAGGGCGAGGTCGAAGCGGCGCTGGGTCTGCAGGATTTCGCCGGTGCAGACTTCGTTGGAAGAGCGGGCAATCTTGCGGCTGATGTGGGTGCTGTCAAAGCTGGCCGCCAGCTCAAGGGCGTGGGCAAAGAGGCAATCGCCGAGCAGCACACTCAGGGCATTTCCCCATTTGGCGGACGCGGTGGGCTGGGCGCGGCGGAGGGCGGCGCCGTCCATGATGTCGTCATGGACGAGGGTGGCGAGGTGGATCAATTCCAGGACGATCCCCAGCTTTTGATGATCTGCGGTGGGCGTGCCGCACGCGCCGCCGACGAGGAGGGCGAGGGCGGGGCGGATGCGCTTGCCGCTGGTGCCGAGGATGTAGGACACATACCCCTCCACCGCCGGATCAAAGGCATTGGCTTCGGCTTTGATGCTGGCTTCCACTTCCGCCAACTCACTTTCGATGAGTTGGAAGGGGAACTTGAGGGCCGCTGAGGCGCGGGACTTTGTGAAAAGTTTCACAAGCGAGGGTGGGGGCGGTGCCGGGTGCTGTCAAGCCCGGCGGAGAGAATTACTTGGCCGCAGGTTTGGCGGGTTCCTTGTTGGCTTCGGGTTTGGTCTCCGGAGCAGGTTTGGCGGCCGGGGCGGGCACCGGGGAAAAGAGTTTGGCGTATTGTCCGTAGCCGGCTTTTTCCAGATCTTCCTTGGGAATGAATTTCAGGGAGGCTCCATTGATACAGTAGCGCAGGCCGCCTTTGTCGCGCGGGCCGTCGTCAAAGACATGCCCGAGGTGGGAATCGGCGGTGGAGCTGCGCACTTCGGTGCGGACCATACCGAGGGTGAGGTCCTTTTTCTCGACGACTTCGGAGCCGACCAGAGGTTTGGTGAAGCTCGGCCAGCCGCAGCCGCTGTCGAATTTATCGAGGGAAGAAAAAAGAGCTTTGCCGGAGACGATGTCGACGTAGATGCCCTCTTTTTTGCTGTCGTGGAACTCGCTGGTGAAGGGGCGTTCCGTGCCGCTTTTCTGGGTGACCTGCTTTTGGAGCGGGGTGAGTTTTTCGATCGTTTCCTTGAAGGGAGCGGTCTTGGCGGGGTCGGAATCGGAGGCCATAACGGTGAAATTGAAGACGAGGGCAGTGCCGAGGGTGAGGGCGGCGAGTTTGAAAACCATGCGGCGGGCAGGACGGGAGGGGGCGGTGGTGTTCATGGGACTGGTGGAGTTACGATTGAAAGCGGGTCAGGGGAACTAAGGACCGCCGAGTGAAGCGGCGCTCTTCAGCCAGACTCCCAGATCATACGATTCCTTCCAGGTTTCGTCGGGAATTTTCCAGGAGAGGAGCCGGGCGGTGGGGCGTTCGGGATTGCCGGTGCGGGCCATCACGATGATTTCCAGCCGGGGCGGGCCGGGGTGGCCCGTGGGCCGGAGAGTGGGGCGGACGGTGAGCTTGTTGGCCCCCTTCCGCAGGCCGCCGATGATGACGTGTTCGGCGGAGGTGTTTTCGATGCGTTCCTTGTGCAGGCCGTTGTTGATTTCGATTTCGGCACGGCATCCCTCGGCGAGCACCGAAATGGTGGCGACCTGATAGGGTTCCGGGCAGGATTTGGGGAGTTCCGGCGGGTTGGGGTCCAGCAGGAAGTCTTCGCGCTCCAGCCACCGGCGGCTCCCGGCGCGGATGTCGCGTTTCAGGGCGTCGTCGCTGCCGAGATTGACGTATTGCAGGGTGTTGAATTTCCAAACCCCATCCTCATTGAGGAAATGGAGCATCAGGGGGTTTTCCGGGGTGATCTCTCCTTCGACAAATCCGAAGTCCACCCGGCCGAAATAGACCAGACGGGCGGCGGCTCCTGAAGCGGACGCATCGACGAACCGCAGTTTGCTCAGATCCGGGGGACGGAAAAAGGAGGTGAAAATGGCGCGTGGCCAGGGTTGTTTCAGGGAGACCACCTGGTTCCGCAGGCACATTTGCCGGTAACGCGAGGTGACGGCGGACCAACGGGCCAGATCCTTCTGGTACATCGCCTGGAGCCATTGCACATAAACCCGCTCCAAGGTGCTGCGCAGGGCCGCGTCGGGGCTTTGGGCTGACAGCCGGGAGGCAAGGGCGGTGAATCCTGCGGCGGGCAAAGACCAGCGCAGGAAGGCACGACGGGATGAAGCAGGAGTTTTCAGACGCCCCAGACTAGCTTTCAAGTGGCGGCAGGCCAGCGAAAAATGCACGGTTCTGCCAATGGCGGGAGGCCCCTGCAAAATCAACCATCGGTCCAGGCAGGCAGTGAAAGGGCACCAATCGGGAGGGCCCGCGTGGTCACGGTGGCAGTGTCCCTTTACAATGGTGGACTGACCGTGGAGTGCCGGCGGCGGACATGGATCACGGATTGGAGAACCGGGCCCGGACAAAGGCGCGCGTAGCTCCCGGAGGGGAGGGGATGGCGAAGACCAGCCGTTCCACTGTGCCGTTCAGCGGGGTGCGGCTGATCAGAACGGCATTGGTGGCGGGCATCCAGCCGGTTGGTCCCGCGGCAGTCAAATCGCTGGAGATTTGGATTCCGCTGGAAACCTGCACGGCCATATCCCGGTCCATCGTGAACCACAGCACCGGGGCTGCGGCGGGGCCGGTGAGGGTGGCGGTGGGCGGGCTGCCGGCGCCGATCGCAAAGTCCACCAGATCGTTCAGGCCGTCCTGATCGGTATCGGCATTGGCATCGCCGGTGAAGAGAATGCCGTCGGATGTGCCGGGTGCGCCCCCGGGCACCGAACTGGATCTCCAGCTCAGTGGATCGTTATGATCGGGATTGCCCATCGGGGAAATCAGGGTTAGGGCGCTGCCGGTGCCGGCGGGGGCCGTCGGCCATGGGGCCTTGTTATCGTAGATAAAACTCTTCACAGGGAGCCCCGCGGCGGAAATCAACGTCAGTTCTTCACCCTCGTCCTTGAGTTTGTTCCCGGTGGGATCCGCCGCCACATAATACTCTGCGGCCGTGGCCACGCCGGGATGCCTCAGCGCAAAGGCCGCACTGCGCCGCGGCAGGATCAACCGCCCGCCCGCTGGAATCTCGGTGTTGGCCGCGAAGGAGTAGGTCAGGCCACTATCGAAATGGCAATTGGTCAGGATCACCGGGGTGGCGCTGATGTTCTGCAGTTCGAGATACTCGAAATCATCCGCCAGGGTGTACCCGGCGGTAATTTCGGCGGGGGTGGGGGCGGAGGGATTGTAGTTGATTTTGGAAATCACCAGATTGTCGGCGGACGCCGGACTGGTCCCGCTGGTGGTGGTCACGGTGACGGTGGTGGTGCCCGCGATGGTGCCGTCTTTCCGCACGGCCTCAAGGGTGTAGAGGTTGGTGCCGATCAGCAATGGCAACTGGAGCGACCAGGCATTCTGCGTGGTCCAGGTTACCGTCAGCGGTTCCGGGCTTCCGGCGAGGCGGATCAGGTCCACATCGATCCAGCCGCTGCCGGTGATGGTGGCAAAGGGCGTGGTCACGTCCATGGTGGCGGCGCTGGTGCGGGCGAAGGCCACCACGGGAACGGGGGCGGTCTGGCCACCGGTCCCGGTCACCACGTTGCGGGCATAGGTGGCCCGGCTGCGCAGATAGCTCAGGCTGCTGGTCATGTCGTCCGTGCCATAGCGGGAGTAGTGGGTGGCCCAGCGGGTGAGGAAGGCATCGTTGAACGAGCGGTTCAGCACGTCGAGGAGGTGGCCGTAGTAGAGCCGTTTGTTGGAGGGATCAGCGAGGAATTTCCCCAGATCCTGACCGCTGGTGAGGGAGGCCGTGGGGCTGCTCTGGGAGAGGAAATCCAAATCCCATGGGAACACGATGCCTTTGCCTCCGGGCGGGAAGTAGAAGAGCACATTGTGCTGGGCGGCGCCGACGAGGTAGTTGTCAGTGACCCCATAAAGAATGGCGGGCACGTGGGCGCGCAGCAGGGCGTCGACATCGAGAAATTGATTCGTCTGGGTTTTGAAGGCGGCGGAGCCCTGGGCCTGGCCGATGGCGGTGGCCACATTCATGATTTTCTGATAGTCATCGGTGCTCCGCGCATTCTCGATCAGCCAATACCAACGGTAGGTTTCCTTGTTGGTGCCGAGGGTCGTAACATTGACACCGGGAGGGCCGGTGGTGTCCTGGGGGATCTTGGGGTTTTCGGGCACAATGCCTCCATCGATGATCCCGGTGGTGGGATTGATGGTCTGGGTCAGGACGTAGATCCGTTCATATTTGAACATGGGCCCGGAACCGCCGTCATCCCACTGGGCATCCAGATAGGTGTCATCAAAGCGGGTTTTGGAAAGAATGGCCGCCCCGGACATGGTCGAGCCGTCGTAATTCCAGCCGCGGTTGAGAGTGACACCAGTGGCCACCGGAGTGATGACGCGGATGATGTCATCCTCCGGGGCATTGATGTCACCGGCCGCATTGGTCACCGTTTTGATGAGGATCTCCTTTTGTCCGCCGCTGGTGCCGCCGGAGCGGTCGACGGAGACGGCGCCATGCACGCCAAGGAACAATTCATCACTGGCGAACTGGAGGTTGTATCCCACCCGGGTTGAATTGAAGCGGCCGTGTTCGCTGCTCTTGAGGCGGGCACTGGCTCCATAATAGATTTCCTTTTCGTCCAGAATCACGGTGCAGGGGAGCGAGCCGTTGCTCATCACATTGTCGAGACGGTAGAGTTGATTGGCATCCGCCCCGGTCAGAACGATGCGGATATTGTGGGGACGGGCACCGCTGGGCATCTGGAGGATGGCTTTGCCATCTTGCCAGGGAATCATCGCCCGGGAAGCGGGGCCCGCGGCAGGGAAGAAACTCACTGCTCCGGGGGTGTCGGTGGCGCGCACATAGAACTGCACCCGCGCCCCGGCGGTGTTGCCCGGCACGGTGGCGGAATACCGTCCGCCGCCGGTGGTGGCCATAGGGGCGCTGGTGAACGCGGCGCCATTCAGGGAGGTGAACAATTCCACGCCAGCGATGCCGTCAGGATCAGCCACGGAAACACTGACCGTGGCCGCTTCGGCGACCGCCGGCACCGCCGGGGCATGGTTCAGGGCATCGAAGGTGGGTCCCGCATTGGCCACCGCGCTGCGGTTAGCCGCGCCGGGAGTGCCGCCGGTGGCGGGCACGGGCAGCAGGGTCTGGCGGGCGAGGCGATTGCAATATAGGCGTGTGTGCAGCCGGTTGGAGCCGCGCAGCCATTTCGCACGGAAACTGATCGTGTAGGTGTTGGCCGCCGAAAGGGTGTGGAACGACGTCCCGTTTTTCAAGGTCGTCGTGGCGTGGTTGTGCATGTGCTCGGTGGCACCGCTGGCGGAAACCTTCAGCACATAACTCGACAGGGACGGCGGGTCCTCCTGGACGGTGCCGGCATGATTGCCGATGATGCGCCAGAAGGTGGAGGCACCGCTGTTGAAGCCCCCGTTCTGGATCAATTGGGTAGCCCCGGCGCCAAAGGTGACGCTGATGTCGTCGATCAGGAATTCCCCGCTGTCGAGCAGGCCGAAGACGAACTCATTCCACGTGGTGGGGTCGCCGCTGGTGGTGCTCGGGTTTCCCCCTGTTCCACTATAACTGACCGTCTGCCAGCTGGACTGGCTACTCTCGTCGCTGGCCGCCCACGCTCCGCCGCGGGCATTGTCGGCGTCCGGATCCATCAGTTCCAGACTGCTGCCGCCACCGTCGGCCCACTGGCTCCAGCGGCCGCCGTCGGCGTAGTGCAGCTGATCAGTGATATTGTCATTGGCATCGCGCAGGGTGATGGTTTCGCCACTGCCGGCCAGACTGCCGCTCCAGGGTCCCAGCGCCGTGGAGGAAGGATGCAGCGCGGTGAACGCGGCAGGATCCCACGCCACGACCAGATAACCGCCCGCCGGGATGCTGGTGGCGGCCGGGAAATCGAACCCGATCCCATCGCTGAACTTCCACCCGCTGAGATCCACTGCGGCGGCACCTTTGTTATAGAGTTCGATCCACTGCTCCGGGCCATCGCCCATCGCATTGTAGAAGATTTCGTTGATGACAATGTCAGGGCTGACAACCGCTACATTGGTGGCGCCAGGGGTGGCGGTGGTGGGGTGGCCCCAGCGTCCGCCATCGACCAGGCCGCGGATACGGATCGTAACCTCCCGGGCATCGCTCAGGGCGGTGCCGCCGGGGGCGAGCAGAAACAGGCGGGTGCCGTCGGCCGGGCTGAAGCCCAGGGCTGCGGCATTCAGGGTGAACAGTCCATTGGCAGGCACGGACTGCGCGGGCAGTGCTGCCGACTGGCCGAGGCTGGTGGTCAGGGTCCAGCCGGCAGTGTCCAGGGCCGCACCGGAATTGTTGCGGAATTCGATGTAGAAATTGGCATCGCTGGCCCCCGCGATTTCATTGAACTGGAGGGGCGCCGGCGCGGAGGGATCGGCGGGCAACTCGAGGGATTCCAGTGCCGCATTGAAATAAGTGGCGGTGCTGCCCGCCGCCTTGTGCACCGAGACGGCGAGCACATTGGTGCCGCTCACGAGGGAGGTGGACGGCACCAGCACTTGGCCGGAGGGCAGGGGGGAGGCAATGATGGAGGAGGCAGCGCTGCTGTGATCCACCAAACCGGCCGGCATGTTGGGGCGCAGGATTTCGGTGCCGTTGAGATAAAACACTGCGCCGTCTGCGAGGGTGTGACTCAGGCGCACGGTGGTGCGTGAGGGATCGCCCGGGAAGGTGAAGGATTTGCGCAGGTAGCTGACCGGGGCCGTGGGCGAAAGCGGCGTCACCGCGGCCAGTCCATATTCGCTGGAAAGATAGGACCCCACCGACTGGAAGTCTGCTTCACTGAGCCCGTCCTTGTAGATCAGCAATTCGGCAATGTCGCCGTTGAAGCCCCCGGTGGGACTGGTGCTGTGGCGTCCAATGTTGATGGGGTCGGGGGTGAGGGCCCCTCCGGTGTCGGCCTCGGTGGCCTGCAGCACCCCATTCACCCACATTTCAAAACGGTTCAGGGTGCGGTTGCGGCGGATCGCGACCATGTGCCAGTCCGTGGTGGAGATGGCGGTGGTGGAAATCGGTCCCCCCAGGCCGCTCCCATCGGTATAGCGTTTTTGCAGGGCGTAGAATTCGCTGCTGAAGGTCAGGGAGGCCAGAGGATTTCCCGCGAGACTGCGGTCGAAAATGTAGGCGCCGCCGGGCTGCGCGCCGTTGGCTTTGAGTACGATATAATACACCCAGCCGCCCGCGGCAGTGATGCCGGGGGAAACCGTGGTGCGTGATTCATCATTCCCATCAAAACGCACCGCCGGTTTGCCGTTGGGGGTGGAGCTGGCGCGGTAGGTCGGCGTGGTGGTGCCTGCGGCTCCATTTTGGGAAAATCCGTCGCTGGTCGCCGTGTCCGTCCAGGTTGTAACGGTCGCGCCATTGGCCAGGCCGGTGAGGGCTCCGGCGCGGTAACGGCCCACCAGATTGGTGGTTACCGTCAGGGCGGTGGAGGCCGGGGCGGTGCCCAGGGCCGCATTGCCGGAAGTCCAGGACGTGTCCACAAACGCCAGGTCTTTCCAATCGGCCGGCGGGGCCGCGTCGGCGTCGCGGTATTTCCACGAGTCACCCATGATGATGTGATTGCGGGTCAAGGGTGCGGTGGAGGGGAAATTCTGCCCCCCCGGCGTGCCGCCCAGCCGGGAGCTAGCCACCCACGCCGAGGCCCCATCCGTGGCTTTGGTTTCGTCGCGTCGGGTCAGGCTGGCCCCACTGCCATCGGCGCCCACCGGCCAGTCGCCGCCATCGGCGTAAATCAACTCATCCATGATGCGTCCGTTCAGGTTCCGGATGCGCAGGGTTTCGCCACTGTTATTGAGCGTGCCGGTGAAGGGCCCGATCGAGCCGGGGACCAGCGCCGGATTGGCGGCGATGAGGAGGTAGCCGTTTCCGGGGACGAAGGAGCCCGTCCCGGTGGTGGGAAAAGTGTAGTCAATGCCCCCGGTAATGGTCCAACCTGCGGTGTTCACATCCACCCCGTTGAGGTTGCGCAGTTCGATCCATTCGGACTGACCGGCCGCAGGATGATACTGCACTTCATTGAAGACCACGGTGGAATCCAAAGCGCTGGCAGAGCCGGCACCGAGGATTCCCAGGAGAAGGAGGGGGAGGACGAATCGCATGGGGGATATGCATTAACGCCTAAAACCACGGCAAAATGCAAGAATTGAATCAACCTCTTCCAAAAATCGCCCTTTCCTGGAAAACCAGGCCCCCTTGCGGACCGCCCCCTTTGGTTGACGGACCCGCTTCCGGCAGGCGTATTGAAGGCATGATCCGATCCCTCTTTTTGTCCGCTGCCGTCCTCCTGACCGCCGCCCCGGCCGAGGAGGCCCCGGCCCCGGTGGATGCCTTCGTCTCCGGCACCCGGCAGCTCACCTTTTCCGGCAAACGCGCCGGCGAAGGCTACTTCAGCGCCGATGGGAAGCGCCTGATCTTCCAGAGCGAGCGGGAGCCCGGGAATCCGTTTTATCAAATCTACCTCCTCGATTTTGAAACCGGCGACACCCGCCGGCTGTCCGATGGCACCGGCAAAACGACCTGTGCCTGGCTGCATCCGGACGGACAGCGGTTTCTCTACGCCTCCACGCATGAGGACGCTGCATCCGCGGACCTGCAGGCTGCGGAACTGAAGGACCGCGCGGAAGGCAAACAAAAACGATATTCCTGGGATTACGATGAACATTACGATCTGCATGCCCAGCAACTGGACGGCACCGGGGCGGTGAACCTGACAAAGACCCGCGGCTACGACGCCGAGGGCAGCTACAGCCCGGATGGCCAATGGATTGCCTTTGCTTCCAACCGGCACGCCTACACTGGCCCGCTGCCGCCGGAGCAGCAGGAGAAGTTCGACCGTCAGAAATCCTGGGCGATGGAAATCTATCTGATGCGGGCCGACGGCTCGGAGGTGAAACGCCTGACGGATGTGCCGGGTTACGATGGCGGCCCCTTCTTCAGTCCGGATGGAAAGAAAATCTGCTGGCGGCGCTTCACCGAGGACGAAAGCCAGGCGGAGGTCTGGACCATGAATGTGGATGGCTCGGACCCCCGCCAGATCACCAAACTCGGCGCCATGTCGTGGGCCCCGTATTTCCACCCGTCCGGCGAATATCTGATCTTCACCACCAACAAACATGGGTTCGACAACTTTGAGCTGTATCTGGCGGCGGCTTCCGGTCAGGGGGAACCCGTGCGGGTGACCTCGACCCCGGGCTTTGATGGCCTGCCGGTCTTCTCGCCGGATGGGCAAAAGCTGTCGTGGACCAGCAACCGCACCGGCGACAAGGCCTCGCAGATCTTCATCGCGGGCTGGGATCACGCCGCCGCCCGGAAGGCCCTCGGCCTGACCGATGCCGCGGCGGGGACTGCCGCCGCCCCTCCCGCCGTGCCGGAAGTGCAGGCCGCCGACCTCGCGCCCGAAATCCGCGCGGAGGATTTGAAAAAGCACATCTACTACCTCGCTTCAGACACCCTCCAGGGCCGCCTCACCGGCACCGCCGGCGAACAATTGGCGACCGATTATGCCGCCCGCCTCTTAAAGGATTTCGGCCTGCTTCCCGCCGGGGATGACGACACCTTTTTCCACGGCTTCGATTTCACCGCCGGGGTCGCTCTGGGGCAGGGGAATGCCCTCACCGTTTCCGGGGTGGACGGCTGGACGGAGCCCAAAGTGGAAAAGGATTGGACGCCCCTGACCTTTTCCTCCACGGGCACCATTGCCCCGGCTCCGGTGGTTTTTGCCGGGTACGGCATGGAGGTTCCCGAAGGCATGGATGCCAATGGCCAGCGCACCGAGGCTTATTCCTCCTACTTCCATCTCGATGTGAAGGACAAGTGGGTGATGCTTTTCCGTTATCTGCCGGAAGGGATCAGTCAGGAGGAGCGGGTGCGGTTCGGCCGTTTTGCCAGCCTGCGGTTCAAGGCCCTGACCGCCCGGCAGAAAGGAGCCAAAGGCATCATCGTGGTCAGCGGTCCCTCCTCCAAGGTGGTGCAGCAGCTGGTGCCGCTGAGTTTCGATGCCAGCATGGCCGGCAGCGGCCTCGGCGCCATTTCCCTTACCGATGCCGCCGCCGCCACCCTGCTCCGCACCGCCGGAAAAGACCTCGCCGCTCTCCAGACGGAATTGGATAGCGGAAAACAGGTCCAGGGTTTTGACCTGCCCGGCGTGGCCCTCGGCACCGTGCTGGACATCAATCAGGAAAAACGCCGCGGGCGGAATGTGCTGGCGCGCCTCACCACGGGAAACCTCAATCCCCATGCCCCCGCCCTCGTCATCGGCGCCCACATCGACCACCTCGGCACCGGCGCCGGTTCCACTTCCCGCGAGACCAATGCCCGGCCCGGCGACATCCATCATGGGGCGGACGACAATGCCTCCGGCGTGGCCGGGGTGCTGGAGATCGCGCAGTGGATGGCCATCGAACAAAAGGCCGGCCGCCTGAAACTGGAACGCGAGGTGATCTTTGCCGGATGGTCCGGCGAGGAAATCGGCCTGCTGGGCGCCAACGCCTGGTGCCGCGACCTCGCCAAGTCCATCTTCAAGGACGAGAACGCCAAACTGAATCTGATCCTCGGGGCGAATCTCAACATGGACATGATCGGCCGGCTCCAGAAAAACCTGATCCTCCAGGGGCTGGGCTCCAGTGATTGGTGGGCCGGCGAAATCGAGCGCCGCAATGCCGTCACCGGCTTGTCCCTCCAGACCCAGCAGGATTGTTATCTGCCGACCGATGCCTCGGTGTTCTATCTGCGCGGGGTGCCGATTCTGAATGCCTTCACAGGGCAGCACGAGGACTATCACAAGCCGGGCGACACTGCCGACAAGATCAACTATCCGGGCACCGAACAGGTCACGCGTTTCATGGGGCTGGTCGCCCGCAGTCTCGCCACCGGGACGGAGGTGCCGGTTTACAAGGAACAGAAACGCCCTGACGAAGGCAGCCGCGGCGGGATGCGCGTCTACCTCGGCACGGTGCCGGATTATTCCCAGGACGGCATCGAAGGCGTCAAACTCAGCGGCGTCAGTGCCATCGGCCCCGCCGCCAAGGCAGGCCTGCTGGCCGGGGACGTTATTGTGAAACTGGCCGGCAAGGAGATCAAAAACATTTACGATTACACCTTCGTGATGGGAGTGCTGAAGATCGGTCTGGAAACCGAGATCGAAGTCCAGCGCACCGGCAAACGGGCGGTGCTGAAAATCACCCCCGGCAGCCGGGATTGAGCGGGTTTCCGCGGGAAACCGGGTGGCAGGCCGGTTTTTTACAAAGGCTTAACAAAAAGCACGCCCGGAAGACATCAGGACTTCACAATCGGGTGCCATGGTGTCAACATGCGGAAGAGTCTTTCGACCGCCCCTGAGTGATCAACCCACCAAATAACAAAACCATGAAACCAATCCTCATCACCCTCGCTATCGCCGCCAGCGCTGCCCTCCTCCACGCCCAGCCCGAAGGCGGTGGCCCTCCCCGTCCGGACGGCCCGCCTCCCGGCGCTCCTGGTGGACCCGGCGCCCCCGGTGGTCCTGATGGCATGCGCCGTCCCGTCCCGCCTCTGCTTGCCGCCCTGGATACCGACAAGGATGGCGAAATCTCCTCCAAGGAAATCGACAACGCGGTGACGGCCTTGAAGACCCTCGACAAGGACGGCGACGGCAAGATCAGCAAAGAAGAGCTGCGTCCCCCCATGCCTCCCCGCCGTGAAGGCGAAGGCCAGCCCCGCGGTCCCCGCGGCGAAGGCGGTGGTCAGGGCGGTGGCCGTCCCCCGCGTGAAGGCGGCCCCGAAGGCGGTGGCCCCCGTCCTCCCCGCGGCCCCGGGGGTCCCCCTCCCGCTGACCGCTAAACGATAGGGATCTCCGGCTCCCACCCCTCAGAGCGCGTCCAGTCCGCTGGACGCGCTTTTTTGCGTCCTGACGGCCGCTGCAGGCGGCCGTCTGAATGAAATCACTACCTGCCTGTCTACCAAAGGCCGGGTCTACCCTCAAAACAGAGGAGCCCTGATGGAAAGTGGCCAATCGCATGGAAGCAATCCCCGCACAATATTCCCGTCCTCTGGCTTAATTTTTTCTATGGGGCCAAAAGCTCTCGTGACGGCTCCGAGAATCGAAGAGGCATTCGACGGGGAAAGAATCATTGGTCGGGAAGGCAAATCTGCGGGAGGCGGTGGAGCTTTTTCTGGAGGATGAGCCCGAGGAAAGAAGCCGTGTGATCTCCCAGGTAACCGCGGGCGGGTTGGCGGTGGCCTGATCTTTTATCACGCCCATGGCCCAGCGTTGTTCCTCGGAGCGTTCATCCGCATCCTCACCCGGAATGGATTTGGATTTGTGTCCCAACGCGGAAGCCATGCGAAGGATCGCGAGGAGGCGGAACACACCGTCATCGTGCCGCATCCGCGCAAGGACGTGCCGATCGGGACATTGCGTCCATGATCCGCCAAAGTGGGCTGCCCAAGGAGTTGTTTGACTAAAAAATGTGTAGTTTCGCCCTCATCTCCCCCCGGCAACGCCGCCAGCTAGAAAGTCTACGTCATTCTCACCACCGGCAGCGAACGCGGCAGCAACCCCGTCACCATCACCCGCCCAGCGATTTAGCTTGGAGGGGGAGGGATCTCCTGCCATTCTCTCCAACATCCCGCCCCATGGAGTCAAAACCAACACCCTCTCCCGCCCCTTTTTCCCTATTCCCGGAATCTCCCGACAATCCTGCGGGAGATAAGGTGGAGCACTCTCCTGCAACTCTGTCGGTGAACCACTAGTTGGGTCAAAAAAATGAAGGCATCTATCGAATACGAAGTCCCCGGCAGAGACAACGCCATCGAGGTGCCTTTCGATAACGGCGAGGCGGGGAAATACGAATTTCAGATCTATCCACATGACGCCGACACAGGTGATGCGGTTGTTCTTTCCGTTGATCGCGAGGCCTGCCGCAGTCTCGCGAAGATCTTTGGCCAGCTATCTTCCGGAACATACAAAGACGGCTATCACATCCACCTCGGATGGGATGAGACCGACACGCAGGCACCGGTTGGACTTCGGATTGTATTGAGCGATACCGGAAGGATCAATAACGACCGGACCCAACAAAACGCGGCTGGACAACCCGCTACTCGTCTTGAGTCGAAATGAACCACGACACTCCAATCCTTAACCCAGTTGCGGCGTGGCGCTCCCGGTAGCGGGTGCCAACTCTCAACGTTAGGACGCTTCAGGCGCATGACAGCAATCGAACAGGCTTTGTTTCGCGACGGAAGCGCACATTGCGTCACTTCCTTTGAGTTATCGCCGGATGCACTTGTGCTTACGTTGCATCCTTGGGAGCGGGCAGACGTTGCCACTCACGCTCGCTTCGAGAGACCGCACATCGTTTCCACAGATGATTCGCACGCCGGCGAGGACCGCGAATTGCCTTGGGACATCATCGGTTTTGATTCAGAGCAGTTGCCGGATGGAGGCTGGCGTTTCTGCCTCCACACTGATTCTATTGAGTATGTGTTCGACTCGTCTTGGCTACAGATTACCAACGCGGCCTAATGACCATGATTATCATCGGGCGCGGCTCCGATGAATAACGGTTGTTGAACGATTCGGAAGTACCATTCACTCCACGGTCATTCCCATGGGTGGAAGGAAGGCAGGCCTGCCGTGGTTGGCCGGGCTTCAGTCCAGCAGCTCGACGCGGCCGGCTCCGCCATCCACCCGGACCCGCTGACCATTTTGCAGGCGGGTGAGGGAGTCCTTGACGGACATGACGGCGGGGATCTGCATTTCCCGCGCGGTGACAGCGCCGTGGGAGAGGGGGCCACCGCTTTCCGTCACTACGGCGGCGGCGCTGTAGAATAACGGAGTCCAGGTGGGGTTGGTGGTGCGGGCCACGAGGACGGCTCCTTTGGGGAAGCGGGCAAAGTCCTCCGGGGAAAGCACCAGAAACACCGGCCCCTCGGCCACGCCGGAGCTGCCGGCCAATCCCGTCAGGATAGGGCCGCTGCCGGTGGCGGGGTCCGGGGTGGTTTCGCCTTGGCCCAACTGCCACTCCGGCCGGCGGGACTGGTGCGCCCGGTAGGCCGCCCGTTGTTCCTGGATCGCGGCGGACAAGCGGTGCCATCCGTCAGGGGAATCCTTCAGCAGGGCCTGCTCCAATTGCACCTGATGGGCAAAAAAGACGTCTAGGGGCTCAGCCAGCCAGCCGCCCTCCACCAAGGCCCCGCCGAGGGCGCGCAGCCCGCGGCGCAGCACGGGGGTGAGCCGCGTGGTCTGGTAGTGCTCCAGATCATCGAGGCTGGTGTAGGTGCGGGCCAGCCGCAGCAGTTCGTGGAAAAAGAAATGCAGATCGGCGGGCAGCTTGGCGAACAAGGTCACTTCGGCCTGTTGCGCCCGGATCTTCAATTCCCGTTCCCGCTCCGCCGGCGTCTGGTCCATGGGCGTCTGCAGGATGAGGCGCAGGTTGTCCAGCACGATCCACGGCGACTCGACCCAAGTCCCGACATAGGCATCGAAGTCCACCTCGCGGTGTCCGTGGTCGCGCAGGAAGCGCTCAAAACGGACCCAGAACCCGGGGAACCCTGACAATTCCCCGGACCGCAGAAGGGCCCGCGACTCCATCCCGAGGAGGCGATCCGCCAAGGCTGGGTCCTGCCGGGCGAGCCACGCCAGCTCGAACAATTCCTTGTTGATCTGCCCGGTCTTGGTTTCGCACCACGACATGAGATGATCGAAGAGGGCATCGGCGTCGGCGGGGCCGATGGCCAGCTTCAGGAGCCCATGCAACATCCGGTAGAGGGTGCCCTGGGCGATGGAGATGGCGATGTTCGGCAGGAAATACTGGGCCCCATGCTCGTTCACGGCGAGCACATGATGCCAGATCTCCAGCGGCGTTTTGCCCTCCAGCGGCTCGGCCTGGAACCGGCCGAGGGTGATGAGGTAATGATCCAGATCGCGCAGCCACGCGATGGGCAATTCCTGGGCCCAGGCGAATTGTTGGCGGAGCTGCGGGATAGCCCTGCGCAGGTCATCCAGGGAGTGGACCGCAAAGGGAGCCCGGCGCGCATACAGCTCCACGGCGTTCTGATTTCCGTAGATATATTGCCCGGCCATGGAAAACCATTTCCCCGCAAACGACGGGAACCCGAGCAGGCCGAAGGAATGCTGCAAGGAGCGGTGAAACCCGGATTCGACGAAGTCCCAGGTCAGCGGGGTGATCACGTTGGGGAAGCGTTCGGCGGATTCATCGCGCGTCCAACGGGGCGGGATGGTGGTGACCGGACGCGATTGGAGCAGCCACAAGGTGCCGTCGGCAAACGCCCACTCGATGTCCTGCGGAAAGGCATAGCTGGTCTCGACCTGACGCAGCAATTCCGCCAGTCCGGTCAATTGCGCATCGGTCAGGCTGGGTTGGTCCGCTTCCAGGGCCGGGGTGTGCACTTCACACGTGCCCGAGGCGGCGCTGACAATCCGGCGGGATTTGTGGGCGATACTGGCGGACCGCACCGCGAGGGTGGATTTGTCGATGATCCACTGGTCCACTCCGCCTTCCCCACTGACCACGGATTCGCCCAGGCCAAAATTGGCATTGATGACCATTTCCCCCAGTTCGCCATTCACCGGGTTGATGCTGAAACCGACGCCGGCCGTCTCGCTCTGGACCATTTCCTGCACCACCACGGCCATGGCCGCCAGGTTATGGTCAAAACCCTGCTGGTGCCGGTAAGCGATCGCGCGGTCCGCCCACAGGGAGACGAAACACCCGCGCACCCGGTCCAGCACTTCCTCCACGCCCACCACATTGAGGAAGGTCTCGTGCTGACCGGCGAAGGCGGCGCTGGCGAGATCTTCCATGGTGGAGGAGGACCGCACGGAAAAGGCGGTGCCCGCAGGAAAATTTCCTAGCTTTTCCCTGATCTCTGCGGCCGCTTCCTGCGGAAGCGGCAACTTCGAGAGCCTGGCCTGCAAGGCCGCGCCCGCCTCCCGCAGCGCGCCCGCATCCTCAAATGGCAACGCCGCCACCCGTGCCGACAGATCGGCCGCTCCCCTGATGAATTCGTGATAGACCGGAACGGTGATCACGAAACCCCGGGGCACCGGGAATTGGCGTTGGGTGAGAATGGAGAGGTTGACCCCCTTGCCTCCGGTCAGGCCGGGTTGGGTGGCGGAAGGTTCATCGAAGCTGAGGATCTGTTTCATGGGTTGGTTTCAGGTTGGTGGTTGGAAAAAACGCGATTCCCGCCTGACGCGGTGGCGTGTTGCGTCCCCCGGCCGGTGAGCCAGAGCGCCAGTGTGGCGAGGCCGAATCCCACGAGGACGTCCGTGAGGTAATGATAGCGCAGGTAGATCGTGGCGAGGCACAGGCCGCAGCAGGGCACCAGGAAAAGGCGGAACCGCCACCGGGCGTGTTGGCGGTCGAACCCCAGCAGAAAACACGAGACTGCGCAGTGCAGACTGGGAAAAACGTCCACCCCGTTGGTGCCATGGACGACGACAAAGTTGTTCAGCCTCGTGACCGCGAAACCGGTGAGCGGCACAGTGAACTGATCCTGAATCGCGAGGTAGGGGCCGACTGCGGGCAGGAGGGTATAGCCAAGAAACCCGAAGGCATAGATTGTGAACAGCCCCACCGTCAGCTGGCGGAACACCGGCAGTCCCCGCCACGCGTAGTATCCCAGACTGAGCAGCAGATAGGGGAAGAACAGCAGGTAGCAGAAACTCAGGGTCTCGGTCAGCCAAGGCGAGACGATGGCCTGGGCCTGCAGGCTGGGGGTCACTCCGGCCAAGGCGGCGTCCATCTGTTGCAGGAACGCGTCCTGCCGGTGCGGCACCAGCTTGAGGGCGGTGGTGCCCATGGTCACAAATGCGACGTTCATGATCACGGGATAATACCAAAGGCGGGCATACCACCGGGCCTTGGTCGGCTGGGCGAGGCAGCGTGCGGTCAGAACCGTCCCTCCCAGCAGCAAAAAGAGATAGAGCAGGGCGCTGGGATCGAGAGGGCCCACCGCTGCGAGCAGCCGCAGCCAGGTCAGGAGCAGGAATCCCCCGAAGCACCATTCGTGCGGCAGCAGACGGGGGAAGGGGCGGGTGGCATTCATGGGCGCGGGAGGGTTTGCAGGATGGATTGGCGGAATTCCCGGGCGGGCCCGGTGAGCTGCGGGCAGATAAGGCCATTCCAGACGGACACCGCCCACTGCCGGGTGCGGTCGGTCAGGCGTAACGCCATTATGGTTAGAAACGCATACCCGGCCAGCCACCCGCCGTGGCCGCATCCCAGCAGGGCGGCGGACACCAGGCCCCACCACAAGAGGGATAAGGGAAGACCCGCCAGCAGCCGCCAGAGCGCGATCACGTTGGGGCCGTCCGCCCGCCGGCGCGCAGCCAGGTATCCTGCCAGGAGAGGGGGCAGATTGACCAGCCCGCCTGCCAGGACCACCGGACCTGCCAACAGGAGGCGCCACGCGTCCTGCCACCATGAAGCTTGGGGAAACAGCGCCACCCCCTGATACCGCAGCACCCGGCACCCGGCGAGGCGGGATTCGAGTTCCCGTCCCTGCGCCGCCAAGGATTCGGGCACGCCGGATTCCAGCGATTTGAGGCTGGTGCAAAAGCTGCGGGACGGGTCCAGCGCTGCGGCGCTCGCGAGGCGTCCGGCTTCCTCCTGCGCGGCGGCGGAGGGGAAGTTGGCACCGACCGATTCCAGCGCGGTGGTGAGACGCCGCTTCATTTCGCGGAGCCGGCCGGAGTCGCTCAGATCTTCCGCAAACGGCGTGGCAATGGGTTCGCCCACGACGACTTCCACCCGGCTGCGGAAAGCCCACGCCTGTTCATAGTGGATTCCCAGGGGCACGATGCGCAGCGGCACCTGCCGCCCCAGCGCCTCCAACGCGATGCTCGCCGCGCCGTTGCGGAAGGGCAGATGCCGTGGACCGAGGGAACTGGTGCCTTCCGGGAAAACCACCAACCCGCCGCCGTCCTCCAACAACTGCACGCATTCCCGCAGCGCGGCGGCGTTTTCACTCCGGTCCCCCGCATCGCCGCGGCGCGTCACCGCGATCCCGCAAAAAAAGCAGCGGGCGAGGAAGCCGCGCCGCAATTGGCTGGAGATCAGAAACACCGCCCTCGGGACCGCCTGACGATAAACAAACCCATCCACTGCGCCATTCCGGTGCAGGGCCACATAAAGACAGGGACCGTCCTTTGGCAGGCGTTCCGGATACCGCACCGCGATGCGGCCGAAATAGATGCGGGCGGCCAGCCCGTGCCAGCAGCGATACCAAAGATCTTTCATGGCCAGACCCTGGCCCCCTCCGCTGCCGATGCCTTATCGATAAAACCGGTGGAGCCATTGACCTTGGCGATGACCGACTGCCTCAGTGCCACTGGCCCTGCACACCCTTTTTATCCGGGACTTGCCTGCCAACTAATGGAAGTCGCCACTGGTGCGGCAGAGGTCCGCTGGCTTGGATTTCGATTTCCCTCCGACTTGGATTCCCAAGAATTTTGCTTTCGGGAAACCTTCAGCCTTCTGGGTTTTTGATATTGTCAGGATCAGTGCCCCATTCCAGGGAGAAGACGTCTGTGGCTTTTCCGTCCTTCAAATCCAGGATCCGGAAGTCCGGGCTCAAGTCTCCGACTTTGGCACTTCCTCCCACCGTGGCGTAGGCGCATTTGGTCCCTTTAAAGACGCCTCCTTTGCGGGACTTGTCGTCAGTTTAAACGCCGAGGGACTCGGAGAAGGCATTGGTAAAAAGGGGCAGTGACCCACGGGAGGCAAGGCTGAGTCCGGACACGTAGGTATAAGCACATTCGCCGCGCTGAAGGGCTTGGGAAAAGTCCGGGGCGGTGCCGATGATGTTGTCGGGTCCTTTGCCGTCTCCTGAAGGAGAGTTTTTGTGCCAAGCGTCGCCTGGGATGGCGAAGAGTCGTTCGCTGTCTGTGAGGCCTGCTTTGTAAAGCTCCCGGAAGGCTTCGTTGGAGAATTGATGAGCGGTCGGGAACTTTCCGTCATGATCCTCAGCCCATGTCACCAGCAGGGTGTAAATTTCGTGACCACGATCGGCAGCGCCTTTCGCTTTTCCAATCATGACTCCCCTGGCTG
This sequence comes from Verrucomicrobiota bacterium, assembly GCA_040387795.1. Classification (GTDB taxonomy): domain Bacteria; phylum Verrucomicrobiota; class Verrucomicrobiia; order Verrucomicrobiales; family V1-33; genus CAIZWU01. Next base: position 111,176 of record JAZKDC010000016.1, read on the forward strand.
ACTGCGCCATATAATCAGCAAAGTAGCAGCCGAGGATGAAGACCAACGCCAAAGTCACCAGAAGTTCCTTGCGGGTGAAGCCTTGGTGGCGGGATTGACTGTCCATTGGGATCAAGGCTACCGTCTTGGGGTCGGCCCAGTCAAGCTTGGCTCGTAAACCGTCCACACCATTCTGTAGGCGTGAAGTTTTGGTGGATCATCAATGGCCGGAGGAACTGGCCCGTTGGTTTACTGGAGACGGAAATGGTGGCTGAGGCGAGGGGATGATCCGCACGCAAATTTACCTGACCAAGCTGGAAAATACGGCGAGGGGGTGCATGGCGGGTCGTTCGGGGCGTTCGGGGCGTTCGCGCAGCGGGGTGATCTGTGGGGCTTTGGATGATTTTAGTGCCCGGCAGGACAAGGCGGCGCACTGGGAGCGGCTGAGATCGGCTCGCGGGGTTTGGGGCAGATCGGGCGGAGGGGAATCTGCTTGCGGCGGTGGGCCGCCAATCGTAAAGGATATCATGAAGAAGATCCACTACACGCTTTACCGGGAAGATGGGGACTTCGTGGCGCAGTGCATTGATTATGATGTGTCGAGCTTTGGAGCCACGGAGGTGGAGGCCTTGGCGAATTTGCGGGAGGCGGTGGAGTTGTATTTGGATTTGAATTGAATGGTCTAAGCGGGTTTGCCGGAGAGTTGACGTTGATTGGGACAAGGCTTAACATCCCTCAATATGGCACAAGCAATACAGGTCCAGTTCGCGGGGGCGTTGGAGCGGTTCATCCATGAGCGGGTGGATGGGGCCGGACTTTACAGTTCCGCCGGGGAATACCTCCAGGATTTGGTGCGGCGGGATTTTGAGAGAGAGGAGGAACGGAAGTGGGGCTGGCTGCGGGATGAGTTGAGGGCGGGCGTGGAGGCGGATGAGGCGGAATTTGTGCCGCTGGATGTCGCTGCGTTGTTGCTCAAAGCGAAAACCCGCCGTGATGCCCATGGTTAAATTTTTCCCTCAGGCGGAAGCCCGGTTAATCGAGATCTGGGACTACACGCTGGAAAAATGGGACGAGGCTCAAGCGGATGAATATGTCAGCGAATTGGTCGCGGAGATTGGGATGACGGCGCGTCGGCGTTCCCGATGGCGTCCGGTGACGGACCGCGCACTGCGCGGCGTTTGGTTCTTCCGGCACCGGCATTATTTTGTGTTCTTCCGGGAATTGTCGGAGGGAGGCATCGGGGTCATCACGGTGCTGCACGGGAGCATGGATATACCGTTGAGGCTGAAGGAAGATGCGGAACGAATCAGCAACTACGGTGATAACGAATAATGCGGCAACTTGACGGTCGGGGAATACGGGTGATTTGTGGGAATGATCCGCCCTCACCTCCGGCGCGGAACTCGGCCGCAACCCGGTGACGGTGACACGGCCGGTCTGAGGGGGCCGGAACTCTCCCGCCCGCAGATTTACCTTGGTGGAGGAGGACTCTCCTGCCATTCTCCCCAATATCCCCCCATGCACCGCCAACCACTATTCATCCTCGCCTCTATCGTGTTGCTGATGACCTACGGGTCGTCATATGCATCCGCTGAGGACTGTCCTTTGCAGATTAGATGCGCAGGCTTTAATGCCAAGCACTATACCCTATTGCAGCTTTCACTTGCCCCCGGCACAAACCCCTGCCCTGGGGTGATAGTCGCTGTGGAATGGAGTGAGGATTTAGTGACTTGGCGTGAGGTCATCCCAAACTATTTTCCATGTGTGACGCAGGAGGCTGAGGTGCAAGTCGTAGATGAGACAGATTCGTGGAAACGACCTCGCAGGTTTTACCGCGCACGGGCCGTAAGGGCTTGTCCATAAATTCGACGATGTTGGCAGCTAATAATGGTAGTTGAACGATGCGAAGACGGCCTTCACTCTGCGGTCATGCCCATCTGGGCGACAGTGAAGGATTTGTCGGGGTATTTCTCCATGAGGGCGGATGGGAGGCCTCAGGGCTTCGCGGCTTTCTCCTCCTCGGCGGTGATGCGGGCGATGGTGGCGCGGTCGGCTTTGAGGTATTGTTTGGCGAGGGCGTTTAGGTCGGCGAGGGTGGCGCTGGTGAAGTCCTCGACCATGGAGCGGGACCAGTCGAGGCGCTGGGGCTGGGATTGGCTGGCGGCGACGACGGTGGAGAGCCAGTAGGTGTTGTTGCGGCGCTGCTCCTCGAGGGCGGTGAGGAGGGGCTTGCGGGCGCGGTCGAGTTCGTCGGCGGTGGCGCCTTCCCTGGCGAGCTTGTCAGCGAGGTCGCGGACGATGGGGCCTAGCTTGTCGGCGTGCTTGGGCTCGGTGATCATCATGGCGAAGGTCTGGCCGTAGCCGGGGAAGGTATCGCTCATCATGCTGGCGACCTGGGGGCTGTAGGATTCGCCGAGTTCCTCACGGATTTTGAGGCGGACGCGGTCGTCGAGGATTTCCGAGAGGAGAGTCATGTGGCGGGACTGCCGGATGTTGGACATGCGGTCGGTGGTGGGCCAGTAGACGGCGACGACGGATTTGGGGATTTTGCTGGTGAAGGGGAAGGCTTTGTCCTTCACGCCGGTGGGGAAGGCGATTTTCCGGGCGTCGGCGAGGGCGGGTTTGGCGGCGTCCCGGGCAGGGAGGGCGCCGAGGGTGGAGGCGATGGCGGCGGTGACTTCGGCGGGGTCGCAGTCGCCGACGATGCCGATTTCCAGATAGCCGCTGGTGAGGACGGGGGAGAGCCAGGCTTTGACTTCCTCCATGGTGCGTTTTTCGAGGACTGCCTGCGGGGGGAGGACGAAGCGGTAGTCGTCGCCATGGGTGAAGGCATTGAGCTGGGTCTGCATGAGGCCTTCGGCGGTGTGGCCGAGCTGCTGATACATGGCGGGGAGGCTTTCGCGGAACTGGCTGACGCCGTCTTCCCGCCAGCCGGGGGCGCTGAGCTGGGCGGCGAGGAGCTGGCACTGGAGGAGGAGGTCCTTGCGGTTGGTCTTGCCGGAGAGGAGGAAGTTTTCTTCGCCGACGATGAATTGGGTGCCGACGGTGCGGCCGGCGAGGAGGCGCTGGAGGTCATCGGCGCTGTGCTGGGCGAGGCCGCCGAGGTCGAAAACGGAGCTGGTGAAGACGTCGAGGCCGGGCTGGTCCTTGGGAAGGGTGAGGCGGCCATTGCCGAGCAGGCAGGAGATCTGGATGAGGTCCTTTTTGAAGTCGGTGGGCTTGATGTTGAGGCGCACGCCGTTGGCAAAGGTGACCTGGGTGACTTTGAGGTCGTCGATGGTTTTCTCTGAAGCGATTTTGCCGGCAGGGCCGAAGTCGGTGTAGGCGAAGGCCTGGTCGGCCTGCTGCACGGGAGCGGCGACGGGCTGGGCGGCGCTGGCCTGCCAGGAACTGGTGATGGTGGCAGGGGCGTTGTCGAGGACGAGATTGCCGGCGACGAAGATACGGAGGTTTTCCGTGGACCAGTCGCGGTTGAAGGCCTGGTGGCATTCGTCCGGCGTGATGGCGGGCAGGGAGGATTTGACGCGGGCGAGGTCGTCGTCGGGGTGGGTGAAGACTTCGTGTTCGGCGATGCGTTTGACGAGTTGATCGGCGAGTTCGCGGCTCTTCCGGGTGGCGGCCCCCTGGGCATTGTTTTCGTAGGCAGTGAGGATATTGGCCTTGGCTTCGGCGAGTTCAGCTGCGGTGAACCCGTGCTGGACGGCGCGGCGGATTTCCTGTTCCCCTACGGCTAGGGCCTTGTCCCAGTTTTCGGGTTTGGCGGTGACCTGCAGGGTGGCGCTTTCAAGATAACGCATCCAGTCGTCGGCGCTGACTCCGGCGGCGAGGAAGGGACTGTTGGGTTTTTTGGCGAGGATTTCGAAGCGGCGGTTGACGATGGCATCGCCGAGGCTGCGGACGAGGTCCTGGTGCCGGGTGAGGGCCTTGTCAGGACGCTGGCGGGAGGGGCGGCTGGATTCGACGTTGATGGTGACCTGGCCGGATTCCTTTTCGCTGAGCAGGCGGGCTTCCAGTCCCTTGGATGGGGTGATGGGGCCGAGATCGGGCTCAGCAGCGGGTTTGACAGGCGCCTTGAGGCTGGAGAACTGGGCGGTGATGACCTTGACGGCGAGGGCAGGGTCGACGTCCCCGGTGATCACGACGGCCATGCGGTCGGGGGTATACCACTTTTTATAGTAGTCGGTGAAGCGGGCTCGGGGGGCGGTCTTGATGACGGCTTCCTCACCGATAGGGAGCCGGCGAGGAATGAGGGAGTCGGGCAGGGAGAACTTGAAGCCCTCGATCATCATGCGGTAGTCCACATCGTCGCGGGCGAGTTTTTCGCTCATGATCACACCGCGTTCCTTTTCGAGTTCCTTGTCCGCGAGGAACATGTTCTGGGCGACATCCGTGAAGAAAAGGAGGCCTTTTTCGAGGAGGGGTTCAGTGGCTTCTGGAAGCTCCAGTTTATAGACGGTTTCCTTGAAGGAGGTGTGGGCATTGGTGTCCGCCCCGAAGGCCATGCCGAGGCGTTGGAAGAATTCGACCATTTCATCGGCCGGGAAATGGGTGGTGCCATTGAAGGCCATGTGCTCCAGGAAGTGGGCGAGGCCTTGCTGGTCGTCCTGTTCCATGAGGGAACCGGTCCCGATATAGAGGCGGGCACTGACCTTTTTAGGGGGCTCGCTGTGGGGAAGGATGGTGTAGCGGACGCCGTTGGGCAGGCGGCCGAACAGGGCCTTGGAGTCAGGCTTGAGGTCGCTGCGGTCCTGCGCCCAGTGGGCGGGGGTATCGAGGGTGACGGGTGGGGTGGTCAGGGGGGCCTTGGCGTCCTGGGCATGGAGGACGGCGGGCAGACCGGGGAGGAGGAGCAGGAGCAGCAGGGGGCGGGAGAATTTCATGGGAAATGGGAACGATGATTAACGCGCGGGGCGGAATCGGGAAAGCAAGGAATGGAAAAATGAATCCCGCGGTGGAACGGAAGACCGCGTGGAGCGGTGGGAACGGGGGATTTTGCCTGGGATTCAACCGGGCAGGTCTGAGGCTCCCCGCTGCTGGCGGCTGGAGCGGAGGAATCCCGCTTTCCCTCAGCGGCATCTCTCCGCAATAATAGGGGGTGATGAGTGAGACTTCCTCCTTGGAACGCGTGCTGCCGCGGTGGTGGGGGCGGCGGCTGGTGGCCCGGTTGGGCTGGGCTGGCGGGGTGGCTGGTGCCGTGGTGCTGGTCTTGGGAGCCATGACCGTCTGGCAGCTGGGAAACGGTCCTGCCTCCGCATGGCCAACGGGGTGGATTTTGCCCTTGGTAGGGGTGGTGTGGGCGGCGGCGGTGGCGGCGGCCGCGGGACTGCCGGTGGTGGGATTTGCCGCGGCAGGGGCTTGGCTCGTCTGGCATGGGGTTTCCCTGATGGCTCCCTGGGCGGGAACTCCTCTGATGGCCTTGCCGGTGCTCTGGGTTCTCGCTGTCGGGCTGGCAATGATGGTTTGGAAGGGGCCGCGGCACAAAGGGGCGTGGTTGGCCATGTGGGGCGTGATGGCGGGCCTTGCCGGTTGGGCTTTGGCTGAAATGACGGGGTGGAACCGGTTGCTGGGCGGGGCCGGTGGAGTCCCGCCATGGATCGGGCCACTGATTCCGGGCGCCGGCATGGCATGGGCGGGGGTAAAACTGAGGCCGGTGCTGCGCCGGTTGGCGTGGAGCGAACCGGTGTTTGCCCGGGTATGGATTGGCGGGTTGGCTGTCATGGTGGCCGGGTTGGGGGCATCGGCCTTCCGGGACAGGGCGGCGGCAGAAGGCTGGGCGTGGGGCGTGGTGGAGGCCTCGGCCCCTTGGGCCGCTCTGGCGTGGTTTTGGATCGGCGGCATCTTTGGCACATTCCTCGCGAAGGGCGTGTCCGGGGCTACCGGGTCATGGATGCTGGGCCGTGCGCCGAATTCAGTGCGGTGGATGCTGCCGTCCTTGTGGCTGGGAGTGACACTGCTGGAATGGCTGGCTACCCACAGCAGTGGTGGATTGGCGGGGGCCCTGCCTCTGGTCGTGGTCCAACAGGTCCAATCGTGGCCGGACCGCTGGCTGATGGCAATCCAGGCCCATGCCTGGACGGGGGTGGTGGTGGTAATTTTGGGGTTGGGATTCCTGCGGAGGGGCAGGGAATCAGTTCAAACGCTGCACCGGTTGAATGCGCTCTGGATGGCTGCTTTGGCGGGTTTGGTGGCAGTGGGCGATACTCTGACGGGGGAGGTCCCCCCGGGCGGGTTTCCGTGGGGCGCCGGCTTGTTGTTGTTGATTGGATTACCCGCCCTCCTGGCCGGGCTGGCATCGGGAGAAACGAAGGAAGCAAGGAATTCAGCGCCATATCAAACAGGGGCAGTGGTCTTCTTCACAGGGATGCTGCTGGCCGTGGAATGGCAGTCTCCGGTCCCCTGGGCCGTGCGGGACGGTCCGGCTGCTTTGCTGGGGATGATTCATCTCCCGCTTCCCTTCGTTTTGTATGGCTGGTGGACCGGTGGCCGAAAAATGGACGGACAATTGTCTCTCTCCACCCAGGCCTGGTTGATATTTGCCGGTCTACTGTGCGTCTTGCCCATCCTGCACCGTGATCCTTGGAATGCCGCGCAACTGGCCTGCTGTCCGGTGCTTTGGTTTGCCGTGCTGCTTTGGCTGAGGTGGCGCCAGCCCGGACTGACGACGGCGTCGGGCGGTTTGGCAGGGGCTTGCCTGGGCTCGGCCACGGTGGCGGCGTGGAGTCGTCCCGCTTTGCTCCTGCCGGAAGTGCCGCGGTTTGATTGGCTGAATCCACCTGCGGTCGTTTTTGCCCCGATGGATCCGGGGGCGGACCGTCCCTTCATGGACCCGTGGCATTTCATCCTGTTCCTGGTGTTGACTGCCGCCGGAGCGGTTTTGGGAGCGTTGACCTTCCGGCCGAAAAGCGGACCGGTGGTGCCCCTGCTGCCGCTGCTGGTCGTGCCGGAAGCGAATGATTTGCCGGCGGAGGGCTCGTTGCCGTGAAAATTGTTCCGGGCGGGGCGGTGATGGCCCTTGTGGGTGCAAGGTTTCAGGGGCCATCCTACGGGATAAATGGCATCCTTATCCCGGAATGACCCAATTTTCTGGCTGCTCTGCAATAAATTTAGCTTTTAGAAACTTTTTGTCTTGATCGTTTCATCTCCCCCCACCATTATCTCCCCAGCTATGAAAAAATTCGGCGCTTATCTCTCCCTCATCGGTATTCTTTCTCAATCCACCGCCCTCGCATGGGTGGGTGGTCCTTACAGCAACAACACTTACGACGGCCTTGATGGCGGCGTCTTCGGTGGCACCATCCGTGGTTCCAATACCTCCGGGATCTTCAAGTTTTCCCAAGGTAACGAAGCTTATGTGAGTCCTTTCGGTGACTCCATCGTCTACCACAAGGGGTTGACCTACTACGGCGAGTGCTTTGGCCAAGTGGACTTTGACTCCAAGACTGTCAGCGGAGTCACCAATGGCTCGAGCGCCGGTTCCAACCAAAACGATCCCAACTCCAGCCCCCAATACCGCAACCTCTTCGGGGGCGGCTTTGGCGTGCAGAATGGCACGGCAACCCAGCTGGGTTTGAACACCATTGACGTGGGAGCTACGGCGCAGTTTCCCATTCTGACCGCGAACAGTTATTGGAATGGCAAAATCACCAAGAGCAAGCAGACCATGCGTTTCAAAGCCAGCGGTGAAATGTCCTTTATCGGTGCGGCCACCGAAACCACAACTTTCAACCGGGTGTCCAGCACCGGGGTATTTGAAAATCCAAGGTTCGATGATCTAACCGGCTTGAACATCATCGGGACCAGCTCCCCTCCCGGCACCGGCGCAACCTACCGGACCACCGGAGCCAAAAACAACTACCCGAACATCATCGATTCCGTTAAAATCCGGATCTACGGCAGCCGCACTTCCGTGGTGCCATTCGGTGGACCTGCCGGTTACGCTGGTTAATTGGTTTAAACTCTAAAAAGGGTGGAGAGCAATCTCCACCCTTTTTTGTGGACTGATGTCTGAACCCTCCGGGCCCGGGATGGTCTGAACTGGTTCCCATTTATTCCTTTTCTCCTTCCCCGGCGTGGCTCCCCGACTCTTTTCAGTGATCATCATCGGTTTTTGGACCGTGATGACGGGGATGCTGGTGCAGTCCATTTGGTTCCCTGCGGACAGCCGGCTGATGAAAGTGGATCCCGGTGCCGTGTTTCAACTCATTGCGGCCCGGGGGGAGCCTTCCGCGCTCGATATTTACGACGACCGCAGGATTGTGGGGCAGATCACCATTTTAGCCACCCAATTGCGGCAGGGCGCACGCCACCCGATCAAACTGCGGCTCAATGGCCGCATGAACCCGGATCTGCCCCTGCTGGCAGGAGTGAAATTGGAATTGGAGAGCTGGGCCGAACTGGATCATGGAGGAGGGGTTTTAGCCTTCAACCTGCGGCTGGCGACAGGTAAAAATGGGATGGTTCTCACAGTTTCCCAAGCCGGTCCGGAAGTCCCACCGTCCCTGCTGCTGATGCAGTCTGGAACGGTGTTGTTAGACTCCGGGGCGTTGCCCCGGGAAAATGCGGAATCAAATCCCCTTGCTTCCTTTTTATTGGGTATCCTGGGGATTTCCCAAGCGGAACTGGCCGCGATCCGGCAGCAGGCCGGGGCCGATGCATCCAAAATGGTTATTGAGGCCAGGCAGGGGAAGTTTGATCTGGCGGGCCGGGAACGTCAGGGATTTGTGGTCACCCTGGGGGCTCCTGGCAGGCGTGGATTCCGGATGTGCATCGAAAACACCGGCGAGATCGTTCTTTTGGAAACCCCCGTAGCCTATCAGTTCGTGACGGAATCACTCCGTCCGGTTCCCCCCCTCAGCCCATGATCCGCACCCGCGACCTGACGATGCATTATGGCGGCCTGAAGGCGCTGCAGGGACTGAATCTGGACATCGAACCTGGGGAGTTCTTTGCATTTTTGGGAGCCAATGCGGCGGGGAAAACCACCACTATCAAGCTCATCACCGGCCTCCTGCGGCCCACCGCCGGCGATGCCTGGCTGTGTGGTCACCATGTGCAGGAGGAACCCCTGCGGGCCCGCCGTCAGTTGGGTTTCGTGCCGGATGTGGCGGTCTTTTACGATAAATTGACGGCGTTGGAGTTCATGGAATTCATCGCCGATCTCTTTGAACTGGATGAGACCCGGGCCAAACGGCTCACCGGCGATCTGTTTGAGCAGTTCTCCCTCCGCCCTTACGCCCGTGAACAAATTGAGCATCTCAGCCACGGCACCCGCCAGCGCCTGGCGATTGCGGCGGCGCTGCTGCATGATCCGAAAGTCATTATCATCGACGAGCCCATGGTCGGTCTGGACCCTGTGCATGTGAGGGTGGTAAAGGAGGAGTTGAAGGCCCGCAGCCGGGCCGGAGTCACGGTTTTCATGTCCACCCATCTGTTGAATATTGCTGAGGAACTGGCAGACCGCATTGCCATCATCCAGGCCGGGAAACTGATTTCCCTGGGAACCATGAGCGACCTGAGGGCGGAGCATGGCGCCCAGGAGTTGGAGAAGATCTTCCTCGAAATGATGTCCGGGCCGGAAGGGGCAGCCGGCGATCCGCGCCGTTAGTAAAGCAGTCAGGAAGATTCATCCGCTTCAGCAAACGCACCACATTCTCCGGCGGCTTCCCTCATGCGTTGGGCATGGGCTGGCGCTGCTTCCGCATCGATGGCGGCCAACAGCGCCGAGGCCCGGCTGCGGTCCGTGGCCAGCGCGATAATCAGATATTGAATCAGGGCGAGGGCATAACACCACCAGCCGACCGTCCAGTGAACGCTGCCGGCAGGGCCTCCGAACACCACACACATGATGACAAAGACAGGGGAAGAGCGCTTCAGGTGCAGTACTCCCAGTCCCTTCAGAATTGCCGAACGTTGGGACCAGGCCAATCCGGCGGCCCCGCGTTGGAGCCGCAGCTTCGGAGGGCCTTTGTGCACCAGGGCGAAAAGGTCCTCGTCCGGCATGGATTCGATCACCCCGATGGCGAGCACCAACCGCAAAAGGGTGGTGAACCAATCCTGCAGCGGGGTCCATCCAAAAAGATAATCCTCCAGATTGGCCGTGGCGGCGATCAGCAGGATGCTGCCGCGGAACCAATGTTCCAGATCGCGCTCCAGTTCAGCATCACTGGTCTGCAGTCGCAGGACCCGGCGCAGCAGAAAACGGAACAGCGGAATCGCCACCAGGCCACTGAGGACCCGGATCACCGGCCCCAGCACGGGCTTGTAGAGAAACTGGCTGAAGAGGCCGGCGAGGACGGGGGGCACGTCCAAGCATAGACACTCACCCCGGATCCGTCCAGGGGGCAGGGTCGAAAAACCGGTTTCCCTGCGGTTCCGGCTGAGTTATTCCAGAGGGACATGCAGTGTGACCAGACCGCTATTACCGAAGCTCTCGTCGAGTCCTACCGGACCGAGGGCGGGATCAATCACCTTGAAGGCGTGGACCTGCCCTCCAAATGCGCCATCGCGGCACTGTGCTCGGATCTGCTGCAGATCATTTTTCCGGGATTTTATGAATCCGAGGCCCTCCACACGGGAAACCTGACCTGCCGCACCGCCGCCCGCGTGCAGGCAATCCTTGCGGGGCTGAAGGTCGAAGTGCGCCGCAGCCTGGCTCACCAGAACCAGGGGGATACCAGTCTGGACGAGCAATCGCACCGCTTGGTCTGTGCCTTCATGCGTCAGCTGCCGGAAGTGCGCCGCCTGCTCCGCACTGATGTGAAGGCGGCTTTTGATGGTGACCCTGCCGCGGGCAGCTACGAGGAAGTGATTCTGGCGTATCCCGGTCTGGAGGCCATCGCCATCCAGCGCATGGCCCACGTCCTGTATCTCGCGGCACTTCCTTTGATCCCCCGGATGATGACGGAATGGGCGCATAACCGCACCGGGATCGACATCCACCCCGGCGCGGTGATCGGGACCCATTTTTTCATTGACCATGGCACCGGCGTAGTGATCGGGGAGACCTCGGTCATTGGCAGCCACGTCAAACTTTACCAAGGCGTCGGTTTGGTGGCGCGGTCCCTCTCCGCCGGCCAGAAACTCAAAGGGAAATCCCGGCATCCCCGCTTGGAGGACCACGTGACGATCTACGCCAATGCCACCATTGTCGGTGATATTGCCATCGGGCGCCGCTGCACGCTCGGGGCCAATGTTTTTGTCACAGAGGATGTCCCGCCGGATTGTGTGGTGGCGCTCGGTGAAGTGAAACATCAGGTGCGGGCCAGGTCCGCCTCTCCGGCCGCGGCTGCCCCCACGGTTTCCACCCCTGGCTGAAAAGCATGACCGGAGCAGATTCCGATGCGTTGCTGACGGCTCAGGTGAGGGCTTGGCTGGTCATCCTGGGAGCTTCCACGTTGGCGGGGACAGTGCATGTCCGCTGGAATGCGAGGATGCGGACCACGGCCGGGACGGCTCAACCACGCACCGGGCGAATCGATTTGAATCCAAGGCTGCCGGCCATGGGCGCGGGGGAAGTGGAACGCACCCTCCGGCATGAGGCCGCGCATCTGCTGGCCCACTGGCGGGCGGGCCGCCGCCGGATCCAGACGCATGGCCCGGAGTGGCGGCAGGCTTGCGCTGATCTCGGCATCCCCGGTGAAACCGTCACCCACACCTTGCCGCTGGCGCCCCGCCGCCGCCAGACCGCCCGGTTTTTCTACCAGTGCCCCGCTTGCGGGGTGGCGGTGCGCCGGGTCCGCCGGTTCAAGCGGCCTACCGCCTGCCTGCACTGCTGCCGGAAACACAATGGAGGTCAGTTCGATTTCCGGTTCCAATTCCGCAGCGTGCCGCCTCCCCTGCCTCCTGCCGGAACTTGATCCGGTTCCTGACGTTTTTTCCGGATGGCGTCCGGCGGAGTTCCTGCTAAGCTGACCACGCCATGCCTGCTGATTCCATCCGCATTGAACCTGCCACCATTGAGGACCTCTCCGAACTCACGGACCTCGTCATGTCCCTGATGGCCATTGAGGCCGACTTCAAACCCGATGCCGAGAAACAGCGCCATGGTCTGCAGCTGATCCTCGAACAACCTTCCCGTGGCCGCATCTTTGTCCTGCGCAATGATCACAAGGTGATCGGCATGGTGAATCTCCTGTTCACCATCAGTACTGCCGAAGGTGGCTTTGTCATCCTCATGGAGGACGTCATCATCCGCCTCGAACACCGGGGCCAGGGCTACGGAACCCGGCTCGTGAATCATGTGAAGGAGTTTGCGGAAAAGAAGGACTTCAAACGCATCACTCTCCTGACCGACCGGGTCAGTGAGCAGTCCCAGCGGTTTTTTGCGCGGAACGGATTTGTTCTTTCCCACATGGTTCCGATGCGCCTCCTGCTGGCGCATGAGGTGGCCTGACATCCTCCCTTCGTCCGGCCGATGCCGCCACGCATCCTGGCCCCGGAAAGGAAAAGCCCCCCCCGGGTGGGAGGGCTTTTTTACCTTGGCCGGTTCCGGAACCTACGGCCAACCCGCCGGGGTGGCCGGTCAACCGTAAGTTCCGCAGGACGGCGCCAGGCGGTTATCCCAGCTGGTAAGGGCTGCGGTAGGAGCGGGTGAGGAACTTGGCGGCTTCCGGATTGCCGATGATTTCCTGCTTGGCCGCATCCCACTGAACCTTGCTCTTGGAGAGCATGGAGATGAGGCAAAGGTGTCCGGGGATGGCGGAGTGGTGGGCGGTTTCGACCGGGGTAATGGTGGGTTTGCCGGCGAGGGCACAGTCGATCCAGTTCTTGAAGTGGTTTCCGGACCGGTAGACATCGGCTTTGCGCATATTGTCAGGCAGGACCCGGAACCGTTTCCAGTCGGCATTGGAGGCATCGAAGGCACCGCGGTTCACATAAATCCAGCCTTCGCTGCCGATCCACTTGGTGCCCATGGCGATGTCGGGATGGCCGCCGGCGATGATCATTTTGATGCCGTTGGGATATTTGAGTTCACCCCGGTATTTGGTGCAGGTGTTCCACATCGCGTTGGGGTCGGGGAATTCTCCGGCGCATTCGACCTCGGAAGGCCCGCCATTATCCATGTTCAGTCCCCAGTGGGCAATGTCCACGTGGTGGCCGACCCAGTCGAGCAGCTGGCCGCCGCCGAAGTTATAGTGCCAACGCCAGTTTTTGTGCACCCGGGCCTCGATGTAGTCGACCATGGTGGAGGGGCCGACCCATTTGTCGTAATCAAGCTGGGCCGGGGGGGCGGTGACGGTATTTTTATCCTTGGTCCCGGCGAAGTCGTTGTGTCCGGCGGGCAGGCCGACCTGCACCTCCTTGATTTCGCCAATATAACCGCCCCGCACCAGTTCCACGGCCTTGGTGAAATTGTCGACACTGCGCTGCCACGAACCCGTTTGCCAGATCACCTTGTTGTCCTGGACGGCTTTCACGATGGCCTGCTGTTCAGCGATGGTGCGGGCTAGTGGTTTTTCGCCCCAGATGTGTTTGCCGGCTTTGGCGGCGGCGGTGGCGACCAGCGCATGCCAATGGTCGGGCACGGCCAGGGTGACGGCATCGATGTCCTTCCGGGCCATCAATTCCAGATAGTCGGAGTAGGCGGCGCAGTCGGTATTCTTGTAGAATTCGTCCACCTTGCCTTTGGCGGCCGCGAGGTGGTTTTTGTCGAGGTCGCAGACCGCCACGACCTTGGCGTTATCCAGGCCCATGGTGGAGGTGGTGTTTCCGGGACCCTGCATGCCCCACCCGACGGCACCCACGACCATCCGGTTGGAGGGGGCCACATTGCCATCCGCTCCGCGGGCAGCGGCGGGGATGATGATGGGAATGGCGAAAACGGCGGATTGCTTGATGAATTGGCGGCGGCTGGTGCTCATAATGGTAATTAATCAGAGGCGGCATCTTAGCTTTTTGTGCGGGGGCGGAAAGGAAAATCTGACGATGGTGAGGAGGGCCGCATTGACTCAAAAAGAATGACACCGGAGGGCCCTGTGCAAAGGGGGCGAAGAGGGGGTGGTTGACTCAGAAAGAATGACACCGTGGG
>JAZKDC010000017.1:0-46934 GCA_040387795.1 Verrucomicrobiota bacterium
ACCTGGCAAGCCTGGTTTTTCTGGTGCCCCTGGGGGTTAAGTGCGTTTGCCGTGGCTATCTCCCCGGGGATAGCCTCCCCGCCTTGACGCTGCGCCTCCCCGCGTGCATGGAAGCATTCCCAGCCATGCCTGCCAAAAAGAAACCCACCGCCGCCGCCCCGTCCCCCAGCCGCCAGTTCTCCGGCATCCTCGTCGATGGACCGGAACGCGCCGCCAGCCGCGCCATGCTCCATGCCGTCGGGTTCAAGACCGGCGACTTCAAGAAAAACCAGATCGGCATCGCCTCCACCTGGAGCCAGGTCACCCCGTGCAACATGCACATCGACAAACTGGCCCTTGAGTCCGCCAAGGGCGTCGATGCCGCCGGTGGCAAGAGCATCATCTTCAATACCATCACCATTTCCGACGGCATCAGCATGGGCACCGAGGGCATGAAATACAGCCTCGTTTCCCGCGAGGTCATCGCCGACTCCATCGAAACCGTGGTCGGCTGCGAAGGCCTCGACGGCTTTGTAGCTATCGGTGGTTGCGACAAAAACATGCCCGCCTGCGTCATGGCCATGGGCCGCCTGAACCGCCCTTCCGTGTTCGTTTACGGCGGCACCATTTTGCCCGGCTGCCACAAGGGCAAGGATGTCGATGTGGTCAGCGTGTTCGAAGCCGTCGGCCAGCATGCCAGCGGCCAAATCAGCGACAAGGAACTCGCCGCTCTCGAGCAATGCGCCATCCCCGGCCCCGGCTCCTGCGGCGGCATGTATACCGCCAACACCATGGCCAGCGCCATCGAAGCCCTAGGTCTTTCCCTGCCTAACAGCAGCTCCCAGTCCGCCATCGGCGATGAAAAACTCCAGGACTGCTTCGATGCCGGAGCCGCCGTGCTGCACCTCATCAAGCGCGGCATCCGCCCCAGCGACATCCTCAGCCGCGAGTCCTTCCTCAACGCCATCACCCTCATCACCGCCCTCGGCGGCAGCACCAACGCCGTGCTCCACCTCCCCGCCATGGCCCACGCCGCCGGGATCAAACTGAGCATCGACGACTTCACCAAAATCGGAGCCCGCACCCCCGTTCTCGCCGACCTCAAACCGAGCGGTAAATACGTCATGTGGGAACTGGTGAAAATCGGCGGCACCCTGCCGCTCATGAAGCTCCTCCTCAATGCCGGCCTGCTCCACGGCGACTGCCTCACCGTCACCGGCAAGACGTTGGCGCAAAATCTCGCCAAAGTGAGTCCCGATTATCGCGAAGGCCAGCAGATCATCCGTCCCTTCAGCAATCCCATCAAAAAAACCGGCCACCTCGCCATCATGTATGGCAACCTCGCCCCCGGCGGCGCGGTCGGCAAAATCAGCGGGAAGGAAGGCACCCAGTTCAGCGGCAAAGCCCGCGTCTTTGACAGCGAGGAGCTCGCCATGGCCGCCATCACCGGCCGCAAAATCAAAGCTGGCGACGTCATTGTCATCCGCATGGAAGGACCCAAAGGCGGCCCCGGCATGCGCGAAATGCTCGGCCCTACCAGTGCCGTGATGGGTCTCGGACTCGGCAAGGAAGTCGCCCTCATCACCGACGGCCGTTTCAGCGGCGGCAGCCACGGGTTTGTGGTCGGTCACATCACTCCTGAAGCCTTCGTGGGAGGCCCCCTCGCCATCGTCAAAAACGGCGACCCGATCAGCATCGACGCCACCACCCGCAAACTCACCCTCGGCATCCCCGACAGCGAAATCGCCGCCCGCCTCGCCAAGTGGAAACAGCCCAAACCCCGCTACACCAAAGGCGTCCTCGCCAAATACGCCAAACTCGTCAACACCGCCTCGGAAGGCGCGGTCACGGATGCGGGGTTGTAGTCGCGATTCCGGGGCCTTCCCCAGTCAGGTCCAACTGGCTGGGGAACGCTCATTATTTAGACAAATTTATTTCCATACCGCTTTCCATAAAATAAATTAGAGATCGCAGGTGTTGAAGCGTCTCCTCGCTGCTTTCCAAGAACAGCCACCGTTTCATCGGAAGATAGTTTGCCTGAGCTGGTTTTATTGCCCATTTTGACAAAATTTCCCTAACGCGGTGTTTTCCTCCTGGTGGAACTTGAGGCAGGCCCAGTTTTTTTGCTGTTTCGGCTTTGATCCGGATGGTTGTCCATTGAATTTCAGGGAACTCGCGGGAAAAAGTTACCTTGCCTTCGTTTTCTTTAACGGAGGAGCAGTTCGAGAAGTCTGCCAATTTCAGGATAAGTTCTCCAAGCTCAATATCCTTCGTCGATAAAGTGACCAGTTGAAGTTTGGTGCTTGGTTCGAGGCTCAACTCCTTGAAATATGGCTGATTCGATGGAATGATTTTCCATAATTTATCCAAGGCTTCCTGCAAAGGAGCATCATTCACCGTAAATTCCTCAATTTTAAT
This sequence comes from Verrucomicrobiota bacterium, assembly GCA_040387795.1. Taxonomy (GTDB): domain Bacteria; phylum Verrucomicrobiota; class Verrucomicrobiia; order Verrucomicrobiales; family V1-33; genus CAIZWU01. The sequence continues at coordinate 2,398 of JAZKDC010000017.1, forward strand.
GCCCTTCACCTCTTGGAGGAAGGGCAAGACAGGTCTAGCCAACTCTTTTTGCCACGGGCTAAGCCGGCCATCATAGAGATCAGGATAAGTCTCCATTGGAGGCCCCGGTGCCCCGGGCGGGGCGGATTGAGAAACCGCCTGAGGAGCGGATGGCAGGGCGAAGCAAAGCACCAAGCCGCCACGAAGAAGGTTGAGGGAGAGTTTCGAGGACATGGTCATGATGAACATGAATAGCCCAAACACGGGGAGAACTCAACTCTGGCAAAACAACACGCCCCTTGCAGCAAGGCAGAAATTCTGTTCAATACCAGCATGAGCTCATTCACGACTCAACCCGTTCCGAAGGACCTGCGTGAGCAGATGGTGAAGCGCATTTCGGCCATGCCGGAAGACGAGGTGGTGGAACTTTATGAGTTGGTGCTCTTGACGGAAAAGATCCGGGTCAGGCGCGAGATTTCCGATCAGGCCGATCAGGAGAATGCGCAGGGACTCTGGGCAAATCTACCCGAGATCGTCCGAGCCTACCGCGCCAGCCGGAAACCGGCATGATCGTTTGTCTGGATACGAACGTGCTCATTCAGGCCCGGGCCAGCAGCCATCCTTTCGGCGTGCTTTTGGATGGCTTTATGTTCGGCTTGATGGACTGGGCGGTGTCCAACAGGATATTGACCGAGTATGAGGAGATCATTGCAGGGAAGGCGGGAAGTGCAGCTTGGGCCAGTGTTTGCAGATTCCTGGATCTCATCGACGCGTCCGGCAACCTGGTCTCCATTAGTCCGCATTTTCAGTTTCGCATCATCGGTGATGATCCCGATGACAATGCCTTCACCGACTGCGCCATCGCGGCTCATGCCGACTATGTGGTTACGGACGATCGCCACTTCGCGCCGCTGGCAAATGCCGGATACAAACCGCAGCCAATCACGCCGCAGGCATTCATTGAGCGGTATCATGGCATCCACGTTCTCTAATCCCACGCTTGCTCCGGCTCAGCCATCTTACTTGCCCGGAGGCGGAGCCGGCAGGTTGGCGGTGAGGGCCATCAAGGCGGCGAGCTGGGTATTGAAATTCCATTCCTGATTTTTGGCGCCGGGTTGCCACTGCAGACCAAATTCCCCGGTCGGGCCCACGCTGTGCTTTTGCAGGGAAGCGGCGCTGGTTTGCAGCAGGGTGGTGACCTGCCGGGAAACGTCAGGGTGCTTCTGCAGGCGGTTCAGGGTGTCCCGCAACTGGCCGAGGGCCCGGGTAAGAACTCCTTTGAAAAGAGCAGTATCCCAGCCGGTTTGACTCAGCTTTTCGATCAGGACGCCGTTCTGCACAAAGCCGGCTTTTTCCAGCAGGGTGCGGGTGAAGGCGGCGGCTTCGTCCACGCCGGCAGGTTCCTTGGCGGCTTCGGCGAGGGCGAGCAGGCTCAGGATCCACATGCCCTGATTGTAGCTCCAGTAGTCGCCCTGATGGCCCGGGGCGTCCACGATCCCGGTGCCGTCCTGGAGTTTTTGATCGTCAAACCACTGCCGGGTTTTCCGCGCCGCGGCAAGATAGGCGGCCTCCCCGGTGACGGTATGGAGCCGGGCAGACAATGTCAGGAAAAGGCTGTTGCTGATGGCATTGGTGACGGGGGGCTGCTGCTCCAGATTCCAGACGATGCCGCCATCCGGCAGACGATGGGCGTCCATGTGCCGTTGGATGGCCCGGGCGGTGGCGAGGTATTCCGCTCCACCCGTCAGCTGGTGCATTTTCAGCCATGCCAGCCCCCACCATCCGGAGTCGTCGAGGTATTCGTTATTGAAGTCGCGGAAGCCGGCCTTGGTGGAATGCCGGGGGCGGGGTTTGTTGCGGCGGGCTTCATCATCCCGGGCCGACCATTGGCCCCGGGCTTTCAGGGCGGGAATGATGCCGGCCACATGATCCGGATTGTCCCCGTGGCGGCGGTGCAGCTCCTGAAGGGGAGCCATCCACCGGCGGTTGCCGGTGGCGGCCATGAAGTCCACCAGCGTCTCCACCGCATTGGCGCAGGACCACCAGGGAGGATTGAGCCGTCCTTCGAACCAGGCACGCAAATCGTTGCCGGGCCGGTCCAGCCAGATAGAAAGTTCCGGAGACCAATAACGTTCATCAAGCTGTTGGAACCCCTGTTCAATCGCCAGCTGAAGTGCGGCCGTGGCAGAAAGGATGGGATCCGCAACGACTGTCCCCAGCAGACTACTCCCTGCCAGAAATTGGAGCACGGAGCGGCGGGTCAAGGGACGGGCGAAAATCATGCATCACTTTCCCTGCCACGGATCCTGGTTCAAGTCTGGTTGTGACACGAGTTTCATGGCCGATTCCTTCTGGTTGAGTCAAGTCATTGGTTGGGCACATTCTCAACCTCCTGCCCACAGCCTTCACTAACCCGACGCCGGCCGAGGAGTTCCAGAACCATCCAACTGCAGTTCCTGATGCCGTCCCCGCAGCGGCGTAACGATCAGGTCAGGTAAACCCGGTGTCGGGCATCCTGAAAGCTGCCAAACCACTGAAAGGGCGCGCCGCTTCTTCGGGGGCAGACGTTGTGGGTCAGCCCCCGCAAGGCGGTGTCCCTGCCCTTGCCTGCAGGTAAGCCCAACTGACGGACGCGGTGTCAGGGATTTGGAGGCACGGAGGATAGGCTGGTACCGGAATTGGAGGAGGCCCCGGAGCTCAGCATGCCTCCCCAGGAGGTGGCGGGATTCGGAGTTCCCCCGGAACCAGGCGCGATGCGCTTGAAGAAATCCATCAGATGGGCGAGTCGTTTGTCCATGGCTGACCATTCCGGAGCGTTCGCCTGAAGGGTGGCTACCGCCTGAAAAAACGGCACCCCCACCCCGTTGTAGGCCTTGTCGAAAGCCTGCCAGGCGGCCTCAATGGTGGCGGTGTCGGGGAGCGGAATACTGTGCAGGGTATAGTTCAGGTCCGCTTCGGCGCGCAGCAGATCTTCTTTGATACTCAGCAACGCCCGCAATTCATCCGCGACGGTGCGTGGACCCTTCTGGTGAGGAGAGGAGGCAGTGGTCCGCTCCGTCCTCTTCGAATCTCCGGAAGCCCCTCCTTTCGGCCCCATGGGGCTGATGAAGTGGACGGTGGCTTCGATGGCTCCGATGAAGACGTAGAAGGCATCGGTATTCATGGATGGCTCTATCGGCAGTTTGGGCGGCAAGCCCGTTTTGCGGGGAATTTTTGGTTTGATGGACATCTGATTTGTTTGGGTTGATGTGTTGGGTTGGCAGGGTCAGGCGCAGGCCTGAAGAATGGTGGCCATGTCATGGCGGAAGAGCCCGTTGAATGGATAGTCATGGCAGATATGATCCGGGTTGCGGATCCCGGCGGGCCAGAGGGCGGCGACCCGTGAGGCCGGGAGCAGAGGGGAGCGCCAGGCGGGCAGGCAACCATGATCAAGGGCTTCCTCCGCGAGGCGGTGCAGCCAGGCGAGAAGCCAAGCCGTCTGCGGGATGGCGGCGGCGAAAGCCTTATCCTCGGTGCCGGTGCAGTAAGCCGTGCCGTTTTCCGTGCCTGGTGGCAGAAAGACGAAGGGCAAAGAGAGGGCATAGCGTCGCGGATGCCACCAACGGCGCCGGAGTGACTGAGCGCAGATATCGCTGTGGTCGGCTTCCTGGCCCGCCAGCCACCATGAGGCGGTATAACAAGGCCAGAGGGACTGCTGATGGGCCGCGCCCAGTTGGTGGTCCATATGCCAACCGGTGGTGCCCGGGGGGAGGGCGTAGTCCGCGGTCCGGCTGAGATGAGCGATGATCTGCGGCATCCACTGCCGGGAGCAGGCCCAGGCATGGGTGCGATTGATATTCCCGGCCTGCCAAAGCAGCGGGCTGGCGGTGCGCTGCGGCGGGGCGATGTGCTGGCCACCCAGATACAGCTGGCCCCAATCCGGGGGCAGAGCCTGCATCACATGAGGCAGGCAGGCGGCGGTGTGAGGAGAGAAAACGACGTCATCTTCCAGGATGAGAAGACGCTCGACTCCGTCCTTGAGGGCGCGGCGAAGGGTCTCGAGATGGGATTGGAGGCAACCCCAGCCCCCATTTCCGGCGGACCAGCCCTCCGGCTGCGGGAGGGCGCTTCCGTCCACGGCAGCCTGCCAGGTGAGGCCGCCATCCAGTCCCCGCGCGGCGAGGTGCGCGGCAAGACGCTCACGCCGGTCATGGCGGGCCGGCAGTGAGAGAATCGTGATCCGGTCAAAATGTTCTCGAAGGGAGCTCATGGCGGGGTGCCCTCAGCGGCGACGAAGGTCTGGAGTTGAGTGAGACCTTTCTGTTCCTCCTCCGTCCATAGCCGGGACGGCAGCGAAGGATAGAAGGCTGCGATCGCAGGGTGGAGCAGGGCTCCGCGCTGGCCCCGGGGAAAACCGCTGGCAGCATGACACACCAGGCCCGCCCAATTTGTCCGCCAGGAACCCGTGGGACGGAGCAACGCGGCCCGGGGGGCGCAGGCGGTGAGGATGGCCGGCACGGCGCGGCGGACCTCCGCGCTGACGCTGGTATTTCCCAACAGATTTTTTGCCGCACTGGAGACGTCATTGATAAGGTCCTGACCAGTGCGCGGCTCATCCTTCAGGAGACCGGCCCGGAGAGTGAAGGCGTTCCAGTTTTCTGTGGCCGCACGCGGGGAATCCGCAGGGCTCAGGTCTGCGAGACGGCGGTGCACGGTGGCGGCCGTGCGTTGCCACCAAGGCACCGCTTCCGGTCGGGCGGCTTCCGCCCTGATCCTCTCCAACCATTGCTCCAAAGCCTGCTCAGACTCTGCGGCAGCAGTGGTTTCGTTGCGGAAATTAAAGGCCTCCCGCAGAATGATTTCCCACGCTGCAAAGTTTTCCCAGCGTTGAGGGTCCGCCACCAACCGGTCAAATCCCACCTCAAGGGCTTGGTCCCAATGCCCGGTGGCCTCGGCATTTTCATGACCGGTAGCGGCGAAATTTTGGGCAAGGTAGTGCAAGGCCCATGCCGTGGAGGAGTGGACGCTTTCTTGCGCGGACAGGGGCAGATCCTTGAGGCGCCGCAGTGTCTCCACCAGCCAGTGGCGGCTGGCCGGAGCATCCTGCCGGCAATAATCGAGATGAGCGAGGGCGAGGGCGCTCAATCCCCAGCCGGATCTCCATTGAAGGTTGGCGGCGTCATGTTTCACCAGCGTCTGGAAAATATCCTCAGCCTCCACCAAGAGGCTGCCGGCTTCGGCGATCGCGGCTGGCGTCGGGGGATCGCCGTTTGGCTGGAGCAGTTGGTCAGCGAGGCGGTTTGCGGCAACGGCGAGGTCGCGTGCCCGCTCGTTTGGACCGGGGTTCCGGTGGGCGGCTTCCTGCTGGATGGTGTGGGCGGCGCGGAAGTGTTGGAGCGCGGAAGCCGCATCGCCCATGGCTCGGCTGGCGCGTCCCAGTTCATGGTGGCATGTCGCCTGCTGCCGTGCCACGCGTTCCTTGTCCAGGAAGTCCGGGGCTTTTTCCAGCTGCTTCCAGAGGTCAAGGCTTCGGCCCAGCAATGGGAAGGCGGTGGCGGCTTCACCCAACTCCATGGCGGCGTATCCCTGATCTGAAAGGGCCTCGGCCATTTCTGCAAGCAGCAGACTCCCCGGGTGCTGCCTCAATCCCTCCTCCGCAGCCCTGATGGCAACTGCTGAGAAGTCGCGGGCTTCATCATGCTGGTCCATGGTCACGGCATACTCCCCGCGGCTGCGCAGGGCGGAAATGTGTGCCTGCCATGCTTCCGGGCCCGCTTGGTCCTGCGAAATCGCTTTGGCTCCGAGGTTCATCGCTTCCGTTAGTTGCGTCAGAGCCTCCGGATGGCGACCCTGCTGCCGGAGGACGGCCGACCACCGGGTGCGGAACTCCGCCTCACGGGCCAGACCTGCGGCATCGGATACCGCACCCATCCCCGCGTAGTAGGCGGCCACATTTTGATACACCCCATCAAGGAGGTTCAACCGTCCAATCGGCCCGAGGAGTGGCGGCAGTTCCCTAACGCTGAAATTCACCCGGTCCTCCGCTGCCGCCCGGGCCCGCCTGGCTTCGGCCACGGAAACTTCAAGGGCGGCATTGCTTGTGCGCAACGATCGGTTTTGCAAGGCCACCGTCAAACCTCCGCCGGTCAGTGCCAGGGCCAGCAGCAGGGTGAGGGCGGAGGGCAGTGGATTCCGGCTGCCCCATCGCCTTAGTTTTTCCAAGGCGGTGCTGGGGCGGGCCAGAATGACATGTCCTGACAGCCAGCGGCGGAGGTCTGCCGCGAAATCCGTTGCGCTGGCATAGCGGCCTTCCGGTTCCCGTGACATAGCCTTCAGGCAGATGACTTCCAGATCCGCCGGGATGGCACGGCACTTCCGGCGGGGCGCCTCCAAATCGCCGTTCGTGATGCGTCCGAGCAGTTCGGCTGTTGAGCCTCCCGTGAAGGGAGGTTCTCCAGTGAGCAATTCGTAAAGCGTGGCGCCAAGACCATAGACATCACTGGCAGTGGTGGCGGCGCGGCCGCCTGCGGTGGCTACTTCCGGCGCCATGTAGGCCAGGGTCCCCATCACCACCAGCGTCAACGTCCCGCTGTCGGCGGCGTCCTGCCATTTCACCAGTCCGAAGTCCACCAGACAGGCCCGGCCATTTTCATCAAAGAGCACATTTGCCGGTTTTATATCCCGGTGAATCAAACCCCGCTCATGGGCATGCTGCACGGCGTCCGCGAGACCGGCCAGCAAAGTGGCGGTGGCTTTCCAATTCCCTGTCCACTCCGCCAGACGTGACGACAGCGTTCCTCCGGTGGCCAGTTTCATCGCCAGCCACGGCTGCCCGTTGTGCTCGCCGCTGGCAAAGAGCGGCAAAATTCCTGGATGATTCATCTCTGCGAGAGCCGCCGCTTCGGCGAGCAGCCGCCTTGCGATATCCGGCGCCGACGCCAGGTGCGGCAGCAGCACTTTCACCGCCACTTCCCGCCGTGGTTCCCGCTGCTGTGCCCGATAGACAACCCCCATGCCGCCTCGTCCGATTTCTTCCAACAGGGTAAAGCCCGAACCAGGCAACTCCAGGGCATTTTCCCCCAGCGGGGTGAAAAACTCCGCTGCGGTGGCCCGCGGATCCTCCGACAGACAGGCGGGGCAGCCCAGGACATGATCAACCGGCACCGGGGCCCCACACCGCAGGCAGGCCGTCGGAGCTTGGGCAGGGAGTTTATCTTCCGGGTTCATATTTTAGGCACCGGGATGGCCGTTTGAAGTTAATTTGGAATACACCCGTCGGTTCAGGTCCACCAACAGCCGTATGCCTGGTCCCTTCAGGGGGAAGATCCGAACCACGTAAAAAGGCCACCACACCACGGCTGACTGTGCGCAGTTTTCCCAGTATAACTCCGGCAACACCGACAGGCTGGCCCCGGCCGGAGGTAGGGGAACCTGCGAGTCCTGACACCATTTCGCTCCGTGCTTTTTAAACTCAATTTCCATCGCTGCCGGCGTAATCAGATCCGGCCAGTGCTCCAGAATAGCCGCTCCCAAAAGGTCACCGGAATCCCCAAACCAAGCTGCCAGCCGGGTTCCTCCCGCTGCTTCCGGCCAGACCGCGAGGAGGTGGCCGCCATGCACTTTCTCCACGCCTGGCCTGCCGGAGCTGCGGGCTTTCTGCCATTCCGCTGGAGCATCCGGCCCGGCGAGGCCTGCCAGTTCCAGGGCCTTCACCAAAGGGGAAATTATTGCCGGCCGGACCGCCAAGGTGTGCCCGGCATGAAATTTCTCCAGTCTTGGCCTGCTGGGGCTGCAGGCCGTTTTCAGTCCCACCGGAACACTGGATCCGCCGGGGCCTGTCAGCTCCAGGACCTCCACCAAGGGGGAAAGGTGGAGGCCAGCTGGGAACTTTACTTTCAATGAGCCCGATGAATTCACTTCCGGGAATTTGACCTGGCTCATTTGATGGGCTTTCGCGGCACTGATTTCAGTGGAGGTGCCATATAGTATGGCATAGCATATTCCATCCTTCGCCGCAGCGAGAACCCTCTGTTCCAGCCAGGAGACCGTCAGGTGGGCCGCAGCCCATTCCTGACGGATGAATGGGTTGCATGTCCTGGGGATCCACTGCGGGCAAGTGCACGAAGCCCCCCGCGTGTGGGCAAAACGTCCGCTGACATTGGGGAGTGTTTTATAGCACTCTGATTCATCGTAGGCGGGATTCTGTCCAGGGATCCACGGATCAAGGAGGAAAAACCCAGCCGTTCCATCGCCCAGCATGCTCTTGCCGCAGACGACCAGCCAATGGGAATCAACTCCCGATCCCGGGCCTGCAGTCTGGAGTAGTACCGCAGGCCGGCCCGCACTGATCATATAATCCAAAGCAGAAACAATCGAGCCGGCCTTCGAATCCGCCATGACCTCCACCGCAGGCAGTGTGGCGGAGGGAGTCCGCGGGGGGCTCCCGCCCACCGCGCCGGCATCTTCGTTCAAAAGGGCCGTCAGGGTGGACGGGGAACAAAACCAACCATCCCCTGTCCCCACTTTTGTATGCATGGCGATCTGGCTGAGATCTCCAGTCCCCGCGGCTTTTTCGTAGACGGCCCCGGCCCCCATCCAGTCGAGCATCATGGTAGCGCACCCATAACCGCAATGGATTTCCGTATCCTGACAGTGCCGCGGAACAGGCAGGAGTTTTAGGTTGCAGGACATGGCGTTCAATTGGCTATTAGAAGTATCCGGGATTTTGTTGCATAATATTTCCCGGGGCCGTCTGGAGAACGGCTAGAAAGAGCATTTCGTCGCCCCCTTCTGCGGAGTGCCGAAGACGTCGGCCGTTTCGGAGCGGAAGGCGGTGCCGGTGAGACCAGCCTTGAAGAAAGCTCCGGCATCACGGCTGCGGGCGGGATGCCGCCGCTTCGCTTGAGGGGGCGGTTCCGCCCTGCAGCATCAAAATCCTGAGATGGATCCTCGATCCGCGCTTCCAGCAGCCCACGCCTCTGCAACTGGGTAAGTATTGGGTTCAGGCAGCTTTGAAAAAAGCCATCCTCCACCCCGCCTGCGGTGGTGTCTCCATGCAAGCCAGCCCAAGCGGACTGCGTCCAGTGCTTACTGGGAAATTCCATCTCCATACTTATACAAAATACGTCAGGATCGCCAGAATTATTTTAAGAAATTTTTTACCTGACGCCTGACCGGCGGCACCCAGCCAGCGTTGGGAGGCGGACTTCCTGATGGCGTCACTTTCCTTGGAAACAAGGACACGATTTCCTAGCCTTAAAGTTTCGGCTGCCATTTCGAATGAAATAGAAACAACCCAAGGTTCATTGTTTCCAATGGTCTAAAATCAACAGATGACACATACTGCAGCTTTTCCTGTTTGGCCCGGAACTGGTGCCCCTCAGCAATGATGCAATCGTCGGAGATTGCCTTCTGCGCGGGCGCCCACGTGTCCGCCGTGGATGCAGCAGCAGGGGTTCGGGGATTTTCCATCAGGAGTCGCTGACGCTCCTTGGATCGTTTGCCAATGCCAGGCTTTACCCTCTGAAATCCAATGTCCGCTGATTCTTCAGACAGTCTATATGGGTCCTCAAACGCAGGTTCCTGAAGCGTCTCCCCGCCGAAAACGCCGTTATTCCTGCTGCGTCATTCATTCTTTCCGGACAGCCTTCATCCCGGCGGCAGCGGCGTGCATTTCCTCGATCATGCTGTTTACGGGAACGCCGTGGATTTGATAGCCGGCATCCTCGGTCAGGAGGTCGTAGGATTTGGTTTCGCCGGTCCGGGCCGTGATGCTGGCAACGATCCCGCCGGCGACGGCTTGTCCCACGCGGAGGTTTTGCGCCTGAATGCCGGCAATGCGGTGTTTTCCGCAAAGATCCACCGACGCCCCGTCGGTAAAGGTGATCTTCAGAAACACCGTCTGCGGGTTCTCCATGTAGGAATGTTTCTGCAGAATGCGCACCGGCCGGCCCGTGTATCCGGTCACCATTTCTCCCGATTCGAGCTGCTCGACCGGCCGCGGTCCCGAGGGGGTATCCACCAGGGTATGTTCCGGGATGCAGGCATAAGCCACCTTGAGCCCGGCAAAGGGCAGTGCGACTTTGACCAGCCCGCCGATCAGGTTGCAACTGCTGAGGCCAGCGGCCAGCAGCGGAAGGGCCAGCGCGGGAATAAGGGATAACTTGGTCATGGGCAACGTTCGGTGCACCCTGCGTTGGTGCAGAACGTGGATTCCCGGCTACCGGAGTGGAGCGCTTCCCGGGACCGCAGGCAAACGCAAAGACGGGAGCCCCGGCGCCATGAACGGGCGGCGGCCACCCATTCCATCGGTCTTCTACCAACCGGAACGGGAGGAGCCGGAGCCGGACGAGAAGCTGGAGCGCGAGGATGAGCCGCCCGAGGACCGCGATCCTCCGCTGAAGGCGGAGCCGGTGGAGTGGGAGGAACGGCGCTCTGCAGCGGCCCGGCGGCGGCTTTCTTCCTGACGCTCCTGTTCGCGGCGGCGGCGGCGTTGTTCGGCTTCGGCTGCTTCGATCGCTTGCTGGGCCTCGCGCAGAGCCGCTCCCGCGAGGTTTTTCGCAGCTTCATAATCACCCTCGCCGAGGAAACGGCGGGCTTGTTCCAATCGGTCCTGGCCTGGAGCCCCGGAAATCAATACTCCCAGGGTGCCGGACCATCCGGCGGCGTCCCGGATCCGACCGGCCGCAAGCTGGACGGCCTCGACACTGGCGGCGGCGCGGGCCAGTTCCCCCTGCAAACGGGCCCGCCAGGTCGCCGCATCAGCCGCCAGTTGGTCAGCGGTTTGATCCACCGCATTCCAGTCGCCATGGGGCTGCTGCAGAGCGGTGGTGGCTTCCGAGAGGATGTGTTGGAGGCGGGCCAGCGAATCCATCGCCGTCGCCGTGGCAGGACTGTCCGGGATGCCATCCCCGCCGGCCTGACGGATCAATGGGGTGGCGGCAGAGAGTTGACGTTCCGCATCGGCCACACTGCGGGTCGCTTCGGCGTAAACGCTGCGGTCCGATTGCAGCCGGGCCACGATCTCCGCCAAAGCCAGATCGGATTGGGCCAGAGCAGCTGCAGCCGCAAAGGGATCGGCCGCTGGGCCAGTGGCGGCAGCATGGGCGAGAGCGGCCGCCAGGTTCTCCGAAATCCCCGCAAAGGCATGGCGAGTGGGTTGCATGGTGACGGGTTCGTCGGCGAGGCGTTGCAGGGCGGCCGCGTGACGGTCCAGTCGTGCGGCTTCCGCGGCGTTGGCGCGGGCAGTCGCCTCCAGGGCTTCGCGTTGACGCTGGATGGCAGCCAATTGGCCTGCGGCTTCCGCCTGATCCGCTGCCGCCTGATCATGGAAATCGACCGCTCCGAGCAAGGCTCCTTTTTGGCAGGCATCGGCTCCAGCTTGGGTATGCTCCCGGGCGGCGGCGAGCCGGTCTTCGGCAACACGGATGTTATCAGTGATGGATTCGTCAGGATCAGGCAACTCCGGATCCGCCGCCGCGGGTTGGAGTGCGGCAGGAGCCCAACTGCGCCGCAGGGTATCCAGCAGCGCCGCCTGGGCAGGGATCAGCGCAGTGAGGCGTTCCGTTTCCATGGTCAAAGCCTTCATCCGCGCCTGCTGGCCAGACCACGCGGCCCCGGCCCGTTCCACCAGACTGACACCTTCCTGGCAATCCTCCGCAGCGTCATTCAGGGAACGTTGCGCCCCCGCGGGATCACCCCGGTCCAGTTCCGTCAGGGCAGCGGCATGATGATCGCGGGCCCGGGACAGGGCATGCGAGGGATTGCGGCCTGCTTCTGTCAAAACCTGCTCAGGCGTCAGGCCCAGGGCGGCCGCGAGACGGCCACGCTCCTGCTGGATGAGCCGTTCCAGGGACTGCATTTGCGGCACGGATTCAACGGTGCAGCGCTCCATCAATGCGACGCTTTGAAGCGCACGGTCGCGCAGCGTCCGGCTGGTGGTCTCCCACGCCGTAAGATCCCCCAGAATACTGCGGTCCGCCGCGTCCTGGGCGATGACCGTGGCGGCCGCGGACAATGAGTCCAGGGCTTCGCCGATCCATCCCGTTTGCCGGTCGGCTTTCGTCAGGGTTTCCGCGCCTTGCTTCAGGCTGGGCAGCAGATGGGTCCGCAGCTCCAGCACCGCCTGGCAAACGGCCTGCGCCTCGCGGGCCTTGCGCGACCCCTCCGCCACCGGCCCTTCCAGCGCCTGGACGGGATCGGAAACCGCCATCCCCGTGGCGGTGGCGGAGTCTTTCCCGGCAGCCGGCAACAAAGTGGCAAAGACCGGATCCACCCCAAACCGCCGGTCCTCCGCTTCAGCTGCATTCACCTGTTTTTCGGCCCGGGCGGCCGCGGCAATGGCCTCGTCCAATTCCATGAGGGCAGTTCCAATCCGTGTCCATGCCGTTTCAATCCGGTCCAGTCCGGCGAGGGCGCGGGCGGCACGTTCGTTGAAAGCTTCATTCAGACCGGAAAAAGTCAGGGCGAACGGTTCGCAGTCCTCCCGCCGGCCCAGCAGGCCCCGCCATGCCTGGTCGGGCGCGGTACTGAGGATGGTGGGGATCTGGGTCTCAGGACTGAATTGAATCTGTTCCTGTTCCAACAAATCTACGGCGGCCTGGTAACGCCCACCGGATACCAGATTCCGGCCCTTGGACAGTGGATTGGCCGGCCGGACAAGGGCCCGGGCCCGCTCCAGCACCTGATCCAGGGCAGAGGACATCACGAAGAGTTGATCCACATCCAGGATGGTCTGATGGGCCAGCTGCCGCGTGGTGCCTGACCAGCCGCTGCGCTCCAGCACGGCCGAGGAGCCAATGGCGCGGCCCGCCCGGTCCAGCAGGGAGAACAGCTCGTTGGTTTTCTTCTGCAGCGCTTCCTCCCACTGCTGGAAGAGGGTGGTGGCACGTTCCTTGATCTTCCGGCGGCGGCGGTTGCCGGCCCAGCCGCCCAGCAGCAGTGCAGCGCTCCCCACCACACCTCCCGCCTGGCTGGCCTGACGGATTTCCCGGGCCCGGCGGGCGGCCGCTTCATCGGTCAGGCGGGCTTTGGCCATGAGATCCCGGGCGGCCTGCAGCCGGTCGCCTCCATCGCGTCCAGCCTCGCGTTCGGCAGGGAATTCCGCTAGAGCTGCGCGCGCCCGGTTGAGAAGCAGGGCGGCATCCGTGGAAACCGGATAGAGGGCGGCTCCGGCCTGCTCCTCCAATTGGTGGTATTCATTTTCCATGCGGCGGGTCGCCGCATCGGAAGCACGCAGCGCCGTCAGACGGCGACTGGCCTCGTCCAAGAATTTGGCGAACCCGGTGTCGGCCCGCGCATGGGCTGCGGTGGCTTCCCGCAGAAGTCCGCGGGCGATCAGAAGATCGGCCCGGGCGGCTCCGCTCCAGGCATGCAATTCGATGGCATCCATCTCCTGCTGCAGATTCCGGATGGTGTCCGGCGCGTTCCGGTGGGCGGTGAATGCCGTCTCCCACGCCTCAACCTCCGCCCGCACTTTCTCCACCTGCCCCGCCACCTGGTCCGGCGGGCCACCGGGCAGAAGCGCCGCCGCTTCCTCCAGACTGGCCAGCCAGCGGTCCACCGGCGGCTTGGCGAGGTCCCCGGCCGCCTGGGGCAGATCCCGCCGCAGGCTGGTGGCCTGTTCAGCGGCCCGTTGCACCGCCTGACGGATGCCGGCAAGCTCGTTCCCGGTGCGGGTCCGCAGGCGTTCCTGACGTTCCTGTTCCTGACGCCGGGACTCCACTTCCTGGGTGATGCGGCGCTTCAAATCCCCATCAATGGAGGTGATGGTATCCTGCACGGCATCAACGATACGTCCCCCGCCGCGCATGGCCTGTTTGGCCGCGCTGTCCAGATTTCCCTGCCATCGGTCCTCACCCAGCCGGCGGCGGTCGTAGGCATCGGCCGCCCAATAGCTGAACTTGCGCTCCCGGAGAAAAATCACCAGCCACGCGCCATCGCGTTCCCCGGTTTGCGGATGGGTGAATTTGCCAAACGCTGTCTTCGCGGGCAATTCCTGACCGAGGGCATACTCCACGGCATCCATGCCGGTGTAGCGGCCCCCCCCGGTCTCCTGCCAGGATTCGCCGGAGGCCTCGTCCATCAGCACCACCGTCCAGTGCGGCGCGTGGACGTCCAGCCAGTCCTCCAGCGCGGCCAACCGGCCGGCGGGCAGTCCGATGTCCCCTTTGACATAGAGATGCTGGTCCGGCTGCCAGAGGCGCGGGATCTCCACGGTGCGGGACACGATCTGTGCCGGCTCTGCCCCACAGAAAGGGGTGGTCAGGCAAAATCCACCGGCGGCGAGACAAAAAATGATCAGGCGGGACATGGCATCTACCGATAATGAGTCTGCAGGGAGGGGGAAGGCTAAAATCGGGGCAGAATTGTAAAAGCCGGTGACAAGCCAAAGGCCGGGGCAGGGAGCTTTTTCCGGTCACCGATTCTCCTGCCTCCCGGCTCTGGAAGCGGCGACGGTTTTGCCCTGACTGCCCTCAGCCTTGGCTGGCAGGAGGACACTGCATGGAGGGCATTCCGCGAAAACGCAGAGCCCTACTTCAGATTCGACAGCGCAGTGATGCGGTATCGGTTGGGCAGGAACTCGGCGTTGTCCTGTTTCGCCTGGGCGTCGTCCAGATAGATGGTTCTGGGACCATCGACCACATCAATGCGGTGGATGCCATTGGGAGGAGATTTGACGGCCTCGGCGAGGGAGGCGAGATCCGTGATGTCCTTGCCGTTGACCTGATTGACGATCAGCCCGGCCATGCGCTCGTACCCGATGGTGCAGGGAGCCGGGAGCACTCCGCTGATGAAGACGAGCTTCCGGCGGCCTGCTTTGAGGAATTCATCCTGGTTCGCCTGGGCATAAACGAGACGGAAAGAGGCCCGGTCCCGCCATTCCTTGCCGGCCAGCTGGAGGAAGGGGAGGGTGAGTTCCTGGAAGAGGACCCCGCCGAGAATCAGATAGTTAGGTTGCCGGTCGAAAACATAGGGATCGACCAGATAGTCCTGGGGCAGCTTGCGCATCAGCGGCACATCAAGATCCATCGGCTTGCCGTCGCGCATGAGCTTCAGTTTCATCACCTCACCGGCGGCAGCCTTGCCGCGCGCAAGATGTCCACTGCCGAGCAGACCATAAAGCGGGTCTTCGTAGGAGCCACGGGCATCCAGTTTATACCCATTCATCTCCATAATGACATCGCCTTGCTGCACTCCGGCCGCGGCCGCGGAAAAACCGGGGGTCACATCGGTGATGAGAATTCCACCATTCGCGGGATCCAGCTTGAGATAACTCCGCAGCTGGGGGTCCAGAGTGGGGGACATACGCACGCCAAAGCTGGGCAGACCCTCGTAGGGAGGAGTTGCCACGTCCTTCAGGAAACGGTCCACCATCGCCGCCGGCAGGATGTCGGAGACCTGGTCGCGGGAATTGTAACGCAGCAACATTCCAGCAAGTTTTCCCTCATGGATCACCGGCAGGGTGAAAGTCCCGCTGCGGTATTGCACCGCACCATTGGCCTGAAAGATGAGGAAAAATTGATCCTCTAGGAAGTAGGGCCCCAGATCGACCCGGTTGAACTCCACCGGGGAACTCACGGGGGTGCCGTTGCTCTCAAACTGCCAGACATCGAGGCCCGCCTTCGGCTTGAGGGTGGTATCGATCTCCAGCGCCTCCATGCCTTTGAAAAAGTCTCCGGGGTCCTCATCGGGGATGATGGTCGCCAGGTTGATCTCATAATCGACCGCTTCGACTTTGGCGGTGATGCGTTTGCCGGAGGCGGCCTGCTCCAACTCAATGTAATTGGCATCCTGGGCCAGCTCTGCCGTGACAAGCACCCGGTTCCCCTGGAGCAGGGCACCGAGGCCACGACGCGTATTGGGGCGTTGTTTTTGCCAGGGCAGGGCGAAGTTGTAACCCTGGCTGGTGATATTGACCCGCAGGATGGAGGTCTCCGGGGCAGGCGCGGCGGCAGCCATGGATGGCAGCGCCAGCGGCAGGAGGAGTGCGGCGAGAACGGGACGGAATTTCATGTCAGGAAAATGGTGTCAGGGTAAAAAAATCAGGGAGCGATGTAGCGGTCCTGGGCGAGGCCGTATTTGCGCTGGATGCGGTCCTGGGCGGCAGCAATGAGCTTCTTCTCCAACACGATGGGGCGGCCTTCCCCGGCAAGGCGGATCGTGAGATGGGTGCCATCAGGTTCTTTGGCGAGGGCGTCCGCGGCATCCTTGAGGGATTTGATCTTCACTCCGTTGATCTCCTCGACCACCTGGCCGGTGTAGTCACGGAACCAGGTATTGATGGCATCCGGCAGCACACTGGTGAGAACCACGATCTCCGGCAGTTCCTTGTAGAGTTCATCCTGGGCGTAGTAGTCGTAGAAGTAACGGGTCCGGAGATTTGTCAGGCTGAAAGCGCCCATCAGCTCGTGATCCAGCGGCTGGAAGACCAGGCCGGCATGCATCAGATACTCCGGCTGCTGTTCATAGCGGTTGGCCTGCATCAGGTAGGCGGGGAACGGCTTGAGGGTGACTTCAAACTCCTGCTCCTTGCTGTCGCGCCAGACCTTGAGCTTGAGTTTGTCCCCCACAAATTTCCGTTCCACCACTTCCGCCATTTCGGTCTGTTCCCCTTCGATATCGATGGAGCCGGTGCTGTCCACCGGGTAGCCGTCGAGGGCCAGCAGGACGTCGCCTACTTTGAGGATCCTCCCGCAGCTGCCGGTGCTGTCCACCGCCGTGATCATCACCCCGGTGTCATTGTCAGGTAGGTTCAAGGCCTTGCGCTGGGCAGGATTGAGAATGGGATATTTTTGGATGGCCAGTTCGACATAGTGGTCATACCGCCCGTCCTTCACATCCTTCAGAAACCTCCGGATCACCGGAGTGGGAATCATATAACCGGTGTTTTGCGCCACATCACCGCTGTAACCCTGAAAGGCCACGCCCACCACCTGGGTCCCCTGCAGCACCGGACCGCCGGAGTTCCCGGGATTGATCGCGGCATCAATCTGAATCGCCAGATGCTGATCCACCCCGCTGTGGCTGTATTCCTGATAGTCCACCCGGCTGACCACCCCGCGGGTGACTGAGATGCGTTCTCCGCCAATCGGAAAGCCGACCACTTTCACCGTGGTGTCCAGCTTGGGGATCTCCGTGCTGATGGAAAGGGGCACGGCTTTGGCAAAAGCTTCGGAGGGCTGTTCCAGTTCGAGCAGGGCGAGATCGCAGTCGTGGGCAATAAATTTTACCCGGGCCCGGTGCGGGGTGGAGTCCCCGACTTTTTTAACCACGATGCGGCTGGCGTCACTGACGACGTGGGCATTGGTCAAAAAAAGATTGGGCCCGATCAGGAAGGCGGTGCCGGTGCCACCGGAAGGCGTGGCGGCATTCCATGGGGTGCGGTAGTCCACCCGCAGCGCGGAGCATTCAACATTCACGATGCTCTCGTATTGTTTACCAAGGGAGGTGGTTTTTTCATCCGGCGACTCCTGCTGCGCAGAAGCCACGGGCAAAAGAGTCAGAACAGCAAGGCAAGCCAGCGCAGCCGGCCGGAAGTGGGTAGAGCGGAACATGGATTGGTTCGGATTTGGTAAAAAAGGAACTCCGTGGGAAAGGCCTGACTAAACGTGGGCTGGCGGCAAAGTAAAGTCCCGCCTTCGATGCGCTGGACAGGGCACCCCGGATCATATTATGTTCACTCAATTCAAATGAGCAGGTATCTGAATTCCCCCCGAGAAGCGGACTGGTATGCCTGCCCGACCTGTGGTGATGAGGTGAGGGTCGGCTCCGCCGGCTGCCGGAAATGCCGGAGCCTGCCCGCCGGGTCGAAGGATGCCTGGCCGGACGGCGTCGACCTGCCGGAAGACGCAGAGGATTTTGACTACGAGGCGTGGAAAGAGCGGGAGTTCGGCACGGCCGCCAAGGTGAAACCCCACCAGCTGGCTTGGAAGTATTGGCTGGCCGGGATCGTGGTGCTGGCTGCCCTGATCTGGATGTCGGTCTTTGCCGGGTTTCTGCAGTATTAGGTGCCATGACCTCCGGGGCCACTTTTGGTTTAAACGTTTCAACCCCTGCCCTGCCCCCACCCATGTCTTCCCCCACTCCCGCCGCACTCTCCGCACAACTGGCGTCCGGTTCCCCGCCGCTGCTCCTGCATGTGCTTCCACCGGAGTCATGGGAGAGCCGCCGCCTGCCCGGCAGCCAGTGCGCCTGTGTTTACGAGATGACCTTTCTGGAGACCGTGCGTGGACTCGCCCCGGATCCGGCAACGCCCCTCGTCGTTTACGGAGCTGGCCTTCCCTCGCTGGAATCCGCCTCCGCCGCGGAAAAGCTCGCTGCGGCTGGTTATATGCAGGTCACGGACTTCGCCGGAGGCCTCGCTGAGTGGGAAGCCGCTGGATTGCCGGTGGAAGGTTCCGGGCAACTGCCGCCTGCGCCGGACTTTGATGGCCGGTGGCTCGTCGACGCCGCCACCAGTGTCATCCGCTGGACGGGACGCAATCTTTTCAATCACCACGAAGGCACCGTGCCGCTCAGCGGAGGGGCTTTTGAAATCACCGGCGGCAAAGTGACTCAAGCCCACTTCACCATCGACCTCCGCCGCATCGCCTGCACGGACCTGGCCAATCCTGATTACAATGGCCAGCTCCTGCGCCACCTCGCGGACCGTGATTTTTTCGAGACGCCCAGACACCCGGAGGCCGTTTTCACCGCCACGGCGGCAAATCCCATCCCCGACGCCACGCCCGGCCTTCCCAATTATCAAATCGAAGGCACCCTGAACCTGCGCGGCGTCACCCAACCGCTTTCCTTCCCCGCCCTGATCGCCCTCAACGATGACGGCCAGCTCACCGCCCAGGCATGGCTGGAAATCGACCGCACCCGATGGGGCGTCAACTACGGCTCCGGCCGCCTCTTCTCCTGGCTGGGCAAACATGTCGTCAACGACTACATTGGCCTCCACCTGAAAATCCACGCCTCGCGGACCTGAGCCTTCGCCAATTCCCTGCGCTTTCCAAAATACGGCCGGCCATGATCACTTGGGGAGATCCCATTTCTTCCGAAGGGAAACACGACTGGTTCCGTAACTGAGGGTGGCCTTGGCCGGCACCGGTCCTTTACCGGGATCGCTTTACGGCATATTATCCCTTCCCATTCATGAACCACCGCCTGCTTTTCCTATCACTCGTGACCCTGCTGCCGTGGTCGCCGGTCATGGCGGGGCGATCCAAGGAATTTACCGAAGCCGACCGGGCGTGGTGGTCGTTCCAGCCCGTGCGGGAACCGGCCCTGCCGGAAGTAAAGGATGCGGCATGGACGCGGACCCCGGTGGACCGGTTTATTTTGGCCAGGCTGGAGGGTGCGGGTCTGGTGCCGGCCGCGGAGGCTTCCAAGGTGGCCTTGGTGCGGCGGGTGTATTTTGATCTGTTGGGGTTGCCGCCCACCCGGGAACAGGTGGAGGCTTATGTCAGCGATACCGAGCCGGATGCCTGGGAAAAGCTGGTGGACCAGTTGCTGGCCAGCCCGCGCTACGGCGAACGGCAGGCCCGGCTGTGGCTTGACCTCGTGCGGTATGCCGACAGCGATGGCTACAAGGCCGACGACTACCGCCCTGATGCCTGGCGCTACCGGGATTATGTGATTGCGGCGTTCAATGACGACAAACCGTATGACATCTTCCTCAGCGAGCAACTGGCGGGCGATGAACTTTTCCCAGGCAATCCGGAAGCGCTGGTGGCCACTGGCTATCTGCGGCACTGGATTTATGAATACAACAACCGTGATGCCGCCGGACAGTGGAAGGTGATCCTGAATGATATCACGGATACCACGGCAGATGTCTTCATGGGGCTGGGCCTCCAGTGCGCCCGCTGCCACGATCATAAATTCGACCCGCTGCTGCAGGCGGACTATTACCGGCTGCAGGCCTTTTTTGCCCCGCTGGATCCCCGTGACGGAACGGTGGTCCTGACCAGGGCCCAGCAGGCCGAATACCAGGCGCGGCAGGAAAAGTGGGAGCATGCCACCGCCGGAATCCGCCAACGCATCGCGGAAATCCAAGCGCCCGAACGGGAGAACTCCCGCCGGAAAGCCCTATCCATGTTCCCGCCGGAAACCCAGGCGCTGTTGGACAAACCAGCCGCGGAACGCACCCCGCAGGAACGGCAAATCTCAGATCTGGCCTGGAAACAGGTCCTCTATGAATGGGAGCGGGTGGACAGCAAAATCAAAGGCGAAGCCAAGGAGCAACTGATCGCATTGCGCAAGGAACTGGCGGCCTTCGACCCTCTCAAACCGGGTCCTCCGCCGACAGCCATGACCGCCAGGGACGTGGGTCCGGTGGCTCCGCCGCTCACCATTCCCCGCCGCGAAACCGAGGGTGAGATTCCTCCGGGATTCCCCACCCTGCTGGCCCCGGAAGCCGCCCCCGTCATCCCACGCCCTGACAGCACCGGACGGCGCAGTGCACTGGCTGCCTGGCTGGCCCGTCCGGAAAATCCCCTGACGGCCCGCGTCATGGTGAACCGCGTCTGGCAGCAACACTTTGGCAAAGGCCTCACCACCACCGCCAGCGACTTCGGCACCCTCGGCGACAAACCCTCGCATCCGGAATTGCTGGACTGGCTGGCGCATCAATTCACCACGCAGGGCTGGAGCCTGAAAAAGCTGCACCGCCTGATCCTGACCAGTGCGGCATGGCGGCAGGGCCATCTTTCCCCCGTGGCGGAACGCGCCCGGCTGGCCGACCCGGAAAACCGTCTGATCTGGCGCTGGACCACCAAACGCCTGGAAGCCGAGCAGATCCGCGATGCCATCTTCCAGGCCACGGGAGAACTCGACCTGCAGGCCGGTGGCCCGGGGGTGGACAGCAGCAAACCACGCCGCACGATCTACACCAAAATCCTGCGCAATGTCAGGGATCCCCTGACTGAAGTTTTCGATGCGCCCCAGAATTTCCAAAGCACCGCCAGCCGGGACACCACCACCACCGCCACCCAGTCGCTCTTCCTCGCCAACAGCCGGTTTATGGGCGAACGGGCCGAGGCCATGGCGCTCAGCCTGTCCCCACTTCAGGACGCCTCTGCCCAGGTGGAAGCCGCCTGGTGGCGCACCCATGGCCGGTTGCCCACCACGGATGAAAGGGAGGAAGCCCTCGCATTTCTTGACGCCGCGGCTCCACCGGAACCGGTTTTGGCCAGCGGCAATTTTATTCCGGAAACCATGCCCCAGCGCCAAGGCAAGGCCACGGTGCTTTCCCCGGGATCTCCCTTGGAACGGCTGGAGGCCGACTTGCCGGAACTTCCACCGGACGGATTCACCTTTGAGACGGTTGCCCTGCTCCATTCGGTGTACGAAACGGGCGCGGTCCGCACCTTGGCCGGGCAGTGGAGCGGTAACGTCAAAGACTCCGGCTGGGCGGTTGGCATTACGGGACTCAAGTCCCGCCGGAAACCCCGGATGCCGGTCTTCCTCCTCTGCGGACCGGACCGCACCGGGCAGATGGTCCATGAACCGGTTTTCAGTGATTTCCAGTTCCAATTGGACCGCAGTTATTATCTCGGCGTCGCCTTTCTGCCGGCCACCGCCAGCCACTCCGGCACCGTCACCTTTTATGTGAAGGATCTCGCCAATGAGGATGAACCGCTGCTGACGGCCTCCGTGCCGCATCCGGTCACCGCCCTCACGCCTCCCCCCGGTCCGCTTTACATCGGAGCTTCCCATGGGGGCCCGGAAAGTCTCTGGGATGGGTTGATTGATGAGGTACGGATGACCCGCGGTTTCCGGGCCGAAAATGAAATTGCCCTGCGGCATCCTGACATCACGGGCCGCACCATGGCCTGTTGGCAGTTTGAACCGGGGAGCTTCCGTCTGGATGCGGTGAGCGGTCGCGAGACCATCCGTCTGCCGCAGCAGCCGGTCACGGCGGCCCCGGCCCGGCAGGCCCTGACGGATCTTTGCCACGCCCTGCTCAGCTCCAGCGGCCTGCTTTACGTGGAATAAATTCCCAAGGCCCGGTTGGCCTCGAAATTACCCCGGATGAGTTGCCGATAATCTTGCCGCATGCCATCAAGCGGGTCAGGATGCGGCCATGAGGAATCTGTTGTTTGTCCTGACCGCCCTGGCCTGGTTGCCATCGGGCTGGACGGGCGAACCGTTTTTGCAGCGGAGCTGGTTGTCGGAGGACGGCCTGCCCGGGAATTTCGTGCGCTCCGTGGTGCAGGCCCCGGACCGGTTTTTGTGGGTGGCCACGGCCGAGGGGGTAGTGCGGTTCGATGGCGACCGCTTCACCGTGCCGGGTGGGGCGATGGACCAGGAGATTACCCGGCTGCGGCCAAAAACCCTCTTTCCGCTGCCGGATGGTTCGGTCTGGATCGCCACCGAGGCCGGGGGACTGATCCGCTGGCGCGAACGCGTGTGGACTTTGGTATGGCCAGCTTCTTCCCAACCCGGCGTCGCCGAAGTGACGCAGGTGGTGCCCGGGCCGGATGGGTCCGTGCTGGTGGTGCGGGCCGCCGAAGTCTGGCGTGCCTCTTCGGAAAATGCCCCGCTGGTCCGGCTGGAGCCCGTGAAGCCGGAGATTGCCGCCCTGCTGGCGGGCAACCTTCAGTCGTGGCGCTCGGCCGGCCGCAGCGTCCCGGGTAGTGGCGCTCCAGAACTGAACGATCAGCTGGGCCGCCGCTGGTTCAGGGGTCCGAACCGCGAACTGACCGTAGAGACCCCGGATGGCCACCTCCTGCCCGTCCTGCCGGCCGACTCGGGGGTCACGGAACTGGCGGAAGATCATGAGGGAAACATCTGGGTGGCCCATGAATCCGGCGGACTAAGATGCCTGCGGGATCGGCGGGTGGAGATGCTGCAGGACGAAAGCGCGCAACCCGGCGCGGCCACCTGCCTCTTGGAAGATCACGACGGGGTGCTTTGGATCGGCGACCGGCGCGGCGGTCTTGACCGGCTGGAAAAAGGCGCCCTGACCCATCTCAAATTGAAGGACGGGAGTATCCAACGGGCCGTTTGCCTGCTGTTTGAGGACTCCACGCTCCGACTTTGGGCGGGAACCCGGGATGGCAGTCTCTTCGTCAGACGCGAGGGGGAATTTGTCACCTACGGCAGTGGTCCTCCCCTTTCCAAGGTAAATGGCATGGCGGAGGATCATTCAGGCCGGCTCTGGATTGCCGGGGCCTATGGCCTTGCCGTCCTGGAGGGAGATTCAGTCCTCGTCAGGGCTGGGGCCGAAGCCCTGAATGGCCGCCTCTCCTCCCTCCTCATCACCCCGGAGCAGGAAGTCTGGGTGGGCACCTCCGAAGGGGCCATCTACCGCGGCAGGACCAGCGACCCCGGGCCGCCCACTTTGGACGAAAGCGGTAGCCGCCTCTCCCGGGGCTGCCGCATTTCCTCATTTTTCCACGATTCCACCGGACTGCTCTGGGCGGCGACCCATGGCGCGGGCCTGCTGCGGTTTCATCGTGACACCGGCTGGACCGCCTATGATGCGGCCGCCGGACTGACGGACCTGCGCCTGACTGCCGTGCTGGAGGATCCCATGCACCATCTTTGGGTAGGATCCCTCGGGGGTATTTTCCGCCTCAAGCGCAACGATTTGATGGCCACCCAAAGGCCGTTGCCTTGGCTGCGGCTTGATCGCAGCGATGGTCTGACCACCCGGGAGTGCACCGGCAACAACCAACCTTCCGCATGGCGTTCCCGCGACGACACCCTCTGGTTTCCTACCTCCCGCGGTGTGGCCCGCATCCGCGGGGACGCGCTGCATCCTGCCGCCCCCCCGGACCCGGTGATCGAATCCGCCACCGCAGGTGACACCGTGATGCACCCTGAAATCCAAGCGGGAGCCCTGCAGGCTGGTCCGGGCCGCTCCCGGCTGGAATTCCGCTTCACCGTCCCCTCTTTCACCGCTCCGGAAAAAATCCGCTTCCGCACCCGTCTCACCGGCCTGGACGACAGCTGGCGGGAGGGCGGCCCCTTGCGCACCGCCGCCTATGATGCGGTGCCGCCGGGAACCTATCAATTCGAAGTCACCGCCGTGGATGGCGATGGCACCTCCGGCCGGATCGCAAGTTTGCCGGTACTGATCCTCCCACACTGGTGGGAAAGCCTGACCTTCCGCATCGCGGCTGGCTTCCTTGCCGCTGCGGCGGCCATTGGCATCGGCTGGTTGCTGGCCCGCCAGCGGGCCAAGCAGCGGATTGCCCGCCTCCAACTCCGGCATGCCCAGGAGACCGAACGCGCCCGGATCGCCCGGGATCTGCATGACGATCTCGGGGCCAGCCTGACCGAAATCTCCCTTCTGGCCGGTCTCTCCGCTGAGGAGGCCCCCGACGGGCCGCACCGGCAATCGCTGGAAACCATCGCGGCCCGGGCGCAGACCGTGGCCGGAACCCTTGATGAGATCGTGTGGGCCGTCGATCCACGGCACGATACCTCCGCTTCCCTTGTGGAATATTTGAGCTCGTGGGGGCAAGAATTTCTGGGACGTGCGGGGATCCATCTCCGGCTCGATATCCCACGGGATCTGATCGACTTTCCCATGGAGGCTGAACGCCGGCACGCTCTGTTTCTCGCGGTCCGGGAGGCCCTCCATAACATCATGAAACACTCCGGGGCTTCCGTGGCGTGGCTGCGCATGAAAAGCACCCCCCAAAGCCTCATCGTGGTCGTCGAAGATACCGGGAAAGGTTTTGACCCCGCCACCATCAAGCGGGGAAATGGGCTGGAAAACTACCGGGAGCGGATGAAAACCTGTGGAGGAACGGTCAGTCTGATCACCGCCCCGGGTGAAGGCACCCGTCTCGAATTCAGAATTCCCCTGCCCCCTCCTCCCGTCTGAACCTCCGATCCCTTTCCCTTGGTCCAGTGCCATTGTCCCGGATTCCGTCCCTTTACTCTCCAACTGATTTTCCCGTGAATCCGCCCCTCCCTCCCCATACCTCTGTTGCCATCGTGGAAGATCATGAAGCGCTCGGCAAAGGGCTGCGCCGTCTCGTGGAAGGCACTCCCGGCTGCACCTGTGCCGGCCTCTTCTCCAACGGAGAGGAGGCCTTGAAGGCCATTCCCACCCTCGAGCCGGATGTGGTACTGATGGATATCAACCTGCCTGGCATGTCGGGAATCGAGTTGACCAGCCGGCTCAAAGCCCGCCTGCCCGCGCTGCACGTCATCATGGTCACCGTCTATCGCGACCACGACCGGATCTTTGCCGCACTGAAAGCCGGAGCCTGTGGTTATCTCCTCAAACGATCCACCCCCGCCGAAGTCCGCGAAGCGATTCATGCCGTCCGCGCTGGCGGAGCTCCCATGTCCGCCGAAATTGCCCGGCGGGTGGTGGAAGCCTTCCATCAGCCCAGCACTCCCGTCACCGGCCTGGATGACGTCAAACTCTCCCGGCGCGAGACCGAGATCCTCGAAAAAATCGCCCAAGGCCTCGCCAACAAGGAGATCGCCGACCGTCTCGGACTCAGCGTGGAAACGGTCCGGGTACATCTAAAGCGTATTTACGAGAAACTACATGTACGGTCACGGACGGAAGCCGCTCTGAGATACCGCGATACGGCGGGCCGCCCTCCGGTTGATCCTGGATTGTGAGGCGGCTCCCAGCTTGCCGATGGAGAAAGAGGTCGGTCGGCACCGCGTTCACACCTTGGCCAGAGCTTCCAACAGATGCTGGTTCAGCCGGATTCCAGCTTCAAAGTTCGCCAACGGGAAGTTTTCGTTCGGCGCATGAGCCTGGCAATCCGGCAGGGCCAAACCCAGCAACAGCGTTTCAGCGCCCAGCACCTCGCGGAAGGACTGGACAATCGGAATGCTGCCACCTTCCCGGATCAGGGCCGGCGGCTGATTGAACGTGGTTTCCAAGGCCCGGCACGCCGCACGGCCGAATTTGGAGTTGGGATCCATCGCATAAGGCGCCCCGCTATGACCGATCTTGACCTCCAATCGGACCGTCGCCGGGCAGTACCGGGCGAAGTGGGCTTGGACTTTGGTCAAAATATCCTGCGGGTCCTGATCCGGCACGAGCCGGAAGGAGAACTTGGCGAAGGCACTGCGCGGGATCACCGTTTTTGAGCCTTCCCCTTGATATCCTCCGCCAATCCCATTGACCTCGGCCGTCGGCCTGGCCCAACGGCGTTCGTGATCGGTATATCCGGGTTCCCCGAAAAGTTGCGGCACCCCTGTCAAATGCAGGGTTTCCTCCGCCCCTCCGGGCAGCTTGGCCCAGGCCTCCCGTTCCCACGGTTGGACCGGACACACCGCATTATAAAGTCCCTCAATGGCGATACGGCCCTCGGAGTCATGGACGGTAGCGACCAAACGTGAAAGCACCGTATTTGGGTTGGCGACACTGCCGCCGAAGATGCCGGAATGAAGATCAATCGTTGGCCCATGGACCACCACTTCCACGCAGGCGATGCCCCGCAGGCCATAAGTAAACGTAGGGATCCCTGGTCCAACCATGCCCGTGTCTGAAATCGCGATAATATCGCAGGCGAGATCCGCACGATGCTGCTGGAGAAAGGGTTCCAGATTTGGACTGCCGATTTCTTCCTCCCCTTCGAGCAGGAAAATCAAGTTCACGGGCAGATCACCGTGATCCCGCAGGGTGTCGGACAGCCCGCACAGGTGGGCCATGTGCTGTCCCTTGTTATCTGTGGAACCGCGGGCAAAAATTCTGCCGTTTTCGATCCGGGGCTCGAAGGGATCCGACTGCCATTGTTCGACTGGGTCCACTGGTTGCACATCGTAATGTCCATAGATCATCACCGTCGGCCGGCCCGCCCGGTGGATATTTCTGGCGACCACCACGGGGTGCCGGGCTGTAGGAAAAATCTGAGTGTCCAGCCCGCTTGCCTTCAATCGGGCCACCAGCCACTCGGCATTCGCCAGAACGTCAGCGGTGTAACGGGAATCGGTGGAAATGCTACGGAAGCGAAGCACGGTCATCAGATCATCAAGATGGGCAGAAGGCATAGAGGAAAACTAGGTTGAATCTCAAAAGGACGTTCCGGACGCATGACGTCCCGGAGGAAACGGGTCACTTCCTCAGCATGGCATGGTCACCAGAATCGGCAAGCCTTTGCGCCAGTATCCCCAATCTGGAAAGTGGATCACGGAGGCCTACGGCCCACCCTCCTATGGACCTCCCGCTACCGCACATAAAAAAAGCCCGGTCTCTCTCGAGACCGGGCAAGATTCATTATTCCAGAAGCAGGTTAACCCGCTGCTGGTGCCGAGAATACCGGCTCAGCGACTGGAGCGGTTTCAGTGCCGGGTTGTGGCGGGCGGACTGGCTTGCCGGGCTTGGTCACGGTGGTGGTGATGATTTGAACCAGCTGGCCGTTGACCAATTTGTATTTACCCGTCTTGAGCAGACGATCAATTTCATCCTGATCGTATCCGCCGGCGTTGGCGCCAGCGCTATTTGGAATGGTCAGGTAGATGCCACCCACTCCTGGACGGACAAAACCGAAGTCTTCGGAGTATTCCTCTTCTTCAACGACGGCAGTCACGGGAGCTTTGCCAACGGGCTCTTTGCCCACGACATCCTTGCCGGAACCTTCGGTTTCGGCACTGAACTTGTCGGCAAGAGCACTGGCGGCCTGGGGAGCAGCAGCTGCAGCGCAGGCGAGAACGACGGGGAGCTCAGCAGGAGCAGCAGCAGCAGCGGCTTCAACGATGGCAACGACCGTGGCGTTATCGGACTTGGCGGCAGAAATGGCAGCCTTGACGATTTCACAGGCGCACTTCGGGGAAGCAGCGACTTGTTCTGCGACGACCTTGAGCACTGACTCAGGGGCGGCCACAATCGCCTTCGTCACTGCGGCCTGCACTGGAGTGCAGAGTTCCGAAGCAGAAGCGGTGGAGAAAGAAGCCAGTGCAGCGAGACCAGCGAGTCCGAGAGTCAATGTTGGGAACTTCATGGGATGATTAAGTAGATTAGTAATGGGGGACAGAAAATTAAAATTCGAGCTACGCATAACTTTTAACGTCATACCTGTTCGGCGTCCACACAAAAAAAAAGTAATTTCGTGGTGCATGGGAGTCGTTTCCAAGCCTCGGGTCACCAGCCCTCCAAAGCGTGGCGCAACGCCGGACGCATGATTTCCAGCGTCTCCTCCAAATCCGACGGGCCATGCGCCATGGAAAGGAAGCCTGCCTCAAAAGGACTGGGGGCGAAATAAGCGCCCAATTCGAGGGATTTGTGGAAAAACCGCCGGAAGGCGGCCGTCCGGCTGGTCTTGGCGTCCTCAAGGTTGTGCACGGGTGTTTCCGTAAAAAACAGGCAGAACATGCTGCCGATCCGGTTGAAGGTGAGCGGGATCCCGATTTCTTCCAAAATTCTCCTTACCCCGGCTTCAAACGCGGCTCCAGTTTCCTCCAGGCGCGGCCATGCCTCCTGTTTCTCCAGTTCGCGGAGCTGCCCCAACCCGACGGCCATGGCCAACGGATTTCCGGAAAGAGTCCCTGCCTGATAAACCGGACCGTCGGGGGCCAGCAGATCCATAACGTCAGCCCGGCCCCCAAAGGCGCCGACCGGGAGCCCTCCTCCGATGACCTTGCCCATGGCGGTGAGGTCGGGGCTGAGCCCGATCATTTCCTGATACCCGCCTTTGGCCAGGCGGAATCCGGTCATCACTTCGTCGCAAATCAACAGCGCCCCATGCTCCCGGGTGAGGCGGCGCAGGAGTTCCATGTAACCTGGTTTCGGCAAAAACAGGCCGGCATTGGCAGGCACGGCTTCAACAATCACCGCCGCGACTTCATGGCCAATCTGGCGGAAGGCGGCCTCAAGGGCCTCGAAATCGTTATAGGGCAGGACCGTCGTCAGCGCCGCCAGCGCCGCCGGCACTCCGGCGCTGTCCGGACGGCCATGAGTCAGGGCGCCGCTGCCCGCAGAGACCAAAAGGCTGTCCCCGTGTCCGTGGTAGCAGCCAGCGAACTTGATGATCCGGTCCCTCCCCGTAAAACCGCGGGCCAGACGCAGGCAACTCATGGTCGCCTCGGTGCCGCTGTTGCACATCCGCACTTTTTCCACACTGGGCACCCAATCCACAATCAGCCGGGCCATCTCCACCTCCCAAGGATTCGGGATTCCGAAACTCAGTCCATCCTTGGCGACTTCCTGCACCGTCCGCACCAGCACCTCCGGAGCATGACCCAGAATGGCTGGTCCCCAGGTGCCCACATAATCAATCAACCAACGGTCATCCGCATCCAAAATGCGGCAGCCTTTGGCCCGTTTCACGAAGAACGGCTCACCATCCACATTCCGGAAGGCGCGCACGGGGCTGTTCACGCCACCTGGAATATACTGTTTGGCGAGGGCAAATAGGTTGGAGGAGTTCGACATAGGACCAAAAATAAAACGCGCGGCCTCCCAACCAAGGCGGGATGCCGCGCGCTGTCTATCGGGATTGAATTCCGGAGCCTACTTCTTCTGGATCTTTTCCAGGGCCTTCATGGCGGCATCGCGCTCTTCCTCCGCCTTTTTCATGGCTTCCTGCGCCTTCTGAATCGTGGAATTGATCTCCCGGAGCTCGGATTGGAGCATATCCGCGTCCTTGGAGAGGGCAAATTTGCCGGACTGCACATCGGTCAGCAGGGCATTCACGATCTTCGCAGGGATCAGGTAGGTGCTCACCCGCTCGGCCCGGGCAATGTTCAGGCCGACGATGGCGCCTGTCACATCAATCACCGGACCGCCGGCATCTTCGGCCTGGAGGGCCAGATCACTCTGGACGGCGTTGGGGTATCCGGAAGCATTTTTGCTGAGGCTTGATCCCATCTGGGCCGTCTGGTCGAGTTGGCGCATGTCCAGACCGGGCCGGTTGGCCACTTCCGCACGGTTTCCGAGGGACAATTCGATGCTCTTTTTCGCGGCGTCGCGCTCAATTTGAATGGTGACCCTTTCCTCCGGCTTGAGGCTCGAAACCAGTTTCAACAACTGGCCCGGGCTGGCCATTTCCGTTCCATTCACTTCGAGGATCACATCACCTTTTTGCAGCCCTACCCGCTCCGCCGCCCCACCGGGCACAATGTCACCAATCCGCACGCCCCGGGGCGGGGCCTCCTCACGGGACATGACGATCCCAAGGAAACCCTTGCTGCGTTCATCCAGACTGCGGGCAGCCACACTGATTACGCCAAGGCCGGTTGGATCTTCGCCGGTGCTGACCGCTGCGATCAGGGTGCCGACCGGGGTATCTGCATTGGCAAAATTCGCGGGCACCAGCCCGGTGGCGTCCAGTTTGATCAAAGCCAGGTCGTATGCCTTCATCTCATCCACGATCTTGGCCGGAACGATGCGGCCATCGCCGAATTCGACTTCAAAGTCACCTTTCGCCACTTCGCTGGCTTTGGTCAAGGCATAGCCATCCGCGCTGACGATCGTGGCCAGCGCGACCTGTCGGTTCTTTTTGATGACACGCACGGTCGATTGGCGGGTCTTGGCCACCAAGGGCCTCCATTCGGCGAGGGCGCTCAGGTGATGTTTGCTGGTGCGCGGGATTTCCTCCCGGGCTCCCGGACCAAAGCCCAAGCCTTGGCCATCGCCTCCACGGCCACCCATGCGGCGCATCATTTCCTCAAGGAGCTTCCGGGAATTGAGTGGCCCTTCAGCGCCATCCTCCTGAGGGGAATCACCGTCAGCATTGCCTTGGTCAAATTGTCTGAACAATTCATCCAATCCCTCCGGCCGGTCCGGAGCTCCGCCCCGGCCGTGCCCTTCCAGCAGGCGTTTCAGCATGTCCGCCATCGGATTGTCCTGGATTCCGCTGCTGCCCTGCTGGCGAGGCGGCATTTCCTGGCCATTCTGCTGGAAGCGCGGGCCAGCGCCGTCATTCCTGAATTCAAAGCGGAACTGCCTGGTTTGGCCGGGAGCCTGAATCTGGCGGCCCGGTTGATCCTCCGCCTGCAGGGTAAAGCCCAGCAGACCGGCTCCAACGGTGGCCACTGCCAGCACAGCAGGGATAAAAATTCGCGTATTCATCACAGAAATTAAAGAGTTAGAATGGAAAATTGGGTGGATTCAGCGGGGTTCAGCGGGCCGGAGCGAGAGTGACTTCGAGTTGTTTCTCACTGCCACCGCGCTTCACGGTCAGCTTCAGTTTGTCGCCTGCTTTGGCGGATTGGACCTTGGAGACGATGTCCCCATTTTCCGTCACGCTTTCGCCATCGATTCTGGTGATAATATCTTCCAGCTCCAAGCCGGCCTTTGCCGCCGGGGAACCGTCCGCCACTTCCACCACCTGCACGCCGCTTTTGTCTTCGAGCGCTTCCAGTTGCACCCCAAGATACACTTTATTCTTCGTTGGTGCCGCCTCTGGCTCGACGGGAGGCTCCGGCCGGGGAGCCCGGCGCTGGGGACGGTTCTCATCCGATTCACGTTCCGCACGGCCGGGACGGGCCTTGGGTTCATCCCATTCCTCGGCATCCTTCATGCCTGGCATCAGGTTGGAGAGTTTGCCCCAGACGTCCCCGTTTTTGAGGCGTTCCATGTCCTTGGCAAACACGCCGATCGGGACGTGCCTGTTTTCGGAAAGATTCTGGCTGATGCTGGAATGAATCCCCACGACCCGTCCTTCCAGATCAAACAACGGCCCCCCGCTGTCCCCCCCGGAAACCGTGCAATCGCTGCGGAAATAGGCCTTGCTGTCGTTCTCCCACAGCCGGCCCACCCGCAAGGGAGCGCCGCGCTGCGGATCGTAACCGCCGGGATGGCCTAAAGCGAGCACCCACTCCCCTGCCTCCACGCTGTCCTCCGGAGCCATTTCCACAAAAGGATACTCACCCGGTTCCGTGATCTGCGCCAAGGCGGCATCCCGGTTCATGTCCCGGCCCAACGATTTTCCTTTTACCTCCCGGCCTCCTGGCAGGGTGATCGTCAAATCCGCTCCCGTCGCGGCCAGCACATGCCCCGCTGTCAGGATCAATCCGTCCTTGCTCACAATCACCCCGCTGCCGGAACCCATCGATCCCTGGCCGGAGGCCCCGGTGATCGCGACCACTGCCGGCCCGACTTTTTGCACTGTCGCCATCACCCGGGTCTGGCGTTCCTGCAGTGACTCCGCCTGCAGCGGAAATGCCAGGGCGGCCGTGGCAAAAACAAACACCGGGAGCAACACCCGGGACGTGATCAGAAATCGGTCGGACATGGTTTGGAAAATGGGCAATGGTTACGAAAGAATACGCCCCAACAAGCGGAACTCCCCCGGTCATTTATTTATAAATTACCGGACCCGCCCCCCGGGGGGAAGAGCAGGCCGCATGCCTTCTCCCATCGCTGGCCGGCCGGACTGCCGCAGCCAGCCCGGATCAGGGAAGCAGCGGCCTGGCCGGCGAAACCTCCTCCGGGAACGTCAAAAGGATCTTCCCATTCCTTGCGCCCCCGGCGGCATGTTTCAGGGCCACACGGAATTGCTCTAACGGATAAGTGGCGGCGATTTGCTGACGGAGCTGGCCCTGCAGGGCAAGTCCGGCCAGTTTTTGGTACAACTCCGTCATCCTTTCATCCCCCAGGGAGGCTGCCCAATGGGTGAGCCAGAATCCGCGCAGGGTGAGCCCCTTGAATATCAGAATTCCGTTAGGCACTTTCAAGGGCTGCCGGGCCATGGCCCCGTAGGTCACATGGGTACCGTGGGGTCCCAGCAAATCCATCAGACGCAGGGCGCTGTCACCGCCGACGGCATTGAGGGCCAATAACGGGGCGGGCGCCGCGCGGGCCGCAAGCGCGGTCCTGGCGGCGGCAAGGCCTTCCGCGTCATCCACAAAAACCAGATCGGCTCCCAGCGCTTCGCAAACCGCGATGCTTTCCGGCCGCCTGACAAAACTCAAAGTCCGCAGGCCGAGCGATTTGGCGATTTGAATCACACAGTGTCCCGCCGCCGAACTGGCGGCGTTCTGCACCACCCACGCTCCCCCGGCCGGAGTTCCAGCGGCGTGCAGCAGCCCCCAGGCGGTCGCGGGATTCACCCGGAGCAGGGCCGCTTGCGGAGCCTCCAGTCCCTTGGGCAATCCATGAACCCGTCCCACCGGCAGGATCCGCCAGGAGGCCCAGTTGCCCGGGCCTGTCAGCGGCAGGACTGCTGATCCTGCAACCAGACTGTTCACCCCTTCGCCCAAAGCCTCAATCACCCCCACGCCCTCCATGCCCGGCACGCAGGGCAGATTGGGTTTGGTGCCGTAAGTTCCTTCGATGAAATTCAGATCAGCGGGATTGATGGCCGCGGCCTGCATGCGGATCAGCACTTCGCCGGGACCCGGCACCGGGCGCGGTTGGGGCTGAAGTTCCAGGACTTCGGCGGGAGGACCCGTCCGGGTGATAACAAGTTGGCTCATAGGTCATCGCCAACGACAGCGCGGCCCGGGGCGGGGTCAAACCCGATCAAATAAATTCGTTTTTTAAAGAAATATTGGACAGGCGACGCTTGTTCAGTATCTGTCTATGCTCTGTCTAAGGTAGACTGCAGCACAACACCCACCGCTACCCCCCATGAAACTCAACGACACTGACCTGCTCGAACTGCCTGTTTCCCTGATGCCAGCCGTTGACGATCAAGCTGAAGTGCGGGTGCTCCTGCGTGGCATCGCCAATGGAGACCGCGTTTGTTATGCCGAATTCCACCGCCGTTTCTCCGGAATGGTCTATGCGACCGCCATCCAGGTCCTGCACAACCACGAGGACGCCCAGGACACCGCGCAGGAAGTCTTCACTTCACTCTGGAAAAAGGCCAAAATGTTCATTGATGACCGGGGCAAACCCAGTACGTGGCTGGCGGCCATGGCACGCAACCGCAGCATCGACAAACTGCGGTCCCGCCAGCGCCGCAGCCGTTTGAATGATTCCTTCGAGGACGAAAGCCGCACCGAGGAGCAACTGGTCCGCACCGACCCGGCGATGGAGGCCAGTGTCAATGAATTGGGCCAGCACGTGCGCAGCGCGGTGATGGAACTCTCCCCGGAACAACGCGAAGCCATCCAATTGGCGTTTTTTGAGGGACTGACACAACTTGAAATTGCCCAGAAAACCGGCGAACCCCTTGGCACCATCAAGGCCCGCATCCGCCGGGGTCTCGGCAGACTCCGCACCATGGTGAAACCGTGACTTTCCGGCCCTCTGGCTCTGAAAGGAAAACTCCCAATGAAGAGGACCAGCCTGGCGGCTGGTCCTTTTCCCGTTTTATCGGACTGGAAAAAACCTGCGCGCTCCATTAAGGAAGCTTCCTACCCCGACGGCGCAGGCCGTTTTTTTTAAAACCAGTGTCCGAGCGAGGCGATCACTTTTACCATCAGGCGACGGAGGCCCCGGTCTCAGCCTTTGACGTCTCCCTGCGCCCTCCGGTCTTCTCGGAATTCCAAGGCCAGCAAAAAGTCGTGGAGTTGCTCATGATGCGGGTCGAAGCCGCCCGGCAACGGGGCGACGTGCTGGACCACGTGTTGCTTTGCGGCCCGCCTGGATTGGGAAAAACCAGTCTCGCCCATATCATCGCCGCCACCGTGGGCAGTCAAATCCACGTCTGTAACGGCCCCCAAATCGAAAAAGCCGGCGATCTGGCTGCTATTCTCACCAAATTGGAGCGCGGGGATGTGCTTTTCATCGACGAAATCCACCGCCTTCATCCCAAGCTGGAGGAATATCTCTATCCGGCCATGGAGGACTACAAACTCGATATCATCATCGATCAGGGTCCCAGTGCCCGGAGCATCCAGCTCCCCCTGCCCCGCTTCACGCTGGTGGGGGCCACCACCCGCAGCGGCATGCTCACGGCGCCGCTCCGCAGCCGCTTCGGCATGGTCTCGCGGCTTGATTATTACGATGAATCCGCCCTGACGGACATCATCGAACGCTCGGCCGGCCTGCTGGATATTTCCTTGGAAACCGCCGGCGCCCGTGAAATCGCCACCCGCGCCCGGGGCACTCCCCGCGTCGCCAACATGCTCCTGCGTTATGTGCGGGATTATGCCCAGGTCCGCGCAGACAACCATATTGATGCCCCGGTCGCCGATGCGGCGCTGGCGTTGATCGACATCGACCGAGACGGCATCGATGAGATGGACAAACGCATTCTTGAAGCCATCATCTTCAAATTCGACGGTGGACCTGTCGGCCTGAATTCCGTCGCCGTGGCGGTGGGTGAAGACGCCACCACCCTGGAAGAAGTCAACGAACCCTATCTCATCATGAAGGGTTTTCTGAAGCGCACTCCCCGGGGCCGCGTCGCGATGCCGGCCGCCTATGCCAAAATGGGGGTCTCTGCTCCCCCCCGTACTGCAGCCGCCGCAGATGCCACCCTGCCCGATCTCTTCTCCTGAACCGCGCGCCTTTTCCGCCTTCCCATGGACCTTATCAAAGAACTCAAGGAACTCCTGTCCCAACTCGGCAATGCCGGATTCCTGCACTATCTGTTGGAGCCGCTCCTGCTCTGGGGCCTGCTTTTTGGGGTCATCGGCTGGATGCTGAGTCTCTGGGTCATCAAGAGCCGGCCCGCCCAAGTGTGTAGCCTGATCCTCATCGCCTGCAGCGCCTTTAGCCTCCTCCCTTACCTTCACTTCCGTGAAAAAGCCAAGTCCACCATCAACCCACCAAGTTCCAAGCTCTTCAACGAGCAGAACGAACGGCGCCGCGAAACCCAGTGGGTCTACTACACCCTTGGTTCGCTGGCGGTGATGGGACTCTTTATGACCGGTGAGGGTAAAGGAAAAACGGGTAATGTCCTCACCCTGAGCATCACTTTGGGTGGCATTGCCGCCGTGGTCTGCAGCCTTTGGTTGCATGAAAAGGAAATCTCTCTCTTCCACAGAGACGCCCGAAAGCCCCTCCGCGCCGCAGCTTCCCAGG
This sequence comes from Verrucomicrobiota bacterium, assembly GCA_040387795.1. Classification (GTDB taxonomy): domain Bacteria; phylum Verrucomicrobiota; class Verrucomicrobiia; order Verrucomicrobiales; family V1-33; genus CAIZWU01. Next base: position 38,186 of record JAZKDC010000017.1, read on the forward strand.
ACCGCCCCGTCGGAACTCCCCCTCAAAGTCGGCTTGTAGCCTTATCTTCCCTCCAGTCTGCCCCCACTGATATGGCTTGCTGAAACGGCCCCCCGCCCTGCTGGGGTGCCGCCAATATGAAATATCATTTAAATTGCACTGCAATCTGATGATTGAAATTATGAAATGATCTTTAATTTACCAGAAAACTCTTCTTATTTCGGGCTAAATCATAAAAATCCCTTGAATCTCGGGCACTTCCCCTTAAAGTATTTTTCGCAACTATTTATCCCATGAACAAAACCACCCTCACTACTCTTGCCTTGGCCGCTCTTGGTCTGGCTTCCGCTCAAGCCGGCACCGGCTACGTCAGCTACGGCAAATCCCCCAAGGCCCCTGCGCCGATGGCCGTGCCCAGCCTGTGCGAGTGCTTCAACGCCAACACCGCCAACGCCAGCGTTTTCGCTGCGGCGATCCTCCCGGAAAACTCCACCGACGAGCTGGATGACGCACTCGGCGGCGGTATCTCTATGAGCTACTTCTTCACCGAAAACGTCGGTTTGGAAGGTTCCTACAGCCTCTTTGGCACCGACAGCGCCGTGCACCAGGTCAGCGGCAGCTTGGTTCTCCGCCTCCCCATCCGGAGCATCTGTCTTGCCCCCTACGCCCTCGTTGGCGGCAGCCTGCATAGCGACGGCGTGACTCAAGGCACTTGGCACGTGGGTGCCGGAGTTGACTACCGCTTCGCCAGCTGCGTCGGCATCTTCGCTGATGCCCAATACAACTGGGCTGAAGACACCTCCGATTACACCACCGTCCGCACGGGCGTCCGTTTCGGCTTCTAAGCTGAATCAGGCATCGTCCTGAACCCAAATTCAAAGGCCGCACCGCAAGGTGCGGCCTTTTTCATGGCCCCGTCCCTCAGCCATCCCCCAGTCCAAACTCATCCTCCCGCCGGAGCAACTCCCGCATCATGGCTTGAGGGTTCCGCATGAACGTGTGGGTGATCCGGTAGTGTTCCGTTTCCTCGTAGGCCACCCGCCGGATCCCCGCCGGCGTGAATTGATAGATCCAGGCTTCCGGATAGGCCATGATCAGCGGGGAATGCGTGGTGATGATGAATTGCGAAAAATCCTGCACCAGATCATGCAGCCTGACCAGCATCGACAATTGATGCTGCGGGGACAGCGCGGCTTCCGGCTCATCAAAGATGATAAAGCCCATGGCCGTGCAGCCGTTCAGTCAACAGATTGAGAAACGACTCCCCATGCGACTGGGCATGGAGACTCCGCCCGCCATACCAACGCAAAGCTCCTCCGCAGAAGGGCTGCTGCTCCAGCTCATCCAGCCCGGTCGCGAAGTTGTAAAAACTCTCCGCGCGCAGAAAAAACCCATCCAACGGACGGTTTTGGGTTCGCGACAACCGCAGCGGCCTGGTCAGAGCGGATTCATAACCAAACTGTCCGGCCGACGCATTCCGCCCTCCTCCCATGGACTGAAACCCCAGTTTTTCGGCTATCGCCTCCAGGAGAGTCGACTTTCCCGAACCATTTTCCCCTACAAAAAACGTCACCTTCGGGTGCAGCTCCAGCTCGTTCAATCCCCGGATCGCCGGCACCGAAAAGGGATACGCTTCCCAGTCCGTCACCTCTTCCCGGTCAAGGATCACCCGGTTTAGAAAATGGTTTGATCTCATGTCGGAAGGTCATGATTCCCCTGTTACCGTCACTCCGGCCATCCAGCGCAGGAGCCTGGCACCACAAAATGGATCATCCCGGGCAGGGATACCAAAGAAGCCGCAACCCCATCCATTGTCGAATCCAAATCCAGGGCCTCAAAACCGCCCGGGCCGGGGCGGCGTCCTATCCATTGCTCCATAGAGCACCTCCCGCAGCCGGCCCAGCAGTTTCCGGGTGGTCAGGGCGTCCACGCCCAGCGCCTTGATCGTCCAGCCTCCCTGGCTCAACGCACTCCACCCCAGGTAAATCCCTTCACTTCCCAGCCCCTCCACCGCTTCGACGGGAAAGGGCCGGTCCGTCACCCAGAAACACCCTAGATAGTGGGCTTGGGGAAACCGGTCCGTCAGAGCCGTCAGGGTTTCCGGCCGCGCCGGTTCCAGTGTATACCGTTCCCGTGCCACCAGGGTGCCCGCCACCCTGACGTCGGTGCGCCAGTCCAGCCGGCGGTAGTGGAATACCTCGCCGCCTGCCACCCGCCCTGGACTGAGCCATTCAAAAAACAGCATCTCTGCTCCCGCTGCGGCGTGCAGTTCCGTGTGCTGCTCATACACTGATCCCGCCTGCGGAATCAGCGGCTCCGGCAGGAACTCCACCAGACTCCGCGCCGCCGCCCGGACCGTCTGCCGCACCAGCGCCGGCTGGCCGCTGCGCGATTGATAGATCCGGTTTGCACTGGGGGACGTCAGGACCAGCCGGGCCCCGGCTTCCACCGTCGCCTCCAGTTCGAGTTCGTCGCCATCAAAGATCCCCGCGGTGGGATTCACCACATTCACCACCAGCGCCCCCGCATCCTCATGCGGTTTGCTCAGGTGGAATGGCGCCCGGAACGACTGCTCGCGCAGCGCACTCCGTCCCGCGCCATCGCAGGCACACGTCAGATGCAGATGCCCCTTCAAACGAATAACAGTTCGTGTTTCAGCCAGCCGATCAGCCCGTCCTTCCCCTTTTCCGACTTCAAATCGGCAAAAAGAACCGGCTTGTCCCCGCGCATCTTTTTCGCATCCCGCGCCATCACGTCCAGGTCAGCCCCCACGTAGGGAGCGAGGTCGGTTTTGTTGATCAGCAGCAGATCACTGGTGCGGATGGCGGGCCCGCCCTTGCGGGGGATTTTATCGCCCTCCGCCACATCGATCACAAAAATATAGGCATCCACCAACTCCGGCGAAAAAGTCGCCGACAAGTTGTCGCCCCCGCTTTCCATCAGGAGCAGTTGCAGGTCCGGATGCCTCCGTTCCAGCTCCAGCGCCGCCGCCATGTTCATGCTGGTGTCGTCCCGGATCGCCGTGTGCGGGCACCCGCCCGTCTCCACCCCGATCACGCGGTCCGCCGGCAGCACCCCGGCGCGAAGGAGGAACTCCGCGTCCTCCCGCGTGTAAATGTCGTTGGTGATCACGGCCATGGAATACTCGTCCTTCAGCCACTCGCACAGCCGCAGCACACACATCGTCTTGCCGGACCCCACAGGCCCTCCGACGCCGATCCGGATTGGTTTTTTGTCGCTCATAAAGTTTAAAAGGAGAAAAGACGGGCCCACGGATGGCACGGATCAGACGGATAAACACGGATCATTCCGGGGGAATTCTTTTTCAAAATCAGTGTTATCCGTTTCATCGGTGAAATCCGTGGCCCGTCAATTATCAGGAAATAAACAGCCGTTCCCCCGCCCGCGCATGGCGCATGGAGGCGATTTCCAGCAAGGGGTTGAACCACCCCGCTTCCTCCAAGGGGACCTCACAGGCCGCCGCCAGTTGCGGAGCCAGAGTCAAGGCCGAGCGCCGGATGATGCCTTGGCATTTTTCCTGGCCGAGCCGCATCAGCTTCATCGCGGCGGTGGCGTAACCTGCCAGGGTTTGCTGGGAAAAGGCGCAGGCGGCCGCCTCCACCGGCAGAGGCCGCAGTTCCAGCGCGCACACGATCAGGTGATGGCAGGGAGCCCCCACTGCGGCATAGGCTTCGCTCAAGGGCGTATCGTCCAGTTGCCGCGTCAGCGCCAGCCGGCGCGACCCCAATTGCCGGCTCGCCGCGCGTAGCTCCGCCGCCAGTTTCCACGCATCCAGCTCCTCGTCCAGGGCCCGCAGTCCTGACAGATCTTCCCGCCGGGCCAACCGGTGCGCTGCCGCCAGCACCGGCACTTCAAAGGCCAGCAGCGAGGGCATGACCTGCGTGTTGAGAAAACGTTCCAATTCCTCCGGAGTCCGCACCACTTCCGCCTGCACCAGTTCCTCAAGTCCGAGGGAGTGGGCATAGGCTCCGGAGGGAAACGCCGAGTCGTTCACCTGGAGTAGCCAAGGCAGCCAGTCAGGAAGCATGGGGCGTCACACGTAAAGGGTTGAAAATCACTTCGGCCTCGCTCACCACCCAGCCCTCGCGCTCGCAAAGCTGAGTCACTGCCAGATCCCGCGTCACCCGCACCCAGCCCTCGCCGATCTGCACCGGGAAATGCAGATTGCCGATCTTCCATCCGATCAAGGCCGCCTGCGCCGCCTCCGCAAACCGGATCTCATAGACCGGCTCCTCCTCCTGAAGGATCACATAATCCACCGCCTCCGTCCGGTGGATCACCGCGCCGGAATGCAGCCGTCCTTCCAGATCAAAGCCAAACTCCAGCCCATCCTCCGCCACCGCCCGCCAGCGCCGTTTGAGGAACATCCGGCGTTCCACCCGCAACCGCACCTGCGCCTCCACCGGTCGGGGCGAGGTATCGAGAACGTGTCGTTGAATCAGCAGCATGGCAAAAGTCAGGGGGATCCGGCAGCATATCAAACCGCCATCAGTCTCAAAAGCAAACGGGGGGCCAAGTGGTTCAGGGAGAATTGTCCTGAATCCGCCCCGGCCACCTGCGGCCCGGCAGGACCCGCTGCCGCCACCCCTATTTTGCCGCAAGACAACGCGCAGTTTTCCGCTAAGAGTCCTTCCCTTTCCCTTCTTATCCTGCTGTGCGCCTTCTGCTGATTCTACTGCTCTGCCTGCTGGCTGGCCCCGCGCCTGCCCAGAGCAAAAAAACCGTTTCCAAATCCCCCAAAACCACCCCGGCCGCGCCCGCCAAACCCACTCTCCCGCCACCCGCCAAAGTCGAATGGCGGCCCGTTTATTACAAAGGCCGGGCCTACGTCCCCGCCAACCAGGTCGCCGCCTACTATGACCTCCGCTCCCCGGAGGTGTGGCAGAAATCGTTCACCATCCGCAGCGCCGACGCCAAATTCAGCATTGAGGTCAAAGTCGGTGAAAAGCGGGTCAAACTCAACGGCTGGACCTTCTATTTCAGCTTCCCCGTGGTCCAGCCGAAGGACATGCCGATGATCTCGGTCTTCGACGTCCGCAACATCCTCGACCCCATCCTCCGGCCCAACGACCGCCGCGATCCCGCCATCCTCCGCACCGTTGTGCTGGACCCCTCCGGCGGAGGCAAGGATACTGGTATCAAGTCTCCCTACATTGCCGAAAAGGACCTCACCCTGGCCGTCGCCAAGCTCCTCGCTCCTCTGCTCAAAGCCAACGGTTATCAGGTCGTCCTCACCCGGCAGGAGGATAAATCCATCCTCCCTGGCCTGCGCGTCCTGACCGCCAATGACGTGCCTGACGAAGCCATCTATCTCAACCTCCGCGCTGCCAGCGGAGCCGCCACCGTCCGCGGCTTTGAATGTGCTACCCTCCCCCCCGCCGGCACCCCTGCCACAGTGGAAAGCGACAGCCCCAATATCGACAAACGCTTCTTCGCCGGCAATATCAATGACCGCGAAAGCCTTGCCCTCGCCACCACCATCCAGGGCAGCGTGGTGCGCAGCCTCCGCACCCTTGATCTCGGGGTCAAACGGGTCCGCGTGGACGAACTGCGCGACATCCGCATGCCAGCCATCTCCTGCAAATTAGGTTATCTTTCCCACAAGGAGGAGGCCCAGAAGCTGACCAGCCGCGACTATCAGACCCAGCTGGCGGTGGCGATCGTCCAAGGCGTCGACCGCTATGCCGCCTTCCTCCGCACCGGCTATGAAATCCGCACCGAGGAAGACCGGAAGCGCCCCCTCAGTTTCGGTCCCGTCACCGTCAAAAAAGAACCCGCCGTGATGCCACCGGGCGCCGAAAAAATCGACCTCCGGCTCCCCATCCTCGCCTCCGGCAGCGCCCTCCCCACCAGCGCCACCGTCATCGCCGGATCTGCCATCGACCGGTCCAAGATGGAGCTTCAAGTCTTCCTTTTTGAAACCGTCAACGGAACCGAAATCGACCTCTCCACCGCCAATCCCCCGGAAGTCACCTGGCTCTCCGTCCTGCCTGACTGGCTGGCGGGCGTCCCCGAGTGGTTGCAGGTCAGCTACCTCCGTCCCTCCTTCTCCCTTCCGGAAACCAAAGCCTACGGCAACCGCTCCTACTATGGTTATGTCGCCCGCCTCATCTACGACGGCCGCCTCCTCGATGAAACCTCCTCCCCCGCCAACCTGAACCGCGCGCTCTATTACTTCACCCCCGTATTTCCGCGGCGTTAGGCGGCCAGCCGTGTCCAGCGCATCGGCCAAAATTCCGATTTTTCCGCGACGGGGTTTTCGTCGGCTGGCGTGTTCCCCTTGTCCGAAAACAACCACTCTTCTCCGATACTGAATCTCGCGGGGGCCGCTCGAAGATGCTGCTGAGGTCAATCCATCTGCCGGCGTAATTGAACGCGACGGGGGACGCCCTTCGGGAAACGCGGATTCGATTGGCAGGGTGAACGTAGCGCAGCTACCTGCCCGTGTTTGCTCCAGGTTTGCAAGGCCTGAGCCCGCATCAAACCTTGGCAAGCTGGCGGTCCTCCTCATGCAGGCGCCTTCCCCGGCTCACGCTCTGCGGATAAAGAATTTCCCCATGCTCAAAGCACATTTCCGGGACGCAGCCAAGCAATCCACCAATGGTGCGCCGCATGGAGTGGAGTGAAATATAATTACCGTGGATAAAAGCAAAATGCACCACCCGGAGAGCCCAAGGCACTCACCTGCGATGGCAGCATCAGAAGACAGATAACGTCTCGGCAAAGTCACTCTCCACACCTCCAGTCAATTCCTACCAAACCGTTACCAAGCATTCATTGCCCAATCCTTCAGAGTAGTCCTGAATGTCACATGGGGTTCTCTCCACGGGATTCCTATCCTTCCAAGGCCTTTACCCGAAAAAGTAAAGTCTTGGCAGAAACAGACCATAAAACCCTCAACCGAAGACACCGCTATGATCGCAATTGTCTCAAACAGCGCCCCCCCGCCCGGAACGAGCGTCCTTAAGTCAGTCATGGGAGTTTCTTGCCTCAACAGCAGATCCCAAACTGCATTCCTGGAACTCTTCGCCATCACCTCATGGCTGGTGATGCTTGCCTTCTCTCCATCAGCGAATGCCAGTACTGCCTTTGGCACCCTGAACAACTTCGATTGCGTCAATGACACCGGGGTGGAGGCGCACGGTTTTGAAATCGAACTGGATGACATTCGCAGCACGGATATCACCTATACCTATGACTATAATCATTACGGCATTCCAAAAATAACGCAGGACAACACCGATCCGCTGCACCCGAAGGTTTTCATCCGCTACGCCGCCACCAGACTGCCCGACGGAACTTGGAGTGCGTTCACGGCAATTCCATCAGGTCCCATTACCCCGACCGACGGCCACCAGTTTACCAATCCTTCCGTGAACTTCGGAGGGGAACATTTCGGTGCCGGCTATTACGGCACGCCGACGGCCGTGAATTACAATTGGCTGATTGATGACCTGACCGCAAATCACAACTTGATTCACGGACCCCCAGTCTATGTCGCGACGCCGACGTTCACTTATTATCCGCCGGCTCCCTTGCAACCTCTGCCCCAGGTTCAAGCAGTCATCGTTCCTCCGCCCCCACCAGCACCTCCCGTGCTGCAGTTCGGCGTGGCGACCTGGGTAAAGGATATCAAGACGACAACCCACAATGCAAACAAGGTGGAACTCGTGGATCTGGTCGACCCCGATCCGGAGGATCCGGCGGCAAGGGACTGGGCAAACGGTGAGCCCGCCGAAGTGGAGACGGAATGGCGGATCCTCCAGACTGAATTCGCCGACCCGGGGAATCCCAAAGGCGAGTTGGCGGGCGTGCCCGAAGACCTGCCGGATGGGGATGAGGTCATCACCCGTCGCTATGAGTTCTACAAATACATTGGGCCCATCGATGCGGAGTCGGGTGAGGCCATGGGCGACACCGTGGCTGCCGACGGAATTCATGGGGTTGGGACTGTAACCTATATTGAGGGCTTTGATGGCAATGGAGAGCCGATCGAAGTAACCGTGGACCTCTCGACCGTGGAGATAGTGGGTGAGTTCTTCGGAGCACAGATGTCCGGATTCGATATCGCTCCCGCCTTGGGATTGATCGATCACATACCGGACGGCGAACTCGGTGTCACCTATGCCGATCGCACCGTGGTGGTCGCAGGAGATACCCCGTTCCACGCCACGACGTCCGGATCACTTCCCAATGGGACGACGCTCGGCGAATTCACAGGAATCTTTTCCGGCACCCCGACACTCGCGGGCGTCTTCACGTTCACCGTTGACGCGAAGGATCTGCTTACCGATGCCCTCCTTGAATCGAAGACATACACGGTCACGATTCCCGAGGTGGCGCCTGCGGCGAGTACCATCAGCACTAGCGCATCTCCCGTTGCTGGCGGCACCACATCCGGGGGCGGCACTTTTGAAAACGGGACACAGGTGACCGTCGTGGCGACGCACGGACCTGGCTATGGGTTTTTGAACTGGACTGAAAACGGCGTCGTGGTCAGTTCCACCGTAGTTTATCCGTTTACCGTCAATGCGGACCGCATCCTGGTGGCAAACTTCATTCCGGCCTGCACCATTACTACCAACGCTTCGCCGGGCGCCGGCGGAACGACCAGTGGTGACGGGATTTTCAACACCGGCGACAGCGTCACCGTGACCGCCACGGCGAATCCCGGGTATGCCTTTGTGAATTGGACGGAGGGGATTGCGGTGGTCAGTTCCTCGGCAAGCTACGCCTTCACCGCCGGCGC
>JAZKDC010000017.1:47034-682540 GCA_040387795.1 Verrucomicrobiota bacterium
CGGAGGGGATTGCGGTGGTCAGTTCCTCGGCAAGCTACGCCTTCACCGCCGGCGCTGACCGCCTCCTGGTGGCCAGCTTCGTTCCGACCTGCACCGTCACCACCAGCGCTTCACCCCCGGTTGGCGGGATAACCGCAGGCGACGGCACCTACAACACCGGTGACGGCGTCACCGTGACCGCCACGGCGAATCCCGGGTATGCCTTTGTGAATTGGACCGAGGGGATTGCAGTGGTCAGTTCCTCGGCAAGCTACGCCTTCACCGCCGGCGCGGACCGCCTCCTGGTGGCCAACTTCTTTCCGACCTACACTGTCACCACCAGCGCTTCCCCCTCAGTTGGCGGGACCACGACCGGAGACGGCACCTACTACAGCGGTGACAGCGTCACCGTTCAGGCGGACCCCGACACCGCCTACCACTTCGTCAACTGGACAGAGGGTGATGTGATCGTCAGTACTTCCGCCAGCTACCAGTTCCTCCTTGATGGCAACCGGACTTTGGTGGCGAATTTCGAGCCCAAGGCACCGATCCTCTTTATTCACACGGCTACCGCCATCCGGCACGGCGGGCAGATCGATGTGACTGTGATCATTGGGAACAGCGGGGATGCAGCGGCTCTGGCTCTGACGCTAAACGCAAAGAAGGACGCCACCATCGACTCCAAAGCGACCCACGAACGCCCGCCGGTAGTTCTCGGAAACATTGATCCAGGTGGCACGGCGACAACCTCCCTGACCTTCTCAGGAATCAAAGCCGGGACCCGGACACTTCAGTTGATTCTGACATACACGGGCGGTACCGCGGCTCTATCCTCACCCGTAGTATTGCCGTGACGGGCGATGCAGAGGGTGCGGCGCTTCAATCAGCGGGCGGTCACATCAGGACGCGAATGGGTTCGGCAAGACGGTGGTCACCGAGCCAAGGAGAGCCATACAAAACAGGGATAATGATTTCATGATCATTTCAGTTCGACGTTCACGGTGCCGATCTTCCCGTCGCCCCTCGTTCATCGAATCCCAGCTCGGCATTTCCTTTGGCCGCGGCGTCAGCTTCGCGTCCGCCGGGATGATGCCCATCTGCCTCTGGCGGGCAAAGGTCTCCTCGCGAAGTTTGTCCCAGCCCTGATCAAACCTACCTTTGTATTTGGCGATCCACTCCGGCTTCGCATATTGGGCAGCCGGGGCGATGTAGCAGAGAAAGGGCTTCTCCGGTGCCACGGTTTTCTGCATCTGGAATCCAATTGATCGCCTGATCGACCAGGTCAACGTCCAGGTTGTAGTGAGGTTTGCAGATATGCAGCTCGATCGGCGTCGTGCCGTCGAAGAGCGCAGGCCCCCAGTTGTTCACCACGCCGCCGATGAAGCCATAGAACTTCTCGAATCCCAGGCCCGTGGGCCAGCGGTCGAAGTCAGGACCTTTTTCGGGGGCGGCGTGGCGGATGAAGTTGGAGAGCGCGTGCCCCCCCTTCGCCCGGGTTCGAGAGCTGCGCGCGAGCGGTGGCTCAACGGGCGACGGGTTTGCCCGAGGCCATGGTGCCCATCAGGTCGGTCACAAAGACGCAGAGGCAGGTGTTGCAGCCGGGTGCGTCCCCACCTTTCGGCATGGGGAGACCGAGATCGGTGAAGGTCTTGGCACGGGCGGCGGCGAGGAGGGCGTTGGACAGGGCTTGGCTTCCCTGGTCCTGCTGCTGGATGCTGCTGGTCGCTTTTTTGCGCTCGGCCTCGGACATGACGAAGACGGTCGTGCCTTCCTTGATCGTCTCGACGACCTTGATCTGGTCGATGGTTTCGGGATCGATGGCGGTGGGGTCTTTGTCGAGGATGATGAGGTCAGCGAGCTTGCCGGTTTCGATGGAGCCCTTGGTCTTTTCCTCGAAGTGCTGCCACGCGGCCCAGAGCGTCATCGCCTTGAGCGCAGTCATCACGTCCACGCGGTGTTGGGGGCCGAGGATGTCTCCGGAGCGGGTGCGGCGGGTGACGGTGGCATCAAGCACGCGCATCGAGTTGGGAAAGGCCACGGGCGCGTCGTGGTGGGACGTGAATTTCATACCGCGTTTCAAACACCAACCGGTGGGCGAGATGTTTTCGCCCAACACGGGACCGACGGTGTGCTCGCGATGCCAGTCGCCCCAATAAAAGGTGTGCATGGGAAAGAGCGAGGGGAGGATTCCGAGATTGTTGAGCGAATCCACTTGGTCTTCACGGAGAAATTGCCCGTGGATGAGCACGGGCCGACGGTCGCCCGCGCCATGCTTTTTCGTGGCATCGCCGGTGAAGGCGATCAACTGATCGGAGGCGGCCTCGCCATTCGAGTGGGTGATGATTTGGAGGTTGTTGGCGAAAGCCCACTCAATTGCATCACGGACCTGTTCGGTCTTGGCGGAAGGGTAGCCGACATAGCCGGGCGGGTAATTGCCCACGGGTTTGTAATAGGGGCGGTCGCGCCAGGCGGTGAATCCCTGCGGCGTGCCGTCGATCGTGAGCTTGGCCCCGGCGACGCGGAAGCGGTTTTTGTAGGTGGGGCTGTAGCTGTGCTTGATGAGATCGCGGTCCACCAGCACGTCGGGATAGGTCGCGACGTCGATCTTGAGTCCGCCGGAATCCGCGACGGCCTGCATGGCCTTGACCGATGCTGGCGTGGAACGGCCTTCCTGGGCGGTCGTGTAACCGTAGCGCGCCCAGAGGTCCGCACCCGCGCGGACGAACTGCTGCGCTGCTTCCGGTCCGACGCGTACGAACAACTTCATCAACACGGTGTAAAAGGCGGTTTCCTCAAGCACGCCGTTTGGCTCATCACTTCCCGCACGGCGCTGGATGACCCCGCCTGCGGGATTCGGCGTGCCTGCGGCGATGCCGGCGACTTCGAGCGCCTTGGAATTGACGCTGCACAGGTGGCTGGACTGGTGGACGATGATGACGGGCACGTTCTTGGAGACAGCGTCGAGGTCGTCGCGCGTCGGATGGCGCAGTTCAGCGAGCTGTGAGTTATCGTAACCAAAGCCGACGACGAGCTGGATTTTATCCACCGCCTCCTTGTTGGCAGCGATCCAGTCGCGGAGCGTTTGCTGCAAACTGGCGATGTCGCGGACTTCGCCATCCGGCGGCGCGAGCAGATTGGCGGAGAGTGCCTGGATGCCGCCGCCAAACACGTGGCCGTGGGCATCGACAAAGCCGGGCAGCATGGTCTTGCCGGCCAGGTCCACGAGTTTGGTGGCGTCGCCCTTGGTCTTAAGAACATCGTCTTTTTTCCCTACGGCGATGACCTTGCCATCCTTGACGGCCACGGCTTCGGCGCGGGGATCCGCGTCGTCGATGGTAATGATCGGACCACCGTGGTAGATCGTGTCCGCCTGCTGAGCAAAGGCGGAGCCGAAAGTGAAGCCGCACAGCGCGGCGAGGAGCGTGAGTTTGGTTTTCATGGTTCTGTTTGTTTGCCCGCTGGTGAATTCGCGGGCCGCCTCGTGGGAGAAGGCCCGCGCGTTTCACCGGTGGATCATTTGACGGGCTCGATTTCGCCGGGACGCCACGTCTTGTCGAACCACGGGTCGAGCGGACCGTAGAGGCGCAGGATCATGAACCAGCCTTTGCCGGGCAGGGTCTGCACCCAATTCTTCTCGTAGCCTTCCGGAGCCTTCGGGCCGAAGAAAACGTCCACCGAGCCGTCGGCGTTTTTTCTCAGGTCTTTCTCCTGGCTGGTCACGCTCGGCGCTTTCTGGTTGGTCTGGATCATGGAGCGCGTCTGGTTGTCATAAACGATCACGGACCAGAAGTCCTTCACCGGCACGTTGGGCGGGAGGTGCATTTTGTAGGTTTTGCCGCCGTCGAAGGGGTTGCCATTCGAATCCTGCACGGACCACGGATATTGCGAGCCCTTGCCGACCATCTTCATCTCCATCGCGGGCGTTACGCCCGTGGCGAAGTAGTAGTAGAAGATATAGCCATCCATGTTCATCACGCCAGGCGACGTCTCAAACTTGTAGCCGCCGAAGAAGGGCAGGCGCCAGGTACTCTCGGGATAGAAGTAGGCTTCCGGCGAGCGCACCTTGAAGGCGATGGTGCGTGCGGTGACCGCGCCGATGTTCGCAGCGTCGGCGAGGATTTTTTTCATCCGCTCGTCGGGGGCGAAGGGTTGGCCTTTGACGATGCCGACGGAGGCGAAGAGGCCTAGAGTGGTCTGATCGCTGCCGATCGCGGGTTCCTCCTGGATAACTTGGTTCAGCATTTCCCAGAACTGATAGTCACCGGGCGCGACAAAAGTGGCGGGGACGCCGGAAGCATTGGCAAACTTCATCGCCGGCGGATTGGCCGCCTCGGAGAGCTGATAGATCTTGAGGTGCTTCTTCACGGACTCGACGCCGGGCTTGGTGGAACCATTGACGACGAAGGCGCGGAAGAAGAGCCAGTTACCGTATGTGTTCGGGCGAAGGACAACGTAACCTGAAGGGACCTCTCCTTTGTATCCGGGAGGCAGCACGAGATACTTGCCGCCTTTACCCTTATCCTCGCCGGTGATGCCGACATCGGCGACCCAGCGATACCAGAAGTCGTTCACGCCACCGAGGACCTCGGGCGGAACTTCGACCACGAGCGGACCCTTCTTGGTGTCGATCCAGATGAAGTTGTAGATCGTGTTGTCGTTGGCCGTGAGTTCGACGGAACGGGGATCTACGAGGCCCTCCCAGAGGACGTCGGTCTGATTGTCCGGGCCGAACTGGCGGAGCGAGTCACGCATACCGGCCTGGTTCACAACCGGAATGGCCATGAGGTAAGCCTGCAACGCGCGCGCGCGATCGAGGTTATCGTAGATTTTCTCGACCGTGTCTGCGGATGGATAGCCGTAGCTGAGATCAAGCGTGCCAATCGAGCTTTCAATTTTGTCGGGGACGGCCACACCGGGGGCGATGGGAGTCGAAAATTTGAGGTTCGGATCTGCCGGAATCGAGTACCGATCCTGGGCGAGCAGACTGTTTGGGCTGGCAAGGAGCGCGGCGAGCACCGCGCAAGTCATGGTGTGCTTGGTCATGGTATGCTTGGCTATGGTTGTAGGTGTTGGGGGCGTGAAATCGGGGGCCGTCCCGTGGGGAAAGGCCCACGCGTTTCACGCAATTTTTTCGGCTCATCGAGCTTGGTGTCGAGTGAGGCGAAGTCAAACAGCATTGCCTCGCTGAACTGGCCGGAGGCCTCGCCGCTGTAGATCTTGCCGCCGGTGAGCGTGAGCTTTTTCACCGGAGCATCGGGATTAAGTCGAGGTCCTCGAGTTTCACCCAGAACGTTGCCGGAGTCATGGCGGAGTCGCCCGTGGAGTTCGAGATCGCGAGGTGCATGTTCGCAGGACGTCCCGTGAGCAGGACGATGGTCTGTACGCGGAACTCCTCCTTGCGGAGGTCAGCGACGGAATCGACGACGTTCGAATGAAGGTCGAGGAGATATTGCGCCCAGGTCTCATGCAGATGACCTTGCCGCCTGCGGCGGGTTTGCCGTAATCCGACTCTACCAAGTCGAGCATGTTCACGGTCAGCCCTTTCTCATTGATGCCATCGCTGGAGCCGATGTCATAAGCCGGGACGACGAGGCTGCCGTATTTGGATTCCCACTGGATGCTGTTAGCGCCACCCATGCCATCGCGCTTCATGCCGGCGGGCAGGACCCACATGTTCGAGTGCATGTCCTCGCCCCAGTCCATCGGGCGGCCCGAGAGGACGGTGCCGTCCTTCGCGACGTTAAAGCGCTCGGGTGCAGGCCGTGGTTGGTGTTTGGGAAGATAGCAGGGCGAGGGCACCGAGGAGTGCGGTCAGCGGATGCCGGGGTGGGCTTTTCATAAGGGTGATCATGGCGGTGCAATGTTGTTGCGGACACAGCTTCCGGAAGGTTTCAAGTCCCGTCAAGAATATCCCCCATGGGCGGTAGAGCCGGATCAGCGGGTTCCAGCCATGGCATACGAAGGCCGGCGACAGCCTGGATTCAAAGGATGCCGGCCAAAGCCGTGGTTATGAAATTAATTCTGGCTGCCTGCAGCCTCCGATTCGGCTTTATGCGTGAGAATCAGGCCGGGGCTATTTCAGTTCGACCTTCACTTGGCCGATCTTCCCGTCGAACTTGAACGGGCGGCGTCCGGCATAGTCGCGCGAGACGACGGAACCAAGGTCCACTCCGACATCAAAGCTTTCGCTGGCGGTGAACGCGGCGGGCACGGTCATCTTCACGGCGGTGCGGGCGGCTTCCTTGCCATCCACGGTCAGGACGATGTCCGCCGGGGCGCCGGGTTTCGGGGCTTTGAGTGTGGTGGTGACGACGATAGTGTGTTTGCCGGGGGCAATCTTTTCCGCGGACTTCGCGATCGAGCGGTCGATGATCATGAGGTTGTATTCAAACAGGAGGTGCCCGTTGTCCATATAACAGGTGAGCCCGCCGCCGGAGCCACCCATGGCGTAAAGCACCCCGCTGGCGTCGGCACCGCATGCCAGGTCGATGGTCACGGTGTTGTTGTGATTGCCGAGCGCGGGCGCGGTGAACTCCGGCATGCGGTTGGTGGTGTCGTCAAAGGTCCAGCTTGTGTAAGGGGATTTGATCCGGTCTTCTGGATGAATGCGCAGCCAGATGCCGGCTCCGATCGGGAAGGCTTTGTTTTCCTTCGCCTGCGCGAGAAAGAGTCGCTTCATCTCCTCGGTTTTCTCCGGCATCGCTTTGGCAAGGTCGTGACTCTGCGAAAAATCCTTGGTCAGATCGTAGAGTTCCCACACGGCCTTCGAGGAATCCCATTTGTCGAGTCCGGGCTGGGCATTCAACCATGGGCTGAGCGGGCCGAAGGTGCAGGCATACCAGCCGTCCTGATAGATGCCGTCGCTGCCGTTGTTGTCGAAATACTGGACGTGTTTCTGGTCAGGTGCTTTGGCATCGCTGAAGGAGGAGACCATACTCACGCCATCAATGGGATCCTGCGGGAAACCGTTCACTTCCTTCGGGGCCTTGATGCCGATCACGTCATAGAGCGTGGGAGCGATATCGTTGACGTGGTAAAACTGGGAACGCACCGACTTGTCGGCCTTGATCTGCTTCGGCCACGAAACCACCAGCGGGTTGCGGGTGCCGCCGAAGTGCGCGGCCACAAGCTTGGTGGAACGGAAAGGCGTGCTGCCCGCCCACGCCCAACTGGCGTGATACAGGGGATCAGTCAGTGGACCACCGAGAGCTTTGAGACCTCCGAGTTCATCCAACGCCTTGAGTTGCTGGGCGATGGTGTTGGGGATCTGGTTCTGGGCGAGCAATTCGCTGATGGACCCGTTCTGGCCTTCGGCCGATGAGCCATTGTCACCCCAGATATAAAAGATGATCGTGTTATCACGCTGGCCGCTTGCGTCGAGGAAGTCCACCAGCCGGCCCACCTGCGCATCGGTGTGTTCGACGAAGCCTGCGTAAAGTTCCATCAGGCGGGTTTGGAAGGCGCGCTCCGCTTCGGGAATGTCCGCCCAGGCGGCCATGGTTTTGTCCCGGGGGGTAAGTTCGGTGTCGGCAGGAATCCAGCCGAGGGCTTTCTGGCGGGCGAAGGTTTCCTCACGGAGCTGGTCCCATCCCTGGTCGAACTTGCCTTTGTATTTGTCCGCCCATGACGCGTTGACGTGGAGGGGTCCGTGGACTCCACCCGGTGCCCAATACATGAAGAATGGTTTGTCAGGTGCGAAGGCGCGGTGCTTTTTCAGCCAGGTGATGCCTTTGTCCGCCAAGTCATCGGTGAGGTGATACTTCTCATCGTGCGGCGGTTCAATGGCAGTGGTATTTTCCACGAGTCGCGGCTCCCATTGCGAAGTTTCGCCGGCGAGGAATCCGTAAAAATGCTCAAAGCCGTAACCGGTGGGCCAGTAGGTGAACGGCCCCATGGCGGTCGTCTGATCCGCTGGAGTGTTGTGCCATTTACCGAAGGCAGACGTCTTGTAGCCGTAGTTTTTCAGCACCTCGGCAATCGTCGCGGAAGTCTTCGGCATGACCCCGGTGTAACCATCCCAATCCACCGCCCGCTCGGCGATCGTGCCATTGCCGACCCGCTGATGATTGCGTCCGGTGAGCAGAGCTGCCCGCGTCGGTGAACAGATGGAAGTGGTGTGGAAGCGATTATAGGCGATGCCTTCATCGCGCAGCCGGGAAAGCGTCGGCGTATGGGCGAACCCGCCGAAAGTATCGGGCGTGCCAAAGCCCGCGTCATCGATCAGCACAATAAGCACGTTCGGCGCGCCCTTCGGCAGACGCTCCGGCTCGACCCTCCGCTGGTGGACGGACTCCTGCAACGTCGGCCCCGCCTTGCTGGCGGACGGTGTCGGCGGGAATGGCAGCACCGAGCCGTCGTCGGGTGTCGCGGCGAGGATACCGAGGCTGGAGAATCCGGAAAGGAAAATGACAGCGCAGTGCAGTTTGATATTCATGGGTTGGATTGGTTTTGAAATGGGTATCGGGCGGAGAGAATGCTCACCACATCACCGAGAAGCCGCAGCTTAGGGTATCCGAATCGAAACCGGTGCTGGCGTGGGTGCGGCTTCCAATGTAGGCGAACTTCAGGCCAAGGGAACGGTTGATGGGCACACCCAGGCCAAGCCCCCAGGCTAGATTGTTTTGCCGGTTGTTGCCAGGGGTGCCGTTGATGGCGGATTCCCCGCCCCCTCCGTAGCCGGCACTGGCACTCAACCAGAGGCCAGGACGGAAACTATAAATGAGGTTGCCGTCGACCGTATAGACCGGGTCCTGTTCGAGTTGTTTTCCGTTGAAAAACTCCCCGTTTTCCGTGAACAGCCAAGCCGCCGCAGTGAGTTCCATCGTCCACTTTCCCAAGTTTTGGACGAGGCCGATCTGGGGCCGGAAAGTAAACCGGTTGCTGCCAAGGTTGATCAGCTTGTCCTCAAAATACTCGCCGGTGGGAAACTGCACCGCGAGTCCCATCCCGACAATGGTCTCAGACGCAACTTTTGCCCGGTAATCCGTGAACTCCTTTCCTGAGAGCGGGGGTGCACCGAGCAGATTCACGGCAAAGCGCAAGGTGGTGTCCGACCATCCATCCCGCTCGACCGCGGCCGGCTGGCCGTTGAGCATCCCCGACCAGTAGCCGCTCTGATAAGCCTGAATGAAATCTATCCGGGCGGACTTGCCGAGCAGTTCGAAACTCCGGATGTATTTGGCGGCGGCGGTTTGAAGATCAAACTGGGCATCCTCAATCTGAAGCACCGGATCAAGGAAAATGTCCCCCGTGGTGTAGGCATAGGCACCGCCCAGGAAATTGCCTCCGATCGGGAGGTGGCTCCAGCGGCGCGGCTCAATGTCCTGGGCATGGCTTGAAACGGCCGTCAGTGCGGGAGCAAGGGCCATGGCCATGCGCAGTCTCCACAGTTTCCCGGGGTCAAGGAAGCGGTTGGCGAATGATCTCATATCAATTAAATCCGGACTCTGTATCCCAATCACAGCAAGAGTGAGGACCAGGGAGTTTTGCTATTCGATCGGCAGCCACCGGAAAAGGAAAAATGCCGTCTGGATTTGACATGAACTACTTCATTCCGACAACGGTAACGTCCGCCTGGCCATTCAGGAGCCCTTTGCTTTCGTACCAGAAGTCAATTCTGCGGATGCTGCGTTTGCCCACGCCCTTCAGATCAATCACCCGGCTTTCGCCCCCCTTTTTGATGTTCTCCCGGACTTCGATCTTGTCTGGCGCACCGTTGTCGTAGGTCACCACCAAGCGATGCAATTGCAGCGGTGCATCGGTCACTTTAAATTTAATCCTTCGGAAGTTGTCGGAAGGACCCTTCACGACGATGCCATCGTGGTCGGCTTTATGGGTAGCGTGCGTCGTTCCGATCAACCGCCATTCACCAGGACCGCCCGCCCTGGGCTTTACGATCTTCTGCGCATTGACGCTGACTGGAACGAGCATCGCCAGCACCATGGCCAGAAAGCAAAAAATGGAGTTGAACGAGTTGGTGGATTTCATGTATTCTCAATTTTGGAACCATCGGGGGAAAGCGATCGGTTTTGTGAAACCGCGATGCTCCCGGTTTCAGGTTTCAGGATCTTTACTTTTTGAGGTATTTGATGGTGGTGGCCCCAATGGTGCCGTTGAAGGCGAACGGAGCCAGGTCGAAGTAGTCGAGTGAGACGGGCGAATCGAGGTCCGTGCCGATGTCGAAGGTCGCATTGGAGGTGAAGTGGAGCGACATGGCGGCAGGTACCTGGCCCTTGGCGACTTCCTTGCCGTTCACCTTCAGCGTGACGTCCATCGGGCCACCGATTTTAGCGGCGAGTTTGGATTCGACTTCCACCTTCACCTTGCCGGTGGGCAACTTTTCCTTGGACTTGAGCTTGGTACGCTGGACTTCAAACAAGTTGAACTCGTAGCAAAGGAAGCCGTACTTCACGTAGCAGGTCACGCCGCCGGAGAAGCCCGCCAGCGCGTAGAGCACGCCGTTGGCCTCCGCAGGCACGTCCACCTCCATGGTCACCAAGCTGTCCTGTTTGCCGAGTTTCGGTGCGGCGGACTCCGGCATGCGGGTGATGGGGGCATCGAAGGTCCACTCGGTAAGAGACGAAGCGGGCGCGTCCTCCGGATGGAACAGCGCCGTGGACCACAAGCCGCCACCAATGGGTAGATTCTTGTTCTTCGTGGATTCGACGAGGAAGAGCAGCTTCATCTCTTCCAGTTTCTTCGGATTCGCGGCCGCGAGGTCATTGGCCTGGCTCCAGTCCTCGTCAAGGTTGTAGAGCTCCCACTTGTCCGTCAGCGGTGACCATTCCTTCACACCTTTGGGAATTCCACCCACCCACGGTTCACGCGGACCGGGGGCGCTGGCAAACCAGCCATCATGATAAATGCCCCGGCTGGCCATGATGTCGAAGAACTGGGTCTTGCGCGTCCCCGGCGCCTTCGCATCGGCGAACGCGTAGGCCATGCTGACGCCATCGAACGAATCCTGCTCGAACCCGTTCACGACCTTGGGCGGGGTAATTTTCGTCAGTTCATAAATGGTCGGCACGATGTCGATCACGTGGTGGAACTGCGGCCGCGCCGCCGGGTCCGCCTTGATGCGCTTCGGCCAGGAAACGGCCATCGGCTGGCGGGTGCCGCCGAAGTGCGCGCCGACCAGTTTGGTGGATTTGTAAGGAGTGCTGCCCGCCCATGCCCAGCCGGCATGATACATGTTGTCGGTTTTCGGGCCGCCGAGGGCATCGAGACCGCCGAGTTCTTCGAGCGCTTCGAGGTGCTGCGAAATTTTGGTGGGAATGCCATTCTGCGCGAGTTGCTCGCTGATCGTGCCATAAAGGCCTTCGGACGAAGAGCCATTGTCACCCCAGATGTAGAAGATGAGCGTGTTGTCGAGTTTACCCTGCTTTTCGATCTCGTCGATGACCCTGCCCGCATTGTAGTCCGCATGTTCGGTGAAACCGGCAAAGACTTCCATCAGGCGGCGCTGGAACGGTTTTTCGTCATCGGGAATGGAATCCCACGAGGCCATGGATGCGGGCCGCGGCGTGAGTTGGGCGTTCTGCGGGATCCAGCCTTTGGCCTTGGCCTTCACGAAGACACGTTCGCGGTATTGGTCCCAGCCATCGTCGAACTTGCCTTTATACTTGTCCGCCCATTCCTTCATGATCTGGTGCGGACCGTGCGAAGCGCCCGGAGCCCAATACATGAAGAACGGTTTGTCCGGGGCGTAGGCTTTTTGTTCGCGCAGCCAGGTGATGGCGTCCGCTGCGATATCGTCCGTCAGGTGATACCCCTTCGGCAGATGCGTGGTGACCGGAGAGGTGTTGCGGGTCAGGGTCGGTTCATACTGCGAAGCCTCGCCGGCGAGAAATCCGTAGAAATACTCGAAGCCATAACCGGTCGGCCAATAATCGAACGGTCCCTTGCTGGTGATCTGCTCCTCCGGTGTGTTGTGCCACTTTCCCCAGACGCCGGTATTGTAACCGTAGTTTTTCAGCACTTCCGCGACGGTGGCCGACGTTTTGGGGATAACCCCGCTGAAGCCGTCGAAATCATTGGCGATGGCCGCAATCTGGCCATTGCCGACCCGCGTGTGATTGCGTCCGCAGAGCAGCGAAGCCCGGGTGGGTGAGCACATCGCGGTGGAGTGGAAACGGTTGAACGAAATCCCCAGCTTCGCCACCCGGTCCAGCGTCGGGGTGTTGATTTCCCCGCCGTAGGTCGAGGGCGTGGCCGGGCCCACATCGTCCATCAGGATGATGAGGATATTGGGGGCGCCTTCCTCCAATCTTTTGGGTTCGACCCGCTTTTTGTAAGTCGAGTCCTGGATCGTCAGGCCCGGAGTGGAACCTGAGGGAGCGGGCGGGAAAGGCAGGATTTCCTGGGCTCCGGTCGTTGGTGCGAAAAACGCGCCCAGGGTGAGACCGAGGACGGACAGAATGTGATGAAGTTTCATGAAGTGGGATCGTCGTGGATTGAGGTCAAAAGGTCGGAAACAGGGCCGTGAAGGTGATGGTGACGCTCCATTCGTTCAGGCCATCACGGTCGATGAGATTGTATTGCGGATTGGCGGCGAGGCGCACCGGCTGACGGCCGAATTTGGTGACCTTGCCCAGTTGAAAACCGACGGGGGCGCTGAGCCATTGGCTGGCTTCCCAGTCGTAGATGTATTGCAGGTCGCCGGCGCTAAGGGACCAACCATTCCCGAGTTGGTAGGCGATCACGGGTTGGAGTTGGCTGATGGCGGTATCCCCTGCGAAAAGGTTTTGACTGAACAAACCGACCTTGAGCTTTTTGCTCAGATTGGTGACAGCTCCTACTGCTGGACCGGCGGCGAACCCGTCCGGCAAATCTCCCGTGGTATCAAAATTCAGCAGGGGACCGAAGCCCCAGCGGCCCCAGCTTTTGTTGAACATAAAGAGGTCAAACACACTAACCGGGCCGAAACCTTCCTCTCCCCGGCCTCCCAGTTGGTAGGGCACCGTGAGCCGCAGCAGGTTGGGATGATCCAGAAACGTAAACGGGATGGCGGGGCGGAAGGTGAGCGACAACGAATCGTCCGGCAGACCGCCGCCGTCGCCGTGGAATCCGCCGGTGTAGGTGCCCAGGAAGTTGAAAGCCATCAGGGATGCCGTGGGATCGCTGGCCTGGCTGGAAAGATCTTCCCCGGCTGGCGCTCCGCCGGATGCAGCATCGGCCGGTTTGGTGAAATCGGCCTTCGGCAGGTCCCCGGCACGCACCAGCGGTGCCGCAAACCCTGACAACAAGGTCGCCGCAGCCGCGCAGGCGGCCAGGGAGGCATAACATGAGATTGACATGGTGGAACGTGATGAAAGGGATTGGTGCGGGGTCAGGCTCCGGTCCGGACATCAGAATTTCACGATCAGCTTGAACCAGACGTAATCGCCTTCGAGCCGCTTGCGGGTTTCCATCTCATGGAGCCACTTCACCTCGGAGATCACATCCACGCTGCCGACTTTATGGGTATAGGATAGCACCGGACCCAGGCCCGCAGTGCGACCTTTGAAATCTCCAAAGGTCGCGCCGCTGCCGCTGTCACCAGTGACCTGCTCATACCAGAAGCCGTTCACCCCGATCCCGGCAAGACCCCCACCCAGCGGAAAATGCTGGGCGAGGGTGCCGTCGATGTGGAACTGATTGCCGGTCTGGTAGTCCGTGTCCTCGTTCTCCGTATTGAAGGACATGCCTGTGAAGACCGAGGCCTCAAACGCATTCTTCTGACCGAAATACATCAGGGCCAGGGCAGGCTCGAAGGTCCAGTAGTTTTTGCCAGAATTCGCCAGACGGCCAACCTCGTAGTCACCGGTCGGGGCATAGGCAGCGACGCGGAAATTGGTGCTGAAATCCGGCGTGAACTTGTAATTCAGCATCAGCGGCATCAGCACGATGTCGCCCAGTCCGTCCACGCTGTCCGAGCGGCGGATCGTGGCGGGAGCACCACCCGGGAGAGTGGCGTCGAGGCCCGCACTGACATCCATCCACACCCATGGCGCGGTGGCGCTCATGGCGAAGGACCACTTGTCTCCCAGCTCGACCGGGGGACGCCAAAGCAGGGTGAGGCCCGTGGCAAACGAATCCGCATCCACCCCCGCCGCCTGGAGGCCGGCGAAGGGCAGCGGTTGATCCTTGGCATACGACCCTTCGTAGTAGAGCACGTTCAACCGGGTGATGAAGGTCTCCTCCGCCGGAACGCTGTCCATGAAGGAGGACATGGAACCCGGAAGATAGTGGCCGGAGCCGCCTTCTTCGGCTTGGACGGTCAGCACCGGGGCTGCCGCCAGAAGTAGATACGTCAGGTATTTTTTCACGATGGGGAATGGAGGCATGGAGGGGCTTTTAGAATTGGACGGTGCGGTATTGAGTCACGCCGCCTACCATGACCGGCTGATAATAGAGGCCATTGAACCCATAGCAATTGACCCCATTGACCACCGTGAGGGCGGCTCCGGGTGGAAGCACCGGGACCACCACGCCAATCGGCGGGGCTGCGACCACGTAACCGGAGCCGGCGGGCTGGTAATAGACGCCACCGGAATACATGTAGGGTGCACCTCCATAATAGACCGTGGCGTAACCCCGGGGAGGAGCGGCCACGGCGGCTCCAATGGCGACGCCGGTCGCCAGACCCACCGCGGCGCCAACGCCGAAACCCCCACGACGGTGGACGTCGATATCCACATCACGGCGGACATTCCGGTTCACGTTCACATTGCGGTCCACATGGACGTTCCGGTTCACATTCCGGTTCACATTCACGTTGCGGTTCACCCGCACGCCGGCCTGTGCGGGGACGAGGGAGCCAGCGAGGAGGGCCACGGTGCCCAGGGAGAGGGCGGATTTGGGAAGAAAGGTGTTCATAAAATAGAATTCGGTTGAAGGATTATTTGGCAGGCTTTTCGGACTTGGCTTCGTTCGCGGCAGGGACTTCGAGGGGCAGCACTTCGATCTTCATGGCATCTGCCGGCGGAGTGAAGGAGAAGACGAAGTCGGGCAGTTTGGTGGCGAGATCCCAGTCCTTGAAATTCACGGTGAGCCGCCCCGCGTCTTCTGGATCGGTTGAGACCATCATGGCCTTGCGCACCAGCGGCCGGGGACCCTCCTGAATCCACACCTGCCAGTCCACCCCTTCGCTTTGGAACGCGACATGATGGCAGAGTGTGCCCAGCACGGGTTCGGCTCCCAGATACTGGCCGGACCGGGCATGGTCCGCCCCATTGCCGAAAGGCTTGCTGAGCAGAATGTCGTCTATGGGAAACACCACCCCGTAGACTTCCTCTGCTTTGGCCAGGGTTTCATCGATGGTGGGTGGAGTGGCGAAAATGCCATAGGTGCCGGTGACATGATCGGCCAGGGTCAGGTTTTTACCGTCGTAGTAAAAGCTGCGTTTCGGCGCTGCGGTTTTCACATTCACCTGCACCCGGTCCGGCCGGCGAAGTTTGATATCGAGGACCTTGGTGAACTGCGCGGTGACCCCCTCGTTGACGACGGCATCGG
Organism: Verrucomicrobiota bacterium; assembly: GCA_040387795.1. Lineage (GTDB taxonomy): Bacteria > Verrucomicrobiota > Verrucomicrobiia > Verrucomicrobiales > V1-33 > CAIZWU01. Next base: position 62,506 of record JAZKDC010000017.1, read on the forward strand.
TCCAAAGTTCCGCGGTCACGGAATACTGTTTGGCGGCGGCGAGATAATCCACCGCCCGCTGGAGCATCGCCACGGCCTGCGGATCGACCTTCTTTTCTTCCGTGGGAGGAACAGCGGGTTTGTCCTCGGCGGGGATCTGGGGCACGGCAGCGAACAGGGCGGCGGCACCGGTCAGTGCCCATATCAATTTAGTTGGTTTCATAGTTGGAGGAATCAGTCGTGGAGAAATGGTCCGCGGATCAGGCCGCGGCCCGGCGGATGGCTTCGATCACCTCCGCGCCGGAGTCGGTTTTGCGGAAAAATCCCTCACAGCCAGCGGCGAAGGCTTGTTCGCGGGCAGCGGGCTCATCATGGGCCGTGATGAAAATCACCGGGGTTTGGTTGCCCCTGGCTGCCAGCTGCTGCTGCAGTTCAATGCCGGACAGACCCCCGAGTTGAATGTCCAGGATCAGGCAATCGAAGGGCGGGTGCGTGGTATCGGCGAGAAAAGCCTCGGCAGATGGATAGACCGATGGCAGCATCCCCACCGCCCGCAACAGCCGGCCGAGAGACCGGCACAGGCTTTCATCGTCATCGACGATGGCTATGAAAAGTGGATCGTTGCTGCTCATCGGTGGAGTCACTTCCCCACCCTGACCAGAAATTGCACGGTTCCGCTACTGCCCTTTGGGGAAGGTCCGGGAGCACCGGCCTGTCAGGACCCGCCCAGGCCCGCTTCCTGGGCCAGCCGGGTCAGTTCTGCGACTGAATGCACCCCGAGTTTGGTGGTGATGCTGGTGCGGTGCAGCTTGACGGTGCGCTCACAAATGCCCAGTTCGGAGGCGATCTGCTTGTTCAGGGCGCCCCGCAGCACCTGGGTCAGCACTTCCTGTTCGCGGCCACTCAGTTTCCCAAACCGGGCGCGGACCCCGTTTATTTTCGCGCGGGATTCCCTTACCATCGCATCCCGGGCCAGGGCGCGGGTCACGGCGGCCAGCAGGGTTTCCTTCGGCGCCCGTTTTTCGAGAAAATCCTCAGCCCCGTCGCGCATGGCCTGCACGGTGGACGGAATGTCGCCGTGGCCGGTCAGAAAGATCACGGGCATCGCGTTGCCCGTCTTTGCCAGCGCCGCCTGCAAATCCAACCCGCTCATGGCCGGCATCTGCAAGTCGGCAATCACACAGCCGGGCGTGTCCTCACTGAGTTGGGCGAGGAATTCCTGCGCCGTAGCAAATGGCTGCACCGTAAACCCGCTGGCCCGCAGCAGACGCGCCGCCGCCGTGAGAAACGAGGCATCGTCATCCACAAGGAATACCACCGGGTTCATGCCCGGCCCTCCTCCGCCACCGGCAGCGTGAAGTGGAAAGCCGCTCCTGGACCTCCGGTGTTATTTTCCGCCCAGAGTTTCCCTCCATGGGCTTCGATAATGGTCCGCGAGATCGCGAGGCCGATGCCCATTCCCTGCGGTTTGGTGGTGAAAAATGGCTCGAAGAGCTTTCCGGCCTTTTCCGGCGGGATGCCGTGGCCTGTATCTCTGACAGATATCTCCACACTGTCGCCCCTATCATACCGTGCCTGCACCACGACGCTCCGTTCGTCTCCGAAACCCTCAGGGAGGGCATCCATGGCGTTGATCATGAGATTCAGCAGTACCTGCTGGACCTGCACCCGGTCGCCGCGCACGGCTGGCAGCCCTTCCGGGATGCTGGTCCCCAGCGTGACATGCCGCACGGCGGCATCCGGCAGGATAAAACCAGCCACCTCCCCCACCAGCCCGGCGACTTCGAGGGACTCCAACTCCAGATGCCGCCGTTTCAGCAAGGCCCGCATCCGGTCGATCACACCGCCCGCCCGTTGGTCATCCTTCCGGATATCCGCCAGGATGGCGAGCACTTCCGCGATGTCCGGCGGGTCCATTTTGAGGAAAAGCTCGGCGGCCTCGGCGTTGCGCAGGATGGCCCCCAGCGGCTGGTTCAACTCGTGCGCCAGGGCCGAGGAGAGTTGGCCCAGCGTGGCCACGCGGCTGGCGTGGGCAAGCTCGAGGCGCAGTTCGTGGGTTTCAAATTCGGACTCCTTCCGGGCCGTAATGTCAGTGCAGACTCCCAGCATCCGCGTCGGCCTTCCTGCCGCGTCATACTCCGCCTGGCCAGTAGCGCCGATCCAGCGTATCCCACCGTCCGGCAGCACCACCCGGTATTCCGTGTCGTAAAATATCCGGTCCGCCAGCGCCCGCCCCACCGCTTGGGATTTCGATTCGCGATCCAATGGATGCACCCGCGAGAGCAAGGCCGCATAGGTAATTGGTTCCTCCGTCTGGAATCCAAACAGGGTGCGGCATTTTTCCGTGGCCCAGACTTCCCCCCGCTCCATATCCCGGAGCCACAGGCCGAGATTGGCCGCCTGCGCCGCCAGATTCATCTTCTTTTCGCTTTCGCGGAGCGACTCCTCCGACCTCCGCCGCCGGGCCCGGTTCACCAGCAGCGCCCCGATCGTCACGGACTGAGCCAGGCCGACCAACAGAATCCCAAGGATCAGCCCCCGGTGATCCTCCCATAACGTCGGCTTGCGGAACATCACCACTGCCTCCGCCGGGACCTGGGACATCGGCAGCTGCCAGTGCTGGATCGCGCGCCAATCCACCACCAGCGGCGTGGGCGATTTCGTCTCCGGCGATCCCGGCGGCACGCTACCGCCATTGAGCACCTTCAAAGCCACTCCCGCCGCCTGCCGTCCGGTCGATGCGAAATCCACCAGCGCCCCGCCGACGGCGCCCGTGTCCATCAGCGTACCGGCAAATCCATAAATCGGAGCCGCTGAGATGGCCGAGAGCTGCTTCGAGACCTCCCGCGTCGAGAGCGCCCGCCCTTCTCCATCCCGGATCATCGAAACCAATAGCACGATGGTATTCCGGCCGGCCTTCCGGACCTCCTCCACGGTTTCCGGCAGCGCCTTCCCGGCAAAATACCTCACCGGCAACCGGTCCTTGTAGCCGTCCAGCACCCGGGTCACCCGGGCCAGGGCATCCTGGTCCGCCGCCGAGGCCCCTCCGAGGCACAAAATACCGTCCGCCTCCGGCTGCAGCTGCAAGGCCAGTTCCACCGTCCCCCGCACATCCAATTCCGCCGCCACCCCCGTCACCGCCGACGGCAAGGCTGCGGGATCAATTTCCGCCGCGCTCTGCACCGCATACACCACCGGCACGCCGGGGAAAAGGTTGTCGCGGTGTTTCAGGATAAAGCGCAAGGAGAGGCTCGACACCGGCATGACCAGATCAATCCGCCGCCCCGCATAACGCGTCCGCAGATACTCGGTCAGATTGACATCCTGTTCCGCCGCCGGGAACCGGGCGAAATCGAAATACTCCGCAAACCATTCCACCGGAGGCGCCGTCGAGGCCGCGAAGGTCTCCCGCAAACTCTGCTCCGCGGCCCGGATCGCCGGCAGATCCAGCCGCTCGCCATACAGCACCAGCACCTGCTTGGAGCCGGCCGGCGCCTGCTGGGCCAACCCTGGAGTCATGCCTGCCAGGAGAAGAGAAAAGAATCTGATCCAGAGAGCCGCAGACAAAAGAAGGTGGGGGAAAAGTTATGCCAGCATGCCACTCCGGGACTCCTCCGCAAGAAAGACTTGGCGCGTCCCTCCCCCACTTCGCCCTGGCCTTCACCACCCCGCGGCACTCCCGCAGCACCTCATCCCCGCGGGCACAGGCTTCTTCGTCCACTATGGCCAGGACCTCGTGGACACCCGAATTGAATGCCAGAAAAAGGGGAGTGATCTGCGGCCGCTGGCGATTTGCTCAGGCACAGCAGGGACAAAAACGAAGTCATCAAACGCGGGATCACTACCAATTCGACCGCTTCAGCCATGATGCCATGCCCCTTGTCTCCCTCACCGTGAGGTGAAAAATTCCCGGCATGATTCTCCTCGCTTCCGCCGCTTTCGCGAAACGCTTCAAATGCGCCGTCAGTGCCGTGGGCCCTTGGCGCGGACAGGGCCGCCGGATCGATGAGTGGAGCTGCCACTATGTCCGGCTGGGGACGATGCCGGTGGTGGTGGCGATGCACGACGCAACGCTTTACACGCTGGTGATTCCCGTCACGGGGGTGAAAACCTTCGGGGATTTCTGGCGGCTTTTCCTGCTGCGGGTGGCAGAGACCTGGACGGCCTATGGCGCGGAGTTCGACCCGGCCAACCAGACGGTGGTGGTGCTGCCGCGCACGGACCGGACGCGGATCGGCTCCATGAATGATGCGGTCCGGGGATTCCGCTGGAACGGGGCGCAGGGAGATGCGCTGGAAAGCCTGGAGGCGGCAGCCAACCGCACACCCTACAAGGCAATAGACTATGCCTATCCTGCGGATCTGCTGGAAAGGATGCTGGACTGAATGGGGAAAAAGCCCCGCCCCGCAGACGACGCCACCACTTGCACCGGGCCGGAGACGCCGCCAGGATGCGCCCTCCCGCCCCGGAGCTTTTCCGGAGCGGCTACTCTTCCAAAGTCATGTCCAACGCACCCGCCGCCAAACCCCAGACCGCCATCACGCCCACCCGTCAGGATGAATTCCCGGAGTGGTATCAACAGGTCATCAAGGCATCCGACATGGCGGAAAATTCCGAAGTGCGCGGCTGTATGGTGATCAAGCCCTGGGGCTACGGGATCTGGGAAAACATCCAGCGGCAGCTCGATAAAATGTTCAAGGATACCGGGCATTCCAATGCCTACTTCCCCCTGCTGATTCCCCTGAGCTACCTGGCCAAGGAGGCGGCCCACGTGGAAGGTTTCGCCAAGGAATGCGCGGTGGTCACGCACCATCGTCTGGAAGCCGTGAAACAGGATGATGGCACGGTGAAAATGGTGCCCACCGGCGAACTGGCCGAGCCCTACGTGATCCGTCCAACCAGCGAAACCATCATCGGCACGGCCTTTGCCCGCTGGGTGGAGAGTTATCGCGACTTGCCCCTGCTGATCAATCAGTGGGCCAATGTGATGCGTTGGGAAATGCGGCCCCGGATTTTCCTGCGCACGGCCGAATTTCTCTGGCAGGAAGGCCACACCGCCCACGAGACCAAGGAGGAGGCCCTGGCAGAAACCGAACAGATGCTGCGGGTGTATGAAACCTTTTCCCGCGATCACCTGGCCATTCCCTCTATCACCGGCGAAAAAACCGAACGCGAACGTTTCCCCGGCGCGGAAAGCACCCTGTGCATCGAAGCCATGGTGCAGGACCGCAAAGCCATCCAGGCGGGCACCAGCCACTTCCTTGGACAGAATTTCTCCAAAGCCGCCGGCATCCAGTTCACTGGCCGCAGCGGCGCGCGGGAACACGCCTGGACCACTTCCTGGGGTGCCAGCACCCGGCTGATCGGCACCCTGATCATGGCGCACAGTGATGATGATGGCCTGGTCCTCCCTCCCCGCGTGGCGACCCAGCAGATCATGATCCTGCCCGTGACGCCGAAGGAGGACAGCAAGCAGGCGGTGCTGGATGCCTGTGATGCCCTGGCCAAAGAACTCCGCGCTCTAACCTACGCTGGCGAACCCATCCGCGCCCTCGTGGACCGCCGCGATCTGCCCGGCGGCACCCGCAACTGGGAATGGATCAAGAAGGGCGTGCCGATCCGGATTGAGATCGGTCCCCGGGATTTGGAAAAGGGCAGCGTGGCCGTGAGCCGCCGCGACAAGGGGCTGAAGGAAAAGGAATTCATCGCCACCGCGGACTTTGTCAGCAAAGCCGCCGCCATCCTGGAGGAAATCCAGGCGGGCCTGCTGGAACGCGCCACCGTCTTCCGCGATGCCAACATGATCCGCATCACGGACAAGGCAGCATTCGAAGCCTTCTTCACCCCGAAGAATCCTGACAAACCAGAAATCCACGGCGGCTTCGCGGTGGTCGACTGGGCCGGATCTTCCGAGGATGAGGACGAGTTGCAAAAACAACTCGGCGTCACCATCCGCTGCCTGCCCTTCGGCGATGACTGGAAACAGCCCGGCACCTGTTTCTTGACCGGCAAGCCCAGCACCCAGCGGGTGATTTTCGCCAAGGCCTACTGATTCACTCGCCCACTGCGGGCCGGGCCTGACTGGCGGCCGGGGTGTCCGATCCCGATAGCTCTTTCCCGCCTCCCAATTGATCCAACAACAGATCAACCTCCCCCGCGCCGGGCAGGGGGGGAATCTGCCGGGTCAGCGGCACGGCGGCTCCGGCCGCGGCTTCCGCCATGGCATGGAAAGGGCACGGCCCTGACACTTGACCCTGGAGGCGGACCGCGGTGGCCAGTTCCGCCTCGATGCGTTGCAGGGCAGCTTCGATCCTCGGCAGGAGAGGCAGGGTGTGATCTTTGATGCCGTGGCGCGGATCCAGAAGGGTGACGGCCTCGTCCGCGAGGTGGGCACGGGCGGGATCGGTGAGTTCCACGGCGGCGCCCGCATGGAGGCGCGGAACGTCTGGATCGGCGGCGGGGCGCTGTCCGGAGGCGGCCTGCTGGCGGGCGAGCAGGAGTTTCAGATGCAGCCAGGTGAAAAGTTCGGCCGCGGGATCGGGCTCCTGACCGGGACGGGGGGTGATCAGATTTTGACAGGCGGACCGCAGGGCATGGTGGCGCTGTCGGTCTGCTGGCGGGAGTTGGTTGTAGAGTTGCAGGCGCCGCTCCTCCACGGTGCGCCAGGCAGTGCGCCGGGCGGCGGCATCGACTTTCCGCCGGTATCCAGCCCGTCCCGCACTGCCAGCCAACCACAGGGTTTCCCACGCTGCCCCGGTCGCCCAGAAGACTGGATGATCGAATCCAGCAATCCCAAACCCCGCGAAGGCCACCGCATTCAAAGGCACTTGGCCCAGGAGGGGCAATGGCACGCGTTGCCAGAAACCAGCTTTGAGGTATTTCCAGGCGGACATGGGGGGAAGGTCTGGGCTCAGACGGCGTAAGAAAACCGCAGCAAGGGTAGGCTTGCAAGCCACCCGTGGGCCGGAATCCGGATGCGGATGCAGGGGCTGAAGCGCCGCCGGAAGTCGGCTTGAACCAACGGCGGCTTCCGCGCATAGGACAGCGTGCCCGAGAATCCCCCACCCGATGCCCGATCCCTGCAGGGCTCCCTGCTGGCCGCGGTCTCGCGTTCTTTTTACCTGAGCCTGCGGTTTCTGCCGCCACCGGTGCGCGGGGCTCTCAGTGTCGGTTATCTCCTGGCCCGGGCGGCCGACACCATGGCGGATGTGGAGGCCAGCCCGGCCGCGGAGCGGTTGGAATTGCTCGCGCAGTTCCGGACTGCCCTGACAGATGGGCCGGACGCGGATTTTCTGAACCGGGCCCGCGCCTTTGCCGCGAAAGGGGACCATGCCGGAGAACGGGAACTGCTGGAGCGGCTGGCGGAGTGTTTCGGTCAGCTGGGGAAGCTCACGGCGGATGCCCAGGAAAAAACGAGGACTGTGATGGGCCATATCCTGGATGGGATGACCTTGGATCTGCGGCGGTTTCCGGATGCGGCGCGGCTGCGCAGTCTCAGTTCGGACGCGGAACTGGAGGACTACACCTGGCTGGTGGCGGGTGCGGTCGGGGAATTCTGGACGGCGATTTGTGCAGCCGAACTGCCGGGAGTCTTTACCCGGCCGGAAGCGGAGATGGGCGCTCTCGGCGGACGGTTCGGCAAAGGGCTGCAATTGATCAATATCCTGCGGGACCAGGCCGGGGATGCGGTCATCGGGCGCTGTTATCTGCCGGCGGAATCGCTGCGGACCGCCGGGTTGTCCGGGGAGGTGGTCTGGCCCGCCACCGACTGGAGACCCTGGCAGGCGGTGCGCCGGGATTTGATTTCCCGGGCCCGGCACTATCTGAAGGATGGCTGGACCTATGCTGCTTCCCAACGGTCCATCCGGCTGCGGTTTGCCACGCTGATGCCGCTGCTGATCGGCGAAGGCACGCTGAAACAGATGGCGGCGCTGCCACCGGACGGTGCGCCTGTTGCTGTCAAAGTCACCCGCCCCGAAGTCAAACGCCACGCCCGCCGCGCCCTCTGGATGGCGCTGACGGGACGGATCACCCCTTGCTAGTATGGAAGAGCACGAAATGCAGGACTGGCGGGAGAATCTCGCGGAGATGATGGCGGCCTTTGCCTCCACCCACATGCCCTTTGGCAAATATGGCCCGCAACATTACCCGCCCAAGGGGTTGCCGCTCTATCAACTCCCGGCGGAGTATCTGATGTGGTTCAAAAAAGCGGGATTTCCCAAAGGCAACCTCGGCCGGCTGCTGGAGGCCCTCTGCGAAATCCATTACACCGGAGCCGAGGCGGTGCTGGCTCCGCTGCGCGGGCCCGATGTCAAGGCCCATCCCCTGCGCAAGGAGCGGCGGCGGAGTTTTGATTTCGGGAGCGGGGAAAACCAGGCGTGATCCAGGCGGGGAGGAGCCATTTTCCATCCTGCCAATTTTCCTTTCTTGTGCCGGGCCAGCGCTTCCGCTTTGCTCCAGGGATGCATCCGCGCCTGCTCCCTGCCCTGTTCCTTGCCCTCCCCGCCAGTCTGCTGAAGGCGGCCGATCCGGCCGCTCCGCAGGTGCTGGTGCCGGGGTGGGAGATGGCGCTGTTCTCGACCGAGCCTGACATCGTGACCCCGGTCGGGATTGCGGTGGATGGGAAAGGGCGGGTGTTTGTGGCGGAGAGCCACACCCACAAGGTGAAGCCGGACTACCCCGGGCCGAAGTCGGACCGGGTGAAGATCTATGAGGACACCAACGGCGATGGCCGGGCGGACAGGAGCAGCATTTTTGCCGAGGGATTCATCGCCGCGATGAATCTGGCCTTTGATCCGGAGGGCGTGCTGCATCTGGTGCACCGGAATGGGGTGGTGCGGCTGGAGGATAACAACCGGGACGGCGTGTGCGACCGGCAGGTGACCCTGCTCAGCCTGGACACCACCGAGACTTATCCCCACAATGGACTGAGCGGAATCGCTTTCACGCCGGATGGCTGGATTTATGTGGGCAGCGGGGAGAACTTCGGCACCGTCTACACCGCCAGAGGAGCGGATGGGACCGAGTTCAAATACCTGCCCGGCGGGGCCAATGTGTTCCGGATCCGGCGCGATGGCTCGAAGCTGGAGCAGTATGCCACCGGGATGTGGAACGCCTTTGTGCTGACCACCGACGGCGCGGGCCGGGTCTTTGTCTGCGACAACGATCCCGATTCACGCCCACCCTGCCGGTTTCTGCATATCGTGAAGGGCGCGGACTTCGGTTATCATTTCCAGTATGGCCGCAGCGGACTGCATCCGTTTGTTTGCTGGAATGGGGAATTGCCGGGCACCCTGCCCATGATGGCCGGCACCGGGGAAGCGCCCACCGGGATATTGGACGCACGCCTCGCCAAACTCGGGCCGCAGCGCGGGGATGGATTTCTCATGACGGAGTGGGGCGACAGCACCCTCTCCTGGTTCCGGCTGAAACCGCAGGGCGCCTCCTTCACCGCCACGCGGGAAGTGGTGATCCGCGGGGATTCCACCTTCCGTCCCGCCTGTCTGGCGGCTGCGCCGGATGGCAGTGTTTACCTGACCGACTGGGCCGACCGGGAATATTCCGTCCACCAGAAAGGCCGGATCTGGCGGATCAAGGCCACGGAGCCTGACAAGACGCCAGCCGAAGGCCGCATCCTGCCGGTAACGGAGCCCGAGCAGCGCCGTGACCGTCTGGCCAACTCCGGCGATGTGGCCGCCTGGCCAGAACTGAAAGCTGCCTTGGCAGATCCAGACCCCTTCATCGTCAACGCCGCCCTCACCGCGCTGAAGCAACCGGTCTCCCAGCCTCTGCTCCTGGCCGAGGTTGCCAATCCTGATGCCAAAATCCGCCTGGGCTGCCTGCTCGCCCTGCGCCGGGCCGGCACTGTAGATGCCGCGCCCTTGCTGCGCAGTGCCTTGGCGGATGCAGATGCCGCGGTGCGCCGGCTCGGCATGATCTGGGCAGCCGAGTTGCGCCTGAAGGACATGCGGCCGTTGGTGGAGCGTGCGCTGGAGGGCGGCGGACCAGCCTCAGCCATCAGTCAGGAAGATTTTGCGCTCTGGCTGGCGGCGATGGATTTGATCGCCCGTGATGCCCCTCCCACCGCGGCGACCGCCTCGGCTTCCAACGATGACCTCCTCCAGAAGCTCCTTGCAGATCCCGCAACCTCCCCCGGGATCAAAGCTGCCGTGATTCCGATGCTGACCAATTTCAAGGCCCCGGCCATGATCCGCACTCTGATGAATCTGGCAACAGGCAGCGAACCCAAAGTGCGTCAGGAGGCGGTACGCAGTCTGGCCTTCGTTACTGTCAAAGCGGTGGAAGGGCCGCTGCAAAAAATCGCCTTGGATGGCACTGCTCCCGCCAGCCTGCGCATGGATGCCATCAGCTCCCTCGCCAAACGTCAGATTCCGGCGCTGCTGCCTCTCTTGCCTCTGCTGAAGGACCAAAACCCTGACCTTGCCACCGAAACCATCCGCGCCCTGCGCACGCATGTGGCTGATCCGGCGGTCAAGGCCGCGCTGGAGACGCCCGTGGGCGGAAGTGGACCGGAAGGCTTGCAGGCCCAGCTGGCCATGGCACTGGGCACCGCCCCACCTGCCGAACGTCCCACTAACGATGCGGCGTGGGTCGAAACCCTGATGGACTCCAAGACCCCTGCCAGTGTGGAACGCGGCCGGCACGTGTTCTTCAGTGCCACCGCGCTGTGCAGCACCTGCCACACCGCGGAAGGCCGCGGAGTAATCGTAGGCCCCAGCCTGGGCAACATCGCCCGCTCCTCCAACCGGGCGAAGCTGATTCAATCCATCCTGGAACCCAGCCGGGAAATCGGTCCGCTCTATGGCACCAAGGCAGTCACGATGAAGGATGGTTCCGTGATTTCCGGTGTCCAGGCCATCAAGGATGGTGGTGGCAACCTGATCCTGCTCCAACCCGGCGGGACGGAGATCCCCGCCCCACGCATTGACATCGTCCGCGTGGATGAGACCCCGGTCTCCCTCATGCCGGAAGGCTTGGAACTCAGCCTGACCGTGCAGGACTTCCGTGATCTCCTCGCCTATCTGGAGACGCTGAAATAACTCTTGCAAAATATCTTGCACCCGGGAGCAAATCCTTCACTCTTGGCCACGATGCAGACTTGGTATTACTCCAGCAAGGGGGAACGGCAGGGGCCGGTTTCATTTGAGGAATTGAAAGCCCTCGCCCGCCGCGGAGCGCTGGATCCGGTGAAGGATCTGGCATGGACCGAAGGCATGCAGGACTGGACGCCTTCCGGTCAAGTGGCCGGCCTCTACCATGATTTGCCGATCTCTGCGTCCGGGGCCTTCAATCCCTACGCGGCTCCGGCCACGGCATCGGGGGACCTGCTGGCTCCGGTCCCGGCCGGGGTTTTGCAGGAAATTCCTGCCGGTTCGGCGGATTTGCAGATCATGGGCGTAGTGAAACGGGCGGTTGAGCTAACCAAACGGAATTTTGCCGGCCTCATTGGAATTGGTTTGCTGTTCATCATCATCTCCGGCGTGGTGGAGGCTATCCTCGCGGCGGTTGATTCCGCCATGGGCTGGGGGTCCATGGGCGTGATGCCCGGCGGGATTGGCAGCGGGACGGCCTACGCTTCACCCCAGAAAGGCTTCCTGATCTCGCTGGTTTCCTTTGTCTTTACCACTTTCATGGGGCTGGGACTGAACCGCGTGGCCCTCAAAGTCGCGTCAGGAGATGATTTTTCAGTGGCGATGCTTTTCGGTGAAGGCTCGAAATTGTTGAGAACTCTTGGCGCCACCATCCTCTACTACTTGGTGGTTGCCGTCGGGTTCCTCCTTTTGATCGTGCCCGGCATTTACCTGTCGTTGCGCTTCGGCCTGTTTCAATATGCCATCCTCGACCGGAATCTCGGGGTGATGGATGCCTTCAAATACAGCTCCGAGCTGACAAAGGAGAACCGGATGAATCTCTTTGGCTTGGGAATCATGCTGATACTGATCATTCTGGCCGGCGTCCTTGCCTTGGTGGTAGGACTTATTTTCGCCATCCCGGTAGCCACATTGATGCTCCCGCTGGCCTACCGTTACCTGCAGTTTGGCCCAAGGGCTCTCGCAGACCATCCCGGCACATCGACTCCCCTCCTCCGCGGGCAATGCCCACCGCAGTGACTCAGCCTAGCCGACTGCAGCGATCCGCGGACGCACCGCGGCAAAGAGAGTTTCCAGGCACGTGGCCTCGTCCATGACTTCCGTGTCGAGGATGAGGTCCGCGCTTTCCGGCTCCTCGAAGATGGAGTCGCGCCCGGTGAACTGCTTGAGCTGGCCGCCGTCGGCTTTGGCGTAGAGTCCCTTCACATCGCGGGCCCGGCAGGTTTCCATGCTGGCTTTGACATAGACCTGGAAAAAGTTGTCATCGCCCACGATCTGGCGGGCGAGCGTGCGCAGGGCGCGGCGCGGGGTGATGAAGGAGCAGACCGCAATGACGCCGGTCTGGTTGAACAGGCGGGCCACTTCCGCGGCGCGACGCACGTTTTCCCGTCGATCATCATCCGTGAAACCGAGGCCAGCATTGAGGCCAGTGCGGAGGAGGTCGCCATCCAGCAGGGTCGTCAGCCGTCCCTCCCCATGCAGGGACCGCTCCAGCGCGGTGGCGAGGGTGCTTTTCCCCGAGCCACTCAGGCCATACAGCCAAATGGTGAGAGACCGCTGGCCGGTCAGGCGCTCGCGGGCGGTGCGGCCCAGCACTTTGACGTTGCCAATAGAGAGAGGAGAATCCGGAGCAGCCATGGGAGTCATTAATAAAGCGAAATCAGAGCAGGAATATGACCAAGGGAGCGGCCCGCATGCAGCAGGGCGATCACACCGATGGCGAGAATGAACCAGACGGCACTGCCCATGTGATTGCGGAACACACGGGGTTTGACCTGATAGGTATCCGGCTCCTTCAGCAGTGACCAACGGGGGAAAAAGGCGGGAGTCCGGCTGCGGTAGGCTTCAAAGGGAGCGCCATGGATTTTTGTGAGGTCCTCCTCCTCGGCGCGGATGACGTAGGGATAATAGATGGCAAAACTGATCAGTGCCAGCAGGGGGATGGTGAAGGTGTGCGTCATCAGGGCTACTCCCAGCGTGCCGAGCATGGAAAAGAAATAGAGGGGGTTCCGGCACATGGCATACGGCCCATCGGTCACGAGGCAGGATTTTTTATAGCCCGCAATGTAGAGCGAGCACCACAGGCGCCCCACGGCTGCCGCAGAGGTCAACCCCAGAGCCACCAGCAGAATCCCGGCCGCACTGAAGGGCCCGGGTTGCCACTGGCTGGAACTGAATAGGATCAGCCCCGCCAGGAGGCCCACGAAGAGTCGGGTAAACAGGATGCGCATTTAGGAAGGAGAAGCCCGAGCATCGTGCGGGCGGGGACGGCGGCAAGCGGACTTCGCAGGGACGCTGGTTCCTCCTGAAGCAGCAGGATGAACAGGAATCGGCCCCGCAAGGTCCGGCCCCTCGACCCTGCCACATCCGCGCGTTCAGATATTCGAACCCAGGAAAGTGTGGATACCACACTCCTGTTTGTCGAACCCTTCCCAACGGCCCGCCCGTTCGCCTTCGCCGCCGGCAACCTTGGTGCAGGGCCAGCAGCCGATGGTGCGGTAGCCACGGTCGTGCAGGGGATTGTAGGGAATGCCGTTGGCCTTGATGTAATCCCAGACCGCTTCCCGGCTCCAGTTGGCCATGGGGTTCAGCTTCAGGATGTGGTTGGCGCGGAGCTTGTCGAATTCATACAGCTCCAGAATCCCGGTTTTGGAGCGGACGTCGGTGCCCTGATTGCGGCGCAGCCCGGTGATCCAGACGTCAATTTTCGAGAGCTTCTGCTGGAGGGGCAGCACCTTGCGCATGGTGCAGCAGGTGTCGGGATTGCTCTCCCAGAGGTTGCCTCCGTAAGTTTCCTGCTGTTCCGCCACGGTCTGCGCAGGGTCGAGACTTTCGATTTTGATGCCGAAGAAGTTTTGCAGCCGCTCCTTCAGTTCATAGGTTTCCGGGAAAAGCAGCCCGGTATCGAGGGTGAACACGGGGAAATCCAATCCCAGCTTCCGCGCATGATGAATGATGACCAACCCGGAACCCTGGTAACTGGTGCCAATCTGAGCCCGGTTGCCAAACGTGTCCCACGTCCATTTCAGGGTTTCTTCCAGCGAGGTGGTCTCGAAGCGCGCCGCTTCCGCGTGCACATCCAGGCCGGCGTGATCTTCAAGCAAAAAGGCCATTGGTTTTAATTCTCCTTATTCCCTATAGGAAATACCGGATTTAGGAAATGTCAAATGGGCACGGGGGAGCACCGTTAAATCTATTCCCTCACCGAATCCCGTCCCTATTTTCGGAATAATGCCGATAAGGCTCGCCGAATTCCAATTCCATCGCAATGCGCAGCAAGCCGGAAAATGTAAACCACCGTTTCTCCCGCAGCCTCACAGCGACATCTTCCTTCCCGCTACAATGCTCCGCCCAGCGAATCTCCTCCTTCGACATCGGACTTTGATCGATGCCCAATACTTCCCGGCTTCTCTTGTCGAGTAGGGCCACCAAATCATCCTGACTGACGACACCAAAATCCTCGAGTTCCTTGAGTTCCTCCAAAAAATCGGAGGTCCCAAAATCATTTTTCGCCGGGAAAAATTGCCTCAGGATGCCGTGAAGCGATTCCGGTGTCAGGGTGGACATGGTCAGGCCCTGGATTCACTACATCCGGTAGGTAATCCGCGCCTTGGTCGTGTCGTAGGGGGACATTTCCATTTTCACGCGGTCACCGACCACGAGGCGGATGAAGCGTTTGCGCATTTTGCCCGAAATGTGGGCGAGGACGATCTGTTGGTTGATGGCCAACTCGACCTTGAACATGGTGCCGGCGAGCACCTGCACGATGGTGCCGTCCACTTCGATTTCACCTTCCGGATCAATTTCCTTGGGCGGGGGGCGGCGGAAGCCACCGGAATTAGCGTAAGGACGTGGCGGACCCGCGGGGCGGCGGGCACCTCCGGGGCGGTTGTTGTTGTTGCGGCGGGCAGGCATGTAACGGGGAGCGGGTCATTCCCCGTGCGGCGGGCAGGGCCGGTCCGGACAACGGGTGAATCAACGATGAAATGGAGAATCGGCGCATTCCGGACAATGACAAGAGTGAAAAAGACTCGCCAACTTCCGCCATCCGGTATTGGAAAGAGGCGACGACACCCCCTTCCAAGCCTTCGCCACGTCGTGGGACGGAACGGCACACGGTCTGCTTACTGGATTGCTGATTTTATGCGAAACCGACGCTTCACCCCCTTTGTCCTCCGCCTCGCGGTGCTGCCCCTGTGGGCGGCCGGCCAGGCCATGGCCCACCATCTTCCCCCCGGCATGGAGGACGTGGATGAATTCGCCGATGAACCGTTCACAGCCGCCCTGACCCATCCGCTCACCGGGGCCGATCACTGGCTGGCGGCCTTGGCGGTGGGATTGGTGGTCTGGTCGTGGGGCCGGAAGACCGGGTTTCAGTCCACCGGGCTGTTTATGATCGCGATGGCGGCGGGAATTGGGGCGGGCCGGGCGGGAGTTCAGCTTCCCCTGATGGAAACCGGACTCGCCGTTTCCGTAATCCTGCTAGGCTGCGTCATTGCCGGAGCGAAGTGGTTTTCCAGCAAGGCGGTGCTCTCCCTCGCGGCCCTCGCCGGCGCCTGGCATGGCATCGCGCATGGCCTTGAAATGCCCGCGGCCGCTCCCGCCGGACCGTATGCCTTGGGTCTCACCCTGGCATCCGGAGCCATCGCCCTGACCGCGGGCCTGCTCGCTGCACCACTTCCCACTTCCCGCCCGGCCTTGCCCCGTTGGGCCGGGGGAGGCCTCGCCGCTGCCGGGGCCTGCATGCTGCTTTCCAGTTTCGCCGCCTGACACCCATGCACCTTTCCCCCCGCGAGACGGAGAAACTCATGATCGTGGTCGCCGCCGACCTCGCCCGCCGCCGCCGCGACCGTGGCCTGAAGCTGAATTACCCCGAAATCATTGCTCTCATCACCTACGAGATCATGGAGGGAGCCCGCGACGGCCGCAGTGTGAGCGATCTGATGAGCTACGGCACCACCATTGTGAAAAAGAGCGAAGTCATGGAAGGCGTCGCTGAAATGATCCACGAGGTGCAGGCCGAGGCCACCTTCCCGGACGGCACCAAGCTCGTCACCGTCCACAACCCCGTTAGAGACTGGCCCGCATGATCCCCGGCGAAATCATCCATCCGCCCGGGGCCGCCGACCTCGAGGCCAATACCGGCCTGGCTACCCTGACCCTCGTTGTCTCCAACAAGGGCGACCGCCCGATCCAGGTCGGCAGCCACTTCCATTTTTTTGAAGTGAACACCTCGCTCGACTTCCCCCGCGCATCCGCCCGCGGCTTCCGGCTCAATATCCCCGCCGGCACTGCGGTCCGTTTCGAACCCGGCGATACCCGGGAAGTCGAACTGGTCGCCTTCGCCGGCGAACGCCGCATGTACGGCCTGAACAATCTCGTGGACGGCCCGCTCGACTAGCTGGAAACCAATTTGAACAAAAGATCACAAAAAACGGGAAGAACAATAAAATTGCACGGGCCACGGATTAGACGGATAACACAGATAATTTACAACCAACTGCTTGGGAATCCCCCCCCATGCCGCCGCTCACGGGTGGTCTGCGACACACCATGCCAGATTTTTTCATAACATCCGTGCCATCCGTCTGATCCGTGCCATCCGTGGCCCGTCAGCACCCTGCGCAGCATCCCCGCCTTCCTGTCCTTCGCGCCTTTCGGTTCAAATTCCTTTCCCCATGAACGTCACCCGCAAACAACACGCCTCCATGTTCGGCCCCACCACGGGCGACCAGGTCCGGCTCGCTGATACCGACCTCTTTGTGGAAGTGGAACGCGACTTGATCGCGGAGAGCGGCGGGTATGGGAATGAAGTCAAATTCGGGGGCGGCAAAGTCATCCGCGATGGCATGGCGCAGTCGCCGCTCGCTCTCGATGCGGAATCCCTCGATCTCGTTATCACCAACGCCCTGATCATTGACGGGGTGCAGGGAATCATTAAGGCCGACATCGGCATCAAACACGGACGCATCGCCGGGATTGGCCATGCGGGCAATCCCCTGCTGCAAAACGGCATCACCATGGTCATCGGCGCCGGCACCGAAGTCATCGCCGGCGAAGGCTGCATTGTCACCGCCGGCGGGATCGATACCCACATCCATTTCATCTGCCCGCAGCAGATCGACCACGCCCTCGCCAGCGGCATCACCACCATGCTGGGCGGCGGCACCGGCCCGGCCCACGGCACCTACGCCACCACCTGCACACCCGGCATCTGGAATATGCAACGGATGCTGGAAGCGGCTGATCACTATCCGATGAACCTCGGCTTCCTCGGCAAGGGCAACTGCTCCACGCCGGAACCGCTGCGCGAGCAGGTCCTGGCCGGAGCCATCGGATTGAAGCTGCATGAAGACTGGGGCACCACCCCCGCCGCCATCGACACCTGCCTCGGCGTCGCCGATGAGCTGGATGTGCAGGTCGCCATCCATACCGACACCCTCAACGAAGCCGGATTTGTCGAAGCCACCCTCGCCGCCTTCAAGGGCCGCACCATCCACACCTATCACTCCGAAGGCGCCGGTGGCGGCCATGCCCCTGACATTATCCGCGTCTGCGGGGAAGCCAATGTTCTGCCATCATCCACCAATCCCACGCGGCCCTTCACGGTGAACACCATCGACGAGCATCTCGACATGCTCATGGTCTGCCACCACCTGGACAGCAAAATTCCGGAAGATGTCGCCTTCGCCGAAAGCCGCATCCGCCCCGAAACCATCGCCGCCGAGGATTTGCTGCACGATCTAGGGGCCATCTCCATGATGTCCAGCGACAGTCAGGCCATGGGCCGCATTGGCGAAGTCATCACCCGCACCTGGCAGACCGCGCACAAAATGAAAACCCAGTTCGGCGCCATCGACGGCTCCGGTTCCCGGCCCGCCGACAACTTCCGCGCCCTGCGTTACATTTCCAAATACACCATCAACCCGGCCCGCACCCACGGCATCTCCCACGAAGTCGGCAGCATCGAAGTCGGCAAACTGGCCGATCTGGTGGTCTGGAAACCCGCCTTCTTCGGCGTCAAACCCGAGGTCATTTTAAAGGGCGGCCTGATCGCGATGGCCAACATGGGCGATCCCAACGCCAGCATCCCCACGCCGCAACCCATGTTCTACCGGCCGCAATTCGCCGCCCACGGCCGGGCCAAATACCGCACTTCGCTCACTTTTGTCAGCGCCGCCGGTCTGTCCAGCGTCCAGCAACTCGGCCTCGGAAAGACCCTGAGCACCGTCAAATCCTGCCGCCACGTCACCAAACGCGACATGCAGTGGAACGACTATCTCCCAAGAATCGAGGTCGACCCTGACACCTATACCGTCAAAGCCGACGGCCGCGAACTCCGCTGCGAACCCGCCAGCGTGCTCCCGATGGCGCAGCGGTATTTTCTGTTTTGAGGAGCGGTAAAATATAAAGGCATGGGGCCAAGGAAAAACTTCCCAGCTTCGTTGAATTGCTCTATCCATTCAAGAATCACCATGCGTGAATTCTTTTTTCCACAGACATTGGGGCGGCTGGCCTACCTGTTTCGTCATCTGCCGTTGAATGCTTTCAGCCTGGTTCAAATGTCCCATTTTGGGACCGTGAATGACTGGACCTTACAGGAAACAAGACTGGCTGGTTTGGTTTTGCTGACACTGGCGTATGGCATCATGTTCGTTTATCTTCCCCGGATCCGGGACTGTGGCATGAGTAATTGGACCCTCCTGCTTGCCCTGATTCCCTATATCAGCAACCTCCTGGGATTGATTCTTTGTTTCAAACCATCAGCGGTGCTCCAAGTTGGAATGCGTTCCATGTCCACGCTTCCCGCGACCGGGACGAGGTGCTGCTGTTGTGGCAGAGCGCTGCCCACGGACAAGGAAGACGCAGTTTCAGAAGGACTGCGCCAATTTTGCAGTGATTGCTCCACCATACCGCCCGCGGTTCCACCATCGGATGCAGCTGGCGCTTCGGCCAAAGGCTGAAAGCAAGCCGGGCCCATCGCCGGGGGGTATCAGCCAAGAGGTTGTCCGTCAGCGTCTCTATCCAGCCGATACCTCTCAGGCTATGGTGGCCCAAGTGCTCCTTCAGCCCCGCAACTGGATTCAGAGCGCTTTGAGTGGGAGCGGACGGCTTCGCAGAGGAGGGCGGAAGCTTGATCAGGCCGCCCCGGGTAGCAGGAATTGTGCGTTTTCTTTTGCAGGGTTGGCAGCGTAGGGGAAGGGGTATGACAGGCCAGTTTGTAAAATATTTGATGGTTGCCGGAATGATGTCCGCCCGGGGTGCCCAGGCTTGGGCAGCGCCGGATCTGACTCCCGTGAAGGCTTGGATTGCCCAGCAGGCGGGGGTGAAGAGCTTGATTGTGGACATCAAACAGGAGCGGCATCTGCGGACGGTCAAAAAGCCCCTGGAGAGTGCGGGGCGGTTCTGGTTTATCCGGGGCGGGGCGTTCCGGTGGCAGGCCGGGGATCCTCCCAAGCTGGTGGCGGTGATGAATCCGGCAGACGAGTTTTCGGTGATTTATCCCATGAAAAAAACGGCCGAGGTTTTTTCGAAAGCTGCCGTGGAACGGGAGGATGCCGGTCAGGGCATCGCATTTCTGCGGGCAGGTTTTCCGGCGAATCTCGAGGAATTCCAACGTCGTTTTGAGGTGATGGAAATCACCAGCGCGGACGGCTGGGACACCGTGGAAGTGAAGCCGGCGGGCGAGGGCAGTTCGTTTGCGGTGCGGAAGCTGGTGCTGTCGCTGAACCAGAAAACCAAGCGCCTCGGGGCGATGC
The DNA here is from genome assembly GCA_040387795.1 of Verrucomicrobiota bacterium. Taxonomy (GTDB): domain Bacteria; phylum Verrucomicrobiota; class Verrucomicrobiia; order Verrucomicrobiales; family V1-33; genus CAIZWU01. The sequence continues at coordinate 82,355 of JAZKDC010000017.1, forward strand.
AGATCCACCTGCGGGATGGATCGTGGATCAATAATATCGTGACCGGGTTGCAGGAAAATCCGGCCATTCCCGCCAGTCAATTCAGTTACGACCTCTCGGGATATGCAGTGAAACGCAAGTGACCCCGGAACCGCCCGGCCCCGGCCAGAATCCGGGATGCACCGGTTCCGGCATTTCATTCCGGTGATGCTTCAGTCATGCTGCCCTCTCCATGAACCCCGTCAGGCTTATCCGATCGCGGCTCTGCATCAGGGCCGCTACACTGCTGGCAGCGACGGTGCTGGCCGGCTGTGGCGGCCCGGGGCATGAAGGCGGCGTGACCGAATGGTTCAGTGCGGAATTGCGTGGACTGGAGCAGGAGGAAAGGCGCCTGAAGCAGGAGATGGCGGGACTGCCCGCCTTGTTTCCAGATCAGCAGACCGAGCGGATTGGCTATTCCAGCAAACCGGCGCCCGTCCGGCGCAATCCCCGGCCGCAGGCGGGTGGCGGCAACCGCTTGCCTCCCACCCGGGTGATCCGGCTGGATCTGGGATCGAAACAACAGATCGACCGGGTGGTGCTGATCCCGGCCGATTTTGCAGTCGATGCCGCTCCGGGCGCAGGCTACGGATTTCCGGTCCGGTGGAGGGTGGAAGTGGCCGACGAACCTTCGTTCGAGGATGCGGTGCTGGTGGCCGACCTAACCGGCGCAGATTTCCCCAATCCGGGACCGTGGCCGGTCACGGTGGAATTGGAGGAGGGCATCAGCGCCCGTTATGTCAGGGTAACGGCCGTCAAACTTTGGGAACGCAATGGGCGCAGCCTGTTGGCGCTGGGTGAATTGATGGTGCTGCAGGGGACGCGGAATCTCGCGGCAGGTCTCCCGCGCGAGGCCATCCGGGTGACCGATACGGACGAGACCCCAAGGAATTGGTCGGTGCTGAATTTGGTGGACAGTGTCAGTGTGGTGGGTGCCCCGAGCGGGATTCTGGCTTCCATCTCCGAGGGATTCCAAAGCCTGACCGAACGCAGCCCGCAAGCCGCCAAGTGGGTCCAGGTGGATCTGGGACAGGAGTGGCCGGTGGATGAAGTGCGGCTGTTCCCCGCGCGGGCGGTGGAGTTTCCGGCCCGGCGGGGGTTTGGTTTTCCCGTGCGCTGGAGGCTGGAGGCGTCGGCCAATGCGGACTTCTCCCAGCCGGTGGTTCTGGGGGAGTGGACGAAGTTCGATTTCGCCAATCCTTATGAAAACCCGGTGGTTCAACCCGTGGCAGGCACCTCCGTCCGGTATGTCAGGCTGACCGCTCTCAAGCTCAGCGAACGGTTCAATGATTATCTCTTCGCACTGGCAGAACTGGAGGTATTCAGTGGCGGGAAAAACGTGGCAGCGGACCAGCCGGTGATGGCGGCGGACAGCCGGGAAACGCCCCGGTGGTCCACCCGCTTTTTGACCGATGGCTTCACCAGTCAGCGCCAGGTGGCGACCTGGCCGGCCTATCTGGATGGGCTGGAGCAACGGAGGCAGAAGGAAGTGCGGCTGGCGGCGCTCCCTGAACTGCGTCAGGACCTGACCCGCCGGATCATCGCCCGCATTACCGCGTGGGTGCTGGGAATCGCCTGCCTATTGGCCCTGGTCTTCGGCTGGGCCCTGCGGCGGAACCACCGGGAGCGACGACGCGAGCTGGAGGCGCTGCGCCAGCGCATCGCGCGCGATGTGCATGATGAAATCGGCAGCGGGCTGGGAACCATCGCGCTGCTCAGTCAGATGGCCGGGGCCAAACAAACCCACCCCGAGGAGGCACGCCAGGATTTTTCGGAGATCAATCACCTGTCTCGAGAAGTCACGGAGAGTCTGCGGGACATCGTCTGGCTGATCCGGCCCGAGACGCGGACCCTGGGCGATCTCGCGCAGCGGTTGCGGGAAACGGCGGCATCCATGCTGGCCGCGGTGCCGCATGAATTCACGGTCGATCCCGCCGTGCAGGGCCGGGCGCTGCCCTTGGAGTTCAAGCGCCAGGTATTGCTGGTTTTCAAGGAAGCGCTGCATAACCTGATGCGCCATGCCTCGGCCGGGCGGGCCGTGGTACGGGTCGGGGGAGATGCCACTCAGTTCACCCTCGAACTGGAGGACGATGGCCGGGGATTTGATCCCGGCGCGCTTGTGTCCGGAGCAGGCCTGACCGGGATGAAACAGCGCGCCGAGACTTTGGGCGGCCGCTTGAATATTGATTCCAAGCCGGGCGGCGGCACCCGGCTTCGGCTCGCGGTGCCTTGGCCCTGAAAGTGATTTCCGGACGTGCACCACAGCAGATACCGCGTAGTCTGGCACCATGAATTCATGGGTGAAACTGGTACTCATCATTGTAGCCACCTTCCTGGTGATCCGCACCATGCGGCAGGGCTGGGGCGGAGCGGGGGGGGATTTGCCCCAGTCCGTCGCCGGGCTGGTCGCCCAGGCCAAAACCCTCGACCGCAAAGTGGTGCTGTTGATCACCGGACCGGGGTGGTGCCCGGCTTGTGTGGCGATGGAGCAGGGCATGCTCTCGAAGCCGGAATGGGCCGCTTTCGCCGGCAAGGAGATTGTCTTCCAAGCCTACAACTATCCGAATGGAGGCGAAGCCACTTCGCCAGCCCATGAAGACCTGCTCAAGCTCCCAGGAGTCAAGGGCTTCCCTACCCTCGTGGTGGCCGATCCGTCCGGCAAAATACTGGCCCTGCGGTCCGGCTACGGCGGCGGAGCGGAAGAATACATCCAGTGGATCCGCTCGCTGTGATCCCGGCAGCTCCGGGCGATTTTGCCATTTGCCCTGACGCACCCGCCCGGGCACGGATGCTGCTGAAGGCGCGCCACCGGCTCACACCGGCGCAATTTTTCTTTCTTCCATGACCGCCTTTTCCCGGCCTGCCACGCTTTTCGCGTTGCTGTGGTATTTGATCGCCACGGCCACGCCTGCGGCGGCCCAGCGCCTCCGCATCGTCGCGGCCAATACCTCGAGCGGAAACGGGCAGGACTATGATCCGGGGCATGGCATCCGCATCTTCAAAGGCGTGATGGCCGACGTTATTCTCATCCAGGAGTTCAACTACCTGAATAATACCCCTGCCGATATCCGGGAATTTGTGGATGAGACCTTTGGGCAGGGGTTCTCCTTCTTCCGGGAATCCAATACCGGCGGCATCCCCAACGGCGTCATCAGCCGGTATCCGATTCTGGAATCCGGCCAATGGGTGTCCACGGTGGCCGAACGCGACTACGCCTGGGCCCGGATCGACCTGCCGGGGAACCGCGAACTCCTCGCCGTCAGTGTGCATCTGCCCACGGCCAACGCTACGGTGCGGAATGGCGAAGCCCAGGATCTGGTGGGCTATGTGAATGCCTACTACTCCGCGAACGGCGGGACCCGCGCCACCGACTACCTTGTGATCGGGGGCGACTTCAATACCGACAACCGCTCCGAGTCGTGCCTGGGTACCCTCGGCCAGGTGATCACCATCGGCACCGCCCATCCCGCGGACCGGAATGGAAACGTGAACACCAACGCGTCGCGGGCCAAACCCAACGATGCCGTCTACGCCGGCAAGGGCCTGCCTGCGCTCCAGACCACCACCGGCATCGGCAGTTCCACTTTTCCCAACGGCCTTGTCGTGGATACCCGGGTCTACTCCCCCATCAGCGAGCTCGCACCAGCCCTGACAACCGACAGCGCGGCCCCCAACATGCAGCACATGGCGATCGTGAAAGACTTCTATCTTCCGCCACCGCCCGACCCACCCGTGCTGGAAATCCTGTCCAGCCACATCAAAGCATCGTCCCCCCGGCTGGTGCAAATCACCTTCCGTTCCACCACAGGAGCCAATTATGAAGTGCAGGCCTCCCCGTCGATGGCCCCCGCAGCCTGGAACAATCTGGGCAGCTTTACCGCGGACGGGACCAGCAGCACTATCACCGTAGTCACTACCACGCCCGGAGCCGGACAAGTCGCGGACCCCCTGCTGGACAGCGCGCCGCGACGCTTTTACCGCGTCATCCGGCGCTGAGGAATTATTGTGACTCCGTGGAGATCTGCGGCGTAAATACCTCCAGCATGAACCCTGTCCGCATCTCCCTGATCCGTCGTTTGCCAGCTCCCGCAACCCGGGCTGCAGCGGCCGTTCTGTTGCTCCTGCCCCTCACCCCGGCCCGGGCGGATTGGCCGCAGTGGCGGGGGCCAGACCGTACCGGCGCTTTCCATGGCCCGGCCTGGCCGGCCGATTTTTCCAGCCTGAAACCCGCCTGGGAGGTGCCGCTGGGGTCCAGTTATTCGGGTCCAATTATTACCGACCGTTTCGTCTTCACGACCGAGAGCGTGGACAAACGATTGGAGCGGGTTCACGCGATCGACCGGACCACGGGAAAGGCGGTGTGGACAGCCGAGTGGGAAGGTTATCAGGGCGTGCCCTTTTTTGCGGCAAAAAATGGGGACTGGATGCGAAGCACCCCAGCCTGGGATGGCAAGGATCTCTTTGTCGCCGGGATGAGGGATGTTTTGGTTTCGCTCGACAGCGCCACAGGCAAGGAGAACTGGCGCGTGGATTTTGTCAGTCAATTCAACAAAGCGGCGCCAGGTTTTGGTTTCGTCTGCTCCCCGCTGGTGGACGGGAAATTCCTCTACGTCCAGGCCGGGGGAGCCTTCTGCAAACTGGAGAAAGCCAACGGCAAGATCGTCTGGCGCACCCTTGAGGATGACGGCGGGGCGATGAACAGCGCCTTTTCCTCCCCAGTGCTCGCCAAGATAAATGGAGAAAGCCAGCTACTGGTGCAAACCCGCGAAAAGCTGTGCGGGGTGGCCCCGTCGGACGGGAAGGTGCTCTGGAGTCAGGCCATCAAAGCCTTCCGGGGGATGAATATCCAAACCCCGGTCATCCAGGGGAACCGGCTGTTCACCAGTGCCTATCAAGGCCAGAGCCAGGCTTGGGATTTGTCCGGCAGCGCCGGCAGTCCCGGTGTCACCATGGCGTGGGAGCACAAGTCGGAAGGTTACATGTCCACGCCCGTGGTGATCGGCGGTAAAGTCTTCATGCACCTGCGGAACAAAAAGTTCACCTGCCTGGACCTGGCGACCGGCCAACAGGATTGGGTGACCGACCGGAAGTTCGGCGAATATTGGAGCCTCATTTCCCAAGGCCAACGCCTGCTCGCCCTGGATGAAAAAGGCATCCTTTTTCTCATCGAGGCCGATCCCGCCGGCTTCAAGCTGATCGCTGAAAAACAAGTCTCCGACTCCAGCACCTGGGCGCATCTCGCCATGGATGGCGATCTGATCGTGATCCGCGCCCTGAACAAATTGCAGGCCTTCCACTGGAAGTGATCCCTCACCGCACCAGCGTGCCGCCGCGGCCTTCCTGCTTTCAGGGGATCGCTTCCCGGATTGGTTGACCGGTCTGGGATTTCCTGCCCTGTTCTGCCATGCTCCTCTCCCGCCGCCAGCTGCACGCCTTGAGCCGCGATCCCGCCGTGCTGTGGCGTGCGGTCCTCATTATCCTGGGCGCGTTTTTCCTGACAGCCCTCTGGGCAGGAGTGCAGCGGCCACCGACCCAAACGTCCCCGGGCATCCTCGAGCAGCGGAGCCAGGGAATCCGCGAAATCCTCCAGACCGAACCGCTGGACCGGGCCGCGTTGCTGCGTGAGCTGCGGGCCGATGCCCGCCGCACCGCCCTGTGGCAGGAGCACGCCGAAACAGGAGACGGCGAAGACGGAGACCCCGGACAGCTGAACTTGCCCCAGCTGCTCGCGTTGAGTTCCCTGCCCGCCTCCGAGCAGGACGCGATTGTTGCGTGGTATGCCGCTATTGTCAGCGGAAAAGTGCCCCCGGATCTCATCCCGAGGATGGAGTCGCTGGCGATGCCCGGGGCTCCCACTTTGCCGCGCACCATGGCCGCTGATCTGCAGCGCCTTTCCCGCGACTATCAACGCGCCCTCGCTTCCTATGAAGCCGCCGGCGCGGCTCCGGATGGGAACGAAGCCCGCCGCCGCGCCGTGGATCTCGCCCTCAGCCGTGGCTGGACCTCGGAGACAGACCGCCTGCTGGCTCAGCCGGCCTATTATGAGGCGGTGCATGCAGTCCCGGACCACCTCTCCGACGAAATTGCCCGCCAACAGTTGGATTTCCGCGTGCTGTTCCGCAGAACCCTGACCTACAGCGCCTCCGTCCTGCAAAAAACCGATTTCCTCCTGCTCAGCCTGCTCACCGCCACCGTCTGGTTCATCAGCCTGCACCAAGCCTGCCGTCTGCCCCGCCGCCAGTGGTGGCTCAGCCTCGCGGGGATTCCTCTCGGCATGTTCAGCACCGTCATCACCTTGGTGCTGGTGGATCTGCAGGAAGCGAGGAACGGTCTGTCTGATTCCGCGTTGGCGGGCCCGGCCCTGCTCTATCAAATCGCCGGGGTGGGCCTGAGGGAGGAATTCTCCAAGCTGCTGTGCCTGCTCCCGCTGCTGTGGCTGCTCCGCAAAGGTTCTCCGGCGCAGGCCCTGATGGCCGCATCCTGCACCGGTCTGGGGTTCGCCCTGAAGGAGAACATCATGTATTATCAATCGTCGGATGGTTCGGCGGTGCTGGGCCGTTACCTCACGGCGAATTTCATGCACCTCGCCATGACCGGATTGACCGGTCATGCCCTGTTCCGGTTCCTGCGTTATCCCAAAAATTTCGGTCCGGCCTTTCTGGCCACCTTCTGCGGCATGGTGATGCTGCACGGGTTCTACAACTTCAGCCAGGGCGCCTACGGGGGACAACTCGATCATGAAATATCCAGTCTCTTTCCGTTCATCGTGGGCGGCTTGGCCTGGTATTATTTTCAAACCATCCGGCAGGATCAGGACCGGGCTCCCCAGGCCCTGAGCGCCCAGGCGGTTTTCCTCCTCGGCACCGCCGTGGTGATGGGTACGCTGCTGAACTTCCTCGTCTGGGAAAACGGCTGGGGTATGGCCCTCCAGGCGTTTATCCCCGCGGTCCTGTCGGCAGCCATGCTCTGCTGGCTGTTCAGCCACCTGCTGCGCGACGCCTGAGTTCCGGCAACGGTCAGGACAGTCCGGGCTGCTTCTGGATATCCTCCAACGGAACCCCTTTGGTTTCGGGCACCAATAATTTCACCCACACCAGCTGCAGGACCATCATGCCGCAGAAGAACAGGAAAACATTTCCCGCGACTGGAGCAGGGCAGCCTTGCTTTCCAGACCCGCCAATTCATAAATGCGTGGAGCGAAATAGAGCACCGCATTGATGCCGGAGCGTTGGTTGAAAAACGCAATGAGCACTGCCAACAAAATCGGAACGCGCAGGCGCCGGGTCCATGAGCGGGCGCCGACCACTTCTTCCCGGCTGGTCGGCTGGATCCGGCCGGCCTCAGCGAGGATTTCCTCATCGGAGGCCTCCGGCCGCACCAGCCGGAGCACGGCCGTTCCCGCCTCCAGATCTCCTTTGCGGCCGATGAGCCAACGCAGACATTCAGGGAGTTTCAGGCATAGGAGGGTACAGACGATTCTGATCGCCTTCCTATCCAATGCCATCCTCGCCCGGATTGGCGGCGAAAACGCGTGGCGCTGGATGCTGGGGGTGGAAGCGGTTCCCCAGCACGATGTTGAACTGGAACATGCCCGCCAAGGTTCCACAGTTTCTGAATCGTTTGCTCGGCCCCGGAGATGACCACGGTATCGAAGCCAAAAAGAAAGCCGGCCAGCGAAGAAGATGATGCGGTTGGTGGGCGGGATCGGATTATTTCCAGATGGAACCGAGGTTATAACCCTCCAGCGTGGTGAACGTCACGGTTTCTCCTTCGACTCCAGCCATCACCCCGCGACGGTCCTGTTCCGGAATCAGCGGCATGGGCACATAAGCCAGGCCATCGCTGGCGAAAACCTCGATGGCGGTGCGGTCGAGATAGATCACGATCCGTTGGATGCCACCGCGGAGGGGAGCCGGAGCGGTGTGGCCATGCACGGTGATTTCAGCACGGTCGGTGTCATAACGCACCTTGATGCCCCGCAGCTCGAAGTTGACGATGGCTCCGGGCTTGGGCTGGAATTCCGCCCGCAGTTCCAAGGCTTCGCCCGTGAGCCCCTCCAGCGGGTTGGTGTCGCCGGGCTTCAGGGTCAGGTTGGCCAACGGACGGCCTGGCTGGCGCAAGGTTTGCAGTTCCTTGACCGGGTGACGGGACAGACGTGGGCCATCGGCGGTGCTGACCAGTTTGAGTTCCTGCGGCAGGCTCATACACTGGTTGAAGGGCATGCCCGGGGCCGCGGCCCGGAGCCAGCCAATCTGGATCCTCCGGCCATCCTTGTCTGGAATGTTGCTGAAGGTCTGCGCGGCGTAGAAATCCTTGCCCCGCTGGTCCGGCAACATCGCCGTTTCCGGCGTGAAGGTTTTCCCATCAAAGCGGCCCAGCCGGTATTCGCTGCTGGCTCCGGAAAGCACCCAGCGGGTGTTTTTGGCGTCGCCATCCACCGGCAATTCGAAAAAGTCAGGACACTCAAAAAAACCGGGAATCCGGCTCTGATAGGTCCATTTTTTCAAGTCCGGCGAAGTGTAGAAGGCAATGTCCTGGATCTTCTCCCGCTCCGCCCCGGGCCGGTCCTCGGTGTAAACCGTCATGACCCATTGCCGGGTGGGCGCGTGCCAGAGCAGCCGGGGATCGCGGCCCTGGTGCTTGATCACCGGATTGCCTTCAAATTCCTGCCAGGTGCGTCCCCGGTCATTGGAATGGACGATGCACTCGCCCCGCCCGGTGCTGGTGAAGGCCGCCACCAGCAGATCGTTGGTCCCGGTTTTCCAGCCACTGGTATTCTCAGAATCGATGACCGCACTGCCGGAGAACGCCATGTCGTTATATTCCGGCGGATAAAGGGCGATGGGCAATTCCTCCCAGTGCACCATGTCGCGGCTCACCGCATGACCCCAATGCATGTTGCCCCATGGCCAGCCGTAGGGATTGTGTTGGAAGAAGAGATGATATTCCCCCTGCGAGAAGACCATCCCGTTCGGATCATTCAGCCAGCCACGCCGGGCCGAGAAATGCAGCAGGGGGCGCAAGGGCTCGCGATACAAGGAATCAGCGGCATGAATGGTATCACCCTGGGTGATGGAGCCCAGGGCCTTGGCATCGGAAGGCTGACGATCCACCCGGAGGGTGGCCGTTTCGCCCACCCAGGCTCCAGCATCGAGATGCGCCCACCACTCTGGCTGGTCCGACAACGCGATCTCAAATTCGCGTACCTTCCTCCCCTTCACCAGCACTGCCACCCGATGATTCGGCGCCCCATTCTTCACGGGGAAATGCAGATACCGTTTTTCTATTTTCAACTCCCGGGTGAGGTTTTGAATCATTACCGGCGGCTTGGTGTCGGTTTGCACGAGGTGGTCAACACTCAGGTGACCCCAACCGCCCTTCGCTTCATCCACCATCTCGAGGCGGGCGGATTTTCCCTGCAAATCGGAAAGATCCCAGAAGGTGGCGTCGAGAGCCTCACTGCCGCCGGGATTCGTGTTGGCTCCGGTGGCCGTCCGCACGATTTGGCCATCCACCCGAAGATTCAGACAGGTCTTCCCTGCCCAGCCGCCCCCTCCGATCAGGTAGCGCAGATACTTCCGTCCGATGGTGAACTCCGGGGAAACCAAGGAGCCGGTGCTGTCATCACCACCATGGAACGAACTGGCCAAACCCTTCCCTTCGAAACCGGAAACGGTCATCTGGCCGGGAAGTGTGCCTTGGGCCGGGCCACGACCAAAGGCGGCTCCGGTGGCCGTCCATGCGCCGTAGGTGGCGCCCTCAAAGTCGGCCAGCAACAAATCGTCTGCGGCATGGAGCCCCGGAACAGTGCTGAGAATCATGGCCAGGACGGCCGGAAGAAAGGAGCGGGGAGTATGGTTCACCAGGATGATTTATGTCAGGATTTATTTCCCTTTTTCAGGAGCTGATGCCCCACTCGTGGCGGGTGGTGGAAGAGCCCTGCTGAACTCAATCGGAACCACCGCCCCAAGCAAAGACGTTTCTTAACGGAAGGGGCCGCCGCGTTTGTCACTCTGATCCGGAAATCCGGTTTTACAGGGTCAAAACAACCACGCCCCCCGCGGATGAACCCCGTCTATCCCGGCTCTTGCCTCGGCGGCGCCTCCGGTTACACTCGCGACTCGGCTTTACCCGGACCTGCAGGTCCGGCATTTTTCCAATCATGACTAAAAAAGGCATCATCCTCGCAGGCGGCGCGGGCTCCCGGCTCGACCCGCTCACCCGTATCGCGTGCAAACAATTGCTCCCGATCTACGACAAACCGATGATTTATTACCCGCTGTCCACTCTCATGCTGGGCGGCATCAAGGATATCCTCATCATCTCCACCCCAAAGGATCTCCCCGCTTTTGAAAACCTCCTCGGTGACGGGAAAAACCTCGGCATCAGCCTGACCTACCAGGAACAGGCCGCGCCCGATGGCATCGCCCAGGCCTTTCTGCTGGCGGAGGAATTCCTCGCCGGCGCCGGAGCCACCCTGATCCTGGGTGATAACATTTTTTACGGAAAACTGGACTTCTTCCGTTCCGCCCTCGCCATCGAACAGGGCGCCTGTGTGTTTGGTTATCACGTGCGCGACCCCGAGCGTTTCGGCGTGGTGGAATTCGATAAAAACCAAAAGGTGCTCAGCATCGAGGAAAAACCAAAAAAGCCAAAGAGCAGTTACGCCGTGCCCGGCCTCTATGTTTATGACCAAACGGTGGTGGAACGGGTGAAGCAGCAAAAACCCAGTGCCCGCGGCGAACTGGAAATCACCGACCTCAACAACGCCTACCTCCACGATGGCCAGCTCGAAGTCCGCCTGCTCGGACGCGGCATCGCCTGGCTCGACACCGGCACCCCGGCCAGCCTGCTGGAAGCAGGGAATTACATCGCCACCATCGAACACCAGCAGAATCTCAAAGTCGCCTGCATCGAGGAGGTCGCCTTCAACCGCGGGTTCATTGACCGGGCCGGTTTTGAAAAAGTCATCGCCGCCACCCGCAGCCCCGACTACCGCCGCTATCTCGAAGGCGTGCTGGCCGAAGCCGATGCCACTGGGAGGGCCTGAGGAGAGGATTCATCAAGGGCTTGGCACTTCCTAGCCGCTCACCGGATGGGTCATTTGCCGGCGCAGTTCCTGACGGAAATCCGGATGAGCAAGGCCGATCAGGGCGTCCGCCCGTTGGCGGAGGGTCAGGCCGTGGAGATTGACCGCCCCGTATTCTGTCACCACCCAGTGGACGTGACCCCGGGAAGTGACCACGCCCGCCCCCGGAGCCAGTTCCCACGTGATGCGGGACACCGTGCCTCCTTTGGCAGTGGAGGGAAATGCCAGGATCGGCTTGCCGCCCCGTGAGAGCGCCGCCCCGCGGAGGAAATCCATTTGGCCACCGATGCCCGAGAAAATCCGGTGGCCGATGGAGTCCGCGCAGACCTGTCCGGTGAGGTCGACCTCAATGGCACTGTTCACCGCCACCAGGCGGTCCAGTTTGCGCAGCAGATTGGTGTCGTTGGTGCGGTCGCAGGGGTGGAATTCGACCTGTGGATTGTCATCCACAAAGTCAAAAAGCCGTCGTGTGCCGGTGACAAAACTGGTGATGGTGCGCCCTGGATGGACCGACTTGAAACGGTTGGTGACCACGCCGTTTTCCATCAGGGGCACCAGCCCGTCCGAAAACATTTCGGTATGCACCCCCAGATCGATTTTGTTGGTGAGCCGGGCCAGCACCGCATTCGGAATGGCCCCGATGCCCGTTTGGATAGTGGAGCCATCCTCCACCAGACCGGCTATGATTTCGCCAATGCGCGCCGCCTCCGGCGTCTCGGGGTCCGGCAGATGTTCCCAGAGGGGACGATCCGTCAGGGTGAAGGCATCGATGCGCTCCCACGGGAGGATGGTCGCGCCGTGGGTGCGGGGCATCTGCTGGTTGATTTCCGCAATGATGAGCGGGGCCGTATCCACCGCGGCCCGGGCGGCATCCACGGAAGTGCCCAGCGAACACATGCCATGCCGGTCCGGCGGCGAAACCTGGATCAACGCCGCATCAAGAGGCAAGGCCCCATCCCGCAGCAGTCCGGGAATATCCGATAGGAAAACAGGAACAAAATCCGCACGGCCAGCCGCGATCGCTTCGCGCACCGGCCCGGCGGCGAAGAAGGAGACGGAGCGGACCCGCTTTTCCACTCCCGGCACGGTGAATGGAGCAGGACCGGCGGTATGCAGATGGCAAACCTCCACCCCCTCAAGGTCCGGACGGGCACAGAGGGCCTCGATCAATGAGGTGGGCGTGGCTGAAGCTCCGTGCAGAAAAACGCGGGTGCCGCTGCGGACTGCACGCACCGCCTCCGCCGGCGGGACGGCGTGAGACTTCCACGAACTGGCATCAAAACGGCGCGAAGGGCGGACGAGCATTAAGTAAGGCTAGCCGCACCGGGTGACGCCGTCAATTCCCCAGGCGGGCCGCGCTTACCGTTTTCCTCTCTTTTTCGGCGCTTTGGCGAGGTAACTGGCTTTGAAGGCCTTGGTGGAGCCTTTAGGCACCGGTTGGCCAGCGGCCATGGCCTTCAACTCATTGATCTGGTCGCGCAGGAGCGCCGCGCGTTCGAACTCCAAAGCGCGGGAGGCTTCGACCATTTCCTCCTGGAGCTGGGCGATGACCGCAGCGGTATCGTCGGCACTGCCACTTTCGGCCAGCTTGGCGCTATGCTCGGCGAAGGGATCGGCTGGGGCATGCAGGCTTTCCTGGAGATGGCGGACGGTGCTGCGTGGAGTGATATTGTTGAGCTGGTTATACTCCTCCTGCTTGCGGCGGCGGTAGGTGGAAATGCCGATCAGCGCCTGGATGCTTTTGGTCATGATGTCGGCAAAGAGCACGACCTCGCCATTGACGTGACGCGCGGCGCGGCCCGCCGTCTGGATCAGGCTGGTTTCGCTGCGCAGGTAACCTTCCTTGTCGGCATCCAGGATGCAGACCAGCGAGACCTCCGGAAGGTCGAGTCCTTCGCGCAGGAGGTTGATGCCCACGAGAATATCGAATTCCCCCAACCGGAGCGCCCGCAGGATTTCCACGCGTTCCACGGTGTTGATATCGCTGTGCATGTAACGGACTTTCAGGCCGACCCCGCGCAGGTAATCGGTGAGGTCCTCGGCCGTGCGTTTGGTCAGGGTGGTGACCAGGACGCGCTGCCCGATCTCGACGCGCTGGCGGCATTGCTCGATGGTTTCATCGATCTGGCCCTTGAGCGGTTTGACCGTGATAATGGGATCCAGCAGGCCGGTGGGGCGGATGATTTGTTCGACGATGAGATCCTTGCCCGGCGTGGAGGTGTCGAATTTTTCCACCGGAATATCGGCTCCGGAAATGCGGGGCAGGCGCTCCGGCGTGCCTTCTTCGGTGCCGATTTTTTTGACGTGGGGGATATAACCGGTGTTGCCCACCACGCTGTTTAGAATCTCGAACTTCGCCGGCGTGGCGCTGACATAAAGCCGCTGCCGGGTGCGCTTCATGAACTCGGGGAATTTCAGCGGCCGGTTGTCGAGGGCGCTGGGGAGGCGGAAACCGTAATCCACCAGCGTGGTCTTGCGGCTGTGGTCGCCTTCATACATGCCGCCGACCTGCGGGATGGTGGCGTGGCTTTCATCGATCACGAGCAGGAAATCGTCCGGGAAAAAATCGAGGAGCGTGTAGGGCGTTTCGCCGGGCGGGCGGCCAGTGAGGTGGCGGCTGTAGTTTTCGATGCCCTGGCAGAATCCCATCTCGCGCATCATTTCGAGATCGTAGTCGGTGCGCTGGCGGATGCGCTGGGCTTCGATGAACTTGCCTTCCTCCTCGAATTTCGCCACTTGGAGGTCGGCTTCCTCACGGATTTTCACCAGCGCGCCCTTCATCTTGTCGGCCGCGGTGACAAATTGCTTTGCCGGATAAAACGTGATGGCGTCGATGATATTCGTGACCGTGCCGGTGAGCGGATCGAAGACGCTGATGCGGTCGATTTCGTCGCCGAAAAACTCCACGCGCACCCCTTCGTTTTCCAAGGAAGCCGGCCAGACTTCCACCACGTCGCCGCGGGCGCGGAACTTGCCTCGTTGGAAGGCGATGTCATTGCGCTCGTAGAGCATTTCCACCAGACGCGTCAGGAAATGATCCCGATCCATCAGCATCCCTTTACGGATGGGGAACATGGCCTGGGCATAGTCCTCCGGCGATCCCAAACCGTAGATGCAGGACACGCTGGCGATCACGATCACATCCTCCCGCGTTAGCAGCGCGCTCATGGTGCTGAGGCGGAGGCGCTCGATCTCGTCGTTGATGGAGGAGTCCTTTTCGATGTAGGTGTCGCTGCGCGGGATGTAGGCCTCGGGTTGGTAGTAGTCGAAATACGAGACGAAATACTCGACGGCGTTGTCCGGGAAGAACTGGCGGAACTCCGAGTAAAGCTGCGCCGCCAGCGTTTTGTTATGACTGATCACCAGCGTCGGCTTTCCAGTCTTCTCGATCACATTGGCAATGGTGAACGTTTTCCCCGACCCGGTGACGCCGAGCAGGGTCTGATGGGCATTCCCGGCCTCGATGGAGCGGGTGAGTTTTTCGATGGCCTGCCCCTGGTCGCCGGAGGGGTCGAAGGGGGAGGCGAGTTTAAAATGGGCCATGCCGGAACCATGGACCGCCGGGGCGGGCTTTCAGCCGGAAAATGGAGCCACTGCGGGAAGTTCAGCAGCCGGGAAGCCTTTGGAGCTTCCCGCAGGCTGGGGGGATGAACCCCGGCTCCGTGGCTGCGGAAGGCAGCGCACGCGCAAGCGGGAGGCCACGGGGGAGGATCCCGCAGTGGACATCGCTGCCGCCGCGGTAGGTTTTGCCATGGCCAAGGTCTATTCCGGCGGGTCCGCCGGTTCCGGCGGGCGCCCCGCGCGGTAAATGCGGGGCTCTTCGGGCATGCCCCGTTCCCCGCTTTGAGAAGACTGATGGAAGACGGCTTGGAATGATACCGGCTTTCCGGCAAACGCCCGACATTGCACCTTGTGGGAACCGGCGTGCCGGATGAGATTACCCGAAGCCCAGGCCGAAGCACATTGGAGTTTCCGACCAGAAGTACCGGATCGTATTTCCACCGGGTCAGGTAACGTGCCCGATCGGGGATATGATGAAAAACGGAATCTTCCAATCGATGTTCGACGGCGCTCCGCTGATGATGGGCTTCACCGGCCCAGACGGCATGCCTGAATATGTGAACCGGGCATGGGAGCAAACTCTGGGTTGGACTTTGGAAGAGACCCAGCAGCCGGACTCCGGTTTTCTGGCCGGGCTTTTTCCCGACTTTGAAGCGCGTCGTCAGTTTTTGGATTTCATGGCCCGCTCGGATGGCACATGGCAGGATTTTAGAACCCGAGTCCGGGACGGCCGTGTCCTCGACACCACTTGGGCGTTCATCCGGCTTTCCGGGGGAAACTCCATGGGCATGGGCCAGGATGTCAGCCAGCGCACACGGACGGGGGGTCAACCTGGAGCATCATTCAAGGAAATTGGCGATGTGATGGCCTCGCTGGACGAGCATGCCATCGTGGCCGTCACTGACGTGGAGGGAAAAATCACTTACGTTAACGACAAGTTCTGCGGGATTTCCAAATACTCCCGCGCCGAACTTCTCGGTCAGGTTCATCGCCTCATCAACTCCAGACACCATCCCCCGGAATTTATCCGGGGCCTTTGGACCACCATCACGCAGGGCCAGGTCTGGCATGGCGAAATCCGGAACAAAGCCAAAGACGGTTCGTTTTACTGGGTGGGCACCGCCATTATTCCATTGCTGAATGCGGAAGGCGGACCCCGCCAGTATGTCGCCATCAGCGCCGACATCACCGAGCGAAAACTAGTCGAGGCAGAATCGCTCCGTTGCCAGGAACAACTCCGGGCTTTGACCGCACGCCTGGAGTCGCTCAGGGAAGACGAACGGATTCGCATCTCCCGGGAAATCCATGACGAACTCGGACAAAACCTCACCGCTTTGAAGATGGATCTGCTGTGGACGGAACGGAGACTGGAACTGGAGGAATCGTCCCCCTTATCAATCTCCATTTTGGAGCGGGTGGTGGGAATGACGGAAATCGTGGACGGAACCATCGCGTCCGTGCAGGAAATCGCCGCCAAACTCCGGCCGGGGGTCCTTGACAAATTGGGATTGGGCGCAGCGATTCACTATGAAGCGCGGCGGTTCAGCGAGCGTACGGGAATTACGTGCCATCTTCAGCTTCCGGAGGAGGAACCAGTTCTCCCTTCAGGAATCGCCACTGCCTTGTTCCGCATTTTCCAGGAATGCCTCACTAATATCGTCCGGCATGCCAACGCCGCCGATATCAGGGTGGAGTTGAAAGCCGACGCGGATGGCACCACCCTGACGGTCACCGACGACGGCCGGGGTATCACAGAAGGGGAGATGAACAGTCATCACTCTCTCGGTCTGATGGGAATGAGGGAACGGGCAGCCATGTTTGGAGGCGAAATCATCATAGAACGGGCTCCCCAGAATGGGACGGTCGTGGTAGCCCGCTTCCTCGCGGCAGCCGAATTGCGGAAAGAGGACGTTTCCTGATGCGCATGATCATCGTTGACGATCATCCACAGGTCCGCCGCGGTCTGAAGGAAGTGATAGCGGATGAGTTTGGCGGTCTGGTCGTGGGGGAGGATGCGAATTCGCAGGAAGCGGTCGATCTGCTTGCGGGCGATGACTGGAATCTGCTGCTTTTGGAAATCAACATACCCGGCGGGGATGGACTGAGGTCTTGCAGGAGGCCCGGCGCCTTCGTCCGGCCACTGCGGTTCTCGTCATCAGTGCGTATCCCGAGGAGGAGTTCGCTATCCGGTCCTTCAAGCTCGGCGCCTCGGGTTATCTGTGCAAAAGCCGTGCCTCCGAAGAACTTCTCACCGCGGTCAGGCAGATCCTGACAGGGCGAAAGTATGTCACGGCCTCATTGGCTGGGCGGTCCTCCATGATCGGCGGCAACCTCCCTGCCGCACATGAAAACTTCTCTTCCCGCGAACTCCAGGTTTTGAAACTGATCGCGCTGGGTACGACTGTGAGAGAGATCGCTTCCCGGCTCTCGCTCAGTGAAAAGACCATTGCCACCTACCGGACCCGGATCTCGGACAAGCTGGCATTGCGCACCAACGTGGGCGCGCTACGCGTTTCAGCATCAATTGGTGGAATAACCTGGCGGGACAGGCTTTGATCCAATGAACCGGCAGCGGAGCCTCCGGGGCCAGGGCCGTTCTCATGGGCGGGGCGGACACCAGCGCCCCGGGACCCGTATGTAGGGAGATTTACCGACAGGGAAACCGGTGGATTTCTCCACTCTGATCCGGAGCCAAACCCGGCAGGCTGGTGCTCGCCGGCTCCCCTTTTGATACCGGACCCGGCGCTTGCTATCAGGACGGAGCACGGGCCGTGGCCGCCCAACCCGTCCACCACTTGCGGAAAATGCCGGGGCCAGGGAGAAACACCTACAATTGATATACTGAATTTTTGGCGATTTCAATATATCTTGAGCTATCTGCATTCAGTATAGAGATTACATTCGCTATACGGAAGATACCGGTGAATCGTCACGCTCCCGGAGGTTCCAACCTGGCCCCGCATGTCCGGAAGCCCAACCAAGGCACCATTCACCAGGGCAGCCGTCGAACCAAAGCGGATTGCCTTTGGAAAACCTAACTAATGAAGAGAACAACTGCCCCCGCCGCCGACTCGGTCATGATGAGGATCCTCACGGACGGGTGGCTCGGGGAGGGTCTTCCGGGGGCAGCAGTCTTGCGGGACGTCGCTTTCATACCGGCCGCCTTTCCGGGCAGGGCTGTAGTTCAGAAAGGCATGGTTCGACTCTTTCATGCCGGTGCCGGTGGCACCCTGACATGAAAGCGGAATCCATTGAGGACGCATCGCGCATGGACGCAGCGGATGCGGATCTGCCTCGGAAAACCACCTCATCCCGGGTATCTCCCGGCACCGGCCGGCTGGAGCCCTGGCAGGCGTATGCATGCGCGACGGCCGTGACCGCCGCCACGTTTGGTTTACGCCTCGCCCTTGATGGCCCGCTGGGAGGACAACCGACCCTCGTGATTTTCACGATGCCCATTATGCTCAGCGCCTATGTGGGGGGGCTGCGGGCCGGACTGTTGGCCACGGGGCTTTCCTACTTCGCCGCGAGTTATTACTTGTTGCCACCGCTTCATTCCTTTGCGGTAGCATCTACCACTGATCGTTGGCAGCAATTTTTTGTGGCCCTCGCCGGCGTGTTCATCAGTGGGCTGAATGAAGCCCTCCATCGCACACGCCGTCTCGCCCACACCGCCACTTGCGAATACCGGGCAGCCGAGGAGGATCGCCAGCGATTCTTTACTCTCTCGCCGGATCTGCTTTGCATTCTCGGCTTTGACGGTTTTTTCAAAGATCTGAACCCGGCCTGGGCGGACACCCTGGGCTATCCGAAGGAGGAGCTTCTCGCCACACCGTTCCTCGAATTCGTTCACCCCGATGATCACCCGGCCACGCTGGTCGAGGCGGCCAAGGTCGCTGGGGGCGGGTCGCTGATCAATTTTGAGAACCGCTACCGTTGCAGGGATGGATCCTACCGGTGTTTTCAATGGAGCGTCACCCCGGTTGTCGGCGATCGGGTGATGTATGGGGTCGCCCGCGACATAACGGTGGGCAAGGCTGCGGAAGAAGCTCTGGAATCATCGATGAAAGAGGTGAACGACTTCAAAACGGCGCTGGACGAACACGCCATCGTGGCGGTCACCGATCCCCGGGGAAAAATCACTTTCGTCAACGACAAGTTCTGCGCCATCTCGAAATACTGCCGCGCGGAATTGATCGGCCAGGATCATCGACTCATCAATTCCGGCCACCATTCCAAAGATTTCATCAGCGACTTGTGGGCGACTCTAACACAAGGCAGGGTCTGGCAGGGAGAGATAAAGAACAAAGCCAAGGATGGCTCCTTCTACTGGGTGGCCACCACCATCGTCCCTTTTCTCGATGGCCGGGGCAAACCCCGCCAATATGTCGCCATCCGGGCGGACATAACCGATCGCAAACAGGCGGAAGCTGCCCGGAGAGCGAGCGAGGCCCGGTACAGCACCATTTTCGAGTGCGCGCCGGACGGCATTGTCATTGCGGATCCCGCGGGCGTCTATCTGGATGCCAATGGGAGCATTTGCCGGATGCTCGGCTACAAACCCGAAGAACTGATCGGACTGCCCTCCGCGCGGATCGTGGCCGAAGCGGAAAGCCCCCACATCAAGGCCGCGCTGAATGCGATCAATGCCGAAAAGCCCTATTGCCGCGAATGGCAATTCCGGCGCAAGGATCATTCGCTTTTTGCAGCGGAGGTCATTGCGGTCAGAATGCCCGACGGCAATCTGCTGGCGATGATCCAGGACATCACCGAGCGCAAGCGGACCGAGCAGGCCCTCCGGGTGAGCGAGGAATACTTCCGATTTCTCAACAATGTGTCCGAGGCGACGCGCGCACTGGCCAGTCCGGCGCAAATCATGGCCGTGATGACGCGGATGCTCGGCCAGCACCTGCGTGCTTCCCGTTGCGCCTATGTCGAGGTGGATCAGGACGGTGAGCATTTCACCGTTTTGGACGACTACACCGACGGCTGCGCGAGCACGGCCGGCGATTACCGGCTTTCGCTCTTTGGGGCGCGGGCGGTGGCCACGCTCCACCGCGGCCAGACCCTGATCATCCGGGATGTCACGGCAGAGCTTTTGCCGGACGAAGGGGCAGACATGTTCAAGGCAACCGGCATCCAGGCGATCATCACCTGCCCGCTCGTGAAGGACGGCGGCCTTCGCGCCCTGATGGCGGTGCATCAGACAACCCCGCGGGATTGGCAGCCGGGCGAGATCGCCATCGTGCAGGATGTCGTCGAGCGCTGCTGGGCGACGATCGAGCGCGGAACGGCTGAGGAGACCATCCACCAGCTCAATACCGAACTGGAGGAGCGGGTCATCGAGCGCACTTCGCAACTCGAAGCCGCCAACAAGGAGTTGGAGGCGTTCAGCTACTCCGTGTCCCACGACTTGCGCGCGCCGCTGCGCGGTGTCGACGGCTACGTCCGTATGCTCAAGGAGGACTGCGCTGACCGTTTGGATGCGGAGGGCAACCGTATGCTGGATGTGGTGAGCAGCGAGGCCAAGCGCATGGGCCAATTGATTGACGACCTGTTGAGGTTCTCCCGCCTGGGCCGCGAGCAAATCCAGAGCACGCCCATTGACATGACCGCTCTGGCACGCCGCGCCTTTGAATGCCCGACCCGGCTGGAGCCGGAGTTTCCTCCCCGCTTCGAATTGAGGCAACTGCCGGTGGCGCAGGGCGATCTGGGGATGTTGCGGCAGGTTTTTGTCAATCTCATCGGCAACGCCGTCAAGTTCACCCGCCATCAGGCCACCCCGCTGATCGAAGTTGGCGGCAGCAGCGGCGACGACGAGCTGATCTATTACGTCCGGGACAATGGAGTCGGTTTCGACGGGCAATACGGGCACAAACTCTTCGGCGTCTTTCAGCGGCTCCACACCGGGGAGGAATTTGAAGGCACGGGGGTCGGCTTGGCTCTCGTCCAGCGCATCATCCATCGTCACGGAGGCAGGGTCTGGGCTGAAGGAAAACCTGGTCAGGGAGCGACCTTTCATTTCACCCTGCCACTACCAAAGGACTCCATCAATGAGTGAACACACTGAAGTCGAATTACTCCTCGTCGAGGACAACCCCCGCGATGCGGAGCTGACCCTGCGCACACTGCGGAAAAGCAGCCCTGCCAACCGCATCGTCCATGTGAGGGATGGACAGGAGGCGCTGGACTGGCTGCTCGGGACTGCTCCCCTCCACGCTCGCGACGCCCGGCCCCGCCCGAAAGTGGTCCTGCTGGACTTGAAGTTGCCGAAGGTGGACGGCCTTGAAGTGCTCCGTGCCCTCCGTGCCGACGAACGGACCTGTCTCCTCCCCGTCGTGGTGATGACCTCCTCGCAGGAACAGCGCGACGTGATTGCGAGCTACCAACTGGGCGTCAACAGTTACATCGTCAAACCGGTGGATTTCGATGCCTTCTCCACCGCGGTGGCCGAGTTGGGCCACTACTGGCTGCTGATCAACCAAGGGGCGAAATGATGCTGCCCGCCACCACAAATCCTGTGAGCAAACCCATAGACGTTCTCCTGCTGGAGGACCAGGCGCCGGACGCAGAGTTGCTGATTCAGGAATTGCGGCGCGCGGGATTTACCCCGCGCTGGAAGAGGGTGTACACGGAGCCGGACTTCCTTGCTGAAATCGCAAACCTGCCGGACATCATCCTATCTGATTATTCGATGCCCCAATTCAGCGGATTGCGGGCGGCGGAACTCCTCCAGCAAAGTGGACTGAATATCCCGTTCATTCTCATCTCCGGAACGGTGGGTGAGGAAATCGCCGTCGCCGCCATGCAGCACGGAGCCACCGATTACCTGCTCAAGGACAGGATTGGGCGTCTGGGCATTGCCGTGGAACGCGCGCTGGAACAGAAGCGCTTGCGCAGTGAGCGCGACCATGCGGAGTCGGCCCTCCTCAAAGCCGGGGCTCTCCAGAATGCGATCTTCAACAGCGCCAATTTCTCGAGTATCGCCACCGACGCCAAGGGGGTTATCCAGATCTTCAATGTCGGTGCCGAGCGCATGCTGGGCTACACGGCTGCCGAGGTGATGAACCGGATCACGCCAGCCGAGATTTCCGATCCACAGGAAGTGATCGCCCGGGCCACGGCGCTCAGCGTGGAACTCGGCACCTCCATTACTCCCGGTTTTGAGGCCCTGGTGTTCAAGGCTTCGCGCGGGATCGAAGACATCTACGAATTGACCTACATCCGCAAGGACGGCAGCCGCTTTCCCGCAGTCGTGTCGGTGACGGCGCTGCGGGACGGGCAAGGCGGAATCATCGGGTATCTGTTAATCGGCACTGACAATACCGCGCGCAGACGGGCTGATGAGGAACTGCAATGGGCGAACGCGAAACTGAAGGCGTGGACCGCAGCCCTGAACTCGTTTGCCATTGTGGCCGAGACAGATACCCAGGGGCGGATCACCTACGTAAATGATCCATTTTGCAGCATTTCCCAATACAGCCGCGAGGAGTTGCTCGGCAAAAATCATCGGGAGGTGGCCAATTCAGGCCATCATTCCAGAGAATTCTGGAAGGAAATGTGGGGCACAATCAGTCGCGGCCGGATCTGGCGGGGCGAGATCAAAAACCACGCGAAAGACGGAACCGACTTTTGGGTCGATACGGTGATTGTGCCGCTGCTCGGGGCCAACGGCAGGCCGGAAACCTACCCGGCGATCCGATTTGTGACCACCGAGCGCAAACGCTTCGAGCAGGCGCTCCAGGAGACCAACGTGGAACTGGAGGGCGCGAAGTCGGCGGCCGAGAAGGCCAATCTAGCCAAATCCGAATTCCTTTCCAGCATGAGCCATGAACTGCGCACTCCGCTCAATGCCATCCTTGGTTTTGCTCAATTGATGGAGTATGCCACGCCAGGCCCCACGGTATCCCAGACCAAAAGCATCGACCAAATTCTTCAGGCGGGATGGTATCTGCTGGAATTGATCAACGAAGTGCTTGATCTCGCCGTGATCGAGTCGGGCAAGGTGTCGTTGTCGGAGGAAGCAGTGTCGTTGTCCGAACTCATGTCCGAATGCCGGAGCATGATGGAACCTCAGGCGCAGGAGCGCGGCATCCGCATGACCTTCCCCTGGTTCGCCACTCCGGTCTTTGTCTCCGCCGATCGAACCCGCTTGAAGCAAATCGTCATCAACCTGCTCTCCAATGCGGTCAAGTACAACAAGGAGCAGGGAACGGTAATTGTGGACTGCACGGCGAGCGGCCCGGGTCGCATCCGCATCAGTGTCCGCGATACGGGTGCGGGCCTGGGCCCCGAAAAACTGGCGGAACTGTTCATTCCGTTCCACCGGCTCGGCCAGGAAGCCGGCAGCGTGGCCGGGACAGGCATCGGCCTCGTGGTTTCCAAGCGCTTGGCTGAACTGATGGGGGGCGCGATCGGCGTGGAAAGCACGGTGGGCGCGGGCAGCTTATTTTGGTGTGAAATGATTTCGGCGGCGGCTCCCCGCATCACAGTTGCGGACCGCGAAGCCGGGGGTCTGCTCCATTCGGAAGTCTCATCCGACGTCCTGCGCCGGACCCTGCTCTATGTCGAAGACAACCCCGCCAACCTGCAGTTAGTCGAGGAACTCATCGCGGGGTTCCCGGCCTTGAGACTGGTGACCGCGGTGAACGGACCGCTGGGCATCGAACGCGCCCGCACCGCTCAGCCGGAGGTGATCCTCATGGACATCAACCTGCCGGGCTTCAGCGGGATCACCGCCCTGAAAATCCTGCGCGAAGAGGCCGCCACAGCTCACATCCCGGTGATTGCCCTGAGCGCCAATGCCATGCCCCGGGACATTGAGAAAGGTCTGGAGGGCGGATTCTTCCGCTACCTCACCAAACCCATCAGAATCAAAGAGCTGATGGAAACGCTGAATGAGGCCTTGGCCTTCGCAGAAGGGCAACGCGCGGTCCGGGGCGGAGAGGCGGAACTTCCGGTATGATCACTTCCGAAGACATTCTTAACGCCGGCATCCTGATTGTTGACGACAAGGAGGCCAATCTCTCGCTGCTGGAGGAAATGCTGCGCGGTGCCGGTTACCGGTCCATCACCTCCACGGGCGATCCGCGCGGGGTGTTCGAATTGCACCGCCAACACCGCTATTCCCTGATCATACTCGACCTGCAGATGCCCGGCATGGATGGATTTCAGGTGATGGAGGGGCTAAAGGCCATCGAAACCAACAACTATCTCCCTGTGCTGGTGCAAACCGCCCAACCGGCCCATAAATTGCGTGCGCTGAAAGCAGGGGCGAGGGATTTCGTCAGTAAACCGTTCGACCTCGCCGAAGTTCTGTTGCGCGTGCACAACATGATCGAAGTGCGGCTGCTGCACCAGGATGCCGAATTGCGGACGAAAGAGGCGGAAGCCAGGGAGCAAACACTTGGCGTCTCCCTCACAAAGATTGGCGCCCTAAATACCGAGATCCGGAATTTTTACCACACGCTCTCCCACGAACTGAAGACACCACTCACCTCAGCCCGCGAGTTTGTTTCCATCGTCATGGACGGTCTCGCCGGCCCGGTGAACGAAACCCAATGTGAATATTTGGGCATTGCCAAAGAGAGTTGCGATCAGATGCGCCTCTACATCAACGATCTGTTGGATGTCACCAGATTGGAGACCGGCAAAATGAACATTGAGTTCCAAACCCTGCCATTGGCGGCACTGGTGGAGCGGGTGGTGGAAATGCTGGGCCCGGCGGTGGCAGCAAAAGGTCTCAGCCTGAGCTGTGAGTGTCAACCAGGCCTGCCGGCTGTCCCTATCGACAAGCAGAGGATCCTGCAGGTGCTGACGAATCTCACCACCAATGCGATCAAGTTTACCCCGGCAGGAGGCCACATCCACCTCGGTCTCAGCAAAGCGCCGGCCGATCCCAAATATCTCCTGGTCACGGTCCGGGATACGGGGCGGGGCATTCCTGCGGACCAGCTCGGCGTGATCTTTGACCGGGCCTACCAGGTGCACCACAATGCCGGTTCCATCGAGTCCCGGAATGGCCTCGGCCTCGGTTTATATATTTGCCATGAGTTGGTGACCCTGCATGGAGGGAAAATCCTGGTGGAAAGCGAGATTGGCAAGGGAAGCACCTTTTCCATTCTGGTTCCGCAGCAAGCGATGACGCGTGGCTCCCACGTGCTCATCGTGGATGACGACTCGGCCATTCGTGAAATGTTCCGGCTTGTCCTTGAGACGCAGAATTTTGAGGTCACGACGGCGGGGGGAGGCACGGAGGCCCTGCAACTGATGAGCCAAAGGGCCCCGGACCTGGTCGTGCTGGACCTGGTGATGACCGGGCTGGACGGGCCGGCCATCCTGAAGGAAATCAGGCTGAATTGGGGGCTGCTGCCCGTCATTGTGTGCACTGGCTACCCGGACAGCGATCTCATGAGGCAAGCCATGGAATTCTCTCCCTTCACTTTGCTGGTCAAGTCCTGCCCGCCAGCGAAGTTTGTCGAAACAGTCCAGCGGATGTGCGGCCCCGTTCATACTTGATAACAGAGGCCCAACCGCAAGGCTGCACCGGTGCGCAGGGGACAACAATCAGCAATCAGCAAACAATCATGAAACAAATACTAATAGTCGAAGACGACGATAAAATCGCCATGGCCCTGATGATCCGGCTCAAAGCCAATGGTTATAAGACCGCGGTTGCTCCGGATGCGGTTTGCGGGGTGAATCTTGCTCGAACCATGAAACCTGACTTGATCCTGCTGGATATTTGCATGCCGGCGGGCAATGGTTTCCAAGTGGCGGAAACGCTGCTCCGCCTGCCCGAAACGAATGGCATCCCGGTTATTTTCATCACCGCTTCCAAGGATCCCGACCTCCTCCAAAGAGTGACAGGGTTGGGGGCTACCGAGCTTTTCGAGAAGCCCTTGGATACCGAAAAACTGCTCAGCAGCATCGCGGTGCATCTGAAAGCATAACCGAAGGATCAGCGACCGGAGGACCGGGGCGAGGCTCCACGGATGGTTTTGAGCATCCCGGCGCAGCGCAGGCGTGCGGCGTTGGCCCGCCCGACGAACTTGCGCCGCGCCTGGAGGCGGCTGGAGCGCAGGTCGTGTAATTGTCCTGATGGATCTGGGATTCCTGCGCTGGCCAAGTGTCTTTCAGGGGATACGGTGTGCCGAATGAAAATCCTACCGGTCCTTCTTCCGTTGGCGGCATGCGGGCTGTTGGTCCATTTCTGCAAGAACCCGGCGGTGGTGCCGGATGGCTATGATCTGGTGATCGAAAATGCCCGTTTGGCGGACGGGACGGGCGGGCCCCTGCTGTCAGGCAGCATTGCGATCCGGAAGGGGCGGATTGTGGCGGTGGGGAAGGTGGACGGTGGACTGGCAGTGGTGAGGATGGATGCCGGAGGGAAGGTGGTGGCTCCGGGATTCATTGATGTGCATACGCATTCCGAAGGCATCGCCGACCTGCCGGTGGCGGAGAATTTCCTGCGCATGGGAGTGACGACGATTGTCACAGGGAACTGCGGGAGCTCGGACACGGATGTGGCCAAGTTCTTCGGAAAGGTGGAGGCGGCGAAGTGCGCGGTGAATGTGGCGACGCTGGTAGGGCACAATTCCGTGCGGCGGCTGGCGATGCATGGCAGTTGGGACCGGCCGCCCTCGCCGGAGGAGCTGGACAAGATGAAGGCGCTGGTGGACCAGGGGATGCGCGATGGCGCGGTGGGGTTGAGCACGGGGCTGATTTATTTGCCAGGGACGTTCGCGAAGCCGGAGGAGATTATTGAATTGGCCAAGGTGGCTTCCGCCCATGGCGGGATTTATGCCAGCCACATGCGGGCGGAGAATGTGAAGATTTTCGACGCGTTGGAGGAAGTTTTCCGGGTGGCCCGCGAGGCGGAGATCCGGGCGGAGGTGTCCCATTTGAAACTCTCCGGCCCCTCGGCCTGGGGGAAGACGCAGGAGGTGATCGCCGCGCTGGACCAAGCCCGCGCCGAAGGGCTCGCTATCACGCATGACGCCTATGCCTACACGGCTTCCAGCACCACGTTGTCGCAGTTGATCCCAGACAGTGCCCGTGAAGGGACGGATGCGGATTTTCTGGCGCGAATCAACGATCCGGTGAAAAAGGCGGAGATCATTGCCGGGATGAAGGAAATGCTCGAACGCTCGGGGCGGGAGGATTTCCGTTATGCGGTGGTCGCCCGTTTTCGCCCTGATCCCTCACTGACCGGCAAAAATATCGCAGAGGCGGCGAAAATCACTCGCGGCGCGGACTCGCTGGAGGATCAGATGGAAACCATCCTCGACATCCACCGCCGGGGCAGCGGCAGCGGGGTTTTCCATGGCATGAACGAAGCGGATTTGCAGAATTTCCTGCGCCATCCGCTGACAATGATTGCCAGCGACGGCGGCCCGCGGTCCGGCAAGCCTGGCACGGACGCTTCCCATCCCCGCAGCTACGGGAACAATGCCCGCGTGCTCGCCCGCTACGTGCGGGAGCAGAAAATCCTGACCGTGGAGGAAGCGGTGCGCCGCATGACCTCACTCCCCGCGCAAACCTTCCGCCTGCCGGACCGCGGCACGCTCCGTCCCGGAGCCTGGGCGGACCTTGTGATCTTCGATCCTGAAAAAGTCAATGATCCCGCGACCTACGATGATCCGCACCACTGCGCGGAAGGCTTCACCGATGTGCTCGTCAACGGCGTCCCGGTGATCCGGGACGGCCAACTCACGGGGGAGCGGGGCGGGCAGGCGCTGAGGGCAGTATCAGCGTCAGTGGTGCCCATGGTGCCCGCCGGCTGATCGTTGTCTGCAGGATCGATGAAAACGGGTTCAATGGCAGGGGGAGAACCGCCGTCCCGGCTGTCACGCGCGGCATCCTGCCGGGTGCCGATGCTTCAGTTTTTCCAGCACGCCGGCCGATGCTCCGGCACCGGGTGGGACACCCGGCGGAACCGACGGGACGCCTGTGCTCCCCGTTACGCCCCGCTGGGGATTCCTTTGGCGATGCCGTCAGGAGGCGACTGGCCCGGGAGGAGGCTCCGGATGGAGGCGGAAAAGGAAAAGATTTTCCGGCGGAGCGCCAGGATTATGATAGGATGGAACCCAAAGGACCGCCTCCCGCCAAGGAAGCGCCCGGAACAATCCCTGCTTCTTATCCCATGAGCGAAGACCTTTGATGGGTGCCCTGAACTATCAACTTCCCATTATCTCGACTTCAGGTGCAGATGCAGGATACGGATGACCTCCGCGATTCCCGCCGGGTGCTGGTGGCCGCTGTGGTTGGAGGGGATGAGGAGTTCGCTCTGCGCTCCTTCGAGGTGGCTGCTGGTGTAGGCAACGAAGCTGTCGCTGCCGACCAGGGGATTTGTTTTGGCGTGGGCTTTGCCGCGGTCTCCGATGATGCTATGATAGGGGATGCGGGGGCTGAGCGGGAGACTGTCCACCGCTTTGACGAAGGTATTGGTGGGAGTGAGGGTGTCGATGCTGGTCGGCAGGCTTTCGTAGGCGAGTCCCCCTTGGGAGAAGGTGGCCACCTGGGTGATGGCATCTCCAAGGGCAAGGATGGTTTTGGGGACACGGACAAGGCGGCGGCCGATTTTGCCGACCCAGTTGCCGGCGAGTTTGGCGCCCCGGTGGGGAGAGCAGATGAAGATGGCCCGGGAAATGTCAGGACGGGAATTGAAAATGAGCATGTCCTCCATGAGCTTTTTCTCCTTGGCGGGCATCCCGACTTTGGCCGGTGGCTGGTGGAAGTAGGCGTTCCAGATTTTATCGCCGCTGTCCGTAAGCATGAGCCGGCCGATCATGCCGCCCATGCTATGGCCGATGTAGACAATGGGCTGGTGGTTGGGGAAGACTTCGCGGACCCGGTCCAGTTCCTTGCGCAGGAGGGAGGCGGAATAGGGATATGGGTAGCCGCTGGGGTAGGAGTAGGACCAGATTTGATATTTTTTGCGGATAACGGGATCCGTGCGCAGGGCGTTGACCATGGGGACCCATGTCGCCGGGGTATCCAGCAGGCCATGGACAAAGAGGATGGGGATGCGGGAATCCGTGTAGGGGCGCAGCCGGGACAGGCGGGCGGTTTCGGCATATTTGTCAGGATCAAGCAGGCGGGCAAGACCGAGTTTTTCCGGCCGCTCCCGGGTGAGCAGGACGGCGAGGGGCGTGGTGTAGTCAGCGATGAGAGGATAGGTGTGACGTCCGACTTTGACGGTGTCCTCGTCGAGCGGGTCGTGGAAGGAAATCTCGCATCGATTGCCCTTGAAGCTGGCGACCGCAGAGATGCCATAGTAGGTTTTGGCTTGGCTGAAGGTTTTGCGCGGGTCTTTTTTGGGGGTGCGGCCGATGGCGACGAGGGAGGAACCGAGTCCGTCGCGGCTGGCTTTGTACTTGAGATACTCTCCTTCGACTTTGACCTGATCGGTGGGCAGGAACTCAAAGATGGAAGGATGCCAGCCCTCGCGGGGAATGTGTTTGTGGGTGAAAGTGAAGCGGCCAACCTGGAGGGGCGCATTCCAGGGATTGTAGTTGTGGGCCCGGATCAGGGAGAAAACACGGTCGAGGGCGAAATTGTAGGCACGCCTCACTTCCAGGTCGTCTGGGGTGCGGTCGAGCTGGGCGGCCAGTTCCTGGAGGGCACCCAGATAAAGCTCTCCGGCAATCAGGGGTTGTTTTTGTTCCAGCTTGGTGGCCCGGGCGAAGGCTTGTGCATGGCTGGGAAAAGTGGCGGTGAGTCCGGGAACGACCTGGTAGACTGGCTTGATCTCTTTCAGTTCCGCAATGCGCGCACAGCTGCTGAAGGTGAAAACAACGAACAAAAGAGTCAGGAAACGCATATCAATCAGGGACGTCAGGTTAAGCGGCGGCGGCGCGCAGGATTTTCCACCACGGCAATACGCCCGCCCCTAATACAATCCACCGCAATTTCATGACAAACCCGGCCATCCAGCCACGCTTCCCTCAGAAATACGGGCAATTGCATCCCGTAAAAACCGTGGTAAACTGTATGGAAATTCGTATATTTCCACTTTTTCCAAGATAACGATTCCGCCGTCTTTTCTTTTTATGACCGAAGTCCTCTCCGTGCTCCGTTTTGCCGGCACCATGCTGCTGGTGCTGGTGGTGTTTAATTTCGTGATTCTGGTCCATGAGTGGGGCCATTTCCTCGCCGCCCGCTGGCGGGGGCTGAAGGTGGAGAAGTTTCAAATCTGGATGGGCAAACCCATCTGGAAACGCACCATCAATGGGGTGCAATACGGCCTCGGGTGTGTCCCGATCGGTGGGTTTGTGGCCCTGCCGCAGATGGCTCCGATGGAGGCCATTGAGGGGAAGAACGACGTTACCGCCGAAAAACTGCCCCCCATCAAACCGATCGACAAAATCATCGTCGCCTTCGCCGGCCCGCTTTTCAGCGCCCTCCTGGCCTTGTTTTTTGCGTGCCTCGTCAGCTTCTTCGGCAAGCCCACGCATCCCGCGATGCTCAGCACCACCATCGGGCGCATCCTGCCGGATGGCTACGCCGCCAAATCGGAACTGCAACTCGGCGACCGGATTCTGAAAATCGATGGCAATCCGATCACCACTTTCCTGGGCCCTTCCGGCAGTGTGCAGTGGGCCGTCGCCTCCAGCGAAAACGACACCTTGGAATTTGAAGTGGAACGGGCGGGGGCAGCCAACCCGGTGAAAATCGTGATCAATGCTCCGATCGGCCAAGGCACCGCGGACAAGAAATGGCAGGAGGAGTCCTGGTGGACCCGGCTTTGGGGACGTCCGCCTTTCCGTATGGTCGGTATCGGACCGGCCCTGGACTACCGGGTGATCGAGGTAAAACCCAACAGTCCCGGCGAATTGGCTGGCCTGAAAAAAGGCGACCACATTGTCGGCATTGATGGGAAACCCGTCCTCGACGCATCCATCATCCAATCCATGGCCCGTGAAGGCAATGGCCAACCCATGGCACTGGAAGTCAAGCGTGGCAGCGAAACCCTGAATCTGACCCTGACTCCGGTAAAGCCGGAGCGCACTTCCACCCGGACCGACAAAGCCGCCGAGGAATTCTTCTCGAAGCCCACCACCGGCTTGGATTTCATGATCTCCAATCCGGATGATGTGACCCTGGAGAAGCCCAATCCCTTTGCGCTCATCTACAAGATGGCCGCGACCTCCCTGTCCAATCTCCGCGCCCTCGTGACCCCCAGTTCCATCAGCGTGTCCCACATGAGTGGTCCGGTGGGCATCATGAATGTGTATTACAACATCCTCCAGGACAAGTATGCCTGGAACATGGTGCTCTATTTCAGCGTCATGCTGAATATCGGACTGGCCATCTTCAATCTGCTGCCGCTGCCGGTTCTGGATGGCGGCCATATCACCATGGCCCTGCTGGAAATGATCCGCGGCAAAACAGCCAACCTGAAGATCATGGAATACATCCAGACAGCCTGCGTGCTGATGCTGCTGTCCTTCGTCTGTTTCGTCACCCTGAAGGATGTGGGTGGCCTGGGCAATGGCGGCGGGGAGATTGAATTGAAATTTGCCCCTCCCGCCGGCACCCCGCCCGCCACGGCCACACCTGCCACACCCAATCCGTAGCCGCAAAGGCTCCCCGGGCCATGGACTGCGCTCTTGCACGCCGGGGGCCAGGGGAATTTAACTCCCCCTGTGAACGATTCCACGATGCTCCGCTACTGCCCCGATCTGTACCATTATCAGCGGCGGAAAACCCGTGTCGTCACCGTAGGAAAAGTCGCGATCGGCGGGGACAATCCGGTGCGCGTGCAAAGCATGCTGACCAGCGATACCCGCGATACCGATGCCTGCGTGAAGGAAGCACTGGGCCTCGTGCAGGCCGGTTGTGAAATCGTCCGCGTCACCGCCCAGACCCGCGTCTATGCGGCCAACCTGGAACACATCAAAGCGGGCCTGCTGGCCGCCGGATGCGACGTACCGCTGGTGGCCGACATCCATTTCAAGCCGGACGCCGCCATGGAGGCGGCCAAGTGGGTGGAGAAGGTCCGCATCAATCCCGGCAACTTCGTCGACAAGAAAAAATTCGAGGTCCGCGAGTATTCCGACGATCAGTATTCCGACGAACTGGCCCGCATCGAGGAAGCCTTCATTCCGCTGGTGCACCTCTGTCAGGAGAAAGGCCGGGCCATGCGCATCGGCACCAACCACGGCAGTCTGAGCGACCGGATCATGAACCGCTACGGGGACACCCCGCGGGGGATGGTGGAGAGCGCTCTGGAGTTTGCCCGCATCGCCCGGTCGTTGGACTATCATAATTTCGTCTTCTCCATGAAGGCGTCCAATCCCAAGGTCATGATCGAGGCTTACCGCCTGCTGGTGGCCGAACTCGACGCCCAGGGCAGCGACTGGAACTATCCTATCCACCTCGGCGTGACTGAAGCCGGCGATGGGGAAGACGGCCGCATCAAGAGCGCCATCGGGATCGGCTCGCTGCTCAGCGACGGGATCGGCGACACCATCCGCGTCTCCCTGACGGAAGACGCGGTGTATGAAATCCCGGTCGCGCAGGCCATGGTGCGGAGCATCGCCACTGAGACGGCCCGGCCTCCCCTGCCCCTCGTGGGCGATTCCATTTCCTACGATCCCTTCAGCTATACCCGCCGCGCCAGCCAGCGGGTGGAGATCCAGGCGCTCGGCCTCGGCGGAGGGGAAACGGTGCGGGTCTTCAACAGTCAGGCCACTTGGAATGCGGTAGCCCACAAGCTGAAACAACTCGGCGAATACCAGCCGGAAATCATCACCGAGACCAGCGGCATCTTTGCGGTGAGCCCCTTGGATGAATCCGCCATGGCCGCCCTCCGGGACCGTGCTGAACCACAGGCGATCACCCTGCCGGATGGCTGGCCGCATCCTATCATCGCCTCCTACCGGCTGCTGGCCGCCCGCGTGCCCACCCGGCATCCCATCGTGCTGAAGGACACCTGTTTCCCCTCCACGGACGAAACCCGCCCCTTCCTTGATGCCCTGCTCCCTGCGGCCACCAACATCGGGGCCCTGCTCTGCGATGGGATCGGCGACGCCGTGCTGATCCAGGGGGAAGCCGCTCCGAATGCCAGTCTGCGCCTGGCCTATAACATTCTTCAGGCCGCGGGTACCCGCATTTTCAAAACGGATTATGTGGCCTGCCCCAGCTGTGGCCGCACCCTGTTCAACCTGCAAAGCACCACCGGCAAAATCCGTGAAGCCACCGGTCATCTCAAAGGCGTGCGCATTGCGGTGATGGGCTGTATCGTGAACGGACCCGGCGAAATGGCCGATGCCGATTTTGGCTATGTCGGCGGAGCCCCCGGGAAGATCAATCTCTACGTCGGCAAGACGCCGGTGGAATTCAACATCCCCGAAGGCGAAGCCGTGCAGCGTCTGACCGAGTTGATCCGGGTCCACGGCAAATGGGTGGATGCCCCGGCGGAAGCGGCCGCCATTTGAACCCTGCGGGCCAAGCCGGAAGCCATCAAAGACAGCGCTTCCGCCGCTGGGTCAGTACGGTGTGCAGCGCCACACAGCCGATGATCACCAAGGCACCCAGGTAAAACCGCAGGGGTTGATGTTCCACCGCCCCAAAGACCAGCGGGGCCAGGGCCATGCCATAGACCGGCTCCAGATTGCTCGCCATGCCGAGGGAAAAGGCCGAAACCCGGCGCTGCACCCACACACAGGCGGAGTAGGCAAAAACCGTGCAGACCAGCGCGAGAACCAGCACCCACGGCCAATCCGCAGCCGAGGGCCACCAGACCAGCCCTCCCGCCGGAGGAAACAGCCACGCTCCTACGGCGCACAGCGCACTGGCGCTGGTCATTTCGACACCGGTAATCACCAACGCGGAGTGCCGCTGCACCAGCTGGCCGTTGATGATGGAAAAAACCGCCGCCACGCCGGCGGCGAGGATGCCGGTCAGCAGGCCATGATCACTGAATTGAATGATCATCACCCCGGCCGCCACCCCCACCGCCAGGAAGCCCTCGCCCCAGCTCCAACGCCGGCCTGACAGCATCAGCGGCTCCAGCAGCGCCACCCATAACGCCAGGGTAGCTGCGCCCGCCAGGCTGCCACTCACGGTACCCAGCCGCCCGCTCAGAAAAAACAAAAACCAGTGTGCTCCGATCAGCAGCCCGGTCGCCAGCATCACTCCGAGATCCCGGCGTGCCGGCCACGGCTCCTTCCGGATCAGGATCAGCATGCCCAGCGCCACCGCCGCAATGCCGGTGCGCCATGCCGTGAGCACAGCCGGATCCAGCGTGATCAGCTTGCCCAGGACCGCGGTGATTCCCCAGATGAGCACCACCAGATGCAGCACCAGATAATGCCTCCCCGCCGCAGCCGGGCGGCCGGAATCGGCTAATGCCACATGAAGGACTGGGTGGAGCCGATTTCCTTGCCACCCTGCAGCAGCACCGCCCGCCAGGCCAGCACCTTGCCGGAGGTCAGATATTCCTCACCGGTCACCTGGAGCCGGGTCACGTTATTCCGCTTCACGCCGGCAATCTCGACTTCCTGGCGTTTGACGGCGGAACGGGTCGCGGATTGCCGGTATTCGAAGCGCAGTTTCACCGGCTGGGTCCGGTCGTCCGCCGTCCAGAAAAAGGTATAGTAGTTTCCTTTGCGGGCATCGCGATCCACCTTGGTGACGGCTCCATGGAGCAGATACTGCTGTTCAAAAGGGATACTGGGGTCCACCGCGGTGATGCGGGCGTCCGGGTTCAATCGGTAGATTTTTACCTTGGTGAATCCCTGTGACTTCGAGGCACAGGCGGGAAGCGCCACCACGGCGAGCACGGGCAGGAGACGGAGAAGGGATCGGAAAGTCATGCGCTGCATATAAAACGGCGGTGCGCGGTGCTGTCAACGTCCGGCCCCGGCTTTCGCAGGCCGATTTTAGGTCTCGCCAAACGCCGGTTTTTCCTCAAGAGTCCCCGGATGTGCTGCCGCCTGCTCCCCGCCACCCTGTCGATTTGTGCCTTCATGATTGCCCCGCTTAAAGGAGAAACGCCGGTGCCCGGCACCCTGACCAAGTCCAGCGCCGACGTGAAAAGCGATCAGGGCACTCCGGCCAAGCTGGGCTACTGGACTTACCTGCCCAAAGGGGAAAAACCCAAAACAGGCTGGCCGCTGCTGGTCTTCCTGCATGGAGCCGGGGAGCGTGGCTCCGACCTCGAACTGGTCAAAAAGCACGGCCCACCCAAATTGGCGGGGAATGCAACGGAACTGGAATCTTTCCTCATGATCGCCCCCCAATGCCCTACGGGCCGCTGGTGGGATACCGTGGCAGTAAAGGACCTGATCGATCAGACCATGGCCTCCCAGCCGGTGGACCCCAAACGCATTTATATCACCGGGATCAGCATGGGCGGATTTGCGACATGGAATCTGCTCAAGGAACATCCCGGTCTGATGGCTGCCGCCGTCCCCATCTGCGGCGCCGGCGATCCCATGACAGTGTCCCGTTTCAAGGCGGTGCCCATCTGGGCCTTTCATGGTGACAAGGACGAAGCGGTGCCGGTGCAGCGCTCCATTGATATGGTGGAGGCGCTCAAAAAGGTGGACGGCAACATCCGCTTTACCCTCTACGAAGGCGTCACCCACGACTCGTGGACCCGGACCTACGCCAACCCGGAACTCTACAAGTGGCTCCTGGAGCAGAAAAAGTGACCGGCTGAGCCAGTCCGTTTCCGGCCTGGGAGCCGCCTTCCGATAACTGATAGTCTGAGGTATTTCC
Organism: Verrucomicrobiota bacterium; assembly: GCA_040387795.1. GTDB lineage: Bacteria > Verrucomicrobiota > Verrucomicrobiia > Verrucomicrobiales > V1-33 > CAIZWU01. Next base: position 117,753 of record JAZKDC010000017.1, read on the forward strand.
GTGCCCGGATGGCCCGGACCGGAAGCGTAAATAATTTTTGCTCCGGGCCTGAATACGGGACCTTCCAGGCCGTCAGAGAAAGCGGAATCAATGAGCAGCGGGGTCGCTGCCACAGCGGTTCCCCCAATCAAACCACCGACCAACGCCCCACCACTCCCATGAAACTGTTCAGCCTCCTCTGCGCCGCTTTTGTCAGCCTCGCCGCCCTCGCCCCCACCACCGCCAGCGCTGGCCATGACAGGGGCGAACGCACCCGCGTTTCCTACGACCATTGCGGCCGCCCGATCTACTGGACTTACTCCTGCGTAGGCCGCGACCACTGCGGCCGGCCTGTCTATCGCTGGGTGCAGACTTCCCGCGGTGGCTACAGCGGACACGGTAGCTACGGCGGACATGGCGGCGGCTATGGGCATGGTGGTTACAGCGGCGGGCGCGATCGCTGCGATTATGACCGCGGTCGCGGCTACAGCCGCGGACGCAGCGGGATCAGCTTCCACTTCTCCCGCTGATCGCCCCCCACGTCATTAGTTGTTCGAAAACAGGGTCCGTCCTCTGGGGCGGACCCTTCTTTTGGGCGACGTGGTGCGTGCAGACTTAAGCTTGATTCGGGCTTCAAACGGGACGTTGATGCCGATGTAACAACCCCTTTTACGCCATGTCCTTTTTCAAAAAACTGACCGTCGCCGCTTTTGGCGAGAAGAAGTCCGATATGCCGGAAGGCCAGTGGCACAAGTGCCCGTCGTGCAAAGCCATGCTGCACGAAATCGATCTGGTGGAAAACCTCCGCACCTGTCCGAAATGCGGTCACCACAATCCGATGGACTCCGATACCCGGATCGCGTCCATCATCGACGGGGGAACCTGGCAGCCCATGGATGAAAACCTGCGCAGCCTGAATCCGCTCGAATTCAAAAACTACGCCGAAAAAGTCGCGGCCAGCATCAAAAAAACTGGCCTCAATGAAGCCGTTGTCACCGGACGCGGCAAATTGCACGGCCATCCTGTCGCCCTGGGCGTGATGGACTTCCGCTTCCAAGGCGCCAGCATGGGCAGCGTGGTCGGCGAAAAACTGACCCGCGCCATTGAGACCGCCACCCGTGAAAAGCGCGGTCTCATCATCGTCGCGGCCTCCGGCGGCGCCCGCATGCACGAGGGCATCCTGAGCCTCATGCAGATGGCCAAAACCAGCGGGGCGCTGGCGCTGCATCATCAGGCCAATCTCCCCTTCATCTCCGTCCTGACCCATCCGACCTTTGGCGGCACCACTGCCAGCTTCGCCACCCTCGGCGATATCAATCTGGCCGAACCCGGCACCGTGATCGGTTTCGCCGGTCCCGTCGTCATCAAGGAAACTACCCACCAGAAGTTGCCCCCCGGTTTCCAGACCGCTGAATTCATGCTCGCCCATGGGTTGATCGACCGGATTGTGCCCCGCAAGGAACTGCGGGATACCCTCGGGCAATTCCTCGACTACCTGATGCCCGGCCGCCAAACCAGCGCTGCCTGATTGATCATGGATTACGGGCAGTCGCTCGACTGGCTTTACAGCGTGCAGCAGTTCGGCATCAAGCCAGGGCTGGAGAATACCCGCAAGCTGCTGAAAGCCCTGCAACTGCCCGGCACCGGGCAGCGCTTCCTGCATGTCGCCGGGACCAACGGAAAAGGCAGCACCTGCGCCTTCATGGAAAGCGTGCTGCGCGCCGGGGGCGGACGCACCGCGCTGTTCACCTCACCACATCTCATCCAGTTCCGCGAACGCATCCAGGTCGGCGGCGTCATGATGCCGGAACCCGAAATTGCGGACAGCCTCACCGTCCTGCGGCAGTTGGTCAGCGATTGGCAGCCGCACCCCACTTTTTTTGAACTCACCCTCGCCCTCGCCCTTGATTGGTTTGACCGCGCCGGTGCCGAACTGGTCGTCCTCGAAACCGGGATGGGAGGCCGCCTCGATTCCACCAATGCCGTGAAGCCGGTGGTCAGCGTCATCACTCCCATCGCCATGGATCACCAGCAGTGGCTGGGCGACACCATCGCCAAAATCGCGACCGAAAAAGCCGGCATCATCAAGCCCGGCGTGCCCGTGGTCAGCGCTCCCCAGCACCCTGATGCCGAGGCCGTCCTGCGGGCCGCTGCGGCTGCGGCGGGCACCACCATTTTATTTGTCAGCGAACCGTGGACCACCACCCCGCTCCCGCTGGCCGGAGAGCACCAGCAGTGGAACGCCGCCCTCGCCCTCGCCGCTCTGGAAGCAGCCGGTTGCCTTCCCAAACCGCCTGCCATTCTGGCCGGCCTTTCCGCCACCACCTGGCCCGCCCGTTTCCAAAGTCTGTTGGGCGGACGCCTCCTGATCGACGGCGCACACAATCCTCACAGTATCGCGAGGCTCGTCGCCACCTGGCAGCAACAGTTCGGCGCGGAAAAGGCGCATCTCATTTTTGGAGCGGTGGAAGGCAAGGACCACGCCATTTCCCTGCCCCTGCTCGCCCCGGTCGTTTCCGGCGTTACCTTTGTCACCGTTGATTCCCCCCGCGCCATCCCGGCCGCCGCTTTGGCCAAAACCTGGCAGGAAACCGTGCCCGGAATCCCTTGCCGGGAATCATCCAGTCTGCAGGATGCCATCTCCGAAGATGACAATGGCCCGCGCCGTTTGCTCTGCGGCTCGCTTTATCTCTGCGGCGAAGTCCTCAGCCTCGTCGAAGGCAGAGCCTTCGAGGCCAGTGCCCAGTAAGGTGGACGAAGCTCCTGCTGAGTAGCAGAGCCCCGGTCGCTGCGGCCGGAAAGCTGGGAAACTCAGCAGGAGCTTCGTCCACCCCTTACAGTTCCAGAAAGTTCTTCAGCAGGTGTTTCCCTTCCACCGTCAGGATGGACTCGGGGTGGAACTGAACGCCATGGAGCGGGTATTCCTTGTGGCGCAGGCCCATGATTTCCTTTTCCGCGGTCTCGGCGGTGATGAGCAGTTCATCCGGCAAGGTGTCACGTTTCACGATCAGCGAATGATAGCGCGTCGCTTCAAAAGGCTGGCTGAGGCCTTTGAAGACCCCTTTGCCGTCGTGGTGGATCATCGACGTCTTGCCGTGCATCAACCGGTCCGCCCGCACCACATCGCCGCCATAGACATGCCCCATGCATTGATGGCCCAGGCACACTCCGAGGATAGGCCGGCTGGGAGCAAAGCGCCGGATCACGTCGCTGCTGATCCCTGCTTCCGCCGGGGTGCAGGGTCCGGGGGAAATGCAGATCCGTTCCGGATTCAGCGCGGCGATTTCATCCAGGGTGATCCCGTCATTCCGCTTCACCAGCGGGGCCGCCCCCAACTCGCCGAAATACTGCACGAGGTTGTAGGTGAAGGAGTCGTAATTGTCGATAACAAGGAGCATGACCGGAAATCAGTTGGGGGAAACGGGAGCGGGACGGGGTTTGGGGCGGGGCTTTTTGGCGAGGTCGTCGGGATGGATCACCGCCGTGACGGGGCGGTGATCGCTGGCTTGGAGCCAATCCTTCCCACTGTAAAGGAAGGACTGGGCCTCCCGCACTTCCGGCAGAAGCGCGGGGGATGCCAGCAGAAAGTCGATGCGGGAATACTCGTCCGCTTCCGGATAATAATACGTCCACCGCTCTCCGGAATCATCCTTCGCGGCAATTTCGGTGAGGGCCGCCCCACTGCCCCGCAGCCCTTTCACCGCCTTCACCCCGGGTTGGTCGCGGGTGTCGTTGAAGTCGCCAAACACCAGCAGATTCGTCTCAGGCGCCGCGGCCAGGACCCCATCCAGATGTTGCCGCAACAGGTGGGCTTCATTGCGCCGCATCAGGGCCTGATCGGCTTCCGGCACATCGCGGCGGGATTTCAGATGAGTGCCCACGAGGCGCAGGGTGTAGGCCGGAGCCACCGCCACCGTGACGTCAAGAAATCCGCGCTGCACGGGAAATTCATTGTTGTCCAACAGATACCGCAGTCCGGTGACCGGTTGCCGGGTGGTGATGGGGTAGCGGCTCAGCAAGGCCAGATGCCGGTCCGGATCATTGCCCTGCACGTGCTCCCGGTGCGGCAAATCCAGGCCCCCGGCTTTCAGCGCCTCCTGCAGCTGCGCCAGGTCCTGCTCCGATCCCATTTCACAAACCCCAAGAATATCGGGGCGGATCTGCAAAAGAATCGATACTACGGCTTGTTGCTCACGGGCCGGTTTGGGCCGGGTGGTGCTCCCTTCCCGGGCTGGGCTGTTGGTGTACAGATAGTTTTTGAGATTCCAGGAGGTGACCCGGATCTCCGGAGCTACCGGAATTTCCTGGGCCGGACTGAGGACTGCTCCCAGCAGGAAAAGCAAAGAGGCGGTCCATCGACCGCCTCCTGCAGAATAAGGATTCACGACAAAACGGCCTGAGCCTTGCAGGCAATTAGCCGATTTTGTTGTTCTTGTCGTCTTTGTCGTCGTCGAGAGTGGCCCGATGGATTTCGGCCTCGAATTCATTACGGGCCTTCTTGAATTCCCCCATGCTTTTGCCGAGACCGCGGGCGAATTCCGGGAGCTTCTTGGCACCAAAAAGCAGGAGCACCAGAGCACCGATGAGGAGCATCTCCGGACCCTGAAGGCCGAAGATTGCGAAGAAGGGAGGAACGTTCATGAGGAGGGGAGTATAAAGACCGCGCGGGCCGGGTGCAAAAGGAAGTTTCAGCAGTCGGCGGGGCGCCGGAGGGCAAACCCTCCTTCTTTTTAGCGAAACGCCCTTCCCGGCTTGTCTCTTTCAAACCGGGGTCCCTGCCGATGAAGACAAATTCAGAAAAATTACCAGTTGTCCCCTTCCGGAAGTCATGCAAATTGAACGTTCGCTTAGCGGCGTATTTGCTCATGTGGCGGAATGGTAGACGCGTATGGTTCAGGACCATATAGGTAATTCTGTGGAGGTTCGAGTCCTCTCGTGAGCACCATTTTCCCCGGCGCGGCAGTGCGGTGCAGAACGTAGTTTCCCCGCCCATGCAGGACCCGGTTTTCGTCAAAGACGCCTTCGCCAAAATCGCGGGCCGCTACATGCTCACCAACCACGTGCTTTCCCTCGGCACGGATATCCTCTGGCGCCGCAAGGTTGCCCGCATGGTCGCCGCCCTGAAACCAGCCACCCTGCTCGACCTCGCCACGGGCACCGGCGATCTGGCCGAAGCCATCGCCAAGGCCAGCCCGGCCACCAAAATCACCGGCGCCGACTTCAGCGCTCCCATGCTCGACGTCGCACGCCAACGCCAGCTCCCCCAGGCCGAATGGCTCGTGGCCGATGCCATGGCGACGCCGTTTGCAGACGCCGCCTTCGATGTGGTCACGGTCGCCTTTGGTCTGCGGAATATGGCCGACTGGCCGAAAGCCATCCAGGAAATGGCCCGCGTCACCCGGCCCGGAGGCCACCTCGTGGTCCTTGATTTCTCCCTGCCGACCCTGCCCGGCCTGCGGGGCGGCTACCGCTTCTACCTCCACAAAGTCCTGCCCAAACTCGCCGGCCTGCTCACCGGCCAGCGGGCCGCCTACGAATACCTTTCCGGCACCATCGAACGATTCCCCAGCGGCCCCGCCATGGTGGAATTGCTGACCGCCAATGGCTTTGCCACCGGCCAGGCCATCCCGCTCAGCGGAGGCATTGCGTCCATTTACGTGGTCAGGAAGGCCGCCTGACAGGGGTGGACGAGGGTCCCCCCGAGTTTCATTGCCTTGGTTGCTGCGGCCATCCAGCGGCCACTCGGGAGGACCCTCGTCCACCCCTGCCTCTATCACTCAGGCTTCCGGAAACGATAGTGCGACACGATCCACTCGTTCCCTTTGTTGTAGCCCCAGAGTTCCGCGCAGGCCATGTAGAAGACCCGCCAGTAGGCCCACCAGCGTTTGGCCTGGTCCGCGCCGTAGGTTTGCTCAAAAAGCGGCCAGATCTCTTCACGATGGGCATCCATGTTGGCCAGCCAGGCATTGCTGGTTTTTTCGTAGTGCTGCCCGCTGACGCACCAGTGATCCTCGATCCGCAGATCGTCCTGGAAATAAAGCAGCAGGTCATCGCTGGGCATCTGCCCGCCCGCGAAAAAGTAGCGGGTCATCCAGTCGGAAGGCCCCTTGTCCACGTAATGATAGGCGAATTCACGGTGGGTGAAAATGTGGACAAATAGTTTTCCGCCCGGCACCAGCCATGAGGCCACTTTGGCGAGCAGCTTCTGATAATTCTTCATGTGCTCGAACATCTCCACACTCACCGCCCGGTCGAAGCGCTCCTCCGTGTCGAACACGTTCATGTCGCAGGTCACGATGGTCAGGTTTTTAAAACCCTTCTCCGCCGCCACCGCATCGATGTGGGCTTTCTGGGTGCGGCTGTTGGACACCGCGGTGATCCGGGCATTCGGATAGTGCTCCGCCATCCACAACGACAGCGATCCCCACCCGCAGCCCAGCTCCAGAATGCGCTGCCCGTCCGCCAGTTCCGCCCGCTGACACGTCAGGGCCAGCATGTTTTCCTCCGCCTCGTCCAGCGTGGTGGTGTTTTCCAACCAGAGGCCGGAGCTATATTTGAGCCGCTTCCCGAGGCAGCGTTGGTAAAACACCGTCGGTACCTCGTAGTGCTGCACATTCGCCGCCTGGGTCTGCTCCGCGATCCCCCGCGTCTTCAAATCCGCGATGTAGTCCAGCAGCGCTGCCTTTTGCGAAGCCACATCCGGCCGGGTGTGTTCCTTGATGGTGCCAGCCAGCAAATGCCGGATGCCCGCGCGCACCAGCACGTCGGGCACCACGTTGGATTCAATGAGGGAGTCGAGATTGATCATGGGCGCGGAATTCGGAAAGGTCACCCTTCCAGCAGAAAAGGTGTCTCAACCATACCGGATGCCGGGCCGGATTGGATGCCGGGAATTTCCTGAAAAGATTTGCCATCGTCCTCCAACAGTTACCCGGGTCGGCCGCTCCACGGTCCTTCCGGGTATTGTGCTTGAACTCATGACCTGTCGCCGGGCAACAGAGCTTATTTATTAGAATTCTTTCCGGGCAGTTGCTTGCCTGCCGTTCGGAGACTCTGCATCGGCATGGGGGAAACCGGAACTGGCACCGGAACCGAAACCTTCGGCGGATTGGCTGGATATCCTATCCATGCCAAAACCAATGAAATGATGCTGATGATGCAGCCGCCCCGGAATACGACGTCACCAAATATCTGGGGATCGGGGCCGTGGTGCGAACCGTGGCCCGCCCCCATCGCCATTCCAAACGCGGCCGCGCCCAAGAAGGCCAGCCCTCCCATGCAAACCAGAAGCATGATAACCATACGCATCCAGCGCCAAGGAACACTAAAAAAGCACACAAAATTGGCAATGAACACGAAGACCCCCACAAGTATGAGCATCATCGCGGCCTCCGAGTAATCGTCAGGTTTGTCCACTGGGTTACATTAGCCCCGGCATTTTTGTCCACAACTCAAATCCCCACACCCACCCGTCGCCGGTCGCGCACCGCATCCGCCAGATCGGCCAGCACCCCTTTGGTCTCTTCCCATCCGAGACACGCATCCGTTATGCTCTGGCCATAGACCAGCTTCTTCCCGGGCACCACGTCCTGACGGCCTTCCACGAGGTGGCTTTCGATCATCACGCCGGTGATGGCGTGGTTGCCGGCGCGGATCTGGCTGGCGACATTGGCGGCGACCTGGGGCTGGTTGCGGTGGTCCTTGTTGGAATTGGCGTGGGAACAATCGACCATGATGGTGGGCAGCAGGCCGGCTTTTTCGAGCATCGCGGTGACTTCGGCAATCTGCTCCGGCGCGTAGTTGGGCCCGTTCTTGCCGCCGCGCAGGATAATGTGGCACGACTCGTTGCCGGTGGTCTTCACGATGGCGGCAACGCCCTGTTTGGTGACACCGAGGAAATGGTGACTGCCCTGGGCGGCGCGGATGGCGTCAATGGCGATGCCGATGCCGCCGCCGGTGCCGTTTTTGAACCCGATGGGCATGGACATGCCACTGGCCAGCTCGCGGTGGACCTGACTTTCCACGGTGCGGGCGCCGATGGCTCCCCACGTGATCAGATCCGCAACATATTGGGGACTGATGACATCCAAAAACTCGGTGCCGGCCGGCACGCCCATGCCGGTGAGACTGAGGAGCAGGCGGCGGGCCAGTTGCAGGCCGCGGTTGATATCAAAACTCGCGTCGAGGCCCGGGTCGTTGATATAACCCTTCCAACCCACCGTGGTGCGCGGCTTTTCAAAATAAACCCGCATCACGATCTGCAGCGCATCCTCATATTTGGCCATCTCTGCCTTGAGCAGCGTGGCGTATTCCAAGGCGGCCTTTTCGTCGTGGATGGAGCAGGGGCCAACCACCACCAGCAGCCGGTCATCGCGGCGGTGGATGATGGCATCGGCTTCGGCCCGGGCTTTGGAGACAAAAGCCGCCTCATGGTCACTGGCATGCAGATTGCGGGAGGCAACTTCCGGGGAGATCAGGCTCCAGATTTCGGAAATGCGGACGTCGTCGGTGGAGATCCTGTTGGACATGTGGGTGGGCTGGCAAAATAACCAGGAGTGCGGGGTGGTAGCTTTTGGAAAGGGGGCGGGGCATTACGGCCCGGGCAGGGCTCAGGCCATGTCCATTTTATTCGCGATCCAAATAATAATGGCCAGCACGGCCATCGCAAGGAGCGCAAAAATACCGAACCCTACGGTGAAGTGTCCCGCCAAAACCAGAATCCCGATCCCAAGGATACTGAAGGGTAACTTTCTGTTGCCGTTGACGAAGCTGACAATGACTCCAACCAACCATGCGGCAAGGACGATGAAAGCCATGCATCGGGTAGGATAAAGTGGTGAATGGTGAGCGGGCCTGGTTTCCCAAGGAAACCTCAGGACGCCAGCGTCCTAATTTTACACACCATCGCTCACCTTGCGCCGGTCGCGCACAGCGTCGGCGAGGTTGGCGAAGACGGCTTTGGTTTCCTCCCAGGCGAGACAGGCATCGGTGATGCTTTGGCCATACACGAGCGGCTGGTCGGGCTTCACATCCTGACGGCCTTCCACGAGGTGGCTTTCGATCATCACCCCGGTGATGGCCTTGTTGCCCGCCCGGATCTGGCTGGCGACATCGGCGGCGACCTTCGGCTGGTTGCGGTGGTCCTTGTTGGAATTGCCGTGCGAGCAGTCGATCATGATGCTGGGCGTGAGGCCGGATTTTTCCAGCATCCCGGTGACGTCGGCGACGTGTTCCGGACTGTAATTGGGGCCGGATTTGCCACCGCGCAGGATGATGTGGCAGGAGTCGTTGCCGGTGGTCTTCACGATAGCGGCGACTCCCTGTTTGGTGACGCTGAGGAAGTGGTGGCTGCCCTGGGCGGCGCGGATGGCGTCGATGGCAATGCCGATGCCGCCGCCGGTGCCGTTTTTGAAGCCGACGGGCATCGACAAGCCACTGGCCAGCTCGCGGTGGACCTGGCTTTCCACGGTGCGGGCCCCGATGGCGCCCCAGGTCACAAGGTCCGCGACGTATTGCGGGCTGATGGCATCGAGAAACTCGGTGCCAGTAGGAATACGCATCGCCGTCAGGTTCAGCAGGAGCTTCCGGGCGAGGTGGAGGCCGCGGTTGATATCAAAACTTTCGTCCAGCCCAGGGTCGTTGATGTAGCCTTTCCACCCGACCGTGGTGCGGGGTTTTTCGAAATACACCCGCATCACGAGCTGGAGCGCGTCGCCGTATTTGGCGAACTCCTCCTTGAGCAGGGTGGCGTATTCCAGAGCGGCCTTTTCGTCGTGGATTGAACAGGGGCCGACCACCACCAGCAGGCGGTCATCACGGCGGTGGATGATGTCATCGGCCTGGGCACGGGCCTTGGTGACAAAAGCAATCTCGCGCTCGCTGGGGCAGAGATCGCGGATGACGACCTCCGGGGAAATGAGACTCCAGATCTCGGAAATACGGACGTCGTCAGTGGAAATCTTGGCAGACATGAAAACAGGGGCGCAGAAAAAAGAAAACCGCCTGGCTCAGGAACCGGGCGGTGCGGGGAGTGGCAGTTTTCGGGCAGAGGACGGCGGCTTTCAAGAGAAAACCTGGCGGCGGCCGTGGCGCCATTCCTTGCTGGGCTCCTGATAAATCCGCCCCGGCAGGCCGTTCTGTCCATCCATCCACCTGTATGAAACCCGCCCTCCTCTTTACTTTTCTCCTGTCCCTGACGGCCGCCCGGGCAGAACTGCGCCTTCCGGCCGTTTTCAGTGATCACATGGTCCTCCAGCAGAAGCAGGCCGATCCGGTCTGGGGCTGGGATACCCCGGGCACCAAAATCACCGTGAGTTTTGCCGGACAAACGAAGGAGGCTACCGCCGACGGCCAAGGCAAATGGACGGTGAAGCTGGACCCCCTGCCCGCCACGGCCACGCCGGCGACCCTGACCGTTCAAGGCACCAGCAAAAAAGAAATTAATGACGTGCTGGTCGGCGAAGTCTGGATCTGCTCCGGCCAATCCAACATGGAATGGCCCGTCAACAAATGCTGGGACGGCGATCTGGAGACCATGGCCGCAAAATTCCCCGGCATCCGCCTCCTCAGCGTGCCCATCAAAGGCACCCAGGAGCCTCAAGATGACTTCAAAGGGGAATGGTCCCCGTGCTCCCCGGACACCGTTGGAAACTTTTCCGCAGTCGGGTTTTTCTACGGCCGCCTGCTCCACGAGATCCTCGGCGTGCCCGTCGGACTGATCGACAATGCCTGGGGCGGCAGCGCGGCCGAAGCCTGGGTGCGGCGTGATGTCCTGGAACAGGATGCCCGGTTCAAATCCTTGATGGAGCGCACCCTCAAGAGCGAAGCCGATGCCGCCAACCCCGAGGCTCTTGCCAAATACGAGGCCCAACTTGCCGCATGGAAAATCAAGGCCGAGGAACAGAAAAAGGCCAACCAACCCGTCAGCCGGGGCCCGAATTCCCCCACAGCCTGGCTCTCCGGCAACGCCCGTCCCGGCAACATCTACAATGGTTCGCTGCTGCCCACCATTGGTTATGGCATCAAGGGCGCGATCTGGTATCAGGGCGAATCCAACGCCGCCCGCGCCGCGGAATATGCCGATCTGTTCCCTCTCATGATTTCCCATTGGCGCAAAGAATGGGGCCAGGGCGACTTCCCGTTTTATTGGGTCCAACTGGCCGACTTCAAAGCGGAACAACCACAGCCCGGCGACAGCGAATGGGCGGAACTGCGCGAAAGCCAGACCAAAACCATCAGCGCCCTCCCGAATGGCGGCCAAGCCGTCATCATCGACCTCGGCGAAGCCGCCGACATCCACCCGCGCGACAAACGCGACGTCGCGGAACGCCTCGCCCGCTGGACCCTCTCCCGGGATTACGGCCAGAAGCTGGTGTACCGCAGCCCCGAGTATCAATCCGTGGCCATCTCCGAGGGCAAAGCAGTCCTGACGTTTGATCTTTTCGGTTCCGAAAAACTCCGCGCCCATGACGTGGCGGAATTGAAGGGTTTCGCGGTCTGCGGCCAGGACCAGAAGTGGGTCTGGGCCGAGGGCAAAATCACGGGTAAAAACACCATCGAAGTCAGCGCCAAAGACGTGCTGGCGCCCGTCGCCGTCCGCTACGCCTGGGCTGACAATCCCGTGTGCAACGTCACCAGCGCCGAAGGCCTTCCTCTGACGCCTTTCCGCACTGACAGCTTCCCAAAAGCCGCCCCGGCCAAACCTTAGCGTCTCTCGAGGCCCAGGCGTGGCGCCCGGCCCCCCTGGGCCTTTCCTCTTGACCCTGCGGGACCCGGCAGGGTAGGAACGCGGCCTTATGAAAGTGCTCGTGACCGGTGGTGCCGGGTTTATTGGATCGCACACGGTCGAGCGCCTGCTCGCCCAGGGCGATACCGTGACGGTGTTGGATGAATTCAACGACTACTACGACCCCGCCATCAAACGGGCCAACGTCGCCGGCTTCCAAGGCCAGGCCAACGTCATCGAAGGCGACCTCCGGGACCGTCCCACTGTGGATCGCGTCTTTGCCGAAGGGAAATTCGACACCGTGATCCACCTGGCCGCCCGGGCCGGGGTGCGTCCGTCCATCGACGACCCCGCGCTCTACCTCGCCACCAACATCAACGGCACCTTCCACCTGCTGGAAGCCGCCAAAGCCACCGGCGTGCCCCGTTTTGTCTTCGCCAGCAGTTCCTCGGTTTACGGGATCAACAAAAAAGTCCCCTTCGCCGAGACTGACCGCATCGAGCAAACCATCTCCCCCTACGCCATGACCAAAATGGCCGGCGAACAGATGTGCTCCAACTATACGAATCTGTATAACATCCGCACGGTTTGCCTGCGCTTCTTTACCGTCTACGGACCCCGCCAGCGGCCGGACCTCGCCATCTCCAAGTTCACCGCCCTGATCGACCAGGGCAAACCCGTCCCCCGCTATGGCGACGGCAGCACCGCCCGCGACTACACCTTCGTGGATGACATCGTGGACGGCATCATGGCCTCCGCCGCCTACGAGGGCGACCCCTTCGACATCTTCAACCTCGGCGGCTCTCAAACCACCACTCTCGCCGGCCTCATCACCGCCGTCGAGGATGCCTTGGGCAAAAAAGCCATCATTCAGGACCTCCCCCTCCAACCCGGCGATGTCCCCCTCACCTACGCCGACGTCTCCAAAGCCAAACGCCTCCTCGGCTACAATCCGAATACCCCGATCCAGGAAGGGATTCCGAAATTTGTGCAGTGGTACTTGAGCCGGAAGGGATGAGGTTTTAACACCTGCTCACGCCCTGATTCCTCAGTCTAATAATCCTCAAGGACGGTTCAATCCCACTTCGATTACTGAGCGGGATGTCGTGTTCCGGTGCCAGATTCGATTTCGGTTATTAAGACCATTGACCCGGTCTTCCATTGCCTTCGATCTTCACGGATTTCTTCCATGTAATTGATGGCAGCCGCCGCGGTGAGGCCACCTCCCTCCCGGTGGATTTGCCTCAGCATCTCCAATGGGTTCAATTTATCGGCAGGCAGTTCCGGATTTTCTCCGGAAGTGCAGGTGGTGCGTGGTTTCCTGCTGGCCATGTCATCCGCTACCATTGCCCGCCAAGCCCGTCAATAAGTCCAGTCATTTCCAGCGCTGTCACCGCGTTGCCCCATCGCATGGGCCCTATACGGCATATAGGCCCCATAGGACCTATCCCTCCCATCAGTTCCATCCCGGACAGTCCCTCCAAAGCACCCGCGCCCCCTCAAATTCTAAATTCCCCTACGGCCGGATTTCTGTTTGCAAAATTTCCCCACCCGTTTTTAGTGCGATCCCCCCATCCGGGGTCATTCTGAACCACTTTACCTACCATGGGATCCCTCAAAAAACGGAGAAAGACCAAGATCAACAAGCATAAGCGCAAGAAGCGCATGCGCGCCAACCGCCACAAGAAGCGCTTGCGTTACAAGTCCTAGTCCCGCAGCCTCGGGGGCATGAAATCCCGGATTCCCGTCAAGCCTCAGGCCTGCCGCGTCCGCTTTTTCCCCAGTGCTTCTGCCGCCGGACTGGCTTGTTGCCTGATCCTTACGTTTTCAAACAAGGCCCACGCGGATGCCCCCAAGGCTTCTTCGTGGGCCTCTGTCATGCCCGGACCGGAGCTCCGCCAAACGCCCATCCCCCGGTCGGAGACCAATCCATCTCCCGCCGTCCAACGTGCGGCCGCCCTCGCCCTTTATTACAAGGCCCGCCGCCTCGATCAGGAAACCGACGACCCTTTGGTCCTTGCCCTGTATCTCGAAGCCGCCAAACTCGATCCTGGCCAGCCCACCCTCAACCGGCGCCTGATCGATCTCTACACCCACAAGGGCCAGTTGAATGAAGCGCTCGCTTTGTTGGAAAAATCCGTCACCCAGTTTCCCAAGGACCCTGCTCCGCTCCTCGCGCTCGCCCGCTTTCTGAACAAGCACCACCAGGAAGCCCCCGAGTTGAAACTGCGCGCCATGCACACGGCCGAAGAATCGGTCACCAAATTTCCTGGTTCCGCCGATGCGGTGGACCACCTCGTCCGCCTCCACCTCGCCGACCAGCACCGGGAGAAAGCCCAGTCGGTAATCGACCAAGCCCTGCGTTCCCCGTCCACGGACCCGGCCTACTGGCTTGCGCTCGTCACCCCCGCCCGCCATGCCTATCCGCTGGACGACCGCGATACCTACGAAAAACACTTTGGCATCATCAGCCAAGGGATTGAAAAAGCCCTGTCGCTGGATCCCGATGGTCCGGACCTGCAAGAAGCCGCGGGCGATTTTTTCGCCCGCAACCGCCAGCCTGACCGGGCACTGGCCCTTTACCAAAAAGTGACGGCCCAACGCCCCGGCGACCTCAAGACACGGCAAAAACTCGGCCAGCTCCTCCGCATGGCGGATCGGAATCTGGAGGCCATCGCGCTGTTCGAATCCCTCGTCATCATCGACCCGGGCGACACCGTCTCGCACAAAGCCCTGGTCTCCCTGTACGAAAAAACCGATCCCGCCAAGGCCCTCACCCATCGGGCCTCCCTGCTTCATCTCGAAAACGGCGATCCCCGCGATTATGGCACCACGACCACCGAGCTCCTGAAGGCCAAACGGTCCACCGAAGCCCTGACCCTGATCAAACGTGGTCTCTTTTTCCATCCGGACTCCGCGTCTCTCCTTTATCTCCAAGCCCGCGTCCTCTCCGAAAAGGGCGATCACTCCGCCGCCCTCGACTCCCTCACCCAGGCCGAGACCCGCGCCAAAGACCGCTCCCCCAAGCTGCTCGATTCGGCTTTTTATTACAGTTGGGCCACCGTCGCCCAGCGTGCCCAGCGCACGGAGGAAGCCGAAGCCCGCTACCGTCAATCCATCGAAAAAGCCCCCTCCACCGAACCCGAACGGGCCGCCCCCGCCTACAATGACCTCGGTTACCTTTGGCTCAGTCAAAACAAAAACCTCGAAGCCGCCGGCGAACTGCTCCGCACCGCCAACGAACTCGTCAAAGACCATCCGCCTTACTTGGACAGTCTCGGCTGGTGGCACTTCCAGAAAAAGGACTACCCCAATGCCCTGAAAATCCTCCGTAAAGCCGTGGAACTCGCCCAGCCCCATCCGCCGGAAGAATTGTTGGAGCATCTCGCCAAGGTCGAGGCGGCGGCTCCTGGAAAATAGGAGCTATTCGACTTATAGGACGGATAAGATCCTCCCGCCGCTGAATCAGGAGGCTCCGCGGGGCCGTCGGACGTTTTTTCAGCGGTGCCCTGCCTTTTCCAAAAAAAATCCCTCCCATGCCCGAGTTAGCCGAAGTCTCCTATTACGCCGCCCAATGGAATCCGGGCCTCAGCCAGAAAATCCTCCGCGTCCACACCGGGCCGAAACCACGATTTTTCCGGAACACCCCTCCGTCGGCATTCGCCGCGCTGGCTGGCACCACCTACCGCAGCGCCCGCACTCACGGGAAAAACATGCTCTTTGAATTCTCCAGCGGCCTCTGGCTCAGCGGCCATCTCGGCATGACCGGCGAACTCCTTACCGGCCCGCCGGAGCACCCGCCCACCGCCCACGATCACCTCGTCCTGTACACCAAATCGACCGCCCTCATCTTCCGCGACTTCCGCATGTTCGGCAGCGTCCGCCTGGATGAATCCCCTTCCACCCCGCCTGCCGCCTGGCAGTCCCTGCCCCCGGAAATCCTCAGTCCCCAATTCACCACCGCCCGCGTCACCAGCGCCCTGCAACGCCACGCCCGCAGCCCGCTGAAGGCTTTCCTGCTCGATCAGGCCTGGTTCCCCGGCATCGGCAACTGGATGGCGGACGAAGTCTGCTACCAACTGCAACTGAATCCCGCCACTCCCTCCGGCACCGTCGATCCCACTGCTCTCCGCAAGGTGCTCCGTGCCATCTGCCAAAAATCCATGAAGACCATCGCCGTCGACTGGTCCGATCCTCCCGCTTCCTGGCTCATGCAGCACCGTTGGAAAGATGGCGGCCTCTGTCCTGGCAAAAACTGCCGCACAGCCCTCGTCCGCGAAACCCTGCGTGGCCGCACCGCCTGCTGGTGCCCGGTCTGCCAGCCCGGCGTGTGATATCGGATCATCCGGCTGGCGGCACCCGTCCGAAAATCAGCGACGCGTGATAGCCCCAAAAACCCAGCGAATTCGACATCACCAGCCCACCACCCAACGTCCTCCCGGCCTCCCGGGGAACGTCCAACGGAGCCAAGGCAGCGTCCACTTCCTGACACTGCGGCTGCGGCGGAAGCCAACCGCCCGCCAAGGCGGCCATCGCGATCACCGCCTCCATGACCGGGGTGGCCCCAAGACAATGCCCCGTCACCGGTTTGGTGCTGCTCACGGGCGGCAGCCGGTCCCCAAAAACCGTGCGCAAGGCCGCCACCTCGGCCCGGTCGTTCAACGGGGTGCCCGTTCCGTGCGCATTCACATAACCCACCTCCCGGCCGCCCCCGGCCTGCGATTCAATTCCAGCCATCGTCAGGGCCCGGCGCATCGCCCCGGCCAGGGCCCCCCCGTCCTCACTCAATCCCGTCTTCCCGGCCCCATCGTGCATCGTCTGCCCCCAACCCGCCAGCCGGGCCAGCGGAACTGCTCCGCGGGCCGCCGCATGGGAAGCCCGCTCCAGCACCACAAAGCCCGCGCCTTCCCCCAGCAATAACCCATTCCGCGACGCCTCAAACGGCCGGCAGACCCGCCCCGCCTCCGCATGGGAGCCCAGCAGTCCCGCCCCGGCCATGCCGGGAAAAACCAAGCCGTTCCGCACCGCATCCGCCCCCCCGGCCAGCATCACATCGGCGTGGCCCAGCAGCAGTTGCTCGGCGGCATAACAAATCGCCACCGCCCCGGACGCACAGGTCGCCGACAACGTCATCCCCGGCCCCCGGGCTCCGGCCTGCTGCGCCACCGCCCCGCTCAATGCGGCCAGGGTGGTCGTCGCCGCGAGGGTAGGCCGCGCCCGCTTCCCGCCGGCCACGGCGGCCTGCGCCACCTCCCACTGCGCCTGACATCCCCGCGAAGTCCCCACCGCCACTCCCAGCCGTTCCCGGTCGGCACTGAGACCCGGCTTTTCCGCCAAACCCGCCTCCCGCATCGCCTCCTCCGCTGCCCCGAGGGCAAACTGCACACTCGGGTCCAGCCGTTTCCCTTTTCCGCTTCCTGCCCAATTCTCCACCAAGCATCCCGCATACCGCTGCCCGGCCACTTCGACCCATTTTCCGCCTGGCCGGCCCGTCCGCCCCGCCTCCACCAAGGCCGTCACCCCAATCCCGCAGCCTGACACCACGCCCCGCCCCGTCACCACGATCGGATCTTCCCTTAATTCCTGCGCTAAACTCCAAGCCATGGCCCCATCGTGCCGCGTCGCTCCCGCCGGGCAATCGGAAGCTCACCGCCCCCGGTTTTACAGCACGCCCGATTCGATCTGATCCAAATAGATAAAGTCTGGTGCCTTCACCCCGGCTTCCTGGCGGATCTTCACCAGCCGGGGTGATTCGAAAAAGGCCTTGGCCTCCGCGATCGAAGTCCAAGCCGAGAAATGCACGATGCGGTTCGGCTCGTGCTCATAACGCAGCACTTGAAAGCTGCGCTCCCCCGCCTCCTTCCGGATGCCGGCCGCGCCATCAAAGACCTTTTTCCAGGCCTCGTAGTCGGCCACTTCATGAATGATCAGGACGTATTGCATAAATTCGGTTTCAGTTAATCCGTGACTCCATACCGCTCGCGCCACTCCACCGGCAGCCGCACCGGCCGGCCGGATTTCAGATTCACGAGAGCAAGCGCCTGCCGGCTCGTCACCAGCAGCGCCCCATCGGACGGGCGGTGGATTTCAAAGCGGCACCAGAAGCGCGCCCGCTCCATCGAATCCAGCACGCCATGAATTTCCAGATGATCGCTCAGCAGCGCCGGCCGCCGGTAATCGATCTCCGTACGCACCACCACCGGCACCTCGCCGAGCGCCACCATCTCCCGCATATTCATTCCCATCTGCCCCGCCAGACGGGTGCGGCAGGTTTCGATGAAGCGCAGATAGGCAATGTTATGCACTACCCCTCCGGCATCGGTATCAAAAAACATCACCTCCTCGCGGGTGATCAGCGATGGGGCGTCGGTCATTTGGCGGACGGGGCGAAAAGTTCGTCGAGGAACGCCCGCATATGCGTCCACGACCGCGCATCCGCCCTGGCATCGTAGGCATTGCCTTTGCTGATGTCGCTGCCCGCTCCTGGATTCGAGAAGGAATGCACCGCGCCACTGTAACTGACCATCTGCCAGTCCACCTTGGCGGCGTTGAACTCCGCCGTCATCGCCGCGATGCCCTCGGCAGGCACATACGGATCATCCGCGCCATGCAGCACCAGCACCTTGGCCTTGATGTTTTTGCCATCCGCCGGCGTGGGGGAATCCAATCCGCCATGGAACGAGACCACGCCCTTCACATCGGCCCCGGCCCGGGCCAGTTCCAGCACCCCGGTGCCGCCGAAGCAATAACCAATCGCCACCACTTTTTCCGGATCGACATTGGGCTGTTTTTTCAGCTCCTCCAGACCCGCCAGCAACCGCATCCGGAACAACTTCCGGTCGGCCTTGAATTTCCCGGCCTCGGCCGCTGAGTCCTTCGGATTCGAAGGCCGCACCCCCTTGCCGTAAATGTCCGCCACCATCGCCACATAACCCAGACCGGCCAATTGTTCGGCGCGTCCTTTCGAGTAAGCCTGCACTCCCACCCAGTCATGAATCACCAGCACGCCCGGCACCTTTCCTGACACCGTCTTCGGCACCGCCAGCCAGCCTTCCAGGGTGGTATTGCCTTCCGCATACTCCACCGCTTTCGCTGTCACCTCCCCTGCCTGCAGGGAAGGAACCAGCAACGCGGCAAAAACAAAAGACCCGGCAACAATCAATGACTTGAGGGGATTCATAGGCCGGCAACCTACCCTCCCGCGTTCACCCTGCAACGCATTCCCGCCCGCGCGGGTACCGGCACTGATCCTCAAGATTTCGCTTTCGACGTGCGGGCATGAGCGTTCGATGTAGGACGCTGCCACGATCTCAATTTCCCCGCCCTTGTCCCTGACTTCCCTCCGCCTCCGCGACTTCCGTTGTTTCCCCACGCTCTCCTGCGCCCTGGGCGGTGGCATCACGCTCTTCACGGGCGACAACGCGCAGGGGAAAACCTCCATCCTCGAAGCGGTCTGCGTCCTGCTGCGCCTCCAATCGCCCCGCACCAGCACCGGCAAGGAACTGGCCCGCTTCGGGACCGACGGTTTCGGCGTCGCCGGCACCTTCGATGGACACGAACTCACCCACACCACCCGGGGTGCGGAAAAAAAACTCCTCATCGACGGCGAACCCGCCCGCCGCACGGCCGACTATCTGGCCGCCAGCGGCCTGGTGGTCTGGATGGGCAATGGCGACCTCGAACTCGTCTCCGGCACCGGCGAACCCCGCCGCCGCTACCTCGACTTCCTTGGCAGCCAGCTTTTCCCGGAATACCGCGCTGCACTCAAGGCCTACGAAAAAGCCCTCCGCCAACGGAATTTCCTCCTCAAACGCGACGCCTCCCCGTCCTGGCAGGAAATCGATGCCTACACTGCCGTCCTCGTCCCCCACGGCGAATCCCTGCTCCGCCTCCGCGCCGCCCTGCTCGAAAAACTCACCCCGCACGCCGCCGCCGCCCACGCCGCCATCCGCGCCGCCGATCCCGGCTCCGCCACCCCGGAAGTCCTTTCCCTGACATGGCAGCCCGGGGGCGATTCCGAGCACCTGAGCGCCCAGCTCCTCGAACGCCGCGCCGAGGAAGCCCGCCGCCGCGTCACCCTTTGCGGCCCGCACCGCGATGACTTCCTGCCCGCCCTGGATGGCCTGCCCGCCGGCACCTTCGCCTCCGAAGGCCAGCAGCGCACCATCGCCCTGGCGCTCAAACTCGCCCAGGCCACCCTCCTGCACGAAGCCCGCCAGCAATCCCCCATCCTCCTGCTCGACGACATCTTCGGCGAACTCGACCCCCACCGACGCAACGCCCTGCTCGCGGTCCTTCCCGCCGGTTCCCAAAAACTCATCACTACCACGCACCTCGGCTGGCTCGACACCCAACCCCTCCACGCCCAGCGCTATCAAGTCGAACGCGGCACGATCCGGCCCGTGTGATGGGTCGTGGCTTGGCTCCGCCGGCCCTCAAGACTTCCGTTCCACCGCCTGTTTCCGGCTGGCTTCCGACAGTTTTTCCAGAGGCACCCGGTAGGGTTTTCCGTTCATCTTCAGCACCACCACCCCGCCTTCCACCGCCACGAACACCGCGGTGATCACTTTTCCGTCCGCGCTGGTCCACTGCTCCGGCGCCGGTGCCTCCGGTTTGTCAGGAACTTTCTTCGGGGTCAGTCCTGAGGGCTTGGTGGTGGATTTTTTCTCCAGGCTCGCCCCCTCCGTGATCCAATCACGCATCAGCTTGAGCTCCTTGGGGGAAAGTCCGTCGCCATCGGGCGGCATCCGGCGTTTGTCCCCCTCAGGAAGCGTCAGCAACTCCATCAGCGGACTCTCGCCAGGACGGCCCGGATCAATCATCCCCGAAGGTCGGATATCGCCCGCGAGGACCTCCAGATCATCAAAGACATAGCCATTTTTCTTTTTGCCGCTGGCCTCGCTGTGGCACTCATAGCAGTGCTTTTTGAAGATGGGCGCGATGTCACGCTTGAAGTCCACCGCGTGCAGCCCAAGCGGGAACCCGATCCATAACCCAAAAAATGCAGCCCTCAGCATAGCGGTCCACTAGAAACCCGGAACCCCATCCGGCAAGTCCCGTGGCGTAGGGAAATCCATGACCGCGCCCGTCCCCTGAGGTCCAACGGGCCCGGCACCCCGCCCAAAATGCCCCACCATGCTGAAAAGCCCCGCGCTCTTGACCCGTGGAAGCAAAGACGGCACTGTATGATTCCTTTTTGCGCCATTTTCCCCCATCATGAAGTTTCTTTCCCTCCTCTGCTTGGCCGTCCTCGCCTTTAGCCAGACCGCCTGCCAACGGAAAAAACCCGGCCAGACCGCGGCCACCCCACCGCCCAGCGCCCGGCCCGGCTTGAAAAACCAAGGCGTCAATCTGCCGGTGGGCAGCCTCCCGCCCGGCACCCAGCTGAGCTACAGCCGCGTCGGCAACATCACCTCCCCCTTCATCGCCATCACTTTTGATGACGGCCCGCACGCCTCCAATACCCCGCGCCTGCTCGACATGCTCTCTTCGCGCGGTATCAAGGCCACCTTCTTCTGTGTCGGCACCAACGTGGCCCGCTACCCCAACATCGTGCGCCGCATCGTCGCCGACGGTCATGAAATGGCGAACCACACTTGGAACCACCCCAAACTTTCCAGCCTCGGCGACAGCGGGGTCCGCAGTGAACTCGACCGCGCCAATGCCGGAATTCTGAGTGTGGTGGGAGTCGCTCCCCGCATGTACCGTCCGCCCTACGGTGCCATCACCGCCCGCCAAAAACAATTCATCATGAGTGAATACGGCTACCCCACCATCCTCTGGTCGGTCGATCCCGAGGACTGGAAGCGCCCCGGCCCCGCCGTCATCACCAACCGCATTCTCACCAACACCAAGCCCGGCGGCATCATCCTTGTGCATGATATCCACGCCCCCAGCATCGACGCCATGCCCGCCACCCTGGATGGCCTGCTCGCCCGCGGCTACCGCTTCGTCACCTGCAGCCAACTCATCGCCATGGGTGCCGGCCGCGCCCCCGGCCCTCATTTCGCGGCCGCCCAGGCCACCATGGCTCCGGTGAACCTCTTCACCCCGGGCAGCTATTGAAAAAGGGAAAGCTATCAGACCTCTGCTGACCCACCTCAAAAGCCAAGCCCAAGCCCATGAATCCGAAAGTGGAGAGTTTCTGTTTCAAACGCTTGGAAAACAGCGCCCAGGCGACTGGGATGAAATCGATGCTGGTGATCGTCTGGATAATGATATGGCTTGGCTGTAAGTTTTATTTTGGTGAAACTCCACTCATCATTCTACTCCTGCTCGTTGCTTCGGTAGTAGGGCTGCTGCTGAGCCTGAGAGACAAACATGCAATGGCTTATCTCAGAAATAACCCCCAAGCCCTGAAGGAATCCCCTGCGTATGGACAAAACGAACAGGTCGCTGTCACCCCGCTGACCCCGCGGAATTAAATCCATGCCCTCGCTGCCAGATCTGCAATTCATCGCCGCCCGCGCTTCCCTGCTGGATGTCGCGGCCTTCCTGGACCGCGTCCAGCGCCACGGCCAGCAGGACGATTACCGCCTCGCGGCCCTCCGCGAAGCCATTCCCCTCCTCCTCTCGGAAGACCCCCACCGCGTCCGCCGCATCCTGGAATCGCTCAGCGATTCCACCCTCGAACCCATTCCCGCCGCCACCATCCAAGGAGCTTTCGGGGCTCCCAGGAAATAACCATAGCTCACGCCTCAAGAAGCAGCAGCCCCCGCTGAAAACTGCCCACTGAAAACTGAAAACTTCCCCCGCATGCGCTACATCGAACCCCACGGGCACATGGTCAGCCGGACCACCGACGACTATCAGGCCATGGTCATGGCCGGATGTGCCGCCGTTTGCGAACCCGCCTTCTGGGCCGGCTTCGACCGGAAAAACGCCCACGGCTTCTACGACTACTTTCTGCAGCTCACCGAATACGAGCCCCGCCGCGCCAAAAAATACCACCTGCCGCACTACACTTGGCTCTGCATCAATCCCAAGGAATCCGAGGACACCAAACTCGCCGACGACGTCATCGCCCTGATTCCTGATCTCCTTTCCAAGCCCAATGTCCTCGGCATTGGTGAAATCGGCCTCAACAAAAACAGCCGGAACGAGCTCCTCATCCTCGAAAAACACCTGCAGCTCGCCGCCGACCACGATCAACTCGTGCTCGTCCACACGCCGCACCTGGAGGATAAACTCAAAGGCACCCGTCTCATTCTCGACGCCATCCAGAATTTCAGCACCCTCCGCCCGGAGCGGGTCATCATCGACCACGTCGAAGAGCACACCGCGCCGTTGGTCCTCGACCGCGGCTTCTGGGCCGGCATCACGCTTTACCCCGAGAGCAAAGCCACCCCGCATCGCGCCATCGACATGCTGGAACTCTACGGCCACGAGCACATCTGGCTGAACAGCGCCTGCGACTGGGGCCACAGCGATCCCCTGGCCGTCCCCCGCACCGCCCTCGAAATGCGCCGCCGCGGTTACGACGCGAATTTCATCGACCAGATCCTCTATCAAAACCCGCTCCAATTCCTCAGCCAGAATCCGAGATTCAAAGTCTGAGGATGAAGATCCCATGAAGTCGGTGTTTGTCTGGTCAGGCAGGCCGATGAAGCGAAAACAGGCCGCCCCGGCCGACGTATCGCAAGGAACCCCCATGTTGTTCCCCCGATTCCCCTTTAGTCTTCTGCTTGCCGTGGCCAGCCTGCCGGTCGCTCCAGCGCCGTTGCGGGCCGGTGACTTCACTCCGGAGCAACTTCACACATTTGAGAGCAAAGTCCGTCCCTTGCTGGCCGAACATTGTTATTCCTGCCACGGACCACAGAAACAAAACAACGGCCTGCGGCTCGACTCCCGCGCGGCCATTCTGCGGGGAAGCGATTACGGGATTGTCGCGGAAGCGGGCAAACCGGCAGAAAGCAAATTGCTCAAAGCCATCCAGCATGCCGAAGGCGTGGAGGCGATGCCCAAAAAGGCGGACAAACTGCCCCCGGAAGCCATCGCGGTCCTGACGGATTGGGTGCAGCAGGGCCTGCCCTGGCCGGAAGAGGCCGCCCCCGCCGCCGCCGTGGAAAACTGGCGGCAGCACTGGGCCTTTCAGCCGGTGGTGATGCCTCCCGTTCCGGTCATAAAGGCCGCCGACCGGGTGCGGCAACCGCTGGATGCCCACCTGCTCGCCGGCCTGGAAAAAGCCGGCCTGACCCTTTCTCCGGAAGCCGACCGCGCCACCCTCGCCCGCCGCGCCTGGCTCGATCTGACCGGACTGCCGCCCACCTTCGAGCAGGTGCAGGCCTTTGTCAGCGATCCCTCACCCGATGCCTGGCCGCGGCTGGTGGACGGCCTGCTGGGCTCCCCCAACTTTGGAGAACGCTGGGCCCGCCGCTGGATGGATATCGCCCGTTATGCCGACACCAAAGGCTATGTCTTCCAGGAGGAACGCCGCTACGCCTACGCCTACACCTACCGCGATTGGCTGGTCTCCGCCTTCAACAACGACCTGCCCTACGACCGCTTCCTCATCCTGCAATTGGCGGCCGACCGGGTGACCGATTGGGAAAAGCAGCCTCAGGACCTCGCCGCCATGGGGTTCCTGACCCTCGGCCGGCGCTTCCTGAATTCCGAACCTGACATCATTGACGACCGCCTCGACGTCGTCTTCCGCGGCACCCAAGGCCTGACCGTCAGCTGCGCCCGCTGCCACGACCACAAGTTTGATCCCATCCCCACTGCCGACTACTATTCGCTTTATGGCGTCTTTGCCAGCAGTACCGAGCCCAACGACAAACCGCTCATCGGCCAACCCGACGACTCCCCGGAATACCGCCATTACCAGGCCGAACTGGCGAAGAAGGAAGAAGCCGTGGCCGCCTTCCGCCGCCTGCATCCCCCGGAGCCCAGGAAGCCCCTGCCCTATCTGGATCTCCTGACGCCCTACCAGGAAAAACCGCCCTTCAACCGCAAGCACCGCAACCAGCTGCGCGACCTCGTGAAGGAGGTGGAAAAATTCAAAGCCACCAACCCCGCCGCTCCACCGCGCGCCATGGTGATGGTGGACAAACCCCAACCGGTGGAACCCGTTATTTTCTTGCGCGGCAATCAGGGACGCCGCGGCCCGCAGGTGCCCCGCCGCTTCCTCAAGGCCCTCACCCCCGGCGCGGAACGACCCACTTTTGCCCAAGGCAGCGGCCGCCTGGAAATGGCCCAGTCCATTGCTTCGCCCCAGAATCCACTGACCGCCCGCGTGTGGGTGAACCGCGTTTGGACGTATCTGACCGGCACGCCGCTGGTGGACACGCCGTCGGATTTCGGGGTGCGCACCGCCCGCCCGGACCATGCGGAACTGCTCGACCAATTGGCCGCGCAATTCATGGCCGAAGGCTGGTCCACCAAAAAACTGATCCGCTCCATTCTCCTGTCAGCCACTTGGCAGCAGTCCAGCCTGACCTATCCGGAAGCCGCCGCCAAGGACCCGGAAAACCGCCTCTACTGGCGGCAAAACCGCCGCCGTCTCGACTTTGAGGCACTGCGCGATTCCCTGCTCGCCGTCAGCGGCAATCTGGACCGCACCCCCGGTGGGCGCGGCCAGGAAATGGTCACCGGGGCCGGAACCTCCCGCCGCACCCTCTACGGCCTGGTGGACCGGCAGAATCTGCCCGGACTCTTCCGCACCTTCGACTTCGCCAGCCCGGATGCCACCGCCCCCAAACGCTTCGAGACCACCGTGCCGCAGCAGGCCCTTTACATGATGAACAGTCCGTTCGTCACCGCCCAGGCCGAACGGCTCGCCGGAGGAAAACCCACCGCCGACGGCCCGGAAACCATCCGTCACCTCTACCGCACGGTGCTGGCCCGCGACCCCGCGCCTGACGAAATCGAACTCGGCCTCGCCTGCCTCCACGACCTCACTGTCCAACCCCGCCAAACCGGCACTGCCTGGCAGAATGGCTGGGGCGATTTCGATCCCGCCACCCTGACCACCACCTTCACTCCCTTCCCGCACTATCAGGAAAACCGCTGGTCCCCCTCCGCCACCGTGCCGGACCCCGCGCTTGGCTACGTGAACCTCAACCGCGAGGGTGGCCACCCCGGCAGCACCTCCGCCCAATCCGCCATCCGCCGCTGGGTCGCGCCTGGCGATGCCCGGGTGGAACTCAGCGGCACCGCCACCCTCCCGTCTGACCAAAGCACTGGGATCACCGCCTTCATCGTCCACTCCCGCCTGGGCCTGCTGGGCACTTGGCCCGTCCCGCCCGCCGGCAAGGTAGACGCCACCATCCCCGGCCTTGAGCTCAAAGCCGGCGACATTCTCGACTTCATTCTCGATTGTCAGGGCAGCCCCAACTCCGACAGCTTCTCGTGGTCGCCGGTCATCCGCGACACCACCAGCAACCTTGTCCTTGCCGACGCCACCAAGGACTTCGGAGGCCCCGGCGCCTCCGCCCTCGCCGCCTACGCCCAGGTGCTGCTGTGCTCGAATGAGTTCCTGTATCTGGACTGATGGCGTTCACCAGCCACGCCCCGATGCGCCCCGGGCGGAATCTAACCAACAATCAACCTTGTGTCTCCCTGCAGCGCTCCATCCGTGTCATGATCCGTTCCTTTACCCTGCTGCTTGGTTGGTGCTTGATTTCAGCCTCTCCTGGAGCGGATATCCCGCCCGATTTTCGATTCAAAGTGGAGGTGCTGGCCGAAGGGATGCCTCAGCCCATGCACCTGTCCCGCCTTGAAGATGGCCGGATCTTTTTTTCCGAGATCGCCGGCAAGGTCCGGGTCTTCCTGCCGGAGACCGGTCAAATCGCTGAAGTGGGCAGTATCGCAGTAACCACGGCCAACGAAAACGGGCTCCTCGGGATGGCGCTGGATCCTCAATTCCTCCAGAACGGCTGGATTTTCCTGCTGCATTCTCCCAATGACTTTCCCGGACAGATGCTGAGCAGGTTCACCATTGCAGGCAACCGGATGGATCCCGCCAGCCGCAAGGATCTCCTGCAATGGGAGGAACAACGCCAGGAATGCTGCCACCATGCCGGCACCATGCGGTTCGGCCCGGACGGCTGTCTCTACATTTCCACCGGGGATAACACCCACCCGTTCGGCGATTCCGACAGCTACGCCCCGCTGGATGAGCGGCCGGACCGCGGCCCCTGGGACGCGCAAAAATCGGCAGGCAACACCAATGATTTGCGCGGCAAGATCCTCCGCATCCGCCCCACCCCCGAGGGCGGCTATGCCCTCCCCGAAGGCAACCTTTTCAAACCCGGCACTCCCCTGACAAAACCGGAGATCTTCGCGATGGGCCTGCGCAACCCCTGGCGCTTCAACATCGATGCCAAAACCGGCACCGTTTATTCCGGGGATGTCGGTCCGGACGCCGGGGGCCCCAACCAGGACCGGGGCCCGCAGGGCTACGATACCATCAATCAAATCCGGCAGGCGGGCAATTACGGCTGGCCGTATGTCCGGGGCACGGAAGCCTACCGCGAGTTCGATTTTGTGACCCGCACCCCGGGCCCCATCTATGACCCGCGGAAACCTCTCAACACCAGCCCGAACAACACCGGAGCGAAAGAATTGCCCCCGGTGCAGGATCCCCTGATCTGGTATCCCAGCGGCGCCTCGGAGCGCTTTCCGCTTCTCGGCTCGGGCGGCCGCACGGCCTGTGCCGGTCCTGTTTTCCACTTCTCCGAGACCTTCCGCAACACCGGTGGTTTCCCTCCCTATTTTGAAAACTGTCTCCTCATTTACGACTGGCAACGCCCCTTCCTGGTGTGGGCCCGTCTCGGGGCCGACGACCGGCTGACTGGACTCCTGCCCTTCACCCAGGCCATCCGCCTCGCCCAAGGCAAGGAGGATGACAGCAAGCGCTTTCAGATCAGGCGGCCGGTGGACATGACCTTCGGCCATGACGGTGCCCTCTACCTGCTGGACTATGGTGAAACCTGGGGGGTCAACCCGGACGCCAGGCTCATCCGCATTTCCTATCAATGGGGCAATCTCGCCCCGGCCCCGGTGCTGACTGCTCAAAATACCGCCGGACGCGAACCCCTCACCGTGCAGCTCAGCAGCGCCGGTTCCTCCGACCGGGATGGAGACCCTTTCAAAGTGGAGTGGCGGCTGCATCCCGGCGATACCCTGCTCAGTACGGACCCTGACACCCAAACCGTCCTGACCCAGCCAGGGGCCTACACCATCGAGCTCCGCCTCCAGGATGGGCAAGGCGGGGTGGCCACCAGCAACGTGCCGGTCACGGTGGGCAATGCCCCGCCGAAGGTTGCGTTTGAATCGCCCCGCGAGGGTGACTTTTTCACTCCCGGGCGCCCCGTGCTATGGAAAGTCCACGTGCAGGACGCCGAGGATGGGGATTCCCTGACGAATCAGGACTCCTTTGGCTCCCGCACCCTTGTCAGCACCTCCTGGCTCAAGGGCGGACGCGCCAATCTCCCCCCGGGTTTGAGCCTCATGAAACAGAGTGACTGTTTCAATTGCCATGCCGTGGAGCAGAAAATCGTGGGCCCGTCGCTGATGGATATCGCGGGCAAATACCGGGCTCAGGCCGGGGCAGAAGATGTCAGCGTCGACCGCGTGCGCAAAGGCTCCACCAACATCTGGGGACCGCTCCCCATGCTGCCCCATCCCCAGCACAGCGTCGACGAGCTGCATCAGATGGTCCGGTATATTTTCAGCCTGGAACCCGGCCAGGGAAGCCCCGGACTGACCCGGGCCCTCGCCGGGGAAGCCGCGGCCCCTGCGGATCCTGACATCACCAGTGCGGTGCTCGACGCCAGCTTCACCGATGCCGGCCGCGATGCCGTGCCCGCCATCGTCGGACAAACCAGCATCACCCTGCGATCCCGCCGCATCGAGGCCGAGCAGGCTACCGGCATCAGCGGTGCGGCGATCCAGAACGTTGAGAGCGCCAGCGGCAAAAAAGCCATCGGCGGCATCGGCCATCTTCATTCCCTCAAGTTCTCCGGCATCCCGCTCGACCAGTCCGGTGCCATCACCTGCCGCACCGCCAGCGCGGGCACCAGCGGCACCATCGAGGTCCGTGCCGGAAAGCCCGACGGGGAACTCCTCGCCAGCCTTGAGATCAAGCCGACCGGCGCGGCCGGCAATTGGATCGAAACCACCGCGCCGCTGCCACCCGGCCAGCCCCGCTCCGACGTTTTTCTGATCTTCCTCAAGCCCGGGATCGACCGGGAAATGATGAATCTGGACTGGGTGCGCTTTGAGCCCGTGCCACAGTAGCCCCACTGCTCACTCGCCCTGCCCTTTTGGCTCCTTGGTTTTTCCGGCCTGCAGCCGGAAGATCTCCTCCCGCAGCCTCTGGTTCTCGGCACGAAGATCAAGTTCAGGGGCTTTCCGGTCAGCCAAAATAAAATTGATCCTTCCGCGAATCAGACGGAACCCCTAAGATTTCTTCACTTTGAACCCCTTTGCGCCCGGATTGTCACATCCCCGATCATGAAATTCATCCTTCCAGCCCTCGCCCTAGCTTCGCTTTGTCTTCATGCCATCGCGGGCACTCCCCCGCCCGCCCGCCCGAAATTGAACCCGGCGCCCACTTCACCGGAATTGCTGCCGGATGGACGGGTCACTTTCCGTTGCCGGGCACCGCAAGCCCAGGAGGTGAAGGTGTCAGGGCAATTCGGCCCGGAATTGAAACTGGAGAAAGGAGAAGGCGGATTCTGGACCGGCACCACCGGGCCGGTGGCCGCCGGGGTGTTTGAATACAGCTTCAAGGTCGATGGCATGAATATCATTGATCACCTGAATCCCATGATCAAACCGCAGCGGGCGCCGGGGAGCAGCATTCTTCACATTCCGGCCAATCCACCGGCGCCATGGGATCTGCAGGACATCCCGCACGGCACGGTTTCCCAGCTCGACTACCAATCCACAGTCCTCAACAAATGGCGGCGGCTCGTGGTTTACACGCCTCCCGGCTACCGGGCAGACGGCCCCGCCCTGCCAGTGCTGTATTTGAGCCATGGCTTCAGCGACAATGACCAATCGTGGACGGTCCATGGAAAAGCCCACTGGATCCTCGACAGCCTGATCGCCGAAAAGAAAGCCAAGCCCATGCTGGTGGTAATGCCCGACGCCCATGCCCTGCCACCGGGCGCCGGCTGGAAGGATGATTACGCTGGCGACAACACCAGGGCTTTTTGTCAGGAACTCACCACGGATGTCATTCCGCTGATCGGAAAAGCCTATCATGTGAATCCCGATCCTGCTGCCCGCGCCTTCGCCGGTCTGAGCATGGGCGGCCACCACGCCCTGACGGTAGCCCTGACGCTGAATGACCGGTTTTCCCAAATTGGAGCCTTCAGCTCGGCAGTGCCCGGCGAAAAACTCATCGGAGCCGCCCTGGCGGATCCTGCAGGAGTCAATTCGCGCCTGAAACTGCTCTGGATCGCCTGCGGCAAGGAAGACTTCCTCTTCAACGCCAACAATTCCTTCGATACCCTCCTCAAGGAAAAAGGCCTGAACCACGAATACACGGTGACGGAAGGAAATCACTCCTGGCCCGTCTGGCGGAATTACCTCGTGACTTTCGTGCCCCGGCTCTTCCCCTGAGCCGGAAGGCCACGGGCCGGTCCCATTCAAAAAGCCGGGCCGGCTCTTGGAGGAGGACGGTCTGCAACAAGGGAAACCCTCTTGATTGCGCCGGGGCCGTGTGGTCCGCTGTTCCTCCACCGCCTTGCCTGCCATGAGTGAAAAATTTGCCGCCTACGCCCATCCCGATGCCCTTGTCAGCACGGACTGGCTTGATAAAAACCTCGATACCCCCGGTTTCCGGATCGTGGAGAGCAATGAAGACCTGCTCCTTTACGATACCGGCCACATTCCCGGGGCGGTGCACATCGACTGGCGGCGCGACCTGAATGATCAACTGGTGCGCGATTACATCGGGCCGGAAGCTTTCGCCGCCATGTGCGGCCGTTATGGCATCACCCCGGAAACCACCGTGATCTTCTACGGCGACAAGTCCAACTGGTGGTCCTGTTACGCCATGTGGGTCTTCCACCTCTTCGGCCACACGAATTGCAAAATCCTCGACGGGGGCCGCGCCAAATGGGTGGCGGAAGCCCGTCCGCTCACCCGCGAAATTCCGGAACCGGCCCCGGTTTCCTATGCCGTCCCGCCCCGCCGGCTGGATGACGAAATCCGCGCCTTCTACGCCGACACCCTCGCCCACATGAAAGCCGGCCTTCCGCTGGTGGACGTGCGCAGCCCCGGTGAATTCAGCGGCGAAGTGACCCACATGCCCGAGTATCCGCAGGAAGGCGTGCTCCGCGGGGGTCATATCCCGGGCGCCAAAAGCATGCCCTGGGCCAAGGCGGCCAATCCCGATGGCACCTTCAAATCCGCAGAGGAACTCCGCGATCTCTACGCCGGGACTCTCGGCCTGAAACCGGACGACGACATCGTGGCCTACTGCCGCATCGGCGAACGTTCCAGCCACACCTGGTTCGTCCTCAAATATCTCCTGGGCTACCAAAAGGTCCGCAACTACGACGGCTCGTGGACCGAGTGGGGCAACATGGTCCGTTCCCCTATCGAACGCAGCTAGGGAACTGTTTACCACCGGCAGTACTCCGCTTTCAGGAAAGGCCGTGCTCCTGCTGCCCTCTCCCGTTTCCGCCCTCCAGCCCCCTGATTACCTCCTTCCATGTATCCGCCGCCTCTCCAGGATCTGATCGACCTCTTCGCCGGCCTGCCCGAAACCGAACGGCGGGAAATGCTCATCAACATGGCGGACACCGCACCGCTCTACGCCCCGGCGGAGGGTGAAACCTTCGATCTGGAAGATATCCGGAAGGATGAGGAGTGTACTGACACCGTAGGCGTGTTCCTCACTGCCGCCGCCGATGGCACCATCAGCTATAAGATCTCACTGGGGCCGCAGGTGCAGACGCTCACCCGGGCCATGACGTCGATTCTTTGCCAGGGCCTGAATGGCAGCACCGCCGCCAGTATCCTTGAAGTCCCGGCCGACTTCGTCACCAAGATCGTCGGTACGGAACTGGTCCGCGTCCGCAGCCAGACCGTGTATTACGTGCTGACCCGGATGAAGTCTGCGGCAAAGGTTCATTTGAATCGCCTGCGCGCCGGCACAGATTCCTGACCTTGAGGCCTGAGCCCGATAAAACGTCCCTACTGGAGACGGATGCCTGCGGAGGCCATTCCCTTGCGGAAGTCTTTTTGCATCGCGAGGGCATCCCTTCCCCGGACGAGGAATTGCTCGCGGTGGGCCTCGTCCTGGTCATTACGGACCTTGCTCCTCGCGGCAAAATAATCGATCAGGCCCTTCCCGGTGCCGTCCCCATCCTGGTGGCAGAAGTAATAAAAGAGCAGCATGGCCGAGTAATAATTGATGCCGGCATTGTCGTTCCTCAGGGCATTCGCCCAGGTCTGGTCATCCATCTTCATCAGCTTTTCCAAAGGCACCGTTTCCACCCCCGAGTTGGCCAGGTGGCGATATTCGGTCATATTTTTCCCATGGCCCCGGAGCGTCAGCCTTCCCTTGGTATAGCGCCCGGCGGTGACGTATTCCGCCGCCCCCTCCACCACCCACACCGGCAGCCGTCCCAGCCAATCATTCATCACCTGGTGGGTGACTTCATGGATCAGCGTCGTATTGCCATCCCCATCCTCAAGGATCCAACGTTCCCCGATCTTTTTAACTCCCAGAAACGGCAGGGGCACCATCACTTCCCTCGTCCTTGACGTGTACATGCCCGCCGATCCCTCAATCCCGCCCGCCGCAAAATAAGCCGCTTTGGTCTCATACAGCCGGACCTTGAGAAATCCGTTGGGCAGCTTTGGATCCAGCCGCAACGGCAGTGCCACCACCGCTTCAAAGGTTGTCTCGAACAACCGGCTGAATTCCCTCACAATTTCCCCGCTCAGTTTCTCCGTGGAAATGAACTCGAAGTGATCGCTGCGGTAGATGAACTCGCTCTTCGTCTTGTCCTCACTCACCACCGTGAAGGCCGGCTTGTCCTTCAGCGCCACCAGTTCCGGCCAGCCGTGGGCATCCCGCTTCACCGTGGAATTCTGGCCGATCGGGAAGCCGGCGTCGTCCGTCAGGATTTCCTCATCCGCTTCCTCTTTTCCGGCGGCCGGTTTGGCAGGTCCGGGGGGCGTCTTGGCCGGAGGAGGCCCAGGTTTCACCCACTGTTTGACAAACTCCTGATCTCCCGCCGAGAGCCGGGCAAAGGGCACCCGCGCCGGAGCGGTCTGGCCCGGAATCTTGAGAACGGCCTCTCCGTTCAACACATCCACCAATTCAGCCTGGATGACCTTGCCGTCGGCACTGGTCCACATCCGGGACTCGGCTCGCAGCATGGATCCGGACAGCCCGGCTGCGAACAGCATGACTGCGGACACGATAAAACAAGGGGGCTTCATAACTGGCCGAAGATTGCCGCTAGGCTTCTCCTGTCAATCGGACACCCTCATCGCCATCACTTTCCGCCTGACGTTCCTCCCGGCTTGTCAGATATTTCGGGACGCAGGAACATCCGATTTTCCTTGTAACTGATCACGGTGTCCAGTTCCCTCAGGAAGTCGGCACCGAAAAGGGCATCGTATTCCCCCTGGCCTTCCAGCGCCTGGCCGTCCTTGAACAGGTCGGCGCACAACACCTGGCGGTTTTCGATCACGGCATCCCCCAGCTTCATGACCGGCACCATGGCCAGAGCCGCCGGAGCCTCGCCGCCGATCCCGAAGATCTTCTGGTCCATCGGGCCGATGGCCAATTCCGCCTTTTGGGCAAACCCCAGGTGCAGCACGCAGCCATGGGCTCCCGTATCAATCAGAAAGCGCGCTTTGGTATTCTGAATCGAACCATCCACGAGGATGTGATTGCCGGAAAGCCGGTAGTCGAACGACTGATAACTGCGCAGTTCCAACAGTTCCTTCACCGTCAAGGTGCGGAATTCCGGTTGTTTGGTCAGATCATCACGCAGTTTGCTCCATCGCTCCACGACGTGGCGGTCGGTGTCGTTGAGTTTATCAAAATCCAACGGAGCGAGGCGGCCGTCCTGGAAGCGGAAGATGGCCTTGGACTCCGCCACGTTTTTGTCCGACAAGGCCGCGTTGAAGGTCTTGCCATCCGTCAGGGTCCAACGGCGGAACTCCGCCTTCAACTCCCCGTTGGGGGCGGCTTTGGCCTGAGCCGGCCGGTTGATATTATCAGGCTTCAGAAACATGCGGCCCTCACGGTAGCTGATCACCGCATCCAACTCCCGCAGGAAATCCGCTCCAAAAATCACGTCGTAAGTCTTTTCATACTGGCCTTTCCGGAACAGGTCGGTGGCGAGCAGTTTGCGTTTTTCGATCACGGCATCCCCTAGCTTGATGCTGGGAACGATGGTCACCGCCGCCATGGCTTTGCCACCCACCCCACGGATCTCCACGTCAAAAGGACCCATCTCCAACGCCGCTTCCTCGGCCGAGCCGGAATGGATGAGCGACGAGTCGGCCCCCGTATCCACCATGAAGCGCATTGGCTTTCCGTTCACCTGGCCTTCGACGTAAATATGGTTGCCCTCGATATCAAACTCAAAGGACTGGTATCCCCGCAGTTCCAGCATCTCCTTGACCGTCAGCTTGGAAAACTCGGCATTATTCAGCAGGTCGTCCTTAAACTTGGTCCACTTCCTGATGAAATTCTGATCAGGATCCGCCAACTCGCGCAGGGTGCGGGTCACTTTTTTCCCGTCCTGCAGCTTCAAGGTGACGGAAGTGGTGGTCTTTTCCACCACCACGGCATAGAAGGCCTTTCCATCGCGGGTGCTGAAGCGGCGGTAAACGGACGCTTCCTGTGCCGGCAGAGGCAACAAGGCACCAAGGGAGCAGGCGGCAGTCAGAAGCAACACAGGGAACTGGCGGGATGTCATGGCGATGAGGGAGTTCAAAGAGGCGCTGGCCCAAATGGAGTTGACCCAGGAAACTAATGGACAATCACCCGTGCGCCCCGCTTATTTCAATCATTATGATGAACCGGCCGCATTTTCCCGCCCGACGGCTCCTTCTGACCGGGGCTTTCCTCCTCGCCTTCGCAGCCGCCTCCCCAGCCTTGGAGCCCCGCACTTGGATCAGCCTTGATGGCCGCACCATCGATGCCGAGCTGATCAGGACAGACGGTGAGATGGTGGAACTGAAGGACAAGGAAGGCCGCACCCTCAAGGTGCCCAAAATTTCCCTCAGTTTCGGCGATAACGATTACATCGCTGAATACGCCCCGGAGGAAAAGAAAAATGCCCTGAGTCCAAAACCTTCCGGCAAGGTCAAGGTGCCGAATCCAGCCAAAGAGATGAAGTTCAGTCCCAAGGTCATCAAAAAAGAGGCCGGGGAACTGAAACTCGGCGGGGCCACCTTCCGCGTCTGCGAAACGCCCCGGTTCAAGATCCTCTATTCGAAGGGTTTGGACCCGATGGATACCGCAGAACTCGCCGAGCGGCTCTGGCACGATACTGCATTTTTCCACGCCAGCTTCGCCGGAAAATTCAAGGATCGGCGCATGGCGATCATTTTGGCAGATGCCGACAAGGAATTTCCCGCCTTGGGTGCTTGGTATGTGGAAATGCTCATTGCCTCTGGGAACACCGAAATCGCGGCCAGTCTGAAAAACTCGTGGGCAGAAGCCAGCTCGACTTCCATTGCCCTCCCGGCCGAAACCGCCGACCAGAATGGCCTGCTGACCACCGCGACCGTCATCAGGAGCGCCGCCCGCGGTTCCACGGGCAAGGGAGACAATGCCAAAGGCGTGTGGGCTTCGTTCCGCACCCACGCCATCGCGGGTGATCTCATCGGCCTGCAGGCCGGAGGACTTTCCAATTTCGCCAAGGAAGGCCGCTTTGCCATTTTTACCGGTCATTCCTACTTCAAGGAAATCGACCTCACCGGTCAGACCCTCACCGGTATTGTCCAACAGGACACCGGCAAAAAAACCAGCAGCGCCGGCGGTTATGACGGCGGCAAGAACTGGGCTGCCGAACTGAAGCGCCGCATCCGCAAAGGGGACTTCAAACCCGATCTCATAACCCTTTTCGCCAGCGACCGCAACGATGCAAAGCCTGACGACCTGGCCCTCGCCTACAGCTTTTCCCGTTTCCTCCAGAGCACCCCGGAACGCCACACGGCCTATGGAAAACTGATGGAACGCATCAGCACCTCCAAACAAGTCCCGGACACCGACAGCATCGCCAAGATCTATAATCTCGACGACGGCGCGGCCCTGGAGAAGGCGTGGCTCGCCTGGGTGGACAGCGGGGATTTCCGCTAGCGTCCCGCAGCGTGTTTCCCGACCCTGGCCGGCCTGCTTCTCTGCCTGCGGCCATCGCCACTACATCAAATCTTCCGCCGGATAGGTCCAGATCTCGCTGAGGGTCGGATGGTAGAACGGAATGCGGGCAAACTCCGCCACGGTGCAGCGGAAGTGCATCGCCACGCAAACTTCGTGAATCAGCTCCACCGCCTCCGGACCGACCACCGAGGCGCCCAGAATTTCGCCCGTTTCCGAGTCCGCGATCATTTTCACAAACCCCTCGACCGCGCCCATTACCATGGATTTGCCATGGTCGTTGAAGGGATAGGACTCGGCCTTCCAGGGCCGTCCGGAGGCCGCCGCTTCCGCCTCGTTCATCCCCACGGCCGCCGCCTGCGGTTCCGTGAACACCCCGAACAATTTCAGCCGGTAATCCATCTCTTCCAGCCCGCCTTCCCCTCGCAGGATCCTGGCGGCATTGCGGGCCGCCATTTCGCCTTGCTGGACCGCCACGTGCACCACCTCGGCCTCGCCACAGACATCCCCGGCCGCAAAAATATGCGGGGTGCTGGTCTGCATGGTTTTAGACACCAACACATGCCCTTGCCGCGCCAGATTGACCCCCGCCGCCTCCAGAGCCATCCCGTCCACCGCCGCACGCCGCCCCAGCGCCAGCAGCACTTCGGCCGCTTCCGCGGTGTGCTCCACCCCATCCTTCGTAAAGACCACGCGCTTTTCCGTCCCGGTGCGCTCCACCCGCACCAGATTGGTCCCGGTGTGCACCGTCATGCGTTTTCCAAAACTCTCCTGCACCACGTCCGCGACATCGGCATCCATGCCCCTCAGCAGATGTTTCCCGCGCTGGACGACCGTCACCGTGCGCCCGATCCCTTCCAGATAGTGCGCCATCTCCAGAGCAATCGCTCCGCCCCCCAGCACGATAAACGAGGCCGGGACCTCCTCCGCATCCAAAGCCGTATCACTGGTCCACACGTCCGACTCCCGCAGCCCCGGCACCTCCGGCCAGGCAATCACCGATCCGGTGGCGATCAGCAGGCTTTTTGCCCGCACCGTTAGGTTTTCCCCACCCTCCCGCAGCGTCACCGCCAATTCAAGAGGCCCGGCAAATACCGCCTTTCCGCGCAGCAGGGCAAACCGCCCATCCGCCAATTGCCCCTGCCGGTAGCCCGCAAAGTCCGCAATCAAGGCCCGCTTCCGCCGCCGCACCGCCGCGGTGTCCACCGCATTGAATTCCGCCTCCACCCCAAACTCCGCCGCGTGGCGCACCTTCAGCGCCGCATTGGCCGTTTCGATCAGGGTCTTGCTCGGCATGCAGCCACGCAAAATGCAAAGTCCGCCCAATTCCTCCGCCCCATCAATCACCACGGTTTTCAATCCCAGCCCCGCCGCCGTGCGCGCCGCCGCATACCCGGCACTGCCGCCCCCGATCACCGCAAAGTCGTAGTCGTGTTCTGTCGTCATCCTCCATCCTCTCCCTTTCTCCTCCGTGGAAAACCGCTAATCCTCCCCAAAAAGACGCCCACTTCATCCGTAGAACCGGTATCCTCCGTGGCCCGCCCCATGCCCGCTCCACCTGCCGAACCGTCCCCCGCCGAACGCCTCGACCGGCTCACCCCGGAGGAGCGGTCGCGCAACATGGCCCGCATCCGCAGCCACAACACCAAACCTGAAAAAATCGTCCGCCAGCTGGTCACCGCGCTCGGCCTCCGCTACCGGCTCCAGCGCCGCGACCTGCCCGGCAAACCGGACCTCGTTTTCGGCCCCCGCCGCACCGTAATCTTTGTTCACGGCTGCTTCTGGCACCAGCACGCCCATTGCCCCGCCGGCCGCATCCCCACCGGCAACCGCCCGTTCTGGGAAACCAAGCTGGCCCGCAACACCCAGCGCGACGCCGCTGCCAAACTCGCCCTCCAACGCCTCGGTTGGCGCGTCCTCACCATCTGGGAATGCGAAACCAAAACCCCCGGCAAACTCCAAAAACGCCTCGCCCGCCTCCTGCCACCGCTGGCGCCGGATTGAGGTGATCCCGGCTGCCCGGGCCCGGCCCTTCCCCGGCCCTTCCCCGGACGCATCGCCTTGCGCACGAAGGGCACACCGCTATGCTCGCACCCTTATGGCAGATGACGGGCTCACGCCGATGATGCGGCAATACCAGGCGATGCGACGCTCGCTGCCTGACGACGTGCTCCTGTTCTACCGGCTCGGCGACTTCTACGAGATGTTCTTCGAGGACGCCATCACCGCCTCCGCCATCCTCAATCTGACGCTGACCAAGCGCAACGCCATCCCCATGTGCGGGGTGCCCTATCATTCCGCGGAAGGCTACATCCAGCGCCTCATCCGCGAAGGAAAACGCGTCGCAATCGCCGAGCAGACCAGCGAACCCATCCCCGGGAAGCTGGTGGAGCGCGAGATCGCCCAGATCATCACGCCCGGCACCGTGATGGATCTGAACCTGCTGGAAAGCCGCCGCAACAATTTCCTCGCCGCCGTCTGGCAGGAGAAAAACCGCTGGGGCCTCGCCTGGCTGGACCACACCACCGGCGAGTTCCGGGTCGCGGAATATCCTGACCACACCGCCCTGATGGAAGCCCTCGGCCGCGTCGCGCCGGCCGAAACCCTCGTGGCCGAAGACCAGCTGGCCACCTTCGGCGGCATCAAGGGCGCCGTGCCCCTCGAGGCCTGGCCTTTCCTCCACGATCAGGCGAAACACAGCCTCATGACGCATTTCAAGGTGCAGTCCCTCGATGGTTATGGCTGCGCCGGCATGCGGGCGGGCCTTTGTGCCGCCGGTGGCGTCCTCCACTATGTGAAGGAAGTGCTGCGCCGCAAAGTGGACCACCTCCGCCGCCTGCGCACCGCCACCGACGACACCACCGTCCTCATTGATGCCGCCAGCCGCTCGAATCTCGACCTCGTCCAATCCCGCGGCGGCCCCGAACATACCCTGCTCGGCGCAATGGACCGCACCGCCACCCCTATGGGCGCCCGCCGCCTGCGCGAATGGATCCTCGAACCCCTGCGCGGACTGAAACCGCTGCAGGAACGCCAGGATCTCATCGAAGCCCTCATCGCCGCCCCTTTTGTCCTCGCCAAACTGCGCGAAGGCCTGAAAACCATCCGCGATATCGAACGCACCCTCGCCCGTCTCGGCCAGGCCGGCGGCAATGCCCGCGACCTGCAAACCCTCGCCTCCTCCCTAGAGGAAGTGCCTGCCCTGCGCGATCACCTTGAAGCCCTCGACCCTTGCCCGCCCCTTGCGGCGGCGCTCCATCCCCGCCTCCGCGCCTTCCCCGCCCTCACCGCCATGGTGCGGGAGGCCATTGTGGACGAACCTCCCGGTGCCTTGAAGGACGGTGGTATTTTCCGCGAAGGTTATCACCCCGCCCTGGACGAACTCCGCGCCGCCTCAACCAGCGGCAAGCAATGGATTGCCGACCTGCAGACCTCCGAAATCACCCGCACCGGCATCAAGTCGCTCAAGGTGAAGTTCAATGCAGTGTTTGGTTATTTCATCGAGATCACCCGCTCGAATCTCGACAATGTGCCGGACGATTACGTCAGGAAACAAACCACCGTCAACGCCGAGCGTTTCATCACCCCGGGCCTCAAGGAAGTGGAGGACAAGATCCTCGGCGCTGATGAACGCGCCAAGCGGCTTGAGTATGAGGAATTCCTCACCCTCCGCACTCAGGCCCTGACGGAAATGGATGCCATCCAGGACACCGCGGATGCTCTCGCGGTGCTGGATG
Organism: Verrucomicrobiota bacterium; assembly: GCA_040387795.1. GTDB lineage: Bacteria > Verrucomicrobiota > Verrucomicrobiia > Verrucomicrobiales > V1-33 > CAIZWU01. The sequence continues at coordinate 157,504 of JAZKDC010000017.1, forward strand.
TCATCGCCAGCATGGCCGAGACCGCCCGGCTTTATCATTACTGCCGCCCCCTGCTCAACGAGTCCCGCACCCTCTACATCAAGGACGGCCGCCACCCGGTGCTGGACCAGAACCTGACCGAGGAAAAATTCGTCCCCAACGACGTCCTGCTCGAACCGGACGAAAACCGCCTGCTCATCCTCACCGGACCCAACATGGCCGGGAAAAGCACCTACCTCCGCCAGGTGGCCCTGCTCACGCTGATGGCGCAGACCGGCAGTTTCATCCCCGCCAGCGCCGCCGAGATCGGGCTGGTGGACCGCATTTTCACCCGGGTCGGCGCCAGCGACGACCTCTCCCGCGGCCAATCGACCTTCATGGTCGAAATGCACGAAACCGCCGCCATCCTCAACAACGCCTCCGACCGCAGTCTCGTCATCCTCGACGAAATCGGCCGCGGCACCGCCACCTTCGACGGTCTCAGCATCGCCTGGTCCGTCGCCGAACACCTCCACGACACCCTCGGCTGCCGCACCATCTTCGCCACCCACTATCACGAACTCACCGCCCTCGCCAGCCGCCGCCCCGCCGTGAAAAACCACAGCGTCGCCGTCCGCGAGTGGAACGACCGCATCATCTTCCTCCGCAAGATCATCCCCGGCGCCGCCGACAAATCCTACGGTATCCAAGTCGCCCGCCTCGCCGGCCTCCCGCAGGAAATCCTCGACCGCGCCAAAGCCATCCTGACCACCCTCGAAGCCAACGCCGCCGCCCCGGAATCCGAAGGCCAAACCACCAGTGTTTCCCCGTCCTCATCTGCCTCAGCCGCCCACCCCAAGCCCATCAGAGCCAAACGCTCCGCCGCCGCCATCGACGGCCCGGAGACCCAGCAGCCCCAGATGGAATTGTTTTAACTTGGAAACGACTGAACCGGGTACGCCTCCTATGCGGGAACTGGAAGTCGCGTGAAACTGTCGGCCGCTACCACCGGAAGGGATGTGGTTCCCAGTCCCCTTCGCCGAGAAATTCGGCGGCGGCTTCGCCAAGGGAGAGGCCAAGGTGCTGCTGGGAGGCGGCTTCGCCGGCGTCGCTGAAATGCGCGTCGCTGATAAAACGGCGGAAACGGTCTTTGGCGTGGTGGGTGGTCTGGCTCAGGATGCGGAAGAGGATGCGGGACATTTCATAGCAAAAAGCCTGTTCATCGTCCTCGGAGTTCCAGAGGCTGCCGCTCCAGAATCCCTGAAGGCGTTCCTCCGTCCACCAGGCAGCAAATTCCTTGAGGAGGGCACGGGTGCCGATGGCTTCAAAGGAAGCGCCGAGGCGGTCGGCGATGGAAGTTTCGCTGCCGGCCAATTGGTCTTCGAAACTCATAGCCAGAGCCTCATCCAGCCAACGCGGCAGCGCCAATTGGCACAGGGCGTGGTGGGTGAGTTCGTGGGCAAGGGTGCGCAGGAGAGGGGTGTCAGTGAAATGATCTTTGGGAGGAGCCTGGGCGGCAATGTGGGCGTAACCGCCACCGGTGATCATAACGCCGGCACTTCGGCCCATGTAGTCGCCGGGGAAATAGTGGGAGATATACAGGTTGTACGAAGCATGATCCATGACCAGCACCACCTGCTTTCCCCCGCCTTCCAACCATGCCAGAGTGCCGAGGGCATCAAGGATGTGACGGCGTGCGTTTTCGAGGACCTTCAGAGTCCACTTCCGTCCGGTGGATTCGAAGGGGGATAGCAGCAGGAAATGGGTGGATTCCGATAGAGTCAACCCCGCGCCGGCGGCGGTGGCGAGCTTTGTCAGCCAAAGGCGGGCGGCATGGTTATAGGCTTCAGCAAAATCATCGGCTTCAACATGATCGGCCACCCAATCACTGATCTGTCCCCAGTGAGGATAGGGCAGGCCTTCGTCTTCCTTGAACCATTCCGGACGGTCCGGCAAAGCGGGCACGGGCCGGGCGCTTGGATTGGGGACCGCCCTGCGGAAGAAGAGTTTGCGCAGAAAATCCATGGAATGGCGAAGGCATTCCACGAAGCAGTTTGTCCTGCAAGATGAGGTTGTCGAGATGGCAATAAAGAAGGTGTCCATATCCTCACGCGGATCGATGATGGCCACTTGATGCCTTGCTCTGGGAATCTTGACGCCAGCCCGGATTGCCGCTTCAAGTTAATTCCGAACCGTATCCTCATGAAACCCCATCCGCTCCTCGCCGCCCTGTTGCTCCTGATCACATTCAGCCCGGGGGCGGAGGCCGGCGCTCCGATTGCCCTGCATCCGGAGAATCCCCACTACTTTCAGTGGCGGGGCCAACCGGTGGTCATTGTTTCGTCCGGCGAGCATTACGGTGCGGTGGTGAACCGGGCTTTTGATTACCACCGGTATCTGGAAACCCTCGCCGCCGATGGGTTGAACTATACGAGGATCTTCAGCGGGGCCTATGTGGAGCCGGAGGGGGCGTTTAACATTGAGCGCAACACCCTGGCTCCGGCGCCGGACCAATTTCTTTGCCCATGGGCGCGGAGTGCGGAGCCGGGGAATGCCATGGGTGGGAACAAATTCGATCTGAAGCAATGGGATGCGGGATACTTCACCCGGCTCAAGGATTTTGTGGCCACGGCATCAAAAAAGGGGGTGATCGTCGAGGTGACTTTGTTCTGCCCCATGTACGAGGAGATGCAGTGGCAGCTCAGCCCGATGAATGCCGCCAACAACGTCAATGCGGTGGGAGCGGTGGATAAACACGCCGTCCATACCGTCGACCGCAGCGGAGGTTTGTTGCCGCACCAGGAAGCGCTGGTCCGCAAGCTTGTCACGGAATTGAACCCGATGGACAATGTGATTTTCGAGATCTGCAACGAGCCTTATTTTGGCGGGGTGACGATGGATTGGCAGCACCGCATCGCGGATGTCATCGCCGAAACCGAACGCGCTCTGCCCAACCGGCATCTGATTGCCCAGAACATCGCCAACAAGACGGCGAAAATCGAAAAACCGCATGCGGCGGTGTCCCTCTTCAATTTCCACTACGCCTCGCCTCCGGATGCGGTCGCGGAGAACTATGCCCTGAGCAAGGTGATCGGAGACGATGAAACGGGGTTTAATGGCACTGATGATCTGGCCTACCGCACCGAGGCGTGGGATTTTATCCTGGCGGGAGGCGGGCTCTTCAACCATCTCGACTACTCGTTCGTGGCTGGCAAGGAGGACGGAACATTCCTCTATCCCAAGACCCAGCCGGGCGGAGGCAATCCCGGTTTCCGCAAGCAGATGAAGGTGCTGCGGGAATTCATGAGTGGTTTCGATTTCATCCGGATGAAACCTGACCATTCCGTGATCCAGGGAGGTATTCCGGAAGGGGGCACCGCACGGGCTCTAATTGAGCCCGGCAAAGGCATCGCCCTCTACCTGCGGAGTGGAAAAACCGCCGCGACCGCGCTCCAGATCGGGCTGCCGCAGGGCTCATGGGTGGCGGAATGGGTGAATCCGCTCTCGGGCGCCATCTCCGGGAAGGTGGAGGTGCAAGGCGGCGCGGTCCGTGAAATCAAGGTGCCGGCGCATGAACAGGATATCGCCCTCCGGATCACACGCAGGCTTCCGGAATAATGTAAAGCGCTCCGGAGAGCGCCAAGCACTGCCAAGTGGTCCGTGTCGGGCAGGCCCAGCGGGAGGCCGAGCCCCGTCCGGGGCTTGGATTCATGCTGTGCGCACGCGGAATTTCCTTGCCACCACAGGGCTCCCGCCTCCACAGTCCTCCCCCTGATGTCCACCCCATTCCTTAGCCTTCCCCGCACGGCAGCCCTCGTCCTTGCGTTCCTGCCTGCTGCCCTTCACGCCGAGGTCCCGGCGGCCCCCACGACCCAGGCTGGTCGACTCGCCGCCGTAGCCGACATGGCCGCCGCCGCGCAGAATTTTCTCGCCACGCTCGATGAAGCCCAGCGCTCCAAGGCTGTTTTTACCCTGACGGACGATGAGCGGCAAAACTGGCACTTTGTGCCGTTGGACCGCAAGGGCATCACCCTCGCCGACCTCCGCCCGGACCAGGACCACCTCGTTTATGGCCTGCTCGGCTCCGCCCTCAGCGCAGAAGGATGGCGTAAAACCACCACCATCATGAGCTTGGAGAAGGTGCTTTTCGATCTGGAAAACAGTGCCCCCAAGCGAAATACGGAGAAATATTACCTCGCCATCTTCGGCGAGCCCAAAGCCGGGCAAGCTTGGGGATGGCGCTTTGAGGGCCACCATCTTTCGCTGAATTTCGCCATCGCGGCGGATGCCTCCGTGGCCCTGACCCCCAGCTTCATGGGAGCGAATCCCGGTGAAATCAAAGACGGTCCGCGCGCTGGTCTGCGGGCTTTGGCCGAGGAGGAGGATCTCGCGTTGACCTTGGTCCGCAGCCTGACCCCCGACCAGCAAAAAACCGCCATCCTTCCCGGCGAGGCCCCGGCCGAACTGATCTCCAATCAGGAACGCCAGGTGCAGCCGCTCCAGCCGGCCGGGATCACCGCCAGTGCCCTCACCGAAGCCCAGCGCGCCCAGCTTTGGCTGGTGATCGGGGAATATGTGGACCGTTTCCGTCCGGATCTCACCAGCACCGCCAAAGCGTCCCTGCTCAAGGATGGGGGCCAACTCACCTTTGCCTGGATGGGCAGCACCGAGACCGGAGCCGGCCACTATTACCGCATCCAGTCCCCGCAGTTTCTTTTTGAATACGACAATACTCAGAATAATGCCCGTCACCCCCACGCTGTCTGGCGTGACTTTAAGGGGGATTTCGGGGCGGACCTCCTGAAGGCCCATTACGACAAGAATCACCCCGGCCAGTGATTTTTAATGTTCCGCTCACCTGAGTTCTGATAAGGCATTACTTTGTGCCTACAAAACGTGTCTCGTCCCCACGTTTTGTCCGTTTTATTCCTTCCCCCTCTCCCTTTGTTATGAAAAAGCTGATCTTGCCCCTGCTCGCCCTCTGTCTGGCTGCAACCGCCACGCAGGCCGATATCCGGATCAATGAAGTCCACTTTAATGTGGAGGGACCGGACGGTAATTATGAATTCATCGAACTGAAGAGCACCACCAACGGCGTGGAGCCGCTTACCGATCTGTCACTGGTCATCATTAATACTGCCCTCAGCGAAGGAAGCACCGTAGCGGATCCACAATACCGGAATCCAGGGGAAATCATCGAAGTGCTGAATCTCAGCGAGTTGTCCACCGGCGCCAACGGGCTGCTTCTGCTGGGAAATGGCTACACGGGTTCCCCTCCGGGTGGGCCGTGGTCCGGAGCCATTGATCCTGCCACGGCCGTGGGCGATCCAGCAGGATTGGGCGATTCCGATATCCAATCGAATGATGGTCTTTCGATTCTATTGATTCGGAATTACAAAGCCCTCGACGGTCCCAAAGGAACCGATATCGACAAAGATCCGCTGCCCTTCGTGGCGGTCCCTGCGAATGCCATTAGCACCGGCAATGGAACAATCGACTGGAAACAGACAAACCCGCCTCCGCCGGCCGGAGCGGTGAGTAAACTGTGGGAAGATGCTGACGTGGTGGATAGCGTCGGCACCAACGACTACAAGGACACCGACAATCCAATCGACAATGGGGCCTACGGCGTCCGCGGCAGTTACACCGTCGCGACTTTGAACACCTTTTGGGGAGCAAGCAGTACCCTCGGACCGCGGGATCCTGACACCTTCGCCCGCCTCCTGGGCAACGATACCGCCAACAGTGCTGCTGCTTATTATGGTGCCAAGATGAATGACGTTTCTCCCTCCCCGACCGATGTTCTCTACCGCACAGAGGGATCCAAACCAAGATACTTTGGCCCGGGCAGTCCCCAAATGAAGGGTCAGGTCACTCCCGGCCGCCCCAACCTCTCCACGTCCCTCACTCCCACCGACTTCCGCATCAATGAAGTTGGCCTGAACCCTCCCGGAAGCGGCAGCAACCGCTTCCAATATGTCGAAATCATCAATACCAACGGACAGTCCCGGAGCCTCAGCGACCACTACCTTCTAGTCATTGACAGCCATGAAGGTGTCGTCGGTGACACGCAGGATCCCCCCGGTGTTGGCACCATTGTCGAAGAGTGGAATCTCGCTGACTTCGCCACCGGGCCCAATGGTCTCCTCCTTCTCGGCGATGGATACTCGCCCAGCTATACTCCCTTCCAGGACGCCGTCGCACCCCAGACCAATGTGGGAGACCCTTCCTCCAATGCCACCACCCAAGCCACCTCTTGGGGATCGGGTGATCTGCGCAACAAAGAGGGCTTCACCCTCCTGCTGGTGCGGGGATACAAGCCCTCCACCGTCACGGCCAAAGATGTCGATACCAACAACGACGGTATCCGCGAAGGCAGTTTGGGAAGCACCACCGTGGTGGTTGACTCCATCGGCTTCACCCAAGCCGGCACGACCACCAGCGGCCGTACCTACGCCACGGTTGACCTGCGCACCGTCCTCCCTGTGCTCCCCGTGCCAGCGGACGCCAATCCTCAAAATTTTGGGCGGAAGGCAGGCGATCTCAGCCTGAATACCAGCGCCTGGTATGGCGGCAGATACCCCAGTGGCACTGGCACCTCCCCCATGTATATCAGTTATGAGGATGTCAACCCCGCCAATTGGTTTGGCGGCTTCCGCGGAGCTGGCACCCCGGGCCGGCCCAACCTCTCTGCCGCCATCGATCCCACGGCACCTCCTATCCCCGCTTCCATCCGCATCAATGAGGTCATGATGGATCCCACCGACAAGTCCGCAGCGCTGGGTGACGCCAACCACGAATACATCGAACTTGCCAGTACCAACGAAGGCCAGGCTTATCTTGACGGACTTTACATCCTTGTGGTAAACCGCTCCGGCAATATTGAAACCGGTTCCCCTCTCAACGGATTCACCACCGGCACCAACGGCCTCGCCGTCCTGGGTGATGGTTATGATGGTGCCGTCTCTCCCTATACCGCTGACAGCCTGCCCACCGGCACGGCCGCCTTCGACCCCGAAGCCGGCCTCGGGGGAAACAAACTCCCCGATGACGGTATCGCCATCCTCCTCGTGCGCGGGGTCAAAGGCCCCATCATTGTCGACGCCAGCGGAAAACCTTCCGGCGATCTCGACCCGGAAAACGACGGCATCTTCCTGACGCCCTCGGCATACACGGATGAACTGGTGGACAGCATCGTCGTCAGTACCGTCAATCCCGGCCCCGGATACGGTTGGATTGACAGCACCTCCCTCCTTCCTGGTCATATCGCCCGTTATCCCGGGAATTTGACGAATAGCAACGGTTCCTCCTGGTATGGCGGCACTGTCGCCCAAGGCCCGTTCGCCGGACTTCCTCCACCGCCACCCTCCACCACCTATATTGGAGCCAGCCTCGGCAGCTTCAGAGGCGCCGGCTCACCCGGCCGGGCCAACCACAGCGCCACCCCAGGTGATGTCAGTGTGGGAAGTGTCATTTTGAACGAAATCAGCATCAATCCTGCGGGGGCCGATAACAATTTCGAATTCATCGAACTATCCGCCACTGGCGGCACCTCCCTCAGTCTCAATGGCTACTCCATTCTCGCGATCGACAACCGGATCAGCAATACCGGATCCATCCGCAACGTCTGGAACCTTGATGGCATGTCCACCGGCACCAACGGCCTTTTCCTCATGGGCAACCGCTACCCAGTTGCCGGCGGAAACCGTTGGGCCCCCGTCATGCGCCCTCAAACCCGCACCGGCGACCCCGCCGGCCGCGAAGGTCTCGCTTCCGGCCTGAGTGATAACATGATTGGCAACGATACCGACAACGAAAATCTCACCCTGCTCCTCGTCCGCGACCTCTCTGGCTACCTCGGCGACGATCTTGATGAGACAACTCCGAATCCCCCCGGTCTTCCTATCGACAGTCCCGGCGATGGCGAATTGGATGACTTCCCTTGGACGGCTATTCACGATAGTGTGGTGCTCCGGAGTTACGTGCCCACCGTGCCCGCCGGCACAGGGCCCACCTACCCATGGGATGGGTGGACTTACAGCCTGCCCGACCTGAGCAGCACGTTCTTCCCCGTCCCCAGCGTTAACACGTTCTACCACCCTGACACGATCTCCCGCTTTCTGGGTGAAAACACCGTGAATGACACGAATTCATGGTATGGAGGCGAACTCAGTGGCGGCCCGGACGGCAAAGATGGCGCAGCCGAAGCTTACAGCACGGTCATCCCACCCGTTCCCACAGGCCTGGGCTTCCGCGGTTACCTCACCCCAGGCCAACCTAACTTGACCCGCAGCGCTAGCGCCGATCCTGATAGGGATGGAGTGCAAAACCTGATTGAACAGGCCATCAACACCAACCCGGCCAGTGGTGCCTCTGCTGGTCCGCTGCCAGTTCCCACGACGATCACGGATGGTGGCCAAACCTACCTCGGTCTCAGCTACCCGCGCATCCGCACCGGGATCCTTCCCCTGCCCGTGCCCTATGCGGCAGAAGCCTATAGCTACGTCCTTGAGACCTCCCCGGACCTGATCACCTGGACGCCGGATCCCGGCACCGGGGCCGGAGCCTTGGTGCCGGTGGGAACGCCGGCAGCCAACCCCGACGGGGTCACCGAAACCGCTACGGTGCGTTTGCCTGTTCCGGTCACCACCGCCCCTGGCCGACAGTACATCCGCCTGCGCATCAACCGCCGCTGAACCCCCCGGCGATTCCAAAATCAAAACAAAAAAGCCCGTCCAGTTTGGACGGGCTTTTTTGGGCTCAAAATTTTCAACGGACTGGCTATCGCGGCCCCTTCTCGCTGTTCCCCTCCCCACGCCAGAACTGTTTGCAGGGATGCAACACCCACCGCCCCTCCGACTGGCGCTGCGGCATAAGATGCTCCAATTCGCCCACTGGTTCCAGATCCGCTTCCAACAGGGGCAAATTCCTCACCCGGAATCCCAGGTGATGCGCGGTGGTGGGCATGGCCAATTCAAGATAGACCGGCATGGGTTCCGCCGCCCAGGCCGTGGCGGCAAATGCTTCCCAGGTCCACCAGGTGAGACAGCCCAGCATCATCAGGACCACGTCTTTGTCAGGCCTGATGGACGAGTCCAACCAAGCCTTGAAACAGGGGTGACTCTGGTGGGCCAGAAAATGAGGATGACTGGTTCCATCCACCCGCCTCAGCCCCACCCCCAGCACCTGGGCCTGCTGCTCCGCTTCCTGGGTCATCAAGAATTCCACCAAGCCCGCCCGCAGCGGCACCACATCGCATTCCACCATCAACACCCGCGCCACACTGCTCCCCGACAATGCCCCTGTCACCTCCTGCATGATCCCACGGTAGGACTGGCGCTCCCGCTGATGGTCCCGGGTCCGCAGGCGGGGATCGCGGATGAACGTCCGGCCCGGCCACGCCAAGGCCTCAAACGCGTGCTCCGGGCCCCCGTAGGCCACATGGATCAAGGCCTCAGGATTCAGGCGTTGCCACGCCCCGCACATCGCCAGCACCTCCGGAGGCGTCTGGTGGGAGATCAGCACGATGACGGTCTGCAACATAAGGAAAATCGGGCGGAGGATGGGTCGAAAAACCCAGATCCTGAGCCCAGTAGGATTCGGTAGCCTGAGGCAAAAATTGAGGCCGCACCGCCACGCCTTCCAAACCAATCAGGCGCAATCCGCCTTTCCACCGCACCACCACCACCCGGCCGATCACTTCGCCGGTGCGCTGGTCCACCAACTTCACTCCCCACAGACGGCGCAGCACCGCCAGCCCCATGCGCCGCAGAATTGATTTCATGTCAGAAAACCGGATTGCCTTCCAAGCGGACCGGGCCTTCCTCCCGGATCCAACGCCCCTCTTCCAACCGCCATCCGGGGCTCCGTCCCGCCACCCGCTCCACATCGGCCGCCACCATTTCCTCCACCAGGGACTCAAACATCCGCTCCGGCTGCCACCCCGTCTCCTCCCGCAACCTACGGCTGTCCCCCACCAACGGCACCGCCTCAGCCTGACGCCAGAACTCCGGCACGGTCCTCACATATTTCAGGTAATCCAACCCCACCGCCGCAAACGCCACGCGGCAAAACTCCCGCACCGTCCGCCCCTGGCCTGTCGCGATCACCCGGTCCTCCCGCACGTCCGACTGCAGCATCAGCTGCATCGCCCGCACATAGTCCTCCGCATGGCCCCAGTCCCGGGTCACGTCCAGATTCCCGAGCAGCAATTCCTGTTGCTGCCCCGCCGCAATCCGGGCCGCCGCTGCCGTAATCTTGCGCGTCACAAAGCGCTCGGGCCGCAGCACACTTTCATGATTGAAAAGGATTCCGATCCTCACAAACAACCCGTCCTTCCGGTATTCCTCCGCCAGCGGATGCAGCAGCGCCTTGCTGGCTCCATACAAGGACACCGCCGCGCGCGGCGTTTCTTCATTCTGGGGGGAATACAAGGGATCCCCGAGCGCCACGGCACTTCCGGCGAGGAAAACCCGGGATTGCGGCACCGCCCGCAGGGCTGCCTCCAGCAACCGCGCCGTCAGCATCACGTTGCTTTCCAACATCTGCACCGGGCCTTCATTGGGTCTGCCCGCAAAGCTGTCCCCGGCCAAATGATAAATCTCATCCGGCGCCTCTTCCGCCAGCACCGCTTCCCATCCTTCCGCTTCCGGCACCAACCGGCGCCGCACCCCCACGGACAGCGGCCGTTCCAGCCCCCGCACCATCCCGGTCACCTCATACCCCAACGATTTCAGATAACACCCCAGCAGGATACCATCCTGTCCACTGCCCCCGGTAATGAGCGCTTTTTTCATCATAGGCAGATCATGGAACACGGACCGCCGGCATATGCCAAGGGCGCGCCGCTGCCCAAGGCCATCGCTCCCGTCCAGCCAAGCCCTCAACACTCCCCGGCTACCCCAACGATTTCATCTTCTTGTCCCGTTCCGCCAGTTCCAGGTCCGACTCCACCATGATCTTCACCAGTTCCTTGAACTTCACCTTTGGCACCCAGCCCAGCTGTTTCGCCGCCTTCGCCGAATCCCCGATCAACAGTTCCACTTCAGCCGGCCGCTCGAAGGCTTCGTCATACTTCACATACTCCTGCCAATCCAACCCTGCCTGCCCAAACGCCTCCATCACAAACTCCTTCACCGAATGCGTCTCCCCCGTCGCCACCACATAATCATCCGGCGTCTCCTGCTGCAGCATCAGCCACATCATTTCCACGTACTCCTTCGCATACCCCCAGTCCCGCTTCGCCTCCAGATTCCCCAGCACCAGCTGTTTCTGCAGTCCGTGTTTGATCCGCCCCACCGCCCGCGTGATTTTCCGCGTCACAAACGTCTCCCCGCGCCGCGGCGACTCGTGATTGAACAGAATCCCGCTCGACCCGTGCAGGCCATAGGACTCCCGGTAGTTGATGGTGATCCAATGGCTGTACAGCTTCGCGCAGGCATACGGGCTGCGCGGGTAAAACGGCGTCGACTCAATCTGCGGCACCGCCTGCACCAGCCCGAACATCTCCGACGACGAGGCCTGATAAAACCGCGCCTTCCCGATCAACCCGGTTATCCGGATCGCCTCCAGCAGCCGCTGCGTCCCCGTCCCCGTCACATCCGCCGTAAACTCTGGCTCATCAAAGGACACCCGCACATGGCTCTGAGCCGCCAGATTGTAAATCTCATCCGGCTGAATCTCCAGCAACAGCCGCACCAGGTTGGTTCCTTCTCCCAGATCCCCGTAATGCAGCTTGATGCCCGCCCGCATCTTCGGGTCCTCCATGATCGGGTCCATCCGCTCCCGTACCATCGAGGAGGTCCGCCGCACCAAGCCATGCACCTCATACCCCTTCTCCACCAGCAGCTCGGCCAGATACGATCCATCCTGTCCCGTGATTCCCGTGATAAATGCTTTCATGATAGTAAATAAAGAAGTGAATTTTGAGAGAGTGATACGATTGTCCCGAACAACATAGCCCAGACCGGATCCCGCGGTTCAGGCGAAACGCTGCATCCAAGCTAGCCAGCGCTGTTGATAGGCCGCGAGGGTATATTTTGCCTGGAATCGCGTTTCATTAAAAGCCCCGAACTCCCGGCGCAGTCCGGGATTTATAATCAATCGCCGTAACGCGCTTGCCATCTCCCTGCTGTCCCCGGGATCCACCAACTCTCCCCCAATTCCATCCTGCACCGCATCCGCCACTGCACCCACCCGGGTTGCCACAATAGGCAAGCCTGAAGCCATCGCCTCAAGAATTGCCAAAGGAAAGGCTTCATGAAACGAGGGAAAACAAAAGATATCCGCCTGCGCCAAGGCTTTCCATTTGGCTTGCCCATAAACCGGGCCTGCATAGGTGATCCGTCCATCCGCGTCATTGCGGGCGATCTCTTCAACGATCGATTGGTCTGTTTCCTTAAATGCGGGTCGTCCGTGATAAACCACCTCAACTTCTGGAAACTCCACGCATACGTCCCGCACAGCCTCTAGCATCACTCGCCAGCCTTTCGCTGCCTCAAGGTTGGAAAGATACAAAATCCTGATCTTCCCGTCCGGCAAACGCCGCGGTGGAACCGGCATTGGGACGTCTACCCCGTTGGCTACCGCGTCTATCCTATCTGATGGAATCCACGAAGGGAGGTGGGCTTTCAAGCCTTCGGAAACCACCACAAAACGACGACATCGCAGCAGAGTTGTGCGGACGAACCCCCGCACCAGCGCAGGGCGATCTTCATACCCCAGCATCCGAAAATCCATGTGTAACCAAGCCACCGTCTGCCGACCCAACAGAAAACTTAGCCAAATAAATACCGCGTCCTTCAGAAACGGCCCCAAGTAGAAGGTGGGGGTGACGACGACTGCGACCGGGCGAAATCGGATAATTTCGTGGATCAATTGACCACTATAGCACAATAATCGCCACGCCTTGACGGCAGAAAATCTCCCCATGTCCGCCAATCCAGAAGCGAACTGACTATTGATGTGCCGCAATCCGGTCTGCTCCGTAAGTGGTAGTAGATACTGCATCGCTAATGCTCCACCATGCACTGGAGGAGGAATCGGGGCCACATAAAGTACTCGTCCAGACATCGCCGCACTAAATCCTAATCGGTGAGTCAGGCCCCAATGACCCTTTCCCCGAAGCGGGGCGTTGGCGGGCGACGGGGTTGGCGGGGTGCCACGGCAGGTTCGGCGTCCGTCCCTTCCGCTTCAGCCGGAGCTAAAGCGGCTTCGGCGCGCCAGAACATCAGCGCCACGACACAACTGAACATGAACCAGACCCAGAAATTAACGGGATAAGTGATCAACTGGGCACTGTTGACGAGCGTGCCCAGACACAGCACAAATCCAACCGCCAGACAGCTGGCGGACATGTAACGGGCCAAGGGTTGCCGTTCAGCCAGAACATAACCATGCATCCGGCGGAGAAAAACCAGCACGGCAATCCCTCCAAGTGCCATGGGCACGTAGCCATATTTGATCAAGGCGGCCGACAAAGCATCATGAACGCGAATCGACTGTCGAACTGATTCAGGATTGGCATAGGCAAATCTGAACCCGAAGGGAGTCCATACTTTTGGATTTTTCACCAAATTGTAGAATCCCTCCAACCGGTCATTCATCGTTGAAATATTTGTTACTTGAGCCATTTCATCAGTCCGGCTGGACGACGCGTAAAGATCAAGGCTGATTTCATTGAGAATTTTGTGCTTCAGTAAATAAGGGGCAGAGAACATCATCAATAACGTGGCGAGAATTCCGGCGCTGTAGGCGGCTATCGTGGAAAACCGGCTCCGGAACAGCACTGGAACCACCAAAATGACCATGGCAAAAACCCAACCCGTCCGGCTATAGGTGGCATACATGGCAATCACCAGCAATACCGCTAAAATGAGCCGGGGCACCCTCCCCCCTCCCCCGTTCGGGTGCCCCGTAAACGGTTGTTTCCAGAGTCCACTGCAAACCACCCCCAGCACCGCCGCAAGCACCATGGAGGCGTTGGAAGCCGAATTGAAGGTTCCGAAGGGCCGGAACTTTCGTTCCGCCAATTGTCGGATTTCAATCGTCAAGCCACTCTTCACATAATCCAATTCCCATCCGAAAATTGGCGGGTTCATATCCAGAAAAGTAGCTCGAAACCAGTGGACCAGCATGTACAGCACTGCCGGCGTATAGATGATGAGCACGTATTTGAGGAGCTTCCGCAGTTCTTCAGGGGTTCTGAACAACTTAGGAACCACGGGCAGTAGCAACAGGTAGACGGTGGCATTCACAGAATCCCCCAAGGCCTGAAACCGGTTTACGGACCCCATCAACCCCATCACACCCAGAAAGCCAGCAGTGGACACGGTAAAAATGGCCAGTTTCAACAAGCCGGCCCGGGTTTCCTGCCCCGTTATCAACAAACTGTAAAACGTATGGGCCGCAATCCCGCACATCAGGGCCGGAGCTACCCCCAGTACGTAATAAAGATCCATCTTGGAAATGCCGCTGTCGAAAATCATCAGCCGTTTCGTGAAATCCAAATAGGCGGTCAAGGCGATCAGCAAATAAAAAGCCGGACGTGGATTGAGGAGACCGTAAAGTGCCCCTCCCACCAAAAGATAACGGTAAAGTTGCGCGACGGCATTCCCCCCGGAGGTGAGCAGATCGAAGACGACGAACAAAACCGCAATCAATCCTCCAAAAATGAAAGCGATTTTGGAGAGCGAGTTGGCTTGCATGACGCTGGGGAGGGCGATTTCGTGGACTGCCGCCCGGCAGGGCAGTGGAAGTTACTTAGCATTCAGAGCCTATTTGTCCAGGCTCTTCTGGGACGAGACTTGGTGGGATTTTACAGCAATTGATCACAGAGACACCACTGCCTGAGAAGTTTACAGAGTGGCACTTAAAGCCTCCGATCACCGGTAAAGCAAGGTTTTCTCGCCCCTGCGCCAGCTGAACCGCGGCTACATGTCCACAATTTTGGCACCAACCAACAGCGGTTCCAACACGTTCCGCGCGTGGAATCGCTTTACCACCGCACTGGTTTCAGTGCGGTTCCGGGGGTGCGCCAACAAGTTCTGCAACGCTTCGTCAATCTCCTCCAGCTTGGGGTACCACACCCCAGCCGCCGGGTTTTCCAAGAGGTGTTGGGCATCTTGACCTGCTCTCACCAAAACCGGACACCCACAATGGAGGGAATGGTAAATTCCAATGGATACCAAGCTCCAAACCGAGCAGGACGCGATTCTGAACAGCCCTCCGATTTCCCCAATCCCAAGCATCGGAAGGATGACGCAACGGGCTGCCACCGGCGAGCCTTCAATCATGCCCCGCAGGCGGCGGGACTCGGCACCATCGTCAAAGCCTGCTATCGCGAACCCGGAGTCCGGATGCTCCGTCATGTATTGCTCCATCGCCCCGAACAACACATCGAGTTTTTTGGACGGACTGACCCGGGTTACACAGACGATCAGATGACGCACCCTGAGGCTTAGTTCCATGGCTTTGGGCGGCGGGGCGCCCGCTAGATCCTCGGGCCGGAACGGCAAACCGATTAATTCCACTTTTCCCGCATTCTGCGGCCCGGCCCAGCCAACAACCAACTGTTGGGTTTGGTTGGTGACAGTGATCACTCTGCAGGCCCGGCGGATCACGCGCAGAGCCCAATAGCGTTTAATCAAGGTGCGGAGCCTCCCCCGATGCCAAGGCAAATCACTGAAACTGGCAATCAGGCGGCAGGCGACGGGCAAGTGTTTGACCCAAGCCGCACCAAGGCCGTGATTTGGTGCGAGCACGAAAGCAACTTCAGGGTCGAAATCCCTGATTTTCATGCGGATGGATCCATCCCATGGAATCTGGGTAACCGCCACGTTGATTACCCGCTTGGAGCGTACGATCTGGAACGGCATTCCCCGGTCCAGATCCAAGATAGCGCGATAATTTCCAATCACCCCATTATATGAAGTGAAAACCCTGACATCATGTCCCATCTCGTGAAGCGTCCGGGCAAAAACATTTTCGATGTAGTTCAATCTTGGATCAAAAATCGCGGGAATAATCGCAATCCGCATTTTCTTGCCTGCCAAGCCATTCCGATCCGTCTCAAGAATACTACTTTTTTTGTTCATATCGGAGGATGAGTTTCCAAGGCTAGGAAGTTCCGGAAGCAAGTAGGATTGTCCATCAGTCCATCACTGTCGGCTTTATCCAACGTGACAACCCCGACGCGTTGAACTCTTTATGCCATGGTTTTGCAAAAAGTGTCTCCTGACAAACTAGCCGCGGATTGAATATTACAGGATTGAATACGCCGTTTTCGCTTTCAAACAGCGAGCTATTCTCGCGGCTGACGAATGATCCTATAACCTCAGGAGTCTGTCAAAAAAGGACGATTTTTCCCGAATTCATGAAATCCTGAGCGCGGCGACTGTGGCTGGATTTGAGTCAGAATCGGGTTTCGTGAGGGTCGCGAGGTGGAGGATTTCCGCCACCGAGCTTCGCAAGGCGTTATAACAGGCCCAAAAGACCGCGCCTGCCACGGAGTGAGGTGCCGGTAAGTTGCCTCATGATGAGGCGGAGGCTGAACGCGAGGGCGTCACTGAGATAGCGATTGTTGTTGACCCGGCCCCGCAGGGTAGAGCGACTGGGCCTCCGCAGTCCAGGACGTGGGGGAATCCCCCCCGATCTGTTCCCCGCGATTTTTGAGCCGGGCTTTAGGGCTTTGGCTTTGCACCGCACGGGCGGCCTGCCCCCCCCCCCGGCTTCGAGCTCGTGGTAGACGGGCTGGAACTGTTGAGCGTTGGGGTCGCCAATGATGGTACGCAGGCCGGCCGCCTCCTGAATGATGGCCAGTTCCCTGGACTGTGACAATCTTTGCCATCTCATATGTCCCGCGGCCTGCCAAATCCTTCCCCTACCTCGAGGCAAATCTGCCGACCCCTGAAATTTTCCGATGCGGACCTGCTGTAGAATTTTTCAAGCGGCTCTTAACCGACTCGTTTGGGACCGATCAGCGAGTTACGGTCGGGCTCCCACAATGCGGCCCTGCTGGAGCAGGGCGAGGGCCTCGAAGTTCAAGGTAAAGCGCCCGCTCTAGTATTCCATGGCCCCCGGGCCATCAGGGTGCCGCCACTTTTGAGCAGCAGGCAAGGGGAGGGGGGGGCTAAGTTCGACGTGCGGACACGCGGGAGGGGCAAGTAAACTCGTGGAAGGACCTTCCATCAGGCTCTGAGATGAGGGCCAGGGAAAACCGGAATAGGTGCAGAAGGCCGATCGAAGCGAGTTATGCCGGATTTTCCCTGTCCCGAAGCGGCGAGCCTTATACTCAGGGAATTGCGGAAAGCACGGGACCCGGCCAAAACCCCGCAAGTTACCCCCCGGCATCTGCCGAAGCGCCCAGCTTAAACCGACCGTGGCAATCGAACAAGGCTGGACCATAAACGCCGCAATTTGGTTTTCCCAAGACGATGTGGAAGCCTGACCAGCCACTCGTTATTGGGGTAATCTCTGTAACATTTGGGCGGTGCAAGCATAATAGCCTGCATCTCCTCAACACTGATACCAAGTTTTTTGCAAACAAACGCATAATCCCTCGTCAACTCCTCAGGAGGAATAGCGGGTTCTGCAATTATAGATAGTGCCGTCTCGCGGCTGATCTGCCCGGCGCAGATCAAACTTGATAAATGAGCTCTCCGTTTGTCAAATCCAAATTTAACTGGAAGAATGTATCCTTGAAAGAACTTAGTATAAACGTTCTCATAATGCTTTCCTCCGTAGCTGCGCCAGCCGAATTCCGTTTCCATTCGGGTCTGCACACTTTCCTTGCTGAAGGGTATCAGAAAAAATGGTTTAACATTTTTAAAGCCGAGTCCCGCCCCGAAGGCGATCATTTGCGCGGCATTGAGGTGTACGTAGTCTTTTAGACGTTCTCCAGTGAATTTTTGATAAATTTGTGATATGTACCGCCAATCCCCATGACCGTCCGACCAGCCAGCCACGCCGATGCTTTCGGTATACGGATTTACACCGGAGATGCTATATTTTGTCCCGAACTTTTTGGCATAGCGATATAAAGTCGCTGTGATCGCATGATCCGTTGGAGCTTCCGAATCAGGCGTCGAGGAATGCAAAAACGCGAGCTGAAGTTTTCTAAAAACTTCCCAATTTAGCACTTCCGTCACAAGAGGAACCTTCAGAGAATTCAGTAGATTTTTGATATTCGCAACCGCCAACTCGGAATTCCACCCGTTGTCCAAATGAACTGCAATGGGCCTCAGCCCCGCTTCTTTGGCAATCATTACCGCATAGCTGCTGTCGACCCCACCGCTCACACCCATGATGCAGTCAAAGTCCTTTCCCTTTCCAGCCTTCTTTATCTCTTCAACGGTTCTTTCCCAAATAAGTGATCTCTGCGGCAGGGTGTCGGTGAGCTCTTTTATCATCGCCATAGCCGGACGACAATGCGAACAGGTCCCTTCCTCGTGAAAAGCAATTGCCGGATCTGTCGTATCCATGATGCAAGTCCGGCATATAGTTACTGCGGGTGTTGAGGGCGTAGGCTGCGCAGTTTCTGAAAATTGTGGCACGGTTGGCATATTTCGATTTTAGTTTTGAACAGCCTTTATCTCTGCTGGTGTCGGATAATTAATTAGCACGCCCCTGTGAGGGCCGTGAAAAACAAAAAGGCTACCGGCAGCGGCGGCTCTGGTTTCGGTCTTTTCAAATAGCTCACGGATATGGTCCATCTTTCCCGCACCGCCGCAGGCAATCACCGGAATATTTACAGCCTCGCAGACAGAGACCATTAGATCGATATCATATCCCGTCATCTCTCCGTCTCGATCGATATTGTTGACCAAGATTTCTCCCGCCCCGGCGGCCTCAAAATTTCTGGCCACAGTCACGGGATCCAGTCTGCTCTTTTTTCTGCCGGCCTGATAGTGGCATTCGAATCCTCCAAAAAGCTTCTTCCTGACTTCTACTACACCCACAATACTCTGTGAGCCGAATGCCCGGCTCGATTCCCGGACAATTCCGGGGTTCTCCATGGCCGAACTGCATATGGCCACCTTTTCCACACCTAGGCGGAAGAGAGTGCGCACCTGCTCCACTGAGGTGACGCCGCCGCCGTAACACACCGGCATGAAAGCTTCCGAGACAATTTCAGCTATCAGTTCATATCGAGGGGCCATTGCTCTCCGGCAGACGTGAATATCCAGCAGAATCAGTTCGTCGGCCTCACAGTCGTTAAATATACGCACGGCATTCACCGCGTCTCCAAGGTATTGGGGAGCGGAAAACCGGCGGGTTTTCACCAGTCCACTCCCGGATAGCAGCAAGCAAGGAACGATGCGACGGGGGGACGTCATGGGGCTTTAGAAATAGAGGAGAAATTTTTTAACAACTGTAATCCGTATCGGTGACTCTTTTCAGGGTGAAATTGCACCCCCATAATGTGATCTTTGCCCGCGGACGAGATAAAATCCACATTCTCGAACCGGGATTTTCCCCACTGTTGAGCATCCGGAAGGGTGGGAGAAACCCCAAATGAATGGACAAAGTAAAATCTTGCATCATTCATCATTCCTTCAAACAAGGGAGCGGCCCCAACCACATCCACAACATTCCACCCCATGTGAGGCACCCGCAACGAGGCATTTTCTGCCATCGTCTTAAGCGACAAAGTTTCCCCGTCCAGCCAACCCAGCCCCTCAGAGCTACCTTCGTCACTTCGTCTAGTCATCATTTGGAAGCCAAGACAAATTCCCAGTATGGGAATCTTTTCCTCCATCACGGCGGTGGTGAGAGTTTCCACCAGGCCCAACTCCCTCAGTTTGTTCATCCCCTCATCGAAGGCTCCGATCCCAGGTAGGATCAATCTGTCCGCACCGAGAATTTCTTCGCTATTTCTGCTTGTTCTTGAGGGTTCTCCGAATCGGGACAGCATATTACCAATGGATCCCAAATTCCCCAAACCAAAGTCAACTATTGTGGTCATTGCAGATAATATGGTTCATAGGAGCTGAAGGAGAGAAATCATGAGCACGAAGCGGAACTGAGACAAAGAGATCGTCGCTACTTCATAGCTATACGATCTTGAATTTTTCTCGCGATGTCACCGCTGCTGAATTTGTAGTCATCATTGGGATGGACTTCCGCAGGCAGGTCTTCCAACCAACTGACAAGGAAATCATAATTCAATCCTGATTTAATGAGCGATTTTTTTTCGACAAGATCTTCAAAATAAGTTTCATAGACCCCCCCTTCAAGCAGCGACGGGCACATGGCGATTGATGGAACGCCCATCCATCCGGCCTCATAACAGGCCATGCTGATCATTGTGACGTGACCATTACAGGCCGAAAGCAAAAGCGGCAAAGGTAGTTGCCCGCATTGAGTATAGACGTTGGAATTCTCTCGCCCCAATCTCTCCACCAGATCACGATGGCCGGCGTAGCGGGAGTTCTCCAACTGAAGTGGATGCAGCTTGATCAGCCAGAGAACACGTTCCCGGGTGGATCGGATGGCATTCTCGACCTCTTCCGCCAGAATCCCATTTGGAAGAATGCCCGTTAACTCCGAGCAATCTCCGTCATAGCCCCACTGAAGAGTGAGAATCACCGTCCGTTCATAATGCCGCTGTTTTTCCCTTAAAGCGGCTGGAAGTGCAAGGTCCGCACAATCTCCGCCACCCTTGAATCGCGTAACCCATGGATGGGGGGTTCTCCATACGGTCTCGGATTTCCCCGTTAATTTTATCCAAGCCGCTTCCGTCACGTCATCATAGCAGACAAGGGCATCGGGAATTTTTTCGGGCGAGCGGTCGGGATACTTATAGCTGAAGTCCGTGTATCCCATTCCGTGGGCGATTTCAACGCAAAGCATCCCATTGATGTGGCAGGCCATGCACATTTGGGAATCCGCATCAATGGCCAAAACAATCTTGCATCCGAGTCGGCGCAGAACCTTGGAATAGACCTCGAATTTGTAACTCCTACTTCCGACTAAATGCGCCTTAATTTTCCCAAGAAACATCGCAAAATTGCAATGATATGGATTTCCCCAAGCCTTTTCCCCCACGAAATTGGAGTAGGGCGCTGCCAGGCGCCCGCAGCCGATGCCGTTCGATGTCAATTCAGCTTCAGCCAAACTGTCCATGATTGGAGAATATCGAAGATTCTCCAAGGTAAAATATCGATCATCATCACTGTATATCAAAATAACTTCCGATCGCTTCATCTGCCTCCAGGAAGGTCTCCTGATCAGCGAACGGAAAATTCGAAGCATCGATTTAACTTTCCAAAGTTTGAGCATAATGCCTGCGAAAAAGAACTATGATCCCATTTTACTTCTCCTTATTTGACAAGAATGCGTGTGGGAATTCCCGTTCGGGCCATTGCATGCTTCGCCTCCAACGGAGTCTGTTGGGTGAAGTGAAAGATGCTGCCAGCAGCCACCGCTGATGCGCCTCCCTCTTTTACTGCCGCAATCATATGATCGTAATTTCCAGCCCCTCCGGAGGCAATAATGGGGATTGAGACGGAATTCGCCACCTGTCTGATTAGTTCTATGTCATAGCCCTCCATGGTTCCATCCCGCTGCACTGCCGTCAGCAGGATTTCTCCGGCTCCGGCCCGTTCCAATTCCGCCGCCCATTCGCAGGGATTGATATCGTGCATCCGCGTTCCCGACATACTGGAGCAGCGGTATTCGCCATTTGGAAGGAGGACAACGTCAATGCTACCCACAATGCACTGGCTCCCAAACCGCCTCGATGCATCAGGGATCAAGACGGGATTGTCATAGGCGGCGGAGTTAATGCTGACCTTGTCCGCCCCGGCATCCAGCAGTTTCTGCACATGTTCCAGTCCGCGGATTCCTCCCCCCACCGTCAGTGGCACGAAGCAATCAGCCGAGAGATCGGACAGTGACTCATAGTCCGGCTCCCGTCTTTCACTACTGGCAGTGATATCCACGAGGATTAACTCATCCACCTCCCGGGTATTATACACTTTGATCGCCGGCATTACCGTACCTACTCTCCGCCATGAATCAAAACCCACACCTTTGACCAGTCCGTGATTCTTCCACAGCAGGGTCGGAATCACTCTCACTTTAAGCATTGACTTCTTTAAGCATGAAATTTCGGATCAGGGCAAATCCCGGACGTGAGCTTTTCTCCGGATGAAACTGGGTGCCGAACACATTCCCCCGGTTCACCACCGACGCGAATTGACCGGCATAGGGCGTGGTGGCAACTATGGCATCGCCGGCATCGGCAAAATGGAAACTGTGCACGAAATAAAAATCGGTGCCGGAGGCAATCCCGTTAAACAGTGAAATGGAGGCCTGATGCTGAACCTCATTCCAGCCGACATGGGGAACCCGCTCCCGCAGGTCGGTTGGTTGGAGCTTCCTCACATGTCCTTTCACGAGTCCCAGTCCGGGGGTTGATCCCCCCTCACAACCCGTTTCCGCCAAAAGTTGCATCCCGAGGCAAATACCCAGCAGTGAAACACTGGAATCCTTGAGGCAACCAGGAAGCGCCTCGGCCCAGCCCCTGTCGGTCAGATTTCTCATCCCATCGGCGAAAGAACCTACGCCCGGAAGAACCAATCGCCTTTCGCCATCAAGCTCATCAGGTTTCCCGCACACCCGCACACTGGCCCCGCATTCCTCGAACGCTCTACGCACCGAGCCCAGATTGCTCATTCCATAGTCAATTATGGCGACCTTCATTTCTTTAGCTTTCGTTGTCGTAGTTGACTTTGGTAAGGTTGTTCAAGGCATCCTTCACCAGATTTCCCTGGGCATCCCTCAAAAATAGCTTCTTATTCGTGAAACGGTCGCAGATTTTGATGAACTCCTCGACAGTAATTCCGAGCGGTTCCAAGATCTTTTCGAGTGATTTTCCCAGATAGGTCCATGGAAACTTTCCATCATGCCGCTTCACAAGGTCAATCGCGTCCATACGGTTGATGCGTCCACGACGGACATGGAGGCAGGCGATATCCGTGGCCCGACCAAAACCGAACTTGAGGAATTTGAAATAGTCGTGAATCCCTGTTTGATGGTTGTCAAGGTTCTCGTAATTCACTATGGAACCTTCCACGATCCCGCTGTGCACTTCGAATCCATACGCTTGGGCAAGCAGGGCGTTGGAATATCCATCCCAAGGCAGATAATAACCAAGAAAAAGTCCAGTCACGCCCACCCGGCGCAGCTCCTCATCTGAAGGGTATTGGTATGGAATCAGGTCGCGTTCTCTTATCCCTTCCAATCCGACCAAATCACTGACACGCAGTCCCAAAAGTCCCCCAAACTCCTCCAACCAGCGGCGATCCAATACCGGATTGTGGGCGGCTGCCGCTGGCCCCCCATATTCGTTTTGGGAATTCTCCCCCCAGATAATCAAGGGAACATTATACTGTACTGCCGCTCTGACAGGTATGGTGAATATTCCCGCATGCTCCGGCCAGGAGATGTCGCCGACCTGTTGAAGCCCAACACGGTTCAGTTTGGCCCGCACAAGCGGATTTGGGGAAAACTCCACATAATCCACACCCAGCTGCTTTATGTTTTGGATATTGCGGCGTCCGATTGGAGCAAGATCGCACGTGGTTGCCGTGACACACAGGGGATTAAGTCCCATCTGAAGCACCCGAAGCACCTGATATGTACTATCCTTACCCCCGCTTACAGGCACGATACAATCCCAATTGCATCCATTGGATGCCCGGTATTTTGCCAGCAATTGATTCAACTCTATGCGGCGGACTTCCCAGTCCACCTCTTTGCGCGCCTCGTAACTTCGACAAGCGTTGCAAACTCCTTCGGAGTCCAACTGGAGGTCGGGCTTCGAATCCGGCATCACACAATTCCTGCAATAATTCAGCATAGTTCGTAGGCTCCTTGAAGTTGTCTGGGATTCAGGCGGTTTTCTCCATCAGAAACCATGTGATATCATCCAAAGGAAAGGCTGGATCCCGATGATAACAGAATCCGTAATCAACAAGTTTAAGGTCAGGATGACGGTCCATCAGCTCACCCGCGAAATCCCTTTTGAACAATCGCTCCGCGTGCCCTCGGTATGGCAAAGCCACCGGGGTGGGATTATAATACTCCGCAAAACAAATGTAACGTTGGGATGAGGCATGCGCCAAATCGTAAACCTCATTGAGCCTGTCGGGATTAATATGAATCAACACTCCTTTGATCAGGACGAGGTCAAACTTCCGATCGGGCTGGAAATCGAGAATGCTTTGATGATAAACTTGCAAGTCACCCAGAGCTTTCAATTCCTCGACAGCATCGGCGTTGATTTCGACAGCGGAAAGGCTGGCCTCCGGAAGCAATTGTCTAATGGCTTGAATGTTCATGCCGATGTTGGCTCCCAGCTCAATGACTGACCCAACATTGGCTGTTCGGGCGATTATACGTGAAAACATCGCCAAATTTCCGGCGATAATCTGGCCGCCCCTGTTGCGGGCCGTGTACTCTGAGCCGAATTCTCCATTCCAGAAAGCTTCCTGTTCAGTGTTAAAGGATGTCTTCATATCGTTTATTTGGGTGAAATTGAGTGTTGTGGCAATTTTTCACTTCTTAGATTGTTTTTTGTTTGACACTTGAATTGATGCTGGAAATTTCAGGATGCTTCTCCAACAGGGAAAGGATCGCACTTGTTGACCAAGGGCCGGCACCGCATTCCAGTTCCAGTGTGGTGTGAAGTGTTTCCATAAACATCCAATCCTCGGCTGTGTCCAAGGTCCATCGGTATTTGGAATTATCCTGCTCACCTTCAAATGAATACAGCCGAAAACGTCCGGCCAGCTGATAGAAAAACGGAGTCACATGCTCCCGTTCGTAACCTTCACTGGCCATCTCAAAGGCAGTCTTCAGTGCCGCCATCGAGAAAATTTCGATATCCAAGCCCCGCGGATAGGTGCGGCGCTGTGTGTTGCTCAGATAGTCGACGCATGGCACCTGCTCATTCAGTGAAATAAACCTTTTTATCATGGTCTCGAGCAACAGCCCATCAAAGAGAGGACAGTCTGCCGTGATCCTGACGATGGTGTCGGCTTCCACCGTGACGGCCGCATGGTAAAATCTCGACAGAACATCAATTTCGCTACCTCTGAAAGAGGTGAAGATATTGCGTTCACACTCGGCAATTACAGGATCATCTTTTTTATCTGTAGAGGTCGCAACCACAACATCATCTAGACTCTCCGCCCGCAGGGCGCTCCTTGCGATTCTTGCCAGAACTGTCTCATTCCCCAAACGCCTCAACACCTTCCCGGGAAGTCTTGACGAATTCATACGTGCTTGAATAATCGCAACAATTTTCATGATGAAGTGAGCAGCTTCAGACTGAGTGGGGTACCGGCTTTGATATCCCTGGCAACGGTTCTTCCAATGACCTCATCGAAATATCTTGGATGCAAGCCCTGACCGGGGCGAATGATTTTGATATTGTCAGTGGTGAGTGTGCCGCCCGCACACAGATCCTGGGTAATAAAAATGGAGCGCCGGAAAGCGAGGCTTTTTATTTCATTGGTGGTTGGTTCATAGGTCACCTTGCCAATTGCGGAGGAGGCGGTGCGGACAGCGGACACCATTTGTCGGAACTCCTCAGGCTCCAAAGAGAACGCACTGTCAGGACCGGGTTCGAGGCGGGAACGGCAAAGGTGTTTTTCTATCACCGTGGCCCCTAGCGATACGGCCACCAGAGGCGCGACAAAGCCCATGGTGTGGTCGGACAATCCCACCGTTACACCAAAAGCCTGTGCCATATGGGATATTCTGGCAAGGTTCGCCTCCTCCGCCGGAGCAGGATAGGAACTGGTGCACTTCAACAAACAGATTCGAGGGCACCCCGCTGACTTCAGAACATCCACAGATTCAGCTATCTCAGCAAAAGTGGCCATGCCGGTGGAAAGGATCACTGGGCGTTTGGTTTCCCCAATCTTCTTCAGCAAGGGAAGATGATTGAGTTCAAAAGAGGCCACTTTGGTGCAAGGCGGGTTGAACTGCTCCAGGAAATCGACCGCCGTCTCATCGAAGGGCGTGGAAAAACAATCCATTCCGCACCTTTCAGCCTCAGCAAATATTTCCCCGTGCCAATCCCATGGAGTGTATGCTTTGCTGTAAAGTTTGTGAAGGGTGGTGCCATCCCAAAGAGTGCCCCCACCGATTTGAAACCATTTGCTGTCGCAATCAATGGTCAGTGTGTCCGCCGTATAAGTTTGTATTTTGACGGCATCCGCCCCGGCTTCAGCCGCAAGCCGCACCAACTCCAAAGCGGCGGACAGTGAACCATTGTGATTGGCTGACAGTTCCGCAATTATATAAACCTGATGCCCTTTTCTTGATTTCATGCGGCGTTGATCTGCAACCGCCATGTGGTGCGGTCGCTTCTGGTTTCTGTTTGTTGAAATCCCAGACTTTGAAACAGACGCAGGGAATCCTTATTCTCGGGTTTTATCACGGCCCGGAATTTTTTTTCGCCTTGGTCACCCAGGATGCCGACAAATCTTTCAATGGCGCGGCGAGCCAGCCCCTTCCCCCGTGCCTCAGGAAGTAACGAGACGCCAAGTTCCCACTCGTCTTCGAAGAAATCTGCTCTCACTACTCCGGCTGGGCCGAACGCTGGTCTCTCAATGATGGAAATGGCATGATGCGGGGATTTCAACCGGTTCGTAAACCATGTGAAATGTTCCTGCCGGGAAATACTCCGGCAGCTGAAACCAGAACCTCGCACAGTGGGTTCGTTGGCTAACGCCAGAGTAAACCAGGCATCGGCCAAACGCGCCGGCCGCAAGGCCCATTCCCTCTCCACCAGAACATTCGCTAAACGCCAAGCCCCCATGCCATCGACAGGCGGCGGTCCGAGTTCCGTTGCCGTTTTCAGCCAGTCCTCAAGCCCGTCGGACAATTGGACGGGTGTTAAATCCTCCAAGAGCCCGGCGCATCGGGCGAGACTTCGGCTGGAGAGGTCTCTGGCGACTTCAACCTGGTTGTCCGCAAGGGTAATAGTAAAGGCCGGTAATCCGAAGTACAGCCACTCGTAACAAGTGGTACCGCAGCCGCAAATAACCGCGTCCACTGCTGCGTAAACTGCACCCATATCCCCGACATCGCACTTAACCACACATCTATGGCGGGACCCTGCGGCGGCTGCCTCCACCTGGTTCCGGTGTGGATTCACTGCTCCTATCAGAATAAGAACATCCAGCTTCCGGTCCGTGATCCCCTCAAGGGCTAAAATTACAGCCGTGGTTGCATTCTTGGCATCGCCCCCTCCCATGCTCACAAGCACTTTCTGAATTGGAAACTGTCTCTCGAGACGCGGCTCCCCCGCTGCCAGCTCGCGCCGCAGCAGGGCAAAGCGTGATCCCCCCAGAAGGCGGGCTCTTCCTTCTATTTTTTTGCTGTCTCCATGCAAATTTTGATTCAGCACGTAATCACAATTCCAAGTCTCGCAATGACCGTAATCATCAGTCCAGAGAACTTTTGAAGCTGTACCATCGAGAAGATTTTGATAAGATTCTTTGAATTCATATCCGTCCACTGCCACCACCGCAGCTCCGTAGAATTCCGCGGTTTCCTTGAGAATGGCCGCGTCCCGCTCCTCGGTCATTGAATCCCTATTTAGAAATTTCACCTCGACGGCGGCATCGCGAACCCTTTTTACCAACCCGGCTGGGCAATCGTCGTTGGTCACCAAAACCGATTGTCCACCCTCAGCCCCCCAAGCATGGCTCAAAGCGAGCATGCGCATGATATGCCCCGTGCCCATCTCGCGCGAAGCATCCGCCCTAATGACAAGAGGATTCAGCATACCCTATTGGTGGCCAGTTGAAGAACGGCTTCAATGACTGTTTTTACATCCCGATCGGTCATGCCTGGATAGAGAGGCAGACTCAGCGCTCCCGCATACAAAGCCTCCGCGCGGGGGCAATACCCGGGTTTATATCCGTAGGTCCGGCGATACCATGGCTGAAGATAAACCGGTATATACAGGACCTGAGATCCCACTTCCTTATCACGCAGTTCCGCCATGACGGCGGTGCGGGAACGACCCAGCCACTCAAAGTCCATCCAAGTGGAATATAGATGCCATGAGGTTGACTCCCGTTCCTCCTCCCTTTCAAGCCGGGGAGTCCTCAGCCATGGCAATCCGTCGAACGCTGCATTGTATTCTGCCACGATCGACCGCCGCCGGTCCAAGAATGAATCCAGCCTGCCCAGCTGAGCCCGTCCGAGAGCGCACTGGAGGTCCGTGATCCGATAATTATACCCGAGGTCCTGCATTTCATAGACCCATGGTCCGACTTCGGCGAGCGGTCCACTTTCCACCCCGAATCCTTGGAACAGGCCGGCATTCCGTTCCATGCCGTGCGTCCGCAATCGCCGCGCTCTGGCGGCAATTTCATCATTGGAGGTCAGCAGCATGCCACCCTCGCCCGTGGTCAGGGTCTTCACCGGATGAAAGGAAAATATGGTGATATCCGCCCAAGGGTGACCTCCGATCTGATGGAAAGCCCCTTCGTGAAAAAGGGCTCCGCCGACGCTGTGCGCTGCGTCCTCAATAACCAATGCCCCGTTGCGCCGGGCAATGGCGGCAATCTCAGGCATATTTGCCGCCTGCCCGGCAAAATCCACCGCTATCACAGCCGTCGTGTCCGGCTTCCATCGGCATTCGAGCTCCTTTGGATCCATGTTTCCCGAGGCCGTATTGATATCGACAAAATCGGGAATCGCCCCTGCGTAAGCCACGCAATTGGCACTGGCCAAAAATGTGTTTGGTGAAGTCAGCACCCGCTCTCCCCTCTTCACTCCCCCGGCCATCACGGCAAGGTGCAATGCAGCGGTTGCATTGCAGGCCGCGATGGCATGTTTGGCCCCGGTCCTTGCGGCAATCTCAGTTTCAAACGCCTCGACCTCCGGACCGCAGGTCAGGAAATCGGAAAGAAGCGCCCGCTCCACGGCGGCCACATCCTCTTGGCTAATCAATTGTTTTCCGTATGCAATCATGTTCTGGTTTTGACTTGACGCCGGGGAATTACCCGACGCCGACGGGTTCTAAAGAACCCAGCTTCAGGTGTCGCCGTTCCGCGTCCACAAAGCTTCGAAATAATTTCCCCCGCAGGCATATCCGACCGGACCAACCGCCACCCTGCGATCGAGCAGTTTATAGTCGCTCAGAAAGTCACAATAATCTTGCCATAATATTTTCTGGGTCACATGGTTGGCGCCATCAGTCTCCTTGCCCTCGGTAGCTTGGTTTAAATAGACGCATTTGGCTGATCCCGTAATGTAGGATAAGTAGTTTTTCACAATCCCAAGTTCCATTTCGCCAAAACTTGCGGCATTCCAGAAAAGATCGATTGAGGCACCGGTCACCAGCGGAATTTGCCACGCTCCAAAGAAATGGACTTTGCCGGATTGTAATTGCGCCAGTGACTTCCACTCGAGTGTCTCCCCGCTGGAAACGATGCTCTCTGGCCCCAGCGCTTTTCCCAGATAATGCTCACAAAGCACAAGCGGACCGGGCAAATCAAAACACAGAACCGTTAGTCCTGGATGCAATTTTTTTAGTACTTCGATCTGATATCCTGAACCAGAACCGATTTCCACCACCACCTCGTTATCCGTCAGCCCAACATGCCTTTGAACAAAGCAATAACGTAAGTAATACTGAAGGAAAGCATAGGTGTATTTTTTGTCATTAATTATGAACAGGTCCTCAGGTGCACCGTAATCCGAAACCTCAATACCGCTGAGAGGGCGGGCGTTGGAATTCTGCCCGGTTATTTCACAAAATTGCCAAGCTCCCCGCCTAATGTCTTCAAGCCCCAGTCCATAGGGAAGAATCCTTCGATTTTTCAGAACTCTGTTCTGCAGAAATCTTAAAGCCAGCTGTTTCCAGGCGCTACGCCCATATTGAGTGTAAACATAATCCTGAAATCCAAAAGTTCCAAGGATTGGATTTCCGCCTGCACGTATCCTGGATGGGTCCAGCGTCCGCAGTTCTGATTCAATGGCTCTGGTGTATGGTTCCCAATAACTAGTGGGTTGAAACTCGGAGGGAGCGGCTTTTTGAGCTGCTGCAAGCTTTTGATACAGGGTTAATTCCATATGTTTGGATGGATTGCGGAGGTGGATATCACCTGCGCCATTGTGAATGGTTCGGGGACCGGAACGACTATTACCAAGTGAAATCAGGATCCACGTGTTTGCAAATAAGCTGACGCAGTTCCGCGACATTCAGCCACGATTCATTGCTCCCTGACGAATAGCAGAACTGGTCTGGCACGGTGACGGCATTATGGTGCTTGCTGTAGTTGGTGATCAGCTCGGTCCTGGCAATGTCGCAAAGCATCGGCACGATGACGTAATACCGGTCATTGTGAACTGTGTTGGGGCTATCCGAACTGGTGATCATCTCCTCATGAAGCTTTTCCCCTGGCCGGATGCCCACGACAGGGAAGGAGCAATCAGGCCCAATGGCCTCGGCGACATCCGTGATGCGGTAAGAAGGGATTTTGGGGATATAGATTTCCCCTCCAAGGGAGTGCTCCAGAGCATAGAGGACCATTTCCACTCCCTCCTCCAAGGAAATATTAAAACGTGTCATTTCCGGATCCGTTATCGGCAGCACCCCTCGTTTGCGCTTCTCCATGAAAAATGGGATGACTGAGCCACGGGAACCCATGACGTTGCCATAGCGCACCACGCTGAGCCGCAGGTCACGCGAGCCCCTCATGTTGTTGGCGGCGATGAAAAGTTTGTCGGAACACAGCTTGGTTGCCCCATACAGATTCACGGGTGCTGCCGCTTTGTCGGTTGAGAGTGCTACCACACGGGTAACTTGGGCATCAAGTGCCGCTTCAATTACATTCTGCGCTCCCAGCACATTGGTTTTGATGCACTCGAAGGGGTTGTACTCCGCAGTGGGGACTTGTTTTAATGCGGCAGCGTGAATCACGGTGTCGATTCCCTCCAATGCACGGCTCAATCTTTCCTTGTCCCGAACATCCCCAATGAAATAGCGCAAGGCCGGATAATCTGCCGTTGAGAACTCCTGACTCATTTCGAATTGTTTCAACTCATCACGGGAAAAAATTACGAGCCGGTTTAAACCCGGGTAACGTTCCAGCACCGTCTTGACAAATTTTTTGCCAAAGGATCCTGTGCCACCTGTGAGGAGAATGGATTTATTATTTAACATAGTCTATGAATGATTCAGCACGTTTCAGATTAGGAAAACTCAGCGTCCGGGGAGTCCTTCATTCGCATTGTGACTCGAAATATAAACCCACATACAACTCCAGCTACTGCGAGAATCATAAGCTTAAGAATAAAACCCGGAGAACTCCACACCGGGAATTTTTGCGGAAGCAGTGAACCGCACACGCAGCAACCCGCGACGACAAGCATTGGATACCAGGGAAATGGCAATTTGTCTAATCTTCTTGATGCCGACTGGAACATCAGCGTCATAAGAGTGATAGTAAACACGGAGTTCCAAGCAGCCGCGATCGCTCCAAATTTTGGAACCAGCACCAAGTTTAGGGAAAGACCCACCAAGCCGGCAAGAGTTGTAATTACGGGGATGATTTTAGTTTTTTGGTAGAAGAATAACGGGGTGCAGGCGAAGTAGTACCATCCGCCCCAGAGCCGCGCAAGAAGAAGAGGCGCTATGAATGAAATGGCTTGATGATGCTTTTCCGGCAGAAGGAGTGACATTACTTCGCCGGCAAAAAGAATCGCCACAAGGCAGAAAAGTCCGTAGCCTAGTCCGTAGTAGATCAACGCCCGTTTGATTCCTGCCCGACATCCCCCCGCGTGGCTCATTATTCTGAAGTACTGGGGCTGCCAAGCGGAGTTTATGCTGCTGGCGATGGACTCGACGCACATAGATGCGGTAACTGCCAAGCCATACGCACCGACCGTTACCAAGTCACTGTACCTTTCCAAAACCGCCCGGTCAGCTGACATCAGGATCCAAGCAGCAAGGGCATGGGGCACCAGTGGGAACGAAAAAGTCAACGCTTCTTTCACGTCATCAAAATTAAATCGCGCTGGAAAACATGCGTGATGATACTTTATGAGAACATGGGACAAAACGAAAAGACCAGCAATGGACTGTGCCAGAAGAATCCCAACAGCCCCCATTCCAAAGCCTGCCACTAAAACAAACGAAAGGGGCCCACTGATAATCAGGCGCGACAGACTTATTTTAACATAAGTTGTGGCTTCCTCCCGGGCCTGCAGAAGGGCTAACGGGACTGACACACCTGCCACAAACAAAATTCCCGACATTGCGAGTGGCACGGCCGGCCAGAATGCGATTCGTTGCGCGAGCGGCTTGTATGCCTGCCATGCCTCCCACCAACCGGGCCACAGCGCCAGAAACCCTGTTATTAAAGTGGCCAAGGCCATTTGGAATACCCAAATACTTCCGGTGTAGGTATTCAGCCGTGCCGCGTCTTCTTTGTATTTCCAATAAAACCGGCTGACAGCGCCGTTCAATTGCAGCATCATTATAATGGAGATGACCGCACTATAGACAGCCAACGTACCTGTTATTCCAATATCGCGCGGTGACAGAAAACGGGCAAGAACAAAAAGCAAAAGAAAATTCGTTGCCTGCTGCGCGAAATTACCGGTCGCATACGCCGCGAAATTAGCTAGCAACGTGCTTTTTTTTTGCAGGCGAAGCGTCATTTTCTAAACTGAAATTTCACAGTTTCTTGTACATCTCAGCATTTAATCAAACCCATTTCTGGACCGATTAGATTTCAGTTTGGATGAATTGATCTATCGCAGATACAACGCCCTGCTGCTGATCTCTAGTTAGTTCGGGAAAAATAGGAATGCTGATGACTTCGGTGGCCAAGCGGTGGGCGGTCCCGCAATCGGAACGGCAGGCGTCGCTGGTGTAGGCGAAACATTCCTGCTGATCCATCGTGACGGGATAGTAGATTTCGCAGCCGATGCCCGCGGCGCTCAGGTGCTCCTTGAGGGCATCGCGCCGGCCTTCACCAATGACGCGGAGGGTGTACTGGTTCCAGATGTGATCGTTATGGGCGTAGGGGACCGGAAGGACCAGTTTGGCCCCGGCGGCGGCGAGAGCGGTGTCCTGCGCGCTGGCACATTTGCAGTGCGCCGGATCAGCCAGCACCACTCCGGGAAGGGCTCCGAGTTGTTCCGTGTAGCGCGCGGCATTGGCCTGACGCTGCAGGGTGTAGCGGTCGTAGTGGCCGAGTTTCACGCGGAGGAGCGCGGCCTGAAGGGGATCGAGCCGGAAATTGCCTCCGACCATTTTGTGGTAGTATTTGGGCTTGCTGCCGTGAGTCCGCAAAAGGCGGGCGCGTTCGGCGAGGGCATCATCGTTGGTGACCAGAAAACCGCCGTCACCGAAGCCGCCGAGATTTTTGGATGGGAAAAAGCTGTAGGTGCCAAAGTGGCCGATCGATCCGACCGGTTTCCCTTTATACTTCGCGCCGATGGCTTGGGCGCCATCTTCAATGACAAACAGGTTATGGGCTTTGGACAAGGCCATCACCGCATCCATGTCGGCACTTTGACCGAAGAGGTGGACAGGGATGATGGCTTTCGTCTTCGGGGTGATCTTGGCGACGGCTTTGGCGGTATCGATATTGAAACAGACAGGACAGGAATCGACAAAAACGGGCGTGGCTCCGGTGCGGGCGACACAGCCGGCGGTGGCGAAAAAGGTGAAGGTGGGGACGATAACTTCATCGCCCGGCCCGATGCCAAGGGCCATCAGGGCGAGGAGAATGGCGTCGGTGCCGGAGGAACAGCCGATGCCGTGTTTCGCCTCCACCATGGCCGCGCATTCCTTTTCAAAAGCCTCCACCTCGGGCCCCATGATGAATTGACCTGACCGCAGCACGCTGGTGAAGGCGGCGGTGAGTTCGGCTTCGAGGGGCAGGTTCTGGGCGTTGACGTCGAGGAGGGGGACCTTCATGGATATTGAGCGGACAGAGTTTAGGTTAAGCGGGTGAATGGGAAACCTTGAAGGTGTCATAGGCACTGGTTCCCAGATCCAATCCGGCAGGGAGGGGAGCCTCCTCATCAAGGGTCAGGCACTGGACCCTCCCGTCCTTAAGTTCGTAGCTGAAGCCGGACTCCGGGCAGATGGCCCTTCCGGCGGCATCAAAATGAAGCAGATGGCCATGACGACTCATCCATCCTCTGAGCTGGCCGGGGACCCCGACGACAAAACCATAATCCGGAACGTCCCGGGCGACGACCGCACCGGCTGCGACAAAGGAATAGCGACCCAGGGTAATACCACAAACGATGGTGGCATTGGCCCCGATGGTGGTACCGCGGCGGATGAGAGTCCGCTCGTAGAGGGTGTGCCGTTTGACCTGACTCCGGGGATTGGTGACATTGGTCAGCACGCAGGAGGGGCCGAGGAAGACGTCATCTTCGATCTCGGTGCCTGTGTAGATGGCAACGTTATTTTGCACTTTGACATTCGATCCAATCTTAACATCGTTGGCAACCATGGTGTTTTGTCCAAAGATGCAACCGCACCCGATCACAGCACCAGAGCAGATGTGGGCAAAGTGCCAAATTTTGGTGTTTTCACCAATGATGACGTTGTCGTCAACAACAGCAGTGGGATGGCAGAACATTACTTTGAAATACGAAAACTGTGATATCCGGACAAGACCAGGGCCCCACGCATAGGAGCTGCTATTGCCTTACGAGCTGCCGTTTGCGCCATGAGATCTGCGCCCAAGGAACGGCTTCTCCCGTAGTTGCATAAAGATTGAAATAAAACGGAAATAAAATGAGGCAGCGATCCATGACAGCGGATGAATCCGAAGCATACGGCGGAGAAAATAGCTCTGGATTTTGTCCACTGCCGTTTCACCGGGATGGGACTATGCGATAATGAACCCACTGAGGACGAAAAAGATGTCTACTCCCAAATGCCCTGCTGAGAACAAGCCGCCCAGAAGGGATACGTTATAAGTTCCAGGGAGTGCGACAAAACTGGAGGCGTGATACACCACGATAAGCAGAGCTGCGATGCCCCGGAGAATTTGGAGTCCTTCGAGAGAGGGCTCACCAGCACTTTTCATGCATGTGCTCTTTCCGGAAGGATGGCTGCCTCCAGCACCCTTATCACCTCAAGGCCGTTTCTGCCACAGGAGCGGGGAATACTCCGGGTGCGCACACAATCCATGAAGTGCTGCAGTTCAGCGGTGAGGGGGCGGAATCCGGAAGGAGCGGTAAAAAGAACTTCCACGCCCTCGTCCACATTGTTAAGGCCTTCGTCGATCCGCTTTTTCAGGAGGGTGACGGTTTCGTTTTTTTCATCGTAATCAAGCATGCCTAGTTCCCCGATCACTTTGAGACCGCGTTGGTCTTCCGGCCAGAGCCAGGAATTGTGCAGATGGGCGGTGCATCCACTGGCGAAGGTCAGGTGGAGGAAGGTGTCGTCCTCAATGTGGCTCTGAAGTCCGCAATGGCCACTGAATGAAACTCCGTTAGGAACCTCTCCGGCAATGAACAGGAGGGCTGCGACGTCATGCACCCCCAGGCTCCAGAGGGCATTTTCCACGGCCCGGGCTTTGCCCAGTTTCATACGTTCCTGGTGCATGGTGAAGACCCGTCCGAGGGAACGGGCGGCGAGGTAGTCCCGGATGAACTGGATGGCTGGTTTGTAAAGCAGCAGATGCCCTACCATGAGGATCCTACTGCAAGCTTCGGCGGTATCGATCAAATCCTGAGCCTCGCTTGAAGCCATCGTCATTGGCTTTTCGACAAAAACGTCCTTGCCGGCCAGCAGGCAGGCCTTGGCAATCCGGTAGTGAGAGGCGGCCGGGGTGGCGATGGTGACGGCTGCAATATCCGGGCGGGACAGCAACCCGTGATAGTCCGGCACAATTTCCAAACCCGGAAAATCAACCGCCAGCTGCTTGCGAAGATGAGGGAACGCTTCCGCCACCGCACCTAACGCGTTAAGCTCATGGAGAGTACTTACGATATTTCTGCCCCAGGCACCGGAGCCGATTGCTGCGAGTTTCATTCGGTCATCAGGATGTTTAAAGATATTTAGGGCGGGCGAGAACCGTCAGGGGATTTCCCCCCAGCATACGGACGGCAAAGTCCGGCGCCAGGCTCATCAGGATTCTGCGGGGCCACCGGAGGAGTCTGGTTTTCAGAGGCGCGTAGGCATTGCCACGAAGATCGGAGTAAAACCAGTCCTCGATCTCAAATCCAGTATCCCGCAAGGTAGCCAGAGCCGTGTTCTTGCTGAAATAGTGCAGATGGCCCACCGATTTCCGGACTCGCATGATGGGCTCATCCCGCAGAACCATCTGGGCGGTCATATCAAGGGGGATATGAAAGATGAACTGCCGGCCGAGGTGGCGCAGCGAC
Organism: Verrucomicrobiota bacterium; assembly: GCA_040387795.1. Classification (GTDB taxonomy): domain Bacteria; phylum Verrucomicrobiota; class Verrucomicrobiia; order Verrucomicrobiales; family V1-33; genus CAIZWU01. Next base: position 193,858 of record JAZKDC010000017.1, read on the forward strand.
CGGAGGAAGCCCATGAAATCCTCGACGTGTTCAAAAACATCGAGGAGCAGCACGAGGTCGTAAGTCTCCGTCAATTCGTCAGCAGTGCGGTGCAGGAAGGTGATGCCGTCGCGGGTTTTGGCGGAGCAATTTTGGTAGGCTTCCGGCATCGGCTCGACCCCGGTAAACTGCACGGAAGGCAGATGGCGCTGCAATTCCACCAGAATTCCGCCGCTGCCGCAGCCGATTTCACAGATGGTCTGCGGTTTGATCCCGGCTTTGGAGATCATGCGGAAGACCTGCCCCGCCTTCCAAGCGGTGTTTTCCTCACCACAGCCGGGATTGGCCGCCGCATAGGTGCCGTCTTTGTAAATGGAGGCGACTTTGTCTTCCATGGGAGCAAGCGGGTTTCCGAAGGGTTGGCGGGGCTTCAGGCTTTGGTGACCTGACCTGGTTTGGTGGCCACATTCACCAGCGCATTGCGGGTATCCACGATGACCGGAGCCCATGCCACCAGTTCCTCGAGATTGTATTTGGCGTGGTGGGTCGAAATCAGGACGAGGTCGAACGCGCTGATGGCCGCCTGATTCCACTCGATGGATTTCATGCCGGTATATTCGGCATGCTCGCGGGTCGGGGTGATGACCGGGATGTGAGGGTCATAGAAGCTGAGGTCGGCTCCCTGAACTTTGAGATAATCGAAGAGTTTGAAGGTGGGGCTCTCCCGCATGTCATCCACGTTGGCCTTGTAGGCGAGGCCGAGGATCAGGATTTTGCTGCCATTGATAGGCTTTTTCAATTTATTGAGCCGCTCCCCGACCTGCCGCACCACGTATTGGGGCATGCCTTCGTTGATCTCGCCCGCCAATTCGATAAAGCGCGTGTGGATGCCGTATTCCTTGGCTTTCCACGTCAGGTAGAAGGGATCGATGGGGATGCAGTGGCCACCGAGGCCCGGCCCGGGGTAAAAGGCGGTATAACCGAAAGGTTTGGTCTTGGCGGCGTCGATGACTTCCCAGATATCAATGCCCATGGCATCGGCCACGATTTTCATTTCGTTGACCAGCCCGATGTTGACGGCGCGGAAGATGTTTTCCAACAATTTGACCATTTCGGCGACGCGGGTGGATTTGACCGGAACCACGGTTTTGTAGATGGCGCCATAGGCGGCAACGCCTTGCTCGAGGCACGCGGGGCAATGGCCTCCAACTACTTTGGGGATGTTAGTACCGCTGAAGTCGGGATTGCCGGGGTCCTCACGCTCGGGCGAAAAGACGAGATAGAAGTCCTTGCCAAGCTCGAATCCACGGGACTGGATCTGACCGGTGAATTCCTCTTCGGTAGTGCCCGGGTAGGTGGTGCTTTCCAGACAGACCAGTTGATGGGCTCTCAGGTGGGGCAGGATGGTGTCCCGGGTAGCGCGGACGTAGCTGAGATCCGGTTCGTGGTGGCGGTCCAGCGGAGTGGGGACACAGATGATGATGACGTCCACTTCCGGGATGCGGGAGAAGTCGCTGGTGGCTTGGAGAACGTCGTTTTTGATGGCACTGGCCACACGCCCGGGACCGATGTGCTGGATGTAGCTGACCCCGGCGGTCAAGCTGTCGATTTTGCTTTGATCGACGTCGAAGCCGATGACCCGGATCCCTTTTTCCGCAAATCCAAGGACCAAGGGCAATCCGACATAACCGAGACCGAGGACACCAATGACGGCCGTGCCATTTTCTAGTTTTTGTTTTGGACTCATAGTGGAAGACAGGATGGGCAAACCGCGGGGAATCATGATTGGTGTAAAACTTGCCGCGATTTCACCGGGCACGCCCAGGATCAGGACGGAACTTGCGGAATGTTGGCCCCGGCATGACCGGCGAGCAGGGGCACCAGCCGGTCGGCTTCTTTGAGGGCGAGGGCGACGACCTGGTCCATGTTGTAATAATGGTAGGTGGCGAGGCGCCCGATAAAACTGGTGTGAGGCTCAGCGGCCGCGGCGGCCCGGTATTTTTCGTATTGGGCGCGGGTGTCAGGCGCCGGAATCGGATAGTAAGGCTCGTGGGTTGCATCGGCGGGGAGCGGATATTCCCGGACGATGTTGGTGTGGGGCGTTACCTGGCCGGTGGCATGTTTGATTTCGACGATGCGGGTGTAGGCGTGATCGTTGGGGTAGTTGACTTGGAGGGCAGGTTGCCAATGGCCGGGTTTACCGCTGACAGGCTCGCGGTTTTGGCAGGCGAGTTGTTCCGCGGTGTAGCTCTCGACTTCGAAATGAAGGCTGCGGTAGGGGAGGTGGCCGTGGCAGTGGTCAAAATAGGCGTCGATGGGGCCGGTGTAGATGGTATGACGGGGCTGATACTGGTGCCGGGTGGTGTGGAAGTCGGTGTTGAGCTGGACTTCGAGCCCGGGAGAGGCTTCGATCATGCGTTCAAATAGGCGGGTGAACCCGTCGGTGGGGAGCGCTTGGAATTCCTCCCGCAGATAATGATCGTCCCGGGTGGTGCGGACCGGAATGCGGGCGCAGACCGAGGGGTCGAGGTCGCGGGGGTGCCGGTCCCATTGTTTGAGGGTGTAGCCTTTGAAGAACAGCTCGTAGAACGTAGGACCGGCATTGGCGAGGATGACCTCCTCACTATTGGCAGGGTGGGCACAGGGAATGCGTTCCTGTTCAAGCCATGCTGCGAATTCGGCTTCGGTGGCGGGTTTTCCGATCAGTTGCTCGTAGGTGGCCAGATTGACCGGAAACGACCAGTATTGCCCGTGCGTGTGGGATTTGATGCGGTAATCGGCCGGCGTCCATGTGGTGAAGCGGCTGAGGTAATCGCGGACGGTCCGGGAATTGGTGCGGAAATAGTGCGGCCCGTAGTGGTGGTAAAGCACCCCATTTTCATCAGTCGCATCATAAGCATTGCCCCCGAGATGATGGCGCCGCTCCAGCACCACGCATTTCAGGCCTGCTTCGGTCAGACGTTGCGCGATAACGAGTCCGGAAAAGCCTGCGCCAGCGATGAGGACGTCGATGGCGATGGGCACGGGCATGTTGAAGGGATAATCGAAGGGCGATTCGTTCGTTGAACTTTACCGGGCGCCGCCGTTTCGGTAACCGCACCTCCCGCAGGAACTATTTGTCCGGGTCATGCTTCCGGACATGCTGCCGCCCTTGGTCAGTTGGTGGCTTGCGGGGGCGGGACCATGATTCCGGAGGGCGTTGGGGAAGGGGGCACCAGACGGCTTGGGGAAGCCGGTGGTTATGGATTTTGCCAAGCTCTCAGGCTTGGCGGGGGAGTGCCTCGTGGCGCGGGTCCCGGCCGGTGAGCAGGGAAATCAGGGGAACCTCGATCTCCTGGAGTCCACCGATAAATTCCAGGAGGATCCGCACGCGGTCGCGGCCGGGAAGGAGGCGGGTCACGATAGCAGTTTGGCCACGCATCGGGCCTTCGACGATATCCACGGTCTCGCCGGGTTGGATGCCGGCTTCGATCGTCAGGGTCTCTTTTTCATCAAACTCGGCCCGGAGATTGCCGATCAACTCATCCGGCACGGCGGCAGCGTCGTGCATGAACGTCATCGCCGAAGAAACGAAGGCGGTGGAAAGGACGTGGCGGAGGGATTCCTTGACGGAATACCGGCAAAAGAGGTAGCCGGGAAACATGGCTTCGACGAACCAGATCCGGCCACGGGTGGTTTTTTTCTGGTGCCGGATGCGGGGGGAAAAAGCTTCGAAGCCTGCAGCGCGCAGGTGTTGGGCGGCGAGATGTTCGCCTTTGGGCCGGGCACGCAGGCACCTCCACCGAAGATCATCGGGCGGCTCCGTCATGGGATTGTCCTGGGTGGGCGGCATATCAATTAATCAAGCAGGCTTCCCAGCAGCGGGAGAATGTCACGGCTACGGTCGCTCCAGCGTTCCAATTTGGCGAGACGTTCCCGCTGAAAGTCACCCTCCGCATTGGCTGGCAAGGTGTGACCAAGCTGCGCGAGTTGGGCGAGCCGTTCTTCGCCCTGGGTGAGGCGTGGCTGGAGTTCCTCACGCATAAAGCCAGCCGCGAGGCGTTTAATTTCAATTTCGGCGGTGAAATGATCGCGCCGGTCGCCAGGTTGGTAGACGGCTTTGACAGCCCCAAAGGCCCGGAGGAGCTTGAGGCCTTGGCTGGCAGACCCTTTGCTCATGCTCAGCCGTTGGCAGAGGACATCCAAAGCCAGAGGCTGCGGGGAAACAAACAGCAGCCCATAGATTTCACCGATGGATTTCGGCATTCCGAGCACCTTTACAGCACTCACAAAAAAATCGATCACTCCCACTTCGACCCCGGACAAACCGGTATTGGCCGGATCGGGTGATCGATCAATGGTGGCAGGAAACATTTCGTGTAGGATACCCCAGCACCACGATTGTTCAAGAAAAAATGAACGATTTAAATGATTTAATTCGTAAAGATTAAGGAAATTCACGATACACTTCTTCCGGTGTTCCTGGGACCGCAATCCAGCCGGTTCCGGGAAGCCGCTGGCCATCAGCTTGAATCCCTGACCTTGCTCCCCTGATGTCATTATCCTTTCCCACCACGCAATGGACCCAGCTGGCCGAGGCCTCGCTGAGTGGGGGGAAATCTGCCCGGGCCGCTTTGGATGCATTATGCCGGCAATATTGGCAGCCGGTTTTTCTGGCCTTCCGGGCCCGGCGCCTTGATGAAACCCGGGCTCAGGACGCCACGCAGGGGTTTTTCCTGCATACGATGAAGACCTCGTTGTTCCGGAAAGCCGACCCGCAGCGGGGCAAATTCCGGTCCTTCCTCAGTGGCGCCCTCCGGCTCTACATGATCGAACACTACGACCGCCAGGCGATGCGGCGGCAACGTCATAACGCCGAGGAAGTTTCCCTGGAGGAAGCCGGACCGGGGATGTTGTATCATGACGCGCCGGAAGACCGGGTTTTTGACCGGGAGTGGGCGCTCACCCTGTTGGAGGCGGCCCTGCGGCGGTTGCGGGTGGATTATGAGGTGTCACGCAGTGCCCCAGCTTTTGCCGTCATCAAACAATTCCTGCCCTCCGCTCAAATGGGAATTCCGGATTACGAACGGGCCGCCGCAGAATTACGCATGACCGTTCCGACGCTGCGGGTGGAGGTTCACCGTATCCGCAAGCAATTTCGGGAACTGCTGCGTCGCGAAGTGGCCCGCACGGTTTCAGCTCCCCACGAAATCGACGAGGAACTCCAACACATCAAAGACTTCCTGCTGCATGGCTGATCCCCCCCCTGCCCAGGACCCTGTCCACTGCCCGGAGTGTGGCACCCTGCTTCCCGCCTCCCGGCTGGACGGCCTTTGTCCCGTGTGTCTGCTGGAAGAAACTTCCCCAGCCCCAGCCGGATCTCCCAACTCCACTGGAACCGCCCCATCCTTGATGTTTCTTCCGGGCTACCGGCTGTCCCGGGAAATCGCCCGCGGTGGCATGGGAATCATCTACGAAGCCTCCCAGCTCAGTCCCTCCCGCACCGTCGCCATCAAGATGCTGTTGCCTCATCTGATGGACGATGAGGCCATGCGCGAACGTTTCAGGCGCGAAGCCCAGGCCATGGCCGGCCTCGATCACCAAGGGATTCTGCCGGTGTATGAGGTCGGCGATCACAACGGACTTCCCTACTTCAGCATGAAGCTGGCCGCCGGCGGCACCCTGTCGGAGCAGGCTTGGCGCTACCGGGGCAACTGGCGAACTATTGCGACGCTCATCGCTGACTTGTCGGACGCCATCCAGATGGCACACTCCCACGGGGTGCTGCATCGTGATTTGAAGCCGGCCAACATCCTTTTCGATGAAATGGGGCGGGCCTATCTGAGTGATTTCGGAATCGCCAAACAACTCGCCGCCGACCCTGCAGGACTGGATTTGACCAAGTCCGCCACCCTGCTGGGCACGCCCAACTATCTTCCTCCCGAGTGGGCCGCCGGGACAGCCAGGAGCCCCACTACAGCAGGGGATGTCTATGGCGTGGGGGCTATTCTCTATCAGCTTCTCACCGGTGATCCGCCCCATCAGGCCAATCAACTGACAACGTTGTTGCGCCAGATTGCCGATCAGCCCGTAACCCCGCCCCGTCAGGTTGATCCGACCGTGCCGCGTGATTTGGAGATCATCTGCCTGAAGGCTCTCGCCAGAGATCCGGATCATCGTTACCTCAGCGCCCACGAAATGGCGGAAGATTTGCGCTTATGGCTGGCAGGACGCCCGATCCGGGCACGGTCGGCATCGAGGATGGAGAGGGTGTGGCGCTGGAGCCGGCGGAATCCCTTGCCCGCCTCCCTCGCCGCCTTGCTCGCCACCGCCCTCACTGTTGGAGGCACGGTCCTGTGGAAATCGCTTCAAACCTCCCGTCACAATCTGCAAAGTTCACTTGTGGCCCAGGCGAGCGCCCTGAGGGAAATCGGCCGGCTGGGCAATCGTACTCAGGCCATCAATGCTTTGGAGCACGCCATCCGGTTGCGTCCATCCGGGGATGCCCGGGTGGAACTTACCAGCGCTCTCGCCATGACAGACCTGCGGGAAAGTCAGCGGTTCTCCTACGGAACCGGCAGCCGGGTCCACACCGACGCCGCTTTCACCCGCTACACCTACCTTGCTCATCAGGGCCGAATTACGGTACGGCAGCTGCAGGACCAAAGCGTGCTCAGCACGATTCCGGGCGACATCGCGGACCCGGAAAGCTATGGCCCATTGAGTCCGGACGGGCGGTTCCTCTGCCTGCGGCCTTCAGGGAAAAGTCTATTTTCGATCTGGGACTGTCAGGAAGAGGTTTTCCGGCAGCAAGGTTTGTCCGGCACCTACTTTCTTTTCGGTCCGGATAGCCGCACGTTGGCGATCAGCCATGAGGACGGCCAACTCAGCCTGATGGATGTCATCACTGGCGCGGTCCACGCGACCCACTCCACCGACCTCAAACCGATCCGCCCATACAGCTTTAGTCCGGATGGCACCCGATTGATTATCGGTCAGTTCAAAGCTTCCAAATTCCTCGTCCTTGACACCTCCAGCGGGCAAATTGTGCTACGCGGCGAGCATCCGCCTGCCGCCAAAGTCCGTTGTGCCGTCTGGCGGCCTGATGGCAGCGGTTTTTTTATCGGCACCGAGTCTTTTGAGATCTACGAGTGGTCCCTCACGGATACCACGGTGCCCCGTCCCTACACAGGCCATCAAGGCAACGTGTTTGCCATCGCGATCCATCCGGATGGCGAATGGCTGCTCAGTCAGGCCGACGATGGCACGACCAGGCTTTGGAATACTGCCAGCGCCCAAACCGTTGCGCAGCTCCCCTACTACGGATCCGAGGTCCGCTTCTCCGCTGATGGGCGGCAACTTCTCTGCGAGGACCGCGAGGCCCAACTGCTGCATCTGTTGGATCTCGTTCCAGCCTCTGTATGCCGTCAATTTCCCGTTCCGCACCCGGACAAGGACCGCATCGGCACCCGTGGTTGCTGGTTCATCACCTTTAGCCCGGACGGCGGCCTCCTCAGCGTAGGGGATATCAATGGAATCCTGCATTTTGACGGCCACACCGGGCAACCCCGGGGCCATGCCGAAATCGGTTATTGCTGGAGCCTGGGCTGGTCCCAGGACGGCACAGGCCTTTACTCCGTGTCCAACTCCGGCCTCCAACGCTGGCCCGCGGCCACCAGACCGCAGGGGCTTTCCGGGGCAGCCTCCAAGCCAGACTGGACTCTGAGCCCGCCCGAACTATGGAATACGGCGAACTCGGATTCAAGCCGGGCCGGACATGACTTGAATCACCTGTCCATCAGCCAACGTCACGGCACCCTCGCCTTGGCCTACAATGACCATGTTGGTCTGTTCAGTTCCCCCGGAGGTCAACTCGCAGGTTCCCTCCCTACCGCAGAATTCCTGCTGGATTCCGTAGCCATCAACTCCGATGCCACTCTCGTCGCAGCCTCCCAGAAAAAAGCTCCGGGGGTGATTGTCTGGGACACCGCCCAAAAGGCTGGACTCCAATTGCTCCCTACCCGCTTTTATGAAGCCACCGTCCGGTTTCACCCCGATGGAACGAGGGTCTACACTGGAGACTTGGATGCCCTCTCCTGCTGGAATGCCCGGTCGGGAGCCCTGATCTGGCGTTTCCCTTGCCCGGTCCGCTCCCCGAGCACCCTTCAATGCGCGCTTACCCTGGATGGTACGCTTCTCGCCGCGAACCTCAGTCCAGAAACGATCTACCTCATCGATCCTGACACTGGGCGCGAAATTACGCGCCTGCGCCATCCTTTCCCTCATTCCATCTCGGGGCTCGCCTTCTCACCGGACCAGTCCAGACTGGCAGCCCTGTGCCTTGGACATTTGGTTCAGCTTTGGGATCTGCACCGGCTTCGGGAAGAACTTTCCACCCGCTCGATCGACTGGCCTCTTCCCCCATTGCCTCCGCGCCAACTTCCCTTCTCTTGGGTTTTGACTCCTTAGCCTGAGTCCCGGAGCGATTTTCCCCTGTGGATGACCGCCTGCCGGTGGAAGCGGGCGACCACCCGCGCAATGGCGGACCGTCCAGTATATCTAACGCCAACGGGGCTTGGTTTGCGGTGGAGACCGCGGCCAAGCCGCGGTTATGCGTCTCCAGCAACGCTGGCCGGTGCCCGCCCGGTCTTCTCAAGGATCACCCAGAAGTGGGTGATCTTACCGGGAACTCGGCAGCCCGAACGCATTGGAAATATCGCTCGATTTAGTCGGGCGGCTCCAAGAGAGGGAACTGTCCTCTTCGCCAGGCAAAGGAGGGCGGGTCTTCTTTTTCTTGCGTCCCCCGTCCGATGTTTCACAGGCACACAGGGAAACGGCAGCCAGAGTGGCCAGCACGGTAAGACGCAACAGGTTCATGGGGGGAAAAAGAGAAAATCAACCCCGCTTCAGCTTGGGCTATTATCGAAGACCACTTCGTCCCCTGGTTGAATCGCAAAACCGGGAGTGATGGACTTGAGGTCGATGTCGGCCACGGTCGTGTTTCCCTCGATCCGCACAATGGTGAGCTTGCCGATCAATTGGCTGCCGCGCTTCACCAGCAAACGGGATTCGCTGCTCACTCCTTGGTTTTGACCCAGGTTTACGATGACAAACCCAAAATCAGGATTCACGGCAGAGACCGTGCCGGTGCGGCTGGCCAGTTGGATGGACTTGGTCCGGGTGGCTTGTTGCTGCTTGAGCCGGCCAATCAGAGTCTGGCTCTCGGCGGCGGCTTTCTTGGCGACATCAGCTTCTTTGGAGATCTGGTCAATTTCCTCGACTTTGGCGTCATTCTCCTTTTTCAGCGCTTCGTTTTTGGCCAAAAGCTCTTCAGTGGTGCCGGAACTGCCGAGGATGCGGGTAATTTCCTCCTGCATAGCCTGTTTTTTGGCCCCGATGTCCTCGATCTCCTTCTTCACGCCAGCCAGTTCTTCTTCCTTGCCCTTGGTCTCAGTGACGAGCGCCTTGGCTTGGAGATCCTCGTTCTTGGCGTTCTTCTGAGTCTCGGAGTAAGTGGCGTAAGTTTCAGCAATGGCCTTGCTCTGTTCACGGACTTCATCATGCAGGGCCACGGTGGCCCGGTTCATTTCGTCTTTTTGCAGACGGGCATCCTTCAGACTGGTGCGGATCATGACGGACAATACAGCTCCGCCGATGGCACCAAGCGTGCCGAGAATAAGAAGTGGCTTCATAGGGAAATAGAAAAAGTGAGAAATTACAGCGGCGCTTACTTGGCCATGGGGGTTTCAGCAGCAGGCGTCTCCACCGCAGGCGCTTCAGCAGCTGGGGCTGGAGGAGTGGCTGCCGGGGCTTCGGCCGGCGGGGCAAAGGGATCTGCGGCAGGAGCAGCTTCCGGAGCGGGCGCAGCCGGAGCCGCAGGTTCCCCAGCCTTGGGGGCGGCGGCCGGAGCAGGAGTGGCCGCAGGAGCCGGACGGGCGTTCGAAGGCATCGAAGCAGCGCCTGTTTTCACCTGATCGCCGGGAAGAATCGAATCCCCCGGAGCTACAGAACCAGGCACGATTTCGGCAGCAGAAGAACCGCTGGCCACGTTGGTGACGACAATTTTGCCCACGATGGAATTGCCCCGAACCACATCCAGCTTGGCTTGGCGGACGACCGAAGAACCATTGCCTGCCCCAATCGTGACAAAACCCCAGTCCTGATTCACCGCCGTGATCCGGCTGCGGAAGGTGGGGGCCATGGTGCCAGTCTGCTGCCAGAGGTCAATCCGCTTCAGTTCGGCAATCTGTTTGTCCAGGGTCGCCTTGCTGGCCAAGGCGTTTTCGATGGCGGACTTGGCGCTGGTGATTTGTTTATCATATTCCACCCGTTTGGCTTCCTGGGCCTTCAGTTCAGCGACCATCGCGGGCAAACCACCCAAATCCTTCATCTTCTGCTCCAGTTCGTCCAAATCCTTCGCGGCAGCCACTTTGGAGGCCGTGGCGTCCTCCACCAATTTGGCGACGTCTTCTTTCTTCGCAGCGGCCTCTGCCTTGGCCTTCTCAGCCTTGCTCAGGGAATCCTGCATATCCTTCAGCTCCTTTTCGGCCGTCGTGGCACCCGCCACCGCAGCAAGCTTCTCCTTGGTGGCTTTGGCCTTGTACTCTTCGGCATTGGCTGCCTGGATCCGTTCTGCGGTCAGCACTGGGCGCACCATGCTGTAAATGATTCCGCCACTAGCCAGCAAGGCCACACCTGATACGATCGATAAGGGCTTCCACATAATCTTTTAGTCCGGGTCTGTTTTTAAAAAAATTGGTTCCCTCCGTTTAAAGAGGATTGGAAATGAACACAACACGAATTTCCTGCGGGGTGGCAAGATTTTTTACGCGAAGTTGAACATTTGTCCCGATTCGTGAATTTTGCATGAAAATCCCAGCGCGTCCATTTTCCGGCTTGCTCCCGCCAACGGCGGTGTCACGCTGAGCCGCTGTCAGGGGCTATGGAGTGCCGGCAGGTGAACCCCGCCAGGTCCGGAAGGAAGCAACGGTAACCCGTCCGGCTCTGCCGTAGTTCTCTGACAGCACTTTTTCCGGTTTCGGCCCGGGAACTTGACGACCCGCCCGATTGCTCCTTTTTTCGGACCATGACTTCCACTCTCAGCCCGGCCATCCTCGCAAGAGTTGAAGAATTTATCGCCGCCAAGGGCCTGCGCCATACCCGGCAGCGCGAAGTCATTATCGAAGCCGCCTTCAATACCACCGACCATTTCACGGCGGAGGAACTCTGGGAGCGCGCCCGGAAAATTGATCCCACCGCCTCCCGCGCCACCCTCTACCGCACCCTTGGCCTGCTCGTGGAGAGCGGGCTGCTCAAGGAAATCGACCTCGGCCGGGATCAAACGTATTACGATCCAAATTTCGTCGACCACCCGCACCACAACCACCTGATCTGCCTGGATTGTCAAAAGGTGGTGGAATTCGAGGATGTGCACATGAGCCTGTTGGAGGACTGCATCACGCGCCGCCTCGGGTTTCGTCCGGAGACCAGTTCCGTCCGGATCGAGGCCAGTTGTGATGAATTGCGCCTGAAAGGCGTCTGCGAACGCCGGCGGGCCTGATCCGCTGGCCTTTTAATAAAGGGCTCACGCCTCTGGCAGGTAGGTTCGGCCACTGCCCGCCGGTCCCACCGGGGGATTATTCCGGTCCGACCGGCTTCCCTCATCGCCTTTCCATGACAGGGCCCGCCCGCTGAACGCGTTTTTCCGCAGCCTTTTTATGCCCACCTGCAATGCAGCTTGGCATTTTCCCCGCTGCCCCTTAACCTCCCCCCAGCGTTCCTCCCCCAACCGCCCCTTTTTCCCATGTCTGTCTCCGTCCCACCCGTCGCCCTGCCCGCCGTCACTTTGCCGCCGGCCCTCCCGCCCACCACGCGGCGCTTCCGGCAGCCGAAGAAAAACATCCCGCAGACCAAGGCGGAGCGCGATGAGCTCCTCCGCTACATCCGGGAATTTGTGGAACGCGAAAAACCCGTCCCTCCCATCCCAGGCGACGAACTCCGCGTCCTCGCGGAAAGAATCGTCAAGGAAACCGGCATCGACCCTATCCACCTCGACTACACCGGCGTCCTGCTCTCCAACGAAATCTGGCGCGAATCTCTCGCCACCATTCCCTACGAGCGCCGCCTGCTCCTGATGCCGAAGTGCCTGCGCGTCGAAAGCAAATGCCCCGCGCCGTTCGATGAATTCGGCCTGCTCTGCAAACAGTGCGGTCTCTGCACCATCCAGGACTTCCAAAACGAAGCCGAACGCCTTGGTTATGCCGTGCTGGTGGCCGAAGGTTCAGCGATTGTGATGTCTCTCATCCAGACCGGCAAAATCGAAGCCATCGTCGGCATCTCCTGCCTTCCTGTCCTGGAGCGCACCTTCCCTTACGTTGAAGCCGCGGCCATCCCCGCCATCGCGGTGCCCCTGCTCCAGGACGACTGCATCGACACCACCGTGGATATAGACTGGGTCTGGGATTACCTGCACCTCACCAGCGACGACAAAACCCGCCGCCTCAACCTCAACGCCCTCCACGAGGAAGTCCGCACCTGGTTCACCCCGGAATCCCTGACGACCCTCGCCGGCGCCCCGGAGGGCGAAGCTGAAACCATCGCCCGGGAATCCCTCACCGGACCGGGCAACCGCTGGCGCCCCTACCTGACCACCGCCGTCAGTCAGGCTCTCCGCGCCGATCCCACCGCACCCTTCACCCCCAGCATCCAAAAACTCGCGCTGGCGGTGGAGTGCTTCCACAAAGCCTCCCTCATCCACGACGACATTGAGGACGGCGACGCGCTCCGCTACGGTCAGGCCACCCTCCACGCCACCCACGGCCTGCCCGCCGCATTGAATGCCGGTGACCTGCTCATCGGCGAAGGGTATCGTCTCATCGCGGACTGCGGCCTGCCCGCCCATCAGATCGCGCCCCTGATCCGCATCGCCTCGCACGGCCAGCGCGACCTCTGCCGCGGCCAGGGGGCCGAACTGGCCTGGCAACAAAACCCCAGCCCCCTCACCAGCGGCCAGATCCTGGAAATCTTCCGCCTCAAAACCGCCCCCGCGTTCTCCGTCGCCCTCCTCCTCGGAGCCGCCCACGCGGGAGCCCTCGACGAAAACGAAGCGCCCCTGCTCGCCTTCAGTGAAGCCCTCGGCATCGCCTATCAAATCAAGGACGACCTCGAGGACCACCTCGCCGATGCCCCCGCACCTGCCGGCATCATCGACCCAGCCACCCTGGCGTCCCCGGCCCACCGCCCCGCCGTCAATTTGATTGCCTGCCTCACCACCGAGCGTTTCGCCGGAGACCGGGACAAGGCCCTCAACCACGCCCAGGACCTCCTCGACCGCTACAAGGAGCAAGCCATCCGCTCCCTCCAGGACCTCGAAAACCCAAATCTAAAAGGCCTCCTCCGCCGCATCATCGGCAAGATCTTCACGCCATTGGAAGTCGGTTCGTGGTGCTCGGAGGCGACGCAAAGCGCGAAGGCCTGACGAGAAGGTCCCGTTGGAACACTCGGCTGTAAATTAATCGGCCTGATTCCTACGCTTCCTTTGGTGTGCCCACCAGAGCAGCAGCGCCCATCCAACAACGAATACTCCGGCGCGCAATCTCCAGAGAGTTCTCTCAGCAACAAAAATCTTTTCCTCAAACCCTGCATTCAATCCCACCAAAGCTCCTAAAATCAGAAAGCTCAGCACCCCGCTTTTTTCAAAATGAATAAACCGTATCCAAACGATTGGTGCCACTAAAAGCGATAGGAGAAAAAGAGGCCCGAGGAAGACATAAGTGACCCCGCCGAGGGAGAGAATCGACTGCAGATCAAATCGACCGGCAATGGCTTTTTAACCGATCAACGACGAAACCACCAAAAAGCCCCAGAAAAAGAGCACCCGCTTCCAAACGGACGAGAGCGAATCCAACCAAGCCTCCGCAGCGTCCAAAACCGAATTTCATGGACTGCTTTGTGGCTTTTTGAGGGGAAAATTGCAATTCGATAGTTGGAAAACATCGAATCCCCACTTATCGTGGTTCACCACAAATCTTCCAGCCCGCCCGCCATACCGTTACCCATGGATAACCCCTACGCCGCTCCGGAATCCGTCATCACGCCCATCCCGGTTCACCATACCGAAGCGGAACAAATCCGGCAGAAGCACCTCTCCCACGAAGCTTCGGTTAAATCCATCGGCAGCCTCTATTACCTCGGGGCTATTCTTCTTTCCCTGGGCTTTCTCAGCTACATGGTGGCCATAGTCTCATCTTGGCGGGAGGGTGCCGCGGGCGGATCAGAACTAGCGGTCATGAGTGGCGGAGCGCTCCTCATCCTCGCCATCATCGTCCTGCAATGGAAACTGGCCGGTGGGCTCCGCAACCTCCGCCCGTGGGTCCGCATTCCTACCATCATCCTTTCCATCATTGGCCTGCTCGGCTTTCCGCTCGGCACCCTCATTTCGGGCTACATCCTCTACCTCATGCTTTCCGCAAAATCCAAAATGGTCTTCTCCCCGGAATACCAGCAGGTCATCGCCGCCACCCCGCACCTGCGCTACCGCACCAGTTTCCTCAAGACAGTGCTGGTCGTCATTCTGATTATCGCCGCATTCATGGCGCTCGCTTTCTTTTACAAGTCAGTCCCCTGATAAAAGCTGATAAGCTCCTTCGCAACGAGCCCGCGTTGCATCTCCGGCAAATCCATCGCATCTTCCCGTATGGATCCTCTCGTCCTGACCATCCCGCCGGAAGCCATGGCCGCCGCCCGCCTTCCGCGCCAAGGCATGGAGGCGGAACTCCAGCAGCGACTTGCCGCAGCGCTCTACGCCGATGGCAGCCTCCCCGGCGGAGCCGCCTGCCGCACGGCCGGAATGGAAAAAGCGGAATGGCACTACTACCTTGGCCAGCATCATATCCCCCATCCATTGACCGATTCCGACGTGGCACAGGACCGCCGAAGCCTCCAGGCATGGCGGGAACCCGACTGATTTCTGGATTTCCGACACCCTTTGGACCTCAGTGCTGCGGCGGGCAGACGAACTTCATTCCCCCGACTGAATATGCCTGCCATTCCTTTAAAGTGGACTCTGCTCCTTGTCCTGGCACAGGTCTTGTCTTCCAGAGCTCCGGCCCAATCTGCAGCACCGCCAAAAGTCATCCACGCCTTCGTCGCCCTGTGCGACAATGTCTCGCAGGGCATCGCGCCGGTGCCCGCGAAGATCGGGAACGGGGATGACCCTGACAACAACCTCTACTGGGGCTGCGATGACGGACTGCGCTCCGTTTTCAGCAAAAGCAAAGCCTGGCAGAAACTCCCGGCCCCTGCTGCAGGCGCCGACCCCGATGGTGATGGCCCCATCCTGCAACGCCTCGTCTTCCGCCACCGTGCCACCGGTGCCATCCTTGTTGGCGATGCCTACCGGGGACGGGAAATCAAGACCTGCCTGACCGATTATTTCGCGGCCCTCGCCGGCCATCACCCTGTCAAAATCAAGACGGACCAGGCCGAATACGATGCCGGAGGAGCGGCCCAACTCATCGCCTATATCGGGCACAATGGTCTCATGGAATTCAACGTGGATGTCCCGATTCCCACCCCCGCCGTCAAAGCCGCGCCGCGCACCACCATCGCACTCTGCTGCATCAGCCAGCACTACTTCCGGCCCTACCTGCAAACCGCCGGAGCCCGCCCGCTCATCCTGACACGTCAACTGATGTATCCGGCCGCCCAGCTCCTCCACGAAGGCACCGCCGGCTGGTTGTCCGGGTCCGATGCCGCCACCTGCACCGCCCGCGCCGCCGCCGCTTACGCCACCAATCAAAAAATCAGCCGCAAAGCCGCCGCAGGCGTGCTGGCCCCGGGATTCGCGGATTGAACCTGCGGAAAACCCCGGTCCCCCTGGCCATCCCGGGGCGGTGGATCTGCCGAAAACCGATTGCCTCCCCCGCCGTGATGTGGGAGAAAACCGGTCCCTCCCGGCGCGTTGGCCCGTCCCGGCCCCCGTTTTTTACGCCCCCTTTTTCATGTCCAAGCACTACCTCGTCACCGGCGGCTGCGGTTTCATCGGCAGCAACTACATCCGTCAGCAGCTCCGCGCCCAGCCTGACCTGCGCATTACCAATCTCGACGCCCTCACCTACGCGGGCAATCCGGAGAACCTCCGCGATGTCGAAGCCTCCGCCGGGGACCGTTACGCCTTTATCCACGCCGACCTCGCCAATGCCCAGGCGGTGGCCGATGCCTTCGCCGGACGCACCTACGATGCGGTGGTGAATTTCGCCGCCGAATCCCATGTGGACCGCAGCATTGAGGGGCCCGAAGTCTTCGTGCGCGCCAACATCACCGGCACCTACAACCTCCTCGAAGCCGCCCGCAAAAACAACGTGCCCCGCTACCTCCAGGTTTCCACCGACGAAGTCTACGGTTCCCTCGGCGACACCGGCTTTTTCACGGAAACCACGCCCATCACCCCCAGCAGCCCTTACTCCGCCAGCAAGGCCTCGGCGGATTTGCTGGTCCTCGCGAACCACCACACCTTCGGCCAGGAGGTGGTCGTCACCCGCTGTTCGAACAACTACGGCAAATACCACTATCCGGAAAAACTCATCCCCCTGATGATCATCAAAGCGATGCACGACGAGCAGTTGCCCGTGTATGGCGATGGTCTCAATGTGCGCGACTGGATCCACGTCGAGGACCACGCCGCCGGCATCCAGCGCGTCCTTGAGCAGGGCCGCGCCGGCGAAGTATATAACCTCGGCGCCAGCCAGGAGTGGAAGAACATCGACATCGTGAAGCTCATCCTGAGAATCCTCGGCAAGCCGGAAAGCCTCATTTCCTACGTGAAGGACCGCCCCGGCCACGACCGCCGCTACGCCATCGATTCCACCAAAACCCGCACCGAGCTCAACTGGACCGCTCAGCGCCAGTTCGACGAAGCCATCGCCGAGACCATCCAGTGGTATCAGGAAAATGAAGCCTGGTGGCGTCCTTTGATGAAGAAGTAGCGCCCTCCACGCCGCTCTCCCCCTGCCATGAATCAACCCCAGAACCTGCCGGAACTCCTCCAGGCCCGGCTCAAGCTGGGCCTCTTCAACTGGGGGAAACGCACCGTCATCTGGACGATGGCGCTGGGCCTGCTCTCCGCCATCGCCCCCGGTCTGCGGTTTTTACTTATCGGCTGGCTGATTTTCTCCGCGCTCTCCCTCGCCGCCCTCCTGCTGGGCCTCAAACTGGCCAAAAACCTCAGAGTCAGCACCGCCACCTTTCCCCAAGGCATGAACGAAGCCCGGGATGTCGGTGGCGACCGCATGGAATCCAGCGATGAGGCTGACGACTATCCTTCCCACCACTCCCACACCGGCCGGAATGCGGTCAGCGACGAGATCATTGAAATCGAAGCGGAAATCCTGCCGCCGGAAAAGGAAAAGTAACCAGCGGATTCTACGGGCGACCCAACTCCATTAAACCCGCAGGTCCGTCAGAGATGACTGCCGTGCCATCGTCGATTCTGCCACTTGGCGGCTGCCAAACGGCCCGTTTTCTGCGGTTTCCCCCACTCCGGAACCCCTCCAATTTCGTTTCCTTCCCGTCCCATGAACCGCCGCTCCGTTTCAGGCTCCAGCAGCACCCCGATCCTTGTTTTCCTTGGCATCGTGGGGCTTAGCGCGGTCTTTTTCATGATCTTCACCGGGCGCACGCCGGTCACGGGCAAGGGACCCGCCCCTGCAGCCCAGACCCCCGCGCCCGGCACGACCACCGTTCCCGGGAAAACCGAACCCGTCACCGCCAAACCACCGGTGCCGAAAAAGCCGCCCACCGCTCCCGTCGTTTATGCCAAGCCGGAGCAACTCCTCGCCGCCATCACCACCGAGCTGCGCGCCGGGGATTTGGAAAATGCCATGAAGCTGGGAGGCAAGGATTTTGCTATCCTGCCAGGCACGAATTTCCTGAAACTCCTCCTCACCAAAGCCGGCTACCGCGTCCCGGCAGAAGGCCCCGTCTTCACCGATGCCGGCGCCATGGGCCAGACCGCCCGCTACGCCGTCGCACTGGAACCCGCCGCGCCGGGTGCCCCGCCGCCCGCCGGGCCGATCTGGGTGAATGCCGAACGCGACCGCACCACCAGTTCCTGGAAACTCACCGGCGTGGTGATCTCGCCGAAATTGCTCGCCCAGGGCACCGAGGAACTCCGCCGCAACAGCGTGCTCCTGGAGACCAAGGACCTGACTGTCCCCGCCGATCCCCTGATGCAGGCCCACGACTTCCTGGCCGGGGTGCTGGGCCGCGACTTCCGCGCCGCCCGTCTTCTCACCGACAAACAAAAAGTCGCCCAGGAAAAGCTGGCCGGCCTCTGCATCGTCTTCGAGGAAGGCGAATATCAACTCGCCAAGGAACGCCCCATCGTCGTCACCGCCGCCTCCAAGGACGCCGCCATCGCCCTTGTCAGGGTGCGCTCGGAAAAGATGAAGGCCGAAGCCGAAATTGGCCTCACCCTGCACCCCGCTGCCGATGGCACCTGGAGTATCGAAGCCCTCGACTTCAGCCGGCTGCTCGAGTCCTACGTCCAGCAATCCGGGGCCGGCAAAGTCTTCTACAGTCCGGTCGTCAAATCCCCCCAGGGCGGCGAAAGCCTGGTGGTTTATTTCGACTTTGGCACCGCCACCCTCGTCCCCCGCGCCATTGCCCAGCTGAATATCGTGGCGAGCCTGCTGGCCACCGACTCCGCGAAAAAACTCCGGATTTCCGGCCACGCCGACGACCTCGGCAGCGACGACTTCAACTATAAACTCTCCGCCGCCCGCGCCAAAAACGTCCGCGAGCACCTGCACCAACTCGGCGTCAATCCCGCTCAGATCGAAACCCTCGGCTTCGGGGCCACCGCCCCGCTGGACCCCAACAAACAACTGGACGGCAGCGACAACCCCGAAGGCCGCTCGCGTAACCGCCGCACTGAAATCTACCTCGACTTTTAAACCCATGCTCCGCCGCCTCTTCCTTGTTCTCACCGCCTGTTTCCTCGCCGCCTGCTCCGGGGATTCCTCCATTACCCCTGACCACAAAGCACTCGAATCCCCCACCGGCGAGGCCGTGCTCCGCCACATGCTCAGCCTCTGCCCGCACCGCACCGATGCGAAACAACTCACCATCGTGCTCGGCCCGCTTCAGGATTCTGCCTCCCCGGAATTTGAAACCAAATTCGCCGATACCGGCCTTATCGTCACGCCCTCCCGCAAGCTGGTGGCCGGAGCCGTGAATGGTGAAGTCCGCATCTTCGACGGCAGCACCAATCAGGCTCCCATCATTCTCCAGCTCTCCTCCCTGACGCCGGAAGCCTCCAACCCCGCCAACTACGAAGCCATCGCCGCGTGGGCCTGGAAGGACAAAGCCCAACGCCTCAAACTCCGCGTCCTGACCAAACCGGATGCCCCTCCCGAAATCCGCCAAATTGAGGAAATCCCCATCCCCGTCCGAAATCAGGATGGGATGCCCAAGCCGCCGGAAGCGAAATAACCATCGCGATGAATCCGGAACTGAAAGAGCGGATTGCCGGAATCGTGAACACGATGGTGCTCCGGGATGTGCCGAAAGACGAGGTTTTGGAAAAGCTAACCGTCAACAAAATCACTGGGGATGCGGCGGCTGAAATGTATCAGAGCGCCTTTCGAAAGCGGGTTAAAGCAATTCGCGCAAAATTGGCAATAAAAGCCCTGCGCAACCTTCTTTGGCTAATACCTGTATATGGCTTTATCGGACTTCAGTGGAACATTTTTCACAAATTAGGAGGAGGAGCGGGAGGATCTGGAATCCTGCTACTGCTCATTTTGATGATTACCAATGTCTTCTTCGTTCCCGCATTCATCGGCTTGTGGAGGATCATCAATCCTCTGCTCTGGGTGATATTCGCGGCTCACAAAAAAGGATCTATCGATGATGATGAGGAAGCGTGAGGAATCGAAATTACTTTCAATGCCTTCGTCCGAAATCCCTTGGGCACCCACCTTCCGCGCCGCGCTCCTGACATGGTTCCGCGCCGAAGGCCGGGACTACCCATGGCGGCAGACGGAAGATCCTTATTCCATTCTGGTGTCGGAGATGATGCTCCAGCAGACCCAGATTGCCACGGTGCTGGGACGGGGATACTATCAACGTTGGATGGACACCTTCCCGGATGTCGCCACCCTCGCCGCCGCGTCCGAACCTGACATTCTCCGCGTGTGGGAAGGACTCGGTTATTATAGCCGCGCTCGGAACCTCCAGAAAGCCGCCCAGGCTGTGGCCGCGGAACATGGCGGCGAATTTCCCCGCAGCGCCGCTGGTCTCCTCGCCCTTCCCGGCATCGGTCGTTACACCGCTGGAGCCGTGGCGTCCTTTGCCTGGAATCAGCCCGCGCCGCTGGTGGATGGCAATGTCGCCCGCGTATTCACCCGCTTGTTTGCCTGCGATGATCCGATCGACCGGCCCGCTATGCAGCAGCAGCTCTGGGCCTGGGCCGATGCACTCCTCAGCCGGGAGGAGCCGCGCCGCTACAACAGCGCCCTGATGGAACTCGGCCAGCGGATTTGCACCCCGCGCTCCCCTGCCTGTCTGATTTGTCCGGTGCAATCCTGCTGCGCCTCCGCCGGGCCCGCCGCCGCCAGCCGACCCAAAAAATCCCCCGCCCGCGCCACCGTGGCCGTGATTGAGCACGCCCTCTTTGCCCGCCGAGATGGAAAAGTCCTCCTCCACCAGGAATCCGGCAAACGCCGTCAGGGCCTCTGGAAACTCCCCGAGCGCTCCCCTGCCGAAACCGCCGCCCTCCCGGAAATCCTGACCGCCACCTATGCCATCACGCACCACCGCGTGGCCCTCCACATCCATGCCGCCCCTGGCGCCACCGCCCAAACAGGCGAAACCTGGCACCCGCTCGCCGATCTGCCTGCCCTCCCGATGCCCGGACCATATCGGAAGGCGCTGAATAAATTATTGAGCGACCGGGAGCCCTGACGCGGCCCGGGTTCAAGCCATCGCAGCAAGGGCGCCGTGCCCGACCGTGACCGGGCAGGTGAAGACGTCCGGCGTGAGTTGATGCCACATTTTTCCCACTGCCTGAGCAAGGAGATGGACGTCGCCACGGGCGTCGTGGCGGCGGATTCCCTCCACGGAGAGACCCAGCCGGGAGATCACGGCATCAAGCCCATGGCCGCCGCGGCCGCCCCAGAGCTTGCGGGAGAAGGCCATGGAATCCACAAACGGCACCGGGCGCACCGGCAAGCCATAACGGAGGCAGCTTTGCCGGAGAAAAGGCATATCGAACCGCTGGCCATTGTGCGCGATCAGGGTGGCATCGCCGGCAAATTGCGAAAAAGCCCGCAGGGCCTCCGGAGCCTCCGGGGCTCCCGCGACCTGGTGATGGGCAATCCCGGTCAGTCCCGTGATGAAGGCCGGCACCCGCTTGGTGGGGCGCACAAAAGTCTCAAACCGCTCGCCCTGGTGCCACTGCCCGGCCCGCACCTTGATGCCGGCGATTTGGATGATGTCCTCCGACGAAGGAGAGAGGCCGGTGGTTTCGAGATCGAAAATCAAAAAGGTCATAACAGATGGGCGCAGGAGGCGGGGCAGCAGGCCGCAGCCGCGATATACGGGACCACCTGAGCCGGATTACCAGCCCAAAAACCGCCGGTCCAATCCTTCTTGAACAAATGCTGATCTGATCAGGACAACATTTGTTGAAGCAACAGCTCGGTGCCGGTGCGGAGCAGATCCACCAGCTCAGGGTCCATGAAATGATAGTCATCGGGAATGCCCAGGCAATGAATTTCCGGCCACTCCTCCAGATGGGGGAATTGCTGGCGGAGGCGCTCCGAGTGTTTGCGTTCCATGGTGAGCACCAGATCGGCCCAGGCCATATCGCGGGCGGTGACCCGGCGGCGGGCTTCGGGGCTGACGCCGGCACTGCGGACTTCGACACGCGGGTCATCGCGGTAAAGCGCTTCGCCGGTAGGGCTGCGCCATTGGTTTTTGCCGCAGACAAAAAGGAGCTTCAGGCGGACGGGCGACGGCATACGGGGAGGCGGGAGAGCTGGTTTTGTGATCGCCAGCACCGGCAGAAACTGCCGCAAAAGCACCGCGGCGCAACATCTCTGCAAGGGAAGCTCCTGCACTATTGCTTGCCCAACAGGTCATCCTGACGGATGGTCCCCTGATTTCCATGAAGACCTGGCCTGTTCTGATCGCACTGCTGACGCTCCTGATCCTGTGGTGGCAGGCCGGACACGATCCTGAAAAAAACGCTTCCGTCTCCCATGCCGCACCCGCCAGACCCTTGGTTTCCCAGCCAACGGCGGAATCACCGCCGAGTCTGACGGAGGTTGCGCCACCACCGGCCGGTATCACCGGGGAGGATTTGCCCCGGGCACGGGTCTACCGGCTGCTGGCCGATGGCGAACAATTCAGCCTCCAGGCCGTGGATGAGGTGCAGGGCGATTTCCGCCAACCCCGGGCCCAGCCAGCGGGCAGCGGGGTGCTGTCGTGCCGGCTGGTGAGCGACAAGTCCGGACTTCTCGCCTCCACCCTTGTGGCCGCCCCGGTCATCCATTGCAACGTGCTGGATCCGGTCACGGGCGGGGCCGTGACTTACGTCCGGCCCGCGCCCCAGGTGATGCAGATCAGACTGCCCAGGGTGGAAGGGGCGGACCGCCTGGAAATCCACGCGGATGCCTCCACCACGGAGCCAGCCAGCCCTTCCCGGCTGCTGGCCAGCATTCCCCTTGATGCAAAATGAACCCCCGCCTGATCTCCTTTTTGCTCTGGCTCACGGTCCTGTCAGGGGGCGCGCAGTCCACCCTGTTCACGGTCCAGAATAACGGACCCCGCAGCAAACGGATCAACTTTGTCTTTCTCTCCGAAGGTTATACCGCAGCGCAGCTGCCCACCTTCGCCGGTCACGTCAACACCGCCATCAACTATCTTTTTTCCCGCGAGCCTTGGCAGCGCTACCGCAGTTTTTGCAACGTATTCCGCATTGAGATCGCCAGCGCCCAGTCGGGCACCGACAATGGCAGCGCCGGCACCACCGCAACCACTTACTTCAACTCGGGATTCAACACTCCCGGCGTGACCCAGCTCCTCACCATCGACAGTACGGGCCAAAACCGGGCCTATGCTCTGATGAACACCCACGTGCCGGAATATGACGTTCCCATCGTGATCGTGAATGACACGAAATATGGCGGGTCCGGCGGCAACATTTCCATCACCTCCACCAACAGTTCGAGCGCCCAGATCGCCGAACATGAAATCGGCCATTCCTTCGCCGGTCTGGCTGACGAATACGACAACGATTACCCCGGTTATACCCCTTCGGAAAAACCCAACAATACTGCGGTGACCTCGCGCAATCTTATCCGATGGCGCTCCTGGATTGCTGCCTCCACCCCGGTTCCCACTCCGGAAAACGGTGCGTTTGGCTCTGCCGTGGGCCTCTTCGAAGGTTCCATGTACCGCACCGTGGGGCAGTACCGGCCGCATGATAATTCGCTGATGCGGAACCTGAACCGTCCCACCGGGGCGGTGAATTCCCAGCAGTTCGTGATCAGTATTTACGGACAGGTCAGTCCCGTGGAAAGCTATACCCCAGCCAACCTGACCCGGAATGTCACGCAATCCCTGCAGACCCTGGAATTCTCGGTAGCCCCCAAGATACCTTCACTTTCCCCGCCCCTCACAGTGGAGTGGAGAATGGATGGCCAAACGGTCAGTGGAGCCACCGCCACCTCCTTCAGCCTGCTTTCCGACATGTTCGGCAACGGCAGCCATACGGTCTCGGCCCGGGTGAAGGACCCGACCGCCTATGTCCGTGACGACCCCGCGGATCTCCTCGGGGAGACGATCACCTGGACCCTGAATCTGTCAGGCCAGCTCCCGGAAACGCTTGCCAAATGGCGCACCGCCTACGGCCCCGATGCGGCCAATCCCACCCAGGACGGCTACCCCAATCTGATTAAATACGCCCTCGGCCTGAATCCCACCCAATCCATCGCCAGCAATCAGCGGGCCTACGGCGGCACGGTGGGTAACCCCCCCGCCATGTATCAGACCCTCACCGTTCCCCGGCACCTCCTGCGCAGCGATGTTTCCTATCTCGTGGAAGTCTCGTCCGATCTCACCTCCTGGAATTCCGGGGCTGGCCACACGGTGCCGCTTACGGATACCTCCACCGAACTGAAAGTCCGTGACGCCACCCCGATGGGAACCGGCCGCCGTTACCTGCGCCTGAAGATCAGTGCCGCCCCGCCCTGATAGTTGTCACCAACAGCGACAACCAAGCCGTGCTAGTGATGCATGATGCCGGCAGCGGGAAGTTGGTGCGCCCAGGCAGCGATTTGCGGGATGGCGGCGTCTGGGAAACCGCAATTGAGGGCGCAAACGGCGGGGTCGAACTGGCCGGTGGGCATGAGGTGGCCGGCCTTCCAAACGGTGGTGCCGGGATGCCATGGGCCGACCTTCCGGGGATCCGACCAAGTGTGGAGGCTGAGCACGTTTGGCGTCAGGGCCGCAGCGATGTGCATGGGACCGCTGTCCACGCTGATCACGCCGCGGGCGCGGCGGATCAGCCAGATCAGTTCCGGCAGACTGGTCTGGTTGAGGAGATTGTGCGCGCCGGGAGGCAGCGCGGGAACGGGAAGATCGCTGCGGCCCACCAGCATTACCGGAAGCGGGTGGAGCGCCTGACAGAGCGTCAGGGTCTGCGCAGCAGTGAGGGATTTGCCGGTGCCGCGGCTGAAAGGATGAAGCAGGATGGCGTTTTCCGGGACCGTGCCTTCTGCGAGGAGGCCAGGGCAATTTCCCGGCGGCAGCGGAAAGACCGCAGGACCCTCCGCACCGAGGGCCCGGGGGAGGGTCAGGGAACGGTCAATGGCATGGGCGTTGGGATCGACCGGGATGATGTGGGTGTGAAAGAAGCGGGCCCCCTCCCGGCTGTCACTGAAGCCGAGGCGGGCGGGCGCGCGGCTGGCGCGGGCGACCAGGCCGCTGCGCAGGAGACCCTGGAAATCCAGCGCGACATCCGGCTGCAGTTGCGAGGGAAGCTGCTTCAGCCAGGACCGGAACCGCCAGAGCCCGGCTGCACCGCGGAATTGCTCCCGGGGAAAAAGGATCGTGCCTGACAAATCCGCATTTCCTTCAAGCAGCGGCGCGAAGGCGGGGTTGGCCAGCCAGGTGAATTCAATCTGCGGGAACTTTTGCCTCAGCAGATGCACCGCCGGCAGGGTATGGACCAGGTCGCCGAGGGAACTGGGCTTGATGATCAAGGCCCGCCGGCAGGAGCTCAGATCAGGCAAGGCGGCAGGCATGGGGAGGAGCAAGGACGCTTTTCTTCCTGTGCTTCACGCCCTTCTGTTTCAGTCCCTCATTTCCCAAGGGCCAGCCGCTCGGCGAGGGCGTCCGGGAGACCGGCCGCGCGGATTTTGCGCTGGGTGGTCTCGATGTCGTAGGGGAGGCGGCGGATGGAGATTTCCTGGTTGTCGTGGTCGTAGAGCGCGTAGGCGCTGCGCCAGTCGCCATCGCGGGGCTGGCCGACGCTGCCGACGTTGATGAAATACTTCCGGCCGGGTTCGAGGCGGGTGTATTCGGTGTTCTCGACGGTGACGGTGGTGCCTTTTTTGTAAACCTTCGGGGTATGGGTGTGGCCGAAGAAGCAGACCTGCGTAAACTGATAGGAAAAGCTGGCCATGGCGTCGAACTTGTTCATGACGTAGGCCCAGCTAGTGGGGGTATCCAGGGTGCTGTGGACGATGGTGAAGTCCCGGACCTGGCGGACCATGCGCAGGGCGCGCAGCCAGGCCTTGTCTTCTTCGGACAAGGCCCGCCGGGTCCATTCCAAGGCCGCCTGGGCGAGGGGATTAAGCCCGACGATGTCGGTGTCGGCGGAGGCTTCCTCGTCATGATTGCCCTTCACGACGGGGCATCCGAGCTGCTGGAGGCGGTGCACGCACTCGCAGGGGTTTGCGTTGTACCCGACCACGTCGCCGATGCAGACGTAGTCGGTTGCGCCCTGCTCGGAGGCATCGGCCATGACGGCGTCAAAGGCTTCCAGGTTGGCGTGGATGTCGCCGAAGATTGCGAACTTCATCGGATGGGCACAAAAATAACCGATTCAGGCAGTATGGGATGGAATGCAACAGTCGATTGCCTGAGCGCGAAGCCGGTCCGGGGGGAACAGGCGCCGGGCGGGGGGTCAGGATTTGCGCTTCGCCGCCGGCTTGGCAGGGGCGGGGGCCGGTTTGCTTTTGGAAGGAGTGGCGGCCTTGGCGGTCGCGGCCTGAGCCGTTTCGACAGCGGCGGCGGCATCGGCGGCGGTTTTGGCCGCGACGCGGGCTCCCGCCTTGACCACCGGCGGACCGGCCGCGATCCCGCGCTTCATGACGGCGAAGAGGCGTTGCACTTCGAGCTTCTTCTGCGGCGGGATTTGATTCCAATGGGTGTCCGTAAGGGCCCCTTCAATGGCGTAGGCGGCGACGAGGGAAACCGGGTGACCGGCGAGCAACATGCGGCGGCACACTTCGATGGCCCCCAGTTTGGCCATCTCGCTGCGGCTGCGCACGCCGGCGTCGACCAGCCAGAGGGCGGTCTTTTCTCCAAGGTTTTTGAGAGCGGCAAGTTCGAGGACGACGGGATCGGTAGCGGACATAAATTTGAGTTTGGCCGGACGACGGCCTTTTGTCATCGGTAGAAAAGCAGAGTATTGAAAGAATTTCAGCCAATATTTTACAGGAATCTTCAATCGCTTCGGGAAAGGCAGCAGGCTCCGCAGGGCGAAAGGGGAGGTTTACCCTGAGGATTTGGCATGGATGGTGCTTTTTCACCCGGAGAATTTCAGCGGATTGCCGGCAAATTGGCCGGGTCCGGTAAAACAATCGGGGGTTGCTGCATAAAGCTGTGCCCGGGCGGGGAACCCCTCCCGGGCACAGCAATTTTCTTCCACGTCCGGCCGGGGGGACATTTCGGATGCGCCCGGAGGGAATCCAGACACGTTGCCCGTGTCTATGGGCATGTCTATTACTACAAAACGGGGCGATGAAGGGAAAACCGATCTGCTGTTTGGCGGTCGTGTCGGCAAATCCCATCCCCGCCTGCACGCGGTGGGGGAAGTGGATGAATTGAACGCCGCGCTGGGGTTGGTGCGGGTGCACGCCCGGGACATGTCCGTGAAGGAGATCGTAGCCCGCGCCCAGCAGGATCTGGTCGCGTTGATGGGCCTGCTCTCCGCCGGACCGGAACACGCAGAACGTTATTCCCAGCAGGGATTCAAGGGATTGGGAGCCGATGCGGTGGAGCGGGTCACGGCGGAGTCCGCCGCCTTGGAGACAAAATTCCCGGATGGATTTCACGGCTGGTCGATGCCCGGGGACCGGGGCGGGGCCGGGGCCGCCTGGTTGGAGTTGGCCCGCTGCATTTGCCGCCGGGCGGAGCGGGCTGTCTCGGCCTTGCCTCCGGAGGACCAGCCCCCCAATCCCAATCTGATTCCCTGGCTGAACCGGCTGAGTGACCTGCTTTGGCTGGCCGCAAGGGTCGAAGAAGCCCCCGCCGGGAACGTGTCGGCTTGATGGCCCTGGGCGCTTCTTCCGCCGGAAGCCGCCTGGTGGTTGGTGGTTGGACTCTCGGCTGCACCCGGCAGAGGACATGAAACTTCTCCATCCGGGGCGCGTTGCCTTTACACCGTGAGGAATGTGTTCCACGGTCCTGGTCCATGGCTTTACCTGTCCCTTTTACCCCACCCCGCGATGCGACGGCATCCGGCTTTGGCCCGATGCCAGGGGCATTCTCGGGACAAGCCCGGGATTTTCCGGGACCGGTGGAATTTGCTCCCCAGCCAGCAGTGCAACTTCTGGAAACAAAAGCGCTTCCATTGCCCCTGCTTTTTTCTCCTCCCGCCGGAATCGCCCTACCTGTGCCCATGGATATGATGGGAACAGCAGATCTCCTGTCTCCCGGGCCCCCCATGGTCCCGGCGGAAACAGCCTTCAGTCTGCAGGAACTGGCAGATGCGCTGGCCCGTCCGCTACCGGCTCCAACCGTCCTGCCTGAGGCCTCCGCGGCTGAGGATTTCTCCCTGACGGCTTTGGCTGAACAATTGCATAGCCGGTTTTCCCAGGGGGATCCGGGAAGTTCCGGGAGCGCTGATTTACTGTCTCCCGCTTCACTGCCTTCACGCCCTGCTGTTTTGGAATCGCCCCCGGAGGCCTTGTCCGGGCTGGCGGCGCTGCTTCCGTCCCTCGGGCTGAAACCGCCTGCCCCCGCGACTCCCAAGGCCACCCATGCCAGGCTGGCCAATCCGCCAAAACCAAACACGCCGAGGCAGGGGGATGTCTTTTTTATCGATCCATTGGCGGGCCGGCCGCACGGACATGGCGATGGCCCCCCCGGATTCCCTGACCCTGCCCCTGCCCTGCTCTTTGAACCCGACCCCGTCGAAGCGCTGGAGGCGATGGACCTGATGGACGCGCCTCCTGCTGAGGAGCCCAGATCCCCCGCTTCTCCAGCGCGCGCGCTACCGCTTCCGGAGGCGGTAGCCTTTCTTCCCCCGCCCCTGCCCTTGGTGGCCTCTGTTCCCCCCGGGGAGGCTGCGGAAGCCGGGATCGGCCTGATCATGGGGGGCACCGGACTGATCCTGATCGGTATTTTCCTGGCCTGCCGCCTGCCTGCCTTTTGGCTGGAGCTGGACGGCGCGGACCCATGGGCCCAGCAGAAAATCGAAGCGGCCTTGGTCATCCACGGAGCGGCCGCCCTCACCGCGCTCACCCTGGGCACCGGCTCAGTCTCCCTGCGCCGCTGGGCTCCCCCGCTCATCCATGCGGCAGGGTGGGTGGCTGCCCTGATGGCCTGTGGCATCATCGCCGTGGCCGGTTTTTCCTGGGTGCACTCGGAATCGGATCTCCCAGTTGCAGGCACCTTTGCCCTGCCCGGCCTGCTGGCGGCTTTCCTTATCCCGCTGGGTTATATCCTTTATTACCAACAGGAATCCACCACTGCGGCTTGCGGGGCCGCCGATCCCCGGCCCACTTGGACCGACGGGCTGCCGGTCCCCGCCCTGATGGTTTTTCTCACTGGTCTCGGCCTCGCCACCGGAGCCGCCGCCCTGCTTTGCCATCAACCCGCCCTCGGCCTGCCACCCGGCCAATTGATCACTGGTCTGCCTGCCACCCTGGCCTGGACCGGACTGGCCGTCACCGGACTGGTCATTGCGCTCTGCGTCCGCTTCAGGAAAGCTGCCGCCATCTGGCTGCTCCTGCTGGCCACCCTGGCGCTGGCCAGCACCCTCAGCCCGCCCGCTTTGACGGGGGGATGGTTGTGGGATAGGTTTCTGAGTGCCCTGGGCCGTCCTGCCGATGCCGGACCCGCCGCTCCCCTGGTGCCACTGCTTGCCGCCCTGCTGCCCGTTCCCTTGCTCCTGATCTTCGCCATGGCGCGCCGCGCCTTCTCCTTCCCCCCACCCCCCTGATGCCCTCCAACCCTATCCGCTTTTTCAACCGCTACACCGGCACCATCGAACAGGAGGAAATTTACGGCGAACCCTTCCTGCGGTTCGCCTATCAAACCCCGCCAGGCCGTCTCGCGGTCTCATGGGCGATTAAACGTGCCTGGTTCTCCCGCTGGTACGGGCAACGCATGGATCGCTGGAAAAGCTCCCTCCGCGTCCGCCCCTTTATCGAGAAATACGGCCTGAATCCTGACGAATTCACCCAGCCCATTGCCAAGTACCATACCTTCAACGAATTTTTCTACCGGAAGCTCAAACCGGAAGCCCGGCCGATCGATTCTGACCCTAAATCCATCGTCTTCCCCGCCGATGGACGGCACCTCGGTTTCGCCAAAGCCTCTGCCATCGACTCCGTTTTCGTCAAAGGCCAGCGCTTCGACCTCGCCACCCTGCTGGGCAACAAGGAACTCGCCGAACGCTATGCCGACGGCCCCCTCATCCTCAGCCGCCTCTGTCCGGTGGACTATCACCGCTTCCACTTCGTCACGGCGGGCACTCCCGTCTCGCCGAAACTCATCAACGGCCCGCTTTATTCCGTCAACCCCATCGCCCTCCGGCGGAATCTAAGCTACCTCTGGCAAAATAAGCGCGTCATCACCATGATGCGCACCAGCTCCCTGGGTGAGGTCATCCAGGTTGAAATCGGCGCCACCAACGTCGGCAGCATCGTGCAGACCGCCATCCCCTACCAACCCGCCGCGAAGGGGGCCGAGAAGGGGTATTTCCGGTTCGGCGGCTCCAGCACCATCACCCTGTTCGAACCCGGCAAGGTCACCTTGGATGCCGATCTGCTCCATCACACCAGCGAGCTGCGCGAACTCTATGCCCACATAGGCGACCACATGGGGCGCGTGATTTAGAGCCGGAACCGGGAAGGGGCCACCCTGTCGCGCCCATGCATCCCAATCCGGCTGCGCCACGTTGGACATGGGGAATCCTGTTCCCATTCCGATGTTGCCCTTCTTTTCCCGGCTAATCACCGCGCTGGCCACGCTTGGACTGGCAGCTTGTGCCACGTCTCCCCCCTCCGCCAGGCCCGCTCCCACCCCCATGGCCGCCTCCCCCGCCCCCCTCCGCACCGTGCCCAAGGTCGATCTCGCCCGTTTCATGGGCGACTGGCGGGTCATTGCCAATATCCCTTATTTCGCCGAACGCGGCAACGTGGACTCCATCGAATCCTACCAGCTCCGGCCGGATGGCATCATCGACAACGGCTTTGCCTTCCGCAAAAATTCCTTCGATGCCCCGCAGAAAAAAATGACCTTCACGGCGGAAGTGAAAAACAAGGAAACCAACGCCGAATGGCGGGTCCGCTTCCTCCCTTTCCTCAAAGTCGCCTACCTCGTCATCGATCTCGATCCGGATTACCAATGGACGGTGATCGGGCACCCCTCCCGGAAGTATGGGTGGATCATGGCCCGCGGAAAAACCCTGCCCGATGCCACTTACGCCGCCATCCTGAGCCGCCTCCAAGCTCAGGGATATGACCCCGGAAAGTTCGCCAAAGTCCCCCAAACCCGGGAACAATTGACCAGCGGGGAGGTCAAAATCGCTCGTTGAAATTCCGTCGCCCGCCCAGTCAATTGCCACTTTAGTCGTTTGGCAAACGCCGATCAGGCATTTATAGACAACGTGCCGTATCCAGGCAACCCCTCCCGCGCCACCCCCACACGACCCCATGTCCGAGCATCGTACTTTCCGTCGCCCCTCTTTATTGAGCCGCGTCGGCATCACCGTCCGTCAATGGTTTGACTCCGATCACTTCCCCGGCGGCCCGGATGCCGCCCGCGCCAAGCCTGACAAATTTGAGTGGCGCCGCTCCCTGCCCTTCGTTTTCCTGCACGTCGGCTGCCTGGGAGTCATCTGGACCGGCTGGAGCTGGACCGCCGTCGCCGTCGCCGCGTTCCTTTACGTCCTGCGCATGTTCGCCATCACCGGATTCTATCACCGGTATTTCTCCCACCGCACCTTCCAGACCTCCCGTTTCATGCAGTTCATCCTCGCCTGTTGGGGGAACTTGGCCATCCAGCGCGGCGCCCTCTGGTGGGCTTCCACCCACCGGCATCACCACAAGCACTCGGACACCCCGGAAGATCCGCACTCTGCCTTGGTTTACGGTTTCGTCTGGAGCCACATCGGCTGGATGACCAGCAGCAAGAACTTCCCCACCGACTACCGCGCGGTGAAGGACCTCGCCAAATATCCGGAGCTGGTCTTCCTCAACCGCTTCGATCTCATCATCCCCGCCCTGCTCGGCCTCACCCTTTATGGCACCGGCTGGTTGCTGGAAAAATACGCTCCCGGTCTCGGCACCAGCGGCGGCCAGCTGTTCGTCTGGGGCTTCTTCGTCAGCACCATTTTCCTCCTCCATGGCACCCTGTTCATCAACAGCCTCGCCCACGTCTGGGGCAAACAGCGCTTCAAAACCACCGACCAGAGCCGGAACAACTTCTGGCTCGCCCTCATCACCCTTGGCGAAGGCTGGCACAACAACCACCACCGCTACATGGGCAGCACCCGTCAGGGCTTTTACTGGTGGGAGATCGACCTTACCTACTACGGCCTCAAGCTCATGTCCAAACTCGGCCTGATCTGGGACCTCAAGCCAGTACCCCGTTCCGTTTACAACGAGGCGCACACGCACTAAAGCCCAGCGGGCACGGGCTCCATCCCGGGCATTCCGAAAATTCCTCTTCCGCAAAGGTCACCGCCCTGCGCTCCCTTCCCAGCCTGCTCCCGAAACGGAGCAGGCTGATTTTTGTCTTTTTTCCATCGTTTGCAGGACGGGAGGGAGATCCTTGATTGGCGCGGCGATGGGTTTTGATCTCCAATGAGTTCTCCCCAATCCCTGATGGTGAGGACTTTGCGAATCTTCCCCGGCAAAACTCCCTGTTTTTTTGGGAATGACGGTTTTTTCCCTTTATTCGCTTTCAATTAACCTTAAGCACACCGCCCACCGCGTATTTTACCCCCCTAAATCATGAAAATCCCTTCGTTTCCCCTGCTTCCCCTGACCCTCTGTCTCGCTCCCTTGGCCGTGCGCGCTGCGAGTATTGATTCCGCGACTTCCGGCAATTGGGCTGACACCGCCAGTTGGGTAGGCGGAGTGAGCCCTTTGACCGGGGTCTCCGATACCGCCAACATCCAGGCCGGCCATACGATCATTTACACGAATGCCGCCCCTTTTGCCGGTTTGACTGGCCCCGCATCCAATGACATGGGCGTTGGAAATGGCAATACCATCAATATCAACGGCGGGGTGCTGAGCCAGTCTGAGACCGGCTGGTGGGTGCGGATCGGTCATGGCGGAGCCGGCACCATGAACATCAATGATGGTCGTTTCCACGTCACGAACGGCATCGGCGACGCGGGCAACAATGCGGACCGCCTGCAGGTCGGGGTAGAAACCAACGGGAGTGGCATCATCAATATCGGGAACGGCGTGGGTGCCGCAGGTTCCGCCATTCTCAATCTGCGGGACCGCGTGGATGGCTCCGCCAACACCGGAGCCTACAATATGAATTTGGGCCGCAGCACCGACACTACGGGAACCGTCATCATCAATTCCGATGGTGTGCTGGAAGGTGATACCCGCACCTACACCGGTGCAACGGTCGTGAATAACCCGCACATCCGCGTCGGTCAGGCCAGTTCCACCACGCAGAGTCTGCTCCGCATCAACAGTGGCGGCCAGTTCAACGCCCGTGGCAACGTGGAGGTGGGAGCCAGCGGCGGAGCCCAGGGGCTGCTCCAGATCACCGGAGCCAATGCCCGGATGGACATGTCTCATGGCGAATTGACGTTAGGCTACAACGGCACGGGAGCCATGGTTGTGGAAAATGGCGGAGTCTTCTCCCGCACCAACACCACAGAAATGCGTTCGGATCTTTTTGTCGGACGCGGGGCTACCGGCATCGGCACCGTGACTATCGCCAGCGGCGGAGCCTTCCGCCGGGAAAGCGGTGGCAATGTGGGGGATCTCCGGATCGGCTTGGATGGCCGGGGCACCCTGAATGTGGAGGCCGGCGGCCTTTATCATAACGAAGCCGGCAACTGGGACTGGCTGGGCCAGAATGCCAACAGCCAAGGCACCGTCAACGTCAACGGCGGCACTTACGAAATCACCAGCGGCGCCAATCTCAACATTGGCGTCAACGGGACCGGGGTCTTCCGCCAGACTGATGGCATCACCAACGTGAGCGGCGTCCGCCTCGCAGTAAACAACGGCAGCGGCACTCTGGATCTCCAAGGGGGGACCTTCACCGCCCGCAGTCATATCTACATTGGGGGCGACGGCACCGCCACGACCGGAACCGGCTCCGGCGCGGTCACACAGAGCGGCGGGTCCATGATCGTGAACGGTACCCTCTCCATTGGTATCGCCACCGGCCACACCGGAACTTATTCCATGACGGGTGGCACCCTGGCCCTCACCGCTTCTGACACCTCCGTGGGCGAATCCGGAACGGGCAGCTTGACCATCGGCGCAGCGGCCACTGTCACCCAAACCACGACCGGCCAGTTCTTCGTGGGACGCAACGACGGTTCCAGCGGCACTCTCATCGTGGATGGACAATTGAGCAAATCGGTCAGCACCGCCCCCATCCGCGTCGGCAATGGCAACTCCGCCGGCACCGACAATACGAACGCACCCGGCATTCTGGGCGGCACTGGCACGATCACTTCCCTCGGCGGCGTCCAGATCGGTTCCTTCGGCACCATCACCGGCGGTCTCACCACCACCGTCGGGGATCTCAACATCACCGGCAATCTCAGCTTCTCCACCAACGGCACGCTCCGCGCCAACTTCGACGCGGCCAGCAACGTGGACACCCTCAATATCACCGGCGATGTAAACATCACCGGCTCAGTCTTCACTGCCGGCTGGAATACCTCAGCAGAAACCGGCATCAACAGCCGCTACTGGATCATCAACAACCTCGGGGCCAACCCGATCACCGGCACCTTCGCCAATTCCGCCCTCACCAGCCCTGCGTCCAGTCTGTTTCCCACCGCGGACGGCTTCCTTACTTCCGATGGCCAGGAGTTCGCCATCTTCTACGGGGCCGACCTCACCACCAACACCCTGACCGGGGGGAATGACCTCCTGCTCGCCGCCGTTCCCGAGCCCTCCGCCGCCGGGCTGCTCCTGCTCGCCGGCCTCGCCGTAAACCGTCGACGCCGCCGCGCCTGAGTTTCCGCATCCGACGGGATTTCTCCCCGCCGACCATGGCAAGGCCTGCTCCTTTTCCGGGAGCAGGCCACTTTTTTGCCCGCCCTCCCATCCAAACCCCTCCCACCCCCGTAGCAAAGAAAGCGTTCCCCTTTTCCCTGACCAACTGCCAACTGCCTGCCCATGTCCACCATCGCCATCATCGGGACCGGCATCGCCGGACTCGGAGCCGCCCACTTCCTCCACCCGCACCACGAGCTCACCCTCTTCGAGAAAAACGACTACACCGGCGGCCACACCAATACCATCACCGTGGAGGAAGCCGGGCGGCCGGTGCCCATCGATACCGGATTCATGGTCTTCAACCACGCCACTTATCCGAACCTCGTCCAGCTTTTCCAGGAACTCGATGTTGTCACCCAAAAGACGGACATGTCCTTCAGTGTCCAGCATGTCCCCACTAATCTGGAATACAACGGCGGCAGTCTGAACCTGCTCTTCGGCCAACGGCGCAATCTGCTCCGCCCCCGGCATTGGAAACTGCTCCTTGCCATCAACCGCTTCAATACCGAAGCGTTGCCGGCCCTGACCGAACCGAAATGGGCCAGCATGAGCCTCCGTCAGTACATCGACGCCCGCGGCTATGGCGAGGACATGTTCCAGCACTACCTCGTCCCCATGAGCAGTGCGGTCTGGAGCACGCCGCCGGAAAAGATGGAGGCCTTCCCTGCTCTCACGCTCCTGCGGTTCTGGCACAATCATGGCTTCCTCGGCCTCAGCACCCAGCACCAGTGGTGGACCGTCAGCGGCGGCTCCCAAAGTTACGTCAGGAAAATCACCGCCCCTTTTGCCGGCCGGATTCACCGGAACCGCGCCGTCGCCCGCGTCAGCCGCACTCCCAACTCCGCCACCCTGCACTTTGACGACGGCCCGCCCCAGGTCTTCG
Organism: Verrucomicrobiota bacterium; assembly: GCA_040387795.1. Classification (GTDB taxonomy): domain Bacteria; phylum Verrucomicrobiota; class Verrucomicrobiia; order Verrucomicrobiales; family V1-33; genus CAIZWU01. Next base: position 229,432 of record JAZKDC010000017.1, read on the forward strand.
ACAAAGTCATTCTCGCCTGCCACGGCGACCAGGCCCTCGCCCTCCTCGCCGACCCCACCGGACAGGAAACCCGGCTGCTCTCCAGGTTCGCCTATCAACCCAACACCGCCACCCTCCACACCGACCCCTCCCTGATGCCCCGCACCCCCCGCTGCTGGGCCGCGTGGAATTACCGGCTCGATACCGGTAAAAACGGGGAAAGCCTCCCCACCACCCACTATTGGATGAACCGCCTCCAGCGGGTCTCGGAAAAGGAAAACTACTTTGTCTCGCTCAACTGCCACGACCGCATCGACCCCGCCAAAGTCCTCCGCCGCATCGACTACGAGCATCCCCTCTTCGATCTCCCTGCCATCAAAGCCCAAGGCGAACTCCCGTCCCTCAATACGCTCCACCCTGACCAAACCACCTACTACGCCGGCGCCTGGTTCAAATACGGCTTCCACGAGGACGGTTTCACCAGCGGCCTCGACTGCGCCCGCGCCATCCTCCAGGGAAACCTTCCCACCGGGTGGTGCTGAAAAAGCAGAACCTATCAGTCCTCCAGGCCGTATCCTCCGTAACCCATGCCCCCTCCCCACGGCCCCAGCACCTGCCTCTACGAGTGCCGCGTCATGCACCGCCGTCTCTCCCCCAAGGTCCACCAGTTCAGCTATAACATTTTCCTCTTCAGCCTCGATCTCGACGAACTCGACGCCACCGCTTCCCGGGTGCGCGGCTTCTCCCACAACCGGTGGAACCTCTATAACTTCCGCGACCGGGACCATCTTACCCTGCCCGGTCTGGAACAAGCCACCGTCAAGGACAACATCCTGACGTGGATCCGTTCCCAACCCGGTCCTCCCTCCCTTCCTGACAACCCGCGCATCGTCCTCATCACCCTGCCCCGCGTCCTCGGTTACATCTTCAATCCGGTTTCCTTCTTCTTCATCGAAGACCGCGCCACCGCCGCCCCCCTCTGCGCCGTCGTCCAGGTGGGGAACACCTTCCGCGAGATGAAACCCTATCTGCTCCGCGCGCCCTCCACTCCCGGGACCTTTCATCTGATCACGCCGAAGCTCTTCTACGTCTCCCCCTACAGCGCCCTCGACCTTCACTTCGACTTCAAATTGAAAGTCCCCGGGGACCACCTCGATATCCACATCGACGACCGCTCCGGCCCTGCCGGCCCCCAGGTCCTCCTGAGCGCCCTGACCGGCCAGCGCTGCCCGCTGACCACCTCCCGCCTCCTCTGGCTCACCCTGAAATTCCCTCTCATCACGCTGAAAGTCATTTTTCTCATCCACTGGCAAGCCTTCCGCCTCTGGCTCCGCAAGCTTCCCTTCCACCGGAAATCCGCCAATCCCCAGCTGCAGCAGGACGTTTATAACCCCCACCGCCCCGCCTGATTCCTGCCTTCCCGCCCCGCCGGCCCCAATTTCCCGGCATCTGACTTCCGCTCCCAAACGCTATTCACTGAAGCCATGCCCACCTCTGAATCTGCAGTCTCCGACCCGTTGGCCTCCATTTCCGCCGTCATCCCCTCAGCAGGCCTGCACCAGCGGCTGGTCATGGCGGCGCTGGAGCAAATGGACTCCGGGCATCTGCGGCTCCAGCTTCCAGATGGCACCGTCCGCCATCTCGGCACCCAGGGGCATGACCACTCCGCCACCCTTACCGTGCTCCGCCCCGCCTTTTTTACCCGGGTGCTGCTCCACGGCGATGTCGGTTTCGGTGAAGCCTACGTGGAGGGCGATTGCGATACGGATGACATCGAAAAACTGATCGCCTGGGCCATTCTGAATCTGGATAAATCGCCTGCCTTTTCCGGTTCCCGCACCAAAAAACTCGGACTCAACCTCCTCCAGATCACCAACCGCATCCAGCATCTGCTGCGGCCGAACAGCAAGAGCACCGCCCGCCGGAATATCGCCGAACACTATGATCTGGGCAATGAATTCTATCAACTCTGGCTGGACCCCACCATGACCTACTCCAGCGCCCTCTGGAAGTCACCGGACCAAACCCTGGAGGAGGCGCAAATCGAAAAATACGATGCGCTCTGCCAACAATTGAAACTCACCGCCACGGACCACGTCCTGGAAATCGGAAGTGGCTGGGGTGGTTTTGCCAGCCATGCGGTGCACACCTACGGCTGCCGCGTCACCACTGTCACCATTTCCCAAAAGCAGCACGACTACGCCGCCGCCCGGTTCCGCCGGGAAGGCATCGCTGACCGGATCGACCTCCGCCTCCAGGATTACCGCGATATCACCGGCACTTTCGACAAGGTCGTCTCCATCGAGATGATGGAAGCCCTCGGCGACAAATACCTCGAAACCTATTTCGCCAGGATCCACGCCGTTCTCGCTCCCAACGGCCTCGTGGCCCTGCAATACATTACCTGTCCGGACAGCCGCCATGGCCAGATGAAACGCGGCATCGATTGGATTCAAAAACACATTTTCCCCGGTAGCCTGCTCCTCAGCATTGGCCGTGTCAGCCACGCCGCCCGGCGCACCGGTGATCTTTTCCTGCACAAACTGGACGACCTCGGGCTCGACTACGCCCGCACCCTGCGCGGGTGGCACACCGCCTTCAACGCCCGCCTCCCCGAAGTCCGTGCCCTCGGTTTCGACGACCGCTTCATCCGCCGCTGGAACTACTATCTGCTCTACTGTGCCGCCGCCTTTGCCATGCGGAACATCAGCGTCGTCCAGGCGACCTACACCCGGCCAAACAATCCGCTGCTCCGCTAGAGCGCCCGGGCTTCCATCCCCGCAGCGATCATCCGCTCATAATCCGGGACCAGTTCCGCCGGCACCAGAGCCCGCCACCGGGGATCATTTTCTGCGATCATCATGCGCACGTCCGTGGTCCAGTAGTCCAGCACCGCCCGCGTGGCATGCGGGGCCGTGTTCAGGATGCGCTCGTTCTGCAGCAGGTATTCAAAGAGGCTGTGAAGGTGGTCCGGCACATGTGCCTTCTGCGCGGTCCGCAGGTGCCCCTGCTCGCGGTCGAGGATCGGATAGACATAGAGCCGCAGGGCGTGTTTGAAAAGGCGGCCGAAGTTCTCCAGGATGCCGCCCGGGAGATCTTCATACCATTTTTCCTGAAAGAGCTTTTCCAGCACATCCACGCTGAGCACCAGCCCCACCGGTTCCTTGGTATGACGGCTCAGATAGGTGCCCAGCTGGTGGAACGCCCCGAACTTCGAAATCAGCACACTCTTGCCCAGCTTCTGCAGGATGTCTGCCCGGGCCAGAAACTCCGCATGGGTGACCTCACTCCGCACCGCGAACAGATTATTCATGGAAAACTCCATCAGCTCGATCCACGGTTGGCCGGGCTGCTTCAGCCGGGTGCGGAACTCCGCAGCGGCCGCGGTCAGCATGTCCGTATGCACCAGCGTGACCGGATTGAAGGACCCGCGCAGCACCAGCACCGGCTGACGGTAAAGTTTCTCGGACGCCTGCATCACCTCCCCTTCCGACGTAAAAAATGCCGCCTCGGTCAGATTGCTCTCTACCAGCTGCAGCGCCACCTCCCGGTTATCGATCCAGGCAAAATCCGGCCCGGTGAACTTCAACATGTCAATTTCCATCGACTCCACCCGCAGTTCCTCGATCAGGCTTTCCACAAAGGTCTGGATATTGTCGCGGTAATTGAACGCCGCCCAGATCAGGTTCACTCCCAGGATGCCCAGCGATTTCTGCTGCTCGGAGTAGGTGTCATCCAGCATGCGGACATGCAGCAGGATGTCATTGGGAGCTCCCCCGGGCTGCAATTGATACCTGATTCCCACCCATCCCTGGCATTCGGCCCCGCCTTTGTCGCTGTAGGCCCGGGCGCGCACGGTGTTGCAGAAGGCAAAGAAGGTCGTGGTGCCCCCCCGTTTCGGAGCCAGCCGCTCCGTCAGGAGAGCGTATTCATGATCCAGCATCGCCCCCAGCCGCTCCCGCGAGACATACCGCGGACTCGGCCCGTAAATCGCGTCACTCATCGTCATGTCATAAGCCGAGATCGACTTCGCGATCGTCCCCGAAGCCCCGCCCACCCGGAAAAATACCGCCGCCGTTTCCTGTCCTGCCCCGATCTCCGCGAACGTCCCATAAGTGGTCGGGTCCAGATTCAGCCGGAGCGCCTTGCCCCGGGTCGACAGCGGCTTGTTGTCATTATTGCTCATGCCTGGGTTCGTAAGCCGGAATCCCGCCCCCCGAAAGCGAAACCCTTGGGGCGGGCGCACCCCAGCCGGACGCACATGCCAGGACAATAAAGATCCGGCACTTCAAAAAGCCGCGTTGCCCACTGTGAAAATGTGTTCATTTTTCACATATGAAGGCTGCTTTCATTGCAGGACCGGTCGAGGGCCGTGATAGTCCGCACCCCCTCCCCCCCTCCATGCGCACCCGTCCGGTTTTGTTGTTCCCGTATGCCGCAGTCATCCTCCTGCAGGGACTGACTCCAGCGGCCCGGGCCAATCCCGGAGACCCAGCCCCGGCGGTGCCGGACTACGTGAAGGATATCCGGCCCATCCTGGCAGATCATTGTTTTTCCTGCCATGGGGTGGATGAGAAAGCCCGGAAGGCCAAGCTGCGGCTGGATGACCGCGATGCCGCCCTCGCCGCCGGTGCCTTCAAGCCGGGGGATGTGGAGGGCAGTGAACTTTACCAACGGCTGCTGAATCACGACCCGGAGGAGATCATGCCTCCACCGGACTCGAAAAAACCGCTGAAGCCTGACCAAATTGAACTGCTGCGCCGCTGGGTGGCGGGAGGCGCGCCTTATGCCAAACATTGGGCCTTCGAGCCGCCGGTCAAAGCGCCGGTGCCAGTGCTTCCGGAGGGATCCCCTGACCAACCGCGCAGCCAGGATCCGGTGGATGCCTTCCTTGCCGCTCAGCTTCACAAGGAAGGCCTGCAATTCGCCCCGGAAGCCAGCCGCGAGGTCTGGCTGCGGCGCGTGACCTTCGACCTGACCGGTCTGCCGCCCAGCCTGGCCGAACAGGATGCCTTCCTCACGGACGAGGCCCCGGACGCCTTCGAAAAGGTGGTGGACAGGCTCCTCGCCTCATCCGCCTACGGCGAGCGGATGGCCAGTGACTGGCTGGACGCAGCCCGGTATGGCGACACTTATGGACGGCATGAGGATGCCGACTGCGCCACCTGGCCCTATCGGGATTGGGTGATCCAGGCCTTCAATCAGAATCTGTCCTGGGACCAGTTCATCACTTGGCAAACCGCAGGTGACCTGCTGCCGGCCCCGACCCGCGACCAGATGATCGCGACCTGTTTCAACCGCCTGCCGCAGCAATCGAACGAAGCCGGCAGCAATGCGGACGAATTCCGGATTGAGCAGGTGGCGGACCGCGTGCGCACCAACGGACTGGCCTTCATGGGCATGACCACGGAATGCGCCCGCTGCCACGATCACAAATTCGATCCAATCAGCACCAAGGAGTATTACAGTCTGGGGGCGTTTTTTAATAACATTGACGAACTGGGCCTGTTCTGCGTTTACACCGGAGGCACCCCGCCGCCCTCGATCCTGCTTTTCACCCCGGACGCCGAGGTAAAGCACACCGCCGCGAAAGCAGAGATTGCCCGGTTGGAAAAGGCTTTGGCCGAAGACCGGCCGGCCGCAGAAAGCCGCTTCAAAACCTGGCTCGCCTCCCACCGTCCCCCGCGCGGCGAACCGTGGGTCACGGCCCAGGCGCTCAAACGGGGAACGCCCGTGCTGGCAGGCGGTCCCTCCGCTGCCCCCGGCCCCCGGGCTCCGGAAAGCTGGTATCAATTTGAAACCCTGGAGGAAAGGGCCCTGCAGGACAGCGTGCAGCCCAAAGTGCCGGGCAAGACCCGCATCAACGCCACCCTGGGCGAGGGCCGGGTGGGTCAAAGCCTGATCATCGCCTCGGAGAACAGCGCCTCAATGATGGGGGTGCCGGAACTGCACCGGCACGATGCCTTCAGTTATGCCCTCTGGATCAACCCCGGCAAGGCCTCCGCCCGGGCGGTGCTGGCCCACCGCAGCCGCGCCGGCATCGACGCCGCCAGCCGCGGGGTCGAATTGCTCCTGGAGGACGGCCATCCTGTCTTTGCCCTGTGCCACTTCTCCCCGGGGAATGAAATCCGCATCCGGGGGACCCAGTCCGTGCCGGTCAATGCCTGGACCCACCTCGCGGTCACCTACGATGGGTCCAGCCGGACCGACGGGATGACGATTTATCTGAATGGGGAAAAAGTAGAAACCACGGTAATCCGTGACGGGCTTTACCGGGACATCGTATACCGGGCCGACTGGGGTGACGATACCGCCAAGGACGATGGGCATTTGGCCTTTGTCCTCGGTGGCCGCACCAATGATGCGGCCTACACCGATGGCCGGGTGGATGAGTTCCAGTTTTTCAAATGCCAGCTCACCGCCCCGGAAGTGCGCCAGATTTCCCTCAAGGTGGACACTTCCAAACCAGCTGACTGGCTGGAGTGGTATCTGCGGGAAATCGATGCCGAAACCCGCACCCTGAATGAACAACTGACGGCCGCCCGGGCTCTCGAAAATGAACTGAGCGGGCAAGCGGTGGACCTGATGGTGATGAAGGAATGGAGCGGCCCCCGCCGGCCTTCGCATGTGCTGGCGCGGGGGCAATTTGATCAACCCACCGACCCCGTGGAGCCTGGGGTTCCTGCCGCGATCCTGCCCTTCGATGATTCATTGCCGCGCAACCGTCTCGGTTTTGCGCAGTGGCTGACCGACCGCAAGCATCCGCTCACCAGCCGCGTCGCAGTGAACCGTTTCTGGCAATTGATCTTCAACCGCGGCCTCGTCCCCACCTCTGAGGACTTCGGCACCCAGGGCCGGCCGCCCTCCCATCCGGAACTGCTGGACTGGCTGGCGGTCGACTTCATGGAAACGGGCTGGGACGTCAAAGCCCTCTGCCGCCGCCTCGTGCTCAGCACCGCCTACCGGCAATCCAGCATCCCGGCCACCCCTGCGGCCCTGGAACGTGATCCGGAGAACCGACTCCTCTCCCGCGGTCCTCGCGTCCGGCTGCCGGGCGAAGCCTTGCGCGACATGGCCCTCGCCGTGAGTGGTCTGCTGGTTTCCAAAACCGGCGGTCCCAGCGTCTATCCCTATCAACCCGCCGGCCTCTGGGAGGAGTCCGGCACCCAGCACACCTATCAACAGGGCAAAGGTGCCGATCTTTACCGCCGCAGTCTCTACTCCTTCTGGCGGCGCACCCTGCCGCCCCCTACCCTGACGGTTTTTGATGCCCCCACCCGGGAGTTCTGCAAGGTCCGCCGCGAACGCACCAACACGCCGCTCCAGGCTCTCGTGCTGATGAATGATCCCCAGTTCATCGAAGCCGCCCGCATCCTCGCCGAAAACCTCGTCCGCCAATATCCGGCCGATGACAGCGCCCGCGCCCGCGATGCCTTCCGGCTCCTCACCAGCGCCCGGCCGGATGCCAAACAATTGGCTGCCCTGACTGATTATCTCGCCAAGGAACGACCCTTGGTCACCGCCGCTGAAGCTAAAACCCTCCTCAGCAAAAACGGGGAACGCTCCGCGGATGCCAGCCTTGACCCGATCGAAGTCACCGCCACCACCCATCTGATCCGCCTCCTGCTCGGTTTCACCGAAACGACCATGAAGCCTTAACCAGGAACTGGGGTTCCAGAGCCCTCCCTAAAAACTTCCCTCCCCATGTCCCACTGCCACCGCTACACCCCCGCCAACGGCATTTCGCGCCGGGCTTGGCTGACCCGGATGACCGGGGGACTGGGCGCGATCGCCCTGGCGGATTTATTGTCAGGGCAAGCGCAGGCTTCCCTGCCCGGATTGCCCCACTTCCCAGCCAAAGCGAAGCGGGTGATCTTCCTGACCATGACGGGCGGGATGTCCCAACTGGAGAGTTTTGATCCCAAACCGGAACTGAACAAACGTCAGGGGGAGCAAATCCCCACCTCGGTGATGGCCGGCAAAAAGCCGCTCGGCATGTCGTCGCGCCAGTCGTCCTTTCCGCTGGTGGGCTGCCATGTGGGTTTCGCCCAGCATGGACAATCCGGCGCATGGATGACTGATTCGTTTCCCCATCTGGCCAAGGTGGCGGACGACCTGACTTTCATCAAATCCCTCTTCTCGGACGCGGTAAACCACGATCCCGCCCTCGCCTTTCTCCAGACCGGGGCGCAATTGCCGGGCCGCCCATCGATCGGGGCGTGGCTGGATTACGGCCTCGGCAGCGTCAACCAGGACCTGCCCGCCTTCATCACCCTCACCAGCAACCGGCCGGTGGACCAGCCCCTGTCCTCACGCATGTGGGATGCCGGTTTCCTCCCCAGCCGGTATGCGGGGGTGGCGTTCCGCAGCGGCACCGATCCGGTGCTGTATCTTTCCGATCCACAGGGCGTGCCCCGCGAAGCCACCCGCCGCATGCTGGACAGCCTCCGCGGGCTGCATGAGATGGAACGTGCCGCCGAAGGCGACACCGTAATCGACAGCAAGATCGAGCAATTTGAAATGGCCTACCGGATGCAAGCCACCGTCCCGGAAGCCACCGACATCAGCAAGGAGCCGCAACACATCCTCGACCTGTATGGAGACGACGTGCAGAAGCCCGGCAGTTTTGCCCGCAACTGCCTCATCGCCCGCCGCCTGGCCGAGCGCGACGTGCGTTACATCCAACTTTTCCACCCCGGCTGGGACCACCACGGCAGCCTGCCGATGGGTTTTGAAATCGGGGGCAAGGAAGTGGATCAGGCCTCGGCTGCTCTGATTACGGACCTGAAACAACGCGGCATGTTGAAGGACACCCTCGTCATTTTCGGCAGCGAATTCGGACGCACCAGCTACTCACAGGGCGGCATCAGCAAAAAGACCGGCAACTACGGCCGGGAGCATCATCGCGATTGCTTCACTTTCTGGATGGCGGGCGGGGGCATCAAACCCGGCGTCAGCTACGGCAGCACCTGCGAGTTCGGCTTCCGGGTGGCGGAAAATCCGGTGAGCATGCACGACTTCCACGCAACGATCCTCCATCTGTTGGGGATCGACCATGAACGCTTCACCTATCGTTACCAAGGCCGTGATTTCCGCCTGACGGATGTGTCCGGCAAGGTGGTGCAGGGGATCCTTGCTTGAAGTCCCTGATCTGACGCCGGCAGCACATGGTAAAATGGCCGGCCACCCCCGGAGGCGCGGCAACGCTGGCCGATCACATCGGCAGCACGACCTCGACCACGCCGAAGCATCGCTCCCCCACCACCCGCTCGGTGCGTTCGACCCTTTCCCAACCACCGCCGAGTATTGCGACGGACTCGTCCCCGGTCATTGGCTGAAATGAACCTTCCAGAAGGGTTGCCGATCGTTTTGCGGTATAACTCAGCAGGCTCCCCGTCCGGCGGACATACGTCACCTTCAGAATCTTGAAGTCTCCGTCAGCTTCGACCGAAAAATGAGGCAAGCTCCCCGGACTTCCTGACGAGGCAGATCGATAGGATTTTGAGCCGTCAATTCCGAATGCATATTTGAGAAGGTTCGCCATGTTGTCCCCATGAGGAACGGCATCGGTGGCGGCGTCGATTCCGGAAAGCCCGGCGGTTTCAGTCCAGTGATGGAAATCCAGAATCGCGCTGACATCCAGCATCCACGGTTCACAACCGGTCTCCTCCGTCACAGCGCTGAAGAAAAGGCGTTGCCCTGCCAACACCACTTTTCCCGGAGAGGATCCTCCAGACCCCGGGACGATATCCGCCACCATCCGGGTGCCTGCGGAATTACCGTCCGTGGACCATAACTCCTCACCGCTGACTCCATCGTTCGCTTGGAAAAATACCCGCCCACCCACCGTTCTGAGATTGACCGGTGCCGATCCGATGGAACCAGAGCGGATGTCCCGCACCATCACCGTACCTTCGGGCGTGCCATCGCTCCGCCACAATTCCCGGCCATGCAATCCGTCGTCCGCCACGAAATACAGCAATCCTCCGCAGGCCCCCACGTAAGGATCGGCCGGGAACTCAGCGTTGGTCCCGGCAGTCCCGATCTGTTTCACAAAATCCGCCTGCCCGTTTCGTACCACCCAGAGCCGCTTGCCCATCTTAACATTTTCCTCAAAGAAAAATAAACAGTTATTGGCTGCCACCATCGGATAAATGGGACCGGGCCCCTGCCACCCTCCCACCTGTGCTGTCCCGGGCTCCGTCCCATCAGTCCGCCAAAGTCCGAAACCCTCATTGGCATGGGCTTGGAAAAACATCTCATTCCCCACTGCAGTGAACCACGATGGTGCCGAACCGGCAGAACCAGGTCTGATATCCTTCACCAGCATCGTCGTGGCTCCATCCGTCCACCAAGGTTCCTCACCGAAGGCGGGATCGGAAGCGGCAAACCACATACCACCGTGAAACGGCGCCAGCTGAACGCCCGCCTTCCCCTTTACCTTAAAAGCACTGCTTCCATCGGTAAACCACAACCCACTCTCCGTTCCGTCCTGCGCCACAAACCCCAGACGATCACCGAGGGCGGTCAGTCCGCCCAGATAGGCCCCCGCGCTCCCCGGATTGATATCGCGAACCATGGCGGTGCCTTCCGCATCGCTCCGCCACAATTCCTGTCCGTGGATGCCGTCGTCGGCTGAAAAATACAGCTTTCCTCCTGCGGTCGCAAATCGGGACATCGCCGAGCTTTCCCGGCCGGGCCAGACATCGGCCAGCATGCCGGTTCCCGCAGCGGTGCCGTCGGTCCGCCATGGCTCGTCTCCAGAGAAACCGTTATTGCCACGAAAAACAAAATTACCGTCCCACGCCGCCACCCCTCCCGGCTCAACTTCGATCAGGCCGTCCTGCGTGGATTGCAGATCCCGAAGCATCCCGGTTCCGGCCGGCGTGCCGTCGCTGAACCAAAGCTCGAATCCGGCTTGTCCGTCATTTCCGCTGAAATACAGCACTCCTCCTGCGGCAATCAGATTGCGCGGCCCATAGGCGGTTCCGGGAGTGGTCACCTGTTTAACCGGCACCGTTCCCGCCTCCGTGCCGTCGCTGCGCCACAAAACCTCCCCCCCTTCATTGCTCATGAAATACATTACCCCTCCCATAACAGTCTGTCCGGCAGGCTCGTTCCCGCCGCTCCAGGATTTCACTAACCGCGCCTGCATGCCGTCCGCCGCCCACAATCCGGACCCGGAGGCCCCATCGTTCGACATGAAATACAGCGTTGATCCTGACCAGGTCAGACCATTGGGAGAAGGTGGCGCCGGTCCTCCCATGGCATTTTCAACCCGCTGGGTGATCGTTCCGTCGCTGGTCCATAGCTCAATTCCCACGCCCGGAAAAAAAGCGGTGAAATAGGCCCGGCCCTCCCGAACGGTCAGACAATCCGATGCCAGCGCCCCCTCAGGAATCGTAGCCTTCATCTCCATTCCATCGACACTCCATCTCCAAAGCTCTTTCGAATTCCCCCGGTTCAGCGTGATCCACATCCGGCCGGCCGCACCAGCCAGCGACACCACCTGCGCACCGCTTCCGAAATCGCCCACCTTCACCGTTTCCGAAATTGTTCCAGTGGACCGCCAAAGTTCGAGTCCGAAATTTGCAAAGAACAAAGCCCCGTCCATTTCCGAAAGAAGGGCGGAACCTGCAAAAGGCCGCGAAGGAGGGAATCCGGCTACTTCCAGTGGATTCAACAGTGCAGTGCCCGCAGCCGTGCCATCACTGCGCCACAGCCCCCAGCCGAAGGGACTGGATGATCCTGCTATTGGTCCATCCGTATAATAAAGCAGACTGCCAGCCACCTTCACCGCCTGCGGCCTCAAACCAAATGAGCCCGGAGAGGGCTCTTCCGTCATCACGGCATCCGATCCGTCGCTGCTCCAGAGCCTGACCCCATGCTCACCGTCATCCGCGAAAAAGAACACCCGTTCCCCCACCGCCTGCAGCTTGAATGGTTGGGAGCCCGGGACTCCGACGCGAATATCCTTCACCAGCCTCGTGCCGGACTCCGTGCCGTCAGTCACCCAAAGTTCCCGTCCGTGAACCCTATCCTCCCCGGTGAAAAACAGCCGCCCTCCCACCGACAACAGATTGGAGGGATTCGCGCCGATCCTCTCCGGCATCGGATTCACGTCAGTGATCAATAGCGGAACCACTGCCCCGGCCAGCGGCGGGAAAGCAATCAGGCAGCAGACTATGGCATATTTCATTCTAGTTAGCAAAGCACGCGGCGGACGCTTTGCGAGTGGAATGAATCCAGCGCGGCAGGCGCGGTTACCTGCAATGTGGCGTTGGAGCAAGTCAGTCAGGGGGAAGGCGGTCAGGTGCCGGAATTCTCCATCAAGCGTTCCGGAAGATCGCGGGCCCCGTGCATAATGCGCTCGATACTGAGGAAGTCGCCGATTTGGTGGAAGCTGAGGTGCATTTGAAAAGGGCCGGGACGCTGAAGCTCCGTCACTTGCCGCTGGAATCTGCGGGACGGAGCAGTGGTCCCAGGGAAAAGCGCCGCAATGGCGGGCGTCGGCGGCGCCGGGTTTCATGGCGGCGATGACGTTAGACGTCGACTGCGATCCAAAACGATAGCTGCTGGATGGATTGCCTCAGTCCTCCGCCAAGCAGGGCAGCATGGCTTCCCTGACCCCCGGGCAAAACGGTAGTTGTGACGTTGTGGACGAGGTCACTCACATGGCGACATGCCCGTAGCCCCGCCGGGGAGCAAGTGCATCGCAGCCAGGCTCTGGCAGATTTATGCGAGCAGGCGCGACACCGTCTGGGACAGTGTTTTGCCGTCGGCGCGGCCGGCGGTGCGTTCCTGGAGCAGCTTCATCACCTTGCCCATGTCGGCTTTGCCGGTGGCCCCGGTTTCCGCGATGGCGGCCTTGGTGAGGGCTTCGATCTCTTCTGCGCTCAAGGCGGCGGGGAGAAACCGTTCCAGTACGGCGATTTCGGCCAGTTCCTTTTCCGCGAGTTCAGGGCGATTGTTCGCGGAGAAACTTTCCACCGAATCACGGCGCTGTTTGATCTGCTTGCGGACGACGGCGATGGCCTCGGTGGGTTCGAGTTCCCCTTCCGCTCCCAATTTTTCGATCGCGGCGTATTTCAAAGCGGATTTCAGGGCGCGCAGGGTATTCATGGCCACGGCGTCTTTGGCGCGCATGGCATCCTTGAGTTGATCGGCGATTTCAGTATGGAGGGACATGGGAATGGGATCGGGGAGGTTGAGGGGAAAAGAAACCACGGATTGCGCCGGCCGCACAGATGAAAAACGGTCAGGCCGCGCTGGGCCGGGGGAGCAGCCAGCCCACCACGAAGGCCAGTCCCAACTGGACCAACGCCGGGGTCAGGGGCACCCAGGTGTGATTGGTCTGGAAAGCCAGCAAACTGACCGTCAGCAGGGTCAGGGCTCCGAGGGCCAGTCCCTTCCAGAGATTCCGGCGCTTCCACCGCACCATCCAGAGCCCAAAGAGCACGGCGACCGCCTGGGGCACCGGCTGCCACCATGGATGGAGCGGGCGGATGAACCGGCCGGTCTGGATGGCGGCGAGCGCCCGGGTGGTGAGATCCGCCACGGACGCCGTGTTGCCGTCCGGCAACTTCAGGAGCCGGGAGGCCTGGTCGTCCGTTCCCAGCCAGACCAGACTGCCGGCCACGGCTTCCAGCGAGGCCCGTTCCTTGGTGCCCGGCGGATAGGCGGTTTCCGCCTGGGTTTTGCCGAAAAGAAACTCGTCGGCCTGCACCGATCCCGCCCGGGCCGACAACGGAACGTAAAAACGGAAACAGCCCGTTTCATCAATGGGAATGGCCATGCCCTTGGGTCCCACAATGGCGGTCCCGGGTTGCACCAGCAGCCGGTCCGGCGGGATGGCGCTCCAAGTGAGGAGGGACTGGAGCACGAGCGTGGGCACCACCTGGGTCCCGGTGCGCGCCAACAGGGGCACCCGGCACCATTCACCCTCCACGGTGATTTTCTGCCCCAGATCCACCTGCCCGATGCCCACCCTGACCGGGAGCGCAACCGGCCGCATGGTTTCAAATTCCGGGATGGCGGCCAATTCCCCCTGCACGCGCAGCACCGGCAAGCCAGCCGGCAACTCCGGCGGCATGAATCCGCTCCGGAACGCTGCTCCGGCATCCACCGCCATGGTGAAACCGGGGACCGCGGCGAGGGTTTTCAGCAATCCGGCGGACGGAGCATCCACGCTGAGGGGCAGCCCGAAGGAAACGGCCTGCGGTTTCCATTCGGTCAGGTTCTGCAGGACCACCTGCCACTCATCCACGCGCGGGGGCCAGGCTTCGAAGGCCCGCTGCGCCGGAGGAAGGTCAGGATCATCCAGCCGGGCCAGAATGACCTGCGGCTCGTCCGCCATGGTGGTCCATTCCGCGCTGCCGGGATTGGCGCGCAGGAACTCCCGGTGCCGGCGGTCAAAGGTTTCGAACGACCCGCGCTGCTGCTCACGGTGCAGCAGCACGCCAAAGGCGGCAGCCGCGAGCAACAGGAGCAGGGAAAAGCGCGGGCTCATGTCGGGGAAAGATCTTGCACCCTGTCACGCATGACCAGAGCCTCTGCCAGTCCCGGCAACAGGCCGGAGGCCGCCAGCACCTCCTGAAGATTGGCCACGGCGGCTGGAATATGGCGCAGAAACGCCGTTTTGCCATCGCCCACCCCAAGTTTTCCATACGCGCCCAGCGCCTGCATCAGCCGCTGGCACGCCGCCATGGCCAGCACCTCCGCAGTCACTTCCGCCCCATCGGTCTCCCGCCGCAAATTTTGATAATAGGCAAAAAGCTCCGCCCGCTCCGCCGTACTCAGGGTGACATAGGGATCATAGAGCAGCGAGGCCACGTCATACTCGGGCCGTCCTTCCCTCACCCCCTGATAGTCGATCATCCATGAACGGCCATCCCGGACGATAATGTTCTGGGATTGGAAATCACGGTGCACCAGCGACCGGGGGAGAGCCGCGAGGGATTCCGCCAGCTCCGCAAAAGCGGCGGAGTGGCGCAAAGCATCCAATTGCTCCGGGGAAAAGGTGGAGAAGCGGCTGGCGAACTGGTCAAAAAAATACCCCTGCTCCCATTGGTAGAGCCGGGCATCGAATACCGGCTGCAGGCTCTCCTGCAACTCCGCCGGCAGACTTGCGGCAGTGCGCCGGTGCAGGAAAGCGCCCTGCTTCAAGGTGTCCCGGTAATAGGCCAGCACGGGATCAATCTGCCGTCTTTCCCACAAATCCTCCCGCCCCAGGTCCTCCATCCAAGCAATGCGCTGAACCGCATCGTGGTGATAGATTTCCATGGTGCGCGCCCCGCAGCAGCGCAGCACTTCGGTCGCGGAAAAAAAGGCCGGATTGTCCGCCCGCTTGTCGGTATACACCATGATGATCGCCGACTCCGGTCCCGCCCCCCCGTGGGCGGTGGCCCGGTAATAATACCGGTCCGATCCGCCCTTCACGATCAAATCCAGCCGCACCAGCGCCTCTTCCCACCCGGGCACGTATCGGCAGGATTCGGAGCGGAGGTAGTCGTCGGTGGGCGGCAGCATAAATCGCAGTCAATCTGGAAAGGGGCGGAGGCTACTCAAAAGCGGGCGGAGGTGCAACGCGTGATTCCTCTTACAAAACCGGGGCGTAATTATTGTGCCCAGCCCGGCAGGCTGTGCTAATGGTCCGCCGATTTCACCCGCTTCCCTTTTATGTCCCGACCCGTCATTGATGTCCCGAATCTCCCCAAAATCTCGCCCAAGGCGATTGGTTTGGGCATTCTCGCCCTGCTCGTTTTCCTCACCCTGAATGGCCTGTGGTATCAGGTGCCGGCGGAGTCGGAAGCCGTCAAACTCCGGTTTGGCAAGCTCATTGAGGAAGGCATCAAACCCGGTCTTCATTACAAACTGCCGCTGGGGATCGACCGGGTGCAGATTGAGCCGGTGCAGCGGCAATTGAAATTGGAGTTTGGCTTCACCACCCCGGGCGCGACCAGCGACCTGCAGTATGGAGCCCGCGGAGAGGAGGAAAACGTCAAAAACATGGTCACCGGCGACCTTAATTCCGCCCACGTCGAATGGGTCGTCCAATACCGCATCATTGACCTGCCGGACTACCTTTTCAACGTCCGCGAAGCCGGGGCCACCCTCCGCGATGTATCGGAATCCGTGATGCGCGAAATCGTGGGTGACCGCACCGTGGACGAAGTCCTCACGGTAGGCCGGCTCGAAATCGAGACCGAAGCCCTGGGCAAAATGAACAAAATCGCCAAACTCTATGAACTGGGGCTGGCCATCGATCAGGTGCAGCTCAAAGGTGTGAATCCCCCGCCTGCGGTGCGCTCCTCCTTCGACGAAGTGAACCGCGCCCAGCAGGAACGCGAGCAACTCATCAACGTGGCCAAGGGCGAATATAACAAAGCCGTGCCGCGCGCCAAGGGGGAGGCCGACCAGAAACTCAGCGAAGCCGAAGGCGATGCCCTGAAGCGCATCAATGAATCCACCGGCGATGCAGCCCGCTTCAAATCGATCTTCACGGAATACAGCAAGGCTCCCGAGGTCACCCGCCAGCGCCTATACCTCGAAACCATGGCCGAAATCCTGCCTAAACTCGGCAACAAAGTCATCCTCGACGAAGCCGCCTCCAACGTGCTGCCCTTCCTGCCCCTCACCCCCGGCACGCCAGCCAGAGTTCCCGCAGCCACCCCCTCCCCCACCCAGATCCGCCGTGCCTCCAGCAACTAAGCCCGCCCCGGAAATCTTCCCCATCCCATCCCTTTTCCTACCATGAGCCCCGCTCTTAAATCCTCTCTCGTCCCTCTCGCCCTCGTTGGCGCGTTCCTGCTCTGGAACAGCTTCTACATCGTTCCCATGACTGAACAGGTGATCATCACCCAATTCGGCAAGGTGCGCGGCACCACTGTCACGGAACCCGGACTCCATCTTAAAACACCCTTCATCGATACCGTAAACCGCTTCGATAAACGGATCTTGGAGTGGGATGGCCGGCCGATCCCGATGACCACCCGGGACAAACAATATCTGGAGGTCGACACCTTCGCGCGCTGGCGCATCACGGACCCACTGCAGTTCTTTAGGCGCATGAGGGACGAGCGCAGTGCGCAGTCGCGGCTCGATGACATCATCGGCAGCAACACCATGAGCACCGTGGCCAACCATGACCTCATCGAACTCATCCGCACTGACAAAGACCGTAAATCCAATCCCTCCGCCCAGGTCGCCGAAGCTGAAATCGCCCCTCTGCTGGCCATCAAGGACGGCCGTGTCGCCATTGAAAGCGCCATCCTCAAACAAGCCCAGCCCGTTGTGAAGGAGTTCGGTATCGAAATCCTCGACATCCGTTTCAAGCGCCTCAACTACAGCAAAGGGGTGCTGGAAAAAATCTACGAGCGCATGATCAGCGAGCGCGAGCAGATCGCGGCCCGCTTCCGCTCCGAAGGGGAGGGCGAGGCCGCCCGTATCAGCGGCACCCGAGCGCTGGAACTCAATAGAATCACTTCCGAAGCCTACCGTAAAATCCAAGAAATCAGCGGCACCGCCGAAGCCAAGGCCAGCGCCATCTATGCCGAGGCCTTCAATGCCAGCCCGCAGGCCTCTGAGTTCTATGCCTTCCAGAAAACCTTGGAAACCTACGGCACCACCGCCAGCACCGACACCACGGTGGTCTTTTCCACGGGCAGTGATCTCTTCCGCCTCATGAAAACGGTCACCCCCCTGCCGCCAGCGCCCGCCGCCCCCGCCAAGGCAGCCGCTCCCACGCCGCCCCCTGCCGTGGTCCCGGCCCCGGCTCCCACTCCCGCTGTGGAGCCCGTCCCCGCCGGGCAATAACGTCCGGCGGCACCGGCTCATCCGAAACCTGAGTCAGGTGGCCTCCGGCCAGTGGGTTCTCACGCCTTCTCCAGATACCACTTGTCCGCCAACTGCGTGACCCGCACCCCCTGTTCCCGGGCAAACCGCGTCGCCGCCAGGCGTACCCCGTCCCAGCCCCAGTCATCCCCCACCAGCACCCCACCAGCCCGCACCAGATCCCAATACCCCACGAGGTCGGCATAGACGTCCTCCTCCTCGTGGCTGCCGTCGATATAGATCAAATCTGCGGACACCCCATACCGGCGGAACCACAGTGCGGCAATGGTCGCGGTCTGCGGAAACGGGGTGATCAGATCCTGACACTGTTCATGCAGCACGTTGGCGACGAATTGGTAATAAACCGTAGGGTAGCCGTGGCGGCACTTCAGTGACAGATAACGCTCCGGGTCCTGCTGGTCGGTCCAGAATTCCACGGCTCCCAACCAGGTATCCACGCAGATAATCTCGGGGGCCAGTCCCAGCCCCCGGGCTACTTTGGCCATATGGATCGCCGACCCGCCCTTCCACGTGCCCACTTCGATGATCCGCCGGGGCTTCAGCCGCGCCAGCAGAGTATCAAAAGCCACCGACTGGCTGCCCCAGCCCTGCAGATCCGCCGGATACTCCGCCAGCGGAAAATCCTGATAGGGACTCCGGGCATGGATCAAGGGCATCAGCCGCCCCCCCCCGGCGTCTGCTCCCGCGGCCCCGGCCGCTGCCACCGGACGCACCTTGCAGATACTGTAGCCGAACCGGTAGAGCACGGATTTAAGCAGTGATTTGAACATAACAAAAAGCAGCTGACGATCAGCCCTGTCCCATACCCGCCTCCCGCCCGGCTTTCACCCGGAAAAAGCACCCTCCCTTGCGCCGCCTGCGGCCTTTGCTTTCCCTCCGTCCCCATCCAAAGTAAGCTCCGACTCTGTGTTCCGACTGCTCCGCCAACTTCACGTCCCCGTCCTCCTCACCGGTTTGAGTCTCCTCTGCCAGTGTGCCACGCCTCCCCCCGCCGCCACCAGCCACCCGCCAGCGGTCCGGGCCGCGGCCACCGCCCGCTGGGACCGCGTCACCAAAAACCTCGCCGCGGCGGTGCCGGTGGATGACCGGGGCCAGGCGGTCGCATGGCGGTTTTCCATCCGGGACGCCACCGGAATGAATGCCCTGTCCTGGCCGGATGGACGGCTGGAAGTCAACGCCGGCATCCTCCCCTTGGTGAAATCGGATGCCGAACTGGCTGCCGTCCTGACCCATGAAATGGCCCACGTCTTTCACCGTCACCACCGCATCCAGATCGCGGAAGCTTGGACAAACCTGCTGGCCGGAGCGGCCGTTGGGGTGGTCCTCAGTCAGCAGGAAAACGACATCCTGACCGCAGCCGCCGGAGCCAGCGGAACCGTCCTGACCGTCAATGTCACCGCCCTCGCCGCCCGCCGCCGGGTCCGCGAATTTGAAGCGGATGCCACCAGCCTGGATCTGCTCCGCCGCGCCGGATACTCTCCGCAGGCCGCTGTGGCGTTCTGGAACCGCTATGCTCTGGCCCGGGCGGCCACCGGCCAGCGGAATGGCCGGTGGTGGCAAGCCCACCCCCCGGATGCCGAACGCGTGCGCCGCTTGCAGCAACTGGCCGCCGCCCGTTAGAATCGCCCCATGCAGGACCGCGCCGCTGCCGATGTGCTGGACTTTTCCGTGGTGGATGAGTCGGCGGACTGGATCGTGGTCAACAAACCCGCCCCGCTCCAGATTCATCCCTCGAAACCCAACGGACCACCCACCCTCTGGCATGGCCTGCGGGCCCTGCTAGCGTATGACCTCGCCAACGGGGCCGCCCTCTCCATCATCAACCGCCTCGACCGGGAAACCAGTGGCCTTGTCCTGATCGCGAAAAACCCCGCCACCGCCCGCGCCATCAACAAGGCCATGATGCGCCGCGAAATCCGCAAGGAATATGCGGCGCTCGTCACCGGCTGGCCGGAAGCAGATGAGTGGACCACCGACGCCCCCATCCTGCGCCGGGGGGACGTGGAGGACTCGCCGGTCTACCTCATGCAGAAGGTCCATCCCGACGGCGCCCCCTGCCTGACCCATTTCCGCGTCCTCCAGCGCCTCATCCATCCCACCTCTGCGGGCGACCGCTTTGCGCTCGTCTCCGCCGTGCCCCACACGGGCCGGATGCACCAGATCCGCGTACATCTCCATCACCATGGCCATCCGGTGGTCGGCGATAAACTCTATGGTCCCGACCCCCAGTGGTATCTCCGCCAGATCGACCACGGCTGGACGCCGGCTTCCGAAGCCGCTCTGCTGCTGCGACGTCACGCCCTCCACTCGGTCAAACTGGGCCTGACCCTGCCAGACCAGCCGCCGCTCGATTGGCAGGCTCCGCTTCCGCCCGAATGGGCCCCCTTCCTGGCCTCGCCATCACCCCGCGCGATGCCGGCACTTTCCACCATGCCCGCTTTCCGCTCCTATCTTGCCCCATAAGGCTTGGTCCGCGGCCGTTCGGCCGGGGCGGCGGGAGCGGCTTTCTCCTTGCCTTCCTTGTCCTTGTAAAACAACACCCCGCGCTGCTTCAAGTTGGCGACGAGCGCCGTGAAATCCCGGCGCAGCACCTCATCATTCAGCAGCGCATTCATCAACCCGTCGCCGGTCCGGGCGTCCTTCAACAGTCCTTCCAACGCCACCGCCGCCTGCTTCAGACTGGTCGTGGCATTCTCCACGCCCCGCAGCCCCGGCGCCAGACTATCCATGGCCTTGTCCACTTTCCCCATCGCGCTGTCGGCCTTGACGATCACCCCGTCCGCCCGCGCTGCCGCCTGATCCACCTTTTCCATGGCCGCGCGGAAATCTGCCAGGGCCTCCTTCACGGCATTCAGATTGCCATCCCCCAGCACCTCGTTGTCAATCTTGTGGATGCTCTCCCGCAACTCGCGCAGTCCGCCGGAAAAGTTTTGCAGATTGTCGTCACTCAGCACCCCTTCATTCAAGCGGTTCACCGTCTTGCTCAAATCCGACAGCCCCGTCCGCAGATCCCGCATCACCACCATGATTTCGTCCGTGATCTTATTCGCGGTGGTGGTCAAATCGAGACTGCCCACTCCATTCAGGGTAGTCCCCGGTTTCAGATATTCCCCGGTCAGCATTTCCTCGGGCGGCTGGCCCACCTCCAATTGGCTGTCGCCCATCAGCCCCACCGAACTGATCCGCAACGGACTGCCCACTGGAATCTGGAATTCCGGATAAATCTCCAGGGTCACCTGGACCCCTTTCAACCCCTCCACCAGTTTTGGGGAGGTCACCACCTGCCCGATGGTCGCCCCCGCCCGTTTCACCGGCGATCCCTTGATCAGATTCTGCGCATCGAGGAAATTGGCATATAACTGATACGGCTTGCGCAGCCGGTGGTGCAGGGTGCCGTATTGGAAAATCAGGGTGCCGAGCAGGATCAGTCCCCCCAGAACAAACAGCCCTGCCGTCAGGGTGGTGCGGTTGGAAGTATCGTTCATGGGATGGAATAGGGAAAAAGATGGAAGGGAATCACCGCCGCTTCAACTGGACTCGCCGGAACGGCCTTCCACAAACTGTCGGATCACCGGATCCGCGCTCTCCAACAGCGCCGCCGGGGTTCCGGAAAAATATACCACCCCCTCCCGCAGATAGAACACCTGATCCGCCACCACCCGCAGGCACTTCATATCATGCGTCACCACCACAGAGGTGATTCCCCGCCGCCGCTGGGTGCGCCGGATCAGGTGGTCGATGCTGTCCGCCACCACCGGATCCAGCCCGCTGGTGGGCTCGTCATAAAATACCGCCTGAGGGTCCGTGATGATGGCCCGCGCCAAAGCCGCCCGCTTCCGCATCCCTCCGCTCAGATCGCTTGGCAGCTTGTGCAAATGCTCCTCCAAATCCACCGACGCCAGCGTCTCCAGCACCGCCGCCTTGATCTTCTGCCGGTCCTTCCAGCCCGCCTCCACCAGGGGAAAAGCCACATTCTCCTCGACCGTCAGACTATCAAACAGGGCCCCATCCTGAAACAGCAGCCCGATCTTGCGCCGGTGCGGGCCGAGCTGCCGTTCGTTCAAACCCGTGATCTCCACCCCATCCACCATGATGCTCCCACTGCTCGCCCGGATCAGTCCCATCACCAGTTTTAAAAAAACACTTTTACCGGTCCCACTGCCTCCGATAATCGCCACTCCGGACCCCCGGGGGATATCCAGCGTCATCCCCTTCAGGATCTGTTGTTGGCCGATCTGTTTGTACAGTTCCCTCACCCGGATGAAGACCGGATCGGAGGGTTTCTCAGGGAGGGCTGCCATGGGAGGACGTCAGGGAACTTGGGACCAGTGCGCTAAGTCCGGGCCACCGGCCAGACGAAGTTCAAGGCCATCGTCAGGAAAAAATTCACCACCAGAATCGAAAGGGAAGTGATCACCACCGCTGCGGTCGTTCCCCTGCCCACTCCCACCGCCCCCCGGTTGACCTTCAATCCCTGATGGCAGGAAATCAGCACAATCAGGATCCCGAACACCACCCCTTTGGTCATCCCGAACATCAAATCCGTCATGTCCGTATTCTTGTCCAACTGATCATTGTAGAACGCCTCCGGCACCCCGTAGAGCGACACTACGATCAGTTTCGCAGCCCACATCCCCATCAGAATCGACTCCCCGATCAGAATCGGCATCGAAAACACAATCGCCAGCAGCCGCGGACTCACCAGATAATCCACCGGATGCACCCCCAGCGACCGCAGCGCATCCACCTGCTCCGTCACCTTCATGGTGCCGATCTCCGCCGCGATCGACGCTCCCACCCGGCTGGTCAGCATCAGTCCCGTCAGCACCGGCGCCAGTTCGCGGCAGAGCGCCAGGGCCACTATCCCGCCCACCACCGACTCAAACCCCAGCTGATTGAACTTGTAATAGACCTGGGCCGCAAACACGGCTCCCGTGAACGCCCCGGTCACCATCACCTGCAACTGCGAGCCGAATCCGATATTCACAATCTGGTAGAGCACCAACTTCCACCGCACCGGATGCCGGAACACGGACAAAAACACGTCCCCCACCAGCTGTGCCAGTTCGCCCAGATAGCGGACCAAGTCCATTACCGGCCGTCCCAACATCAGTAGAAATCCCGTCATGCAGCCCCCACAGTGCGCATAACCTCCCCGCGGGCAAGGGTTGCTCCTTGAATTGACCCATAATTTAATGGCCCCGGACAGGGCGGCGGATGTTGGCACCTCCAGGCCTGGGGGGGAACCGGGCGCGGGGGGAAAGTTTCCTCCTTTTATCCTCAGCCCCGCTGAAACCGTAAAAACCACTTGCGCCCGCCGGGGTGGTGTGGGAATCTCCCGGCCCTCCCGCCCGGCTTTCTTGGCTGTCCGGCAGGCATTTTCACTCCACCCGGCTCAGGCATATGGCTTTCGCAATCATCAAAACCGGCGGCAAACAATACCGCGTTTCCCAAGGCATCAAATTTGACGTCGAAAAACTCGATGCCGAAGTCGGTAGCTCCATCACGCTCGATCAAGTCCTCTTCTACGGCGCCGAAGGTGAAAACCGCATTGGCGACCCCGTCCTCGAAGGCGCGACCGTCACCGCCACCGTGCTCGACCAGCACCGCGACAAGAAAGTGATCAATTTCAAGTTCAAGCGCCGCAAGGGTTTCCACAAAACCAAGGGCCATCGCCGCCACCTGACCCGTCTCCAGGTCGAGTCCATCAACCTCTAATTTTACCCCCACCCCACTTTTATGGCCCACAAGAAAGGACAAGGTTCCGTCAAGAACGGTCGCGACAGCCAAAGCAAGCGCCTTGGTGTCAAGAAATTCGGCGGACAGGTCGTCATCGCCGGCAATATCATCATCCGCCAGCGCGGCACCAAGTGGATCCCCGGAGCCAATGTTGGTCTCGGCAAGGATTACACCATCTTCGCCCTCACCGACGGCCGGGTCCGTTTCGACCGCGAAGGCCGCCGGGTCAATGTCGACGGCCCCGTGGCCGCTGAAGCTGCGCTGAACTAAGCGCTGCCTCAAAGCAATCAAAGATTTAAAACAGGCGGACTGGAAACAGTCCGCCTGTTTCTTTGTACGCCATAGAGGCCGACCGGCTTCCCTGTCCATTCTGCCCACCGCCGCATTCCCTTGTGACGGGTGCAAACAATGCTATCGGAACCAGTCCTTCCCATGAACCCCACTTTTCTCGAAATTCTTGCCACCACCTTTTTTGGGCTGGCGGTGCTGCACACCTTCATGGTGAAGCGCTTCGCCCACTGGGCGCACCAGCATCCCAAAGGCTCCTTCAAGGAAACCCTCCTGCACTTCATGGCGGAGACGGAAGTGGTGTTCGGGATCTGGGCGGCCGCCTTGTTCCTCGCTTTGGCCGTGATGCAGAAATCCGTCCATGCGGCGATCACCTATATCGAATCCCTCAACTTTACCGAACCCAAATTCGTTTTCATCGTCATGGTGGTGGCGGCCACCCGGCCGGTGGTACAGTTCGCGGAAAAAATCATCAGCGCCCTCGCCCGGTTATTGCCCCTGAAGGAGAGCCTGGCCTTTTACATCTCGGCTCTGTTTGTAGGTCCACTGCTGGGATCATTCATTACCGAACCAGCGGCCATGACCCTGCTCGCCCTCATGCTGAAACGGCGTTACTTCGACCAGGGCATCAGCCGGCGTCTGGCCTATGCCACTCTCGGACTGCTTTTCGTCAATATTTCCATCGGCGGCACCCTGACCAATTTTGCGGCACCGCCAGTCCTTATGGTGGCGGCCAAATGGGAATGGTCCACCCCGTTCATGATCCAGCATTTCGGCTGGCGCGCCGCCCTCAGCTGCCTTGTTTCCACGGCCGTCATCGCCTTCGCCTTCCGCAAGGAACTGCTCCAGGTGCCGGTGGTGCACTCCAAGTCAGGCCCGGTCCCGGTACTCCTCACCGTGAGCCATCTGTTCTTTCTCGCCCTCGTGGTGGCTTTCGCCCACTATCCCGATGTCATTCTCGGAATCCTCATGATCTTCCTCGGTCTGGTTTCGGCCACCCGTCAGTATCAGGATAACCTCAAACTGCGGGAGGGTCTGCTGGTCGGGTTCTTCCTCTCCGGCTTGGTGGTGCTGGGATCCATGCAGGCCTGGTGGCTCAAACCGCTCCTGACCCGCCTGGACGGGGCCAGCCTGTTTTTCGGGGCCACCGGCCTGACCGCCATCACGGATAACGCCGCCCTGACCTACCTCGGGACCTTGGTGGAAGGTCTGAGCGATGAACTGAAATACGCCCTGGTTGCGGGGGCCGTAACCGGAGGCGGTCTGACCGTCATCGCCAATGCCCCCAACCCCGCCGGGGTGGGAATTCTGCACTCCGCCAAGGCCTTTGGTGGCGAAGGCATCAGCCCGCTCGGCCTGCTCGCCGGGGCGCTCTTTCCCACTGCCGTCGCGGTGGTCTTTTTCTGGTTCCTGCATTGATCCGGAAAGCCCCCTCCTCGTCCGCCCTGCTTCCGCATGACCCTGCATCGATTTTACATTGCGCCGGAGGACTGGAACCCGGATCACCTCGTGCTTGAGGAAGCGGAAAGCCGCCATGCCAGCGAAGTCCTGCGCCTGCGCGAAGGAGACTTGGTGAGCGTCTTCAATGGCCAAGGCATGGAAATCCACGCCCGCCTTGCCCGGCAGGCCAAACGCAGCACACTTCTCACTGCCGAAAGCCACCACCCCACCACGCCGCCGGCCATCCCGCTCCTGCTGGCCCAGGCCATTCCCAAGGGTAAAAACATGGATCTCGTCCTGCAGAAAGCCACGGAGTTGGGAGCGACCGGCATCCTTCCGATCCTGACCGAACGCACCGTGGTCCGCCTCGACGCCGCGGAGGCCGCCGACAAACAGGACAAATGGCAGCGCCTCGTCATCGAAGCCTGCAAACAATGCGGCCAGAACCACCTCCCCCGGGTCCACCTCCCGCAATGCTTCGAGTCCTTCCTGACACATCTGCCGGAGGCTGAACTCCGCCTCATCGCGGCCCTCGCCCCGGAAGCCCGGCCCCTCCACGGCCTCCTTCCCGCCACCTCCACCCGCCCGGCCAGCGCGCTTCTCGTGATCGGTCCGGAAGGCGACTTCACCCCCGCCGAACTCTCCGCGGCCGTCGCCAGCGGCTTCCTGCCCCTGTCGCTTGGTCCCCTGATCCTCCGCACCGAAACCGCCGCCCTCGCGGCCTTGTCGATCACCGCCTACGAACTGGGCCGGTAAAGATTTCCCTGGCCGGGGTCTCTTGCTGCTTTCCTGGCCTAACTCCGCTTCCGCATCATCCGGGAAAAAGCCCAAACCTTGAAGCTTCCCCAAGCCAGGGCAATCGCCGCCAACACCCCCAGCGCCAGATTGATGGGCTTTTCAAACGTCCGGTAAAGGGAGCCGGCCACCCGCTCGATGAATCCCTGCTGTCCGCCTTCCCCGAAGATTTCTTTGCGGGCCAGGACCACGGCGGTGGTAGCGCTGCCGGCCAGGATGAGCCTCGGATGCTTTTCCATCCACGCGAGAGTTTTGGCGGGGGACTCCTTGATCATGGTGAGGAATTGACTGCGTTCGGCCGCCGGAAGTTTGGCCAGATTGTCGGCGTGACGGGTCAGGGCCGTGGCCTGGTCGAGGGTCAGGCGCCGGGCGGCATCCAACCCTTCCCCGCCGAGCTTGCTCCCGATCGGCACCGCCAAGCCGGGATGTTTCGCCGCCGTTTCCAAGGCGCTGCTGCCAAATTCCGTGGCCAGTTTCTGCATCGCCACCGGTTCCCGCACCAAGGCGCGCAGACTGTTTTCTGCCAACTCCGCCGGCACGCCATCCAAGGCCCGCAGCACCGGGGCGGGAGCCCCTTTCAGGGCCTGCAAGGCCAGCAGTCCATGTTTTTCGGTCTGCGCCGCGACCTGTTTCATCAGCCCTTCCCCGCCTTCCCGCTCCGCCTGCTCCAACACCTCGCGGATCATTTTGGTCCCGCCGAACTCGGCCAATTCCCGGGCCGTCTTTTCCGCCGATTCCCCGGCGGCATGACGGGCCACAGATTCCGCCAGATCCGCCGCCAGCCGCACCGCCGCGCCCCCTTGCGCCAACGCCGATGATCCCAAAGCCAGCAGGAGAGAAAAAGTGAGGATTTTCATAGCAAAAGAAGTTCAGGAGGCAGGCGGGTGCAGGACCGATTGAAAGGAGCCGGTGACAGAGCGTTCCCAGACGCCGGAAGTGTGTTCCACCTGTGCCTTGAGCATCGCTTCCAATCCCTGGGGGCCGGAGATCAGGGAGGCGCGGGTCTGGTTCAGAAAAGCAAGCACGTCCTGTTTCACGACCGCTTCAAATTCATCCGTCATCCACCAGTCCACCACCGCGCCGATCAAAAATCCGCCTACCACTCCCACCGCGGTGCCCACGCCCGGCGCCACTGCGGTGCCCCCGGTTCCTCCTGCCGCCACTGCGGTGGCCGCCGCGCCGCCGCTGGCCATGGCACCCCCCGCCAGCCGGGCCGCCGCCTGGGTGAGGACCACCCGGACCATCTGCCGCACCGCTTCCTCAGTCACAATGCCCGCCGTGATGCCTCCCACTCCCACCATCACGGAATTCTCCGGAAGATGGCCCAGCAGCGATTTCAATTGCTCCTCATAGCGGATTTTAAAATTCCCCATCGCCACCTGCCGTACCGCCACGGGCAAATCCGACGCTTCCAAACGGGTGCTCAGCGAACCCAGCAACTCATTCCGGCCGGCCTCCATGTCGTAGGCAAACTGCTGCATGACCGCCAGCACATCGGCCTCCAGCCGGGCATCGGAGACCACATGCTGGTCAAATTTGTCATTCACCAGCTTGGCGGTGCCTTCCGGAATTTCATGCCGCTTCACCGTCTCCACCCCTTTGCGCCAGATCAATTTGAACCGCGTGCCCCACGCCGTGAGATCATGAGTGAAGGCATCCACCCCGGCCGCATAACCGGCGAACCGGGCATCCAGCGCCGCCAACGCCCGGTTCACGGCGGCGAGGTCTTTCGCCTTGGCCTCCGCCAGCAGCGGTGCCGCCCCTTTCCCCAAAAATCCTGACACTTTTCTCCGGAGCGCCAGTTCGGCCTGGCGGGCCTCCTCCTCGGCCGCGCGGGCCGTGGCTTCGGCCGCCCCGTCCTTGGCCCTTTGCCAAGTCTGGTGCAGTACCACGCCCCCGGTGCCCAGCAACAGCAATCCTCCGGCCAATCCGCGCCACGGGTGGGACGGGAGGCGTCGGGCAGGAGCAATCACCACAGGCATAGGGACAGAACGCACTATCGCCCGGCTGTCCTGTCACGCAAGAAGAACACCACCCCGCGGCGAGATGCCTCTTCGGCCTTATTCCGGCAGGGCGTTTTCCCACCGCGTGGTCTGCCACGAAAAAAGATGCGGGCCCTGGGCTCCCAGTTCATACCACGTGGCAGCGACCGGACCGGCGCCCTGATGCTGCCGCCACCGGGCCGTGAGGGCGGTGGAGTCCTCCACAAAGACGGTGCGCCCGGGCAGAGCCAGGTCTGGAGTGGACACAAACAGCCGGCCCGCATCGAATTCGAACAGCCAGCGCAACTCCGGCACCCCGCGCTTCACCGGAGTGCGGCCGGCTGCATAGACCGCCCGGCCATCCGCGGTCCAACGGATTTCCCCCGTCAGGGTATTGGAGGCCCGGCAGTCGACCTTTTGAATCAGGCGCGGAGGACCGGCACTGCCCTGGGGCTCATCGAAAATCCAGGCCTCGCGGGCTGAGGCGTATCCTTTTTGATAGAAAATCAGCGCCGGCCCCGGCTTCGCCGCCGGAACCCGGCGCACCGATGGATGCCGCAATCCATTGCGGACTTCCACGGCCAGCAGGGAAACGAGCAAACCCACCAGCAACAGGAATACCAAACGGGGCAGACAGGCCGTGCCGGAAGACGGCGCGTCCCCGCCATCCACGGGGAAATTAGATTCAGGTTCAGAGCGGCGGCGGGCCATGGCGGGGAGGAGGGCGCGACCATCACCCAAATGCTCGGGAAATCCCCGAATTTTATCCATTTGCGCAACTTTTTCTGGCCTGTCGGCGTCTCCTTCTGTAGATTGACATTGTAATTACCATCCACCCCACGCAGCTACTCCCATGGAAATCTTCGTCTCCAAAGAAAATCAGCAGCACGGCCCCTACGATCAGGATCAACTCCTCTCGCTCCTCAATGAAGGGCATTTAAGCCGCCGGGATCTGGTTTATTATGAAGGCCTCGGCGAATGGAAACCGCTCGATGAAGTGTTTGAGGTGGAAGAAGCCCTGATGCATTTCATGGATGAAGGCCAGGAACCGGAAGTTGTTGCCGACGTCTATCAACAAGCCACCCAGCTCATCAGCAGCCACGAGCAGATCTTCTACATCGCCCACCAGAAGCGGAAGCTGATGAAGACCAAACCCGACTGCGTGGTCGTCACCAACGAACGCCTCATCCTGATCCGTCAAAGCCTTGGCGGCAGCCGGGTGGAGGACCATCAATGGAAGGACATCATCAGCGTCGAAATGAAGGAAGGCCTCATGGGCACCACCTTCTCGGTCCTCGACCGGAACGACCACATCATCCAGATCGACGACCTGCCCAAACCTCAGCTGGAAAAAGTCTGCCAACTCGCGCAGGAAATGCGGGCGTAGGGCCGCAGCTACATGCAAGTGGACAAAGAGCCGGATGCCCGCCTCAGCAAACCTGTGGTTTACGTCAGAGGCGTCTGGATTCTGCTCTTTATTTACCTCTCCAGCTACGTCCTGATTTCAAAGATGGGCAGGTATGAGCCAGCGGTTTTCGGATCGAATGGAGTAAAGCGGCACATGTGGGCACCGCGCGGTTTCCCGGATTTTTCATCCACCAAAGAGATGTCGTGGCAATGGCTGTTTGTTCCTCTATGGCTTTTGGATACCCGGATATGGCATACAGCCGATAATGCGTATGATCCGGGATACCGAAGGAATCAATGGGACTCAGCGGCCGCGCCTGCTGGATGGCGCGTTATTCCCAATGCCAGATAAAGGAACCCTCCTCCGGCGATGAGCCATCAATCGATAATTACTTCTGGAAAAGCGACATTGCTTAAAGCCTGCGGTAGTCACTTCTTCGACCGCCCCTTCCTCACTGTCGCCTCGGAACTCATCGGCCAAACCCTGCTCTGGCAAGGCTGCGGCGGGCGCATCGTGGAGGTGGAGGCCTATGGCATCGAAGACGATGCCGCCTGCCACACCGCGACCAGGAAAAGCAGCCGGATTTTTTGCCAGGAAAATCCCCCCGGCACTGCTTACGTTTACCTGAACTACGGAATCCACTGGATGCTGAATGTCCTGGCCCGCGACGGCATCCTCCTGATCCGCGCCCTCGAACCGCAGCACGGCATTGCGGCCATGCAGGAACGCCGCCGCCAGCAGAGTCTCCGGGCTCTCTGCTCCGGTCCTGGAAAATTGGGTCAGGCGCTGGGATTGACCGGCGCCGACCACGGCCACGATCTGACAAAAAACATCTTTTACCATGGCAGCACCGCCGGAGTGGTGACCGGCCGCAGGATCGGAATCAGCAAAGCGGTGGACCTGCCCTGGCGGTTCCTCGAGAAAGAAAGCCCCTGGGTCAGCGTACCCCTTCCGCGGCAGGCCAGTCCATCCTCATAACCTGGGACGGGCGCAGCGGTCTCCTACAAGGCCACAGCCTTGGCCTCGGCGCCGGCTTCCTCCACAAAGGCCAACTGCAGTTCGTTGGGATTGCCGAGCCAGAGCGCCCCGTAGGGAATCACCGGAAAGTCCGTCAGGACCAGCCGGCGGGTGCCCGCGGGCGGGGCGGACTTCAGATTGGCCGCCAGAATCAGACCGGCCCCAAATCCCTGACTTACGTAATGCACGATCAATTCCTGATTCGGCACCTCGAGGCTGGGGAACCACTCCACTTTGCGCTTCGCCAGTTCCGCCTGGAAAAGCCGGCACACCGGTTCCTCCTCACAGAGCGCGATCAGCGGCAGGTCGATGCGGTCACGCTCCCAGAAGGAAGCAGCCTTGGTATAACCGCTTTTCTCCGGAACCAGCAGGGACATGCCCACCTGGAGCAATTCCTCCTGCCGCACTCCCGTCATACGTTTGCCAATCAGCGAACCGAGGCCGATATCAATTTCCTGGTTCAGCAAAGCCTGTTCCATCCAATCCGCCCGCCCGGTAGCCAGGGTAAAGCGCATCCGGGGAAACCGGCGCTTCAGCCGCTTCAGGATGCGCGGCATGTAATCCCGCTGCACCGTCTCCGGCGCGCCGATCCGCAGGTGCACCGGCTGATTGCCCCGCAGCCGTGCCGTCACCTCCGGCAGGCCCTCAAAAAAGGGCCGGAGATGCGCATATAAATCCGTCCCGCTTTTGGTCAGGGCAAAAGGACGCCGGTGGAACAGGGTGGTTCCCAGCGAATCCTCCAACTGGATGATCTGTGCACTCACCGCCGGCTGCTGGATTCCGTATGGAATATGCCGTGCCGCCGCACTCACCCCGCCGTGCCGCGCCACATAATAAAAAAGCTCAAGGTGATGGACGTTCATGCCCGGAGAATGCAACACCCGCCCGCGCTGGCAAGCTCCAATCCCCGGATGGGGGATGGTTGGCCCCCACAGGAAACTAATACCCCAGGGTATGCAGCACGGATTCCATGCTGTTCGCCGCCCGGAGGGGAGCGAACGCGCGGTGTTTAAGCGGAGCGTCAATGTCCTTCAAACCATGGCCGGTGACCGTCAGCACCAGGGTGCTGCCTTCCGGGATGCCACGCACCGGGCAGGTGGCGCAGGGCTCCCGGTTGCAGTCGAGGCACTTCAGCAGGCCCGCCACCGAAGCGGCGCTGCCAGGTTCGATGAAGATGCCTTCATTGGCTGCCAACCACGCCTGGGCATCAAGGATTTCCTGGTCGGTCACGATATCGATGGAGCCTTTGGAATCACGGATCGCAGCTTTGGCCTGATCCCAACTGGCGGGATTCCCAATGCGGATGGCGGTGGCCACGGTCTCAGGGTCTTCGATGACCTTGTCGAAATAAATCGGAGCGGACCCGGCCGCCTGGAAGCCGGTCATGCGGGGCTTTTTGGTGGACTTGCCCAATGCGGCGTATTCTTCATACCCCTTCCAGTAGGCCGTGATGTTCCCAGCATTGCCGACGGGAAGGATGTGGATGTCCGGGGCCTCGCCGAGTTCATCGATGATCTCGAAGGCTGCGGTCTTCTGGCCTTCGATGCGGAAGGGGTTGATGGAATTGACGACTTCGAAGTCGTCGCGTTCCCCGATTTTCCTGACAAGGTCGAGGGCGGCATCGAAATTGCCGTCGATGGCAATCACTTTGGAGCCATAGACAAAGGCCTGGGCCAGTTTTCCGGCGGAAATCTTCCCGGCAGGCAGGAGCACCACGCAGTCCATCCCGGCGCGGGTGGCATAGGCGGCGGCGGCGGCGGAAGTGTTGCCGGTGCTGGCGCAGATCACGGCTTTTTTCCCGGCTTCGGCGGCCTTGGAAATGGCCATGGTCATGCCGCGGTCCTTGAAGGAACCGGTGGGATTCAGGCCTTCGTATTTGATATAAACCTCACAGCCCCGGCCGACTTTGGCACTCAGCTTGGCGGAGTGGATCAGCGGAGTGGAGCCTTCGTTCAGGGAAACCACCGGAGTGGCCTCGCTGACAGGCAGGAGGGAGCGGTAGCGGGAAATGACCCCGCGGTCGTGGAGCGGCTGGCGGAACATGGGGCGTTTTAGTAGGACTTCAGGACGGGTATTCAAGCGCGGGATGCGCCCGGATTCAGTGTTCGCCGGCTCCGGCAGAGTCAGGTTTGGCCTTCAGGGTTTCCAGATAAGCCACCACATCGCGGATCTGGCGGGGAGTCAGGATCCCGTGCATGGGTGGCATCACGGAAATGGGCGGAGTGCGCCCTTCAATGGCGGAGGGGATCGCGCTGACCTCCACGCCATCAGGCTGGCGCAGCAAAATTTTGTCAGGCGTCTCCGACAAAATCGTGCCCGCCAGAGTGGTGCCATCCTTCAAGGTCACCGTGGCCATGCCATAACCTGGCGCGATGACTGCGGAAGGACTGGCGAGGGCTTCCAGCAGATACGGGGCGGGATGCAGCCGACCGATGCCTTCCAGCGGCGGCCCGACCTGGCTGCCCGCTCCCTTTTGGAACCGGTGGCAGGCCACACAGTTGGCGGCCAGATGATTCAGGGCGATTTCCTTGCCGGCCGCCGGATCGCCGCCGGTGACACAATCCGTCAGGGCGCCCAGCAGATCCGTGGAGGCCTCCAGCGTTTTAGCCCGTGCGGCGAGCGCGGCCGCCAGCGCCAGCGCGGTGGGGGCGCGGATGGCCGCGGCTTCCAGCACATCCAAACGGATGCCGGGCGCAGCGCCGGAGGCATCCCCGGCCGGCGTGAGCAGGGCGGCGAGCCGGACATCGGCCTCAGGGTGTTGGGCTGCCGCCAGTTGAGCCACCGCCGCCTGCTGCTCTGCCAAGCGGCCTCCGGTAACAAGATCCCCGGCGGCGGCGATCCCGGCGGATGGATCGATGGTGATCAACTGCTGCAGTGCCTCGATGCGCAGCGCGGGCTGGGACTTGTCACGGAGCAGGGTGGTCAACACGGCCCGGCGTTCTGTTGCCTGCGGGTGCTGGGAGGCCAGCAACTTCAGGGATTGCCGCCGGACCTCCGGCGGGGAGGCGGCATCCTGCGCGGCAGCCGCGGTGATCGCGGCGGGAACTTCAAGATTGAAAACCGCCATGATCTGGAGCGCGAGGCCCTTCATTCCCGGCTCCTTCAATTCCAGGAGTCCACTCTGGAAAGGTTGCAGGACGGGACGCACCGCTGCGGCATCACGCGCCGGATAACTCCGGGGACGGGCGTCCATCCGATCCAGCGCAGGCGGCTGCATCCAGAGCGTGAGCACCACCAGGGCTTCCTCCCGGGGGGACGGCACCGTCCCTTGTTTCCCACCGGCACCGGGGGCGGAAAAGTCCGGGGCGGGTTTCAAGGCATAACGGATCAGGCGGGCGGCTGCCTCCGGCGTGCCGAGCCGGTAGTTGGCATTGATTGCCCGGCGCAGGGCGCGTTCCTCGCTGTTCGCCGGAGCGGTATCCAGCCAGGCGGCGAGGGCAGGCAGGGCTTCGGGGATGCCATTGTCGTCATGGATCGCCCACGCGGCTTCGGCGGCAATGGCCGGATCGCTATCCGTCAGGAAACCGGCGGTGGCCGGACTGGCGAGGCGTCCCAGAGCCAGGCAGGCGGCGAGGCGCACTTCCGGTTTAGGGTGTTGGGCAAGGGGAGCGAGCATTTCCGGGCTGGCGGTGCCGGTGAGACCGGTGACCACGGCATGGCGCAGGATGGCATCCTCACGGGAAAGGTCTTCCGCCATCCTGAGGAGCGCCGGCAAGGAGCCGGGGGTGCGTTGGCGGCCCACCGCGAGCGCGGCCTGCATCCGGACCCGGGGCGAAATGTCTGACAGGAGCTTGAGGAGTGCTCCCGTCAGCACCGGGGAGGCGGCGGTTTCGGAAATGACTTTGGCGGCCTGGGTGCGGATTTCGGGATCGGCATCGGTGAGGGCAGCGGCGAGGAAGCCTTCATCCCGCCAGGCCTTGCCGCGCAGGCCCTGGCCGAGTCCCCACAAGGCATGGATGCGAGCCAGCTGCGGGGCTTGGCCGTCAGTGAAGGTATCGGTCAGGATTTCCCATTTCCCGCGCTTCGCCAATTCCCGCTGGGCCCCGCCGCGGAGGCGGGCATCGGCATGGGCGAGCAGGGTTTGGAGTTGGCCGGGCTCCAGTTTCGAAAAGCCTGCCGCGAGGCGCATTTTGACTTCGGCCCGCCATGGATCGGTTTTGTCAGGGGCCACATCCATGCGCCACACCGCTCCTTTCCCGTCCAAGGGATAACCGCCGTCCCAATCCGCGAAATACAAACCCCCATCTGGCCCCCAGCTCATGCCGATGCCCATGATGCCGCTGGAAACCACCACGTCCTCCGCCAACCGGAAGGAGGCCCCGTCCGGCTCCAGACGCAGCGCATTCATTTTCCCGGAGGGGAATTGATTCAGGAAAAACCAGCCGCGCCATTCCGGGCCGAGGGCGGTGCCGGGATTGTGCTCAAAACCCGACGGCCCATCATGGCTGAGAGCGATCGGAGGAGTCAGGAAAAGAGGCTGCCCTGCATGCCGGACCTGCCAGCGGTCCTCGGCCATCCAGGGATTCCATCCATTGTGATATTGCCAGGCGCAGCGCCAACCGGCGTCGCTCTGCTCGATGATATAAACGAGCCGCTCCTTTTCGCCGGGTTTGTCGGCATCGTTGTCAACTCCGAACATATTACCGTAGTTGTCGAAGGCAATTTCCTGCACGTTGCGCAGGCCGTGGGCAAAGATTTCGAAACCGCTGCCGTCCGGTTCACAGCGCAGCACGCAGCCTTCATGCGGGCGCGCGGCCCTCGAGCCATCGGGCATCAGCACGTTCACCCCCTTATCCCCAATGCTCCAGTAGATGCGTCCATCCGGCCCTGTCCGCAGGCCATGCATATCGTGCCCGGCATAGGCTATATGATGTCCGAATCCGTGGGCGATGCTTTGCCGCTGCTCCGCCACGCCATCGCCATCGGCATCCGTCAGCTTCCACAGGTCGGGGGCAATGGTGCTGTAAACCGATCCCTGAAACGCCATCACCCCGGCGGCGATGCCGGTGACTTCGGTGCGGAAATCCGTGGCGAAGACCGTGGAGACATCCGCCCGGCCATCGCCATCCTTATCCGTGAGTTGAAGGATGGATTCAGTCGGCACGGTGAGGTCCTTCCAATCCACCGACCCGTCCTTGTTGGCATCGGTCAGGCTGCCCTTGGGGCTGCGCAGCTTCCCCGGAGCCAGCACTTCGTGGAAGAAGGCGCGTTTTTGCCCGATGTCTTCCAAGGCCACGTCCTGCGGCACCCAATCGGTCCACTCGCGGATATCCAGATCGCCCACCTTCCGCCGGGTTGTCAGGGTGACGTAGACCCGGCCCTGGTCATCCACAGCGCAGGCCACCGGGTCCGGCACGGAAATCTTGTCCGACCAGCGCTCCGCCTTCAGGGGCGGCCGCTGGGCGATGGCATAACCAGGCAAGGCGAACGCCAGCAGAACCGGCAGGGAGGAAAAACGGGACATGGCGGAACGGACAATAACGAGGTGGAAGGACTGAAGTTTCAAGAGATGGACCGCTACCGTATGGCCCGCCCGTTTTCAGGAAATCAGGCCGCTTTGACCCGTCCTGCCACAGCGGCTTGGATTTCCTGATAGAGCGCAGTCATTTCCGGAATGCGGGCTCCGGCCGCCTGGGCCTGGCGGACGGGCTCCCCCCAGATGGCTTCGACCTCGACCGGACGGTTTTCGACGAAATCGATCATGCTGCTGGGTTTGTAGGGGCCCATGGCGGGGGTGCGGGAGATTTGATAGTCGGCCCAGCCTTCCGGCATGGGATGGCCCAAGGCCGCCGCTGCCGCCACGGCTTCATCGGCCAGCACCCGGGCGCGGGCCGCCAGCTCAGGGTTGCCCAGGATGTCAGCCGTGGTAATCCCGCCGCCGGTGATGGCGAGGCCGTTGAAGGGAATATTCCACACCAGCTTTTTCCACCGCACCACGGCCAGGCTCGGCTCCACGCGCGACGGGATCAGGCAGGCATTCAGCAATGCGCTGATTTGTTCGGTGCGCGGGCGGGGGCCTCCCACAAATTCTCCCAGCGCCACATCACCATCCGAGATATGGTCAATGACCCCGGGCGCGATGCGGTTGATGCACACAAAACAAACCCCGCCCAGCACTTGGTCCGCCCGGTGCAGCGAAGCCAGATGGGCTTCGTTCCCCAGCCCGTTTTGCAGGGTCACGATCACCGTTCCAGGATGCAGCAAAGGGGGCAGGAGCCTGGCGAGATCGGCATTCGCGGTGGTTTTGAGTGCAACGAAAACCAAATCGCAGGGCCCCATCTCCGACGTGCTGCCGAAGGCCTGCACGACCGGCAATGCAAAATCCCCGGCACAGCTTTTGATCTTCAGGCCCTGCTCCCGCACGTGGGCAAGATCCGCCCGCATCAGGAATTTTACATCATGCCCTTGCTGCGCCATCCGCGCCCCATAATAACAACCCATCGCTCCGGACCCAATAATGGCAATACGGGGACGGGCGGGGGGGAGATCGGCAGCGGAAGAGGACATGGGAAGCAGGATAAAGGGGAACAGAAGGTCACAAAGGACAGAAAGGCAATCGGACGGGCAGGGGGGGCGCGGATGGAGGTGACAAACGACACGGATGGTCCAGGGTGGGAGGCATCGAGCGGATCGAAGCCCTCAAGGAACGGGTGCTTTTTTCCGCATCCGTGATTATCCGTAAAATCCGTGCCATATGCCTGCGGCTGTCTCCGCTCCGCTCCGGCTGTGGCCCCTCCTTTTCCAATAGTCCCCTCCCATGGCAGAACTCGGCAAACGCAACTCCCTCACCGTCCTCCGCGAATCCGCGTCCGGACTTCATCTCGACGGCGGCCCCGAGGGCGAAATTCTCCTGCCGGGCCGCGAGATCCCCCAAGGTACCCGCCTGGATGACAAGCTCGACGTCTTCCTCTACCGCGATTCCGAGGACCGCCTCATCGCCACCACCGCCACGCCGCTGGTCATGGTCGGCGAATTTGCCGCCTTGGAAGTGGTGGACTATCGTCCGGGCACCGGCGCTTTCCTGAACTGGGGACTCGGCAAGGATCTTCTCCTTCCCATCCGTGAGCAGACCGAACACATCACCGTCGGCGACCACGTCCTCGTGCATGTCTACGTGGACAACCGCAGCGAGCGCATCACCGCCACCATGCGGCTGGACCGTTTCCTCGACAAGACCCCGCCGTTTTACGACAACGGCCAACCGGTTTCCCTGACAATCGCCAACGAAACCCCGCTGGGCTGCAAAGCCATCGTCAACAACCAGCACTGGGGCCTGCTCTATCACACCGACCTCGCCTTCCCGCTGATCCCGGGCCAGAGGGTGGAAGGTTATGTCCGCGCCCTGCGGGAAGATGGGAAAATCGACCTCTGCCTCGACCCCCTGGGCTACCAGCGGGTCAAGCCGCTCGCCCAGCAGATCCTCGCCATCCTCGAAACCGGCGGCGGCTACTCCCCCTACGACGACAGCAGCAGCCCCGAGGAAATCCGCGACGTTTTCCAGACCAGCAAAAAGGCCTTCAAACAAGCCCTCGGCTCCCTCTTCCGCGAACGCCGCATCCGCTTCGAAAAACCCGGAATCCGTCTGAATCCCCACAACCCGCCCAAGCGGCGATCCTGACAAGGCCAGGCTTTATGTGAGCCAGGAAGGTGAGGCTCAAAGTTCGTCTTCCCGGATCGGAACAATCTTCATCAGACTGCGTTGCAGGCCCAGCTTCAATGTCTGATTCCCATGGATGGGAATGACCAATCGCTCCATTCTTCCTTCCTGGGTGTAGATGTGGTGACTGCCATTGATCCGGGCCAGCCGCCATCCCTTCTCCTCCGCCAGTTTGGCGAACTGCTTGCCACTCACCGACTTCATACCGCGACCTCAAGCACCCGGCCTCCGGAAAGAACCTCCCCATCCTCCGCCGCCAACAGCCAGCCTTCGATGGCCTCGTGCAAATTAGATTCCAGTTCCACGAGGGATTCCCCCTGCGTCACACAGCCGGGCAATGCTGGAACCTCCGCCCAAAACCCTCCTTCCTCCGCCTCGTGAATGATTGCCTTCAATTTCATGAGCTGAAACTACTTTATATTTCAAGGAGGGGCAAATTGTCTCTTTTTTGCCCCGACAGGCCACCTCCAGCCTTGGAACATGGGAAAACTGGATGGACAGGATTTTTGGCAACGACTCTCACGCTCCCAACGCCGGATCGCTCCAGCCGGATTGGCCGTCTTCGAGGCGGCCGGCGAGGCGTTGTTCCCAGCCGGGGAAATCCGGCAGGGTGAGGAGAAGATCATACCAGCCGTGGCTGACGCGGCAGTCACAGACCAGGCTGGCGGAGGCTTCACCGTGGCCTGAGGCCTGGAGAGTGAGGATTTGGAGCGGTTGGCCGCAGGCGTTATCCTCCACTTGGAGGGTGACCTGCTCCGGTAGCTTGCGGCCACTCACGGTGAGCGTGAGCTGATGCCGAGGGGTTGCGGGAAAGTTTTCCGCCAGCCTAACGGTGATCTCCGGGTCCGCGGCGGCGGTGCTGTAGGCGCGGAAGAAACCGTTGGGGCCGTGGACATGGAGACGGCCGCGGGCGTCCGGGAAACCGGCCACCGCCCAGGATCCGGTGACTTCCGACCCGGCGGCAACGGTGTAGGCGCGGGGGCGGATTTCCTGACGGGGGCCGGTGGAACCGGATGGCGGCGGGGCATAGACGTGGAAGGCCGCTCCGGCAGCGCGGTCGCCAAAACGGCCGCGTCCGGCGGCGAATCGCAGCGAGAAGGTGGTGCCGTCCGCACTGAGCGCGGGCGTGACGGACAGTTCGTAGGGCAGACCGGGGGAAGGACGCACTCCGGGTTCCTGCCGGGGCAGCCGCGGGGGGCGGACGGGACTTTGGCGGACATCCTTCAATTCGTCAGGAGACAAGGCTGTGGTGCCGGGCATCGGCCTGAACTGCGCCTGGTGCAGGGAGCCCAGCCAGGCGGTGCGTCCGACGGGGGCGGGCAGCGGCACGGGTTCGCCCTGCCAGGGTTGGAAGACGGAAGTGAGGTCGCCGCAAACGGCGCGTCGCCAGGGGCTGATGTTCGGCTCGCGGACTTCCCGGCCGGTTTTTTTCGTGAGCCAGGTTTCGAGGAATTGCAGGATGGAGGTGTGGTCGAAGACCTGGGAACACACCGCCCCGCCCCGGCTCCATGGCGAGGCGATCAGCAGGGGAACACGGTAACCAAGACCGATGGGGCCTTCCGCGAGGGCTCCTTTGGGATTTTTTTGCCGCCAGGCCGCTTCCTGGGCGGCGGTGATATATTCCGCCTCCGCAGGGAGTCCCGGTGAAGTGGCGCCGGTGTCCGGTTGGCCGGGAACCGGCGCGGTGAAGGGCGGCACGTGATCGAACCAGCCGTCGTTTTCATCATAACAGAGGATGAAAATGGTCCTGCGCCAGATGTCCGGATTTTTGGTCAGGATATCGAAAGACTCTGCGAGATACCACGCGCCATACCACGGCGATTCCGGGTGATCCGAAAAATGCTGGGGGGCCACCAGCCAGGAAACAGCAGGGAGTTTCCCGGACCGGACGTCCTCACGGAATTGATGCAGCACATCCCCGGCGGGGACCTTCATGTGGCGGGCGGCGCCATCGTCCTGATACGTCAGGGTCTCGAGGCCGTGCCAGTCCTTGTCCCCGGAATTGGTGGTGAAGGCGCGCCGGTGCAGGGTTTGCTGCTCCGGAGCGAGCGCCTCGAAGGCTTCCGGCGACCAGCGGGCAAGGGAGGCCCGGGTCTGTTCCAACTGCTGGCGTGCCTTGCTGATTTCCGGGGGCTCCGCGCCGGTGGCCACGCCTGCCTGCCATTTGGCCAGAGTGGTTTCCAGTTCCGCCTGCCGGTTTTTCAGCCACGCGTGGTGGGCCGGGGAAAAACGGACGTGGTATTGCGAAAACCACTCCAGCGGATTGTCCGTGAAATTGGCCAGCCAGGCGGCTTCCTCATCGTTCAGTCCGGTGGGCAGGCTGAGTTCATTCTGATAGACGCGCCAGGAAATCCCCAGCGATTCCAATCGCTCGGGAAAGGTGATCCAGGTGGCTTCGCGGCCATAATCGACATCGCTGTTCCGCAGGCAGGCGGGACTGTCAGGATGGGGCTCCGGGCGGATGGTGCCGGTCCAGAGGTAAAGGCGGTTGGCCGTGGTGCCGGTGAGGGATGAACAGAAATTCTGATCGCAGATCGTGAAGGCATCAGCCAGCGCGTGGTAAAAGGGCAGGTCTTCCCGGGTGTAATACCCCAGGGTCATCGGCAAAGCCGCGTAGGCCTGATGGCCGGGGGCTTTGGCGATCAGCCAGCGGTCGTGATGGCCTGCACGGCGCGCGGCGGTCTGGTCGGCCCACGAATGCGGCAGACTCTGCATCCAAGTGGATTTGGTTTCCGTCAGGCGGAGCGGGAACGGCGCATGGGTTTCCCCGGCGGCATTGGTCTGCAGCCACACCGGCAGGCCGTCCGGCAGGGTGATGGCGCGGGGATCGGAAAAACCACGCACCCCGCGCAGCGTGCCGAAACAATGATCAAACGACCGGTTTTCCTGCATCAGAATCACCACATGTTCCGCATCCTGCCAGGTGCTGCCGGGCGCGGGATCAATCGCCATGGCCCGGCGGATGCTGGCCGGCAGGGCACCCACGGCTCCGAGGGCGGCGGCTTGTTTGAGGAAATCGCGACGGGAATTCATGGCAGGGGCTGGCCGGGAGAAACCGTAAGAGAAACGCTGGATTCCGGAGCCATCTCCCGTCTTTTTCCCGCGAGGCAGGCGAGCGCCCCCAGCATCAGCAGCGGCAGCACGGTGGCGAGAAGATAACCGCCGGTGGTCAGCAGGGGAGCCCAGGCCGCCTTGCCTCCGCCGAAGGTTTGATACAGGTAGAGCGCGACGGTGGAGAGATAGCCGTAGCTGTCGCAGAGCGAAATCAAAAAGGCCGCGGTGCCTGCCACCCGGAGATGCGCCAGCAGGCGTTCAAAGAGGATCGCCTGATACGGGATGAATGCGGCATACAGGCCGATTCCCGTCAGGGTCATCCAAGCCGCGGCTCCGATTTTTCCATGCTGCAGCAGACCGGTGGACAGCCCGGTCAGGATGCCACCGAGGGCGATCAGGACCCCGCAGGCGATCACGGCCCCGCGGTTGCTGCGGATCAACACGAACAAACCCAGAGTGGCTATCACGGCCACCCCTACCTGGGTTTCGATCACCACAAGCCGGCCGGCGCTGGCGGTGACCCCCAACTCGCGGAGGATGTCCACCTGGAAGGTATCCCGCACATCCCGGTAGGTATTCAGCAGCATGTAACCGAGGACAAACATCAGGAGACCGGGCCAGTGCCGCCGGAGGAAGGCATGGCGGGCGGCGGCCTTCATGGGTTGGCGCCGGGAGCGCGCCGCGATGTCCGCCGCATCCGGGGGCGGCAGCACCGCCAGCATCCGCAGCGCCACCAGCAGCGGCAGCAAAAACAAGGCGCCGGTGACGGATGGCATCCATGCTTCACTCACGCCCCATTGCTGCATCACATGGAGGCCGGCGGCCTTGGTCCAGCCGCTGGCAAAAATGAGACTGAGGCTGAGCCCGAGGGCCATGAATTCCGTGACCCGCCGTCCTTCCAGAAAAGCAAAAATCAGCCCCCACACCATACCCAGCGGCAGGCCATTGAGGAAGAGGAACCCCACATTCCAGGGAGCTGGCGTGAGTGCGAACAATACGAGCGCCGCTTCCGCCACGCCGATCAAGCCCAGCACCATGGCCACCCTCCGGCCAGGGGTGGCTTCGGAGACAAATTTGATCCCGAGAAACTTCGAAACCGTATAGCCGGCCAGCTGCGCCAGCACCAGCAGCGCCTTGTAATCCATCCCGGCGAAGGAGCCGGCAAAGGCGGCCGCAGTAAAGGGTTTCCGGAAGGCATACATGCAGCCGTAAG
Source organism: Verrucomicrobiota bacterium (assembly GCA_040387795.1). GTDB lineage: Bacteria > Verrucomicrobiota > Verrucomicrobiia > Verrucomicrobiales > V1-33 > CAIZWU01. The sequence continues at coordinate 271,857 of JAZKDC010000017.1, forward strand.
CCACAAAAGCCGCCGCCATGGCCCACACCGCCAGCACGAGGGGCGGCTGCCGGGAGAGCCAGCGGGTGGCGGCAGATTCCTTGTCAGGGCTGGGCATGGAACGGTCGCATGGTTGAATAATCAGGATGAAAACCGGGGCGCGAAGGTGATTTCCCGCAGGGGCCCGGCTCCGGTGGCGGGCAGCCGCTGATTCACCAGGGCCGCCAGCGGCCGGCCGCCGGGCAACCGCGCCTCTGCCACCGCCTCCAGCATCGGTCCGTCATTGATAAAGTCGTTGCCGAAGGCCGCGATGGCATGGGCTACCCCGGTTTCCCTTCCGGCCAGCAGCCGGCGCAGCATCCGGGCCTTGCCGGTGCCGATGGTGAGGGGCTCCAGCGGTTCATCAAGCAGGGTGCCATCCGCGCCGGTGCCGAGACGGAGGCCGTGCAACCGGTCCATCGGCACCCCAAGCGTCTCCGCAGCACCCTTGATGAAAAAATCCGGACTGGCCGAGATGACCATGCAGCGCACGCCGCCCGCTTCCAGCTCCTGCCACAGATTCAGGGCCTCCTGGAAAAACCACGGGCGGAGGCGGCCATTGAATTCAAGGGCCGCCATCTCATGCAGGGCCGCTTCCGGGGCTCCGGCAAAGGCCCTGACCAGAGAGACGTAAGCCGCCGCCTGCCCTTCCCGCCCCATCAGGGCGTGGTAGTCCTGCCAAAACCGGTCAAATCCCCCCTCCGCCGGATATTGTTGCGACCAGCCGGCCAGCACCGCGCTTTCCGCGAGACCGGCGATGCGGGTCCCGTCGCCTGACAGAAACCCCTCGGAACAATCGCCCTCAAACAACGTGCCATCGAAGTCCCAGAAGGCCACCGCCTCGGCCTCCGGATGCGCCGTCCGCAAGGCTGCGGCGGCCGCCAGGATTTCCTGCCCGGCCTTCCCGGTCAGGATTTCGGTGGGGAGTGGCGGCAACATGGACGGTCGGAGGAAGGCTGGAACGATAACTGCGGCAAAGTGCCGCCGCAGCCCGTCGGCTCAACCAGCAACTTCGCCACCAACCCAGGCAAAATCCCCGCCCCTGCACAAAGCCTGCCTTCTGCCCGTTTTCCCTTTCCGATGACCCACCGCTTTACCCATGGACGTACCACGTTCGCCTTCCCGGACCTTGCCACCCTCATGGCAAGGGCTTCGCCACGCCGCTCCGGGGACGAACTCGCCGGCCTCGCCGCCGCCAGCGCGGAGGAACGGGTCGCCGCGCAGGTCTGTCTCGCGGAGGTGCCGCTGACCCGGTTTCTGGAGGAACCGCTCATTCCGCCCGAGCTGGACGAAGTGACCCGCCTGATCATGGACCGGCATGACCGCACCGCGTTTGCTCCGGTGGCTGGTTTGACGGTCGGCCAATTCCGCGATTGGCTCCTGCGGTATGAAACCGATGGCACCCTCCTGACGGCACTGGCCCCGGGGCTCACGCCGGAGATGGTGGCGGCCGTCAGCAAGGTGATGCGCCAGCAGGACCTCATCCTCGTAGCCTCGAAAATCCGCAAGGTCACCCGGTTCCGCAGCACCCTCGGCCTGCCCGACACGCTGGCGGTGCGCCTCCAGCCCAACCACCCGGCCGACGACCCGCGCGGCATCGCGGCCTCCATTCTGGATGGCTTGATGTATGGCTGCGGCGATGCCGTGATCGGCATCAATCCCGCAACCGACAGTCCGGCGTCCTACCATGAACTCGCCGAACTGATGGACCGGCTGATCACCGAATACCACATCCCCACCCAGTCCTGCGTGCTGGCCCATGTCAGCACCGCACTGCGGGCCATGGAAGCAGGCGCGCCGGTGGATCTGGTTTTCCAATCCATCGCCGGGACCGAAGCCGCCAACCGGTCGTTCGGGATTGATCTGGCGCTGCTGCGGGAAGCCCGGACGGCCGCGCTCAGTCTGGGCCGGGTGCCGCCGGGCGGTCAGGTGATGTATTTTGAAACCGGTCAGGGCTCGTGCCTCTCGGCCGGGGCGCATCACGGGATTGACCAGCAGACGCTCGAAGCCCGGGCCTATGCGGTGGCGCGGGAGTTTGATCCCCTGCTGGTGAATACCGTGGTCGGATTCATCGGGCCGGAATATCTCTATGACGGCAAACAGATCATCCGGGCCGGCCTCGAGGATCATTTTTGCGGCAAGATGCTCGGCCTGCCGATGGGTTGCGATGTTTGCTATACAAATCATGCGGAGGCAGACCAGGATGACATGGACACCCTGCTGACCCTGCTGGGCACGGCCGGATGCAATTTCATCATGGGCGTGCCCGGTGCCGCGGATGTCATGCTGGGTTATCAATCCACCAGCTTCCACGACAGCCACTACCTGCGGCAGCTCCTCGGCCTGCGGCCCGCCCCGGAATTCGCGGCCTGGCTGGAGACCATGGGCATCATGCAGGACGGCCTGCGTCTGCAACCCGCCGGGCCCCACCATGCCCTCGTGGCTCCCCAATTGCAGGCCCTCGCCGCCACTCCGATCTAACGCTTTTTCATGGACATCCTTTCCCACACCTCTGATCCCTGGAGCGGGCTCCGCGCCCTGACGGAAGCACGGATTGCCCTCGGGAGAACCGGAGGCAGCCTGACCACGGCGGAAGTGCTCGACTTCCGGCTGGCCCACGCGGCGGCGCGGGATGCCGTCCTGACACCCTTCGATCCCCACGCTCTCGCCGATGAAATCCTGGCCCTCGGCACCGGGGTTTTCACCGTCGCCAGCGCGGCAGCCGACCGGGCGCAGTATCTCCAGCGGCCGGATTCCGGGCGGCGGCTTTCGGAAGAATCCCGTGCTGCCCTGACGGATTTTGCCGCAGGCCGCCCGCCGGTGGATCTGGTGATTATCGCCGCCGATGGACTGTCCACCCAGGCGGTCCGGCAGATCGTGCCACTGCTCCGCGGGCTGCTTCCCGCTTTGCAGGCAGCCGGCTGGGAACTGGCGCCGGTCATCGTGGCCAGACAGGCCCGGGTGGCATTGCAGGACGAAATCGGTGCACTCCTGCAGGCCCGGCTCAGTCTGATCCTGCTGGGCGAGCGGCCCGGTCTCGGCAGCGCCGACAGTCTCGGGGCGTATTTCACGTGGGACCCGCGTCCGGGCCGCAGCGATGCGGAGCGGAACTGCCTCTCCAATATCCGGGCCGCAGGTCTGCCGCCCGGAGCCGCCGCCGGTCGGTTGTTCCACCTCCTGACAGAATCCCGCCGCCTCGGTCTGAGCGGCACCGCCCTCAAGGACGAGACCCTGCCTCCCGGGCTTCAGCCCCGACGGGATTGACGGAACTCCTGCGGGGTCATGCCCGTGCCGCGACGGAAAAACCGGCGCAGTTCCCCGGCGTCGGCAAATCCCGTGCGGCCCGCGATCTCGCCCGAGCCCAGCCCGGAAACCATCAGCCAATGCCGGATGATATCCAGCCGCGCCCGGTCCACTTCCTCCTTCGGGCTGAGTCCCATCGCGGTAAAAAACCGTTGCCGGAGCAGGCTGACGGAAACCCCCAGGGTCTCTGCGATCTCGCCCACGCGCGGGGCCGAGGTGGCCGCCTGACGCCGGATCAGCCGCACGGCATCGGCCACCAGCGGATCACGGATCGCCAGCAAATTGGTGCTTTCCCTTATGGTGACGCCGCTCACCGGCACGCGGTGCACCCGGTCTGTGGCGGGCTGCGGAGTCCGCATCAGATCGAAAAGGGTTTCTGCGGCCCGGGCACCAATGGCATGGCCCGGATAGGAAACACTGCTGAGCGGCGGGGTGGCCGCGTGACAAAAATGGGACTGGTCATTGCAGCCAACCAGAGCCAGATCCAGCGGCACGCGCAGTCCGGCTTCCTGGGCAGCCTGGAGCAATCCATGCGCCAGCAGATCATCCACCGCGAACACCCCGCAGGGTTTGGGCAGGGTCTCCAACAGTTCCAAATACATGCCCCGCAGCTGCCGCCACACGGGAAGGCTCCCGTGCGGGGCCGGCGCATCCATGTGAATGATCCGCGGCTGATACCCGGCCGCCACCAGACTACGCCGGAACCCTTCCGCCCGCTCCTGCGAATAACGGCGCGGCACGCCCAGACCAGTAAGGTCATCCTCCACAAAAGCGGTGGCCCGCCCTACAAAGACAAAATCGCGCAGTCCCAGGGTGAGCAAATGCCGGGCAGCCTCCGCCCCGCCGCCGAAATTGTCAGGCACCACACTGGGAAAAGGGCCGTCCAGACGTTCCGTGCTCAGGTTCACCACCGGAATGCCGGCGGCCTGCCAGGCGGCGGCCTCGGCCCCGGTATAGCGGAAAACTATCAGCCCATCCCCGCGCCAGTGTTCGTCGATGATCATGGGCGCCAGCTCGCCGCTGCTGTCCACCGGTGTTTCGATGACCCACGGTTCGTGGGCCCGCATGAATTCGAGGACGCCATCAAAAACGATGCGTTGATAACTGATCCAGGTGGGCAGTCTGACCCCGACGCGCCGCAGCGGAGCCGGGGTAAAGGCGGGTGCAGATTTTGAAATTTGCATGGGAGACGGCTCGGCTGGGTGGCATGCTGCACCCGTCCGGCGGTCCGGACGATGGCATATTTCAGTCAAATTCGACACCGGGTTGGCGATTTTGACCGAGGGGCTGTTATTTTTGCGGAAAGACCAGACCGGGCAACCCGGTCAAGATGGCAAAGTAAACAGGCGTCCTCCGGGACGGCACCGCCCCTCGTTATTCGCCTCAAGGAACCATCCTGCCCGCCATGAATTTCACTTCCGCTGTCCACCCGGCCCCGTGTTCCTCTTCTGGACAGGTCCTTCTGTTGATCGCCGCCCTTTTTACCGGCACCGCCACCGCGGCTCCCTCCATCTTCAATTTCTCCAATCCGGCAGACCGTTTCAGTGCGGCCTCCGGCTCCGGGACGCTGGGTTATTTTGATCCGGATATCACCGGCTGGGGGCCCACTGCGACGCTGTTTGGCAAGGCCAGCAGCTTCAGTCTCCCGGCCATGACCGGCGGCGATCCCGACGTGATGAGTTTTTCCGCCTGCACCAGCCGGGAAGGGTTTTTGCTGACCCACGGCGCGGCACCCAACGGCTCTTTCGCCGACACGTTGCTCGTCTCCAACTACACCTTGATCTACGACGTCTATTACCCGGCCACCAGCGATGCCAAGTGGCGCGGCCTGCTGCAGACCAGCCTCGGCAACAGCGATGACGGGGAGTTTTTCGTGGATGACAACGCCAGTGGCGGTGTGGGCATCAACGGGAACTACCGCGGCCAGGTGGTTCCCGGCCAGTGGCACCGGATTGCGATTTCGGTCCGCGCCGCGGAAGGCGAAGGGCAGGCCCAGCGGTATATCGACGGTCAATTTGTCGGAGCCATCGGCACCACCGGGTCCCCCCTCGCCGCCCGCTTCGGCCTCGGCACGGAAGCACTGCTGCTGACCGACAATGACAACGAAACCGCGCCCGGCTTCCTTGCCAGTTTTCAATTCAACGACCGGGCCATGAATGCCACCGAGATCAGTGCCCTCGGCGGGCCGCACGCCAGCGGGGCCGGCACCCCCGGCGCCCCGGCCCCGGCCTACGCCAATAAAATGGTCCGCCGGGTGGGTGCCATCGGGCATCGCGGCGGCAGCTTCGGCTCCGCCCCTGACAATTCCCTCGCCGCCCTGCGCCAGGCCTTCCTCGAAGGAGCCGCCGGGGTGGAAGTGGACACGAGGCTTACCAGCGACGGGGTGGCGGTTTGTTTTCATGATCCCACCGTCGACCGTACCACCAACGGCACCGGCCCGGTGGACGGCTTCACCCTCGCAGAGCTCAAGGCGCTGGACGCGGGCTCCAAATACGACCCGGCCTTTGCAGGCGAAAAAGTCCCTTCCCTGACAGAAGCGCTGATCGAAGCGAAAGGCAAAGGCATCGTCTATCTGGACATCAAAACCGGCGGTCAGGCCGCCGCGTTCGCCGCAGCCGTCACCGCCTCCGCCTTCCCGCTTCCGGATTTGTGGTTCTGGACACCGGGCGATGAGGCCTATGCCGCAGAAATCCGCGCCGCCATTCCGGGTGCCCGGATCATGTGGGGCAACCCTGATGCTTCATGGAGCACCGACCCCGACTATTTCAACAACCTCCGCGCCCTCGGGGTGGTGGGATTTTCCATCGGGAATGGCACCGACACCCCGGACCTCGCCTTCGCCACCCGGGCGAAACAGGAGGGTTTCATCGTCGAGGTCTACACCATCAATGATCCTGACACCATGGTGCGCTGTGCGGCGGCCGGGGTGGACTACATGGAGACGGATTTCCCAGCCACCGTGGCCGCGCTCCAGCCCGCTTCCCTCACCAAAGCCAGCGGCCCACTCCCCGCCGCCGGAGCCAGCCTGTCCAGTCCTTCCACGGTGCTGCGTTGGGTGACCGGCACCCAGGCGACGGCCCACCGGATTCATTTTGGCACGGTGAATCCCCCGCCTTTTGTGGTGCAGCAGGCCAGTGACCTCTATCAAACGCCCGTCTTTGCCTCCGGCCAGACGTATTACTGGCGCATTGATGAAGTGACTCCCGGCGGCACGGTCACCGGAGACGTCTGGAGCTTCTCCACCCCGCCACCGGCCAATGGCAACAAACAGGAATGGGAATTCAACGGTTCGCTCGCGGCGGCCCTGGGCAATGGCACCCTCACCTTCGCCGATGGGGTCAATACCGAAGCACTCTGCAGTTTTGAAACCACCGATGGCATCAACGTGCCGGAGATCGGCGGAAAAACCGCAGCCTATCTGCGGCTGCCCGGCTTCACGGAGGCCGTGCATGGCCTGGCGCTTTCCCTGACGGGAATTCCGGCCAATGGCGGAGGCACTTTCATCAACCGTTTCAGCCTTGTCTTCGATATCAATCTGCCCAGCCCGGGCAGTTGGTTCTGTTTCTTCAATACCGCGCCCAACAACACCACGGACGGCGACTTTTTCCTGAACAGCGGCCGCGCCCTCGGCATTGGGGCACTCGGTTATTCCGGGAACGATGTGATCCAACCCGGCATCTGGCACCGGGTGATCTTCTCGGCCGACCTCCCCTCCGGCATTGTAACGACCTACGTGGACGGCCTGCCCGTCCGCACCCGCACCGGAGGTGCCCTGACGGATGGCCGGTTCTCCCTGACCCCCGGCACCAGCGCCGGACCACACCTCCGGTTGTTCAATGACGAGGACGGCGAGACCAGCGAGGTGCTGGTGAATGCCTTCGCCTTCACCGATGTCCCGCTCAGCGCCGCCCAGGCCCTGGAACTCGGGGGGGCGCAGGCCCAGGGGATATTCTTCACCACCCCGGCCGCGCTGCCACCCCTGACCATCCAACGCAGCGGCAACAATGTGACGGTCACCTGGCCCGCCGCCGCCGGCCGCCGGCTGCAGCGTGCCACCGCGTTGAGCGGCTGGACGGACGTTCCCGGTACCAGCGGATTCGGCACTTACACCGAAACCATCGTGTCCGGGAACCGGGTCTTTTTCCGTGCGGTGGAATGACTTCTTGGCATTTCACCGAAAACCTGACATATTTTCCCTCCACCCCAATCGTTCTATTCCTCCAATCACCTCTTCTTATGAAAAAATTGATCTTTCTGACCCTTCTCGCTGCCGCTCCCTGCCACGCCGCCAACTTGACAGGTCTGTGGCTGTTCGATGATCAGGCCAACCTTGCCAATGCTACGGTCGGCACCGACCTCACCCTGGCCGGGGCTGCGCCGGGAACGTGGGCCGCTTCCCTCGCGGACGATGGCAGCAAATCCCTCACCGGAGTCATCACCACCCCGGCCGCCAACTCTGCCAACCGGTTCATCGCGACCCACGGCATCGCCGCTAACGGCGGTGGGGCCTTTGTGAACGAATACACCATTGTGGTGGATTTGTTTTCCCCAGTCGCCAGCCGTTCCAGCTGGCGGACCATTCTGCAGACCAATCAGAACAACACCAATGATGGGGATTATTTTATTGACCCGGCCAATACGTTGGGGGTTTCGGCCCTGACGTATTCCACGACGCCCATCAATGCCGCAGCCTGGACGCGGTTGGTGGTCACTTTTGATCTGGGAACAGGCGTCGCTGCTTATACCGACGGTGCCCTCTTTCATACACACTCCGCCGAAACGGTGGATGGGCGATTCTCCTTGGATCCCACCGTGCTGTTCTTCTCTGACCAAGATGGCGACGACGCCCCCCTCAACGTCGGTGCCCTGGCGATTTACGATGGCGTCCTAACTCCCGCAGAAGTATCCGCGCTGGGCGCGGCAGGCGCGGCGATTCCCGAACCGACCGCTAGTTTGCTGGGCCTTGCTGCGCTGGGCGCACTCGCCGGCTGGCGGCGGCGGAATGGCTGAAACGGAAGGGTCCGCCCAAAAAAGGGAGCAGGCCGCGGGGTCTGCTCCCTTTCTATTGGGAGTAGAATGGTCAGGAAACGTCAGGCGCTCTTTTTGTCCTCGGGTTTCTTCTCTTCCGGCTTCTTGTCGTCCTTCTTGTCCTCTTTTTTGTCATCTTTCTTCTCACGGCCGGGGCGGACCGCTTTGAAGTCCGCGACCTTGAGGTCCTTGTTGTCCTTGAGCGCTTTGCTCACGTCAGCACGGGAGATTTTAGTGGTGGTGCTGAGCACGGCCTCGATGCCCTTCTCGGTCTTCTCGGATTTGTCGAGCCTCACCCCTTCGATGCTGCCCAGGAAAGTCTTCACATCACTTTCCGCAGCCTCGTCCTTGGCGCCGGTGACAGTCACCTCAAAAAGATTGCGGACCTCCTCCTTCTTTTCCTTCTTTTCCTCCTTTTTGTTTTTGCGGTCAGGCTTGTCGTCCTTCTTGTCGGCGGCCGGAGCCAGCGTGGTGAAGCCGAAGAGGGCGACGAGCAGCAGGGTGATTTTCATGAGCGGTGGGTTGGTTTAGGAATGGGGTTGCGGGAATTCCGTCCTGCAACGGACGGATTGCCCAGTCATCCAATCATCCGCGCTTTCCTTTAGCAAGAAATTCCTTTCCCCCTTGTCTGGTGCCGCAGATGGTGATGATGCCATGGCTGAGCGCGCTGACCGCCTGCTTCAACTCTTCCTCCGTGATGCAAAGCGGCGGCAGGAGGACCAAGGTATCCCGGATCGGCCGGGTCAGCAGTCCGGCCGCCCGGGCCGCGAGGCAAACCCGGGCCCCGGTCTGCTCCTGCCAGGGAAATGCCCGGGCCTCAGCGGCATTTTCCATGAGATCGATCCCGGCGATGAGGCCGCACTGGCGCACCGCTCCGACGTGGCGGGGGTGGCGGGCCGCCAGTTCTGCCAGCAATTGGCGCATCAGCTCGATTTTCGGCTGGAGCCGGGCGAGGGTGTGCTCGGTTTTAAAAACCTCCAGACTGGCGAGAGCGACCGCACAACCCAGCGGATTTCCGGTATAACTATGCCCGTAGAAAAAGGTTTTCAGTTCCTCATACCGGCCGAGAAAAGCCCCGTAGATCCGCTCTGTGGTCAGGGTGGCCGCGAGCGGCAGATATCCACCGGTGAGACCTTTGGCGAGGCAGAGGAAGTCCGGCACCACCTCTTCATGTTCACAGGCAAACATCCGGCCGGTGCGCCCGAATCCGGTCAGGACTTCATCGCAGATCAGCAGCACCCCGCGCGCATCACACCAGCGCCGCAGGCCTGCCAGCATTCCCGCAGGCCACGTTTGCATGCCGGCACTGCCTTGGATCAACGGTTCGATGATCACCGCCGCCAGCGTATCGCTGAGCGCTGACGGCATCTGCTCCAGCTCCGTGAGCCCGGCAAAGTGATGCGTGGTCAGGCCAAACCGCCGGAACCGGTCCGCGAAAGTCCCGATCCCTCCCAGCGTCGCCGCCGCCATGGTATCGCCGTGGTAGGCATTTTCGAAAGCGGCGAAACCGGTCCGTTCCGGATGAGCGCTGAGTTGGTGAAACTGCAGCGCCATTTTCACCGCGCATTCGATGGCGGTCGATCCGTCATCGCTGAAAAACACCCGGCTCAGGGTTCCTCCCGGCCACAAATCCACGAGGGCTTTGGCAAGCCGTGTCGCCGGTTCATTGGAAAACCCCAATGCGGAAACATGGGCGATTTTCCCCAGCTGTTCCCGCACGGCGGCGTCGAGGTGCGGATGCCGGTGGCCATGCAGATTGGTCCAAATCGTGGAATTGCCATCCAGATAACGCCGGCCGGCATGGTCCACCAGCCACGCGCCTTCGCCGTGGATAATAAAGAGCGGTTGGTGATCCGGCGCCGTCCAATCCTGCATTTGCGTGAAAGGGTGCCACGCGTGGGATTTGTCCCAGGCGGTCAGGCGGGCAAGATCATCCGGAGCCATCATCCGGGTCAGGCTTGACGGCGCGTCCGGCCCTGTCAACCCGGTGGGCCGCAGGCTTGACCCTGAAATAACGGTCAGGATTCGGTTGCCTCCGGCATTTCGTTGGTTATGGAAGCGGCCTCCCCCCATGTCGCGCCACGTCAAATCCCTCGCCGGAAACCGTTCTCACGTCGCTGACTGGGAACGTACCCAAAAACCCCGGGTCTGGCGAGGCCAGGGCCGCCTGATCGTCATCGCCCTGCTGGCCTTGACCACTTACCTCGCCCTGCCGGCCACGCTGTATTTTACGGCGCGCCTCGTCATGGAGCCCGGAGCGGGATGGGAACGCTGGGCCCTCGGCTCCCTCGTCGCCCTCGTGGGGAGTCTCGTGATCGGCATTGTCCTCAGCGCCATGACCAAATGTGCCCTCTGCCACGGCACGCCCCTGCTGGGCAAAAGCTGCCGCAAGCACCAGCTGGCCAACAAGTTGCCCCTCCTCACCTACCGGGCCTCCACCATCCTGCATCTGCTCTTCACCGGAAGATTCCGCTGCATGTTCTGCTCCACCCCCTTCCGCCTCGGCCGGAAGGGCTGAACCGCGAGGTCCGCCAAGTCCCGCCGTGACATCCGGCGGTTTTGTGCCAACCGTGGCCGTCCGACCCTGACGCCCATTGCCCGTGCCCCGACCCCACTTCGCCTACGTCTTCGAGCGATTTCCTTCCTTCACGCAGACCTTCTGCGCCCGGGAAGTGCTGGAATTGCAGCGTCAGGGCACCCGCCTGCTGCTTTTTTCGATCCGCAGCACCGGGGAGGAAACCCTGCGCCATTTCCCGCAAGAATTGATTGATCAGGTCATCACCCTGCCGCCCGCCGACGTGCTCACCCGGGAAGTCGAAGCCATGAAGGAACGCCGGGAACTGCCCCAGTCCATGGTCCTGACCCTGCGGGAGTGGTCCGGCCGCCCTGACAAAGCACGGATTTACGAAGCCGCCTGGATCGGCCAGAAACTCCGCGCCGCCGGCGTCCGGCATGTCCATACCCACTTCGCCGGCCTCGCCGCCCGCACCGCCTGGTGGATCCGGCAATTTTATGGCCTCAGTTATAGTTTCACGGGGCATGCCAACGACCTTTTTTGTCCTGACGAAGCCACCGGGCTCAAACTTCCCCGCCTCATCCAGGACGCGGCCGCGGTGATCGCGGTGAGCGATTACACCGCCGCCTGGCTGCGCGAAAACCACCCCGCCGCCGCCAGCCGCATCCACCGGGTGTACAATGGCCTTGATCTGGATCCGATCACCCAGGCCACGGCCGGGACCGTCAAAATCACCCCGCCGCTCATCTTCAGTGTGGGCCGTCTCATTGAGAAAAAAGGATTCGACGATCTGATCCGGGCCTGTGCCCTCCTGCGCGACCAAGGGCTTCCTTTCCAATGCCGCATCACTGGCGACGGACCGCTCCAGGACGCCCTCGCCTCCCAGATTCAGACCGCCGGCCTGAGCGGCCAAGTCACGCTGACCGGACCGCTTTCCCAGCCGGACATTATCCAGCAATTGGGCCACGCCACCGTGTTTGCCCTGCCCTGTGTCACCGAGGCCGATGGCGGCCGCGATGTCCTCCCCACCGTGCTCATGGAAGCCATGGCCGCCGCCCTGCCCTGTGTTTCCACCACCCTGGCGGGGGTGCCGGAAATGGTGCTTCCTGAAAAAACCGGCCTGCTTGTTCCCGAGCGGGACCCCGCCGGAACCGCCGCCGCCCTGACCCGGATCATCACTGACCGCGCCCTCGCCCAACGCTTCGGACAGGCCGGCTTGGCCCTCGCCCGGGAACGATTTGCCAAAGACGTCACCGCCGCCCACTTGCGCCAGGTCCTGACCTCCAGCGGAAAAGTAAATGGCCCGCCCACCAGCCTGCCCCTCGCGGCGGCCTACCTGCGGCAATTCCTGCGCCGCTTTTCCAAACCCCTCCGCTCCCCCGCTTCCGGCAAAACCGCGGTCTTCCCCTGACCCCACTCTTGCCCCCGGCGGCTCCAGCCCTCATAATGAGCCAGTCATCGTTCATCATTTTTCCCATGCTGTTCCTCCGTCTTCTCCTCCTGGCCGCGCTGTCCCTGCTGGTCAGCTGCGCCTCGTCCAAACGCACCACCGAAGACTACTACGACGGCCCGCGCGCCATCTTCGCCAACGGCCAGGTGATTGCCCCCCGCGGCGCCCCCGCCACCGTGCATCGTGCGGTGGCCGCCGCCAATGAAATCCAAGCCGCACCGTATGCCTACGGCGGAGGTCACGGCAGCCCGTCCAACGGCCTCGATTGTTCCGGCAGCGTCTCCTATGTGCTCCGCAGCGCCGGCCTGCTGGAATCCTCCATGCCCAGCTCCTCCTTCCGGAAATACGGCCGCTCCGGCCAAGGCAAATGGATCACCGTCTTCGCCCGGCGCGGGCACGTTTTCATGACCATCTGCGGCCTCCGCCTCGACACCAGCAGCCGCGGCACCGGCATCGGCCCCCGCTGGACCACCAAACCCCGCGCCACCAAAGGATTCAGCGTCCGCCACCCCTCAGGAAGCTAGCTCATCCGGAACCATCAGCTGGCTCCCTCCGCGCGTCTGACTGCTGGTCCCAGCCACCTGCCTCCTCCCCTTCCACGTGCTCGCCTACCTCTTCTCCCGCTTCCCGGTCGTCTCCCAGACGTTCTGCGACACCGAGATGCTCGCGCTCGAAGCGGCCGGCCACTCCCTTGTCATTGGCAGTCTCAATCCGCCACCCAACAGCTTCCGCCACGAACGCCTTGCCCAGCTCAAGGCTGAGGTCATCTACCCGCCGCCTGGCGCCGTTCTTGATGCCCCGATCCACCACCCGCCGGACGATCCTGTCTGGCAGAACATGGCAGCGCTGGCCACGAAACACGAAGCCAAATATGGCGCTTCCTTCAAACCCCACATCCGCGCCCGCAACGCCTGGTATTTTGCCCGCGAATTCAAAAAGCGCGGCGTCTCCCACATTCATATCCATTTCGCCAACCGGGCCACCCACACCGCCCTCTTCCTGAAAAAAGCCGGTTTCACCTTCAGCTTCACGGCCCACGCCCAGGATTTCATGGTCGATCTCGCCAATGACGATCTGCTGCGGGAGATGATCCGCAAAGCCACCTTCACCGCCGCTGTCAGCGACTACAGCCGCGCCCTCCTGACCAACATTTGTCCGGACGCCGCCGACCGCATCCACCGCGTCTACAATGGCATCGAGGCCAGCCAATTCCCCAAAGCCACCCCGGGGTGGACGAAGCTCCCGCTGAGCTCCCAGAGCCCCGGTTCCCCGCCATCATCCCTCAACTCCCAACCCTCAACCCTCCCCTCCCTCCGCCTCATCAGCATCGGCCGCCTGATCGATTTCAAAGGTTTCCCGGTCCTGTTCGAGGCCATCGCCACCCTCCGCGACAACGACATTCCGGTGGTCCTCCAGATCATCGGCGAAGGCCCGCAGCGTCCTGCCCTCGAAGCCCAAATCGACCGCCTCCAACTCCAAGCCAACGTCCGCCTCCGCGGCGTCCTCAGCCAGGAGGAAATCAAAAAGGAACTCGCCCACGCCCACGCCTTCACCCTCGCCTGCCTGACAGATAGCAAGGGCGCCACGGATATTCTTCCCACCGTCATCCTCGAGGCCATGGCCTGCGGCCTCCCGGTGGTCAGCACCACCCTTGCGGGCGTCCCGGAAATGGTGATCCATGGCGAAACCGGCCTGCTCGCCCCGCCGGATGATGCCCCCGCTCTGGCCGGCCACTTGACAACCCTCGCCCAGGACCCGGAACTGCGCGCCCGCTTCGGCGCCGCAGGCCTCCAGCGCGTCCAGGAGATCTTCGCCCTCGATAAAACCGCCGGCCATCTCACCTCCCTGTTTCCGCAAAACTCCCTCAAGGGGGAGGAACCGGACCACAAACGGCCCACCGTCCTCGCTCTCCTCGACTCCCCCGCCGGACCGGAATCTGCCCTGCTCCAGGAGCTCGCCTTCCTGACCGCCCATCCGGCCGTCACCGTCCTCGCCACCCGCCCCACCCATCCGGTCCCCGGCTTGGAATTCCTCCCCGACGCCACGGTGCTGGAAGCCGCCTGGCGCAGCCATCCCGCCCTCGCTGCGCGGGCCGAATCCCTCCGCGCCGAAGCCGGACCCGTGGACAGCGAACTCTTTTACCTGACCGCCCGCCGCGCCGTCCATCTGGCCACCCAGGTCCCGGTGCGCCACTGGCAGAAAATCCACGCCCTCCGCGCCAGCACCGTCCTCCTCGCCTGGCTGCTCCACCGCCTGACCGGTCTCACCGCCAGCGCCACCATTGAGGCCTCCCACCAGGAAAGCCGCACCGTCATCACCAAACTCCTCCCCGCCTTCACCAAGGGCAGCAACTCCGATCCGAAGCTGAAATCCAGCCTCCCGGATCTCCTCAAGTTGCAGGCCCCCGCTCCGGTCAAACGCATGCTCGGCCTCAAACTCCAATCCCAGCCCGTGCCGGTCACGGATCCCGCTCCGGTTTGGGCAGCCTGGCTCAAAAGCGGGGAATAAGAAAAACCAAGGCCCCAGAATGGACTGCCGTGGAATCTCTTGATCGGTTTCCAAGTGCCTGTAGTTTTTCTTATGAGTGCAACAGTTGCCCATCTTCTCAGCCAAGCCCTCCGTTTGACCGCCGACTCGCGCACCGAGTTGGTGGAAGCGATCCTTGAGCAGACCCACCCCTCCCGGGAGTTTATCGCCCGGCAAATGGACTTGGTGGAATCACGCAGAGAAGAAGTAAAAGCCGGGACCTCGACTTTAATCCCAGCCGGGGAAGCACACGCCATCGTGCTTGAATCCCTTCAGGCACGTCCATGACGGTCACTTTTGAATCGGCAGCTCTACGGGAGTATCAGGAGGCAGCCCAATACTCCGAGGAGAGGTTCGGACTCGGCCGGGATTTCGTCGCCGCGGTTCAAGTCGCCCTCGAAACGATCTCCAGCGACCCGGAAAGGTTTCAGCCGATCGGTCACGGGATCCGCATTTTCCGCATGAAACTTTTTCCTTACTATCTGTTTTATCATTTTGCCGCCGCGGCCGGCTCGGTCACCATCTATGCGGTGGCACACCACAAAAAGCAAAATGACTACTGGCGTGGAAGACTTGGATCCTGAACGCTCACTCCGTCCGCATGCGCCTCGCCGTCATCATTCCCTGTTATAATCACGCCCGTTACATCGGGGCGGCGCTGGATTCGTGTCTGGCCCAGACGCGCCGGCCGGACCGGATCATTGTTATTGACGACGGATCCCGCGACGATTCCCCCGCCATCATCAGCAGCTATGCCGGTCGCGGTGTGGAAGGCAGCGCCCGCGAAAACCGCGGCGCCCACAGCACCATCAACGAGCTGCTGGCCATGGCCGCCCGCGACTGCGATGTCGTGAGCATCCTGAACAGCGATGACCATTACGCGCCCGACCGGTTTGAAAAATGCCTGCCGCTCCTCGAAGCCAATCCTGACAAACAAGTCGCCGTCAGCGCCCTCCGCGTCATTGATGAAAACGACGCCGACCTCGCCGCCACCGAGCCCCGCGCCAAATGGTTCCGCGCCATGTGGTCGCTGCACACTCCGGAGCGCGATCTCTGCGAGTGGCTCGGCGTGGGCAATTTCCCCGCCACCACCAGCAATGTCATCGCCCGCACCGCCTGGCTGCAGCGTTTCCCCTTCCGCCCCTATCGTTTCAACCACGACTACTATTTCCTCGCCCAGACCATCCTGCGTGATGCCATGGTGGTGCATCCCGGCGCTTTGGTGAACTACCGCGTCCATGGCACGAACACCATGAACAGCGAGCCTGCGCCCCTGCTGCGCGAGATGCTGCGGATGACCTTCGACCTCGCCCACGACCTCGCGCCCGAGCTGGCCGCCGACCCCGCCCTCCGCGCCCGCTGGGCCCGTTATTCCCGCGCCCAGTGGGACAGCATCTCCAGCTTCCACGGCGGTCTCTATCAAACCCTGCTGGCCGGAGCCGCCGCCCGCCTCACCGAATCCGAAATCGAGCAGGCCGTGGCCGCCCTCACCCCGGAGCAGTATCCGGAGCTCCTAACCTACCCCAACAAATCCCTCGTGAACCAGTGGGACGGCACCAGCCCCGTCACCGGCGCGGTCGGACTGACCGGCAAATACGAAGCCCTGCGCCATTCGGAAAAAGACGCCAAAACCCGCGCCCGCGGCTACAAGGAGCTCGCCACCCTGCGCGGCCAGCTTACCCATTCCCGCTGGCTGGCCCTTGGCCGCACCCTCGGCCTGTGGAAACCGCCGGCCCTCCCTACCGGCACGCCGGAGGAGCAAGCCGCAGCCCTGACGGCAGCGCTCCCCCGCCAATTCTGGTTCTGCCTTGGCAAACGCCTTGGAATCCTGCCCAGGTAAAACCCGGCCCTCCCCGGTTTGCCCGGAAAACCCTGCGGAAAAGAGGGTCTTTCCTTTTCCCGCATCGTTTGATACGCTCCCCCTTCCCTTTTGTTATGAAGCTGACTATTCCCGCCCTCGCCCTGCTCCTCGCGCTCTCTCCTGCTGCCCGCGCGGCGTTCATGATTTTCCCCGACGGCAGTCCGGCCGTGGAAGGCGGCGTCAAAGACGCGCTGGAGGCCTACAAAAAAGGGGATTTCGCGGAAGCCCTGAAACGTTTTGCCGCGGAAGCCGAACGGGGCGACAAGGACGCCCAGTTTGCCCTCGGGCGGATTTATCAGGAAGGCTCCGGCGTCGCCCAGTCCCTCCCGAAGGCGGAGGAATATTATCGGAAGGCCGCCACCGCGGGCCACACCAATGCCCAGGCCAATCTGGCGGTCATTCTCCTGAACACCCAGCGCGGCGAGGAAGGAATCGACTGGCTGCGCAAAGCGGCCAAAGGCGGGGCGCCCCGCGCCATGGTCCTTTTGGGCAATCTTTCCCTCACCGGCACCGGCATGCCCAAAAACGCCGCCGATGCCAAAAAGTGGCTGGAGCAGGCTGCTGAAGCTGGGGATGCCGAGGCTTATGAGTCCCTCAGCCTGATGTATGAGACCGGCGAAGGCGTGGAAAAAAATCCCGCCAAGGCCATCGAACTCCTCCAAAACGCCGCCAAACGGAACTCGGTCAAAGCCCTGCTCCGTCTCGCGGTGAAAAGTCTCCAGGGTGAAGGCACTGCCAAGGACGGGAAAAAAGCGGTGGAGTTTCTCACCCGTGCCTCCGAGCTCGGTTCCACCGACGCGCAGACCGCCCTCGGCACCATGTATGAGACCGGCGAAGGGGTGGAAAAGAAACCCGCCGAAGCGGTCGTCTGGTTCACCAAGGCCTCCGAGGCGGGTGACCCCAATGCCGCGCTGAAACTCGGGGTGATTTTTTCCGAAGGAGCGGAGGGCGTGGAAAAGGATGACAAAAAGGCCATGGAATGTTTCCAGCGCGCCGCCGACCGCGGCCAGACCGTGGCAATGTACAATGTGGGGACTTACTACGAAAAAGGCCGCGGGGTGGCCGCCAATGCCGCCGAATCCCTGAAGTGGCACCTCAAATCCGCCCTCGGCGGCCTGAGCCTCGCCCAGCGCGAAATCGGCCTGCGTTACCGTGAAGGACGCGGTATGGCGAAGGATTCCGTCGCCGCGATTTCCTGGCTGGGACGTGCCGCCGGGTCCGGGGACGCGGCAGGCGCGCTGGCCCTCGCGGACATGCTCCTCACCGGCGAAGGCGGCATGGCACCGGACGTCAAAAACGCCATCGCCATCCTGACCCGGGCGGCCGAACTCGGTCTGGCCCCGGCCCAAGTCCGGCTTGCCGAAGTGTATGCCTCCGGCGCCGAAGGCCGCCCCGACCTGATCCGCGCCTACGCCCTGACGCTGGCGGCCGGCAAAGACTTCGAGCCTGCCACCAAACTCCGGACCGAACTCGAAAAGAAGATGAGCAAGGAGCAGCTCGCGGAAGCCCAGAAGGAATACGAACGCCTGAAAGCCAAACCGGCCGCGGCGGAACCCGCCAAAGACGCGGCGCCCGCCAAAGACGCGGCGAAAAAATAGCAGGACAGGCGGCGGGGAAGCAGTCACCGCGCTTTGCCGGGCATCGGCTGCCGTGACATTGCACCGGCGCAGCAGGCTGCGGCCGGAAAGCGGCAGCGGGCTGCCGCAGTCCAAGGGGCTGGCGCCGCTCAGCCCCGGCTTAGACCAGTTTTTCCTTCAGGGCTTTGGCTACCGCTCCGGTGCGGGTGTTGACTTCCAGCTTGGTGTAGATGCTGCGCAGGGCGGCGTCCACGGTGTGGAAATTCATGTCGAGGACGTTGGCGATTTCCTTTTTGGTCAGGCCTTCCACCATCTTTTCGAGGACCAGCTTCTCCCGTTCGCTCAGGCCGTAATCAGTCTTCGCCGGAGCCATGCGGCTGAACATTTCCAGGACCCGGCGGGCGATGCTGGGCGTCATGGGGGCTCCGCCCGCATGGGCTTCGAGGATCGCAGTGGTGATCTGCGTGGCGTCGGCACTCTTCAGCAGATAACCCGCCGCCCCGGCGCAGATGGCGCGGAACACTTTGTCCTCATCCTCGAAAGCGGTCAGGATGATGACCCGGGTCTCCGGGGCCAATTCCCGCACTTTGGTTAGAAATTCAATCCCGTTCATCCCCGGCAATCCGACATCCACGAGGATTGCGCTCGGTTTGGCCTGCGTCTTGAGGGACCGCAGGGCGTCTTCCGCCGTGGCGAAAATATGGGTGCAGGCCATGCCGTCGGTGCCATTGAGCAGGCGCGACACCGTATTGCGGAAGGGGGCATAATCTTCCACCAGCCAGACGGTGAGCGGAGCAGTTTCGGATTTGGAGGTAGTCATGCGGGTGGAAGGACGCACCGTATCCCCGCTTTGCGCCATACGCAAAGACGGGCTGACGGGGCCTACGGCTTTTCGTAGGGCGGTGAAGTTCACAATTGGCTGGCGGTGCACGCGGGCGGGAGGCAGGATGCGCGCTTTTCCTGACCATGACTGATGCTGAACATCCCGGCCCGCCCGTTCCCCTGGAGGAATCGTCATTTGACTGGTGGCGGCAGCGGGTGGGGCTTGTGCTGGGTCCGGTGGTGATGCTCCTGCTGCTGGCCTTTCCGGTGCCGGGGGTATCCGTGGAAGCCCAACGGTTGGCGGCGGTGCTGGGCTTGGCGGTGGTTTTTTGGATGACCGAAGCAATTCCCATGGCGGCCACCGCGCTGCTGGCTCCGGCGCTGTGTATTCCCCTGGGGGTGGCCAAGGACAAGGACGTGCTGGCTCCGTTTGCCTCGCCTTCGATTTTTCTGTTTATCGGGAGCTTCATCCTGGCGGAGGCGATGCGGAAACATGGCCTCGACCGGCGGCTGGCGCTGTGGTTGCTGACCCGGCGCGGCGTGCTGCGGTCGCCCCTGACTCTTTACACGGCGCTGGGAGGCATGACGGCGTTGCTCTCCATGTGGATGAGCAATGTGGCGACCACCGCGGTGATGATCCCGATCGCCCTCGGGGTCCTGACCACCACGCCGCAACTGGCAGCCCGGCCGCGGGCGAAGTCGGATTTGATTTTGCTGATCGCGTTCTCGGCTTCGGTGGGCGGACTGGGCACGCCGGTGGGCACCCCGCCCAATATCATCGCCATGGGGTTTCTCCGGCAATTGGCGGGCGAGTCCATCACGTTTGTGGACTGGATGAAACTCGGGGTGCCGCTGGTGCTGGTGCTGATGGTCTTTCTGCTCTGGCTCCTCCGGCCCCGGGGGGTGGTGTTCGAGGACCGCGCCACCATGGAGTCGAGCCTTCAAACCCAGCGCAAAGCCCTGGGACCGTTGCGGGCGGGCGAACGGAATACGGGGATTTTGTTTGCGGTGGCCATCACCTTGTGGATGTGGCCCGGGGCGGGGGAATTGCTGACCGGGCATCCGACGGCCAGCGGCCAGTGGTTGAGCCGATATTTGCCGGAGGAAACCATCGGACTGCTCTGCGGGCTGCTGGTGTTTCTGCTGCCGGTGGATTTGAAGCAGTGGCACTTTACCCTGACCTGGCGGGAAGCGGAACGGATCGACTGGGGAACCATCTTTCTTTTCGCAGGCGGCCTGTCCCTCGGCACCATGATTTTTAATACTGGCCTGGCCAAGGCGCTGGGGCACGGGATGAGCGCCTCGCTGGGAACCCCGGGGCTGTGGGCGCTGATCGCGGCGGGGATCGTCCTCAGTCTGGCCTTGAGCGAGGCCACCTCCAATACGGCATCGGCCAATGTGATGGTGCCCCTGATGATGGCCTTGGCCCAGACCGGAAATCTGCCCGTGGTGCCGGTGGCCCTGGCGACGGCCCTGGCCTGCAGTTTTGGGTTCATGCTCCCGGTCTCCACCGGCCCCAATGCCCTCGCCTATGGCACAGGTCTGGTGCCGCTGACGCGGATGATGCGGGCCGGAATCGCCTTGGATCTCGCCGGGGCGGTGGCCATTTTTGTGGTGGTGTGGCTGGTTTACCGGTAACTCCGGTTGCGGCCCGCGGCGGGGAAGGGCATGATCGTCCGGCTGTTATGCGTTCCCTTCTCCTCTTTCTGACCCTCCCGCTGTTCATTCTCGATCAGGCCACCAAACAGTGGACGGTCACCCGTTTTAAAGCGCCGACCGACTTTGAACACGAATCCATCACGGTGATCCCCGGGTGGTTCGATCTCGTGCGGGTCCACAACACCGGCGTGGCCTTCGGCATGGCCAATGGGGCCAAAGGCGCGAATTACATCTTCGGCGCGGTTTCCCTTGGCGCGCTGGCCCTGATCTGGTGGCTGTGGAAGACCGGGGCCTTTCCCACCAAACTCAGCCGGGTGGCGGTGGCCCTGCTGATCTCCGGGATTTTCGGAAATCTGGTGGACCGTCTCTTCCGTGGATATGTCGTCGATTTTCTGTCGGTGGATTTGAAATTCATGCAGTGGCCGGCCTTCAATGTGGCGGATGCGGCGATCTGCATCGCGGCAGCCTGTTTGTTTTTATCGGCCTTCCAAAAAACCGGCTCCGAGCCGGGAAAGGTGAAGGTTTGATCCCTCCCCATGGCTCTGACACCGCGGCGCCGGAACACATCCAGCCGGCCCGGGAAATCCTGATATTGAATAAATGAGCCAACCCCGCATTGCTATCATTGGAGCCGGGATCGCCGGCCTGGCCTGTGGCCGGGCGCTGCGCCTGCAACGCGCCCGGGTGACCCTTTTCGAAAAAAGCCGGAGCCTCGGCGGGCGGCTGGCCACCCGGAAATGGGAGGACCAGGTGGTGGATCATGGGGCCCCGTGGTTTTCCCTGACAGATGCAGGATTGCGTCAGGATTGGTCGCGGCTCCTGCCGGACGGGCTGCTCCCGATGACCGTGCCCATGAAGGACACTGCCGCCGGCGAAGCCCTCGTGGAACCGGACGGCGGCCGCTGGTACCTGCCCGCAGGGAACAACCGCCTGGGCAAGGCGCTGGCAGAAGGACTGAAGATCCGCATGGAGCATGTGGTGGAAAATCCTCCGGTGGCCCAGGGCAAACAATGGCGGCTGGGCGAGGAAGCCTATGATGCCGTTATTTTCACCGCCCCGTGGCCGCAGACCCACCGCCTGCTGGAACCCTGGTTTCCTGCCGGAGAGGCCCTCGAGCCGCTTTACCGCCGGACCCTGACCGCTTTTTTTGCGTATGAGGGCGATCCGTCAGGACCCTCCGCGGAATGGTCGGCCCTGCAGCATGAACCGGGACATTCCTGCCTGGAGCGCAGCATCTGCGAGAACCACAAAGCCACCCGGGTGCCGCCCGGCCGCACCGTGATCGTGGCGCACGCGCCCGCCGCGTTCAGCGATGCTCATTTTGAAGCCAGCCCGGACGACTGGGCCGCCCTGATGGAACCTGCAGTGCGGGCCGCCTGGGAATTGTCCGCCCCGCCCGTGGCGGTCTTCACGCACCGGTGGGGATTCAGCACGGTGACGCAGGCCTTCGCCAGCCCGCCGGCACTGCCGCGTGGTCTGCTGATCGCAGGCGATGCCCTCACCGGTTCCTCCGTGGAAGCCGCGGCGCGCAGCGGCCTGCACGCGGCGCATGCCGCCTTGCGTTTGTTTTAGGAAACCGGGCGAAGCATCATTGAGTCACAAGGCAAATGGTTGCCGGGGCAACGCTTCATTCAAACATGGACATCTACCGCCACCCTACTTTCGATATGGCTTGCGCCCAGTTTGACCGCGTGGCCAATCTCCTGGAAATCGATCCCAACGACCGCGACCGCCTGAAATACCCCAAGCGCGCTTTGACCGTGGCCGTGCCCGTCCGCCTGGACGATGGCCGGGTGGAAGTCTTCAGCGGCTTCCGGGTGCAGCATCATCTTTCCCTCGGCCCTACCAAAGGTGGGATGCGCTATCATCCGGACGTGGCGTTGGGCGAAGTGGCCGCGCTGGCCATGTGGATGAGCTGGAAATGCGCCCTCACCGGCCTGCCTTACGGCGGAGCCAAAGGCGGCGTCGCCTGCGATCCGGCCAAACTTTCCCAACACGAACTGGAGCGCCTCACCCGCCGCTTCACCCAGGAAATCATTCCCTTCATCGGCCCGCAGGTGGACATTCCGGCCCCGGATGTCGGCACCAACGAACAGACCATGGCCTGGATGATGGACACCTATTCCATCCATGCCGGCCATGCGGTCCCGGCCGTGGTCACGGGCAAGCCGGTGAATCTGGGCGGCTCTCTCGGCCGGCGCGAGGCCACCGGACGCGGCGTCGGATTCCTCGTCGGACGGGCCATGGACGCTCTCAAGCTCAAACCCGAAGGCACCACTGCGGTCATCCAGGGGTTTGGCAACGTGGGGTCCGTCGCGGCTGGCACCATGGCCCGCTCCGGCACCAGAATCATCGCGGTGAGCGACGTTTCGGGCGGCATCTACAACCAAAATGGCCTCGAACTGAATGCCATCGATGATTATCTGGCAAAACACCGCACCCTGACTGGATTTCCGGGAGGCGAAGCGATCTCCCAGGAGGACCTGCTGTTGCTGCCCTGTGACATCCTCGTGCCTGCGGCGCTGGAACGTCAGATCACGGAGAAGAACGCCGGCCAGCTGAAATGCCGCATCCTTGCAGAAGGCGCCAACGGCCCGGTGACCCCGGAAGCCGACGCCATTCTGGAACAGCGTCCTGACATTTTTGTGATTCCGGATATCCTCTGCAATGCCGGAGGGGTGGTCGTCAGTTATTTCGAGTGGGTGCAGGATCTCCAGAGCTTCTTCTGGGACGAAGCGGAGGTGATGGCCAAGCTTTACCGCATCCTCGAAACCGCCTTCCGGCAAACCGTGAACACCGCCCGCGACCGGAATGTGTCCATGCGCACCGCCGCCCTCAGCCTCGGCATTCAACGGGTTTACGAAGCCAAGAAAAAGCGCGGACTGTATCCGTGAGGAAATGGATTTGCCGCGAATCCTAAGTCGGAAAACGCTCCGCCAGCAGATCCTTCACTTCGCGCTCCAGCGCCAATTCCGCATCGCCGGACGCCGCCTTCAACGCCAGAAACGAAGCCAGTCCGGCCTTGTTATAACGTCCCCGCCGCTCCGCCAGAATGAGCCGGTTTTTCGGAGTATGGGCGGAGGGGATGAATTCGGTGGCGGTGGCCTCATAACCGAGCGCGCGGAGGAGAGCAAGGCGCAGGGCATCGGTGATGGTCGCGGCGGTATCCCGGCGCAAATTTGGGGAATGCAGGATCACATCCAGCGGATGACTGGAGCCGGTGCGGGCGGCGAGGGTTTTGAAAAAGGCCGCCAGTTCCGCCTGACAACACGGGGCCACCGCCAGGATATCCGCCGACCGCCGCAAGCCCAACGCCAGGGCATCGTCGGTCGCGGTGTCGCAGGCATGCAGCGCCATCACGGCATGCAGCCGCTCCGGCAGCACCGCGTCGCGCAGGGGGACCGCCTGGAAGGACAGGGTGTCTTCCAATCCCAGTAAGGCGGCGCGTTCACGGGATTGGCGGATCACGTCGGCATTGGTGTCCACGCCGATCACCTGCAGTTCAAACTTCGTGTCCTTCCAATCCGGGATCTGCGGCAGGCGCCCCGCGGTGGCCTCGCGGGCGAGGAAGGCGAAGGCGAGCGAAAGATAGGAATTCCCGCAGCCCGCATCCAGCAGCGTCAACGTCCGGCCCGGCATCGCCTTGGCCAAAGCCCGGAACGGCGGCGCGATCAGGCTGATCATGTGATTGATCTGCAGATACTTCTTCACCTGCCCGGACGTCACCGAGGCATCATCGCTCATCAGCCCGGTGGCATGCAGAAAGGCGGCATGGGTCACCGGATGCAGCGGCAGCCGCTTGCCGGCCATGAGGCGCTGCAGCCGGTCCGGCGTCCAGTGGGCACGGGCGCGGGATGCCAGCTCGGTGTTGGAAAAGTGGTTCATTCCTTCCCTTCCGGGCGGCAGCGCTTGGCTGCAATCGCGGGAAGAGCGCTTGAACGACCCGCTTCGCCTTGATGGCTATGGGGTGAAACGTCGAAGCCCGAAAGTGGAATTCCGATGATTGTGACGGACGACCCAGACCCGAATCGAGTCACTGCGGATGTCGTATAGAAAGTGATAGGGGAACCGCTCCAGATTGCAGCGCCGCAAACCACTGGAATCGAAGTGAAAAAACCGGGGATTGGCACAAGCTTTCCCGACCCCAATTTGGAACTCTGCGAAAAAATCGTCGCCCAGTTGGTCTGAAATCCCGTAATACTTCACAAGAATCTCATCCAGGTCGACCTGGACGCGCCGGTGAAATCTAGCTGGGACGATGCTTCAGGCCAGCAACCAATTGATCAAAAGTGAGCCAGACAGAGGGATCATCTCCAGCTTCCTTCAGGCGCTGGGAAACCTCCGCGTCGGAGACTTCGTAGATAGGACTCTCCAGACCGTGGAGCAGGCGGGAGGCGAGGGAAGCTCTCTCCTCCTCGGTGAGTTTTGAGGCCTCAGCGGCGATTTCTTCCAGCTTCATGGTGATTTCATTCTACCCAACCGTCGCGCGACCGCCAGCAGGATTTTGGGAGATCAAGCTGAGATGCGGGACCCATCGACCCAGCGCTTTGTGCACCAGTGAAGGATACTCAAGGCGGCCCGCCGGCCGGAGGAACTAAACCCCGCCGCGCGTCCGATTCTTTTGCTGGAAAATCCCCGGCGGGCCGTTACCCTGCGCCCCTATGTCAAAAAACGCTCTCGGCCAAGGACTCGGGGCCCTCATCAGCGGGGCGTCCCGCCGCGGGGCGGCTGCGCCTGTGCTCGCCCCCGGTGCCACCGCACCTCCTGCGGCACCGCCCGCCGCTGAAATCCCGGCGACCGACCGGGTGGTCCGCGTGCCCCTTTCCGCCATCACCGCCAGCCCGATGCAGCCCCGGAAACATTTCCGGGAGGAGCAGCTCACGGAGTTGATGGATTCCATCCGGGAGCACGGCATCATCCAGCCGCTGACCGTCCGGCGGGTGAATGGCAATCTGGAGCTGATTGCGGGCGAGCGCCGCTTCCGGGCTTCGGAGAAACTGGGCCTGAAGGAAGTGCCGGTCATCGAACGCGAAGCCTCGGACCGCGATGTCCTGGAGATGGCGTTGATCGAAAACCTTCAGCGCGAGGATCTCAACCCCATCGAGGAAGCCGAGGCTTATGCGCGCCTCGCCAAGGAATTCAACCTGCGGCAGGAAGACATCGCCCAGCGTGTCGGGAAAAACCGGGCCACCGTCGCCAATGCGATGCGCCTGCTTGATCTCGCCCCGGAGGTGAAATCGCTGCTGAGCCAAGGCCTCATCACCACCGGCCATGCCAAGGCGATCCTCGGCCTGCGCGACCCGCAACTGCAGGCACTCATCGCTGACAAGGTGGTGCGCCAGGGTCTCACCGTCCGTGCCACTGAAAAACTCATCCAAGCCGAGCAGCAGTCCGCCACCGCCGGGAAATCGGGCAAATCCGGGTCCGACAGTGGGAAATCCACCAGCACCCCGCGAGACAGTGCCGCCGCCATCCAGCGCATCCAAGCCAACCTCCGCCATAAACTCGCCACCAGCGTCAACGTGCACCACGGTGAGAAGAAGGGGAAGATCGAGATTGAATATTACGGCAACGACGACCTGGGGCGTCTCCTGGATCTGCTCGGCGTCAGTGCGGAATAACCTGCTCCCCCCGTGAACCGTCGGCCGCCCCTCCCATTGACCCGTGTGCTGGGCTTGGCCGCGCTGTGCGTTTTATCTTCAGGACTCACCTGTTGCGGGGCAAAACCAACTGCGCCGGCCGCCAGCGCCGCGCCGGCGGCGGCACCGGCGGCGGCCCCGGCAAAACCGTTTATGAACTACACGGCGGAAATCGTGAATCGTTATCCCCACGATTCCGGTGCTTTCACCCAGGGTCTGTTATTTGAAAATGCGGAGACCCTCCTTGAAAGCACCGGGATGAACGGCCAGTCCAGCCTGCGCCGGGTGGAGTTGAAAACCGGGCGGGTGCTCCAGAAGGTGGATCTGCCGCAGCGTTATTTCGGCGAAGGCCTCGCCCTCCTGAAAGGCAAGCTCTATCAACTCACCTGGAAGGACCACAAGGGCTTCATCTACGACGCCGCGACCCTGCACCAGACCGGCGAGTTTCCCTACGCCGGCGAAGGCTGGGGCCTCACCACGGACGGCACCTCGCTGATTTTGAGCGACGGTACCCCCCAGCTGCGATTTCTCGACCCTGACACCTTCGCGGTCACCCGCACCATCCAGGCCACCCATCAGGGCAAGCCGGTGGACCGCTTGAACGAACTGGAATTCATCGACGGCGAAATCTTCGCCAATATCTGGGGTGCCGACCTGATCGCCCGGCTTGATCCGGTCACCGGCCATGCCACCGGGGTGATCAATTGCACCAACCTCTTCCCCGCCGCCACCCGCCACACCCCCGAGCAGGTGTTGAACGGGATCGCGTGGCATGCGGCATCGAAGCGCCTCCTCATCACCGGCAAATGGTGGCCGGAAGTCTTCGAGGTCTCCCTGAAGCCTGCAAGTTAGCTCCGGAAGGAACCGCCGGACCACGGACCGGTCTCCGGGCGGAAACGGGCGTACGTTTTTTTCTTCAATATTCAAATCCCCCCATCCTCCCCATTCCATGGCTTCCACCAACGTCCTCGGCACTGTGCTCCGTTCCTGCAGCACCGATCCCCTCACTGGTTTCTTCCGCGACGGCGTCTGCCGCACCTGTGAGGAAGACGAGGGCTCGCACACGGTGTGTGCCGAGATGAGCGCCGATTTTCTCGCCTACTCCCAACGCCACGGCAATGATCTCAGCACCCCCATGCCGCAGTATGGATTCCCCGGACTCCAGCCCGGCGACCGCTGGTGCGTCTGTGCCAGCCGCTGGCTGGAAGCCGAACGTGCCGGCTGCGCTCCCCCGGTGAGCCTCCTCGCCACCGACAGCGGCGCGCTGGAGGTGATTCCCCTCGAGATCCTGAAGCGTTATGCCACGGCCTGAGCAAGACGCCGCAGGTCAGTGGCTGAAAGCCTTGGAGTGACGGCCGCCTGCTGCCGCTTTCCGGCCGCAGCCCTGCTGCGCCGTCGAGGCCACCAGCCCTCAACCCATGGCCATAACACTCCCCGGAAGCCATCGGATCCCGTTCCGATTTTCAAATCTTTTCCGAAAAGGAAGCCCTGCTCCCGGCAGCAGGGTTGCCATTCCCCCAAAGCGGCAGCAGGCTGCCGTCAGTCCAAGGGTGGCGGCGCCTCCGGAATGTTGATTTTTCAGATGTGCGGGCGGCTCCGAAATGCTATTCGACCGGATGACCGATGTCGTGGCCCTCCCGGATGATGAGCAGTGCGCCAAGGGCTCGCGGGATTGGCCGCATGCCCCGCCCCACCGGTTGGGTGCCGCGGGGGTTTATTTTCTAACGGCCCGCACCTCCGGCAGGAAACCGCTGCTGGAATCCGATGGCATGAAGGACTGGTTTCAGGAGCAATTGTTTGCCGTGGCGGCGGAATTCGGTTGGAGGCTGGAGGCGTGGGCCGTGCTCTCCAATCACTATCATTTTGTGGGCCATAGCCCGGTGCGGTCTTCAGAGGCGGCACGCTCCCTGCCGGTCATGATTCAAAAACTGCACAGCACCACCACCAAGGAGCTCAATCGGCGTGAACAATGCGCCGGCCGGCAGCGGCTCTGGCAGAACTACCGGGAGACGCACCTGACGTTTCAACGGAGTTATCTCGCCCGGCTGCATTATGTCCATCAAAACGCGGTTCACCATCGATTGGTCCAGCGGGGGAGCGACTGGAAGTGGTGCAGTGCGGCAGCATTCAAGGCTGCGGTATCCCCTGCGTGGGTGAAGACGGTTTCCAGTTTCAACTATGCTGAAATTGCCCGGGATGATGGTGAATGAGGCGTGGCACCGTTGGGCATGCTAGGAATTTCACCCGGGTCGCAGACCGCGCTCAGGGGGCGAGGCGGAAACGAAGGAATCCCCGGGTGGTGGTGGAGAGGGGAGTGGGATAACGGACGGTCCACTCCCAGGGGAAATCGGTGAGGGTGACCGGGGTTCCATTCCAGCCGGACAAGGGCTCCGAGGCCTGTGCCTGCCAGGTGTAGCCGGTGAGACGGGTGCTGCGGAACAGACGGGCGGCGGCGTGGGTCGGGGTGTCTTCCGGATGGAGAAAAATCTGGGCCGGAGCAGGGAAAGAGGTGGCGCGGCGCGGAAGGCTGCCGGCGGCATATTCCATGAGATTGGAACCGCCGTCGCCATCCGGATCCGCGTTGGAGCCGGACAGCGCCGGGTTGGCCAGTTCCCCCGCCGTGAAATAAAGCGGCTGCCATTCAGTAAAAGTGAGGACAGGCAGCGGGCTGTTGAGAATCGCGGCTGATTTCAAATCCCAGCCCGGGGCGGCCAATTGACCGACTACGGCCTGGCTGGCGTCCGTGGAGGCCCAGGTGAGAGGGAAAAAATTGCCGGGGGAACCTGCGGGCCAGGTCCAGGAGGGATGGGTCAGCAGAACCCATTCGCCTTGAGGGGCCCCGGGGTGGAAGAGCCACAGATAGGCTTGGGTGCCCGTCAGGAACGGGGCCACATTGGTGTCGTAATTATAACTTCCGCCAAAATACCGGGTAACCGGTTGATAGACGCTGCGGGAAGCCGCACGCCAGGCGGCGGCCCATTGCGGGGTGTTGGCGGCGGTGGGGGTGAAGCCGCCGGTGAAGGACCCCAATTCCGCCACCCAAGTGTCGTCCCACGGCTGACCGGTGCTGGTCAGGTTGGTCGAGAAAGGAAAGCCGTTCCAGTCGATCTGCGTGGCGGACGCGGCGGTGAGGCAAACCCCGTAACAGCAGCAGCAAAGGAGGCGGGGCATCATGGGATTCGAGAGCTGGGGAAGCCGCTCCATTACATGCGTTCGGTGGTGCGGATGCCCATCAGACCGAGCCCGGTTTTCAGGGTGCGGGAAGTGGCCTCGCACAAGGCGAGGCGGGTGGCGCGGACCTGGCCTTCGGCGCGGAGGACGGGGCAGGCTTCGAAGAAGCTGTGGAAGGCCTGGGCCACGGTGAACAGATAGGTGGCCAGCAGGTTGGGGCGGAAATCCTCCAGCACGGCGGGCACCACTTCGGCAAAGCGGGAAAGCGTCAGGGCGAGCCAGCGTTCGGCGTCCTCGGTGAGCTGATAGGGACCGGCAAGGTCCGGGGTGCTTCCTTCCAGCTTGCGGAAGATGGAGCGGGTGCGGACGTAGCTGTACTGCAGATAGGGCGCGGTGTTGCCCTGGAAGGCCAGCATCTTGTCCCACGAGAATTTGTAATCCGTCAGGCGGTGCTGGCTGAGTTCCAGATACTTCACCGCCCCGATACCGACGGCGCGGGCGATGTCGGCTTTCTCATCCTCTGTCAGGTCGGGGTTTTTTTCCTGCACGACGGCGAGGGCGCGTTCCTCGGCTTCCTCGAGGACTTCCATCAGGCCCACGCTTTCGCCGCTGCGGGTTTTCATCATGGTGCCGTCCGGCCCGAGAATGCTGCCGAAGGCGATGTGCTGGAGATTGCCCTCCAGACCCCAGCGGCGGGTGGCGTCGAAGAGTTGATTGAAATGCAGGGCCTGCGGGGCACCGACGATATACCAGACATCGGTGGCCTGCCATACCCGGAGGCGGTGTTCCACGGTGGCCAGATCGGTGGTGGCATAACCATACCCTCCATCGCGTTTCCGGATGATGAAGGGCACGGCGTCCGGGGAGTCATCCGTGAAAATACAGAGGGCGCCGTCGCTCTCGCGGGCGAGGCCGCTGGCTTCGAGTTCGGCCACGAGGGAAGGGAGCCGGTCGTTATAGAAACTCTCGCCGAGGTAGTGGTCGAAGGTGATGTCGAGTTTGTTATAAACGGTGGCCAGCCCGGCGAGGGAGACGTCGACACACCGCTGCCAGATGGCGCGGTTTTCGGGATCGCCGGCCTGGAGTTTGACCAGTTCGGCGCGGCAGGCATCACGCACCGGAGTGTCCGGGCGGTCCCCGGCTTTCATCTCCTCTTCCTGGGCTTTGCTCTCGGCGTTGACCGCTTTGTAGAGGCGCAGGAGTTCGCGGATGGGATCGGAGAGGAGGGCGGCTTCGTTGAGGTCGCGTTTCCAGCCGTAAAGGACCATGCCGAACTGGGTGCCCCAGTCGCCGATGTGGTTATCGGTGATGACGGTGTGGCCCACAAAACGGGCGATGCGGGCGAGGCAGTCGCCGATGATGGTGCTGCGGATATGGCCGACGTGCATCTGCTTGGCCACGTTGGGGGCGCTGAAATCGATTACGATGGTGCGCGGCCGGGTGGTGGGCACGATGCCGAGTTTTTCATCGGCCAGCAGGGCTTCCAACCGGGTGGCCAGAGCCTCCGGGGTGATGGCGAAATTGATGAAACCCGGGCCGGCCACGGTGGGAGGGGAGGAGAGGCCGGTGACGTCGATGGCGGCGGCGAGTTCCGTGGCGAGGGCGCGGGGATTGGTCTTGAGCGCCTTGGCGAGGACCATCGCGGCATTGGTCTGATAGTCGCCAAACCGGGCATCGGCGGCCTGGTCCACCGCCGCGGTAAAGCCATCCGGCAGCGTGTGGCCAAGGGCGGCGAGGGCGGTGGTGACGCGCTGCTGGAGCAGTTGGGGGAAAGTCATGGGCCGCCCATGATGACAGGGTCCGGGCAATTCTCAAGAGGCTTGGAACCCGCCCGCAAAGTCCGGCGGAAGCGTGCAGAATTTCTGGAAGCCGGTCCGTGGCCCGCGTATGATCCCTGTCATGCGTCCGGTTTATTTGATCCTACTCACTGCAATGATTCCCTGCCTCTCCCGGGCGGGGAATGAAGAACTGGCGAGGCAGGTCAAGCCGGC
Organism: Verrucomicrobiota bacterium; assembly: GCA_040387795.1. GTDB lineage: Bacteria > Verrucomicrobiota > Verrucomicrobiia > Verrucomicrobiales > V1-33 > CAIZWU01. The sequence continues at coordinate 303,417 of JAZKDC010000017.1, forward strand.
GCTGGTGGCGATCTATCCGGCGGGACGGGAAGGAACGGAGGCGGGCGTGGGATCGGGATTTGTGATTTCGAAGGACGGGCTGATCGCGACCAATCTGCATGTGATCGGGGAAGGCCGCGGCCTGCGGGTGGAATTTCCGGATGGGAACAGCCGGGAGGTGACCGAGATCCACGCCTGGGACCGCGCCCGGGATCTGGCGGTGATCCGGGTGGCCGGGACCGGCATGGCCTGTTTACCTTTGGGGGACTCGGGGGCTGTGGAGCAGGGCACGCCGGCGGTGGCGATGGGGAATCCGCTGGGCTTCCGCTTCAGCATGGTGGAAGGGCTGATTTCCGCCCGTCAGGAAGTGGAGGGGCGGCCCATGCTGCAACTGGCGATGCCGGTGGAGCGCGGCAACAGTGGCGGACCGGTTTTGGATAAGGAGGGGCGGGTGCTGGGAATCGTGACCCTGAAAAGTGCCGTGACGGCCAATCTCGGGTTTGCGGTGCCGGTGGACGAACTCAAGGTGCTCCTGAAACAGCCCAACCCGGTGGCCATGAAAAACTGGCTCACGATCGGAGCGCTGAATCCCAAACTGTGGCAGGTGCCGGAGACCGGAGGCGCGCGTTGGTCGCAGCGGGCCGGGGTGATCCAGGTGCGGGGCAGCGGAACCGGATTTGGGGGACGGACCCAGTGCCTTGCCACCGTCCCGCCGCCTGCGGTGCCTTATGAAATCAGTGTGCGGGTGAAGCTGGAGGACGAATCGGGCGCGGCGGGTCTGGCCTTTTGCTCGGATACCGGCGAGATTCATTACGGATTCTATCCCACCAATGGCGGGCTGCGCCTGACCCGTTTTGAAGGAGCCGATGTTTCCTCGTGGACCATTCTGGAGCAGCTCACTTCGCCGCACTATCAGTCAGGCGGATGGAATCACCTGCGGGTGCGGGTGGAGGCGGAACAGGTGGTGTGCTGGCTGAATGGGGAGGTGGTGATCACCAGCAAGGACCAGGCGTTGCGCGGTGGGAAGGCCGGATTATGCCAGTTCCGCGGGACGTCGGCGGACTTCCGGGATTTCAAGACCGGCCCGGACCTGGGCGCGCCGGATCAGGCTTCGGCAGAAGTGCGCGGGGCCATTCAATTACTGGCCAGCGGCGGGGCCGCCGATGCTCCCCTGCGCGGGACCCTGGCGGCCGATCCCCAGGCCGCACGGACTCTGGCCACCGTGGAGGCGGCCGCGCTGGAAAAACGGGCCGGCACCCTGCGGCGGGTCGCGGCCGAGGCGGCGGAAGTGGCCACGGCCGCTCAACTGGCCAAATTGGTGAACCAGGACGAAGCGGCAATTCCCCTGACGGAAGCGGCCCTCGTGCTGGCCCGGCTGGACAATCCGGATCTCGATCCTTCGCCCTATCTAGCGGAAATCGACCGCATGGCCACCGACCTCGGCGGCTCCCTGACGGAAGCGGACCGCGCCACCCCGGAGACCACCCTCGCGGCCTTGAACCGCTGGCTTTTTGCGGAAAACGGCTTCCACGGCCCGCGCGATGATTTTTCCAACAAGGCCAACAGTTATCTGAATGAGGTGATCGATGACCGGGAAGGCCTGCCCATCACCCTGGCGGTGCTGCACATGGAATTGGCGCGGCGTATCGGCCTGGAGGTGGCGGGCATTCCGCTGCCGGGGCGTTTTATCACACAACTGCGGCTGGCGGGTCATCCGGAGGGCGGACCTTATGTGGATGTCTTTGATGGGGGCCGGGTGATGACACGGCAGCAGGCGGCAGCCATGGTGCTGCAGACTTCCGCCACGCTGCCGGAAGAGAGTGCCTGGGACCCGGCCAGCAAACGCGGGATTCTGCTGCGGATGCTGAACAACCTGACGTCGGAGGCGGTGTCCGCCAGTGATACCACCCGCGTGCTGCGTTATCTGAATGCGCAGATTGCCCTGGAGCCGGAAGTGGCCAACCCGAGATTGCAGCGGTTCTATCTGTTGAGCCGGTCCGGCCGGCGGGAGGAGGCGGAGGTGGATGCGGCGTGGTTGTTGGAGCACCGGCCGCCCGGCACGGATGAAGCCGAACTGCGCCGCTTGCTGCGCTGACTTTGATCCGGTAGCGGAACGGCGGGCGGTGGCCCGGGCGAGGGCCCGCCTTCCGTGCCATCGCTGCCCCTCCCCCTTTTTTCAGGATGATATGATCCCGGTTCCGACTTTTCCGCCCCCGCGATCCCCGGGACAATTTTACGATAGGCTCCGTTTGGTGTGGCGGGGCATTTTTGCCTGCACCATGCGGGTCCGGATGGAAGGCCTGGAGCACTTGCCGGGGGAGGGCGGGGTGATTCTGGCGGTGTGCCACGTGAGCCACCTGGATCCGGTGGTGGTGAGCACCCTGCTGCCGCGGCGGATCGGGTGGGTGGCCCGGATCGAGTTTTACAGTTCATGGATGGCCCGCACCTTTTTGCACAGCGGCGGGGCCTTTCCGGTGAACCGCCAAGGGGCAGCCCTGCCGGCGGTGAGGGAAGGCCTGCGGCGGCTGCGGCGGGGGGAAGTGGTGGGGATTTTCCCGGAAGGAGAAATCATGCGGGGCGGGGCGTCGGTCCTGCGCGGGGGCCCGTTGAAGCGCGGTGCCGGCCTGCTGGCGGCCCGCTCCGGGTGTCCAGTGGTGCCGGTGGTGGTGCTCGGCACGGACCGGCTGGGGAAGATCGGTCCGTGGCTGCCGGCGAAACGCGGCCGGCTGTGGCTGCGGGTCGGGCCGGCCATGCGGCCGGATCAGGAGGGGGCGGCCAAAATCAGCAGGGCGGAATTCGCCGGACGGCTGGAAGCGGAATTTGTCAGGCTTTTCGTGGAAGGGCAGCGGGACTGGGGCTTGCCGGAATCCATTGTCCCTTGATCCCGGAACCGGAAATTTCCCAATTGGATTCCAAGGCACCTTGTTGTTTGGATCTCGAACGACCCCTTCTCTTTCCCCTCTGTGAACCGACTTTTCTACCGGGCCCTCGTCGCTTTTGGCAAGCTGCCCGTCTATGCGGCCTCGGCTCGGATGATTGCGGGCCGGGAACATTTTGACGGGGTGAAGGGAGCGTTGCTGGTGGCCAATCACCCTCACTATTTCGACTCCATGCTGATCATGGGAGGCTGTCCGCGCCCGGTGAGGTGGCTGTCGATGGTGGAGGTATCGCGGGGCAGGTTTGCCCGGTTTTTCCAATGGATCGGAGCGGTGCCCCTGGGCCGGCGCCGGGCCGATCCCACAGCGGTGCGCCGGATCGTGCAATTGCTGAAGCAGGGGGAAGTGGTGGGCATCTATCCGGAAGGGCGCATCCAGCAGGGGCCGGAATCGGTGACCCAGGGCGGGAAGATGAATGAGAGTCTGTTCCGCACCGCGGTGATGGCGGGAGTGCCAGTGATTCCGTGTGTGGTGGCCGGAGGCGAGGGTTTTGGACAATGGACCGGATGGCTGCCGCTGGGGCGGACCCGTTGGGCGGTGGTGTTCGGGGCACCACTGGCAGCGTCGGAGCATCTGGCGGCCGACGTGCGGGCGGCCCTGGTTTCGCTCTATCAAACCGCCGCCGCCCATGTTAAATGCGGCTCCTCCCCAGCTTTATGAAATCCATCCTCATCACCGGCGCCAATGGCGGAATTGGACAGGCCTGCGCCCGGGCTTTTCTGGCGGATCATCCTGACAATCACGTGTTTCTGGCCTGCCGCCACGGGCGGGCCGGGGCGGAGGCGGTGGTGGAGGCGTTTCCGGACCGGGCCCGGGTGGTAACGCTGGATGTGACCAGCGCGGGATCGTGGGACAAGGCGGTGGCGGAAGTCATGGCGGTGACGGGCCGGGTGGATGTGCTGGTCAACAATGCCGGCGCCCATCAGGATGGCCTGCTCGCGGTCATGCCGATGGAGCACTGGGACGAGGTCATCGCGACGTGTCTGACCGGCACCTTCCTCGGCTGCCGGGCGGTCCTCAAAATTATGATGGGCCAGCGCACCGGGCGGATCATCAATGTGGCCTCGTTGAGCGCGCTGCTGGCCCCGGCCGGGCAGACGAATTACGCCGCCGCCAAGGCCGGGGTGGTGGCCCTGACCCAATCGCTGGCCAAGGAAACCGCCCGGGCCGGGATCACCGTGAACGCGATTTGTCCCGGCTACATCCGGACCGAAGCCCTCGGAAATGATCCCGCCGCATTGGCCGAATTGGCGAAGCGGGTGCCGGCCCGGCGGCTGGGCACCCCGGAGGAAGTGGCCGGGCTGGTGTTGTATCTGGCGGGGGAACCCGCGGGGTATGTGACCGGCAGCGTGATCAAAATGGACGGGGGCATCCTTTAGGCGAACGGGTTCAGGCCGCATTGGCGCTTGAATTGCCCCGGCAGTCCGACCTACCCCTTGGCGGACAAGCATGACCCCCCCATTGTTGCAGGAAATCAAAGAGATGCTGGTCGAAGAATTGATGCTGCAGGTGACTGCCGCAGAGATTTCCGATGAGATGCCGCTGTTCGGCCCGGAAGGGCTGGGACTGGATTCGGTGGATGCCTTGCAACTGGTGGTGGCCCTGGAAAAACGTTTTGGCCTGAAAATGTCCGATGGGGAAGCCGCCAAGGGGATTCTGAGCAGCGTATCGACCATGGCCGCCGCGATCACCGCGTCGCAGCCGGGAGCCTGATTTTATCCCGATGCGCGCCCTGACTGCCTGGCTTCTCAAAGCCGCCGTGACCGCCGGGCTGCTCTTCTGGCTGTTTTCCAATCCGGAGATCCGGGAAGGTCTGGAAGGCTTGAGGCTCCTCACCCCGGGCTGGCTGATGCTGGGGTTCGCGGCGGCGGGGCTGGGTCAGGTGGTGGAAGCCTGCCGCTGGCGGGTCTGTCTGCGCACCGCGGGGGTGACGTTGTCCTTTCTCACGGCCCTGCGGATTACCTTGATCGGCACCGCGGCAGGGCTGCTCTCCCTCGGTCCGGTGGGGGCCGATGCCGTAAAAGTGCTGCTGGCAGGGCGACGCTGTCCGGGAAAACGGGTGGCCCTCGTCGCTTCCCTCGGGCTGGATCATACCAGTGCCTTTCCGGCTTTTGTTGTCATGGCACTGCTGGTGATCAGCGCGGTGGGCGGCAATCTGACGGTGGGCATGGGGGCATGGGTGGCGTTGACCCTCGCCACCGTGGTCTTTTTTGGCGTGGGCCTCGCCCTGCGGCAATACCAGCCGGAATGGCATCACCGTTTGCGCCGGTTTCTGTTGGATGCCGGAACGAGGAAGGGGTTTGCCCAGGCCGCTTTGTTATCGATTCCGCTGCTCCTGCTGCAGTATGCGGTGTTTTATTGTGCCGCGCGGGCGCTCGGGGTGGTGGTGCCGGCTGTGAAATTCATGGGGGCGGCGGCGGTGGCGGATGTGGCGGCGGCAGTGCCGGTCTCCATTGCCGGACTCGGGGTCCGGGAGAAGGCTTTTGAAACGGTGCTGGGAAGTTGGCATGGAGTTCCGCCAGCCCAGGCCATTGGCTTGTCGCTGGCAGGGTTGGGATTGATCTTGTGCTGGGCGCTGGTGGGCGTGGTTTGCTTTTTGGCGGAGCCAGTGAAACGTAAACCTCCCGTATGAAATCTCTGCCGTCAGTCGCGATCGTGGGAGCGGGACCCGCGGCCTGTACGCTGGCCGCCCTGCTGGCACAGCGCGGGGTGCGCACGGTGGTGTTTGATGACGGCAAGCGGCCGGAACTGCTGGTGGGGGAAAGCCTGATTCCGGCGGTGGTGCCTTTGTTGCGTCGGTTGGAGATCGAGGAGCGCACCGCCGCTATCAGTGAACGGAAACCCGGGGTGTCCTTTCTGCATGGCGAGGCCACGCCGATTCATTTCAACTTCGCACCCATCGCTCCGTTGCCCACTTACGCCTACAATGTGGACCGGATGGAGTTTGATGAATTGTTGAAAGCCCGGGCCATGGAGCTGGGGGCAGTTTTTGTGGGCTGCCGGGCCGGGGTGGTGAAAGCGCCGGCGGGCACGGGCCGGGAGTTGGCCTTGGATGACGCCTCGCTGGCCGCGGCACCTTCGCTGGGAAACCAGCAGCCGGACCTGCTGGTGGATGCGACCGGACGGTCCCGGCTGTTTGCCAGGCTGCTGGAAATCGGGGCGCAGCGGGGTGGGCGCGACGACGTGGCTTATTTTGCGCACTACGAGGGGTTTGCGATGCCGGAACCTGCCGGTCAGGTGCTGATCACCCGGCTGGACCAGGGCTGGAGCTGGCGCATTCCGTTGCCGGGAAAACTCTCCGTCGGCGTCGTCATCAACAAGGAGCGGGCCAGGGCGCTGGGCGCCACCGCGGAGGAGCGGCTGAAAAAAGCGTTGCAGACCGAGCCCCTGATGGCCGAAGCCGCCCGGCACGCACGGCGGGTTTCCCCGGTGGCCGCTTACACCAACTATCAATTGGTCTCGGACCGTTCCAGCGGACCCGGCTGGGCCGCGGTGGGGGATGCTTTCGGCTTTGTGGACCCCATGCTTTCGTCCGGTTTGTTTCTGGCGATGGAGTCGGCGGCGCAATTGGATGCCACGTTGGAAAAAGGCGCTCCTCTGGAAGGTTATGACCGGGTGATGCGCCGGTGGTATGCGGCATGGAATGAGTTGATCGGGTATTTTTATGATGGCCGGATTTTCTCCCTCTACGAAGCCGGCCACCAGATGCGGCTGCAGCGGACCAATCCGGTACAGCACGCCATCGACCGCACGCTCAACAAACACATCGCCTGCCTGACTTCCGGGGCCTCGACCCGCTCGCTACGGAGCCGGTGGCTGCTGAAAGCGGCGTCCCGTCTCCTGATCCACGGGGTCAAGGCTCCGCAGGAACTGGCGATTCGTTAGTTCAGGGCACCGCGCCGCGAGGCATGGGCAAAAGCGGACAAGGAATAGTGGATGCAGCAGAGCAGCCCAAACACCGCCAGGGTAAACGGCCACGCCATCGGATCAGCCATGGAACCGAGGAACCGGGCGGTGGTTTCCTGGATCAGGTCCTGCGGCTTCAGCAGGGCGTGCCAGCTGTGAAAGCGCAGGAACCGGCCGATGTAGATGCCGATGCTGGTCAGGAAGAGAACCGTCAGGACAAACCCGTGGCCCATCACCGGACTGCGGTGCAGGCGCACCCGGTCCTGCATGAAACGCAGGGTGATCATGCCACCCAGCAGGGCTGCCCAGGCGGCGGCCACCAGCGCCAGCAGATCCAGCCACGAGGCCGGTCCGAGACGTTTGTCGAAATGCACCAGATCCGTCAGCATGTACGGGGCATTGGCAAAAAACAGCAGCCATAGCATCGAGCAGAGGATGGCATGGCCCCGCTTTTGGGATCGTTCAAACAATAGCAGAAACGCCAGGGGGATGAACGCCAGGATCAGGTTGAACGGGATAAAACCCAGCCGTCCCTGACCGGTGATGGCCTTCCGCGTGAAAAGCAGCACCACACTCAACAGGGCACTGCCTGCGCAGGCCGCCAGCAGGGGAAAGACCGGATGCCGCCGCAGCCACGACACCTGGCCGGCGATAAAGGAAACAGAAGACGAAGCGGCAGAAGGAAGCGGGTCCATGGCCCGGCAGGTTAGGCCGGTTTTGCCATTTGCCAAACAGGAATGCGATCCCCTCCGCTCTCCGGCGACGTCCGGTGCTGCCCGCCAGTCAGCCCCGGCTCAGCACCAGGGCACTGGCCTGCTGATCGGCTCCGATGGCCGGGACGAGGGTGCGGGCCGTTCTGCCGGACCGGATGGATCCGGCGGCGAGGACGCACTGGAAGGCGGTGGAGGCGCCGGGGGCTTCGCCCAGCAGGCGGCGCGGAGATAGCCGGGGGCCCGTCCAATCCTGCCAGGCGGCGAGGCCGGGGGCATCGCTGCGGGGGCAACCGGTGGCGTCGTCGATCAGGAGGGTGCCTGGCAGGATGGGCATCAGGAATTGCCGCAGGCCATGAGCCGCTGCAGTGCGGGCGGCGCGGCCGGGAACGCCTTGGATGGGGATGGGGCCGGCGATCTCTTCAATAACCGGGCCAGGCCCGTTGCGTTCGAGGTAAAGGGCACCGGCGCCTTCGGTCAGGATGGCTCCCGGGGCGAGGAGATGCAGGGCCTCGGCCGTGAGGGCATCCACTTCCTCGGCACCGACCACGAGACAGACGTCCACCACGTCATCCAGGAGCCACTGCACGGCCAGCTCGAGGCCCGGGATGAACTGGGCACTGTCGCCGATGAGGGTGAAGGCAGGCGCGCTGAATCCCAGCAGGGTGGCCAGATGGCTGGCAGGCGCGTTGAAGACCGTTTCCGGAAACAGGATCGGGCTGGCGGTGGCGGGATCGCGGAGGACCTCGCCGAAGAAGCGGCCACTGTAGTTCACGCAGCCATTGAGCAGGGTGAAGATGACCCCGGTGCGGCGGGTTTTATCGTAGCCGTCGCCTAACGCCTCAAGGGCCGCCGCCGCAGCGAACTGCGAAATAGGACTGCTGCGGCGCAGGCGGGGATGGGCGAGGAAGGCAGGGCGGTCCACCGGTTTGGGGACGCGGCGCACCGGCAGGGTCCGGGAGGCGTCAGGGCCGGGGCGGGCGATTTGATCCAACGGCAACGGCACGCCCTGGTCCATCGCCCCGAGCAAAGCCGGCACCCCCCAGCCCGCGGCGGAAACCGCGCCGGTGCCGGCGATGGTGATGCGGGGCGCGGGGTTCATAAATTCAGTCAGGAAGCTGGCGGAAGATGAGGGTGGCATTGCTGCCGCCGAAGCCGAAAGAATTCGTCAGGGCGGTGCGCAGGGTGGCCCCGCGGGGTTCGCGGATGAGATCGAAGGTGCAGGCCGGATCGGGGGTCTCCACATTCACACACGGCGGCAGGAATACCCCGCGCAGTGCCATCAGGCAAATGATGGCCTCGACCGCCCCGGCACCGCCCAGCAGGTGGCCGATCCCGCCCTTGGTGCTGCTGACGCGGATGCGGCTCACCGCCTCACCGGCCCAGCGCTGGATGGCGAGGGCTTCGGCGACATCGTTCAGCGGAGTGCCGGTGCCATGGGAGTTGATATAATCGATTTCGTCAGGACAAAGCCCGGCCATGGCACAGGCGGCGGTCATGCTGGCGAGGGCGGCATCTCCCTGCGGATGCGGCTGGGTGAGGTGATGCAGGTCGGTGGCGGCGCCGGTGCCGGCGATTTCGGCGAGCACCGGGGCCCCGCGCGCCCGGGCATGGTCGAGGCTTTCCAACAGGATCAGGCCCGCGCCTTCACCGAGCGCGAGCCCATCGCGATGGGCATCGAAGGGCCGGGCCACCGTGGGGCTGAGAGCCTTCAAGGTATCGAATCCGGCGAAAACCAGTTGGCAGAGGGCATCGTAACCGCCGCAAAGCACGGCGGGGGCATCGCCACGCCGGATCAGACTGGCGGCGTGGGCGATGGCATTGGCCCCGGAGGCACAGGCATTGGAGATGATCGTGAGCGGTCCGTTGATTCCGAGAGCCCGTTGCATCACTGCCGCCTGTTGCTGGGCTTGGTAAAAAATGGCCCGGGTGGCCTGGCCGTGCGCGGAAGGCGGGGTTTCGTGGGCCTGACGGTAAAAGGCTTCCCCGAGCGCCATGCCCCCCGCGGAGGTGCCGAGCACGACAGGGAACCCGGTCAGGGTGAGGCCGGAGGAGGCGAGGGCTTCGTGAGCGGCGTAGAGGAGAAGATGGGTGCCGCGTTCCATCCGCAGAAGGTCACGCGGGCCGGGGCGGAGCGGTGGCAGGGCGGGAAGCTGGACTTCGCCGGCGGTGGTGACGCGTTGGCGGGAGACATCGAACAGGGTGACCGGGCGCAGGGAGACCCGGCCGGCCCGGAAGGCGTCCGCATTCACGTGCCAACCGGCCCCGTGGGCGGTGAGAATACCGGCCCCGGTGGCCACCACGCGCTGCGGCGGGCGGGGAGTATAAGTGGCGGACCGATAAGCCATTCGGGGATTGCAGGAAGGGAGGAAGTGCTGAATACACAAGCGATGGAACGCGGACGGTGTCAACCACTCCAGCAACGCTGGTTGGAGGTGGTGCGTGCCCACGCGGACCGCCCGGCGGTGCATCTGGCGGCGGAAGCGCGGGTCCTGACCTTTGCGGAGCTGCACGCGGAGGCGGCCGCACGGCCTCCGGCCGGGATGGAAGTCTGCGCGGCAGGCAAGGGGCTGCCGTTCCTCCTTGAGGTGCTCCGGGCGTGGCGGGATGACGCGGTGCTGCGGCCGGTGGATACCGGAAGCGGAACCAGTCCCTCCGCCGTCCCGTGGCCGGAACCGGTATGCCATGTGAAGCAGACTTCCGGCTCCACCGGCACGCCTCGCGAGGTGATGTTCACCGCCGCGCAGTTGGCGGCGGATGCGGATCAAATAGTGCGGACCATGGGCCTGCGGCCGGACTGCCCTAACATCGGTGTGATTTCCATGGCGCACTCCTACGGATTTTCCAATCTGGTGCTGCCGCTCCTCCTGCATGGCGTCCCCCTGATCCTGGCGGAAAGCCCCCTGCCCCAGGTCCTGCGCGATATCCTGGCAGGCGGCCCTGCGTTTACCCTGCCGGCGGTGCCGGCGATGTGGCGGGCATGGCACGCGGCCGGAGTGATCGACGGGCGCGTCCGGCTCGCAATTTCCGCCGGAGCGCCGCTGCCGCTGGAACTGGAGCGTGCGGTGCATCAGGCCTGCGGGGTCAAGCTGCATAATTTTTACGGCAGCAGCGAGTGCGGCGGCATCGCCTACGACCGGACCACCGAGCCCCGCCCGGATGCCCGCCTCGCGGGCACGGCGATGGAGGGCGTGACCTTGGCGGTGGAGGCTGCCAGCGGCCGGCTTATCGTTGGCAGTGCCGCCGTGGGCATGGGTTATACAGAGCCCGATGCGGACCTTGGGGAGGGCATGTTCCGGACCCCGGATCAGGTCCGGCTGGAGGCGGGGGCAGTGTGGTTGGAAGGCCGTGCCAGCGAGGCCATCAACGTGGCCGGCCGCAAGATTTCGCCTTCCCTGATCGAGGAAAAACTGCTGTCCCTGCCCGGGGTGCGGCACTGCGTGGTCTTCGGGATTCCCAGTGCGGATCCGGCCCGGGTCGAGGAGATCGCGGTCTGTGTGAATTTGTCAGGGAATACCGGGCTCAGCGGAATCCAGCAGGCCAGCGCCCGCTTCCTGCCAGCCACGGAGCAGCCGCGTCACTGGCGGGTGTGTCCCGGTCTGGAGCCGGACGCGCGGGGAAAAATTTCCCGGGCCGTGTGGCGGGAATGGTGGGACCGGGGGGACCACGCGCTTTAAATCTTATCAAATTCCGGCCACCCCGCTCAGCGTAACCTGGGCGGTCAGCAGGACGCGGTCCCCGGCGCGCACTTCGCCCTGCACCTGCACCAGCCCGCTCATCCGTCCGGCGATTTCGGCGCGGATGGTGAGGATTTCCCCCGGCACCGCGCTGCCCATGATTTTGGCGCCACGCACGGCGGTGAGTTTCAAATCGGCCAGGGGCGGCGTGCCTGGATCACTCTGCGCCACCACTCCGCCGAGTTGTGCGAGAGCTTCGATCAGAATCACCCCGGGCATGAGTGGGTTTCCCGGGAAATGTCCGGTTAGAAAAGCTTCGTCACCGCGCACCGTATAACGCCCTTCGCCGCGCTGGCCGGGTTCCAGCGAGGTCAGTTCGTCCACGAACCGGAATGACGGTCCATGGGGCAAGGCAGTGAGGGCGGCGGGCTCGGTCATTCCGCCTGCTAAACGCCGCCACCCCCGCTGCCAAGGGCGCTTGCGCGGAAGGTCCGCCGCCCGTTTAGAAACAAAAATCCTCTCCTTCCCGTGCCTCCCCCCTCCTCCACCCACCTCTTGCTGATCCCCACCTACAATACCGGACCGAAGGTGTTGGAAACGGTGCGCGAGGCCCTCGCCGCGTGGAAGCCAGTGTGGGTGGTGACGGATGGCAGCGATGACGGCACTACGGAACAATTGGAAGCCCTCGCCGCCAATGAGCCTGACCTGAGGATCATCCGGCACGACACCAACCGCGGCAAGGGGGCCGCGGTGCTCACCGGGGCCCGGCTGGCCCGCGGGGCGGGCTTCACCCACCTGCTGTCCTTCGATGCCGACGGCCAGCACCCGGCCGGGCAGATTGCAGACTACATGGCGCGCTCGGTCCGGCATCCGGAAGCGATGGTTTTCGGCAAGCCGGTCTTCCCCGCCAATGCGCCCACGGAGCGGGTGATGGGGCGGAAGGTGGCCAACTTCTGGGTGGACTTCCAGACCGCGTGGTGGGGCATCGGCGACTCGCTCTTTGGGATGCGGCTGTTTCCGATCGCAGACCTCATCGCGGTGATGGAGGCGACCTGGTTCGGGCGGCGTTATGACTTTGAATGTGAAGCCGGCATCCTGCTCTGCTGGCGCGGAGTTCCGATCATCAATGTGCCCACCCCGGTCCGCTACCTCAGCAAGGCCGAGGGTGGCGTCTCGCACTATCATTATCTGCGGGACAATGTCCGGTTGGTCACCCTGTTTCTCCGCCACTTTCCGGGGGCGTTGCTGCGTTGGCCGCTGCTGCTGGCGAGGCGCTGTCAGGGTCAATCCCGGGTGAGACCATGAAACCGGCGCCCTTCTCCCTGTGGCGTTTTGCCCGCGCTTTTCCCGGCCCTCACGCGCGGTGGTATGTCACGGGCAAAGTGGCCAGCGATCCCCTTTATCCGGCCGTGCTGCACGCCCTGCAGGGCACCACGGCCCCGCTGCTTGACCTCGGCTGCGGCATGGGCGTGCTCAGTTTCTATCTGCGCGCCCATGGCTTCCTCAATCCGATCCACGGCATGGATTACGATCCCCGGAAAATCGAAGCCGCCCGGCATGTTCTGCAAAACGGAACAGCGGAAAACCTGACCTTCGCCCAGGGGGACGCCCGCGAGGAACTGCCCGCCCATCAGGGTTCCGTGACCATCCTCGATATCCTGCAATACTTCCCGCCGGATGAGCAGGCGCGCCTTCTCACGGAAGCCGCCTCCCGCCTCAGTGCGGACGGCGTGCTGGTGATCCGCAGCGGCCTCGACACCCCCGGCTGGCGCTTCCGCTTCACCCGCTGGAACGACCGCATGGCAAACCGGCTGCATTGGATGCAGGCCCTGCCCGTCCATTACCCGACGGCGGAAAGCCTGACCACCACCCTGACCGCCGCCGGCCTGACCGGCACCTTGCAGCCCCTCCACGGCCACACGCCATTCAACAATTGGCTGGCGGTGTTCCGGCGGGCGTGAGGCCCGGACCGGGTGCAACGGGCGGCGGCAAATCACAGGTCCAACCCCCGCTGGAAAGTTCAGTGAGGAGAGCCCCCAGCAGCGCAGGGGAATGCGGGTGGCCCTGATGGACCAACAGGATGGCTCCGGGCAGGAAAGCCGGGCGGAGCCTGGCCAGCAGGACGGGGACCGGAGCAGGCCGGGTATCGAAGGCGCGGCCCGTCCAGCCGAGGCAGGTGAGAGGCACTTCCCTGAGCAACGGATGGGTGAAGGGATTGCGGAACCCGGCCGGGGCGCGGAACCAGACGGGCGGCCGGCCGCTGAGCTGCGCGAGGGTTTCCTGACACGTCAGGATTTCCCGGCGCTGCGCCGCGGGCCCATAAGCCCAGAAGGATTTTTCGGGATGGGTATGAGTATGATTTCCAACCTGGTGGCCCGCAGCGGTGATGGCACGGACCAGATCCGGCCGGGCGGCAGCGCGTTCGCCGATGAGGAAAAAAGTGGCCTTGGCCTGGTGGGCGGCGAGGAGTTCGAGAAGGGCCTGGGTATCATCGCAGGGACCGTCGTCGATGGTTAGAAACAGAGTACGGCCGGTGACGGGGAAACTCCGGAGTGCCGGGCTGAGCCAGGTGGAACGTGGGCAGAGAGTGAACCCCAGCAGGGTCAGATGAACGGCCGCCAAGGCGATAAATCCGGCGGTAAAGCCTACTTTCCAAAAGACGACGGCCGGGACGAGGTGCAGCAACGCCAGGAGCAGCCAGGTCTGACGGGTGGTTTTCATAACAAAGAACGCGGCGGGGAATCAGGAAGCCGCCGGTGGCGTGGTTTGCCGGGAGGAGGTGCCCCATTTCCATAGCAGAAACGGAAGATTGCAGAGCACAAATCCCAGCCAAATCCGGCAGACCAGACTTTCCCAGCCAGCGTCAAAACTGCGCCATCCGGCATAAAGCGTCATCGCGGCGAGACATCCCCAGTCCTGCGCCTGGGTCCGGCGGGCGGGGTCTGCCTCCATGCGGGGAAGCAGCAGGGAAACCAGACCCATCACCAGATGGGGCAGCAGAAACAGCAGCCCGGCCACCACCAGCCAGCGCAGCACGGCGGGCGAGATGTTTTCCGTCAGGGGGATGACCCCGGTGGCAGTGAGGCTGAAAACGGCGAAGGCCAGAAATGCGGCCTCCCCCGCATGATTCCCGGGAGTGGTGGTGGCGTAGGTTTGTGCTCCAGCGGGCGCCGGGCGCGCCGTAGAGGAGGCAAGCCAGCGGAAAACCGGAGTGATGGCACGTGATGTCATGGCGCGGCAAAGGCGGGTTCAAAGACAAGCCATTGGTCCGGCCGCTGGCGCACTACCCTGCCCAGCAGGTCCGTCCAGTCGTGGGCCAGGCGGATCGCGGCGGCATCGCGTCCTCCGGCAGCGCGGTCGGGCTGGATCGGGGCATGGAAGGTGATGCGGTAGCGGCGGTGGCCCTGCCGCTGCACGAAGGCCGGCAGACAGAGGGCTCCGGCCGCCGCCGCCAGCACAAACGGGCCTTTGGGAAGCAGCCAGGTTTTCCCCTCATCAGGCAGTTCCATCACGGTTAGGCCGGCGGGGGCGCGGTCGGCCTGGAGGGCGACCCAGTCGCGCCGTTGCAGGGCGCGCAGCAGTTCCACGGCGAGGACGCTTTCGCTGGAATTGTAGAGCACGGTGTAGGTGCCGTCCTCCATCCGCCGGATCCCTTCCTCGCGCAGCCGTTGCAGCCGGGGGTTCCGCTCGGGGAGGCGCACGGCAAAAAAGTGCCGGCCCATTTTCCCCGCGAAACAGGCGGCGGCAGCATCGTAACTGCCCATGTGGGCGGTGCAGAGAATCACCGGGCGGTCCTGGGTGGAGGCGTTTTGGAAGTGCTCCAGACCATCGATTTCCCAGGAGAGCACGTCCGCGCCCTGCTGGAAACGGATCCCGTCCACCGCCGCGCGGGCGAATTGATAGAAAGCCCGCCAGGCCCACCAGAGCCGGAGCAGTGGCGGGCGGTCCGGCAGCAGGGTTTTGAGATTGCCCAAAACGGAACGGCGCTGTTTTCCCGCGGCGAGAAAAATGAGAAAACTCCACCCGGCGATCAGCGGGGCCTCCAGAAAGGACGGGCAGGCCCGCACTCCACCCAACAACAACAGCCACGGCACATCCCCGTACAGTGACCAGCGGGCCGGAGCAGATCCGGCAGGCGGGTCGGGGGGAGCGGGGGAAGCCATGAACCCGCAGAAACGGGGAAACGGAGGGAGGTGTCAAGGCGCTCCGGAGGCCTGCGGGGAATTTAAAGGACACAGTTTGAATCCAACCCCATTCCAGGCCACGTTACCCGATGATGGAAGCTGACTACGATGTCGTCATTATCGGCGGAGCCCTCGCGGGGGCGGGCATGGGCATTCTCCTGAAGCGGGAATCGCCGGAGGCCAGGGTCCTGATCGTGGAACGCAGTGAGGCCTTTTCCTTCAAAGTGGGCGAAAGCACCTCGGAGGTGGGCAGTGCCTTTTTGATCCGGGTGCTCCGGCTGGGGTCGTGGCTGTCGCGGGAACAAATCGCCAAGAATGGCCTGCGGTTCTGGTTCAACCGGCCGGAAAATACCTGCGCGGGACGGTGCGCCGAACTGGGGCCGAAACTGCAGGTGCGTCTGCCCGCCTATCAATTGGACCGGTCGAAACTCGACACCCATGTGCTCGGCCTCGCCGCCGCAGACGGCTGTGAAGTGGTCCGGCCGGGCGTGGTGCGCGATTTGCATCTGGAAGGCCTCGGCCGCAACCGGCTGACCGTCAGCACTGCCAGCGGGAACCGGACCGTCACCGCCAAGTGGGTGATCGATGCCTCCGGCCGGGCTGCTGTGATCGCCCGGCAGAGGGGGACTTTGGAAAACCTGGAGGCACACCCCACCAGCAGCATGTGGTGCCGGTTTCAGAAGGTGGGGGATCTCGACAGCCATGAAATGGCCGGACTCCATCCGGAGATGTCCAAGCGGGTCTGGTCCCAACGCTCCACCGCCACCAATCACCTGACGGGCGATGGCTGGTGGGCCTGGGTGATCCCGCTGCAGGGTGGCGAAGTCAGTGTGGGGCTGACCTGGGACCGGCGGATTTTCACGCCCCCGGCCGAGGGCACCATCCCGGACCGCCTGACTGCCGTATTGCGAAGTCATCCCATTGGCCGCTATCTCATGAAGGAGGCGGTGGCGGTGGAGAAGGATGCCCATTTTTACGGCACGGTCGCCTACCGGAACACCCAGGTGATCGGCGATGGCTGGGCCACGGTGGGGGATGCATCCGGGTTCATGGACCCGCTCTACAGCCACGGGCTGGATTTTGTGGGCAACACGGTCTGGGCGGTGCACCGCATCGTGAGCGACTCCCTGCGGGGCGCTGACGTCCAGGAGCGGATCGCGGCCTACGAATTGAACTACCGCGAGAGCTTTCAGCGCTGGTTCACCTCCCTGTATCAGGACAAATATCAATACATCGGGGATGCCGAACTGATGAATGCCGCAGTGCTGATGGACGTGGGTTGTTATTTCATCGGGCCGGTCAAAATGGTGATGGATGACCATCATAAAAATCTGGCCAGCCTGCCCTATGGAGGACCGGTGGGGGCGGCCTTCGGAAAATTCATGACCTTCTACAACCGGCGGCTGGCCCACCTCGGGCGGCGGCGGCGGGAACAAGGAAACTTTGGCCCCAAGAATCTGGACCAGCATTTTATTTTCCGCGACAGCTTCCATCCTGGTTATGCGGTGAGGAAGCTGATTTTCACCGGCATGCGCGCCTGGTTGAAAGCCGAATGGTCGATGCGGTGGGGCCAGCGGAAGCCCCAGCCCATGCCGCAACTGACCCCGGAAGTGACCCCGCTCTCTCCCGTCCCCTGAATCTTTTTTGCACGATGGGATTGTCAAAATGCCTCTCCGCCCGATGATCGGCCCCTTGGTTACCCACGATCCATTCCCTTCCCAACTCATCGTCCGGACCGGAGCCGCGCAGACCCGCGTGGTTACCGAAGCAACCCGCGTGGTCCTGGAGGTAGCCATGCCCCTGCTGGCCGGCCCGGACTTTGAGGTCATTGCCTCCGGAGCAGATTTCTCCCGGCACGGAAGGCTCCACCTCCTGCATCGGCCGGGGCTGATCGCCGGCGTCGGCCTTGCCGACCCTGGTTTGCCCCCCCGGGAAGCCGCCCGCAGCCTGTATGCGGCTCTGCTGGAACAGCTCGATGGACACCACCTCCACCGCGTTTGGAATTACCTGCCGGAGATCAACCGCGAGGTGGATGGCGTCGAAAACTACCGGGCCTTCAACAACGGGCGATACGAGGCCTTTACCGGTCACTTTGGCCCGGATTTCCAACCGCGACTGCCCGCGGCTTCTGCGGTTGGCACGGTTGGCGGAAGTCTGGCGGTAGCCTTCCTCGCCGGCACGGGGCCGACCCGGCACTTTGAAAACCCGGAGCAGGTGCCTGCCGTGGAATACCCCCCGGAGTATGGTCAGGTGCCTCCCGCCTTTGCCCGCGGCACCGTGGTCGAGGGGGCGGCCGGGCCTTCCTGGTTTCTTTCCGGCACCGCCAGCATCAAGGGGCATGCCACCCTCGGCAGCGGGATCGAAGAGCAGGCCCGCCTCACCTTCGACAATGTGCAGATCATGTTCCGCCGCATGGGGTTGCCGGAGGCGGTGGCTGCGTCCTGGAAAATCTTCCTCCGCCGCGCCCGCGACCTGCCCGCCGCCCGGGCCGCCTTTGAAACGGCCTTCCCCACCTTGGCCGGAGACGCCATGTTTGTCCTCGCCGACATCTGCCGGTCCGGGCTCCTCATTGAGGCCGAAGCCACCTGCCATGCGCCCCTTGCCGCCGTGCTCCGCTCATGAAACTTCCAATTTTCTGTCTTGCGTTAGGTCTCTTTTCCCCCGCCTGGGCAGGGGAAGCGGCCCCCCCTGCCCCGCCTGACCCCGCTTCCGCCTGGTCGCTGGACGTCGAAACCGGAAGCCTGTGGCGGGTTTCCCAAAACACCTTCCTCGACTACGTCGTTCTGCCTCAAATCATCTCCCTGCGGACGCCCGCGCATTTCCGGTTCAGCTTGGGCAATGGTGAGCTCACCGTCCGCAGCCGGTTCTCCCTCTTGGCGGAAGCCATCGCTACCGGGCCGGAAACCGCCTACCTCGGTTTTTCGGCCAGTCCCTCCCTCGAATATTGGTTCCCCGGCCGCACCACCACCCTCTACGCCAGCGTGGGTGGCGGATTCGGGGCCATCGACAGCACTGGGGTCCCAGGAGGCCAGGGTCAGTACTTCACCTTGAACTGGTTCGCCACCGCCGGCGTGCGTCATTATCTGAAACCCGGTTTCGCCCTGTCTGCCGGTCTCATGTTCCAGCACTGGTCGAATGGCGGAGCCACCGACCCCAATCCAGGTCTGGACGCCCTTGGTCCGGTCCTCGGAGCCTCGTGGCACTTCTAAATCGAAAACCCTTTCCCCGGGCACCCGCTTCCCCTCCGTTTCCCGGAAGAATTTCCAGTTGAAATCAGCCACCGCAGGCGCATGGGTTTCCTTCGCACAGGTGTTCCCTGATGCATCCGCCTCGCTAGCTCAATTGGTAGAGCAGTTGACTCTTAATCAATTTGTTTCAGGTTCAAGTCCTGAGCGAGGCACTTCTTTTTCAAGCCCAAACAGGGCTTTAAGGCCGAGAAGATCAACGAGTTACGGGGCTTCAATCCCTGACTGATTTCTAGGCCGAATTGCAGGGAAATGCACCTTTATAACCTTAAAATGCACGTTTCATTGCCGGGGTAAATCCTGCCGGAACGGCTAAAAAGGGTGGGCCAGCGAATGATTCCCACCTTAGCTGACTTACCCCGGCAATTTTCCCCGGCAACACTTGGTCTTACCGCCTCTTTCCCATAATGTGGACGAGGATGTAAATGGCGGTGGTTCCCAGGCACGCGATGAGCCCCACGATGCGGGTGTTCATCTTCCCCTGATTCGCCACGGTTCCCCATTCAGTATTGACGCCAATGTTATAAAAGACGGCGAAGTAAACCGCGCCGGCCAGCCCGACCATGATCGTCAGCGCCAATCCCACCGGCACCTTGTTGCGATCCTCCTCCAGAATACTGGCCACCTTCGTTGCCCTCGGGCCGCGACGGATGGTTTCGGGCGGGTAGAGTTCCGCACCCCAGGCTTCCAGCGGAATCCAGTCCTCAGTTCCATCCTGGGCGGCCATAGTGTCGAGAGTGATATTTCCCTCGTTCAACTCCCTCCGGACAAAAACTATTCCATGCGGACCGGTGACAGATCCATCTTCCCGACTCAACCACAGGAGTGTTTCAGACATGGGGGGATCTACCGCTAATGTCAGCTTAAGCCAACTGATTTTGTTAATGCCCGCTCGGGCAGCTCGCCTTCCCGGCCACAAAAAAGGGCGCACCCCGCGAGCAAAGCGCCCATGGTGATGATCGTCGAGGGTCAGGCCTTGGCCAGTTTCAGCTGGTCCAGCGACCCCACCAGATCAACCCGAACCCCGGATTGCGGAGATCTCCCACTTATCGTGGAGCCAATATTTATATAGCAAGTTATTTGGCGAAAATGCTATCGCCGCAGGCTTTTTTGACACATAAATTTCCTATTAATGCAACCAAGGGTCCGTTATTGCTTGGCATCTGCTCCACGATGTCCGCGCTCCGCCGCCCAACGAGACTGGTGATAATTCTTTCCGTAAATTCCGGAGGCGGGCGCATTTTCCGAAGCGGCATCCCAGCCCCTCCGATTTCTGCCAAAGGTGCAATTCCACCGGACCGTCAGGCAATTTTTCAGGCCGCCCCCGGTCAGAAACAATCATCACAAAACACCACGCTATGCACCTGAATCCGTTATTCAAAAAACAAGCCAGCGCCTGGGCATGCCTAATTCTCGCGTATGCGGGGTCCGCCGCCGCGCAAACCACCGTGATCCCCGCCAGTTTCGCCCATCCGGTGAATCAGGCTGACACCACCTCGCCAGGTTTCCGCATCCGGACAGTCCAGGCTGAAACCTCCGGTACGCTGGACACCACCCTCGTGCGCGCCGAATCCCAGCTGGCCGGGCTGCTGATCAATCCGGCGACCACGCAGCCCTTTCCCAATATTGCCAACCCCGACGGGTTCGGCCCGGACGGTTATTATTCCGAATCCGTGGTGGTTGATTACAATCAGACAGGTGGCTCGCCCTCCGGCCTGGGTTTTCCTGGCATTCCGGGCACTCTCGGAGGCAACGACAATTTCTCGGTCGAGGTCCTTACTTACCTCAAGCTGGACCCCGGGACTTACACCATGGTGGTGAACAGCGATGACGGCTTCCGTGTCACCACCGCGCCCAATGCGCAGAATCAACTCGAGGCCCTCACTCTGGGATTCTACGACGGGGGCCGCGGAGCCACGGACTCCTCCTTTGATTTCGCTGTCTCCGCCGCCGGACTTTATGGCTTCCGCCTGATTTATTACGAGGGCGGCTCCGACGCCAGTGTCTCCTGGGCTTTCAGCGCCCAGTCCGACCCTTCGACCCACATCCTGATCAATGACTCCAATGATCCCGCCTCGATCAAAGCCTATCAAAAACTGACCCTCGCCAGCACCGGCATCTATGCCGACGTGGCTGCCCCTGCACCCAACGCCTCCGGCATCGCTCCCAAGCCCACCCTGTTTTACCGGCTGGTGGACAATGGCAGCTCCATCGTCAACCCGGCCAGCGTCCAACTGTCCCTCGACGGGGTCCTGCTGGCGCCCACTGTGGCCAAGGCCAGCGGCAAAACGACGGTGAGTTACGCGGTCCCCGATCTCCTGAATAATCTCTCGCTGCACACCATCAAACTGGTCTTTGCCGACTCCGCGGCCACGCCGAATGTCACCACCACCCAATACAACTTCACGGTCATCGACTATCCGAATCTGACCATCCCCGTGGCTCCGGTGATTTCGGAAAACTTCGACTCCTGGACCGAACAGACCGAGCCTCCGGTCCCCGTCGAGCAATGGCCGGTCACCACCTGGACCTACCACGGCTGGACCGTGGAGCAGCATTCCTCCGGTGGCGGCGCAGGATGGGATCTCGACAATCCCAACTCCGACGCCTATCTCGGCTGGGTTGTCCTGTCCAAAGACCGGGTGACCGCCATCGGAGCCCCCCCGCTTGAACATTGGGATGCTGAAGAACGGCTGAGTTTTCCCCAGCAGTTCATCAATAAGATCATCGTCCCCACGCTCGTCTCCGGGAATTTCTTCTACGCGGAATCCGACCAGCGCGGCGGCAGTCAGGTCCAGTATCTTTTCAGTCCGGACTTCGATCTCGCCGGCAAAAGCAATCTCTACCTGTTCTTCAACAGCATCTACGAGCAGAATCAGGACAACATCGGCTCCGTCGAATATTCGATCGATCAGGGAGTCACCTGGCTCCCGATTCTCTACATGATCGATGTGGTCGATATCCTCAAGGCTCCCAACGGCAGTACGGACGCGGAAGCCACGCTGGCCGCTTCCCAGGGCGATACAGCCGTTTACAATGATCCGGACACGGGGGAGCCGTTCGGCGGCACTTACGGAGCCTTTATTGGAGCCGCTCCCGCCACTTGGCCGACCCTCGGACCCTACATCAGCGGCCGGGTGAATGATGATCCCTTGGAATCCAAACGCGTCGAATTCCACCGCATCCCCAAAGCCGACAACCAGACCAAAGTACGTTTCCGTTTCGCCCAGGCTGGCACCGCGTCATGGTTCTTCGGCATCGACAATTTCGCGATCTATTCCATGCCGGTCGCGGACGGACTGCCCACTCTGGCCGTCGTCCAGCAGGGCGGCAAAGTCCTCCTCTCCTGGCCCGCCTCCGCCTCGGACTGGAAACTTCAAACCTCCACCACCATGGCGATTAACTCCTGGACCGACCTGCCCGGAGCCGGAGTCTCCGGCGACAGCCTGACCCTCCAGATCACACCCTCCTCCCCGCGCACCTACTACCGGCTCTATAAATAACAACCATGCCCTCCCTCCATTTCCCATCCCAAAAAGCGGGGCAGGGTGATGGTGACGTTTCAGGAGCCCGTGCATCTGTCACAGCACTCGGAGTGGTCTGGCCTGAGGGTCGGGAACTGGAATTTGATTCTGAAGCTTTGAGAAGGATTTGGTAAGCCTTGGCGGGTTACCATTTCCCCTCACTCGGGCCTCATTATCAGCGGTCAATCGTGCGAAGCAGGCAGTCTCCGGGAAAGGGCAAGTAGCTTCGTCCGGTGCCGGTTTCACCCTGCATCCTTCCGCCCACGGCCGGCGTCCTTATGGGTATGCACCTCATCGAATGGCTCAATCAGCATCCTCCCTTCATGGAGGAGGTGGCTAGTCAGATTCGGGAACAATTGCTGGGCAAGGCCATCACCCATGGCCTAGAGAAGGGAATCCAGGAAGGGACAGTGACCGAGTTTCTGCTAACTGGCCCCTTGGTGCTGGAGTTCGCGGACTGCGTCGGCCTGACCTGCTCCATTCCGTTCCATGGCAGAGGGGTGGCCACAGGCATCACGGCGGAGGAAGGCGATTCCTTTACCACTCCAGAGGGCGACGTTTTCGGCTACGTGGATATCGCGGTCCCTGAAGCGGCGTGGGGCGTCGAAGCATACCTCAGAATGTACCCGCACATCGAGCGGGTGGTGTCGGTTGAATCGGTCGAGTTCAATAACGAGTGAGGAGACCTCCGCAGAAGGGGCAGCAATGAGTTGCCGCCCAGGCATCAACAGCCTGTGCAAAAAGATTTGCTGGAGTATCGCCATGAAACTCCTGATCCCTATCGCCATCTGTGTTTTTGCCGGTGTCCTGGCTAGCCTCGCTGGCCGGCAAGCTTCCGCCCAGGCAACGATTCCTATGCCTGTGGCACTGACTCCCGGCAATGCCGGCTACGTGGTGGCCCAAGGCCCCAGTGTGCCTGAGCTTGTCGCCCACATGTTCCAAGCCGGCCGCTGGGCGAAACTGGATCTCGCGCGGGCTGTTCCAGCGTTCTATGAATGTTGACCGCCCCCAGACATTGCCAACGGCCTGTGTGCTCCTGTGCAAGGCACTTCTCCACTCCAAGGAGATTTACAGGCAGAGGACTGCTTCAAAGACGTCGATGGAGGGACCCCGCCCGATGAAAGACGGCGACCATGTTGTGGTAAAGCGCCAGACTCTGGCTGCATTCTGCAATCGTTCCGGGTGACTCGCGTGGGATTTTTCCCCGATGAAGGCGCTGGAATGCTCCCTGCTAGACAGGCCTCATGCATTTTTCCCCCACCGCTTTCCAATCCTCTTCGCAGCATCGGCTTCCCCAGCGCCGCAAAAAATCCCGGTCCGTGGCGATGGCGGGCGGGTTGGTGATTCTGGACTGGCTCTTTATGGCGATTTCTGGCTTGGGCCTCGGAATCGTCCTTGTCGTCATTTCCGTGCTCACGGCAATGATTTGAGGGGTGCTGGTGAATAGGTCGGTATTGTCACCTTGGATTATTTGGTTTTTGGAAATCAGGGGGCAAGCGTGGGGGATGGCCAAACCTCTATTCACCCCCGTCGCTGGGTTGATCCAGGACCTGCTCCTCGTGTCAGCCGTATTCCTGTTGGTGATGGGAGTGTGCATGGTGTTGGCGCTTCGCCTCTCTGATTATTTGATCGCGAGGAAGCGGAGGAAGGCTCTGACGGGTCGGATCAGGCTGCCTCTCATACAATAGCCGTTCCAACGGCCCGGGCCTCAAAGGTCTCTTTTCGGCGTGATGCGTCTGGCGGGTGCTGATTTCGTACAGAAATTATGGCTACCCGTCCATAATATCTTGTCGCTGGTCATTATGGTAATTATAGCACCGGGAAGCGGGCTCTTCCGCTGCGGACCTGATCCGGGTCAATTCCCAGCCGGGTTCATCTTCAACCTCGATCCCCTCTAATATGAATGCGCCGATGCCCTTCCCGAATCAGGCTGTTCCAGTTCCGCCCTCCGGCAAGTCCAGCCGATATCCAAGTGCCGGTGTCCAGCGACTGACCCGGCTCGCCTTGCCGTTAATGTTATGTTTTGCCAGTGCTTTGCCCGCGCAGGCGGCTCCTGCTTTCGCGGGAAGCAGCAGGGCTTATGGTTTGCGCAGCGATTTGGCCGTGGCGGGGCTCGGACTGGTGAACCCTGCTCCAGCAGGTTTGGCGCAAGGGGAAGCTCCCCCCTCATACTCCTCACAACAGACCGCCGTTCCCCTGAATGTGAACGTCAGTCAGCTGCTCGTGATCGATCTTTTGAAGGCTACCGGAACGATCACTTCCTCCGCGACTTCCGATATCGGCACTGCCGCCGCGGTAAAAACCACCGCGGCATCCTCGACGGTTGAAAATCTGCAGCTTTCCGTGGGCAGCCTGCTTTCCATCCTTTCAGCCACCCCTCCCATCGTGGCGATCGAGGCGACAGCCGTGCAGGGAAATACGGCGATCACGGGCAGCAGCAACGGCCTCCTCGGGTTGAGCGGCCAGACTCAATTGACGGGATTGAAACTGAAGGTGCTGAATGTTCCCGTGACGCTGACGGTGGGCGACAACCCTCCGCCGAATACGGAGATTGATCTGGCATTGTCCGGGCTGGCCGGGGCCCGCCTCATCCTCAACGAGCAGACGGTGACCGGAGACGGTGCAGGGCGTATCACGGTTGTCCGCAATGCGCTGAGTCTCAAATTCAACGCGGTCGCCCTGGGCTCCCTCGGTCTGTTGAATGGCACGGTCGAGGTCGGGCATCATGAGGCGCAGGTGGCGGTGGATCTGGATAATGACGGCACGGTCGACGAAAATGATCCCGATGATGACGGGGATGGTCTGCCGGACACCACAGAAGGCGGGGGACTGACTGATTCCGATAATGATGGCCTCCCTGATTCCCGGGATACCGACAGCGACAACGACAACATCCCCGACCAGACTGAGGGGGCGACGGATCTGGACGGGGATGGCAGGGGCAATTTTGTGGATCTGGATAGCGATGGAGATGGCATCGCAGACGCTTTGGAGGGGGTGGGGACGCCGGATGCGGACGGAGTGCCTAATTTTCTGGACTTGGACAGCGATGGCGACGGCATCAACGATGTCAGGGAAAATGGCGGTTCCGACCTCGATGGCGATGGTCTGCGCGATGGCCATATCGACACCAATAATGACGGCATTTCCGACACCGTGCCTGCGCCTCCAACACTCCGGGACAGTGATGCGGACCAGGCTCCCGATTTTCTTGATCTCGATAGTGACAATGACAGCCTTTCCGATCTGCAGGAGGGCGGTGCGATGGGAGTGGATACCAACAATGACGGCATCCTCGACGATGCGGACGGGGATGGCGACGGAATCACCAACGGCACTGATGGAAAAACCGGTTTTGGGGATGCCAATGACGGGGCTCCCCGCAATACCGACGGCACCGATACTCCTGATTACGCAGATCCGGATTCGGACAACTCCGGATCGCCTGACATTGCGGCGGCTGGAAATGCCGCACTGGATGCGAATGGCGACGGACGGGTGGATGCCATAGCGGATCCGGACGGTGATGGGATTGCACAATTGGTGGACAGCAAACCCAACGCGTCTGGAGGGCTGGCCGCGCTTCTCACCTTCCAGCAGTGGCAGGCAGCAAACTTTACGCCGGCTGAGCTGCTGAACCCGGCGATCTGCGGCCCCAATGCCGATCCCGACGGTGATGGATTGCCAAATTTGCTGGAATTCACCTTCGGCACGCTGCCGAAGAACCCGGCCAGCAATGCGGCTCCCCTCGTCCAGGTTGGCACCAGTCCCGGGGGCCGGACGATAGAGCTCACAGTGCCCAAAGCACCAGGCATCTATGCCTTCGTGGGTGTAGAGGTATCCACCCAGTTGGAGCAGCCGGGCCAATGGTCCTATCGCCCGGATCTTGTGGTAATCGCCTCAGAATCCGGCACTTCCCTGGTTTCGCGCTGTACCATCGATCCGGTGCAGATGCCGCGGCTCTTTGTGCGCGTGCGCTCCCGCATTCCCTGAAAATATTAAAGCGCCATAGGCGTCCGCAGGATCTTGAAATCCTGCGGACGCGGGCGCTGCCCGGAAATGCATGGGGCCGATTCAGGTCAGGGAGTCAGGCTGGAAAAGGGAGCGCGTTCCGGCAGCACCTTCCCTCTCGCCACAGCAAGCTGCCCCTGAATTAGGCTGAATTGCGCCTTCGATGCAAAACATCGTTCCGGAACCCCCCGCCGCCGTTGTTTCCAAAGCGAAGAAAAAGCCGGAAGTGCTGCTCGGTTTTTCGCCAAAAAGATGCAGGATATCCGGCATGAACCCGCGCCCGCCCCTTCCTCCCTTCACCGAAGAAACCGCCCTCAAAAAAGTTCAGGCGGCCGAGGACGCTTGGAACAGCCGGGATCCGGAGCGGGTGTCGCTGGCTTATACGGAGGATACCGAGTGGCGGAATCGCGATGTGTTTCTCCATGGGCGGGCCGAAGTCGTGGAGTTCCTGAAAAACAAATGGCAGCGGGAGCAGGACTACCGGCTCAAGAAAACGTTGTGGGCTTTCACGGGGAACCGGATCGCAGTGCGCTTTGAATACGAATGGCATGACGCTGACGGCCAGTGGTGGCGCAGCCATGGCAACGAGAACTGGGAATTCGATGAATCCGGCTACATGGCGCGCCGTTTTGCCAGCATCAATGATCAGCCCATCACGGAAGCAGAGCGTAAATTCCGGTGGGCCCGCGCCTGAACCGGCGGCGCTTCCATTCATGCACCCCCTCTCATCCCATGAAACCCAATCCCCAAATTCTCCTCACCTCCTTGGCCGGCGATGCCCTTTGTCTCGGACCGCACTGGATCTATGACCAGCGTGAGATCGCGCAAAAGCTCGGTCGGGTTACCGGGTTTGCGGCTCCGCTGACAAGCTATCATCCGGGCAAGCAGGCGGGCGATTTCACCCATTATGGCGATCAAACCCTGATCCTGCTGCGCTCACTGGCGGAGCATGGGCGGTTTGATTTGTCCAGTTTTGTGGCGGAATGGTGGGCTTTTTGGGAGAATCCCGCGACCCACAGCTACCGCGATGGAGCCACCAAGGCCACTCTGGAAAACCTGAAAAAAGGAGCGCTCCCGGAAGAGGCGGCCTCGGATTCCCATGACATCGCCGGGGCCGCCCGGATCGCTCCGCTGTATCTTTTGAAGTGGGAATCCGACGAGGCCTTGCTCCAGGCGGCGCGGGCCCAGACCGCCTTCACCCACCGGGATCCTCAAGTGATCGAAACGGCAGAGTTCTTCGCCCGCGTGACCCTGGCGGTGCAGTCCGGCACGGAGATTTCCGCCGCTTTAAGGGAAACGGCGGCGCTGACCTTTTGGCAGGCGATCCCGGACGGGTGGTTTGCGGCAGCGGTGGCCTCCAGTGCTTCCCGGGAACCTGATGCGATCGCGGCCCATGCACTCGGCCTTTCCTGCCATGTGGAGGATGCTTTTCCGGTCATTTGCCACCTGTTGCTGCGGCATCCGCAGGATCCGGTGATGGCCCTCACAACCAATGCCGAAACGGGGGGCGACAGCGCCGCGCGGGCGCTCCTGATGGGCATGGTCTACGGAGCCCTGCCCCACGCCCCCCCTCTCCCCGGGGAGTGGACCACGGGTCTGCGCGCTCACGATGAGATCCAGCGCCTCATCGCCCGGATTACCTCGCGGGAATGAGATCAGGCGGGATAGCGGTCCCCACTCCTGAAAAACTAACGGGCCACGCCGCTGGCGTTCAACGCATGGTGGACCTTGATGGCCACGTAGGCGTCATTCGCCGCATAAACCAACTGCTTTTCCGAGAGCTGCATCGCCGACCAATTGGAAGTGGTGATGCTCTTGGATTTCGACATCCGCTGCTGGAACAAAATCGCGATGGCCGATTTCGCCCCCACAGAGTTCCGGTAGCCCAGCATCCGGAAGGACCGGTCCAGATCCACCACCCCGCCTGCCCGGATGCTGAACCGGTTGGAAATGTGGCTCAGGTCCCCCCGCAGCCCGAAGCCGATTTTCTTGATCTCCGTGCTCTCCAGCAGGCCCATGATCGCCGGCAGCGACTCATGGACGTGGGGCTGGAAAATGTAGGCGCGCTCCAAAGTGGAAAACTGCACCACATGCGGCCCCTCCGACTTCTGCCCCTTGAAGAACGTCGGTTTGGATTCGGTATCAAACCCCACCTCCCCGGCCCGCGCCAGATCCTCGAACGCGGACTGCGCCTGCGCCGCACTCCTCACCACCATGATCCTGGGGAGATCCAATCCCACAAAAGGTTCCAACGCTGCGATCTGTTCCCGGGTGGGTGGTTGTTTCGGTTGAGTCATGTTTGTTAAATAAGCGCTGAATGGCCAAGATCTTCCGGGGAAAACCCGCGGGCAAGACCTGATCCCGCGGCGATCCTTCCCGCCCCGGCTTGAATTCAGCTCTCTTTCCTGCCCCCGGCCGTGCCTGCGCGATCAGACCCTGTGGCGGTCAGGCATCCCCAAAAACCCGCTTCCGCAGCAATCGAAGATCAACCGGCAGCAGGATCAGCAGAATCAGCGCGCTGAGCCCGGCGGCGGCGGCGAGATGCCAGGTGGGAGTGCCGGCCAGCAGGAGCCAGCGCAGGCCTTCGGCGAGCTGATGCAGGGGATTGAACTGCACCACCGCTTTCAGCCAGGGCACCTCAGGCAGCGGAAAATAGGTACTGCTGGAAAATCCCACCGGCAGAATGACGAGGAAAAACGGCAGGCCCATGTGGTCGATACTGGGCAGCAAAGCGGTGAACCACAGTCCGACGGCAGAGAACGCCAAGGCCGCGAGAAACAGCAGTGGCATCGCCAGTGGCAGCCACGCCCAGTGCAGCTGCAGCGCCCCGGCCATGCCGAAACCCAGCAGGACCAGACAGACGATCAGCGCGTAGAACGTCGCCAGACTGGCAGCCCATAACGCCTCGCCCCAGATGACGTGTTCCAGCCGCACCTGGGTGGTCAATTGCCCTTCCCAGGATTTCTGGAAGTGCATCCGCATGTAGGCCGAGAACAGCGATTGGAAAAAGGCCGTCATGAAGGCGGTGTAGGCGAGAATCCCTGGGGCCAGATAGGACAGATAATCGATCGGCTGGCCGGCCCAGCTCAGTTCACTGATCTGCCGGCCGAGACCCACGCCGAAAGCGAGCAGCATCACCAGCGGTTCAAACACCGGCGGCAGGGCGGCGGTGTGCCAGTTCCTCAAATGCACCCGCAAGTGGCGGCCCAGCACGGCACGGCTTTGCCAGTCGAAGGCAGGGCGGAAAACGCTGATATTCATTTTTTTTGATAAAAGGAAGCGGACCACGGATTTCAAGGATAACACAGATGAGGAGGAGAGGAAGGCGATGATGAAACCCGTCCAGCTTAATGATTGTCAGGGTAATTTTGTCATCCGTGTATTCCGTGAAATCTGTCGTTAAAAACTCTCAGGTTACGGTTTCGCCTGTTGGTTCATGGACAGGAACAGATCGTCGAGGGTGGGCGGGCGCACCTCGTAGCGCAGGTCGGGAAAGGCCGCGACAAACGCCGCCAGTCCGGTGGCATCCAGGGCAAAGTGCCAGTCCGCCAGCACGGTGGCCGGGATGGTGCCCCGGGCCTTCAGCCAAACTTCCACCCCGCCGGCTCCGGGGATGCCATGGGGAATGATCACGACGTGTTCGCCCACCACATCGCCCAGCAATTCCCGGGTGGTTCCGGAGGCCCTGACTTTTCCGGCTTCCAACAAAACCAGCCGGTCGGAAAGACGCTCCGCCTCGTCCATGTAGTGGGTGGTCAGCACCACTGCCATGCCGGCGGCGCGGAGCTGCGAAACCAACTCCCAGACCCCCACCCGGGCCTGCGGATCCAGTCCGGTAGTGGGTTCATCCAGGAAAACGACCTGGGGCCGGTGCACCACCGCCCGCGCAATCATGAGCCGCCGCTTGTAGCCGCCGGAGAGGGTGTCCGGTTTGTGATTGGCAAATTCTGTCAGGCCGAACTGCTCCAGCAGAGCATCGATCCTGGCGGCAAGGCCCTCGATTTTTGGCCGGTAATAACGCGCCGTCTGCTCCAGATTGCCGCGGACGGTGAAGTCGCTGTCAAAGGTGTCATCCTGGGTGCAGACGCCCAGCGCCCGCCTCGCCTGATCCCCGTCGGTGGCCAGATCATGCCCCGCGATGCGGATGCTGCCGGCATCCGGACGGAGAAATCCATAACACATCCTGAGCGAAGTGGTTTTGCCGGCACCGTTGGGCCCGAGCAGCCCGATCACTTCACCGGCGCCGCAGGAGAGATCCACGCCATCCACCACCGGCCTGCCGCCGAGGGTTTTTTTCAGGCCCCGCACTTCCAGCAGGGTCTCATTCCTCCCCGTGCTGGTGGGCGATGGATAGTGCGTTCGGCGTTCGGTCATGGAGGAGGAGGCAGGGAAGACTTGGACCACACCAGCGGGGCTGGCGAAATCTGCGGAGGCGCGGCAACGACCTGGGAAACCTCCCTGAGGTAATCCTGATACCATGCCCCGCCGAGGAAGGCATTCATCGCTTCATCGCTTTCGTAAAGCTGAAAGACGCGCACCACATCGGGATCCAGGTCGTCCTCACAGAAAAAATAGAACAGGTGGGCGGAGTTGGCCTCCACACGGGGTTTGACGTGGCGTTCCCAGATTTGCCGCATCCCGTCCCGTTTGCCGGGCAGGGTGCGGTGCTGGATGAAAAGGGCGGTCCGGGTCATCGTTCAGGCGTGGCCGGGTTTGCGTTTGTGGATGATCAGGGAATTCCCCGCAGGGTCGGCCACGATGGCCATGTGGCACACCGGCGTTTCCATCGGCCCCATGCGGAAGGGCACGTCCGCCGCCTTCAGCAGAGCGATGGTGGCGTCGAAATCCACGGCTTCGAGTCCGCAGACGGGACCATCCGCACTGGCCTTCCAACCGGGAGCCTTGCCAATCCCGAAAGTGTGTGCGCCGAGTTCGTATTCCACCCAGAAACTGTCACCTTCACCCGGATGGGCCATGGTGGGCACGAGGCCGAGCAGCCCTTCGTAAAACGCGCGGGAGGCGGCGATATCGGGAGCAGGATAGGAGGTAAAGGCGACTTCGGTGAATAACATGGCGTGCGGTGTGGTTGATTTTTGTCAGAGATGGAAGGGAACGGGCGGGATCAGCCCGCCAAAAAGACTGCGCCGGATTCCGCCGCACCGCAAACCGCCACTGCCCGGCTACTGACAACCCTATGTCAGGAGTCCTGCGACGCCGCGGGTGATTGATGATGCCCGGCGGTTTCCAGCGCCAGCTCCACCAGCCGCTCCCGCAGTTGCTCCGGCTGCACGATGCGGATATTCCGGCAAAAACTCATCAGCCAGGACGCCAGATACGTGTAATCGGTGCCGCAGAAAGTCAGGGTCACCCGGACCACGCCGTGGCCCGGCACCTCCTGGCGGACCGCGGGACCCCAGTGCCGACGCACCGATTCCAACACCAGCGGTGCCACGTCCAGCACCGCCGTTTCGGATCCCTCGGGGACCATCCCTTTCGCCAGATGATCCGCCAGATCAAACCCGCGCCGGGGAGCCACGGTTTCGGCCAGCAGTTCGCAATCCAGAATGCGGTCGGCCCGGAAATCCCTCACATCCCCCCGCATCCGGCACCACGCGATGAGGTGCCAGTGGTCCAGATAATACACCAGCCCCAGCGGCTCCACTTCCCGCCAGTGTGCCGCTTCCCGTTTCGCGCCGCGATAGTGCAGCCGCATCACCCGGCCCTCCGCCATGCCCGTTTGCAGGCGGCTCAGCGGCACCGGCCCGCTGGCAACCGGCCGGCCGGGCACCAGCATCGCCCGGCGCAGCCGGTTCACCTGATCCTGCAAATCCGGCGGCAGCACCGCGCTGACTTTCCCCAGCGCCAGCCGGATCGATTCCCCCACCGAGGCATCTGTCATCCGCTCCGCCAGCAGTCCGCCCGTCGCCAAAGCCATTGCCTCCGCCGGCGAAAACATCACCGGCGGCAGATGATAGCCCCGCCGCAGGGAATAACCCACGCCCGCCTCCCCGATGATCGGCACCCCCGCCTCTCCCAGCGCCACCAGGTCCCGGTAAATCGTCCGTTCCGTCAGTCCGAAATGCCCCGCCAACTGCGCCGCCGTAATGACGCGACGGGATTGCAGCAGCATCACCAAAGCGGCAAGTCGGTCGGTTCGGTTCATGGAAGAAAATGGCGGAAAGCAGCCCACAGGATGATGGCCAATTTTACGCTCTCAAGCGCAGGCTTCACGGGATGTAAAGCAATCCAAGGTTCAGCCTGACTTCCTGAAGGACAGCTGTTATGCTGTGCTTGTGAAACAGATTTTTACATCCCCACGGATCGGTTGGTTTTGTGCCGTGCTGTTGATGGTGCTTCCGGCCATGGCCAGCTCAGCGGCTGAATCCGTTGAGCCTCCGCCAAAGACATTGGCCGATCTGCCCAAGCACATTCAGCCGATGTCAGACAAACTGACCCTGGTGGCGGATTTTCAGAATAAGAAGGAAGGGATCGTCAGCATGTATCTTATCAATGCGACAAAGGCCGAGGCGGTAGTCCCTACTCAGGACGGGAATCTTTACTGCAAACGGACGGCCCAAGGGAATGACGGAAGATGGCAGCGATGTGATTCGCACCAGTATAGCGATTGCGGCAACAGCTACATCTCCACCAGTATTCCCGCTGGAGGCTTCATAAGCTGGCCTCAACGATGCGACTCCGTGGCGGGCGCACCTCGAAAAATTCGGTTCCGTCTGTTTCAGGAGGCCCCATTCGATCTGGAATCCAACGAAGGCTTCGGAAACGTGGGGGATGCGGAAATCCAAACCTGCCGGTACGATGCCATGGCTATGCGGGATGGTCCTTTTGAAGATGTTGCCGCCGTGGCGACGGGGAAGGTGAAAGGAGGCCAGGGAGCAAGTATCGACGGCTTGGACGATGCCCTGTGGGGATTGACGCGTTTTTCGCAGGAAAGGGAGTTATTTCCCGTTATAAAAGAAGTCATCTCAAATCTCGCAATGAGTTCCGATCCCGCAGCCGCCCTGACTCATCGTTATTCGAGTTGCCTGAAGATTCTGGAAAAGGCAATGGCGCGCTCCATCAGGCCTGAAGCATGTTTCGAATATGTAACCGCTCAGGTTCAGGATGCAGCATTCCCATGGAAGAATGAGGCTCTTAGTTGGCTCATTGAATCCTTTGTCTGGGAGAGGAATAAATTGAAGCCCCTGATTGGGAGCGTGCTGAAGAAGCCCGGCCACCCCGCGATGAGGGCGGCCGTTTACGGCTATGCGAAGGTCTTCACCAAACCTGAGGCCGGGGTTAAATTGGCGGCTATGTCCGCAGATGTCAGCTATACCCCGTCCGACCAGCAATTGGCCAGAGACGCCCGTGAAGAACTTTTCAAAAATCCGTTTCTGGGCATCGATTTCAAATGGGGAGAACCCATTGGCAATGATGGGGAGCCCGCACCTTTAGCGGTCGCGACCATCATGAACATTTCTCCGCAAACGATAACGTTACCGGTCGCGGACGCTGGAAGTTTGTTGGTCATTTCCCTCAGGAAGGAACAGGGAGTCGAGACTTTGACGCCAGCGCTTCCAGAGGTCAAAGCGGGAAAACTGGAGCTGCCCCCGGGCGGGGTGGTCGAGTTCCGCAACTTCAAATGGTGGACACGTCTTGATCCGGCCACGATCCAATCGGAGGAATATTATTTAGTTAGCTTTCAGGCATCCTCCCCGGGCTTGTGGGAAGTAGGGGCGAAACCCGGTAGGTCAAGTGGTCTGAAAGGTGAAAAAATACTGAACGCCATTAAACGGGAGCAGAACCCCTGAGGATAGTTGCAGGACAAGGGCATCAAAATCACGCCAGCTTTTTCTCCCAGAACAAGGCTTTGCCGAGCGATGGGTCCAGTTGATAGCCGTCGAAGCCGAGGGAACGGTAGGCGGCCTGGGCGATGGTGTTTCCTTCGAGGACTTCGAGGGTGAGTTTGCAGCAGCCGAGGCGCACCGCCATTTCCTCCACGGCGGCGAGCAGTCGTTTGGAGAGGCCCAGGCCCCGGTATTTTTCCGCGACGACCACGTCGTGGATATTGAGGAGAGGGCGGCATTGGAAGGTGGAGAAACCTTCGAAGGAGATGACGAGTCCGGCGGGTTCACCGCCGTCCGTGGCCAGCATGACATGCGCGGTGGGACGGGCGGCGAGGGCGGCGGGGAGGTTTTGCTTTACCGCCGCCGACAGACCCTGGCCGCCGCCGTTGAGGCCGCCGGCGTAGCTGTCGAGCAGCGAAATGATCGCGCGGGCCTGGGATGGATCGGTAGGGTCAGCCTCAAAAATGGAGAAGTGCATGACTTGCCGTAGCATAGGGCGACGGGCTTGCCCAGTACGGTGGAAGGAACAAATCGCACTTTTATAAAAATGGGTGTCTGCTTCCAGTCGGTCGCGGCAGTCTAGGTAGTGATGAGTGATCCAGATAACAGCCAAAATTTGCGGGCAGGTGATCCCCCTCCGCCGGATGCCGTTTTGCTGCAACGCTATGCGAAGCAGGAGGATCAGCTGGCTTTTGCGGAATTGGTGCACCGCCATTCCGGTTGGGTGTTTTCCATCGCGAAACGCCGGAGCGGACAAACGGATCTGGCGCAGGAGTGCAGCCAAAACGTATTCCTGGCGCTGGCCCGGAAGGCTGCCCGCCTGGTGTCGTCTCCCAGTTTGGCCCCATGGCTGCACCGGGCGGCAGTGCTGGAGACGGCCA
Source organism: Verrucomicrobiota bacterium (assembly GCA_040387795.1). GTDB lineage: Bacteria > Verrucomicrobiota > Verrucomicrobiia > Verrucomicrobiales > V1-33 > CAIZWU01. The sequence goes on from JAZKDC010000017.1 coordinate 338,314, forward strand.
CCCTGCTCAGGAGGGAATCGCGCTATCGCCACGCCATGAAACGACATCAGGATGAATCCGCTCTGCACGAAACACCGCTCAATGCCCAGGAAACGTGGAAAGCGATGCGCACCCAGGTGGACGAAGCGCTCAACAGTTTGCCGGGAGCGGACCGGGAGCTGCTGATTATGCATCACGTGGAAGGAAGGACTTTTCCGGAAATCGCGAGGGATCTGGGCGCAACCGAAGCGGCGGCGCAGCGGCGGGGGCACCGGGCGCTGAAGAAGTTGACGGCGCGATTGCGGCGGTGCGGGGTAGTCGTGCCCGCCACGGTTTTGGGGGCCGCGCTGGCCTCGGGTATGACGGCTGAAGCAGCGGCGGCGCGCCCGGTGATGTCCGGCATTCTGCAAACCGTCAGCACTGCGGGGTGCAAGGCCACGGCGGCGGCGGGCGGGGCCCATGTTTTTCCGGTCTGGGTGGCGTCCCCTGCCATGCTGGCCGCCATCGCGCTGGTGTCCGCCGGCGTGCCGGTCTGGTGGGGCACAACTACCCAGGCGGGAATGCCAGCCGCCAAGGCCAACCTATTAGCATCAACCGGCGATGCGCTGAAAGCATCCGCCATTCCAGCCGTGACGCGGCCTGCTGTTTCAACTGATTCAGCGCTGTCGTTTTTACGGCAGGCCCTGGCACAACTGCGGAAGGAACCATCCTCCGGCGAGCCGACGAAACTCGGTCTGCAGTTGAGAAAATACATGCTGGGCCTGACAGCGAAGGAGCTGGATGCCGTGGGCAGGCTTTTGGGTGAAGTGCCAGGATATGAAGGGGAATTTCCTGCTGTTCTGGGTGCCTTCAGCACGCGGTTGGCCCAGGCCGATCCGGTGCTGGCCTGGAGCTTCTGGGTTCAGTCAAGGACAAGGGCGACGGTAAGGACGGAGGCATCCGTTTCAGCCGAACGGCGATCCTGGATGTGTTGTCACGCGGGCCGCACCTTCCGGAGGTGCTGCGGATTTGTGGCAAGGACAAAGAGTTGAACATGAAGATGATCCGCGTGTGGGCCGCTCATGATGGGGTGGCAGCGGGAGCCTATGCGGAGAAGTTGCTGTCGGAATCTCCCGGTCAGTTCGACCGGTCCACGTATCTGATGCCGTGGCTGATGCACGATCCAGTGGATGCAGTGGAATGGCTGGATGCGAATGCCGAAGCAAACCCTGAAATTTACGACAGAGCCGATGCTATGTTCTTTCAAGGCCAGGGCGCCTGGGCCGTTGAGAATGTGCCGGTCCGTGAAGCGGTGGAGTTGACGCTGAACCTGCAGGACCCGGTTGTTAGAAATCCTTTTGTGTCGGGGCTGTATCAGGCTTATTCCCGGAAGCAGCCGGAGGTGCTGGCCGGCCTCGCGCCTTTACTTCAGGTGGAGGACCATGCCCAGCCGCTGAGCGTGGCCCATGTCCTCACCGCCTGGCGGCGCAAAGACGAACCCGCGGCGGCCGCCTGGGTCCGCAGCTTGCCGGATGGTGATTTGAAAACAGCGGCCCTGGGTTCTTTGGCCAGACCACTGCCTGCCAAGCCCTAGTTTTTTATGAAACCAATTCTCCGTATCGCTCTGGCTTCATTTGCCGGTCTCGCCACGGGCTGGTGCATCCTGCTATTCAGGGCAGGGGAGCCGCCTCCGCCGCCGGTCCCGGCATTCGTCCGTCCGGCACCTCCCGGCGCGGCCAAAATATCCCAACCGGAGTGGCGGGCCTGGCTGGAGGCGAATTCCACCGTGCGGCCGATGCTCCACGAGGGCGCTTTTTGGCAGCGGATGCCCGAATTGGTTTCATGCACCTCCATCGAATGGGAACTGGCGCTGGAAGAAGCCTTCTTCGGGATCCCGCCTGAAGTGTTGATGGCAGTTTTAGCCGATGAAAAATTCGCACGGTTCCCCCGGCTCTATGAAGTGGAACAATCCCCCCAGTGGGGCAGGAAATTGCTATCCATCGGACTGGAGGAAGCGCTTGGCATGGCCGGGAAGATGCCTGCGCCAGGGCTCAATGCCCACTTGGAACACATGCTCCTGAAGGTTCTTGCGAAACAGGATCCCGGGCGGGGCTTTGAGTGGCTGAAGGAGTCCTCGGGAGGGGATCAATTCAGGCTGGCTCAATACCTGAAGGAGGTAGCAGGACATGATGTGGACAAAGCGGGCAGTTTGTATGTGAAACTGGACCCTTCGATGCATCGCTATGCGGCCGGGAACCTGTTGAAAACGCTGGGATCGAAAGACTGGCGCAACGCGGAAGCGTGGGGAAAACAACATCTGACACCCGAGGAATGGACACTGGCGGCACCCAGCGTGTTTGAGGACTACACCGGCGCACGGATTGCCGCACTGAAGAAAATCGGGGATGAAACCGGGGACCCCGCGCTGCGGTCGGCTGCCTATAGCCGCTGGGTTTTTTGGCCGGTGGCCAGTGGCGCGGAAACACTGAACCGCGCTCTTGCCCTGCCGGCGGGATCGCTTAACTCCGAGGGCTGGAAGGAAATCGCCAGCACTTGCGCCATGGGGAATCGGTATTCTTCCGATCCTGTGGCGGGGGCGGAGGATCTCAAACGGTTATTCCAGCGGGTGCCGGTAGAGGCGCGTGCCGCCTTCCAGGAAACGGTCATCCGTCAGGTGTGCCTGAACGATGGACCGACAGCGGCACAGTTTTACGAAAGTATGCCACCTGAGCAAGTGACTAAACTGTCCAACAGTTGGACCCGGAAGGACCCGGCGGCGGCTTCGTCCTGGATTGCCACGCTGCCGCCATCTGACAAAAGGGAGGCCGCTGTCCTGGCCTTTTGCCGCGAGGTCACCTCCGTGGATCCCGCAGGGGCTGCTGCGTGGGCTCTGACGGTGATTGACCCCACGCAACGCGAAACCGCCGTTCACAATGCACTGGCAGCGTGGCGTAAGGCCGAACCCGCCGCTGCGGAAGCCTGGGCGGCGGCCAAGGGAATCACCAAAGTGCCGTGAGCAGGGAACGTCTCCCGTCTTCCCGGCATAGGCAGGGCGGATTCCCGTTGCTGAGTGCGAGAACACCGGGTGAATCAGGAAGCGTCCCCGGCTTTCGGTTTGCGGGGCTTGGCCGGACTTTTGGCTGCCGGGGTTGCTGGTTTGACAGGAGGTTTCGCGGCGGGTATCGCGGGTGCCTTGGCGGCGGGTTTGGCTGGGACTTTGGCAGCGGGCTTGGGGGCGGCGGATTTCGCAGCGGCTTTTTTCCGGGTGGGGTGGACCGGAGCGGCTTCGGCGGCAGGGATGGATTGCGTGGCCGGAGGTTTGCGCTTGGCGGATGAGGGGACTTTCCGGGCCGGAGCGGCGGAAGCGGAAGGGGGTTCGGTCGGAGTGAGTTGCTGCTCGGCCATCAGCCAGAAGTGCTCGGACTGATCCGCGGGAAACCCGGCGGCTTCGGCAAGGAGATAAGCCCGGCGTTGCAGCGCTTCCAGGGGGACGGAGGAGGAGGGCGGGTCCATAGGCGTTGGCGGGCAAAACCAGCGGGTGGAGCCGGGGAGGACGGCGCTGGTGGTGCTCAGGCACGGATGGAAAGCAGCAAAAGTGCCATGGCTGGCTTCAGGATGATCGACACCCCCGGCCTCCCGTCCTCAGCCTTTCACGATGGTTTTGAAGCCGCCGTAGGCCATGCGTTTGCAGTCGAAGGGGGTATTTTCCGGATTGCACATGTCCTTCAGGCGCGGGTCGGCCATGACCTTGGCCACGATCTCATCCCGCTGTTCCCGGGACTCATAGGTGATCCAGGCGAAGACGACGGTTTCGTCTTCAGTAGCGGCGGCGATTTGCGGGAAACCGAGGGTGTCCGGGATGGTCATGTCGTCGCCGACGCACTCGCGGTATTCCAAAGCGCCGTGCTCCATCCAGATGGCGGCGGCTTTTTCGGCGATGGCCTGGTATTCGGCGATCTTGGCCTTTGGCAGGGGGAGGACGAATCCGTCAACGTATTGGGTATTGGTGGTGCTCATAAGGAGGGGGGAGGTTGAGGGTTGATGGAAGGGGAAGTCTGAAGGGCTGGTGGGGATTCCGATTCCGGCGGTCAGTTGACGAGGCCGGCGAAGGCCTTGCGGCCGGCCCAGAGCAGATAGGCGGCGAGCAGGCAGATGAGGATCAGGATGGGGGAAAACAGGTCCTTCCCCGCGGTGATGAAAACGTGGAAGGCGATGATGTTGATGATGATGGGACCCAGCACGAGCAGGCCGAGGTTCCGGGTTCTCGGAATGGCCACCAACAGGCCGCCGAGGACCTCCAGCACTTTCACCAGGGTCAGATAACCGGTGGGGGCGAAGGCTCCCATGAAGAGCGCGGCGGCTGAGCCCGGCTCGGGGGGTGGCTGGGCGTCCTTCGGAATGAGGTCGAGAAGGAACATCGCTCCGAAGGCGATGAACATGAGGCCGAGCAGGCCTCCAGCGAGAGCGGGCAGATGTTTCATGATTTTTGGATAGGTTGCATTTGAAGTCAGGAAGCCGCACGGGAGAGCCAGGATTCCAGCCGGTCGAAGTTCTCCTCGTTGGCGGCGGCGATGAAGTCCTTCAGCTGGCCGCTTTCGTCAGGCGTGGTGAACTGCATGATCCAGGTGAGGCGGGTGCCTCCGGCTTCATCCACGAAGCGCATGGTCATCGTGAAGACATGCATGGGCTGCAAATGGTGGAAGATGATGCGCTCATTTTCCACGATTTCGGAAAAGTCCTTCCGGTTCGGATAGTTTGCGCCGTCGGGGCCGTGCATGGTGAAATCCCAGACGCCACCGGCGCGGAAGTCGAAGGAGTGGAAGGTGTTGGTGAAACCCTGCGGCCCCCACCAGTGAACGAGTTGCGCAGGATCGCTGAAGGCGTGGAAAATAGTTTCCCGCGGGGCGGCGAAAAGACGCGTGCTGGCAATTTCCGGGCCTTTGAATTCCGGTGGCGCCATGGCAGGGAATGGAGTGCTCATGCTTTTGGAGGCTGGCGCAGTCAGGAAGAATCAGGCTCCGGCACCGGCTGCCGGGGACGGCACGACATTGACCATCCAGCCGATGCCGAATTTGTCCTCGACCATGCCGAAACGCGGGGACCAGAAGGTTTGGCCGAGCGGCATGGTGACTTTGCCGCCTTCGGAAAGAGCAGCGAAATACTGGTCAGCCTCGGCTTCTGTCGCGACTGCGAGAGAGAGGGAGAATCCACTGAAGGCACCGCCGGGACCGCAGCCGTCGGAGGCCATAATCTGGCTGCCACCGATGCGGAAGCTGGCGTGCATGACCTTCTTTTCAAAACCCGCGGAGAGCATGCCAGAGGGTGGAGGATCGGGGCTTTCGTCGAAGCGCATCACTATTTCAATTTCGGCGCCGAGCGCGGTTTTGTAGAATGCGAGGGCCTCTTCACATTTGCCGGAGAAGAAGAGATAGGGTTGCACCACAGGCTGGGACATAAGACTGTTTTGGTTAAGGCGGATGGTTGGTCAGGCAGCGCGTTGGCAGGGGCAGTTGACCATCCACTGGATGCCGAACTTGTCCGTGAGGAAGCCGAAGTAGTCGCCCCAGAACATGTCCTGCATCGGGCATCCGACGGTGCCGCCTTCGGAGAGGGCGGCGAAGAGGGCGTCCGCTTCCGCCTTGGTGTCGGGCATGAGGTTGATGGACACGTTATTGCCGGCGACATGCGGCTGCCCCATGGATTCGGTGGAATCCGTGCCCATCAGCAGGTGGCCGCCGAGGATGGGGAGGCCGACGTGCATGACGAGGTTTTGATCCGCCTCGGGAACGGCTTGGTCCCCACAGGCCTTGGGGCCGAAGCGCATGATGGGGCCGTAGAATTCGGTTTTAAAGACGGATTTGTAGAAGGTGAAGGCTTCCTCGGTGGTGCGGGGGAAGTTCAGATAAGTAGCGACGGTAGCCATGGGTGGATGATGTTTGAGAGTTGAAGGTTGGGGGAAGGAAGGTGGTATATTCGGAAGATAGGAAACAGGACGGAGTTACTTTTTGGACATCAGTTCAACGAGCTGGTCAAAAGCTTTGCCCCAGCCTTCCATGAAGCCCATGGCGGCGTGTTTTTCGCAGGCTTCCTTGGTCCAGTGCATGGCCCGGGCGGTGTAGCGGGTCTTGCCGGAAGGCAGAGTCTCGAAGGTGACGATGGCGGTGAAGAACGGATTGGGGTTCGGTTCCCAGCCTGGAAGGTAGCCGTCGGTGAAGACAATTTTTTCGTTGGGGACGATTTCGAGGAACAGGCCCACGTTGGGAAACTCCTCTCCCTCCGGACTGCGCATGGTGGTTTTGCAGGTGCCGCCGGGGCGCAGGTCCATCTCGCAGGCGGTGGTTGACCAGGGTTTGGGGGTGAACCACTGGACGATCAGCTCGGGCTGGGTCCAGCCGGCGTAGAGTTTTTCGGCAGGGACGTCGGTCTCTCGGACGAGGATGATTTCGCGTTCGGAGATCGGGGACAAGATGGGGGCAGGAAGTGGCATGGTGCGATAGGTTGGAAAATCCGGTGCGTGAGGACGGGGTCAATCCGCCAAAGGCTTGTTGAGCTCGGTGCGCCAGGTGGAGGGATCAGGGCTGGATTCCGGGCCGGTGAGATAACATTCCCACAGGCCGTTGGCGACGGGGTGGCCGCTGGCGTAAATCCAGTCCATGAATTCGCCCCAGCCTTCCCCAAGGCCTTCGTAGGGACCGGTGTAGGTGGTGCGGAGGGCCCGGCGGGCGGGCAGGATGCTGCCGTAGACGCGTCCAGTTGCCTGGACGGGCTCTGACACCGGCACGCCTACTTCGAAATCGAAACGGTCAGGCTGCAGATCGGAGTGCAGGGAAAACACCGGCCCGGCAGGCGATCGGCCCTGGGCGGCGAGGGTTTCCATGACTTCCTGAATGGCCGGGCCCATGACGCACTGGATTTGATCACGGGGGATGGTGAGGTGAATGACCGCGGTCTGCCGGGCCTCGGACTGGACGATGGAAGGATCATCAATCATGGTGATTCCGGGGATGGGGAGATGGGATGGGAATCAGGTTTCCGGGGCGCTTTCCGCGAGGCTTTTCAGGGTGGCGAGACCTTTGGAAAACTGGTCGCCGCACATTTTGTCGCAATCGATGAAGAGGCCGATCGCTTTTCCCATGAAGTTATTCGGGCCATACATGCTCCACGTCACCACCGTGTGGTTGCCCTCGGGTTTGAAGGTGAAGTCCACCGTATTGGTGGCGGCAAAGGGTTTGCGGAAATCCATGCGGGCACGGACGAGTTCGCCTGGTTTGGTTTCGACAAGGGTCATGGTGCCCTCGCCGACTTCCTTGTTGCCGGCCCAGCTGTAGGCGGAACCCACGCCGGAAGCAGGGCCGGTGTAGGTCATCACGGCGGCGGGATCGATCTTCGACCATGGATTCCAGTCCTGGAATTTATGGAGGTCATTGACCCGGGCGAACAGCATCTCCGGAGGCGCCGCAATGTTGAGGCTGCGGGTGTAACGGAAGGTGCCCGGACGCGTGGCGATGACGACCACAAGGAGCACCAGAAGAACGGCGAGGCCGATAAGGATTATGATCAACATGACTGGAAGGGAGTGGCGGTTAATGAGGGTGAAGAATAGTCAGGTGGTTTTGTGCCGGGTGGTTTTGATGAGTTGACCGGCGGCATCCCAAGTCCGCCACTCGCCGGTCTTTTTGTCGTGGGTAAAGGTTCCTTCATTTTCCAAAACGCCGTTGGGATGATAGCGTTTCCAAACCCCTGTGCGTTTTTCCGCGATGAAGGATCCCGTCTGCATCAACGCTCCGTTTTCGCGATACCATTTCCATTCGCCGGTCATTTTTCCTTCGACACATAGACCGGCGGCTTTGACCTGGCCATTGAGCAGGAAGTACTGCCACCCGCCGGTGCGCAGGCCATTCTGATAACAGCCGCTGCAACTGACGCTCCCGTTCTTGAAGTATTCCGCGTAGGGGCCGTCGGGTGGAGGAATGGCGGGCGGATTCATCTCGCGGACAAGTTCAGGGGTGATCGCGATTATTTGGCAGGAGAGGTGACAGGGATGCCGAAGAATGAATCCACCCAGGTGCGGGCCAGTTCGATATTGCTGCGGATCATTTCCGGAGCTTGCCGGGTTTTGCTGATCAGCATGGATCCCTGCCACAGACTGTTGAGAAACCATGCCACCTTTGCAGGATCGAAGTCCACCACCGGGGGATGTTTTGCCTTGGCGGCAGCCAGCATTTTGACTACGTGGCTGGTCCAATCATCAAGGTGTCCGGCGCAGACACCACGGAAATTCGGATGGGTGCCCGTCATTTCCTGGGACAACATTCCTACGACGCAGACACAAGGCCCGTCCGGCCTTTCCGTGAAACCTGTCATGATGTCGAAAAACCGGTGCAACTGCTCCAGCGGATCCAGGTCAGGGTCCTGCCAGGCGGCGGCATACAGCGCGGTCCCCATCTCCCCCCACCAGTCCGCCGCCGCCAGGCCGAGGGCTTCCTTATTTGGAAAATGATGGAAAAAACTACCCTTGGTCACGCCGGCGGCGGCGCAGATTTGATCCACCGACGTGGCGCTGAAACCTTGCTTCAGAATCAAACCGACGGTGGCACCGACCAGTTTCTGCCTCGTCGCCGCTGGATTGCGGGGGACAGTGGGTGGTGCGGAAGCTTTCATACAGACTGGTTGGTATGTAATTTACCCCGTGCAAATCGTCAAGAAAAAATCATCTGGATGGCCGACGCGGTGATCGCTGGCCATGTCAAGTGGCTCACCTGCCATTGTGGGCCTTCGCTGGTCTGCTCAAACCCCAGCCCTGGCTGGAGATTCTTTTCAAGGCAGCACCAAAAACCGCAGGAACTGCCGGTCCCCATTGGACAATGGAATTTCGGCCCGGAGCAGATCGCCGGAGACGACGGAGGGTGTGAGATTGGCCCAAGGTCCCTCGGGAGCGAGGGTGGCGCTGGGCTGGAGGGTGAGGGTATTGCCTGAACCGAGGGCGGCATTCGCGGCACTGAGGCGGTACTCCGCGCGGAAATGGGTGGGCGTCAGGGAATAGATGGGCGCACGGCCTGAGTTGGGATCGGCCCCCCCGGGCTGGCTGGGCAGGAGCGGGTCGGTGCCGCAGAGGAATTCCACCGCATTGGGCAGGCCGTCGCCATCATAATCCGTCCCGGGCAGACCGGAGGGACCTGTCAGGGCCGGTCTCGCATAACGCCAGGTGGTGTAGGCATTCAGGGGGCCATTGGAAACAATGATGTTCTGGGTCGAGCCGGCCGGAAGTGAGGCATAAAAGCTGGAAATTCCGTAGGTGATGGTCTTGCCGGTGACATCCGCCAACAGCACTCCGACCGGATAGGTGCCTGCCGGATAGGCCGGAGAAACGGGCACGCTGCCCGTCCAGGTGCCATTGAGAGCCGTGCCACTGCTGCGGGTCATGGGAAAGAGATCATAACTCAGCCCGTCCGGACTGGCCAGCAGCGCGTAAGCCGTTTCCACCCCTGCTTCATCTGTGGCCTTCATTGTGAAAGTGACATTGGAAGGAAGGGAGGCCACCAGACGGCTGGGCGGATTGACCAGCAGCGAGACCAGCGTGGGGGCCGCCGTGTCCACCGTACCGCCATTTTGCACCGTAAGAATGCCGGAAAATCCTCCAGGAAAAGGAAGACCATTGGGGCCGCCATATTGGGAAACCTGATTGGCGCCATCAGTGGCGGTGACGACCCACCGGTAATCCCCCGGGACCACAAACTGTGGAAGGGTAAGGGTCGCCGTGGTTAAAACCGGGATGGTTTCGAAAGGCGGAAAAAACGCGTAGTAGAGGCTATCGTTGTCGATACTGAAGGAGCCGGTGGGAGGATAAAGAAAAACCGATGCGGAGGCGAGACCAGCCACAGAATCCTGCAACGTAACGTCGATGCGGACATCTTGGGTGCCGAGGGTGACGTTGGCCGAGGAGGGGGTCGTGGAAATGGCGGTGATGACGGGGCCGACTGCGTCCACGGTTCCCGTGTTCTGCACCATCAGATCTCCTTGGATTCCGGCGGGCAGGGGCGCCACGGCAGCATCGTAACGGACGGTCTGACCGGAAAGGTTCCTGACCGACCACGACACCGTTTGAGTCTCCGGAGTCGCGAAACCGGGAACTTCAATCATCCGCTGCCATCGGCCTTCCGAGACATTGCCTGCCAACAGCGAGGAAGCCCTGAGGATGACGGGGGGCAAAGGGTGGCCGGACGGCGAAGTGAAGGAAACAAGGATTTCATCCACGCCGGCAGCATCCTTCGCAGCCACATCAATGGTGGCAAATTGTGTTCCGGAGGTGACATTGACCGGATTGGGGGACAGGGAGGCGCCCGTAATCTGCGGGGCCGCTCCGGCGGGAACCGCCCACCACAGACCGGCCAGCAGCAGCTGCGCACGGATCACACCAAAACGGACCGGTAAACCAAACGAGGAAAGTGTCATACGGGGGAGGGCAGGAGAAAGTTAGCCAGATGTAATTCAGGAAACCGCTTGGGCCAGGGTTTTGTTTGCCCTGCCCCTGCTCCCTTCTGCCGGGGATGGTTCTCCGCTATAACTATTACCCCCTGGACCGGGGCAGGATCATTCCGGACGCGGAGCACCCGGGGGCGGGCCGGGCGGCATGGGTCCATCGGGGGGCTCCCTGACGGCGAGGCCGGGCGGTATTCCCCGCGGCTGAGGCGGCCATCGTGATTGGCATCGAGCGTGCGGAGGGCGGCCGGGGCCTCACCTATTTCCGCGGCGTCCAGCGCCCCGTCGCCATTTTTGTCGAGCACCTTCAACAAGGGCGGCAGGGGAAACCCGGGAGGACCATCAGGGCCAGGTCCCCCGAAAGGAGGTCGGCCGCCGGGACCGCGCCCGGGAGGGGGGCCGCCTTTGGCGAAACTTTCGTCAGGCAATCCGCGCCAAAAACGGGGCAGGAAGGGGAACTGCTCCGTCACGCAGTAATAGTAGGTGCCGTCAGGAAACTCCGGGGTTACGCCGGTGCGGCCATTGCATTCATCGAGATCGCCGCTGCCTTTCACATACTCGAAGTCGGCGGTGAAGCGCCCGTCATGTTTGCCCCCGGGGCCGTCCGGCCGTTCGCCGCCTTTGAGGCGGTAGCTGGAGTGGAGTTTTTTGAGGGGACTGGAGCGGTCCTGGGGATCGGTGGGTGCGGTGTGGGTGTAGAGGGGGAAGCCATCAGCGGCCCAGCCGATCAGGCGCATCTCCTGGTCATCCCCCCCGAGGCGTTGCACCAGGCCGGTGGGCATGGCATGATAGTGATAGGCCCCGGTCGGCTGCACGTGGGCATGGTGTTCATCCAGGCCAAGATCCAGGAAACCGGTAGCTGCTTCATAACGCCAGCCGGAGGAACGGTCATTCTGCCAGGTTTCCGCGGTACCGGGCTCAAACGGCACCCCATTCACCGCCACCCCCCACCAGAATCCCCCCCTCCGCACCGGACTGGCCTGGGCCTCCGGCTTCATCGGCACGCGGAACTCATAACGCTGCGGGGCAGCGGTATTCGGATTCCCCCGCCGCGGAAAGGCCCCCGGAGCATGATCGGGCCAGCCATTGGAAACAATGGTGCGGAATTCGGCCTTCACCCCGATGGTCACTTCGTTTTTCACTGCGGCGGCAACCGGCCCGCCTTGTGCGGCCGACGGTTCCCGGCCCAAAGCCAGCCAAAGCAGTCCAGCGGAGGATACCGTAAGCAGGAGAGGGGGGAGATTCATGACCCACCTCTCGCACCGCTACCTTAAGTTGTCATGAAGCGCTCTGGCTTCCGGACCGGCAGCCCGCAGCACCAGCGGTCAAGGACCGGCTTGGCCCGAAGCGGAACCGGCTTAACCGACCCGTTCCGGATGGGTGTAAACGTTGAGCCGGTTTTCCCTGACAAATCCGCAGAGGGTAATCCCGGCGGCGTGGGCGTATGCGATGGCAAGGCTGCTGGGGGCGCCGACCGCGGCAATCAGCGGGATGCGGGCCGCGTGGGCTTTTTGCACCAACTCGAATGAAATTCGGCCGCTGAGGAGGAGGACCCCGTCCGTCAGGGGAAGCTGGTGGGTGAGGAGCGCATGACCTAGCAGTTTATCGAGCGCATTGTGCCGGCCGACGTCTTCGAAGAGCAGCAGTGGCGGGCCTGACGGGCCATCGGGCAGCGTCCCGGCGGAAAGGATTTCTGCGGCGGGGAACCAGGCGCAGGCGTGCAGGCCTCCGGTGGTGGCGAAGGTGGGTTGCGCCGCGCGGAGTTTTTCCGGCAAGGCGGCCAGCACGGCGGCTGTGATCATAGGCTCTGGTCCCGGCGTCAGGACCTGGTCCGGCGGGATCGCGGTGGTCAGGCTGGTTTTGCTGCAGATGCCGCAACTGGAGGAGGTGAAAACATGCCGGGAGAGTTGGTCAGGGTCGAAGGCCGATTGATTGGTGAGCAGTATATCGATGCTGTCGCCGGGATCGGGGGCGGCGGCATGACCGGTTGTCAGGGCACAGGCCGTGTCAGAAGATCTCGCGAGGGAGGGACACAGGGAGATTTCGAAAACATCCCGGGCGGAGCGGATCACCCCTTCCGTCAGGAGGAACCCGGCAGCAAGTTCGCGGTCGTGGCCAGGAGTACGCATCACCACCGCGACGGCCCGGCCTTCAACCCGAAGCGTGAGGGGAGCTTCGGCGGCAACGGTGTCAGGGATTTCCTTCCACTGGAAGACGCCGGACCCGGCCCTTGTGGCGCGGCGCAGGGAAACCCGCACAGCGGCCCCCTCCGGAGGGGGAGAACCTGGCTCGGATTTCATAAAGGGGAGCCTGGAAGAGTGGCCCAATCGCTCCAGTGCCCCGGTTCAAGGCCGCTGGTCGATCGGGGTGATCGGCTGGGGGGGCTTGGGTCCGATGTATTCGGTCAGCGGGCGGTAGAGGCGGTTATCCTCCAGCTGTTCGAGGACCTGGGCGGTCCAGCCGGCGGTGCGGCTGATGGCGAAGATGGGCGTGAACAGGTCGGTGGGAATACCGAGGCTGTAATAAACGGTGGCGCTGTAGAAATCGACGTTGGCGTTCAGCTTCTTCTGTTCGCGCATGATGGTGGCGATGCGTTCGCTCATGCGGATCCACTTCGGCTCGCCCAATTCCTCGGTGAGCTTGATGGCCATCTTCTGGAGGTGCGGGGCGCGGGGATCGAGGACCTTGTAAACGCGGTGGCCGATGCCCATGATTTTTGCCTTTTTGGCCATCTTGTCGGCCACCCAGGCATCGACTTTATCCTCATCACCGATTTCGAGGAGCATGTCGATCACCCCTTCATTGGCCCCGCCGTGGAGCGGGCCCTTGAGGGTGCCGATGGCGCTGGTGATGGCGGAATACATGTCGCTCAGGGTAGCCACGGTGACGCGGGCGCTGAAAGTGCTGGCGTTCATCCCATGGTCGGCATGGAGGATGTAGGCCACATCAAGGGTGTGGGTGGCATCGGCGGTCGGCTCCTTGCCGGACATGAGATAGAGGAAACTGCCGGCTTCACTGAGGTCGGTGCGGATTTCCGGCAGGGGCAAGCCCTGGCGGTGCCGGTGGTAGGCGGCGACGATGAGCGGCACCTGGGCGCACAGGGCGAGGGCGCGTTCGGCGTTCAACTTGGCATCCTGATCGCCACCGCGCAGGTCGAGGGCGCCGAGCAGGGAGACGGCGGTGCGCAGGACGGGCATGGGTTCCAGGTCCTTGGGCAGGCTGGAGATGAAATCAGTGACGGCGGCCGGAAGGTGGCGGAAGCTGCGGAGCTGGGCGGTGAATTCCGCCAGTTGGGCCCGGTTGGGGAGATGGCTGCGGTGCAGGAGGTAAACGACTTCCTCGAACGTGGTATGGGCCACCAGATCATCGATGCTGTAACCGAGGTAGCACAGTTTCCCGTTGGCTCCATCCACCTCGCTGAGGCGGGATTCATTGGCGATAACACCTTCTAGACCTTTGGCGACGAGTGACATATTGCAGGAGGGGGATGGGTAAAAGGGAGTCCTGGGAGAGGATTTTTAAAATTTTTCCGGGTGGGAAAGTCCAGCCATAAGCCGGTCGCTTGCCACGCTCAATGGTTTTTTAGGAGCAGCTGGCTCATCAGACGGCACCCGGATTGCTACCCGCTCCCTCCAGGCGGGCGCTGGCAATTTTTCCGGACCCGCCTTATTTTGCTGCTTCTCTTATGACTGCGACCACCGATCCCGCTGCTCCCACCACCCACGCCGCCCTGCTAGCCTGGGTGGCAGAAATCACCGCCCTCTGCCAACCCGCGGACGTGCATTGGAGCGATGGCTCGGAGGCGGAATACGACCAACTCTGCGGGGAGTTGATCAAAGCCGGCACCTTCCGCCGGCTGAATCCGGAAATGCATCCAGGGTGCTTTCTGGCCTTGTCGGATCCCTCCGATGTCGCCCGGGTGGAGGAACGCACCTTCATCTGCAGCAAGCGCGCCTCCGACGCGGGCCGGACCAACAATTGGCACGAACCCGAAACCATGAAGGCCAAACTGCGCGGCCTTTTCAGCGGCTGCATGGCGGGGCGCACCATGTATGTCATTCCCTTCTCCATGGGCCCCCTCGGCTCGACCAAGTCCATCATCGGCGTGGAGATCACGGATTCCGCCTACGTGGTGGTGAGCATGCGCATCATGGCCCGCATCGGCACCCCGGTGCTGGCGCAACTGGGCACCGATCACCCCTTTGTGCCTTGCCTGCACAGCGTCGGGGCGCCCCTCGCTCCCGATGAGACGGACATGCCATGGCCCTGCAATCCCGAAAAATACATCGTCCACTTCCCCGAGGAGCGCTCCATCTGGAGTTTCGGCAGCGGATATGGCGGCAACGCCCTGCTGGGCAAAAAATGCCTCGCGCTCCGTATCGCCAGTGTGATGGCCCGCGACGAAGGCTGGATGGCGGAGCACATGTTCATTCTCGGCCTGCAAAGCCCGCAGGGGGAAAAACGCTTTGTCGCCGGAGCGTTTCCCAGCGCCTGCGGCAAGACCAATCTCTCCATGATCATCCCGCCGGCCGGTTACGAAGGCTGGAAGGCCACCGTGGTGGGGGACGACATCGCCTGGATGTGGCCCGGCCCGGATGGCCGCCTGCTGGCGATCAATCCCGAGGCCGGTTTCTTCGGAGTGGCTCCGGGAACTTCCTATCAATCCAATCCGAATGCCATGGCCGCTCTGGCCAAAAACACCATCTTCACCAATGTGGCGGTCACCGGCGACGGCAGCGTCTGGTGGGAAGGCCTCACCGAAACCCCTCCGGCCAACCTGACCGATTGGCGGGGTCAGCCGTGGCATCCCGACCAAGGGACTCCGGCGGCCCATCCCAACAGCCGGTTCACCTCCCCAGCCCACCAGTGCCCCAGCATAGATCCGCAATGGGATGACCCGGCGGGCGTGCCCATCAGCGCCATCATCTTCGGGGGCCGACGGCCCACCACCATGCCGCTGGTCTATCAGGCCTTCAATTGGGTCCACGGCGTTTACATGGGCGCCACCATGGGCAGCGAGACCACCGCGGCCGCCGCAGGAGCCGTGGGCCGGGTGCGCCGCGACCCCATGGCCATGCTGCCCTTCTGCGGTTATAACATGGGGCATTATTTCCGGCATTGGATCGAAATGCGCCGCCTCATCACCCACCTCCCCCGCATTTTCCATGTGAACTGGTTCCGGAAAAATGCCGAGGGGAAGTTCCTCTGGCCCGGCTTCGGCGACAACATGCGCGTCCTCGAATGGATCTTCAATCGTTGTCAGGGCCGCGTCCCCGGCCATGAGCAGAATATCGGGTGGGTCCCCCACTACGAGGACTTCAACACCAAGGGACTCGAAGGCTTCAGCCGCGAAAAATTCGACGCCGCCATGGCCTTCAATCCCAACGAATGGCGCGAGGAGCTGATCAGTCAGGGGGAACTCTACCTCAACCTCTACGACAACCTCCCCAAGGAGCTGATCTTCCAGCGCGAGCTCCTGGCGGGCCGGTTGTAGGATTGGCCCCGATCCGGAAAATAGTTGTGCGGTTTCCACTGCGCAGTGGGTTCTACTCCATGAAACCACCCTTTCATGGACCCCTCCCGCGCCCTGCTCCACCGCTACCTGACCGAATCGTCGGACCGGGCTTTCCGTGACCTGGTGGAGCGGCATGCCAGCCTGGTCTATCAAACGGCGCTGCGGCGCGCGGGCGGGGATCACGCCTTGGCGCGGGATGCGGCGCAGGTGGTTTTCACAGATCTGGCGCAAAAGGCAGGCTCCCTGCCGCCGGACACGGTGCTCGCGGGCTGGCTGCACCGGCATACCGGGTTTGTCACTTCCAAGCTGATCCGCAGCGAGCAACGCCGCCGCCAACGTGAACACCGTGCCGCCATGGAAACCTCCTTATCAAAACCCGGTGATGAATCGCTCTGGCGCCGCATGGCCCCCGTTTTGGACGAAGCGCTGGGCCGCCTGTCCGCCGCGGACCGGGATGCCCTCGTGCTGCGGTATCTGGAAGGCCGCGACCTCCGTGAGGTCGGAGGCCTGACCGGACTTTCCGAAAACTCAGCCCGGATGCGGGTCTCCCGGGCCTTGGAAAAACTGCGCCGCGTGCTGCAACGCCAAGGCATCACCAGCACCACCCTCGCCCTCGGAACGGCGCTGGGGCTGGCCTCCCAGGCCCATGCCCCGGCCGGTCTGCCCCAGGCGCTCGCCACCGCTGCCCTGCAGGCTCCTGCCACCGCGACTGGTTTGGCTGCGACGCTTGCCGCCTGGCCCTGGTGGGGCAAGGCGGCGGCAGTTCTGGGCACCTGTGCGGCGGTGGTGGTGCCGTTCCGATTCCTGACACCTTCGAGGCCGCATGAAACCCAGACCATGGTCGCTCAAGCCTCCCCGTCCCTGCCACGTGCAGAGCGCCCCGTCGAAACCCCGCCCCTCGCCGAACCCCTTCCCGCAGCACCCGAACCACCCCTGCCTGAACCACCCCTTCCCGCAGCACCCGAACCACCCCTGCCTGCTCCACCCGCCCTCCTTCCGGCCCCACCGGCGGTGGTGGCGGGAGGCGTGGCCGTGATTTCCCCGGCCGAATCTGTGGGGGCGGTGAAACTCATGCTGGGGGTTGTGCCGGCCGTGATGAAATTTGACCGACCCGAGCTGGAAGCAAAAGCCGGCGCCAGGGTCATGCTCCTTTTCCGGAATGAAAAGTGCCCGCTGCAACACAACTTCCTGCTGGTCAATCCCGGGCAATTGGAACAGATCGGGGCCTTGGCCGACCAGATGCTGACGGACCCGCAGGCCATGGCCAAACACTACCTTCCGGAAAGCCCTGAAATCCTCGCCACCAGCCCCAGGCTGATCGGACTGGGCCAGTCTGATCTCATCGAATTCACGGCCCCCGCCACGCCAGGCGACTATCCGTATCTCTGCACCTTCCCCGGCCATTGGCGGACGATGCATGGCGTCCTGAAAGTGGTGCCGTAAAGCGTTTTGTCCTTTTCATGGACCATCCTGCCGCCGCAGACTGCGGGCGCCTGACCCGGCTTTTTTTTATGCGTACTTTCCTGACTTTGCTGGCTTTGACCCTGGTTCCCCTGCCATGGGCCTCCGCGGATGCGGCCCCCGCCGACCACCGCAGCGGACCGCTGAAGGATTTGAATGGCGACTTTTCCTTTACCCCGCCCGCGACGCGCGGGGAATGGGAAGCGCGGGCCGCGGTGGTGCGGCGGCAGGTGCAGGTATCCCAGGGTTTGTTTCCGATGCCATCGAAGACGCCGCTGAAGGCGGTGATCCATGGGCGGCGGGAGCTCGACGGCTATGCCGTGGAGAAGGTGTTTTTCGAAGCCATGCCGGGGTTTTACGTGACCGGTAGTCTCTATCGTCCTTTGAATCTGAGCGGTCCCCTGCCGGCGGTGCTTTGTCCGCACGGCCATTGGCCGGATGGGCGATTCATGCGGGCCGAGGAGGCGGAAGTGGCGCGGCAAATGGCTTCCGGTGGAGAACGCGATGAGACGGCGGCGCGCAGTCCGCTGCAGGCGCGCTGCGTGCAGCTGGCCCGGATGGGCTGCGTGGTGTTCCACTACGACATGATCGGTTATGCCGACAGCATCCAGTTTTCCCAGGGCCTGGCGCATCTGTTCAAAGCCCAGCGTCCTGACATGACTGCACCGGACGGCTGGGGTTTCTTCAGTGCCGCGGCGGAGGGCCGGCTGCAGAGCATCATGGGCTTGCAGTCCTGGAGTGGCATCCGGGCCTTGGATTTTATCACCAGTCTCCCGGAGGTCGATCCGGCCCGGATCGGCGTGACGGGGGCCAGCGGAGGAGCCACCCAGACGTTTCTCCTCGCCGCCCTGGATTCCCGCCCGGCCGTGATTTTCCCGGCCGTGATGGTCTCGACCGCGATGCAGGGGGGCTGCACCTGTGAAAATGCCAGCCTGCTGCGGATTGGCACCGGCAATGTGGAATTGGCAGCGCTGTTTGCCCCCAAGCCAGCGGGCTACACGGCAGCGGATGACTGGACGAAGGCCTTTTCCACCAAAGGATTCCCCCAGCTCCAGCAGATCTATCAACTCACCGGAGCTCCCGAAAAGGTCTCGCTGCTGAACCGCACCGAATTTCCTCATAACTATAATCTGCCCAGCCGCCTCGCCATGTATCAATGGATGGAGCGCCATCTGAAGACGCCGCGGCCGGCCCCCACCGTGGAAGCTCCATTTACGTTATTGAGCAAAGCGGACCTGACGGTCTGGGATGAGGCGCATCCGGCTCCGGCGGCATCCGATCCTGATTTTGAAAAACGCCTGCTGAAGGAATGGCAGGCGGACGCCGACCGGCAGATCGCAGCTCGTCCGGAATGGATCGACGAGGCCCTGCCGGTGCTGCTGGGGCGGACGTGGGAAGAGGTGGCCGGCGGGCCGTTTGACTGGAAGTTGGATGACACGCGGACCCGCAAGGGAGCGGTGCAGCGGATGACGGGAACGCTGACCCACGGGAAACCGGCGGAACAGGTGCGGTGTGTGTTTCTGTATCCTGACGAATGGTCCGGCAAGGTGACGCTTTGGCTCCCGGAGGATGGTGCTGCCGCAGAAAATTCGGCCGGAGTGCTGGCGGCCCTGGCGGCGCGGACCGCTGTGGCCATTCCCCAGCTTTTCACCGAAACAGAAGCCGCCCCCGGTCAGGTGCGGCGGGTCGCCAAGGACCGGGATTTCCTCGGGTATACCGCCGGTTACAATACCCCGCTGCCAGCCCGCCGGGCCCACGATGTAATGGCCCTGCTGGCGTGGATGCGCCAGCATGATCCCAAGCCGGCCTCGATCGACGTCCACGCGGAAAGTGCCCTCGTGCCGGAGACCGCCCTGGCTCTGACCCAGGTGCCCGATGGCGTGGTGGAAGTGGCGCAGCTGGCGGCCACCCCGTTCCGCTTTGCGGGGCTCCGCGACGTCTTCGACCGCCACCTCTTGCCCGGCGCCGTGAAATACGGGGATGTCCCCGCACTGCTTAAACGCGTCCGGGCACGTCAGGTGAAGCTGGATTAGGCACTGCCCAGCGTTCCTTGGCAGCCAAAATAAAGGTCATGAAAATTTTGTCATGATCCAGAAATCGGGTAACATTTTCGCTGGGGCTCGGCGATTAAAGTTCTCCCGATGATCAAGAAAAACCTTCCAAAAAGACCAAACCCGGAGGCGGCAATCCGTTGGTTGCTGATAGCATGGATCTTGTTTTGTCTGATCTGGGCGGTGGCCGCACGGAAACCGGGGGCCACCCGGGCCTTTGACGAGGGCGGAGTCAAGCAGGTGCCGGTGCGGGAATACATGGCCGCCGGACTGTGGATAGGGCTGGTGATCTCCGGGGGAATCGGGGTCGTGCTATTGCTGCTGAAACGCTGGTGGGGCGGAGCCGCAGCAGCTCCCGTGAGGGTGGCCGGACCAGCGGGGGATCAATTAAGGTCGTGCTGGTTCTGGCTGGCGATGGCTGGCCTTTTGACCTTTGCGGTCTGGCAACGGTGGCCAGCCATGTCGTTGGGTTTTTGGGGGGACGAAGGGTGGATGTTCTGTGATTTTGTTCACGGAAAGTGGCAGCCGACCACCAAAGGAGCCTCCATCCAGGACTACGTGCGCTTCAATACGGTGGACTGGGATCAGGCGTTTTTCGGCGATCAGAGTGGCAATAACCATTGGCTGTCCACCCTGTTGCAGCGCGTGACGTTGAAGACCTGGCAAGCCTTGGGCGGTCATCCCGTGTGGTCGTTCCGGGAATCGGTGGTGCGGCTGGTGCCGTTGGCAGCAGGCCTGGGCTCGTTGGTCGCCGTGGCAGGATGGTTGCGCTGGCTGGGCCGTCCGGTGACCGGATTGGTGGCGGCGGTTTTTATGGCGGTGCATCCGTGGCACGTCCGGTTCAGCGTGGAGGCCCGTGGGTATTCCCTGATGCTGTTCTTTTTCATCCTGACTTTGTGGGCCGTGATGAAGGCGCTGCGGGACGGGCGGAAGCGCGACTGGCTGGTCTTCGGGCTGATGCAGTTTCTGATGATGTATTCCTGGAAAGGCGGCGTCTATGCGTTGATTTTTGCCAATGGGGTGGTGGCGGCCCGGCTGTTGTGGGGACCGATGCCAGACCAGTCCCTGCGCCGCGTGGCGGTGGTGCGCTGGATGGCCGCCGGACTGCTGGGGGCGATGTTGTTTATTCCCCTGGCCATGCCAAGCCAGCTTCAGATGCGGAAATCGATTGAGGAAATCCGCCGGCGGGCCAAGCCCATGGAAGACCATTGGCGGCATGACATTGATTCCGAAATTCTGACCGGCATCCCCTGGCACGAGCAGGAACAGGCCAATCCGCGCGAGGTTTCGATGGAACGGCTGATCAGGAAGTCGCCATGGACGAAGGCCGCGCTGGCAGCGCTCATCCTCATTTTGCTGTGGGGCGCAGTGCGTCTGTGGCGTCAGGACCGTTTTATGCTGTCGATCTGCGGGGCGGTGCTGTTGAGCGGAGTGGTGGCGGCCCTGCATTTTAAATACGGGCTGCGGGTGGAACTCCTCACCTGGTATCTGCTCTACAATCTGCCGGTGCTGGCCGTATTGTTTGCCACGGCCGTCACGCCGCGTCCAGGAGCTGTGGCCGCCTGGCAGCCCGGGCGGAAGGCAGGAGCGCGCGCCATAGGCTGGGGCGTGGCCGGGGCCGCCGCGCTGGGGGGATTTGCCGCCTTGGGGGCTCCCATGGTCAAAGACTTCCAACGCTATCCCCGCGAGAACCTGAAGCGGGCCTGGAAAATGACCCGCGGCGCGCATGAACCCCGCGGCTTCAGCGAACCCTCCAACATCTACACCGGCTGGCTGTGGCGGCACACCTTCGCCTACGAACCCCGCGGCGACATGTATGTCAGGACCAGGGAAGCGCTTGCCGCCAAGATGGAGCTGGCACGGAAAACCAATGGTGAATTCTACATGATTGTGGGCATCCGCGAACTGAGCGAGATGATCTGCAAGGATGTGATAAAGGCCCTGAAGGATCCCGGACAATTCGACCACCTCGGCACCCTCTGGGGCGTGGAGACACTGAACACCCTGGAGGTCTACCGGATGCGGAAGGACGGAGCGGCGCCAGCGCTTCCCAAATAACGCAGACCACCCTGCAGGCACTCCATGCTAGAAGCGGAATTCGGTCAGACCCTGGCCCGCGAGCGCGGCATTGAGGGCGGCCGCGGCGGCTTCCCCGCGTTGCTGGAGCCCGGGACCGATGTTGGGACCGGATTGGGCCGCGGCTTCGAGCACGGCGGTCATTTCCTGCCAAGAGGCGCGGAGAGGTTCCGGGAGGTCGGCGGTGGGGATGCTCCGGAGGTGTGCCAGTAAAGCGGCGGCACGGGCAGCGGAGGTAGCGGAGGGTTCCGGGGTAGCCGCGGCGAGTTCGCGGAGCGTGCGGGCCATCGTGTTAAGGGCTTGCCGCTCCTGGGTGGCTTGGACGGCAACCGCTGCCTTTTTGGCAGGTTTCTCCTTGGATTCCGACGCTTTTTTACAGGCCGGGAGCACGAGCAGGATGGCAGCGCAGGCCGTGACGGAGCGCCCTGAAAAACGAAACCTGGTCACGCCAGAATGGGGGTAACAAGTTGACCGGCCACATCGGTCAGACGGAACTGCCGGCCTTGGAACGCATAGGTGAAACGCTCGTGATCGATGCCGAGCAGGTGCAGCAGGGTGGCGTGCAGATCATTCACGGGGACGCGCCCGTCCACCACGTCGAAGCCGAAGTCGTCCGTGGTGCCATGGGAGATGCCCGGCTTCACGCCGGCGCCGGCCAGCCAGAAGCTGAAGGCGTTGCGGTGGTGCTCCCGGCCGAAACCGGCCTCCTTGCCGGGGTTCCCCTGGGCATAACAAGTGCGTCCGAACTCGGTGCCGAAGACCACGAGCGTATCCTTCAACATCCCTCGTTCCTCCAAATCCTGCAGGAGAGCGGCGGCGGGTTGGTCCACTTCCTTGGAGGTGCCGGCAAAGAGTTCCGGAAGCTGTCCATGGTGATCCCACCCGGGATGATAGAGCTGGACGAAGCGCACCCCTTTCTCACAGAGCCGGCGGGCCAGCACGCAGTTGGCAGCGAAAGAGCCGGGCGTTTTTACCTCTGGTCCGTAGCGTTCCAACGTGGCCGCGGCCTCGCCTGCCAGACTGATGGCATCCGGCACCGACATCTGCATGCGGAAAGCGAGTTCGTATTGATCGATGCGGGCCTGCAATTCCGGATCCTGACGGCGGGCCGCCGTGTCGGCCTGCACGGCGTGCATGGCTTCGAGAGTGCTTTTCCGGAGGGCTGGCGGCAGACCGGCCGGATCCGTCAGATACAACACCGGTTCCTTCCCGGCGCGGAAGGGAACTCCTTGATAGGAAGCGGGGAGAAAACCGCTGCTCCAAAGGCGGCCCGACAAAGGCTGATCAGCTGGTTTTTTGGTGACCAGGACGATGAATCCGGGCAAGTCGGCATTTTCGGAACCCAGGCCATAATTCAGCCAGGATCCCATGCAGGGGCGGCCGGGAAGCTGGGCGCCGGAGTTCATGAACACGATCGCAGGATCGTGGTTCACGGCATCGGACACCATCCCTTTGAGAAAGCAGATTTTGTCCGCCTGGGTGGCGAGGTGCGGGAAACAACTGCTCAGCCAGGCGCCACTCCTGCCGTGCTGGGCAAAGGGAAACGGCGAGCCTACGGAGACAAACGCGCCCTGGTTTTTCGACATGCCGAGCACCGGCCGTCCCCGCAGCACCGAATCAGGCAGCGGTTGGTTATTGCGCTGGGTCAGGAGCGGCTTGTGATCGAAGGACTCCAGCTGCGACATCCCGCCGCTCATGAAAAGGAAGATCACGCGCTTGGCCTTTGGCGCGAAGTGAGGCAGGCCGGGCAGCCTTCCTGCGGCGGACGCGGTGCCTGAGGACATCAGGTGGGACAGGGCCATGGCTCCCAAGCCGAGGCCGCTGCGGCCCAGCCACTGGCGGCGGGTCATCATCAGAGCGGATTTTGTCAGGGAAGGATGCATGGGAAAAGGCAAAAATCACCAGGTGCGGAGGAATTCCTCACTACTGAAGAGGGCGCGGCAGACCACCATGAGGGCAGCGGTGCGTCCATCGGCAGAATTTCCCCGCTCCTTCCCGGCGGATTGAAGCAGGGCGGCGGCTTCATCCGGGTGGGTTTGATAGTACTTTGCGGCTTCGGAAAACAGGGCGGTGAGCGGTTGGATCTGGGAAGGCGAAGGGGGCCGGCCGGTGGCCGACTCGAAGCCAGCCCTGACGATGGCGGGATCGTCCATTGGTTTGGTGGCGAGCACCTTGATGGCGAGAGCCCGGGCGGCTTCGAGGAAGCCCTTGTCGTTGAGCACGGCCAGCGTTTGCAGCGGCGTCAGGCTTTCCTCGCGCTGGACGAGACAGAACTCGCGGCTGGGGGCATCAAAGGCGGAAAGCAGGGGAGGAGGGCAGGTGCGGCGCCAGAAGGTGTAGAGGCTGCGGCGGTGCAGGGCGTCGCCGCTGTCCATTTCATAGGTGTGCTGGGTGCCGCTGTCTTCCCACAGGCCTTCGGGTTGCCATGGCTTGACACTGGGGCCTCCAACCTTACCAACCAGCAGACCGGAGACGGCGAGGGCGGCATCCCGGATCTGCTCGGCGGGCAGGCGCAGGCGGGGACCACGGGCCAGCCAGCGATTGTCAGGATCCTCCATCCGGGCGGCAGGATCAGCAGGGGTGGAAGATTGCCGGAAGGTGCGGCTGAGGGCGATTTCCCGGCACAGCTGCTTCACGTTCCAGCTGCTTTCGCGGAAGTGGACAGCCAGCCAGTCGAGCAGCGCGGGATGGGACGGAGGGGACCCTTGGATGCCGAAGTCATGGGCGGTGGCGACCAGTCCGCGGCCGAAGAACAGCCGCCACAGGCGGTTCACTTCCACGCGGGAGGTGAGGGGATGATCCGGCGCGGTGAGCCATTGGGCGAGGCCGCGGCGGTCCGGCGGAGCGTCGGCAGGCCAAGGAGACAGCGCCGCCGGGATGCCGGGGGAAACGGGATCGCCCGGGCTGGAGAATTCTCCGCGCTTCAGCACTGGAGTGGCACGGCGCGGACCGTTTTGCTCCTGCATGACCATCAGATCACGCAACCGGATGGAAAAGGCGTTCTCGGCTGCACGGGCCTGCTGCAGTTTTTCTGAAGCCCCGCGGCAAGCCGGATCCACTTCTCTTTGAAACCAGGCGAGCCATCCGTCCGCCGACTGGCTGGACGGGCCGCCATGAAGCATGGCTATTTCTGGTTGTGTCAGGGTACAGTCGTAGATTTTGAGGTCGTCGAGGACGCCGCCGCGCAGGGATTTGTCGAGGGTGCGCCCTCCGATCTGGAAGGAGATGAGCTCTGCCGCCTTGGCATCGGCGACTTTGACGTTATCGATATCGCCCCATTCCGGAAGATAGGCGATGTCACGGTTCAACCCATCACGCACCACACGGGTGGGGACGGGTTTTCCATTCAGATAGAGCTGGAGCCCGGCGGCCCGGCTGGAGCCGTCATAAGTCCACCCGACGTGCTGCCAGTCCTTGAAATCAACGGGCCCGACCGTTTCGATACGGATGGCATTGCCCGGGTAAAAATGGGCCAGGGTGGCGGTGAGATGCCCCTTTTCGAGGGTGAGTTCGTATCCCCGGTTGGCGGCATCCAGCCCGGCGCGGCTGTGGTGCAGGATGACGGCGCGGGGGAGGGGCGTTTCCAGCTTCAGCCAGAAAGTGAAGCTGAAAGGATCCGTGCGGCGGAACCCGGCGATTCCGGGGAACTCGTACTTCTTGTCCTTGTCCGCCGGCAGCCCTGCCCCGAAGCCGAACCGGCCGGCCGGAGGAGTCAGACTGACATTATCCAATGACCCCGCGCCTTCCCCGGCGTCGGGCACGAACTTTTTGGCTTTGGGATCAATCAGATCAAAGCTGAAATAGTGCTGGGGAGCGCGGGGCAAGGCTCCTCGTTTGGTTTTGGCGTCCGCCAGCACGGCGCTCCACAAGCCAGCCCCCTGGCCGGGTGGCGTGTTGGTTTCGAGCCAGGTGGCGTAGCGGGCCTCGGCAGTGGCTTCGGCCTGGTGCAGGGCCGCTTCGGCGGTCTGGATGGCGGCCTTCAGTTTGGCGTGTTCTGCGGCTTCGCCCTCCTTGTAAACGAATATCGTGGGCGACGGGGTGCCATTGGAATACCGGGAGAAGAGGCCGAGTTCGTCGATGTTATCAAAAAACGAGGCGAATTGATAGTATTCCTTCTGGCTGATGGGATCATACTTGTGATCGTGACACTGGGCGCAGGCCATCGTGAGGCCCATGAAGACTGTCGCGTTGGTCTTGACCCGGTCAAAGACCTGATCCCAGCGGAACTCCTCGGGGTCGCTGCCGGACTCGTTCGACTGCACGCAGAGCCGGTTGAAGGTGGTGGCGATCCGCTGCTCCTGGGTCGCCTCCGGCAACATGTCTCCGGCGGTTTGCCAGAGGACGAACTGATCATAGGGCAAATTGCGGTTGAAGGCGTCAATCACCCAGTCCCGCCAGGGCCAGGTCTCGGAATCAGCGTCCTCATGGCGGCCGTAGGTATCCCCATACCGGGCGGCATCCAACCAATCCTGGGCGAGCCGTTCCCCAAAGTGGGGGGAGGCCAGCAGGCGGTCCACCACGGCCGCCCGGGCTGATTCGTCGTCGGGGGCTGCTTCGAAAGCGGCAAATTCCTCCGGCGAGGGCGGCAGGCCGGTGAGAGCGAAGGACACGCGCCGCAACCAGTCCGTTTTGGTGGCGGCGGGGGCTGGGCGGAGCTGATGAACCGCAAGTTTTTCCTGAATCAAAGCATCAATGGGCGCCAGCCCGGCAGCCGTGGCCCCGGCAGGAATGGCCGGCTTCTCCGGGGCAAGGAAGGCCCAGTGTTTTTCAGTGACCGCTCCCTGGGCGATCCAGTTTTCCAGAAGGCCCTGTTCGGCCGGGCTGAGAGGCGGCAATTTTTGCGGCGGCGGCATCACCTCGTCTGGGTCGGTGGCATGGAGCCGCTTTACCAGTTCGCTCGCCTGCGGCTGGCCTGGTACAATAATGCCTTCCTTCAGACCGCTCAGGTCATCGAGCCGGAGCTTGGCCTTGCGCGCATTGGCGTCGGACCCGTGACAGGAAAAGCATTTGGCCGCGAGGATCGGGCGGACGTCGAAATTATACGATACCTTCTCTGCTCCTTGTGCCCCGCCGATGGCGCTGAAAGTCATGAGGAGGGCGGGCAGGCGGGAAGTCATGGTTTGTCAGGAGGGGCCCCTTCCGACTCATGGAAGATCAGGGCAGACTCAAATTTAAACATGTTCATGATGGCCTGCAGGGTCCCGAATGAGCGAAAATTCACCGACCACGGGCATCCCGGGATGGTGCCGCCACAAAATTTGTCCGCGAAGGGAAATGGCTTCCGGCACCTTGGTTTTCCTGACCTCGCCGGGCTTCATCCCCACCAGCAAGGAGGCAGGCTGCATCCAGGATCCTGTTCCTTATTCCTCCCGTCCGGGGGGACGGCGGCCCGCTTTGACCTGGCTCCGGAGACGTTTGGTTTTCACCATTTCGCGTTTCAGCCCCTGGGAGCGTTTTCCCTTTTGAGCCCGGGCCTTGGAGACGGCGGCCTGCCGGGCCTGCTGGCCGGCTTTGAGGCGCTGCTCCAGTTTGTCTGCGAGGAGGACCCGGGCCTGATAGCGGTTTTGGGAAAGGCTGCGTTGCTCCTGACAAATGACCTCAATCCCGGTCGGGATATGCCGCAGCCGCACCGTGGAGCTGGTCTTGTTGATTTTCTGCCCGCCATGTCCGCGGCCGCGGACAAAGGTCTCCTCCAAATCCTCGCGCGCCACCCGCAGCGACCCGAGCCGCAGGAGGATTTGCCGGATGGAGTCGCGTCCAATCATCCGCTATTCTCGTGGCAACAGAGGCGGACCGCAAGCCGCCTCTCTTTTTGAAAGAATTCGGCCAGCGGGGAATTTTGTTGTGAATTTCCCCCAGGCCTGTTTAGCTGTCCTCCACCCCTCCCCGCCATGAATCCCCCCCGTTCCCTCCTCCTTGTCATGGCGCCGCTGGTGGGCAGCCTGACGCTTCTGGTCCTGGTTCCCGCCACCGCTGCTCCCGCGAAGAAAACCCCACCACCCCTCGCGGCCCCCGCCGTGGTGGAAACTCCCGCCCCCAAGCGGTCCATCCTGCAAAAACTCAACCCTTTCCACAAAAAGGCCCCGCCGCCCGCGCCCGCACCCCCGCCGGTTCCTGCGCGAAATTCCAAAAAATCCAAAGTTCCTCCCGCAACTCCCGCCGCACCTTTGATCCAGCCCGCCGCCCCGGCCATCCCGCTGGGGAGCGTGTCCCCGAATCCACCCGCCGCCCAGGAGCCGGATGAGCCCAAACAGGGCGGGTTCTTTTCCCGGCTGAAGGCAAAATTCAACCATGACGAGGAGGTGGCCGTGGTCGCGGAGAAACCGGAACGGCCCGCCGATTGGAAGGACCGCTGGGTGGTCACGGAGGACAGCACCGCATTTTTTGAATACGGCCCCAGTCAGGCCAGTGGTCCGGACCTGCGGTTGTCCCGCGGACAGGTGGTGAAGTTGTCGCATACCACCCGGGGCTGGGCCAGGGTGGAACTCGACGGCGGCCGGCAAGGATACATCGGGAGCGACCAGATGCGCCAAGCCGCCCAGACGGACTTCGCCGATCCCGTGCTTCCGCCCACGCAACTGGCCGCCATCGGAGCGGGCTTGCAGGGCTGGTCCCCGGCACCGCCACCGCCGGATCTTCCGGATCTCCCGATGGCGCCGGGATCGGAGGACGCCTTGCTCCTGCTGCCACCACTGGAATTTGAGGGCACAGAATTAAAGAAGTCGTCCCTCAAACTCAAACCCCTTCCCACCGAAGCACCAACCCTGCAGCCGGGCGATTCCCTGCCCCCGGCCTCCTTGGAGCCTCCAGTGTTGGAAAGCGGCAAGGAAAACCCGCCGGCCCTGCCTTCCATTCCCGCTCCCACGGAGCCGGTTCCTCCCGCGCCCCCGGTGCCCACAGAAGCCCCGGCTCCCGGCCCGGCTCAGCCCACCCTTCCGTCCTGATCATGAGGTTGCTGCCGCGGAAGCGCTTTTTGTTGGTTCTCGCCGGATGCCTCGGCTCCCTGCTCCCAGCAGGGGCGCAATCTCAACGTGTGCCCGACTCGGTTTTACAGCTGGTGGTCGCAGTGGCCGACGGCTGGAATTCTCCCCATGCCAGGCTGATGCCATTTTCCCGCGCCAGTGCCGGCGGGCCATGGCAACCCGCGTGGCCCAAGGCCAAACAGGTCAACTTGGGCAAAGCCGGTCTCGCATGGGGGAACGGCGTGCTGCCGGTGCCTCATGGCCAGCCTGGGGTGCCTTCCAAACGCGAACGGGACCAGCGGGCTCCGGCCGGTTTGTTCCGGATTGGCACGCTCTATGGTTATGCGCCGGAGTCGGTGCCCGGCTTGCGGCTGCCCACCTACCGGGTCAGCGCCCGGGATTGCTGGATCGACGATCCTGCCTTTCCCTCCTACAACCGTCACGTCGTGGTGGATCCGGCCAATCCGCCGCCGTGGTATGCCAAACAACGCATGCGGCTGGGTGATTTTGCCTACGAGTTTTTGTTGGAAATCCGGCATAACTCCGATCCTCCCCTCGCCGGCCAAGGCAGCGCTATCTTCTTCCACATCCGTCGGGGTCCGGAAAAACCGAGCCACGGCTGCACCACCATGGCGCGGCCGGACCTGGTGAATCTGATCCAGTGGCTGGATGCCCGGGCCCACCCGCATTACGTGCTGCTGCCGCGCGCGCCCTACCAGGAATGGCAGGCCCGCTGGGGATTGCCGGCCATGCCCTGAATCGGGCACGCCTGGATAAAGTCACCCGTCTCCGGCGGCCCTCAGTCCGGCCGGTGCTGCCCCCGGTAGGTCAGGAGGAAAAAGCCCGCCAGGGCAAGCGTGCCCAGCGCCAGGGGCGTCCAAAAACGGGTCCAGTCCACCACGCCCAGGGATGTGGTGCAGGCGGTGTGCCACCAACCGATCAGGAGATAACCGCTGAGGTTGCCCACCCCGCTGTTGAGCAGGGAGAGCAGCGCCTGGCTCTGGGCGCGCAACCGGTGGTCCACCCGTTGTTCCAGGTAGATTTGACTGGTGGGATAAAACAGCACAAAAACCGGACCATGCAGCGCGATACTGAGAATCAGCCACCCTTGGATATTGGTGGCCATCAGACCCAGCCGCAGCACCCCCGCCATCAGACCGGCCAGCAGCACCCACTTCAAACGGAACCGCGTCAAAAGCGCCGCCAGGGCCAGCATGGCAAACCCTTCCAGCACCTGGGCCAGACCCATCGTGGCCGACGGCGAGGGGTTGCCCAAATCCGCCAGATGCGCCGACGAATACCGGTAAAAGGTGGAGAGGATCGCACTGAAAATGGCCGAAGTCAGGAAGATGATCCGGTGGTCCGGATGCCGCAGCAGCTGCAGGGCTTCCCAGCCGAAAAAGTCGCGCCAGCGCCGGGGTTCGCGGGATTCCGCAGGATAGGTCGGCCGCAGGGTCAGGCAGAAGGCGGCTTCCAGCAGAAAAATGCCCCCCGCGCCGTATCCGGATACCGGGGAGCGGTCGGCATGCAGCCCATAGCTGATGCCCACCGACGACAGCATCCAGCCCCAGGTTGCCCACGCCCGCAGCGGACCGAATTCGCGCCGCGCATCGCTCAGACGCGACAACACAATACTCGTCAGCAGGCCAAACCCGGGGGCATTGGTGAGAGCATAAGCCATCATGCAGCCCAGCACCCATGAGGTACCCCACCGCTGTTCAATGGCATGAAACGTCAGGAAAAGAAAACAGGCCGAAGCGGCACACAACGCGGCCAACAGGCGTTCCGGAGGCACTCGGCGGTCCGCCAGGGAACCGGCCATCATCGGCGAGATGAAGGCGGCCACCCCTCCGGTGCAAAACGCGAGGGTGATCGCCGCATCGCTGATGCCGTAGGCCTTCAGCACGTTGGCCAAGGGCACGGTGTAGGCCGCCATGGCCGCCGCATGCAGAAAAAAAAGCACCGCCAGAGCCCGCTTGCCGGAGCCAGTCGGGACGTCCGTGCTGGCTACCGTTTCAGCCATCGCACGGGATCGAGTTGGTAAAAGCTCCGCAGCATCTCATAAAATTCCGGATGCTGCTGCATCAGGCGGTCCGGCATTTCAAAAAACAACTCCGTGGCGGCGGCGAAAACTTCGGCCGGATCCCCTGCCGTCAACTTGGCAGCCAGTCTGCCGCCGTTCCGGGTCAACTCATGCCGTAGGAACTCCCCACTCATCACCCGCCCCCATGCGGTGTGCTGGCACTCATCCCAGATCACCGGCCGGCCATCCTGCTTGCCATCCTCGAGATCCAGTTGACGGGCAAACTCGCGGATCACTTCGTTGCGTTCATCGCGCAGATCCCGCGCCGATTTTTTCACCTCATCCCAAGCCAGCAGCACGCAGGACGAAGGCCAGGCATCCACCGGCGGCAGGGCGTTTTCCCCCTCTTCCCCGTCAAGGCTGGCGGATGGGTAGATCATGATCGTCAGCACTTTGGCGAAATTCTGCCCATAATCACGGTTCAGCAGGAGAAAACACGCCTGCCCCGCAATCGTGACCTTCATCTCAGGGGTCACCGCTTCCAGTCCCCCGCAATGCTTCCAACGCTTCCCGTCCACAAATTGAGTAATCCGGTCCTGCAGCCGGACCCTCAGATCCATCGGCAGGCGGTGGTAAAGCGCCAGATTATCCTCCAGATAGCCCAGCCACTCCAAGGGGAAGGCAAAATGCCTCACCCGGCCTTTCCCACTCCGCCGGCCCATCCGCTGCCTCAACCATGCCCCCGCCATCACCAGCACGACCAATCCGATGATCACAAAAAGCACTTGGGTCGACATCATAAGGCAAGGGGCGGAAAAAGAGAACCGGGCAGGAAAAGCCCGCAACATGAACGCCCCGTCCGCCCGTGGCAAGCCCTCTCCGGGATCAATGGTGCGGCCTCGTCAGAAATCGACCGGAACGGCTTCCGCTTTCGCAAAGCAATGGACTCCCCGCAAGAAAATCACCGGCTTGACGGCTGGACTCAGGATCACGGCGCCCATTTCTCTCCTATAAAGCCTGACCTCCTCACCACCGGATGACCGGCAGGTTCATTCCGGAATTATGCTTTTGTCACTGCGGCAAGCCTTCTTGGAGGTCTTCGGTCTAGTGTAATTTGCGTGGCTAATTGAATTGGTAAGGCAAATTACCCGGTAAACTGCCGGTCCTCCCTCTCATCATCACAAAACCTCCACCCGCAGCCGGAACCACCGGATTCCCTGCTCTGGCCCTATGGGCAGCGCTACCGCTACGCGGATGGATCCATCCTGCTGCGCCAATTCCGTCACCAACGCTGGTCCTGCCCACGCGCCGGCTGCGTCACGCCGGCAAATTTCTCCCCACTTTTTCAAATCCGCGCTCTCCTCGACCACCAGACGGACATCGACCGCCACCGCGCCGGGCCGCACAAATGTCAGGACCGGTGCCACCCCGTTCTCCCCACCTGGCACCCAGCGCGGCAGACGCGCCGCAAAATCTGCCGACCCTGCCGGACTCCATCCCAACGCATAAGCGACCAGCAACGGTTGGCCGCTGGCACCATGCGTGCCGCTGAGCACTCCTCCCGGCACGCCCACCGCAACTGCCCATTCCGCAAACAGCCGGCCCCGTGTATCCACCGAAAACAACGCCGACTGCGCCGTCACCGCTGCCGCTGATGCCATCCCCGGCAATCCCGGCAGACACATTCCCACCCCCACCACAAATCGCCCCAGGTGGAAGTGAATCGCGATGATTGATCGGAAAAGTTTCATGTTGGAAAAACAGGGAGCCATTTACGGCGCATTACGGGCCGGACGGAAACCAACCGTATTCCATTCCTGCCATTCCTGATTTGTAATAAAATCACGCAGGGCCAGCCGGAGTGTAAGCACCGTCCGGCTGTAATCGCCCCCACGCAGCACACGCCTTGTTCCCACCTGAGCTCCCCGCGGATTGCTTACCGCCTCCGTGCTGTAACCTGGCGGGGGTGACCACCAATCCCAGACCCACTCCCTCACATTACCCATCATATCGGACAATCCGTAAGCCGTCGGCTCAAACGATCCCACCGGTGCCAGCCCTTGGAAGGGCCTGACATAGCCAGCCGGGACAAATTCATATTGTGAGGAAGAGGCCGACAGATAATTCGCCTCCGTCACATACTGCCGGTCCCCCCGGTAAAAGCGCCGCCCCGTCAAACCGCCCCGTGCCGCACCCTCCCATTCGGCTTCGGTCGGGAGCCGATAGCCCTTCGCCGTCCAGTCCGCGATGACATCATTTGGACCGATCTGGACCGATCTCAACGGGGCGCCGGGCGTCCCTTGGCGGAAATACACCGGCTTCAGCCCCTCCTTTTCACTACGCGCATTGCACCACACCACCGCATCCATCCACTCCACCCCCTGGACCGGATAATCCAAACTTGGGGCCCGGGGCATTTGCGAAAAAATATACCCCCGCATCAGCGCCCAAGCCACTACTGCGTCCCACTGCGCTTTCGATACCTCCGTCCGGCCCAGCAGATAAGGACTCAGCGTCACCTCGTGCTGCGGTGCATCGGTCAGTTCATCCATCGCATCCCCCATCAGGAAAAATCCGCCGGGCACCGCCACCATCCCGCTTTCGGCGGCGGTTGGCGGCGCGTCATCCGCCGTGATCCGCACCCGCATTTGCGCGCAAACCTGCTGATCCCACTCCTGCCCCGCTTCCCACACCACCAACCGTTCCAACCCCACCGGCACCCCCAGCCCCACCGCCCCGCTCAGAGTCGCCACCGGCACTGCGTAACTGCTCCCCGCATTCGCCGAAAGCTCCAGCTTCACCTTCACCGCTGTCACCCCCGCCGCCCGCACATCATACCGCACTTCCACCCGCTTGGTGCCCGCCACCTGGTTACACCGGATGTTCGAAACCACCGGCGCGGCCCCGGCAAGGCCCGGCAAAAGGCCACACAGAGCCATCGTGAGGATTGCATGAAATTTCCGGGTGACAAATACCATCTCTGCAACCTTGCCACTAACGCCGAATCCAAGCAACTCAGTTTTATAACGTGACTGGGTGACGCATTGACTCAAAAAGAATGACACCGGAGGGCCCTGTGCAAAGGGAGCGAAGAGGGGGTGGTTGACTCAGAAAGAATGACACCGTGGGCATGAAGTCAGCCATGAGCCATTCCAGCATCAGCGAATACCTTCAAATCCAGCAGTCCCGATATGGTCGCCGGCCCGGCCGGGAGGCCCGGCAGGTCCTGTTGGACGAGTGCGTCAGCGTCACCGGACTGGGGCGCAAACACCTCATCAAAGTCCTTGGCGGGCGCCTTCCGGTGGCGGGCCGGGCCGTGTCGGGAGCGGTGCCGGGCCGTGGCCGCCCGCCCTCTTACGCTCTGATCCTGCCCGTCATCAAAGTTCTCTGGCAGGCCAGCGAACAGCCCTGCGGCAAGTGCCAAATTTATATTGCCACGCAAATTATGAAGGAAATTGGTTGCCGTCCACTCATTTCCCGATTATTTTTATCCATGCCCGCGGCCCGTCCTTTTCTCTTTGATGGCTCCCAAGCCGGGGTCTTTCATGTCGTTTCCCGCATCTATGACCGGAAATATCTCTTGGATGATGAGGCCAAGGAGTTTTTCCTAAAGGTGGTCCGGGCATATGAGGATCTGCTCGGGGTCGAGGTGCTCACCCACTGTGTCATGAGCAATCACTTCCACCTGCTCGTGCGTGTGCCCCACCGACCGGCGGACTTCGATTTGCCTTTGGAGGTGGTGGTGGCGCGGATGGCACGGGCGCTCGGGGCGGAGGCCATGTCCTTGCTGCACAAGCAGTTGGACTTCTGGCAGCGGGCGGGCCTGGACTCTCTGATCGAGGAATGGCGGCAGAAACAGCTCGCCCGGATGTTCTCCCTCAGTGAATTTGTGAAGTGCGTGAAATTCCGTTTCACCCGCTGGTACAACCGCAAAACCGGCCGCAAGGGCGGGCTGTGGGAGAGCCGGTTCAGTTCCACCATCGTGGAGGAGGAGGAACGGGCGCTGCGCACCATGGCCGCCTACATCGATCTGAATCCGGTCCGGGCGGGCATGGTTGCCGATCCCGCCGACTACCGCTGGAGCGGGTATGCGGAAGCGATGGCAGGCAAGGCCCGGGCGCGCCGCGGTCTGGTGCGGATCATCGGGCAGATGGCCTGGCCACGGGAAACGGCCGCAGGCGCGCAGCCTTGGGGCGGGACCGCTTTTCCGGCTGGAGTGGAGCGCCGGGCGCTGGTCTTTTACCGGGCCATTCTCGGCGGACAGGGGGTGGCCCGAACCCGTGAAGATGGCACGGTGGTGCGCCGTGGGGTGTCGGAAAAAGCACGGGAACGGCTGACGACTCCCAATGAGCGGCGGCTGGCGGCGGAAGTCCTGACCTGCCGGGTGCAGCACTTCACCAAGGGGGTGATCCTGGGGAGCCGGGCCTTTATTGATGGCTGGTTTGCCCAGCACCGGTCGATCGTGACCGGGCGCAGCCGGACAGAAAGGCAGCGCGGCTCCAAACCGATCGGCAGACCAGCCCTGCGGGGAATGTATGCCTTCCGCGCTCCCAAGGCTTGAGACGCGGGGATCTCTTCCTAAAAAGGCAAACGAGGAATCATGCGGCGGAGTCCGTGGCTTGTTCGTGAGAATTGCTTCCTTGGAATCGTGAGTTTGCACGCCCCACGTTCGGTTGTTCCAAGCTGAGGGCCTTGGGTTTCCTGTCGAACCCCACTCTGCCGTAACCCACTGGACGCCAGAAGATTAAGACCGCATCCGCCGGGGAAATCCACCCCGGAACGTCAACAAATTTCCAACACCTTGGCCACCACCTGCTGCGGGTAGGGCAGTTGGATTTTTTCCAAAGGCATGGAATAGATGGCCGGGGCGTCGATGGCGCTGATGCGCAGGACGGGGGCGTCCAGGTCATCGAAGCATTTTTCCTGGATCATACTGGCGATTTGCGCACCGACCCCGCAGAAGGGTTTGTTTTCCTCGACGTAAATCGCTTTGCTGGTCTTGCGCACGCTGTTGAGGATCGTTTCCTCGTCGAGCGGACGGATGGACCGGAGATCGACCACTTCACAATCGATCCCGTGCTCGGCGGCCAGGATTTCGGCGGCCTTCAGGCAAGTGATGACGGCGCGGCCATGAGCGATCAGGGAAATGTCGCTGCCCTCGCGTTTGATGTCGGCGACCCCGAGCGGGATGACGTATTCGCCCTCGGGCACTTCCCAGCTTTCCCCGTAAAGCACGGTGTTTT
Source organism: Verrucomicrobiota bacterium (assembly GCA_040387795.1). Lineage (GTDB taxonomy): Bacteria > Verrucomicrobiota > Verrucomicrobiia > Verrucomicrobiales > V1-33 > CAIZWU01. The sequence continues at coordinate 374,082 of JAZKDC010000017.1, forward strand.
CCATGACGTAGACCGGGTCATTGTCGCGGATAGCGGCTTTCATCAGGCCCTTGGCGTCGTATGCGGTGGCGGGGCACACGACCTTGAGACCCGGGGTATTGGCGATGAAATTCTCCGGGGTGTGGCTGTGGGTGGCGCCGACGTTGGTGCCGCCGTTGGCCGGGCCGCGGATGACGATGGGGCAGTGGATCTTGCCACCGCTCATGTAGCGCACGCTGGCCGCGTTGTTGATCATTTGGTCCCAAGCGACGTAGGCAAAGCTCCAGAACATCAATTCCATCACCGGACGCACCCCGAGCATGGAAGCCCCGATGCCCATGCCGATGAAACCTGCCTCGGAAATCGGGGTGTCGACCACGCGTTTGTCGCCCCACTTTTTCCACAAACCTTCGGTGACTTTATAAGCGCCGTTGTACTGGGCGACTTCCTCTCCCATCAGCACCACATTTTCATCACGGGCCAGTTCTTCATCAAGGGCTTGGCGGATAGCTTCGCGATAGGTGATCAGGGGCATAGGAGAGAAGGGCAGAGGTCAGAAATCAGAGGTCGGCCATCGGCAACAAGCGTCCGGCCGACGGGGAGGGAGCGGGACCATCGCTGAAAACCGGGATCTGAAAACTGAAAACTTTTCTTCGTTTTACGCCAGTCCCCGGTCCGCCACTTCGTCTTCATCAAGACCGAGGTAGTGGCCGAGCTCATGCAGAAAGGTGGTTTCCACTTCCTCGGCGAAAGTGGCGCGGTCTGCTTCGCACCATGCCCAGAGGTTGTCGAGGAAGAGCAGAATCTGCGGAGCATCCGCGGGACCGGAGGGAGGTCCTTCCACCCGGCTCATGCCGCAAAAAAGCCCCATCAATTCCTCATCCACCGGCTCGTCCTGCTCCACGGCCCAAGCTTCCATGGTCAACAGGACGGCGGGGCACTCGGCGGCAGCAGCCTGCACCGGCGCGGGCAGCTCTGCCCGGATTTCCTCTACGGTGCGGGCGGCGAGGGCGGTCAATTCAGCGAGACGGGCAGGAGTCATAGGGGGAAATGGCGGATGATCGATTGGGAAAGCCTGCTCCCATCGGGAAGGGACGCCTTTTTCGTGGCCAACCTGGATCCCTGCGTAGCCCATCCCCTGATCATGGCTAGCCGAATAACCGGCGGGTGTTGCGCAGTCCATCCGCCGTGACCCGGCTTTGGGTCTGGCTGGCGAGACGGTCGAGATAATTCTGCCAGTGCAGCGGCCGGAGAGATAAAACCGCCCCGCCCCCGCGCAGGCCCACCGTGGGATCATGGATTTCCCACCCGAAATCCGAGTGCCTCCGCCCGTAGTCCAACCGGTAAATCCACGCCCCGCACTCATCCTTGCGCCACAGTGCCGGATCGTTCCCGGGGATCTCCCCTGCCTGCCGCCAGACGCGGTCGATCACCTCGCGGTCGTAGCCGGCGGGGGACCAATCAGTGGCGTCGTCCATGGGGCGAGGTTCCAAAAAACAGATCAGGCGTTTCCTGACAGATAATCCTGCCAGGCTTCGGGCAGCGGGGAAGCCTCCACACTGCTGGCGAGGCGGCCCTCATTGGCCGGAACAAAAGTGGTACTGGTGCCATAGACCATCAGCACGTCCTGCGAACTCCCGCCCCGCAGGGCATGGGCCACCCCCGCCGGGATGATAATGCCGGCATTGTTGGCTCCGGGCAAATCATCGCCATAAATGGTAAACCGCATCACCCGCCGCGGCATCCCCGGACGCTCGTCCACCAGCAGCATCTCCACGATGCCCTGGAGGAAAAACATCGCGTCCCACTGCTCCTTTGCATAAGGCCGCAGCGCATAGTTCTGCGGTTCCTCGACAAACAACCGGCGGAACCAGGCGGCCGGCTCCACTCCGTCCGGAAGATACGGCGGGTGGATATGGAATCCCTTGGCCGTGCCGGCGAACATCCGCGCCGCGGCCCACTGCTGCGGCCACATTCCGATCACCGCCAGCGGCCCTTCGGTGCCCCGGGCAAATTCCCCGAAAAACCCCCGCTGGGGCTGGGCAAAAACCCGCCTGGGAAAAAGCACCACCCCCGGAATCCAAGCCTCCTCCAGCCCGGCAGGAATCCCCGCCCCACTGATTTCCCGGGCCTCCACGCCCGTCGTCCCCAACCGCTCTGCGAGATTGGCCTGGGCATAGCTGCGGATTTCCAGTTGCCGGCGCGCGTCCGGTGAGATGCCTTTCCAAAATTCGTCCTGGTTCATGAGCGGGTCTAAATGGGTGGATGCTGGAATAAACGGAACCAAAAGGTCACCATGCGCAGGAAGCAACGCCAGGCTCACTGAAATTTCCGGGAATGGAGAAATCCCTCCTTCGCCCCTCATGATGGGAAGGGGAAGCGATGGAGTCCTTCAAGATTGAGCTGGTTTCCCGGAGGACAAAGGCAGCGCCGACTCGCTGACGGGCCCCTTGGGCAACGCTTCCGGCTTGGGGACCCCGTTTTCCGGCGATCCCTTCTCCAAGGACTCATCCCGGAAAATCACCCCCTCGGGCGTGAATTCCTGAATCCGGTCGAAATGAGTATCGGCATCCCGGTCCTCCAGAATCTTCCATAGCACACCCTCCCGGTAGACCCGCCGCAGGATCACCGGCCCCCTGCCCTGATGACGCAGGTCCACATAAAACGGTTCATTGTAGGCATCGAAGGTCGTCCGCTCATCCATCACCCCATCACGGTCGAGGTCCCGGTCGCGGTAGATCAGCTGGGCACGCTGCCAAGTCCAGCGAAGGTCCATTTTGCCGTCAAAATCACGGTCCTCCTGGACATTCAGCAACTGGCCGCCCGGCGTATATTCCCGGATGGAATCCTCCACGCCGTCCCAATTCACATCCTCCCGCACGAAGATATTCTCCGGATTGTCCTCCAGCACCGGCGGAGCCGGCGTACCGCGGATCGCCTGCCGCACCACCCAATAAATACCCAGTCCGCTGCAGCCGATGGCAGTCAGGATGATGGGCCAGCTGCTCTTCTGCCGCACCCTCGGCCCGGTCTTGCGCCGCAGCGGACTCCGGGCCGGCGGGTCCACCGGGGCACGCACAGTCCCGGCGGTCTCCGTAGGCGGCAGCTTCAGCAGGACCCTGGCGGCTTCGGGGGCATCGGCCACCGCCACCATGAGCGAGCATCCTCCCGACACCCGCTGCCCGGTTGTGGGGTGTTTGTAAAAATGCTCCTCCACCACGGCTTTGACCTCATGGTCCTCCAAGGCCGAGCGCGCCTGTTCGGCATCCTCCCGTTTTGCATAGGTGCGCAGTGGGCACCGGACCAGGCCAGAAGAGGGAGGTTTTTCCATGAGAGAAGCGGGCGGCTCACCGCCCACTTTAGAAATCCACGGTTCCCCCCTGCACTTCAAGCCTTTCCGAGGGGAAATAGGGTCTGTCGGCCTGTCAGGGGGGCTGCCGCTTCAGCCACAGGGCCGCCAACGCATAGAGTAGCCCGGGAACCACCACGCTCAAGCTGAGCGCCAGTCCTGGACGGTCGGTTCCGGTCGCCCCGATGGCGGCGAAGGTCAGGCCCATCGGCAGACAGCCGCAGGCCAGCGCGGTATAAAACCCGCGGCGAGGCATGCCGGTCAGACCCGCCATGCAGGCTGTCATTTCCGGCAGCAGCGGCATCCAGCGGGAGAGCGCCACCAGCCAACCGCCCATCCGGCCACCAAAAATCCGCGCGGCCCGCTCCCGGTCCTCCGGGCCCAGCAGCCGGTCAGCCGCCCTCTGCCCGCTGCGGCGGCACAATTCGTAAGCCAAAGCCCCCGAGAGAAAGGACCCGGATGCTCCTATCAACCCGCCGGTCACGGTCCCATAGCCATAACCAAGAGCACTGATCACACTGGTGGCGGGCACCGGCAGCAGCAGATCAGCCATCAATAAGCCCAAAGCCGCCAGCCAGCCCCACGCCCTGCCATATTCCATCAGCCATGTGCGGGCTCCCGCTTCCCCAAACCGGGCCATAAACCCGTCTCCCAGCAGGAAGAATGGAATCAATATCAAGGCCGCCAGTCCCAGCAGAAGAATAAATAACCTCACCAGCTGAAACAATCACCGCCCGACGTGCAGGTCAAACGCGCACCCGGTTTGATCCCCCGCTGCGGGGCCGCCGGTTCGCTTAATTACTGCTCGAACACCAGCGCTCCATACCTGGAAAAACTCCGCGCTGCTTAAGCATGACAGGTAAAGGCCATCCTGCATTTTATGATTCCTTCACTCTGCCAGCAGTAGGCCATATTCCGGATGAAGCAGCTCGTTCCTGCTATCAATTGCCTTAGCCGTCTTATTATCAACAACTTACACGCATCCAAACCACAGACATAAGAAACCTCTTTAGGCGGTTTTGTTCGTCAGGAAGCGTTTTTGAAGTGAAAATCAGGGTCGTTATTTCCAGCACTATTTACTATTGACTAAAAACCTGTTGATTGGTTTACTACCAGAGGTTGTTGGTTCTGCCGTGCATAACGGCAGACCGGCCGCCCGCACCATCAACTAAGATAAAAAACACCCCCCAACACCACACCTCGATGAAATCCGATCTGCTTGACCGCCGCATTGCTGACCTTGAACAGGAACTCGTGAAGCTTCGCCAACGGAAGGTCGCCCAACTGCGTGATGAGCTCAGCCAACTGGAAGCCGATATCAACGGCACCCGTCCCGCCAAACCGACCAGCAAAGGATGGGCCGCGGACCTCATGCTGTCCTCCAGCGAAACATTCCAGCCAGCGCCCACCTCCGAAAGACGGGGCACACGTCAGTCAGACGAAGAAGTCCTCGAGCGCCTGCGTAAAGTCGTAGCTGCCGCTGGCAGCGAGGGCATTTCCGCCCGCGCGGCGGCGCTCAAGGCCGGCGTCTTCTATCTCCGTGCCATCCCGGTCATGGCTGAGTCCTTTACCAGAACCGGCAAAGGAAAGTGGACCCGCTATACCATGAAATAGTCCCCCAACGGCAGCGTCTTCGATACCAGAGGCGCTGCTGCCTAAAAAGGAGGAAGCCCCGGCTTCCTCCTTTTTTTTGTGCCGTCAGGCTCCCGGGCGAAGGGCCAGCCCCTTGCCACGTGCCACGCCGGGCTTCACTCCGCGGCCATCCTGCCCAAAACCGCAGCCCGGTCTCTATCCGTTAAATTGCCCGCCGTTTCCACCCACCGCAGTGCCTCGGGCACGGATTTTTTGTACCACTCCTGGAAGGTTTCCCGGAGAGATTCCTGCCGCTGTTTTTCATCCCCCAGGGTTGCCCCCCAGATCGCGGCCGCTTCCGGATCGGAATCGCGCACCTCCTCCGCCAAAGCCGAGGCCCCGGCATCCCGCTCCGGTCCGGGCGCCTGCCGGGCCAGCCAACCCGATGCCGCAGGCTGGTCCCCGTCCGCCCAGCGCCGGATCAGCTGGCCCATCGCCTCCTGCCGCCCCTTGCCGCCGGGCTGCTGGTCCAGAAAGGCGGCGGCCTCGCTCCAGTTTCCCTTTTCCCAATGCTCCACCAGAACCGGCAATGCTGCCTCCCGCAGGGGCCCGCTCAATCCCTCGAGAGCCTGCCTGGCTGCGGGGAAATCCTGGCCTGCCCATGTTTCCATCGCTTTTTTCACGGATGGGGCGGCCAATTTTTCCGGGAGCCCCTGCGCCCATTCCATCGCCTTGTCCGGCGTCGTCTTCGCCCACCATTGTGCGATGGTCGCCGCGATTTCATCCCGTCCGGGCAGATCCGCCTGTTGCGCCACCAGCTTCAACGCTTTGTCAGGATCATGGTGCGACAAGGCCTGAAACGCCGGTGATATCGCCTCGTCAGACACCTCCTTCGGCTGTTTCAACAACCATCCCATGGCCACGTCAGGATCGGTTTTCACCCACGCCCGCATCAAATGTTTCGAAAGCTCGGTTTCCGCCCGTCCGATCTTCCCGCCCGCCGCCAGGCGGGATTCCAGCAAAGCCCTAGCTGCCGCCGGATCCCGTTCAGCCCATTTTTTGAAAACCTCTCCACCGAGTCCCAGCCTCAGGTCGGCATCCTCGCCCTCCGTTTCCGGTGCCAGCAAAACCGCCAGCACGTTCCCGGGCCCCTGTTCCAGCAACGCCTGCGCGAACACATCGACCGATTGGAAAAATAAGGAGGTGGCCTCCACCTCCCCAATCCGTTCCTGCGCTTCCATCATCCCTTTGAATTCCTGCATCACCGCAACCACCTGATCCGGCGGCAAGGCCCGGCACCATTCCTTCAGCGCCGCCAGCCGGTCCAGTGAATCCGGGATCGCCAAAATCCGGCGCAAGGTCTGTTGCGGCGTGGCGTCCGGCGGGATCAACCCATTCTGTCCGCCACGCGCGCCTTCCGCCACGCCCTGCGGCGCCCCCGCTTCACCTGTCCCCGCCGCGATCACGGCACGCCCGGTCACCAATGACGCCTGCTCCGAAGTCCTGCCGCCCCCGGCCGCCGGCCACTGCCGTCCCGCGAAAAATCCACCCGCCGCGCCCAGGGCCAGACCGGTCAAAGCCCAGCCGGCGTGAGACATTGCCTTGCTTTTCATGGTTCTACCTGTCGTCGATCCCCCCCGGTCCCGGCAAGCTCAATCCGTCACCGGCCGGATCAGGTCGGCACTCGAAATCACCTGCACGGCCCCTTCATCGCCTAGCAATAACAATTCTCCCTCCGGACCCAGCCCGCAGACCACGCCCTCCAGCTGCTGTCCAGCCGCGCTGAGGCTAACGCGGCGCTGTGCCAGCCAACTCCGCCGCCATCCCTCCTCCTTCAACGCGGGAAAATCAGCGGCGGCCTGGGCACATCGCGTGTGCAACGCCCGCAGATAATTCGTCAGAAAAACGCCACGGTCCACCGCCAATCCCCCGCGCTCCATCCACACCGAGGTGGCCACTGGACGCAGTTCCTCCGGAAAATCCGACGGCTCCAGATTCAAATTGAAGCCCGTCCCGATCACCACAAATCCTCCCCCGGCAGTCCAGGCACTTTCCACCAGAATCCCGGCCACCTTCCGGCCTGACAGATACAGGTCATTCGGCCATTTCACCTCTGCCGCCGCCCCCAGTCCCGGCACCGCATCCAGGGCATCGCACCCTGCCAAAGCGGCTGCCAGGGTCAGCCGTGCCCACCGCTCCGGCGGACACTCCTTTCCCGGACGGAGGAGGACGGAAACTATGCCATTGCGGCCTGGCGGCGAGACCCACTTCGCCCCGCGCCGTCCCCGTCCCGCCGTCTGTTCCTCCGCCAGCACCACGGTGCGGTCCGGAGCCCCCTCCGCGGCCAGACGTCGTGCATCATCATTTGTTGAGGTCGTCCGTTCCAGATAAACCACCTCACAGTCCGGCAGGGCGGCCCGCAGGGCGGCGGCATCCAACGGGTCAGGAAGCTCCGGCATGGTGGTCGCAGTCAAAACTCCGTCCCGCTGAAATCCAGCGACAGATCCAAGGCCTTCACCGAATGGGTCAATGCCCCAGAGCTGATGAAATCCACCCCGGTGGCCGCGATCTCCGGCAACCGCTCCAGAGTGATTCCGCCACTCGCCTCCAGCTTCACGCCGCTGCCCTGCGCCAGGACCACACACGCCCTCATCTCCTCCAATGACATGTTATCCAGCAGGATGAACGACACCCCGCGCAGGGTCAAAAATGCCCGCACCTGCTCGACCGTATCCGCTTCCAATTCGACCTTCATCCCCGGATGCGCCGCCTGCAGCGCCCCGATTCCCGCCTGCAATCCTGTCAGGCCGCCCGCCTTGGGCAGATGATTATCCTTCACCATGGCCATATCATAAAGTCCTGTCCGGTGATTCGTCCCGCCACCCGCCCGCACCGCCGCCTTTTCCAGCCATCGCCAGCCCGGGGTCGTCTTCCGGGTATCCAGAATCTCCGTGCCTGTGCCGGCCACGGACTTCACATAAGCCGCCGTCTGGGTGGCGATCCCGCTCAATCGTTGCAGAAAATTCAGGGCGGTCCGTTCGGCGGTCAGGATCGATCCGGCGGGCCCGGACAACTCCAGAACCACGTCCTTCACCTCCAGCCGCTCTCCATCCGATTTTTTCACCACCACCGTGATGTCAGGATCCACCGCCCGGAAAACCGCTTCCGCCAGGGCCACTCCCGCCAGCACCCCCGGCTCCTTGGCGAGGATGACTGCCCGGGCCCGCGCCTCCGCCGGCACAAAATAACGGACCGTGACATCCCCCGGCCCGATATCTTCAGCCAAGGCCAGACGGATCAATTCATGCACTTCAGCAGGCAATTCCATGGGACATCATGCCCCGCCCCGGCGCGCGCGCAAGGAGCGCTGCAATCCTGCCCCGTGGCGGAACCAGCCTAAAATACGGTCTGCAGGCCTACCATTACCCCCCGGCCTTCCATCGGAGCGATGTCCTTCAGAAACGACGTGTGCAGGCGCGCTTCCGCATCCAGCAGGTTGGTGCCGCGCACGAACAAATCCATCGTCACCGGCCCTTCCATGACCCGGCAAGTCAGGCCGGCGTTCAGCAGGAAAAATGAATCGGTGGGCAATTCAAAGTCGGCGGTGCGGGTTTGAGCGGCTGAATATTGCCCCTCCAGCCGTGCCGTGAAACGGTCGTATCCAAGGACCAGCGCTGCCGAAGTGCGGAACGGCGGGATGCGTGGCAGCGAACCGTCCCCACCGCGCAGACGCGTGTAGACATAATCCGCCTTCAGTTCCAGATCGAGCCGCGTCCCCGCCGCCGGGCCCGCGGCAGGCGTTGCCTGACCTTTGCCGGCCGGTTGCTTGCCGGAAATCGGGGACACTGCTTCCACCGGGGCCAGCAGGTGGAAGGTCGTCTCCACTTCCCCTCCCATGAAATCCGCATCGACCGCCTCGTAGGCATACACGGGCAGCTCCTCGATTTCGCCATCCTCTCCAAAAAGGAAGTCCTCGCCGGTGGGCAACAGGCCGATGTAATCGTTGAACCGGTTGTAGAAGACGCTGACACTTCCCGTGACAGATCCTGACGATTTCCTCAGAGCCAGATCCAAGCCGATGGATTGCTCCAGGTCCAGCCCGGCATCTCCCACTTCATAAGCCCCGGTGGCCAGATGGGGACCATCTGCCAACAGCTCCACATAGGTGGGGGCCCGCTGGGTGAAGGCGGCATTGAAGGCCAGGCTAAAGTCCTGCGGCAAGGTCCAGACCACTCCCGCCGAACCACTCAAGGCATCAAAACCCAGATCCCGGCCCGGCCCGAACTCCCCAAACGTGCGGCTCTGCACCGAGATGTGATCGTACCTCAGCCCAAACTGCCAGCGCAGGCCGCCTGAAACCACCTCCTCAAACAGGAACACCGCATGACTATCTGTTTCCACCGGCGGCAGGAACGCCTCCGCGCCCAGCGCCGAGAAATCGCTGTGGTTGGTCTGATACCCCAGCGCGCCTTCAAACGGGCCGAGCGCTTCATGTTCCAGCTCCACCCGGCCATCGTAACCCTCGATCAGGAAGACGGTGCCCACCTCGGGTCCTTCAAACTCCGTGTGGGTGTAGTCGGAATAACCAAAGCTGTATTTGAGCTCCTTCACCCCCCTGAATGGCGAGTAAAAAGCCCCGCGCCCGTCCCAGCGCTCCTGTGCCATATCGATCGTCACCGACTCCTCCGCCACCGTCCCGTAGTTGCTGTTCAGGAACGAATACGACGCCCCGAAGAACCCCTGGTCCCAGATGTAGGAAGCCCCCAGAGCCCCGCCTTCGCTTTCGGTAAAGCTGTTGGGCAGCCGGCCGCTGGCCTCCTTTTCTCCCGCTTCCAGCGGCGAAAGCTGCTGCAGACGGGCACTCCGCGCGTCGCCCGGAATCCGCAGGTCATCCGACTCCCGCCGGAATCCATCCACATGAATCACCACCGGCCCCAGCCCAACATCCAACTGACCCGCACCCGACCACAAATCCGACCCACTGCCGTAACGGTTGTCCACTTTCCCCAGCACGGGCAAGCCCCCCACGCCCGGTTCCACTTTCTCCTCCGGAATGCGCCCATCCAGCACATTCACCAACCCACCCACACCGTTGGGTCCGTAGAGCAACGAGGCCGGTCCCCGCACTACTTCCACTTTTTCCATCAACAACGGATCCAGCGTCACGGCATGGTCCGGACTCACATTGGACACATCCAGCAGATTCACCCCATTGTTCAGAATCCGGATCCGGTCCTCCCCCAGCCCCCGGATCACCGGGCGGCTGGCTCCCGGCGCAAACCCCGTGGAAGCCACCCCCGGCAACTTTGACAGGGTATCCCCCAGGGAAGGCTGCAAGGCCTGCTGCAGTTCCCTGCCTTCCAGCACCGAAACCGGCTGCGCCTGCTGGAACAAGGTCCGTCCCAGTGGCGTGGATGAAATCACCACCTCATCCATCTGCACCGCGGTTGTCTGGGCCTGCAAGTGAGACACGGTTAAAAGCAAAGCTGGTAAATTCAGGAACGGACGCATGGGATAGGAAGAGGTTCGGATAATGGTGATCCGCCCATCCTATTAAAGCAATTGTATTGCAATTGCAAATTTGAGGCATTTATAGAAACGCGGTCCCCAATGTGCTTCCCCATTGCCGGACCCCTGCATCCGGCCATCCTTCCCACATGTCCCAGCCGCTTTTTATCACCACCGCCATTGATTACACCAACGGCGCGCCACACATCGGCCACGCCTATGAGAAGGTGTTGGCGGATGCCATTGCCCGCTTCCAGCGCCTTGCCGGACAAACGGTGTATTTCCTGACCGGCGTCGACCAGCATGGGCAAAAAGTCCAGCAGACCGCGGAGAAGGCCGGCGTCACCCCGCAGGCTTATGTCGCGGAGATCACGGCTAAATTCACCGCCCTCTGGGAGCGGTTGGAGGTGAAATCCGATGGGTGGGTTGAAACCACCGACCCTCGCCACATCGCCATCGTGCAGTCCCTCCTGCAGCAGCTCCATGACAGTGGCCAGCTCTACAAAAAGAACACCAGACGATTTTACAGCACCCGTCAGGAACAGGACGTGACGGACAAGGACCGCGATGCTGCAGGCAACTTCGGGCCCGAATGGGGCGAGGTCACCGAGCTGGACGAGGAGAACTGGTATTTCAAGCTCACCAGCCACCTGCCCTGGCTGCGCGGCTACCTGCAGGCGCATCCGGAATTTGTCTTCCCCGCCAACCGCCTCTCCCAGCTCATCAATGCGGTGGAGGGCGAAGGCATGGACCTCTGCATCTCCCGGCCCAAGAGCCGCCTGTCGTGGGGCATTGAGTTGCCTTTTGACCGCGATTTTGTGACTTACGTCTGGTTCGACGCCCTGACGAACTATATCAGCTTCGCCGGGTTCCGCGATGCCAGCCCCGCCACCAGCGGCCTGCCGGATTTTTCCAAAACCTGGCAGGCTGCAGACGTGGTGCATGTCATCGGAAAGGACATCCTGATTCCCGCCCACGGGATTTACTGGCCGATCATGCTGCACGCCTGCGGTTTCCCGGATGCAGACATGCCGCGTCTGCTGGTGCATGGCTGGTGGAATGCGCGTGGCGAAAAGATGAGCAAAAGCCTCGGGAATGTCATTGATCCCAACAGCATTGCCGACACCATCGGCACCGATGCCCTGCGATATTTCCTGCTCGCCGAAATCGCCACCGGCCAGGACAGCGACATGAGCGACGAACGCGTGCTCTTCCGCAATAACAAGGAGCTGGCCGACATCCTCGGCAATCTCCTGAACCGGACCCTGAACATGGCGAAGAAATATCTCGGGGGCCGGCTGCGGCACACGGACTTCGACTCGGAAGCCCACACCGCCCTGCGCGCCAAGGTCGCGGCCTTGCCTGCCGCGGCGGTGGAGCACATGAAAACCTGGCAAATCCAGAAAGTGTTGTCGGATGTCATCGACACCGCCCGACAGGCCAACGAATTCATCGACCAGACCGAGCCCTTCAAGCTCGCCAAGGATCCGGCCAACGCCGATCAGGTCGCGAGTATCATGGGCCACATCGCCGAAGCCATGGTCCACCTCAGCGTGCTCCTGAGTCCGGTCATGCCCACCGCCGCCGCCAAAATGCAGCAGCAACTCGGCTGGACCCCGCCCGCCGGATTCACTTTGCCGGATCTCAAGTGGGGCATCCTGCCTGACGGCCACCCGCTGGGTGAGCCGTCGCCCATCTTCCCCAAGGTGCTGCCACCGGCAGAATAACTACTTTCTCGTATAACGGCGCCACTCGGCGATCCCTGGGAGGCGGTCGAGAATTTCGACCTTGGGGAAATCCTGCTCGAACGGGGGGAAAGAGGTGTCTCCCGTGGCAGGAGCATCCAGAACGGTGAGCAGGATTTCGTTGGTGCGGGGCAGGAGGAGTTGATAAATCTCGGCACCGCCGATGATGTAGACGGGGCCTTCGAGTTCCAGCGCATCCAGGTCGTCCGGGTTGCGCAGGACTTCCGCTCCCGGCTGGTCCGGCAGGGTGCGGGACAGGATGAGGTTGCGGCGGTTCGGCAGGGGACGCCCGAGGCTTTCCCAGGTCTTGCGGCCCATCAGGATGGGATGGCCGGTGGTGGTCTTCCGGAAGAATTTGAGGTCTTCCGGCAGGTGCCACGGAAGCGCGCCATCCATGCCGATGACCCGGTTGGCCGCCATGGCGGCGACAGCGATGAAGGAGGGCGGCGTTTTCAAATTTCAGTGTTTCAGCACGCGGATATACTGCGGGGGTGGAACGGACCCGGGCTCAGACAGCGATGGGAGCTTTGATGGCCGGGTAGGGCTCATAACCTTCCAGGGTGAAGTCTTCATAGCGGAAGTCGTCAATGGATTGGATCGCAGGATTCAGCCGCATGCGGGGAAGGGGGCGGGGTGTGCGGCTGAGTTGTTCCTCGACCTGATCGAGGTGGTTTTGATAGAGATGGAGATCGCCGAAGGTGTGGACAAAGTCCCCGGGCTTGAGTCCGGTGACCTGGGCAATCATGAGCGTCAGGAGCGCGTAGGAGGCGATGTTGAAAGGGACGCCGAGGAAGAGGTCGGCGCTGCGCTGGTAAAGTTGGCAGGACAGGGTGCCGTCTTCCTGATCGACAAAAAACTGGAACAGACTGTGGCAAGGCGGGAGTGCCATGCCGCCGATCTGGGCCGGATTCCACGCGCTGACGATGTGGCGGCGGCTGTCCGGGGTGGTTTTGATTTGTTGGATGACTTGGGCGAGTTGGTCGATGGAAGTGCCATCAGGGCCGGGCCAGGCACGCCATTGGGCCCCGTAAACGGGACCAAGGTCTCCATTTTCATCGGCCCATTCGTCCCAGATGCTGACGCCGTTTTCCTGGAGATAACGGATGTTGGTGTCGCCTTTGATGAACCAGAGCAATTCGTGGAGAATCGAGCGGAGATGGACCTTTTTGGTGGTGACGAGGGGAAAACCGTCGGCGAGGCGGTAGCGGGCCTGGGCTCCGAACAGGGCCAGGGTGCCGGTGCCGGTGCGGTCGGTGCGGGACTTGCCCTCGCGGAGGACCAGGCGCAGTAGATCGTGATAAGTCTGCATGGGGCGGCGGCTATTTTTTCCGTTTGGCGGCCCGCACCTCGGCTTCAGCCCGCGCCTTGGTGAGGGTGGAGGGATGGTAGCGGTCCTTGGCCTGGTCCGAAGTGACATCGTCATCGTCCCCAAAAACCTGGTTGGCGCCGGCGCTGGCGACGAGGAGTTTTTCCCCCTCGCGGGTGACGCGCAGGGGTTGCTGATAAATGTCGTAAAGCACCCCATTCCGGTTGGAACTGGGACGGCCGTGCATGTAGCCTCCTTCGATACGGCGGCCATCCGCTCCGAGCACGATGTAAACCTGTTCGCCGAATTTTACAGGGTCCGCCAGATCGGGCCAGCTGCCGGTCTCCTGGCGGCACTCACTGAGTCCGGCGTGCCAGTCAGCCACCAGTTCCTCATTGGCATTGGCAAGGAAGCGCGGAATGACTTTTTGGGTTATGAGCCACGTGAGCGATCCGGCGCATCCGATGATGACAAGGAGGGTAATCAACCACGGTTTCATGAGGCAGCAGACTGTCGGCAGGTTCCGGCCGGGGCAAGAGGGAATGGACCCGGCGGAAGGTGCATTTCCCAGATGCAGGGACCGGGTGATTCCATTAAGTGACGGCATGGTCACGTCCCTGCCTGCCGGTGTGCCGCCGGATATTCACCCGCCCGCGATCCCGGTGATCATGAATCCCAAGGCGCGGAGTGCGAAGGCGGGCGGGCGGGTCGATGATATCCGGGCGCTGAGTCCCCGGGTGGAGCTGTACCAGACGACCGGCGCGGGGGATGCCTGCCGGCTGGCCGAACGTTTGGCGCGGGAGGGGGCTCCGTTGATCGTCGCGGCGGGTGGCGATGGCACCGTGAATGAGGTGGTGAATGGCCTGATGTTGTCTGGCAGAGGGGGCCGCACGGTGCTCGGGGTGCTGCCGGCCGGCACCATGAATGTATTTGCGGCGGAGCTGGGACTGCCCTCCACCCAGTTGGCGGAATGCTGGAAGGTGATCACCGATGGGCTGGACCGGGAAGTGGATCTCTGGCGGCTGAATGGGACTTATTTTGTGCAACTGGCGGGTGTGGGGATGGACGCGGCGATCATCCGGGAGACGACCTGGGAAGCAAAAAAGCGGTGGGGGCCGCTGAGTTACCTCCTCTCCGGCCTGAAAATGCTGGGCCGTCCCGCGCCGTCGATGACGGTGCATGCAGCGGGACATCCCCCGATGCAGGGCACCATGGTGTTGATGGGGAATGGCCGTCAATATGGCGGACCGTTTCCGCTGTTTCCCCAAGCCATCCCGGGCGACGGATTGCTGGATGTGGTCGTGATGCCGCGGCACGGCCTGCGGGATTTTTACGCTGTGGGCCGGGCGCTCATGAGCGGCCACTACGCGCCCCGGCGGGGCGTCCGGTATTTCCAGACAGACCACCTCCGGCTGGAAGCCGAGGAGCCGGTGCCGTACGAAGTCGACGGCGAACTGGCCGGCGAGGCCCGGGTGCTGGACTTTTCACGGAACGGTAGCCTGCTGGTGCGCGCTCCGCTGCCGGTGGCGCGCTGAGGACCGGGTCCCGGCTCGGAAAAACCGGCGCCGGGGTTCAAAGATGGATCGGATGGCCTTCCGCGACGCCGGTGGCTTCGTGAATGGCTTCGCTCAGCGTGGGGTGCGCGTGCATAGTGGCATGGATGTCGTCCTTGGTCAGCTCGGCGGTGATGGCGAGGCCCATCTCGGCGATCAGTTCGGTGGCCTGGTCCCCGATGATATGGGCTCCAATGACTTCGCCGTGCGGCTCCCCGTAGATCAGTTTCACAAAGCCATCGGTCTCACCGACTGCGGAGGCCTTGCCACTGGCCATGAAGGGGAAGACCCCGACCTTGTATTTCAGGCCTTTTTCCTTGGCGGCGCGTTCTGTCAGGCCCACGCTGGCGACCTGCGGATGGCAGTAGGTGCAGCCGGGGAAGGTGGTGACTTTTTTCGGTTTCTTGCCTTCGTAGAGGCCTTCGACGCACTGGATTGCTTCGTAGCTGGCGACGTGGGCGAGCCAGGGCGGCCCGATGATGTCGCCGGCGGCATAAACGTCCTTGAGGCTGGTTTGATAGTTGGCATCGGTGGCAATGTAACCGCGGTCCGTCAGCTTCGGCTGCTGGCCGCCGGGGAGGACGGGTTTCACGCCGATCGCGATCAGGGCGACGCCGGCGCTGAGGACTTGGGACTTGCCGTCCGGGCCCTCGACCGTGATTTCCACGCCGCTGCCGGTGTCCTTGGTGGCGGTGACCTTGGTGGAGGTCAGGATGGTCATGCCGGTTTTTTTCAGGGATTTTTCCAAGGCAATGCTGACATCGGTGTCCTCCACCGGAAGCACGTTAGGCTGCATCTCGATCACCGTGACCTTGGTGCCGTAGGCGTTGTAGAAGTAGGCGAATTCAATGCCGATGGCACCGGCACCGATGATGATGATGTCCTTCGGCTGTGGGGAAAGGGTGAGGGCTTCCTTGCTGCCGATCACGGTTTTTCCGTTGAAGGGCAGGCCGGGGAGATCGCGGGTGGCGCAGCCGGTAGCGATGAGGATTTTCGCGCCTTCAAGAGTGGAGACTTTGCCGTCCTTGTCGGTCACGTCCACCTTGCCGCCGCCCGCGAGGGAGGCGGAGCCGGGGATGTAATCGATCTTGTTTTTCTTGAAGAGGAAGGAGACGCCGGAGGAGGATTTGTCGCTGACCTTGCGGCTGCGGGAAATGATCTTGTCCCAATCGAAACTGAGGCCTTCCACACTCATGCCGAACTCAGCGGCGCGGTGCTTCATGACGTGATAGAGTTCGGCGGTTTTGAGGAGGGCCTTGGTGGGGATACAGCCCCAGTTCCCACAGGTGCCGCCGGGACGGTCAAAATCGACCACCGCGACTTTTTTACCAAGCTGGGAGGCGCGGATGGCGCCGACATACCCGGCAGGACCGCCGCCGATGACGATGAGATCGTATTTCATAAAATTTGAGGGAAAAGAACTCTAAAGCCGCCGCCCCCCTGCTTTGCAAAGGGAAATCCCCGCCGCCAGCTGGCCTGGCACCGGTGGCCGGGCTGAATCCAGGTGACAGGCGGCCATTCCGGCGTTGGCTGTTCCGATGACCGATGAAAACGCCCCGATGCCCTTGGAGGCACCCTCCCAATGGCGCCAACTGCATGAGGAATGGCGTTCGTTTGCGGACTTCGGAACCACGACTTCCGTGGTGGGTGCGGAGGATTCAGGGGCCGGGGTGCCGGTTTATCAGAATGAATTCTGGACCGCAAAGCAACGCGCCGGACATTCGCTGCACGAAATTTCCTACCGGGCCTGCTACAAGCCGCAACTGCCGGACTTCTTCATCACCCGCCTGTGCCGGCCTGGGGATCTGGTGTACGATCCTTTCATGGGCCGGGGCACCACCCTGATCCAAGCCCACCTGCGCGGCTGCCGGGCGGCAGGCAATGATGTGAATCCGTTGTCACGGATTCTCTGTGGCCCACGTCTCGATCCGCCCAGGCTGGAGGAAGTTCGCCAACGGTTGGAGGAGGTCACGCTCAGTCAGGAAGCTGAAGGGGATGATGAATTGCTGGTTTTCTTTCACCCGCACACTCTGGGGGAGATCCAGTCGTGGCGGCGTTACTTTAAAACGCGTCAGGATGACGGGACCTTTGACCGGGTGGATGGCTGGTTGCGCATGGTGGCGTTGAACCGCCTGACGGGGCACTCCAGCGGGTTTTTTTCCGTTTACACCCTGCCTCCCAACCAAGCGACCTCGGTGACCGCGCAGAAGGCGATCAACCTGAAGCGGAACCAGACGCCGCCTTGCCGCGACACCAAAAAGATCCTGCTGAAGAAGTCCCGAACCCTGCTATCCGATCCGCTTCCCCCTGAATTCCGGAGAAGTCCCGCCGTTTTCTCCACGGCCTCCGCAGAGGATACACCGTTGATTCTCCCGGATACGGTGGACCTGATCGTGACCTCGCCGCCGTTTTTGGATGTGGTCAATTACACGCTCGATAACTGGATGCGCCAATGGTTCTGCGCGCTGCCGGTGCCGGAGGGTGCGATCTGGCAATGCAAAAAACTGCCGGATTGGCTGGAACGCATGGCGGCCACGCTCGCGGAGTGTCACCGCGTCCTGAAACCCGGCGGGGTGCTGGCCTTCGAGGTGGGGGAAATCCGGGGAGGGTCGCTGAAGTTGGAGCTGGAAGTCATCCGGGCGGCGCAGGGCACGGCGTTGATTCCTGAGGCAATTCTGATCAATGCCCAGGATTTCACCAAAACGGCGAACTGTTGGGGGGTGGATAATAACAAGTCTGGGACCAACACCAACCGCATCGTCCTTTTCCGGAAAATGGGCGGGTAGCCCTGCCCCTGACGCAGCGGACCACGGGCGGGCCCTGCCCTCCTGCTTTAAGGCTTTCCCCCGCCACCGGCGTGCGTTATCAGGAGTCATGACCCGTGGCCCTCAACCCAAACAACGCGCGCAATTTTTCCGGGAACTGGCGCAATTGACTGGAGCGGGGATTTCGGTGACGCAGGCGGTTAAAGTGTTGGGGCAGGAGTGGCGGGAGGATTCTGTGAAACGGGCGGTCGCGGGCATGGAACAGGGATTGGCGGAGGGGCGGACCATTGCCGATGCGTTATCCCCCAGCCTGACGCCGATGGAGCATAGCATTATCGGGTCGGCGGAACGGGGCGGAAAACTGGCGGATGGATTCCGGCACCTGGAGGAATATTATGCCTTGCTGGCAGCGACGGGAGCCCGGGTGCGCACCGCGCTGCTCTATCCGCTTGTGATGCTGCACGCTGCAGTGCTGCTGCCAGCCCTGGTAGGGGCGGTGGTGACCGGAGGGGGCGTGGGGGACGTCGTCAAGGCCCTGCTGTGGGGCCTCCTGTGGATCTGGATGCTGCTTGCCCTGGTCTGGCTCGGAGGGCAGTGGCTGGGGCGGAAGGCGGCGGATTCCCTGGCGGTGGATCGCGTCCTTGACCTGATTCCCCTCGTCGGATCCACTCGGAAAGCCCTGTCCCTGGCGCGTTGGCAGGCGGTGCTGCATTTCAGCATCGCCAGCAGCCAGCGGATCTCGGAAGGTCTAAAACAGGCAGGCACCGCTTCCCGCAGTGCCCTGCTGGAAGCGGCCAGTCTCCGCGCCGCCCAGTCGGTGGAGGATGGCGGGGAACTGGGAGCGTCCCTGATCGCACAGCCCGCTTTTCCCCGCGAAATGTCAGGGGCCCTCGCCGCAGCGGAATTCACCGGCAATCTCGATACCGAAACCCTGCGCCTCTCGCGCGCCGGCATGGAGCAGGCTGCCACCACCATGGAAACTTCCGCCAAGCGCCTCTGTGGCGTTTTTTACGGGGTGGTGATGGCCTTCACCGTCTGGCAAATCCTGCGGGTGGCTGGCATGTATGTGGGGATGTATAGCAAATTCATGGATTCCCTGTGAGGAGACCGGGATCAGGCACCGGCCGGCGGGACATCAGCGGGGCGCTTTTCCATGACGCCAAGGATGGCCCTTTTCAGCAACGGGCGGGCTTTGGGCGGGATCGGGTCCAAGGTCAGGATCACCTTGACGTCGTCATAGCCGGCCAGCGTCAGGGTCAGCCAGCGGTCATCCGGCGAAAACTCTCCTGACGCGATGGTGCCCCAGGGCAGCAGTTGGAAATTGTCCACCGGCTTCCAGAACGGAAA
Organism: Verrucomicrobiota bacterium; assembly: GCA_040387795.1. Classification (GTDB taxonomy): domain Bacteria; phylum Verrucomicrobiota; class Verrucomicrobiia; order Verrucomicrobiales; family V1-33; genus CAIZWU01. The sequence continues at coordinate 393,206 of JAZKDC010000017.1, forward strand.
AATCTCCACCCCCACCGGCGAGAGCAGCAGATAAGCGTGACGGGTCAGCCTCCAGGCCAAGGCAAAGGCTCCGGCCGCCAGGGCCAGCGGCACCAGGGCCAGCCACCAGGGCGGCGGATGGCGCAGTTGCCACCAGGACAAAATCCCCAATCCGGCTCCGGCCAGGACCAGCCCGAGGCCCAGCGCCCAGAATCCCACCGCTTGATGGGAGCGGGTGAAACGCAGTTCTTTTTCCGGGGATTTCATGGCTCACGCAGGCGCTGGTTTGGCCTTTTGAAGGATTACCCTGCCTTCATCCTCACGGGGAACCAAGCGGAATCACGTCCTGCTTTCCTGCGGACCGGGCTTGCTTCAGGGCGACTCGAACAGCCTCACCAAATCCTCCCCGTCTGCTACTGCGGCAGGCTTTTCCTGCGCTGCCGGGTCCGGGCCGGGTAGTCCCAGCTGACCGGAGCCTGATCCCACCCGAGCCAGCGCTGCCAGAACCTTGGCTGCCAGTTGCCCCTTGGCCGGTACCCTGACCTGCCCGGGCTCCAAGGGCCAATCCGAGGAGGTGGGTCCTGAGGTGGACCACTCCCAGACTACCGCGTTTTTCCGGCACAGCCTGAACTGCAGGCCGGCCGCCTCCGCCCGGCTTTCCCCCGTCGGCCGCAGGGTGATGATTTCCTCCTGCCCGGGCTCAAGCCGCCGCAAAGCCTGCCCCGGTCCGGTCACTTGAGGGGTAAGGCCACCGGTGAAGCGTCCCTTCCACTGCAGATCATCCAGAGTGTTCCCGCCGGAATTAACCACCTTGACCTGCCATGTTCCGTCGGCCTGCCGGCTGCCCGTCAGGCTGAACGCATATTCCAAGGTGGCTGGATGGTGGACCATCCGTTCCAGAATGCGCCGCTGGTCTTCAGGCCCAAATTTCTCCAGTGGGATCGCCCGTGCCCCGCCATCCGGCAGGGACAGATGCACCAACGTCCCACTGACCCGCACCAGCTTCGCCTCCATCGTCCGCCCTGCCTGGTCCGACCACCGTTGCATCTCCTCAAAGGGGCGGTCCACCTCGCCGGAGGCAGCAAGGGAGACCATCGGCAGCAGCAAGAAAACAAAACGCAAAATAGTCATGGAAAGTGATGTAACTTATGGTAATTTTGAATTATTGCATCTGATTATTCAGGAAAGCTCACTTCTTAAATTCCAGTACCAGCCCCTGCCTCCTATGTCCCGCTTGATCGCTCCCACTGGTCACGTCCTTGATCTGCCGTCCCGGCACCTCACCTTCGGCGAGGCTCCGGAATGCGATATTCCGCTGACCGGCGGATATGGCCTGGCCGGCTTGCATTTTGAAATTGCCCCCGGCACCGATGGCATTTCCTATTTGAGGGATGCGTCCGGACAGGCCGGCACCCTCGTCAATGGCCAGCCCGTCACTGTGGTCGCCCTCCGGGAAGGCGACGTCATCCAAGCCGGCCGGCTTACCCTCCGCTTTGCTGAATCGGCAGCGGTGGTTCCGCCCTCCGGCGTGACGCCCCCCCCGCTGGTCCCAGCCGCCCCGGCGCCGGTCGTATTGCCCACCCGGGGCGAGGTGGTGACCGCAGCCGATGCCGGACCGGTGCACCCTGTCAGTGCCCCGCCAGCCTTGGTCGATCCCCTCCCAGCCGCCCCGGCTCCGACGGTCAGGATGATCCTCAAAGGAACTTCCCGCTCCAGTTTTGCCCCAAGCTCGTTTGTGGTGCGGGTAGCTTCCGGCGTCCTGCTGCTCGTCGCGGGCGCCGCCTTCTGCGCCACCGACCCCGGCCAACGCCTCATCAGTCCACTGATCACTAAAATTCATCAATGGAATACCGCGCGTCCTGCCAAACCGCTCGCGTCCGCCCCTGGCGCGCCCCCGGCTCCATCTGACCCGGCGTCCACCCTGGGTCCGGCCCCCACCGTCATCGCCCAGACGTCGCACCAGGAAATTTCCCGCCGCCTCCTCACCGAACGCACCCAGACCCTGATCTATGCAGATCTCCGCCAACTGGTCCCGTGTTATAATCTCATGGCCAGCCAGCAGGGCCTGCCTTCCCAACGGGAACTGAGCGAGGCCTTCCGCAAAGCCTATGGCGCCGTGATTGATCCCTTCGAGCACCTCAGCCTGATCCAATCCGACGCCAAGGACGAGTTTCTGGTGATCCTCACAGGCAAGAACGCCCTCCAGCTGGAAAAAATCATCGGCCAACCCACCCGGTCAACCACGGACACCCGGCCCGCCTCCCGCATCTATAATATCAAAACCGGCACCCGGTCCCTCAGCGCGACCCTCTACGATCCGTTCACCCTCCTGCTGGGAAGCCCCCGGGCCATCACCCGCGCCATCCAGCCGGAAAGCGGACCTCAACTCCGCGAGGCCCGCTGCATGTTCCCGGAAACCGCTCACCACACTCCCGGAGCCATGATCATGGTGAAGCGGGTCAATCAGCCTGATGCCGGGGCCAAAGGAACGGGCCTGACCGCCTTCGATGCCGTTGTGACCAACCTTTTCCTGGAAAGCACCACTCCCTCCACGCTCACCCTGACCCGCAACCAGGAAGTTCCGGAAGCTGCTTTTGTGGATGCCGCCGCTCCTGCACTCAAGGAACAAGCCGCCATCCTCGTTCCTTCCCTCGGACCTCAAGCCAAAGCCCTCGCGGACCTGCGGCCCGCCGACATCAACATCACGCGGAATGAAGCATCCGTGGCCCTGCCCGGCGGTCCTTCCCTGATCAGTTCCGCGCTGGAGAGCATGGCCCGCAGTTTTGTCCGCACCGCTCCTTCCATGGGTAACATCCTGCAGGCCCAGGATGCCGTAATGCGTTTCAACACCGCCCGCGCCACCGGAGCCGAAACGGCTCTGAAAGCGGCCTCCTCCCGCGAGGCCCTCGAACTCCTCAATGAAGGAATCCGCGGGGGCGGACGCTTGAGTGGAGCCACCTTCCAATTCCGGAGCAAGGACGACGAGTTGGAAAACCTCAGTTCCTTGCTCGCACTCGATGATATCGTCGGCCTGATCTACCGGCCGGATACCGCTCTCCTGAGCGGAGCCACCCTCGACCTCGCCGTCAAAGCCCGGAATTACCGCAATGCGGAGCTCCTCATCACGCTTTGGCAGGAAGCCAAACTCAAAACCGGCGCCGCGGAAACCCCAGCCTCCGCCGCCCAACGGGTTTTCACCTGGGCGGCCACCCCGGAAGGCCGCTACCAGCGCAGCGTCCTCGGCCTTCCCAGCCTCACCCCGGAGGAACTCGGAGGAGCCCTCGCCCACCTCTCCGTCACCAACCGCGGCCTCAACTGGAAGCCCGGTGAAGCCAACTACCGCAGTTGGGTCCGCCTCGTGCATCCCGACCCCCATCGCGATGCTACCCGCCTCGCCACCACTTTCAATGCCGCCGCCGCCGCCGGAGCCATTCCTGCCTCCGCCACGCGGGATCTGCGCGCTGCCGTCTCGCTTATCACCCGCGGCGTCACCGGCCGCGGAGAGCATGCCGGCAATACCTATCAGTTGGATACCTTCACTCCTGCGGAACTCACGGCGGCCACCGCTCTCCTCGCGCTGGAGGACGGCAGCATGAAGGTCACAGCCACGGGCGCCCCCTGAAATACCCGGGCCCACCCGCGGCTATGTAAATGCGCTCACTTCGCCGGGTGATCGTGATTGTCCCCCGGGGTGAGTCCCAGGACGATGTCCCAAGTGGCGGCGAGTTCCTTCGTATCGGCCACGGGCTTGAATTCACGCACCACGGCGGCGTGGAGATTTTCGTCGCGGAGATTGCGCAAAATGCCATCCTTGGCGTTGCCGGGCTCATCCTTGAAGAAAAGCTGGGTGGTGAACCGGGGCTGGCCCTTGAGGGTGACTCCAAAGTGATAGTGGCGGGTGCGGCCGGTGTAGAGGCCGGGCTTGATGGTGCGGAATTTCCACCCGCCGTCCTTGGCGGTTTCGAATTTGCCGTAACCCTGGAAGCCGGGATCGCGTTCGCCCTGGGATGCTCCCTTGGTATGGATGTAGGTGCCATGGTCGTCCGCCTGCCAGAGTTCCACGAGGGCGTCCTTCACCGGGTTGCCGTTCTTATCGAGGACCCGGCCGCTCAGGTTGGTGATCGTGCCCACGGCGGGAGTGGTATGATCGGTCATGCGGATGAGATCATTGTCCTGGTCGAGCGGGAGCTTGTCAGGAAAGAACGGGCCCTCGGTCATGGCGGGGGTGAGGGTCAGCAGTTCGGCAAAGGCCCCCGGCGCCCACAGGCCCGCGGCGGTGAGGGTCAGGCTTTGGACAAGGCGGCGGCGGCTGAGCGGGATATGGAACAATTTGGACGCGGACATGGCGGGTGGTTTGGTTGAAGTGGGATGGCGGGATTTGTATCCGAACCGTAGCGGGGATCAAATGGGAGGGGAAGCTTTTTGGGCGGCGCAGGACTGGCTCCGGGTGGGTGGGAGTTGGCCTTGGCATGGAATGTGGAAGAGCGGATTTGGGAAGTGCTGACCGGCAAATAATGCCGAACTATCCCCGGCTTGGAACCGGTGGATTCAGGTTCCGTTCAATCCAATCAAGGAATACCGCCTCGTGTTTCAAAACCAATCGGGTTAGAACCAATGGAAGATGTTCCGTGCTTTTGGCAAAGAGGTCGTCCTGTGTTTTGAAAGGCCATTCCGACCCCCGCAACAAGTCGGCCAACTGCCCCCGTCTGAGGGGTTGATCGGACGATGGGGCCTCATTGCCAAAAAGGGCCACCGCTGCATTGAGAATGGCGAGTTTTTCGCAGGATCCCGCTTCCTCCAGACCCGTCAACGCGACTTGCCAGGAGTTGCCGGACGTTTCCATGAAGTATTCCCGGAAATCCCGATGAATAACATGGTCGTTCAGCTGGTGGATGGCGTGATATTGACGGATGGGAAGCGGGGCATCCTCAGGGAGGAAATCCAAGCGGGAAATGGATCCTGCCTTATCCAGGCCATGGAGTGCCAGCAAGCCCTTGGCGGCACCAGCCACCAATTCTTTGTTTTCTTCACCCATGTAAAAACGCAGCCTGGCTTCATCCTTCGCGAGCCGATGGTGACCGATCAGCCGCAGCACTTCACACATCGTGCTTTTGCCGGGATCATGGATTTCAGACTCTTCCAGCTTCAGGAAAATTGTCTCCAGTTTTTCCCGCGAAGGCAAGGCATCGGGAGACTTCAGGCAGCGCAAAATCGCGTAGAGCCGGGGGAATTCCGCATTATCAATGCATCGGAGTGAAAGTCCGCCAAGGCCCGGGCCCGATTCAAATCCATGAGAACTCCCGCGGAGAAGTGGGTTTCCCCGCCTGTCACCAACAGATGCAGCACACCTGGGTAGAAGAGATCGGCAGCGCCTGGCTCCAGCCGGGAGGCCTGCATCGCTCTTCTCACTCCGTTCAGCGCCGCGGCATGGAGGATCTGATGCCCCGGCAATACCGCAGCTCTGAAAAAGGGAGCAGCGTCGCACCGTCCCGTCGCGCAGGTGGCTGTTATGGCTGCCCGTTGAATGGCTGGGTTCGGGTGATTGAGGAAACGGGTTGCCAGAGGTGGATACGTGCCTCTCGCCAGCAGGAAGCAAATTCTTTCGACCGGTGTTTCCGGCCAGCGGATGGGATGCGGGGCCACTGGGGTCAGTAACCGTATGGCATTGGATTTTTCCTCCAGCAGGTTCTGGAGGATCGGGGTAATTTTCCCGGGCCCGGTCCGATGCAGGATCTCGCCAACCAACCAAGCGTCCTCCCGGTGGGCGATTCCAAAGACAAAATGAGAACCCAGAGCATGGAGTTCCGGTTCCGGAATCGAAGACACAATGCTTTCAAGAAAACCCTCAAGCTCCCCTGCGGCCAGGGTCCTCGCGGTTTCCGCCCATTCTTTGGAGCGATTCACCAGGAGGATTTGATCTTTCAAGGGCAGGGGCGGAAGCGCTGAAATTTATAGAAATTGGCGTTATCCTTATCACGTTCCGATCAACGTGTGAAGAAAAGGCGTTTTTCTTTACTGCAGTTGAAAAAGTGAAGGCAAGCCCACCGCCCTGCTTCCGTCATGCAGCAGGCCTGGGAATCCCGCCACTTTTACACCACGCTCGGCCCTCAAGGCAGCCGGTAGTAGCCGTCCGGATTGAAGAGGTAATACACGTCCTTGGGATTCGGGCGGGGGAGGAACATGCAGGGGCGGCCTTTTTCGTCGACGCCTTCGGTGAGGTAGGGTACGGCAGACGCGGCGCCAGCCTCCCCGCGTAGCGGCAGCAGGGTGAAGGTGGGGGTCGGTTTGGGGGTGAGATCGGGGTGCTTGACCTGCGCGGTCTCGCGGACTTCATCGACAATGTGGTCCACCCATTTCAGGTTCACGGCTTTGTCGGCGAATTCACTCCAATCGCCCGTCGACGCTTTGCTATACATTTTTTTGATGAACTCCTCGGTGCTGATGCCCATCTTGGCAGCGATGGGTCCGGCAAGGCGCTGCCACCATTCCTCGATCTCCTGGATGGATTCCTTCTGCTGGGTGAGGTTGCCGAAGGAGCCGCTGCTGATCTGGTGGTGCAGGATCACGGCATTGGGATAAGCGAAGGATTTGTCCGCGAGGGTGGCGATGCAGGCGGCCATGCTGGCGGCAAAGGACTTCACCACCACATAAACCGGAGCCTCGCTGCCCTGCATGGATTTCAGAATCTTGTACCCCGCCATGACCGAGCCGCCGGGGCTGTTGTCGATGACGATGAAGATGGGAAGTTTCGAATCCTTGTTATTAAAGTAGGCGATGCGTTCGGAGACATCATCGGCGGTGACGGTCATGATCGGGCCGTTGAGCGAGATGCGGCGGTCGGACACAATCAGGGTTTTGCCTGCGAGGGGATTGTCAGGATAGGAAGGCGCCGTGGTGGCATACTGGGACGCCACCAGTTCCTTTTCCTTCTGCTCGATCACGGTGGAGAGCCGGGTGATCTCAGAACGCGACTCGGCCTCCTGCAGGCGCAGGTCGGACAATTTCATCTCGGCCTTGTTCTTGGCGATGGCGCTTTCGAGCGTGAGTTTTTCATTCTCCATCTTCAGGGTCATCAATTCCCGGTCCGCTTTCTGGCGGGCGATCTCGAATTCAGCGGCGATCCGGGCCTTTTCCTCTTCGGCTTTCAGGGCGGTGCGTTCCAGTTCGGCCCGGCGGGAGGCCAGTTCGGCAGCGAGACGCTCTTTGGCGATCAGGTTTTCCGTGGTCAGGCGGTCGCGCTCGGCCGCGAGCTTGGCGGTTTCCTTTTTCAGTTCCATCAGGGCCGGGTCATCGATCACCGCCGGGGGCGGCACGGGCGCGGTTGGCGCCGCACTGGCGGCGGTTCCGGTTTGGGCCACTGGAGTGGCGGGCGCGGGCGGGGCCACCTCCTGCGCCATGGCCGAGGCGAGGGTGGCAGCCAGCAGAACAGACGAAGAGCAGAGGGAGACGCGTTTCATGACAGTGGCGGAGAATCGCGGCAAACCTGCCGCTGGATGGAATACGATACCCCCTAAAGAAAATTCCGCCAAAAAATTCCGGGGTTGAGGAAGGGCTGCAGGCAGGGAATGCGGACGGCATGAAAAAAGCATTTGTGCTCGGTGCCGGATTGGGAACCCGGTTGCGTCCCCTGACGGATCAATGGCCCAAACCGCTGATCCCGGTGCACCACCGCCCGCTGGTGGTGCGGGCCTTTGAGCATCTGCGCTCCGCCGGGGTGGAGGAATTTGTGGTCAATACCCACCATCTGCCGGAAACCTGGGATCAGGCCTTTCCGGACGGAACCTGGGAAGAGTGCCCGGTCCACTTCCGCCACGAGCCAGTGCTGCTGGAGACCGGCGGCGGGCTGGCGAATGTGGCGGACCTGCTGCAGGACGGCCCGTTCATCGTCTACAATGGCGACATCCTGACCGATGTGCCGCTGCAGCCGGCCTGGGCGGCGCATCTGGCACAAGGGAATCTGGTGACCCTGCTGCTGCGCACCGACGCGCCTGTGCGGAATGTGGCCTTTGATGAGGCTTCCGGGAAGGTGCTGGATCTGCGTAATAGCCGCGGTCTGAATCATCCGGACCAACGCGGTTTCACCGGGCTGTATGTGGTCAGTCCGGCTTTTTTCAACTACCTCATGCCCGGCAAAATCGAGAGCGTGGTGGCTGGGCTGCTGCGGGCGATCGACGCCGGGGAACGCATCGGCGGGGTGCTGGCCGATGCCGGACAATGGCTGGATCTGGGTGACCGGGCGAGTTATCTGGCGGCCCACGCGGCCGGGCGGACGGCGGGCTTTCCTCAATACGGTCCGTGGAATGCTGCCGAAACGGCCGCGGTGCATCCCTTGGCCCAGGTGGATGCCTCCGCGGTGGTGGATGCCGATTCCTCGGTCGGACCGGATGCCGTGGTGGAAGCCGGAGCCATCGTGCGCGGCTCCGTGATCTGGCCGGGCGGGCGCGTCGCGGCGGGTGCCGTCCTGACGGGATGTGTGGTGCGCCGCGGCCAGACGGCCGCAGGGGTGCTCACCGGCGTGGATGTGTGAGGAATGCGGCGGCCCCTGGGCTGGTGGAACCAGCGGATTCCGGCTGGCAATCCCGCAGGATCGCATGTTGATGCGTCAACTCCATGGATACCACCCCGCTGCCTGTCTTATATGTCTGGTCCAAATTGAGCGCCCTCCGCTGGGAGGACGCGTGGCAGGAACGCTTTTACGGCATGCCCCGGGTGAGTCCCGTCTTCACCACGCTGCCCGGCGGGAAGACCGTGCGGGTAGAGGTGTATTGCGAGAGGAAGGCCGATGCCGAGCAGATCCGGAAGGAATTCGGCGGCAGCCTGCGCACCCTGAAGCCGCAAAATTGGGCCGCCCCCGCGGCCGCCCGGTTGAAGCCGGTCGTGATCCGCGACCGCCTGATCATCGCCCACGACGAAACCGCCTTTGCGGAACAACAGGCCGCCCATCCGGACCGCATCGTCCTGCAGGTGCCCGGCGAGATGGCGTTCGGCACCGGGGATCACGCGACCACTTCCACCTGCCTGCGGCTCATGGTGGACTACGCCGCCGCCAGCACCACCCCATGGAGTGTGCTGGACATGGGCTGCGGCACCGGCATCCTCGCCCTGGCCGCCGCCAGGCTGGGCGCAAAACCCGTCAGCGGCTTCGATTACGATCCTGCCGCCGTGCGCATCAGTAAAAAGAATGCCATCCTCAACGGCGTGCGCGGCGTGAAATTTACCTGTGAGGACATGACCACGTGGGAACCGGGTGCACCACACGACGTGGTCCTCGCCAACATCTTTTACGACGTCCTGACCCTCTCCTTTGGCAAGATCGCGGCCGCCACCAAATCAGGCGGTATCGTTATTGTCTCCGGAATTCTCCACACCCAGGCGGCCGGCTGCCTCGCCGCCGGAAAAAAGGCCGGTCTGAAATTTGAAGCCCCCATCCGCCGTGGAAAATGGGTGACCGCCCTCGCCGTGAAAAAATAACCGGCCCCTCCCCTTTCCTGACCCCCTCCCTTATGACCCTGACCATTAATGGCGAATCCATTCCCGATGACCTGCTGGAGCAGGAGTTTGAAGGCATCAAAGCGCATTACGAACGCATGGGCGCGATGTCGTGCTGCGGCCGCGATGAGGAATTCCGCGGTTATGCGCGGGAGAATGTCACCGCCCGCGTGCTGATCAATCAGGAAGCAGAGCGCCGTTTTCCTGACATCACGGAGGAGGAAACCGAAGCCGCCCTGCAGCGCCTGATCGATGCCGAGGGTGGCCGGGCAGCCTTCTTTGCGCACGCCGGGCTTGCGGAATCGGAGGAACCGATGGTCCGCCGGGAGGTGGCTGCTGGCCTGCGGGTGGACCGGCTCATGACCGAAGTCTGGGGAGGTGCCATGGTGCCGGACGAAGCGGCCGGGCGCGCTTTTTATGATGCCCACCTGACTGATTACCTGACCACGGAGGAAGTCCATGCCCTGCATCTGTTCAAACAGGTGGAAAAGGTGGAGGACCGGGAAACTTGCTATGAACTGATGCGGCATCTCCGCCGCGAAGCCCGCCACGGCGGGGACTTTGCGGCCCTCGCCCTGGCGCATACCGACAAGGAGGACAAACAGGTGGATCTCGGTTTTTTCCGCCGCGGGGAATTCATGGAGGAATTTGATCTGATCGTGTTTTCCCTGGAAGAAGGTGAGGTCAGCCCGGTTTTCGCCTCCCACTGGGGTTTCCACCTTGTGCAACTGGTGGCACGCCGGGCGCCGCAACCGCATCCCTTTGAATCAGTCAGGGAGGACGTCTTCGCCCGCCTGGAGGTGGAGCACCGCAGCCTCACCACCCGTGCCCTGGTGGACCGGCTGAAAGCAGCAGCGGTCATCCTCGCGCAGGATTCCCCGGAAACCTAACGTTTCCACTGGGCCGTCCAGCGTTCGCTGATGGGACGGCCTCCTTTGAGGAGTCGGCAGGCCAGTTCAGCGGCCGGAGCTTTTTCGTCGATCTGCACCGTGAAGGTGGCCCGCCAGCCGCCGGTGTTGGGATTGCGCTGCAGAGTCTTGTCCAACAATTTCGCGTTGGTATCGACTTCCACCAACAGTTCGGGGCGGGTTTCATCATCCACCGGATTGGCCGGGGTGCTGAAATCAATCACATACAATTCCTCGTCCGGACGCGCCGCCGCGGCGGGGAAGGATTGGTGGCTGCGGCGGCTTTCGATGACCTTGCTCAGACCGGCCACGGAGATTTCCGGCAGCCATTGAATCCGATAGGCGAGACGGATGGGCTCGCCAGCTTTGGGCCGTTGTTTCGGCTCCCAGAAACAGACCACGTTGTCGCTGCCATCACCGGTGCCCGGTGTTTCGATCAGGTTGATCCGGCCTTCCGGCCACACCCCGACTGGCTCGACCCAGACGCTGGGCCGCTGCTGGAAGTTGGCTTCGAGATCCTGATAGTTCCGGAAATCGCGGTCGCGCTGGGCGAGGCCAAAGCCGAAAAACTTGTCAGCGGCGAAGACACTGTGGCGCACCGATTTGCCGGTATCCAAGGGACGCCAGGCGGCCTCCAGTTCCCCGAAATGGATCAGCAGGCCATCGCTGTCATGGATCTCCGGCCGGAAGTCCTGCGGCTTGGGCTGGGTGAATTCGCTGTACCACATCATGCTGGAAAAGGGGGCGATGCCGATCAGCTCCACGTCCTGACGGAAGGTCAGTTCGGTCTCGATTTCCATCACGGTGCCCCGGCCGGGCTGGATGCGGAATTGATAGGCCCCGGCCACGCTGGGACTGTCCAGCAGAGCCCACGCCCGGATCTCACGGGCGCCGGGTTCCGGGCGTTCGATCCACCACTCCACAAAGTCGGGAAATTCCTCCCCCTGGGGCCGCATCGGGTTCAAGGCCAGGCCGCGGGCGGAGGTGCCGAAGCCCAGGCCGGGAGCGAGGGAACGGAAATAGGAGGAGCCGAGAAAGACGGCCAATTCGTCCAATTCACCCGGAGTATTGAGCGGTGCGAGGATGCGGAAGCCGGCGAATCCGTCCGGTTTGGGTGTGCCGTCCGGAATGACCAGATCGCGGTAATCGAAAAAATCCGCGTTCCATTCCAGCAGGCGCGTGGCGTCGGGCGCGACCTCATGGAAAGCGACCGTTTTAGGGAAAACCCAGCCCGGATGGAAGAATTCAAGCTGGAAGCCACGGTTGTCACCATTCCAGACGCTGCGTTCGCGGCGAAAATTGATCTTGCCGTGATCGGCGTATTTCAGGTTGGTCCAGAAGGGATCCAGGTTGCCAGGCCGCTCCACCCAAGGTTTGGCGGCGCGTTCCCTGGCGAGGGCACGGACGGTATCGAAGGTCGCGGGAGCCTGCGCCGCAGCTCCGGTCACACCGGTCAGCAGGGCCAGCAAAACAGCAGCAGGGCGGAAGCGGGGGCGGGTCATGGGGCGGGGGATCAATCTTTCAGCACTTGCCCTGCCACGGACAGGCGGCAAGCGCGGTTTGTTGGAAAGCGGCATCCCGGGCAGGATGACCGGCGTTGAAAGGTTGGATCTTTTCCGGCCCGGCTGCAGCATGGCCACCGGGGCAGATTCGCATTCCACGCGGCTTTCCCTCATGACCATGACTTCCCTGCTGTTGACCGGCCTGGCCATCGCGGCCGGCTATTTTTTCCTCACCTGGCTGATCAGTGTCCGCATCAAAAACTACGGGCTGCTCGACGCCGCGTGGTCCTACGGGGTGGCCATCCTGGCGCCTTTCTATGCGTGGATGGGCCCGGGTGATGCCACCCGGAAATGGACCATGACGGCCCTCGGGGTGGCGTGGAGTCTGCGGTTGGGTACTTACATCCTGCGCCGCGTCATCAGCCATCATCCGGCCGAGGATGCGCGTTATCAAACCCTGCGGGCCCGTTGGCCGGGTTCCGGGATGTTCCTGCTGTTTTTTCAGCTCCAGGCGGTGCTGGTGGTGATCTTTTCCCTGCCTTTTCTCCTGATGTCCTTCAATCCGGAACCCGGCCTGAAGACGCTGGAGATCATCGGCCTCGCCGTCGCCCTGCTCTCGTTGGGGGGGGAAAGCCTCGCGGATGCGCAGATGAAAGCCTTCAAAGCCCATCCCGGCCACAAGGGCAAAGTGTGTGAGGACGGACTCTGGCGTTTTTCCCGGCACCCGAACTATTTCTTCGAATTCATGATTTGGGTAGGATTTTTCGTGGCGGCCGTGAGTTCCCCCTGGGGCTGGACCACGATGGTGTGCCCGCTGCTGATGCTGCACTTCCTGCTCAATGTCACCGGGATCAAACTCAGTGAGGAATACTCCCTGAAAAGCAAAGGAGAGGCTTACCGGGAGTACCAGCGCACCACCAGCGCTTTTGTGCCGTGGTTCCGGAAGCCGTGATTCCGGCGCCTCCCGACCACATCTCAGGCAGCGCACGGATGGCTGGCTGGGCTAGTCATCCCAGTGGGCGATGTAGACCATCCGGCCACAATTCGGGCAGGTGGTGATCACCTTTTCAGAGCGAGCCTCATTGAACGTCGCGGCGGTGACTTTCATATGGCAGCCGGTGCAGACATGGCCATTCAGCTCTGCAATGACATCGCCCTTCCCCGCCAGGATACGGTCGTAACGATCCAACAATTCGGCGTCCACCTTGCCTGCCAGCCCGCCCCGGATGCCCTCAAATTCCTTGATCTGAGCGGTCACGTTGAGGTAGCGCTCCTTGATCTTGCCCAGTTCCTCCTTCACATACCCCTCGGTGGTGGCAAAGTGCTCCTGTGCTTCCTTCAAAGCCGCTTTCAGGGCCTCGCCCTTTTCCATCAGGACCATCTCCTCGTCCTCCAGCTTCGCGACATCACCTTCATAACGCGTGGCTTCATGCGCGAGGGCCGTGAATTCCTCATTCTTCCGCGTTTCAAACTGCTGGGTCTTGAGCTTTACGATGGTGTCGCGCCGGGTCTGGATCTGGATTTCCAGATTCTTGATGGCGACCTCATTGTGGTTCATCTCATCCTTGGCGGCCGCGACTGCCGCCGTCGCCGCGGCCAGCCGGGCCTTGGCAGCATCGGCGTCGGCCGGCATTTTTTTAAGCTCCGTGCGGAGCCGGCGCAGATGCTGGTCTTTGTCCTGGAGGATGAGGAGCTGTTCGATTTCAGGGAGCATAGGGAAAGGGAGGTTGGCCGCGGACGGACAAAGGGATCAGAGCATGGGAGCAGCGATCCTGGATGCCGGGGAGACGGCTCGTTTCATGAGGTGGACCTTGCAGCGGCCGGAATTAATTAGCAAGCCGGGCGCGCAGCTGCAGGATTCCAGGGGGCCGGGGATTCATGCAGAGTTCAATACAACTCCACCGGACTGCGCTTGCCGTCCTCCACCGACAGATTCGCGGCGCGTTCCTCACCCAGGGTAGCGATGCGCAGCGCCTGGATTTCCTCGTTGAGAGCGAGGAAGCGGTTGTGGCTCCATGGGTCAGGGCGGACCAGTTTCTTCTTGGCGCGTTCAATCCGGAAGAGGGCGGCATCCAACACTTCGTGCGGCAGGGCGGTGAGGTGGGTGTGGGCCTGCTCCACCATTTCAATGCGGTGGCAGATCATGGTCATGTCATTGCCGGCGCGGACCGCATCCTGGATGGCCTGCTCGAAGGTGACTTCATTCAGGATGGCCCCCATATCGAGATCGTCCGTCATGATCAGGCCATCGTCGAAGCCCAGCTGATCGCGCAGGAATTTCGTGATGATGTTATGGCTGAGACTGGAAGGCCAGCGTTCCGGGGTGGGATCAAAATCCGGGAACCACGCGTGGCCGATCATCATGGAGTCCAATTCCGGCAGCAGCGCGCTGAAGGGCAGGACTTCCTCGGCGAGGAGCTCCGCTTTGGTGCGGCGGATCACCGGGAGGAATTCGTGAGGGTCCACGTCGGCAGCGCCGTAGGTGGGGAAGTGTTTGCCGCAGCTGAGGACGCCTTCCTTGCGCATGGCCCGGTTGAAGAGGCCGGCATTGGTGATGACCTCCTGGGCATTGGTGCCATAACAGCGGCCCTTGAGGGAATTGTCCGCCTCGTCGTCGTAGGAAATATCCAGCACCGGACAGAGGTCGAGATTGAAACCGAACAGACGCAGCAGTTCACCGGTGAGCTTGCCATGCTGGGTGATCAATTTTGGATCGCCTTTCTCACGGAGGGCCTGGGCATTGGGCGGTTCATTGCCGATCAGCCGCAGCCGGGAGACGCGGCCGCCTTCCTGATCGATGGTGATGATGGGTTCGATGTCCGACAGGTCGCGCAGGTCATCAATCAGCTTCCGCAACTGCTCCGGCGAGACGATATTGCGGCCGAACAGAATAAAGCCGCCGGGCTGCAGTGCCTTGAATCGGCGGGCGGTATCCGCGTCTAGTTCAGGACCGGGCACGCCGGTGAGGAGGAGTTGGCCAATGCGGTGGGAGTCCATGTTTATAGAGTAAAGGATGGGTCTTAAGAGAGAAATCGGGAGGCGGAGCCGGGGCTATAGTGGATCGGAATCCGGTGCAGGATAGTGCGGAATTCAGGGGGATTTCCGCCGCGGCAGGAAGGCGGAAAAGTCCGCACGGACAGGAGCTTACCCTGCGGAGCCATACGCATGCATGGATCCGATTGAACTTGTCACCCTGCCTGGGCGCGTCGTTGGTTTCGTGTCCAGCAGGCTGTTTTCCCTGAAAAGGAGTCACCCGAATCCGCCCCTCGATCAGCAGAATCATGTCCGCCTTGCGTCCGCTCCTTCTTGCCACCAGCTCGGCCGTGCTGGCATCCGGGGTCACCTGGCTGATCGTCCATCCGTCCCCGCCCGGCGGGGACCCGGGCCGGGCCGCAAGGTCCGCGGCGGCTTCCGGCCGGATGGTTGGCTCCCCGGCAAAGCTCCCGCCTTCGGGAAGTCAGGACAGTCCTGTCAAACCGCCTGACCGCTGGAAGGATCTCCGGGACCCCCACGGCCGGATCACCGCAGAGGCCATGCCGGCTGCGGTCGCGGCGATGCTGCTGGAACGGGATCCCCTGCAGGCCATGGAAGCCTTTTCCGCCCTGCTCCGGGAGTTGACTCCGGACAATGCGGCGGCTGCCTGGGAAGCCATGTCCGGGCGGGTTCACGGAGCGGAAGCCTTCCGTTATCTGCCACTGCTGGCCCACGCGTGGGGCGCCCTCGACGGACCAGGCGCCTTGGCCGTGATCAAATCCGGCGGGGACCGTGACGGCCTCAAAGCCCGCCTCAGCGTGATGGGTGGATGGGCCACGCGCGATTCCGGCGGGGCGCTCGCCTGGCTGAAGGAGCTGGAAACCAATGCCGATGGCCTGAAGGAAGGGAAACCAGAAGCCATGCAAGAGCTCCGGTTGCTCAAAGCCGGCCTGATCCGCGGTTTGGCGGCACACGATCCCAACCAGGCGATGGGTCTCCTGCCCGGCATGGAAGAAAAGGAACGCGGGCCCATGGTGTCCCTCATCGCGCGCGAACAATTCCGGCTTGGCATCGACGCCGCCACCCAGTGGGCCGGTGCCATCTCCGATCCCGCCCTCCGTGAGCAGGCCATGGCCAGTCTCGTCCGCCAATACGCGGCGGACGATCCTGCCAAAGCAGCCGCATGGTTGACCGCGCAGAATGGCACAGCCAGCAATCCTTCCTCCATCGGAGCCGTGGCGAGGGAATGGGCCGCGAAGGATCCAGCCGCCACTGTCCAATGGATGGACGGGCTTCCCGAGGGCCCTGCCAAAAACGAAGCGTGGGAAGATGCCCTGCGCTCGTGGAGCAAAAAAGATCCCCTGGCCAGCAGCACCTACCTCTCCCAGATGCCGAAGGGCGCGGCCCGCGACTCCGCCGTGAGTTCGCTTTCGCGGTCGATCGCCCGGGAGGACCCTGACGCCGCGATCCAATGGGCCAATACCATTCAGGATCCTGCGGCGCGGGAAACCGCGCTCGTCAGAAGCATCCAACTCTGGAGCACCCGGGATAAGGCCGCCGCCGCCGAATGGATCGGCTCCAGCGGCCTCCAGCCCGAAGTGCAGCAGCGGATGTTGGAGCCTCTCGTGCGCCGCGAACCCAATCCTCTGAAAAAAAAGCCGGACCAAAAACCCGGAAAGCGGCAGCGCTCCCGTTGATTCCCACGCCAGGGACCGGCCAGCAACCTCCCCGCCTCGCGCCTTGCAACCTCCGCCCGGCGTCGTTTGTTGCCCCACCATGAAGCCTCTATTCTGTCTCTTGTCCGCGGCCGCGCTGGCCGGCACCGCTGCTTTTGCTGCGGATGACAAACCTTCTCCCATCGGTTATTCCGATACTCCGCTGATCCCGGGCACCCAGTGGAAAGTCCACGACATCGACCGGCCCCGACCGCAAGCCGTGAAACCGGGGAACCTGCCTGGCCAGCCCCCGGCCGATGCCATCATCCTCTTCGACGGTACCAGCACCGATGCCTTCCTCTCCAAAAAGAAGGATGAAAAAGGAAAGCCCACCGACGGGATGATTCCCTGCGTCTGGAAGATCGAAAATGGAGAACTCATCGTGGCCGGCGGCGATGTGTGGACCAAGGAATTCTTCGCCAGCTGCCAGTACCACATTGAGTGGAAAAGCGAGCCCCACACCAAAGGCAACTCCCAGAAAAAGGGCAACAGCGGCACCTTCTTCATGGACCGCTATGAGTGCCAGATGCTCGACAACGATAACAATCCCACCTACGCCGACGGCATGACCGGCGGCATCTATGGCCAAACCCCACCGCTGGTGAATGCCGTGAAAAAAGCCGGCGAGTGGCAGACCTACGACATCATCTTCACCGCGCCCAAACTGGAGGGGGACAAGGTCATCGAACCGGCCGTTATCACCACCTTTGTGAATGGCGTCTGTGTCCAGGTCCACACCAAAATCATGGGTCCTACCAAACACAGGAACATCACAGATTACAGCGGCAGCTTCCCTGCCGCCGCCCCCCTCCGCATCCAGGACCACGTCAACGATCCCCCCGTCCGCCTCCGCAACATATGGGTGCGCAAGCTGCCATAACCGCTCTTTTTCCATCCGCAGCTGCGGAGGTGTATCCGGCCACTTTGACCAGAGGCAGCAAAGGGTTGTGAATGCACCAGACGCGGCATCAGTCGTGGTTTTTTCCCATTCATGCTTCAGTTAGTTCAAATCCCATGACCCCTCCCCTCCCGATTCAGGAAGTTCTGGAAACCTTCCCTGCCCTTGCGCTGCCCGGCGTGGCCCATGGCCTGGTCAGGCGCGTCCCGGAAGTCAGCGTCAGCCTGGACAAGGCGGAGGTGCTGGCCCTGCTGAAGCCCTGGCATGAGGCCGCGGTGAGCGCACTCGGGTTTGATCAGGAACAAGTCTTTACGGCGGAGCAAATCCATGGCGGGGAAACGGCAGCGGTGACGGCGGACTCACCACGCTGGACGCCGGGGGTGGATGGACTGATGACCAACGTCCCGGGATTGATGCTGGGGATTCACACCGCCGACTGCACGCCGGTGTATCTGGTGGATCCCGTCAGGAGAGCCATCGCCCTGCTGCACAGCGGACGGAAAAGCACGGAAGCCGGGATCACTCCGCGCACCGTGCGCCTGATGGCTGAGACTTACGGGACCGCTCCAGCAGATCTGATCATACAGGTGGGGCCTTGCATCCGGCCGCCGCTGTTCGAAGTGGATATCGCTTCCATGATCGTGCGCGATGCCATCGCGGCAGGCGTGCCCGCCTCACAGGTCCATGACTGCGGCACCTGCACCGGAGCGGAGGTCGGCCGGTACTACAGCTACCGCGTGGAGAAGGGGAAAACCGGCCGTCTCCTCGCCCTGCTCGGTCTGCGTCCTTGAAATCCTGGTTGCCACCGCCTGCCCCGTGGGGGTAGGTCAGCGGGTATGTGGTTGCCCCGTTTGTGTTGCTTTGCCCCGCTGGCTGTTCTCCTGGCCTGCTCCTCCCCTGTGCTTGCCCAGGCGGCTCCGCCCCCCATGGAGGCGGACATGATCCACCCTGCTCCGAAGATTGAGTGGGAATCCATCGCCGAACTGCCGGCGCGTCCGGGCTTCGGGAAGGCAGAAGGCCTGGCGGGCGTCTTCGCCGGAGCCCAGGGCGATGTCTTCATGATAGCCGGCGGCACCAACTACGCCGGCCAACTCTTTTCCCAGGGAGCCCGGCGCGCCTGGTGGGCCGATATTTACGTACTCCAGCGCCGTTATACCGCCGACCAGAAAACCATTTATGAATGGCTCCCGGCGGGAGCGGAGTTGCCCCGCAACCTGGCTTATGGGGCCTCGGCAAACAGCCCGGACGGGGTGCTCTGCATCGGCGGGGCCGAGGTGAATCAGGTCAGTGACGCCTGCTTCCTCATGAAGTGGAATGCCGAAGCCAAAAAGGTTGAATTCGAGGACTATCCGAAACTGCCCAAACCTCTCGCCTGCGCCAGTGCCGTGCGGATCGGAACCATCGTTTATGTGATGGGCGGGACGTCGCAAATGCCCGCCGGGCGCGCCACCAACACGTTTCTGGCACTCGATCTCAGCAAAAAGGGCGACGAAAAAAACTTCGTGTGGAAAGCACTGCCGGCCTGGGATGGCCCGGGCCGCATCTTCCCCATCGCCGCCGCCAGCCTGGAAAATGGGGTTGAAAGTATCTACCTCTGCGGCGGCCGCGATCCCGGCAATGCCCCGGACTTCCTGACCGATCTGCACAAATACAACCCCGTCAAAAAGGACTGGGCGATCCTCGGCGACATTGTGGACCCGCAAGGCCATCCCGCTTCCGTCATGGCCGCTCCCGCCTTCCATGTGCCGCCGCACCACCTTGTGATTGTCAGCGGGACCGACCAGGAACTGGTCCAGATGATGGAACACAATACCCGGAAGCTCGAAGCAGTGGATGCCGTCGAAGAGCTGGCCCGGGAACGCTACAACAAACTTTTGCTGGAAAACTACCCGGGGTACACCCGCGCCGTCATGGCCTATGATGCCGAAGTCGGCGAGTGGAGCAGTATCGGCAATTTTCCCGGAAAAGCCTGCCTCACCACTCCCAGCGTCAATTGGGACGGAGCCATCATCGTCCCCGGCGGTGAAACCGGCCCCGGCAAACGCAGCCCGCTGATCTGGCAGGCGACCGTGCGCAAGAAGGCGGCGGTGGTGGAGGAGTAATTCCAAGTTGGGTTAAAGTTGGGTCCAAGATGCTTTCGGTTGAAGCCTATACACCAACGACTCGCGGTTGGTGTATAGGCTTCAGCCGATGGGCGGTGGTTGATTTTCGGGGGTAGCGGATTGGGCTTGCTATGGAGACGGGGGTGGTTATCCTCACAAATCCCGCCGTCGCTTCGCCGCCGAGGCGCTGTTTTACAGATTCCGCTGCATGTTATAACATCAACTATGAATTCCGTGTCCGGGCAAAGATCCTTGTTGGTTATGATTTTAAGCGGTGGCTGGCTGCTGGGCGCGGCGGGTGCTCCGGCTTCGACGATCCTGGATCCGTCGGACTTGGCCACGATCACGGATCAGCAATACCGGGATCTGGGCGCGACGCACCCCGAGGTGGGACAGGTGACGGGCGGAGGACAAGGCGGATCAGGGACTTACATCGGAGGCAGATGGATTTTGACGGCGGCCCACATCGCGAACGGGAAGGGCGCGGGCAGTAGTTTTTCCGTGAATGGTCAAAGTTATCCCGTGTTGCGCTCGCTGACGTTTCCCAGTTGGAATGTGAATGTTTTCAATGCCGGGATCGCTATCCATGATATCGGGCTGATCGAATTGCAGGAGTTTACCGATTTCGGAACCACCATTCCGGGACTGAATGCGGCCCCGATGCTGGCCTTCAATAACGACTCCATGCTCATTGGAAAACCGTCCACCTGGGTGGGCTATGGCCAGGGCGGCACGGGCCTGACCGGCGCGACCGGGCTACCCGGCACCCTGCGGGGTTTTACCAATGAGATTGATGGATTCGGGTCCACGTATAACATCGCATCCAGCCTGCTGGTGACGGACTTCGACCGTCCGGGAGATGTGAAATACGGGATCACAATCTCCAGCCCCACGCCGACGGCCCTAGAGGGAAATGTGGCCCCCGGAGACAGCGGCGGGGCGGTTTTTGTGGATGGGGCGCTGGTGGGGGTCATCAGTGTGCGCGGGTCATTCGGTCAGCCTTTTGATTATGATAGTGTCAGTAATTCCAGCTATGGCGATATCAGCGGCGCGACCCGCCTTTCGGCCTACGCGGAATGGATCACGCAGCAAACCGGGATTGCGATGGTGCCGGAAGCCGGCAGCAGCGCGCTGTTGGTTTTGGCAGGCCTGCTGGGGCTTCGACGCAGGAGACGGTAGCGGCTTCGAAAACAGGAGCACAGGCGTCCCGCCTGTTCGTTATTTAATTTCGCCACCGCTCTTACATCCTTATCCGGTGAACCTCAGGAAACACACAGCCAGGATGGCCGTGCTCCTGTTTTTTACCCGGCGGCGGGAAAAATAACGAAAGAATTTCATCGGAATGAAGGGTCGGAGCCGCTAAAATACGGTAATTCCTGTGATTTTTCACCCCCCGCTGCGTTGGTTTTACGCCCTGTGTCTGTTCTGGTTGTGCGCCGGAGCCGGTTTGGCGCAGCCTGTCGGCGTGGTGATTCATGAATTCGTCGCCGACAACCGCACCGGCCTGCGGGATGAGGACGGGGCCGCGTCCGACTGGTTGGAACTGCATAATCCCACGGCAGCGGCGGTGTCCTTGGCCGGGGCCACCCTGACGGATTCCGCGGCGGTGCCTGCCAAATGGCCGCTGCCGGCGGTGGTGGTGCCGCCGCACGGCTATCTGGTGATTTTTGCAAGCGGCAAGGACCGGCGAGATCCCGCCAGCATGCTGCACACCAATTTCTCCCTCTCCAAAGACGGGGAATACCTCGCCCTGACCTGGCGGAATGAAGTAGTCAGCGGATTCGTGCCCTCCTTCCCGCCGCAGGTGGAGGATGTTTCCTACGGCTACCGCTTCAGCGGCGGGAGCGACCTGATCTTCATGCTCCAGCCCACTCCGGGTGCGCCGAATCAACCGGCTTCCGCCGTGCCGGGAGCGGTGGCGGTTTCGCCGCCGGCGGGGACCTTCACGGCTCCCTTCTCCGTCACCCTGGCGGCTGGCAGTGCCAGGGATGTGATCCACTACACGCTGGATGGCACAGCTCCGGGAGCGGCCTCGCCGGTGTATGCGGGGCCAGTTCCGATCACCGCCAGCACCCGGCTGCGGGCGGTGGCGCAGGCGGATGGATTGAGCGGGGCGGTCAGCGGAGCGGCCTGGGTGCGGCTGGCTCCCGACATGGCCGGCCTCACTTCGCCGCTGCCCCTGATGGTGATTGAAAACTTCAACAGCGGCCCCGTGCCGGCCAAGGGGCTGGGCACCCAGCAGGTCGCCGCGCAGGCGGCGGTGTGGGTGCTGCACGAGCGGCAGGGCAGCTCCGCCGCTTTGTCAGGGATACCGCAGTTGTCAGGCGATATCGGCATCCGGGGCCGGGGGCATTTTTCCAGCACTTGGTCGAAAAAACCCTACGCGGTGGAGTGCCGGGCGGCGGATGGGTCCAGCACGGAAGCGGCCCCGCTGGACCTCCCGGCGAACGATGACTGGGTGCTCTATTATCCGGATCCGGCGGAGTTCCGCGATCCCACCATGATCGCAAACACTTTTATTTACGAACTGAGCCGCCGCCTCGGGCGGTATGCGCCGCGCTTGCGTTTTGTGGAGTTGTTCTTGAATACGGATGGTGGCGACCTCAGCCTCGCGGACCGTCAGGGCGTTTATGTGTTGTTGGAGAAAATTTCGCGCGGTTCGCAGCGGCTGCCGTTTTCCAGCCTGAGTGCGGACGGCACGCGGGGCGGGGCCTTGCTCTCGATCAATCGCCCGGATGCGATCCCGGAGACGGGCTTTCCGGCGGAAAATGGGGCCACCGCGCCGCAGTTTTTCCGCACCGCCGGGCCGGACCGGATATCCCAGACGTCGCCGGATGTCCTGACACTTGCCGGCGACGATCTGCCGGGGAACAGCTCGGCGGCGCTGAACTTCGAGCAGCCCGGCGGCTACCGCATCCTGACGGCGCAGCGGACCGCGCTGGAGACGTGGTTCCGGCAGTTCGAGGATGCGCTCTATCATCCGGTGAATTGGCAGGATCCGGCGGTGGGCTGGCGGCACTGGCTGGTGGAGGAGGACTGGGCGCAGGGGTATCTGCTGCAGAATTTCACGCGGCATTTCGATGCCCTGCGGCTCAGCGTGTATCCCTGGCTGGGCGACGACCGGAAGCTGCGGCTGGGTCCGATCTGGGATGTCACTCCCGACAGTTATCAGGCGGAAGACCCGCCGGATTATTTCCTCTATTATCGTTCCGAGCAATTGTGGTTTCCCCGGCTGTTTGCCGATGCGGATTTCAAGCAGACCTACCTCGATCAATGGACGCGCTGGCGGCGCACCGGATTCAGCGATACGGCGATGGAGGCGGTGATCGACCGGCAGGCGGCGGAGATCACCGCCGCCAAAGCCGTGGCCCAAGGCATCCCGGATGCCGCCGCGTGGCAGTCCCGGCTCACCGTGATGAAGACGTGGGCGAAGGGCCGGGCGGCTTATTTCGATAGCAATTTCGTGCCCCTTCCCGTGATCGTGCCGCCGGGCGGAATTGTTTCCGCCGGGAGTGCGGCAGCCATCACCTCCGCCGCGCCGGAGTGCTGGGTGACCACGGATGGCAGCGATCCCCGGCTCCCCGGCGGCGGGGTGTCGCCGGTGGCGGTGGCGGCGTCCAGCCTGACGATTTCCGGGGATGTCAGGCTCATCGCCCGCAGCCGGAATGGAGTGGACTGGAGCGGACCGGTTTCCGTGGTTCTTGCAGTTGGTGCCGTCCCGGCGGGGATGGGCAATCCGGTGATTTCCGAAATTCACTATCACCCAGCCGCTCCGGACGCCGGAGAGCAGGCGGACGGATTTACAGACCGGGAGGATTTTGAATTCATCGAACTCCACAACCGCGCAGCCGCGAAAGTCAGCGTTCATGATATCCGGCTCATCCTCGACCGGGATCTCTATCAACCCGCCTGGGATGGCGTGACGGCGGACCGTTGGACCATCCCCGCCGGGGGGCGGCTGGTTCTGGTCAGGAATCGCGCGGCTTTCGTCCGCCGCTATGGCCCCGCGATTCCGATAAGCGGGGTGCTCACGGGCGGACTATCCAATGCCGCGCAGTCTTTGGTTCTGGAAAAATTCGACGGCCTGCCGGTCGGCGCTGTGACTTACGGTTCCACCGCTCCCTGGCCCGCGGCGGCGGACGGGGCCGGCTATAGCCTGACGCTGCGCGAGGGCGGCCAAGCCGGACCAGCGGAAGAATGGCGCAGCAGCGTGGCGGTTCACGGCAGCCCCGGCGGCAGTGATGCCCTGGCCTACACCGGTCAGAATGATGCCGACTGGCAAGCCTATGCGCTGGGCGCGGCGGCCCAGCCGGAGTGGACCGGCTCAGGACCGGAACGGCGCATTAGCCTGCGCATCCCGCCGGGTGCGGACCGGGCGCGCTACACCGTGGAGCAGTCCGCCAATCTCACGCAGTGGCAGGCTGCCGTGGTGACCGGCCCTGTGGAAAATCGGCTGACGGCAGGTGGATTTGAGCTTTTCTGGCACTTTTCCGGGGTGCGGCCGGAGCCATTCCTGCGCATCCGGGCCAGCGCGGAGCCATGATTCCAAGTGCCGGGCACGCGGTAATTGCCGCGTTTGGATGGGTATTCCATTTTCAGGCCAAACAATGTTCAGACTAAAATGGCCTGGCTGGAGGCGGAGGCGGGAGTCGAACCCGCTAATGGTGGTTTTGCAAACCACTGCCTTACCGTTTGGCTACCCCGCCGTTTTGCGATGCGACGAATCGTAGCGCGCCGCCGCCCGCTGTCAATGCGGCACCTGCAACGCGCCTCTGCTGGATCAGCCGCCCCGCCGGCCCGCTTCCCCCGCCGGGGCGCCCGGTGGTCTGCCGGTTTCGCGCCCGCGAACGAACGTTCGCCTTTTTTCTTGCATCGCCTCAAATGCGAACGACTGTTCGCACCCATGAGCATCATCCCTTCCGATTCCCCACCGGCCCGGCTGCCTCTGGCGGAACGCCGGCGGCGCATCCTGGAGACGGCCGTGCAGGTCTATGCCCAGCATGGCTTCCATCAGACCGGCATGCGGCAACTCTGTGCGGCCCTCGGCATGAGCGCCGGGGCCCTCTACCGGTATTTTCCAGGCAAGGAATCCATCATCGCCGGTCTGGTGGAAATGGACCGCGAGATGATCCAGCACAACCTGCGCAGCCTGCCTCCGGACGTTAGTTTCATCGGCACCATGCAGCACATGCTGGAGGTGACCATGGGAGAACTCCAGACCAACGAGGGCCTGCTGGCGATCTGGTCGGAGATCTCCTCCGAAGCCACGCGGAATCCGGCCGTGGCGGCTCTGCTTTCGAATCATTATCAATTCATCGAAAACCTCATCTCCTCGCTCGTGCAGGCCGCCTTGAAACGCGGTGAACTGCGGGACGGAGTGGACCCGCTGGCCACGGCCCGTTTCATCATGGCCTCCCATGACGGCATGATGACCCGCCGGGCGATTGATCCCACCTATCCATTGCAGCAGGTCGCCCGGGAAAGTCTCGGACTGCTCGCCTGCGCTGTCGGGGCCACCCCCCCCGTGGCCCTCAAAACACCAGCAAGGAAACAGCCATGATCCGACTCGCTCTCGACATGCTGCGGGCGGACCGCGCCAAGTTCTTCGCCATGATCCTCGCGGTCGCCCTGTCCGTGTTTCTGATGCAGAACCAGGCCGCCATCCTGAGCAGCATCATGACCATGACCGGCTCGCAGATCCGCGATGTGCCGGCCGCCGGGCTGTGGGTGATGGAACCCGACACCGAATGTTTCGACCAGGCCAAACCGGTGAGGGATACCGCCCTCTACCGGGTGCGGGGCACGGATGGCGTGGACTGGGCGGTGCCGTTGCTGAAGGTGGACGCCTTTGCCCGCTCGGAGAATGGAAAGCTGACGCTGGCTGTGATCCTGGGCGTCGACGACTCCTCGCTGGTCGGTCTCCCGCCCCGCGTCATTCTGGGCGATGCCGCAGCCATCCGCGAGCGCGACACCTGTCTGATCGATCCGGGTGGTTATTCGCTGCTGTTTCCGAAGGAACCTTATGTGCTCGGGAAACGCATCCGCATTGCCGATACCTTCCTCCGCATCGTCGGCATCAGTGATGCCTCGCCGCCTTTCACTGGATTTCCGATCATCCACGCCACCCGCTCCACCGCCATTCCACTGAATCGTGGCGAGGGCCGGAACCAGACCTTTATCCTGGGGCAATTGAAGCCCGGCGCGGATGCCGCGGCCGTTTGCAGCAGCATCGAAAGCACCACTGGCCTGAAAGCCCGCACCGCCGCGCAATTCACCGCCGACAGCCAGAATTTTTATGCCAGTCAGGGCGTGCCGATGCTGTTCTATATCGTGATCGGCATCGGTCTGGTGGTCGGGGCCGCCATCACCGGTCAGACCTTCCTGATGTTTGTGAAGGAAAATGAGCGGCACCTTTCCCTGATGAAAGTCGTGGGCGTCACCACCCCGCAGATGGCGGGCATGTTGTTTTGTCAGGCGGGACTGGTGGTCGCGCTGGGCAGTTGTTTCGGCACGGGCCTCGCCAGCCTGACCACCACCCTCTCCCGCACCCAACCTTTCCTGCGCGGCATCTACATCCCGACCTATGTCGCCGTCGCCACCTGCGCCGCGCTGGCCGTGGTCACGGCGGCGGCGGTACTGCTCGCGCTGCGGAATGTGCAGAAGCTGGAACCGGCCAGTGTCTTCCGTGGATAGCATTTATTTCCTCCCTGCATGAAACACGACCCTGCCCTCCCTCCGCCCGCGGTGCGGTGCGATGACATCCACAAATCCTTCGGCACCGGGGAAGCCAAAGTAGAGGTGCTGCGCGGCATCGATTTCACCGCTGCGATGGGCGGCATGACGTTCCTGGTAGGCCCCAGCGGCTGCGGGAAGACCACCCTCATTTCGGTCATCGCCGGGTTGCTTGAGGCTACCTCCGGGAAGGTCGAACTTTTCGGCACGGAGGTGGCCAAACTCCCGTCCCGCGACCGCATCCTGTTCCGCCGGAAAAATCTGGGATTTGTGTTCCAGCAATACAATCTGTTGCCCTCACTCAGCGCCGCGGAGAATGCGGCGGTGCCGTTGCTGGCCGCGGGCGTGCCCCGGAAAGCGGCCTTGGACAAGGCTTCGCAGGTGTTGGACCGGCTCGGGCTCGGCAGCCGGACCAGGGCGTTGCCGAGGATTTTGTCAGGTGGCCAGCAGCAGCGGGTAGCTCTTGCGAGGGCGCTGGTGCATGAACCGCGGCTCGTAATCTGCGACGAACCCACTGCCGCGCTCGACGCGGAGAGTGGCCACTCGGTGATGGAATTGCTCTCCCAGACGGCGGTGCACCCGGACCGGGCGGTGATCGTGGTTTCGCACGACAACCGCGTCTTCCACTTCGCCGACCGCCTGGCCTATATGAACGACGGCAGCATCACCAAAACGGAAACGCAGGCGGCCTGGGCCGCCTGAAAACAAGATCTGCCTTTTCCTGCTCAGCCAAGGCCCCTCCATAATCAACCATCCCCCCACCCCATGTTCACCCGCCTGATCCTTCCTATCCTGGCTGCCGTTGTGCTCGGCATTTCGGTTGTCAGCATCCTCCGCACCCAACCGGCGCGGGCTTCCGCAGAGCCGCCGCTGCCTCCCCCGAGTTCCCAGTTTGAAACGCGGGTGGCCGCCGTCGGCCTGATCGAAGCCAGCAGCGAAAACATTTCCATCGGCTCCCACCTGCCGGGCATCGCGGCGGAAATGTTGGTCAAAGTGGGGGACACCGTCAAGGCCGGCACGCCGCTCTTCCGGCTGGATACAAGGCACCTCGAGGCCCAATTGGCCGAGGCCAAAGGCCTGCTCCTGAGCCGCGAGGCGGCGGTGCGTACGGCGGAAGCGCAGGTCACCACCGCCAAGTCCAGCCAGAACGAGGCCCG
This sequence comes from Verrucomicrobiota bacterium, assembly GCA_040387795.1. Lineage (GTDB taxonomy): Bacteria > Verrucomicrobiota > Verrucomicrobiia > Verrucomicrobiales > V1-33 > CAIZWU01. The sequence continues at coordinate 420,661 of JAZKDC010000017.1, forward strand.
CATCAATCTCGGCAATGCCGAATCCATGAAGGACGGCCGTGGTCTCAGCGTGGAGGAAATGACCCGCCGCCGCACCGCACTGGATTCCGCCAACGCCAACATCACTGCCGCTGAAGCCGCCGTGGCCGCCGCGCGGGCCGATGTCACCGCCGCCGCCGCCACCGTGGAGGTGGTCAGTACGGATCTCGCACGCAGCACCGTCACCGCCCCCATCGATGCCACCGTACTCCAAGTGAAACTCCGTCCGGGCGAAGCCGTCACCGCCGGTCCGGTGACCCAACCCTATCTTTTGCTGGGCAACATCAGCCCGCTGCATATCCGGGTGGATGTGGATGAGCACGAAGCTTGGCGCGTCAAGCCCAACACCGCTGCCGAGGCCTCGGTGCGCGGGAACGCCGCGTGGCGGGCCGGACTGCGCTTTGTGCGGTTTGAACCTTATGTCATCCCGAAGGCTTCGCTCACCGGCGCCGCCACCGAACGCGTGGATACCCGGGTCCTTCAGATCATTTATGAACTCGACTCATCCTCACTCCGTCTTTTCCCCGGGCAGCAGATGGACGTGTTCATCCAGACCGATTCATAAAGAATTCCCGCGTTGTTGACTGATTAGTCAACTTCCCGTTGCCACCTTTCATCCTTGTGCTCCAGTCTCTTACCCCCATCCGAGTTTATGAATATTGCCCCGCGCCTGGCGCTGCTCTCTTTTGCGTTCCTTGTTTCGTGCACCGTTGGTCCGAACTATCAATCCGCCTTCCCGGTGGATGTCACCAAGCCTCTGGCCACTCCGGGAGCGGATATGTCCAGCACCGGCGATCTCACGGCCTGGTGGAAAAAGTTCAATGAGCCCAGGCTCAATAGCCTGATCACCCGGGCGATCGACGCCAATCAGGACCTGAAGATCGCCGCCAGCCGCGTGGCCGAAGCCAAAGCGGCCCGGACTATCGCCCGCGCGGACTTCTTCCCGCAGGTGTCTGCCGGCGGAGGCGCCGTCCGCAGCCAGACCAGTGAAGCCGCCTCCAGTTTCGGCCAAGGCGGGCAGACAAACAATTTTTTCAATCTGAATCTCGATGCCTCCTGGGAGCCTGACATCTTTGGAGGCACCCGGCGCAATGTGGAAGCCTCCACTGCCGATCTGCAGGCTGCGGCCGAAAATATGCGGGATGTGCGCGTGGGTTTGGTCGCGGAAGTCGCGGCCACCTACCTCGAATTGCGCGGCCATCAGGCCCGTAAGAGCGTGGCCGAACGGAACCTGAAATCCCAGAAGGATACCCTCGAGCTGACGAAGAGCCGGCAGGCCGCCGGCGTGGCCAATGATCTGGACGTGGCCCGGGCCGAAGCCCAGGCCGAAACCACCGCCGCCGCCATTCCGCTCTTTGAAGCCGCCCTGCGCCGCAGCATCTACCGGCTCGGGGTGCTGCTCGGCGGAACTCCTGGCAGTATGGTCGAAGAATTGATCGCCGCCAAAGCGCAACCGGTGGCTCCGCCGACGGTTCCGGTGGGCCTGCCCAGCGACTTGGTGCGCCGCCGCCCCGATGTGCGCCGCGCTGAACGTGAACTGGCCGCCGCCACCGCCCGGATTGGCGTCGCCGTGGCCGATCTTTATCCCCGGTTTTCCCTGACCGCCCGGGTCGGGACTTCAGCCCTCGAAGCCGAAGAACTCTTCAAAGGTAAAGGTGGGCTGTGGTCGCTCGGTCCCAGCCTGGACTGGCCGGTCTTCACCGCCGGCAAAATCCGCGGCAATATCGCCGTGCAGAATGCCCGGCAGGAACAAGCCGCCCTCCGGTTTGAGAAATCAGTCTACCTCGCCCTCGAAGACGTGGAAGGCAGCCTCATCAGCTTCGGTCAGGAACAAAAACGGTATGCCAGCCTGACCCGTTCTGTGAACGCCACGCGCCGCGCCTCCTCCCTCGCCAACGACCGCTATAAAGCCGGCCTCGAAAACTTCCTCACCGTCCTCGAAGCCGACCGACAGCTGCTCCTCGCAGAGGAAGCCCAGGTGATCAGCCAGACCCAGGTCAGCCTGGATTTGGTGAGGCTTTACAAGTCGCTGGGCGGCGGCTGGGGTGAAACACGGGTGAAGAAATAAGCGGAGGCGCCTTCAACTCCAGCGGTTCCATCCAAACATAACCGGGTCCTTCCCAATGGCGGAGCGGCCGGCAGCCCGACGAGGCGGATTTGAACCCGTGGCAGGATGATGTCCGCTATTCAGGCGGGGCGGGCATGGCCGGGTTGGCAGCGCTGAATTTGCCCGGTCCCTCAGAATTTGAAGATCAGCGAGGAGGTGAGGCCGTGCATGCTGCCGGGATCGAGGTTGAGACCAAAAACCTCGGAGTCGCCGAAACTGTGAAAATTGTATCCCACGCGCAGGCCAATGTTATGGGTGAAGTCGAATTGGAGCCCGGCCCCCAAGCCCCAGGCGAGGACCCAGTCGTTCTCATCAAACTGGCTGTTGATCGAATAATCCTGGCCCCCGACGCTGCCTTTGATTTTGGCGTCCCCGGAGACGTTCAGGTTCGCCGAACCCACCGAGCCTTCCCCATAAATTTTGATGGTGTCGGTGCCGAGGGGAATGAGCACCCGGCCCACCACGGTGCCCTCAAAAAGATCCAGATCGGAACTGTCCTTGGAATTGAGCACTGATCCGGAAGATTCCAACCCGTCCACATAGGAGGCCCGCACCCCGATGAAAAGATTGATGGGCTGGCCCTGGCTGAGGAAACCGAATTCCCCTTCCAGTCCATAGCCGATTTCCTCGTCGTATTCCGTGCCGGTGAACACCCCGGCTCCTGCCCCGACCTGGAGATCGGCCGTAGCGGTGGCCAGGGTCAGGGCCGAAAAGAGAGAGATCAGAGGACGGGCGGAGAGGAAAGATGTCATTTTAAATAGCCTGAAGTTCAGGATATCTAAAATAATTTCGCGCGGCTGTCAAAGTTTTTAGAAAAAACCTCCGCAAGACGTTCCGATCCCTCCGTCACGGCTGAGCGGCGTGCGGGTAGAGGAGAATCGTCTCACAGCGCTGGCGGAAAGCGGCTTCATCCGCAGCCCAGAGACCGGTGATTTGATCCAGCGTTTTTTTGTCGCGGATGGCTTGCAAGGTGGGGGGGTGGAAAAGGAGTTTTTCCACCTTGTTGAGCTGAAACTGGTCGCCGTGCTCCTCATGCAGCGCCTTGGCAATGGCGATACCCAGCCGGACCGGCTGGAAGATCCGGGCATCGGAAACCGCCAAATGCACCCCGTGGCAGAGTTCCCCGGCAAAGACCTTGTCCTTGGGTTTGAAGTCCACCACTTCCACCCGCACGCCGGGGGTGGCCATTTCCTTCAACCGGCGGGCCAAGGCCTGCCCATCTACCCAGGGAGCTCCAATGACGTTGAAGGGCTGCTCGGTGCCCCGTCCCACCGAGACATTGGAGAATTCCAGCAGGCCAATGCCCGGATAGAGCAGTGCCGCCTCCGGCGACCTCATGTTGGGGGAAGGATCCACCCATGGGGCGAGGGTTTGACTGAAAACAAACCGGCGCTGCCAGTCCCCGACGGGTACCACGGTGAGTTTGAGGTCCGGGAGTTTTTCGCGGACGAACAATTGCGCCAGCTCCCCGGTGGTCAGTCCGTGGCGGACAGGCAAACTATGACAGGCCACAAAGGGATTCCCCACGTCCACCGGAAGCGGCCCCTCCACTTTCACCCCGCCGAGCGGGTTGACACGGTCCAGGACCACGAAGGGCAATCCGGCGGAAGCGGCGGCTTCCATGCAACCCAGCATGGTGGAAATATAGGTGTAAAATCGCGTGCCGACGTCCTGGATGTCGAAAACCAGGGCGTCCAGTCCCGCCAGCGCCGCTGCCGGAGGCTTCCGGTTGGTGCCATAAAGACTGATCACCGGCAGGCCGCTGGCTGCATCGGTGGAATCGGTGATGCCTTCCTGATCCAGCTTTCCCTCCATGCCATGTTCCGGACTGAAAAGTCGGGTCACTTTGGCCCCTTTGATGGTTTGCAGTGCCTCCAGAGTTCTACGCCCGTCCGTGGTCAGGCCGGTCTGGTTGGTGATGAGGCCGATCTTTTTTCCCTCCAGCATGGACAGCCCGCTGGCAGCCACCCGGTCGGCCCCGGAGGTGACCTGCCGCACCACGCCCATGGCCTCGGCGGCCAAGGTCGCCGTCTGCCATCGCAGATTTTTGACACTGGCTTTTTCGTTGGGATGGTTCCGGTTGGTCATGAGCACAAAAAAGCACTGGGCTTCGGGATCAATCCAGAAGCACCCGCCGGTCCAGCCGGTATGGCCGAAGGACTTGGGCCCGAAGTGCGCGCCTTTTGGGTCCGAAAAGCCGGAATCAACATCAAATCCGAGGGTGCGCCGGACCCCGCCGGGCAAGACAGGCTGCACTGCCGTCATGGCGCGGACCGTTTCCTCTTTGAGGATTACACGGCCATCCGGGGTTTTCCCTCCATCCAGCAACATGCGGCAATAGCGGCCGGTATCGCGGGCATTGGTGAACAACCCGGCATGACCCGCCACTCCACCCATCCGGCGGGAGGTGGGGTCATGCACGATGCCATGAACCACCAGATCGCCCTCGCGGGTGGTCGGGGCTATCCGGTCTTTCTTGAGAGGCGAGGGGCGGAAGCCGGTATCCCCCATCGACAATGGTTGGTAGAGGCGGCGCAGCACGAATTCGTCCAGCGCTTCCCCGGAAACCCGCCGCACCACCTCGCCCAATAAAATGAAATTAAGATCGCTGTACCGGAATTCGACCCCGGGCGCAGCCTGGACCGGCTCCGCCATGGCGCGGGCAATGCCCGCCTCATAACCTTCCCAAGCCGGGCCGGGCCCGATCCCGGGCTTGAGTCCGGAGGTATGGGTCAGCATCTGACGCAACGTGATCTTCTCTTTTGCTTCACCGGTGAATTCCGGCAGCCACTGGTGGGCCGGAGCATCCAACTCCAATTTCCCATCCTGCACCAGGAGCATGACTGCCGGAGCTGTGGCCATGACTTTGGTCAAAGACGCCGCATCGAAAATGATATCGACCACCATGGGCCGGGTCACGGGGTCGAGCGAGCGGTAGCCGAATTCATTCCCCCACCGCTTGCCTTTGCGCTCCAGCCAGACCACCGCGCCGGGGATTTCCTTGCGCTTCACGGCCTCCGCCAGGTTCAGATTGATTTCTTTGAGTTTGCCGGGATCAAAACCAGGATCCCCGGAAAACTGGGCAGGCGCCTGCCCGGCGGCGAGGCAGAGCAGTCCCGATACCAAACCGAGGCAGGACAAAATACGGTGAATTTTCATAATACTGGAAACAGGAAACGGCGGAATTTTAATATACCCGCTTCCCCTTCAGTTGCCTGCATTAATTTCGGAGAGGGAAATATACGGGCTCTCCTGCAAAACCGCTTGCTTGCGGCCGCGCAGGAGCTTCAGCCACTCCCGGGCGCAGCCCAACACGATGATGGTGACAAAAATCAGAAACAACCCGGTGATGCCGGCGTCAAAATAATTGTTGAACTCGGTCCGCGCATTCCCTTTGGCTGCCGCGTCCCGGGCACTCCAGAGAAACCCGAGGGAGGAACCCGAAAAGATCTTCATCAGCCCGGCGGTGAAGGTCACCGCCGTCAAAAACACCAGCGGCCCCACCGTACACCAGGCATACCGCGCCCGGCCCATTTTGATGATCAGGGTGGTCCCAAGGCAGAAGGCGATTACCGCCAGCAACTGGTTCGCGATGCCGAAAATGGGCCAAAGACTTTTGGCGATGCCATCCGGATCGACCGCACCCTGATACATGAAAAATCCCCAGGCTCCCACCAGCAGGGCACTGGTGATGACATTGGCCGACCATGATTTTGTATCTCCCAATGCCGGCATGGCATGGCCCAGCAGGTCCTGCAGGATGAAGCGCCCCACCCGGGTTCCGGCATCCAGGGTTGTCAGGATAAACAGCGCCTCGAACATGATTGCAAAATGATACCACAGGTCCAGGCCGCCCCCCGGCATCACCTTGGCGAACATCATGGCCATTCCCACCGCGAAGGTGGGAGCCCCGCCGACCTTGCCAATCAGGGACGGTTCGCCCATCTCCTTGGCAAGCTGCTGCATTTCCGGCACCGAGGTTGAAAAAGCAGCGGCGTGCGGCCCGGTCGCCATGGGCGCGAGCGCCGTGTTCACCTTGGTCACCGCCGCTTCCAACGCCACCGGCGAAAGATCGGCCACTCCGGTATTCATCGCAAAATACTGCGCGGGCGGCAGGGAGCAGGCCGCGATGATGGCCATCAGCGCCACCAGCATTTCCGTCACCATCGAGCCGTATCCGACCAACCGGATATCCTTCTCGCTCTTCATCAGTTTCGGGGTCGTCCCGCTGGAAATCAGCGAGTGGAACCCACTCACCGCTCCGCAGGCGATGGTGATGCACACAAAAGGAAACACCGGCCCCGGCACCACCCAGCCACTGCCGTCCACAAACTTTGTCACCGCCGGCATCAACATCGGTGGATTCAGGATCACCACAAAAATTCCCAGCACCGCCACCGTCCCCAGCTTCATGAAGGTGCTCAAATAATCGCGCGGAGCCAGCAACAGCCACACCGGCAACACACTTGCCGCGAACCCATAAATCATGATCGCCCAGCACAGGGTGGTCGAATTCAACGTCAGGGCCGCGTTCATCTCCGGCGTCAGGTAACGCCCGCCCACCACACATGCCATCAGGCCCACGACCCCGGCCACCGTCACCGGACCCACTCCCGCCCGGCCCGTCTTGATGGCCAGGCCCATCACAATCGCCAGCGGTATCGTCATCGCGATGGTGAACAATCCCCACGGGCTGTGCGCCAGCGCCTTCACCACCACCAGTCCCAACACCGCGAGAATCACGGTAATGATCAGCAGGAGACTGATCATGGCCACGAGGCCGATGAAGGGATTGATCTCATCCTTCAGCATCTGTCCCAACGACTTCCCATCGCGCCGCATGGAACCGAAGAGCACCACCGCATCATGAACTCCGCCGCCCAAGGTGGCGCCAATCAGGATCCACAGCGTCCCGGGCAAAAATCCGAACTGCGACGCCAGCACCGGACCCACCAGCGGACCCGGTCCGGCAATGGCCGCAAAGTGATGCCCGAAGACCACCCACTTGTTGGTCGGCACAAAATCCTTCCCGTCATTTTTCGTCAGGGCCGGTGGCGCGCGGTCCTCATCCAGCACCAGCACCTTCGTCACCAGCCAGATGCTGTAAAACCGGTAGGAAACCGCAAAAGAACACACCCCGGCAATCACCAGCCACATCGCATGCACCGGTTCCCCGCGCTGCAGCGCGGAAATCAAAACCGCCAGCACCCCCAGCGCCGACACTCCCACCCACAGCAGTATTTTTGCGATCCGGTTCATAAGAAATTTGCTCCGATCATCCGACCCCGCTCAGGATCCGTCAATCCTGCATCTGCGGCCCCCATCCGGGAACCCTTCCCCGTCCCGTCAGCCGCCGGCATTCCAGCCCGAACCGCTCCCGAAACAGAAACTCATGATGTGGAAATACAGGGGGGTGGAAAAACAGAGGGAGTCGATCCGGTCGAGGATGCCGCCGTGGCCTTCGATCAGGGTGCCCCAGTCCTTGATGCCGCGTTCCAGGTTGATGGAATTTTCCTGAGATTTGCGTGGTAATGGGCAAGTTCTCTACTATCGTTATAGGTTTGAACGTGATAAAATTCTGGCATGGTTGAAAAGCGACTGAGATGGGTGATTTTGTCGGCCTTTATTGGAGCTGTTGTCTACTGGATGCTCCTGCGGAGTGCCTCTGATGCCGATCATTCCAACACACAAACGGAACGGGAAGCTGTCCCGGGGGCTTGCCCTGAAATAAATCAGGTCATGGATTCCAAATTTTCAAATAGTGATGGACGTGAAAAAGTCTTAACCAATCAAGAGGTTATAGATAAAATAAACCGGGAAGTGGCGGCCGAAGGCGGACCGTTGCAGGTCTGGAAAAACCGGTTGAAGAGCGTCGAAAGCGAAGCGGCCCAAATAAAGCTCATCAAACACACACCTGAAACTAGGGCTTTTTTCGATAAAGCCGAGCAGTCGCTACTTGAGTGGGATTATCTTGTGACTACAGAGGGGGCGCAAATGACCAGCTTAGCCGAGGCGAAGGCGGCTTGCGTTTTATACGCGAAACGTTATTCCTTGGCGGTGCCATCAAGAGCGGCTTCTCATAACGGCATTGTTTATTTTATGCCCTCCATGAAACCTCGGCAGACTTATCGACGGGGAGATCCCAACAACAATATCCCCATTCCTGATGATTTTTCAATAGGATGGGCCATAAAAATAGCCGAAAAAAATCAAATCGAAATTTATAGATGGAACTTCAATGAGCTTCCCCAAGCGGATGGTGTGGTAGGAATCAGAACGGAATTGGAGTGAAACCCTCCCCGTATTCTTGGGCCATGGCCAGGAATTCGCTCACAACGACGCGGCGTCGCTGAAAATCCGGCAGCGCTTGACGATCCCCCAACGAGCAGCGGATCGCGGAGGAAGTCCCGACTCGCCAGGTGCAGCTTTCACCAAGGGAATAATCCAGGAGAGTCCGCTATCAACCGCCCGCATTCCAGCCCGAACCGCTCCCGAAACAGTAACTCATGATGTGGAAATACAGGGGGGTGGAGAAACAGAGGGAATCAATCCGGTCGAGGATGCCGCCGTGGCCTTCGATCAGGGTGCCCCAGTCCTTGATGCCGCGTTCCCGTTTGATGGCGGACATGATGAGGCCGCCGAGGAAACCCAGCGCGCATAACATGAGAGCGACAATAAACGCCTCCCAGGGCCGGCAGGGCGTCAGCCAATGCAGCGAAGCGCCCAGCAGACTGGCGGAGAGCACGCCTCCGATGAATCCTTCCCACGTCTTGCCCGGACTGAGGGTGGGCGCGATTTTCCGTTTTCCGCAAAGCTTTCCCCAGAGGTATTGCAGGACATCGCTGCCCTGGGTGACCACTACCAGGAAAAGCACCAGCCCGGCATTGCCCAAAGGCAAATGCGGAAAGGGCAATTGCAGCAGCATCGGAATGTGGCTGATGAAATAGACACAGACCATCAGTCCCCACTGCGTCCGTGCGGTGCGCGCAAGGAAATCCTGGGTGTCACCCCGCACCACGGAAAGACAGGGCAGGATCACAAAGGCGTAAACCGGAATCAGGATCAGGAACATCCCATACCATCCGGTGTGGACCAGAAAATATTGGTAGGGCAACGCTACGAAGAACGCGAGGAACAAGGCGTGGTGGTCCGCCCGGCGGGTCGGGGTAGCGGTGATGAATTCCCGCAGGGCGAGGAACGAGATGAGGCCAAAGACGATCTCCGTGGTGGTGCGGCCTCCCATCAATGATCCGATCACGACCGCTGCCATCACCCACCAGGCCCGGACGCGGGCGATCAGGTTCTGCACGGTAGCTTGGCTTTTTTCCGATTTCAGCACGCGCCGCAGCACGCGTCCGGTGATGCTGAAGAAGAGTAGAATGCCGGCGATCCAGATGATCACAGAGCGGGTTTCGGGAGTGGACCAATTCATGATAGAATGTCAGGAGACGGGACAGGGGATCAGGTCGAGCAGCGCCTGGCGCGACCGGTGCAGAAAGCCGGGTTTGTTTTCCCCCGGCTCGACCCGGATGGGTTTGCCAAAAACCACCGTGCTCAGCAGCGGGATGGGCAGGAAGTGGCCTTTGGGCAGGATGCGGTTCAGATTCTGCAGATAGACCGGCACAAACTCGGCCTCCGGCACGGCGCTGGCCAGATGCCACAGCCCCGGTTTGAATCGGGCGATGGTCCCGTCGGGCGACCGGGTGCCTTCCGGGAAAAGAATCAGCGATTCCCCCTGCCGCAGGGCATTGGCCATATGGACAATTGGATTGTCGCGCCGCGTGATGCCGTCGCGGGCAATCAGAAGGGCGTTGAACAACCCGCAGGCCACCCCGCGCGTCAGCCGGTTCCGGTTCCAGTAATCGGCCGCCGCCACCGGCCGGGTGCGCGCCCTGGCCTCCGCCGGCAAAGCCGCCCAGAGGGTGGCAAAATCGAGGTGACTGCCGTGGTTGGCAAAGTAGACGCGGAGCGCCTTGCAGGACGGATCACACCCCTGCCACACCGGGCGGGTGCCGGTGATGAGTTTGGTGAGGAAAACGGCGGCCGATCTTAACATGACGTGAAAAATGTCAGGATTCCGGGGGCTTCCCGGCGGCTTTCAGGAGACGGGCGATTTCCTGCAACCGGCGCCCACACGTCAGGACGCTGCCCAGCACGATCAGGTGCAGCACCCCGGTCCAAAGATGCTGCTCCGCGGCACCCATGAACGGCCGCTCCAGGACCAGCAGGGCTCCCACGAGGCAGGCCATTGTCAGGAGAAACATCCGGTGCTGCTTGGCCATGGGGCCCATGAAATTCTGGGTGCCCGTCAAGGTGCCGCCCAGCACCCGGATATAAGCCATGCCCACCGCCAGCACCGCCGCCAGCCAGCCGAGCGGCAGGCTGGTGCCCCACAGGGTTCCTGCCCCCTGCCCGGCGGCGACCAGTAATATCACATCCGCCAGCCGGTCCGGCGCTTCGTTATAAATACCGCCGGTGGCACTCTTTTTCCCGCACTCGATGGCCACCATGCCGTCCAGCAGATTGCAGAGCAGGCGCAGCTGGATGCCCGCCGCCGCGAGGAGAAAACAGACTGCGGCGGTCCGGCCTGCCGTCCCGGGATTCATCGCGATGACCAGGGCCCATGCCGCTCCGGCGGAGAACCCCAGACTCAGCAGCGAGATCGCGTTGGGAGTCAGTCCGGTCGCGGCCACGCGGCGGGAGAGCTGCCTGGCCCAGGGTTGATTCCGGCTGGTCAGCTCCCGGCGGGCTCCGGCGAGGGGCGGTTTTTCCATGCCCGGAGCATAGAAGCGATCCTGTTTGCCTGGCAAATCCCAAATGGGCTGCCGCCTTCCGGCTTTGGACGGATATGCCTCCGGCTGACGGGGCAGGCACTCATAGGGGTAAGCCTGACACGCAACCAGGTTGCAGGCTGCCGCCCGGATTGTAGAATCATTCCTGGACCGGCGGATTCCCCGCTGCCCCTGCCGCGCCATGCCTCCCGAACCTAACCGCATCCGCAAACCTGTTGCCACCGTCCGCCGCCGCGCCACCACCGTCCGCGCCCGCCGGAGTTGGCAGGTGCCGCCCGCTCTCGTCGCCGCCCTCGTTTTCGCCGCCCTCGGGGCGGGAGCCTGGTGGCTGATGCGGCCCCCTCCCGCCAGCCCGGAACCCGTGCAGGTGGTGGTGGACGAACCCGCCAACCCGGTAGTCCCAGCGGCCCCGGAAACCCAGGCGGCTCCAGTGGTGGCAGTTGTTCCCGTCGCTCCGGCCGCCCCGGAAATGCGGGACCGCCCCGCGGACCCTGGGCCTGCCCCCGCTGTCGAACCCGAGCCCGTATCGTTCGGGCGTCTCCTCGTCTTTGATCCCATCGGAGCCTCCAAAAAGGAAAACGCCACGTGGCACGGGGAAGCCCTCGCTTTGGCCAAAAAGAGCGGCCAATGGGACGATTACCGGGACTTGTTGGGCCGCTCGCTCCACGCTTTTGCCGCCAAGGACGTGGATGCCGCCACCGTGGTGGCTGGCGCTAACGCCGGGCCTGCGCTGATCCGCCACGCTTTCCTCACCGCCGTCCCCGGATCGCTCCTGACTCCGCTGCTGAAGGACGATGCCACCCACCCCTTCATGGAATGGTTATTGGACACCCCGGAAGCGATGCAGGCTTTTGTCGTTGCCCTTTCGCCCAAAGACGACACCGCCAAGGCCCTCGGGATTTGGGCTGCCCTCGCTGCGGAGAATCCCTCCGCCCGGACCGAATACCGCGAGCTCGCCATCGCCTGTGCCCTCGTATTTGACCGCACCATCAAGGTGGATCACGATCGTTACGGGGCAAAAATCGACCCCTTGGAGCGCTTCAGTGCCTTCCGGGAGAACAGTGAAGCAGGCCGCCTCACCGGGAAAATCAAACAGATGACGGCCGCCGATCTGGTGTGGGTGGTGGGCGTGCCGGTGGCGCCAAAGGAACTGGAGTGGGCCGTCAAAAAGGCGGACTTCCGCCGCAAGAGTTGGGGCCAGGCCTACGGTTCCATCAAGTATGACATGGAAAAAGCGGTGACGGGCAAAAGCCCCTATGACGAATACACCTTTGCTGAAATCCAGAAAAAGGGCGGCATCTGTGGAGATCAAGCCTACTTCAGCGCCTGGACCGCCTGTGCCCATGGGATTCCCGCTGCCATCATTGGCGGGGATGGCGCCCGGGGCCCCCACGCGTGGATGACCTGGCAGGCAGACGAAGGCGAGTGGAAATTCAGCGGCCGTTTCAGCGGTTACCCCGCTGGCAAAACGCGGAATCCGCAGACCGGGGAATCGATGTCCGAAGAGGAGTTCCTCCGCCTGAGCGACAAAAAAGCTTCCAGTCCCGCCCAAGTGCTCAAGGCCCGCCAAGCTCTCTGGCTGGCCAATGTCTACGCCAACACCCCGGACCGTGCCGCCTTCTTTATCGCGGAAGCCGTCAAAGCCGCGCCGCGACTGACAGATCCCTCCGCGGCTTTGCTGACCCATTGGATGAATCATCGCGCCACCGCCCCCGTGGAGGAATGGACGACCCTGCTCCGCGACCTCCGCAAAGATTTCCGCGATGCCGCCGCGCTGATGGCCACGGCCAACGAGGCCGAGGAAAAATTTGTCTTCGCGCGGCGGGACAGCACCACCGTGATGAAGGACTTGCGGCGCGAGGCCCGGAAAGTGGGCGACACCGCCGGCCCGGACGCGGGCATGGCGGCCGACCTTGGCCGGCTCACGACTGGATTGCGGCGCCAGGCGGATCTTTTCCAGGCCAACCAGGATGCCGAGGGCATCCGCAGCCTCTACCGGCGGGCCCTGGCCGATCACGGCGACGATGCAGCCACCTTCAAGGCGCTCACCAAGGATTATTTCTCGTATTGTCAGGCGGACCCCGCGCTCGCGGCGAAAGTCTGCCGGGAACTGGAATCCGCCTGCCGCCGGTCCATCGGACGCGGCAAAGGCGATTGGTTCGATGTCACCAGCCAGAACTCCGCCTGGCGCGCCGTGGCCGCCTGTTACAAGGCGGCGGGCGACACCGGGAAAGCCGATGTTATCCTGCGCGACTGCGAGGCCCGGGAAAAGACTGCCAAAAAGAAGGCGATTTGAGGCCTGTGGCCGGGCACGCCCTCTTAAAGCTTCCAGCCAACAAGCCAACAAAAAGCCGCAGGAATCATGACGATTCCTGCGGCTGGATTTTGCCGTGACTTTGAAGGATCAGGCGTTGGTCTTTTTGCCGGAGACACCTTTATAAGCCAGCGCGCCAATCACGGCACCGGCCATCGGCGCCACCCAGAAGAGCCAGAGCTGGGAAATCGCCCAGCCCCCGGTGAAGACGGCCACCGCCGTACTGCGGGCAGGATTCACCGACGTATTGGTGACCGGGATGCTGATGAGATGGATCAGGGTCAGCCCGAGGCCAATCGCAATCGGCGCAAAACCGGCCGGAGCCCGGCCATCGGTGGCTCCGAGAATGATGAAGAGGAACATCGCCGTCATGACAATTTCCGTGACCAGGGCCGCCCCCATGGAATATTTGCCCGGGGAATGGTCCCCAAATCCATTGGACGCAAAGTCACCGACCGTCTTGAAATCCGCCTTGCCACTGGCAATCAGAAACAGGATGCCCGCTCCCGCGATGCCTCCCAGCACCTGGGCCACAATGTAGGGTCCGAGTTCCTTGCTGGAAAAACGTCCGGCAGCGCAGAGGCCGAGCGAGACGGCAGGGTTCAAGTGACAGCCGGAAACGTGGCCGATGGCATAAGCCATGGTGAGGACCGTCAGGCCGAAAGCCAGCGAAACCCCGTGCAGGCCGATACCGACTTCAGGAAAAGCGGCTGCCAGTACGGCACTGCCGCAGCCGCCGAGAACGAGCCAGAAGGTGCCGATGAATTCGGCCAACAATTTATTCGGGAGTGGAGTCATGTTCAGGTTGGTTATGGATGGCGGGGGGTATGGGACCGGGAAAAAGCCCGGAAACACCATGTTGGAGTTAGGCGGTTCTGTCCAGGATTTATCAGGCTGCCGGGAACTTTTTTGTTCTGGATGCGTAACAGGGGTGTCACGCGGAGGGACTTGCGCCTTCCGGTCCCTTCGGCGTATTTAAAGTAAATCCCCCTTACCCCTGCATGTCCCGCACCACCACTACCTCCCGGCGTGATTTCCTCCGCGCCTCCCTGCTGACCAGCGCCGTTTTTGGAGCTGAACCTGCCCTCAGCCAGACCGCCACCCGCAAGGCTGCCGAAAACAAAGGCCGGGCAAAAAACGTGATTTTCATGGTGAGCGACGGGATGAATATGGGGGCGCTCTCGCTGGCAAAACTCTACCGGGGCATGGTCGAGGAAAAGAAAAGCCACTGGCTGCAGCTCTACCGTGAGCGCGCCGTGGTGCGTTGCCTCGCCGAAACGTATTCCGCCAACAGCATTGTGACCGACTCCGCCGCGGCGGCATCGGCGTGGGGCGGTGGCCAGCGCGTCAACAACGGCACCATCAATGTCACCCCCGACGGCAAGCACCTGATTCCGCTGCAGGACAAGCTGCAGAAGCAGGGCATCCGCACCGGTCTGGTCAGCACCGCCACCATCACCCACGCCACCCCCGCCGGATTTGCCTCCAATGTGAACAGCCGCGGGGAAGAAAAGGAAATCGCCCAGCAATACCTGGACCGCCGGGTGGATGTCCTGCTTGGCGGAGGGCAAAAATTCTTCAGTCCGGAGCTGCGCGGGCAATTCACCGCCGCCGGTTACGACGTGGTGGACAGCCGCGGCGCCCTGACCAAACTGGACCACTCCTCCTTCAAGCCGCTGCTCGGCCTCTTTTCGGACGGATATCACGCCTTTGATATCGACCGTAAAAACGTCCCCGGCCTCGCGGATACCCTGCCCTCCCTGGCAGAAATGGCCCGCACCGCGCTGGATCGCCTCCAGCATGCCAGCGACGGATTTTTCCTGATGGTGGAAGGAGCCCGCATCGACCATGCCGGCCACGCCAACGACGCGGCGGCCAGCATCCACGACCAGCTCGCTTTTGATGATGCCGTGGGGGTGGTGCTGGAATTTGTCGCCAAAAACCCTGACACCCTGCTGGTCATCACCACCGACCACGGCTGCGGCGGGATCCAGATGAATGGAGTGAGTGCCAATGCCAACCAAGGGTTTGCACCCGGCCTCTACAATGCCAGCACCCCCTTTTTCCTGCGCCTGAAGGAATTCACCCGATCCACCGAATGGATGAAACAAAATGGGGTGGATGGACTGAGCGGCCCCAAGCTGGGGGAAGCCCTGAAGCAATACTCCGGCCTGACTTTCACCGGGGATCAAATCAAGTCCCTGCAGGGCCTCAAACTGCCCGCCACTTCCGATGCTTTCAAACAGTACACCGGAGTCGGCTGGACCAGTGCCAACCACACCAGTGAATTGGTGGAATTTTGCGCTCTCGGGCCGGGCAGCCACCTCTTTTCCCCCTATCTTTGGAACTACGAGGTCCATAATCTCCTGCTGAGCGCGATGGAAGTCGCTTAAAGCTTCGCGGAGCCCAGCCTTGCCCCGCCCCATTTCTCCACCCTGTCATCCCAATCACCCATTCCGACTTCATGCCTGCTGAACTCCCCAACGAACTGGAAACCGCTCCCCGGTCCGGCAGCACTTCCTACCGGGAATTCCTCGCCGACCGCGAGGATCTGATGCAGCACAAATGGCTGATGAGCGAAAAGGCCGGACGTGATGTTGGCCTGGAAACGGCGTTGATTGATTGGGTGGATCACCAACGCGTCGCCATGCGCAAAAAGCGCGCGAAATAACCAGCCCGGTCCGCCCGGCTGGCACGGAGTTGATTTTATCCGCGGTGGTCGGGCCGGTCCAGCACCACAATCAGCAGCGTAGCCAGCGGCCCGGTGAGCAGCGAGATCAAAAACCAGATCAACCGGCTGCGGCCTTTCTGCTCGGCAAGGCCGGCATTGATCAAGGCCAGAGTTCCAATCCCGAAGGCGGCGGAGGTGGCTTCCATTTTCATGAGGGGAATCGTGCCACATTCCCTGAGGCCTGCAAGGCCGGTGTGGCTTAAGGAGTTACCATCCTCCCAAACCCATCGCCGCCCGCACCCGGCCCAGCGTGGCCCGGGCTACCAGCCGCGCCCGGTCCGCGCCTTCGCGCAGGACCTGCTGGACATAGGCGGGATCCGCCACCAGTTCCGCCCGGCGGTGGCGAGGCCCTTCAAACTTGGTCCAGATGGCTTCGAATAACCGCTTCTTGAACTCGCCGTAGCCCGTTCCCCCGGCGCGGAACTGATCCTCCATCAGCTTCACGGCCTCGGCATCAGCCACCAGCCGGTAAAGCGTCAGGATGAGCGAGGTGTCAGGATCTTTTGGCTCCTCCACCGGAGTGGAGTCGGTCTGGATGCTCATCACTTTCTTTTTGAGGGCCTTCTCCTCCTCGAAGATGCCGAGAATATTGCCATAGCTCTTGCTCATCTTCTGGCCATCGGTCCCGGGCACCACCGCGGTGGATTCCTGGATGCGGGGCTCGGGGATTTTCAGCACTTCGCCGTAAAGGTGGTTCACACTTTTGGCGATGTCGCGGGTGACCTCCACATGCTGTTTCTGATCCTTGCCCACCGGCACCACATCACTGTCATAAAGCAGGATGTCCGCCGCCATCAAAACCGGATAGGCGAACAGGCCGTGCGAGGCATCAAGGCCCCGGGCGGTCTTGTCCTTGTAGGAATGGCAGCGCTCCAGCAGGCCCATCGGCGTCACCGTGCTCAGCAGCCAGGCGAGTTCGCACACTTCCGGGACATCACTCTGCCGGAAGAAGGTCGCCTTGGCCGGATCAAGCCCGCAGGCGAGGAAATCCAAGGCCAGATCCTGGGAGTGCTGCCGCAACGCCGCCGGGTCGTGTACGCTGGTGAGCGAATGATAGTCCGCAATGAAATAAAAGGCATCGCCCTCGTGCTGCAATTGCAGCGCCGGCTGCATCATGCCGAAGTAGTTGCCGAGGTGGAGGCGCCCCGAGGGCTGGAGACCGGAAAGAATACGCATGGCCGCTAGTCGCTCCCCACAGCCGGGGTGTCAATCGCCGCCCGCTTACCCGCACGGCGGGCCTGCAGGACCCCGATCAGGCCGGGAATCAGGCTGACGATGATGATGCCGATGACGACCAGCTCAAAGTTCTGACGCACCACCGGCAGTCCACCAAAGAAGTAACCCGCGGGGATAATCAGAACTACCCAGAGGATGGCCCCCACCACATTGTAGAACATGAATTTTGAATAATCCATCCGCCCGCTGCCCGCGACGAATGGGGCAAACGTCCGCACAATCGGAACAAAACGGGCAATGATCAGGGTCTTGCCGCCATATTTGATGAAAAAGGTGTTGGTCTTGTCAATGTGGCTCTGTTTGACCAGCCGCGGGAATTTCCGCATCAGCCACCGGCTCAAATGCCGGCCAATCCAATAATTCACGGAGTCCCCCAGAATCGCGGCCAGCAGAATCACCAGGCTGACCACCCAGACATTCATGCCCATCTCCGGCCGGGCGGAAATGGCTCCCACCGCGAATAACAGGGAATCACCTGGCAGAAACGGCGTCACCACCAACCCGGTCTCGGCAAAGATGATGGCAAACAGGATGCCATACACGGCCACCGGATACTGCTGCACCCAGATTTCCAGGTAGTCGTTGATGTGCCTGATGAGATCCCAGGCTTTGAGGAGGATTTCCATGAAAAAGAAGCGGGCGGAGGGGATAGAGGGAATTGCGGATGGACGGCTGCCTCAACGGTAGGGCTGATGCAGCTTCACCCGGTCCGCGGCCTTGTGGCGCACGCGGATATTGATGCCTTCCACGAGAGCGGCGAAAGCCATCGCGAAGTAGATGTAGCCCTTGTTGATGTGCTGATGGAATCCTTCCGCGACCAGCATGGTCCCGATGAGAATCAGGAAGCTCAGCGCCAGCACCTTGATAGTGGGGTGACGGTCCACGAAGTTGCTGATCTGATTGACAAAGATCAGCATCACGATCATGGCGAGGATCACGGCGGTGATCATGATGCCGATTTCCTTCACCATGCCGACGGCGGTGATAACGGAGTCGAGGGAGAAGATGATATCCATCATGAGGATGGAGAAGATGACCTTGCCGAAGGCAGGGGTGATCTTTTTGGTCTTTTCCCCGTCCTCACCCTCCAGTTTCTCATGGATTTCGTGGACGCT
This sequence comes from Verrucomicrobiota bacterium, assembly GCA_040387795.1. Classification (GTDB taxonomy): domain Bacteria; phylum Verrucomicrobiota; class Verrucomicrobiia; order Verrucomicrobiales; family V1-33; genus CAIZWU01. The sequence goes on from JAZKDC010000017.1 coordinate 438,974, forward strand.
CTTATAGATCAGGAAGAGGCCCCCGGTAATCAGGATGAGATCCTTCACGGACACGGCCAGTTTGAAGCCAAAACTCTCATGCTCAAAGAAAGGCTTGTCCAACTTCACCACCCAGGCGAGGCCCATGAGCAGGAGCACCCGGGTGAACAGGGCGAGGCCAAGACCCAGTTTCCGTGCCTTGGCCTGTTGGTCCGCCGGCAGCTTCCCGCTGAGGATGGAAATGAAGATGATGTTGTCGATGCCGAGCACGATCTCGAGCAGCGTGAGCGTAAGCAGACTGATCCAAATTTGGGGGTTACTGAGCCATTCCATGGTGGGCGGACCGTAGGCGGCGAATCCGGTTTGTCATCGGAAGAAACCACGGGGAATTCCCAGGGCACCGCAGGAGACAGCTGGAAACCATCCCCGCCTATTCCTTCTTTGCGGCCCGGCGTTCGGCAAAAAACGACTGCAACAGTCCAAGACATTCCTCCCCGAGAACACCGGGCGTGACTTCCGCGCGGTGGTTCAGATTCGGGGTTTGCAGCAAGTTGATAAACCCCCCGGCCGCCCCGCCCTTGGCATCCGGACAACCAAAAATCACCCGCCGGACCCGGCAATGCACAATGGCTCCGGCACACATCGGGCAAGGCTCCTTGGTGACGTAGAGGTCGCAATCCGTCAGCCGCCAGTCTTCAAGCACACTTTCCGCTTGCGTCAGCGCCAGCATTTCCGCATGGGCCGTGGCGTCCTTCAGTGTTTCCACCTGATTCCAGGAGCGCGCGATGATCTCCCCGGCCCGCACGATCACTGCCCCCACCGGCACTTCCGCTTTGGCATAGGCCTTGCGGGCCTGACGCAGGGCCTCGCCCATGTAGAAGTGGTCGGTCTCCAAATCGATCAACACCGGCTCCGGGGCCGGCGATGCCGCAAATTCATCAGGCTGGATCATGGCCATGGGTGCCCTGCCCCCGCGCCTCAGTCGAGAGGGAAATCCGCCAAGTCCAACTCTGTCTCGCCATGCATCACTTCCACCAACGGGATGTCAGGAAAAATCTCCCGCAGGGCCGCCGGATTGGAAATGCTGGCGCTGTCCCGCTCGTCCTGAGGATAGTTCAACACAATAGCGGCGCACTTCAGCCCGCGGGACTGCACCGCCCGCACCGTGAGGAGGGTGTGATTCAACGCCCCCAGCCGGTTGTTGACCACCACCACCACCGGCAAGCCCAGTGCCACCGCCACATCAGCCATCGTCTCCTTCACCGTCACCGGCACCTCCCAGCCCCCCGCGCCTTCGACGAGGATGTGCTCATGCTGACCTGACAAGTGTTCCCAGGCCGTCAGGATGCCCGCGGAATCAAACGGCACATTCGCCATCCACCCCGCCACCAACGGTGACAAGGGCTGCGCAAAAAACACTGGATTCACCTCATCCGCAGTCGGCCCCCGGGCCCCCGCCGCCAACAAGGCCTCCACATCCTGCCGGTCCCCACAACACACCGGCTTGAACCCCACCGCAGGTTTCCCTGCGGCATTCAAAGCCCGCAGCAGCAGGCAGGTGACATAAGTTTTGCCGGAGTCCGTGTCCGTGCCGGTGATGAAGTAGCGCATTCCAGGCACTTTTGCTTTCCTCAAGGCGATCTCAAGAGCGGGTCAGCCAAAACTGCAGGACGGCCAAAACAGTAGTAAGCACTCCATAAATTACTTTTGTGGCGAAGGCTTTCTATTTTACGCACTGTATGCAGTTTCGTTTAAGATGCTCAATGCAGGTTCCGGAATTTTGATTCTTCGCCTTCAGGGGATGTTTCTTCTTCATCCTCTTCTAGGGATGTCAACGCGGCCGCTGCATTTCCATTAGTCGCTCCTAATCAATGCTTTGTGAACTTTACGAGTCTTGTTTTTCCTGGTTGCAGAGCTTCATTTTCCCAGGTTATGTAAGGAATGCAGCCAAAACAGATCAAACGCGGCAGACGGCTGATCACCCAAACCAATCTGAGTCATCCAGAATAAACGGTTCCAAAGGGGGACGCCCAATTCTGCGATGCCCGAGTCACGGCGCTTGGAAACGAGTCGTACGATGGAGGGACGGGAGAGCCCAGCGAATCTGCCCAGTATGTCTTGCTGATTCGCCCACTGTGGCATCCATGATTTCTGAATGGGCCAAGTTTTATCCTGAAGGGTGGAAGTTCTTTTTAGTCGAGGGAAAGCCACTTGGCTCGCATGCTTTAGAAACCCGTCGGGATTTCCAGAGGTCTCAGAGGAACGGTCAAATAGAACAAGCTGCGCTGGATGCCTCACTTGTTCAGGAAATCATGGAACGCCTGCATCACGACCTCGATGATTTTGAGGGCGCACCCTGCGGGGATATAACCAAGTGGGCGTCCAAGCTTTAGTAGACAGCTGGTTTTACAGCTACTTCAGTTACGCATCCATCTTCAGAAAAAGAAAATGGAGCGGGCGAGGCGATTCGAACGCCCGACATCAACCTTGGCAAGGTTGCGCTCTACCCCTGAGCTACGCCCGCATAGCCTGGAGGAAATCCTCTCGGTGGCGGACCGTGATTATTTGCGATTTCCCTCTTTCCGCAAGCCGGTTTTTCAATTTCTTTCGTTTTTCCAAAGCCACCCCGGGATTTGAACATCAGGAGCCGAAGCGCGCGAAGACATTCTCTCCCAGTTGCCCTCTTCCTGTCCTTCGTGTCCTTCTGTTCAAAATTCCTCAAGATCCCTCCCCCCGCCCCGCCCCCTGCCCTTTTTCTTTTTCCATGAACAAGCTCGACGAAATCATCGCCACCAAACGCCTCGAAGTGGAGAAGCTCCGCCCCCGTGCCGAAGCCCTGCGCCTCGCCGCCCTCCAGCGCAATGATTTCCGGTCCTTCTTCCGCGCCCTCGACCTTGGCCCGGACGAACTCGCCGTCATCGCCGAAGTCAAAAAAGCCTCCCCCAGCGTCGGCGTCATCCTGGAGAACTTCGACCCCGTGCTCATGGCCAAATGCTACGACGACGGCGGCGCCAACGCCATCTCCGTCCTCACCGACAAGCAATATTTCCAAGGCCACCTCAGCTACCTCGCCCGCATCCGGGCCGAAACCCGCATCCCCCTCCTGCGGAAAGACTTCATCGTGGACGAAATCCAGATTTACGAATCCGTGGTCGCTGGAGCCGATGCCATCCTCCTCATCGTGGCCGCTTTGAATCAGTCAGAACTCGTTCACCTTCTAGGAGTTGCAGAGAAATGCCAACTGGATGTACTGGTCGAAGTCCACGACGAAGCCGAACTGGAACGCGCCTTGGAAACCGACGCCCGCATCATCGGCGTCAATAACCGGAACCTCAAAAGCTTCATCGTCGATCTCGGCACCACCGAACGTCTCAGCGAAGAAATCCCCGACGGCCTGATCTTCATCAGCGAAAGCGGCATCAAAACCCCCGCCGACGCCCGCCAGGTTTTCGAAGCCGGCGCCAACGGCATTCTGGTCGGCGAAAGCCTGATGCGGGCCGATGACCCCGGCGAAGCCATCGCCGCCTTCCACGACTGCGTGCTCAGTGCGTCGTAAGTGCCTAGCTCCCCCTTTTTCAGTATTCTTGACTTGGGTCGCATTTTCTGCCAACATTCAGATATGTCACTGGCACTCGAAGAAATCAGCAGAGAAGCCATGGCGCTTCCGATTTATGAGCGATTGGCCTTGGCAAATCAACTATTGGAGAGTGCAGAGTCGCTGAATGAGAAAAGCGATGAAGTTTCAGCAGCTTGGGAGTCGGAAATTCAAGATCGCATCCGGGCTATTGATGAGGGTCTCGTCGTTGGATCCTCCTATGAGGCAGTTCAACATGAGGTCGCGAAGTTGCTGGCCCGGTGAAGCTCCGGCTTATCGATGAGGCGAGGCTCGAATTGCTTGAAGCTATTTCCTACTACAAGTCGATAGATTCCGCTCTTGGTCAACGATTCGTCATGGAAGTCGATTCGGGCATCCGCCGAATCCGCAACCATCCCCAGCACTTCCATCTGCGAGCCGGAGGCTACCGTCGAATCAATCTACGGGATTTCCCTTATTTCATTTCCTTTATCACTCGGAAAGACACGCTGTGGGTCTCGGCTTTTGCACAGGCAAGTCGCCGACCGCATTATTGGATTTCCCGGAAAAAGGGAATTCAGGAATAGCAAAAAGGTCCTGACCTTTTGTCTGGGCTCCGTTTCTTTCACATTAGGAAGCACTTCCAACGTTCCACGTGGAACACTTGCGCCGTGTGCTACTGTATCGGCCCGGCGCGTTTTGGTGCTGGTTTTCCCTTCCCTGTCTGCATGACTTCCGATTTCACCCATCCCACTCATTATGATGTCCTTGTCGTCGGGGCCGGCCATGCCGGGGTGGAGGCCGCTTTGGCGGCGGCGCGCCTCGGGTGCCGAACCGCCTTGTTGACCCAGAATCTGGATACCATTGCCCAGATGTCGTGTAATCCGGCGATCGGGGGTCTGGCGAAGGGAAATATGGTGCGGGAGATCGATGCGCTGGGGGGCGCGATGGGACTGAATACCGACGCGACCGGGATTCAGTTCCGGATGCTGAACGGGAACAAGGGGCCGAGCGTGCGGTCGCCCCGGGCGCAGGCGGACAAGAAGGCTTACCAGTTCCGCATGAAGTGGATTCTGGAGAACACCCCGAATCTGGAACTGCATCAGGGGAACGTGGCGGAGATTCTGGTGGAGAACGACAGGGTGACCGGACTGCGCACCAATATGGGGCTGCACTTCCGCTGCCGGGCGATCGTGATCTCGGCGGGGACGTTTATGCGCGGCCTGCTGCACGTCGGGATGCGGAATTCCGCGGGGGGACGGATGGGCGATGCGATGTCCACGGTGAGTGATTCGCTGAAGGAACTGGGCTTTGAGGTCCAGCGCTTCAAGACGGGAACCCCATGCCGCTTGAATGGCCGCTCCATCGACTTCTCCCGCTGCCAACGGCAGGACGGGGACACGCCTCCGGCTCTGTTCTCCTACATGACTGATACCATCGGCAGGGACCCGGGCGAACTTTTCACCTTGAACCGCTGGGCCGATCCAACGTTCCACGTGGAACAAATGCCCTGCTGGATCACTCAGACGTGTCCCCAAACCCATGATATCATCCGGGCGAACCTGCATCAATCCCCCATGTATGCCGGTGTGATCGAGGGAATCGGTCCCCGCTATTGCCCGAGCATTGAGGACAAGGTGGTGCGGTTTGCGGAAAAAGCTTCCCATCAGCTCTTTCTGGAACCGGAGGGCCGGCACTCGAACGAATATTACATCAACGGCGTCTCCACCTCCCTGCCCTACGAGGTGCAGTATGCCTTCATCCGTTCCATCCCGGCGCTGGAGAACGCGGAGATCATCCGCCCCGGCTACGCGGTGGAATACGATTTCTGCCCGCCCACCCAGCTGTTCCCCACCATGGAGACCAAACGGGTGGAGCACCTGTATTTCGCCGGCCAGATCAACGGCACCTCGGGCTACGAGGAAGCCGCCGGCCAAGGCCTGATCGCGGGTTTAAACGCCGGACTGAAACTCCAAGGGAAACCCGCCTATATTCCCTGCCGCACGGAATCCTACCTTGGGGTGATGGTGGATGATCTGGTGACGAAGGGGGTCAGTGAACCCTACCGCATGTTCACCAGCCGGGCGGAATACCGGCTGCTGCTCCGGCAGGACAACTGTGATCTGCGCCTGTCCCCGGCTGCGGCCGAGCGGGGATTCATTGATGCGGAACGGCAATCGCGCACCGCCGTCAAGGCCGCGGCTTTGGCGGAAGCCCACGAACTCGCCGAACGCGTCGTTCATGAGGGGGTGCATCTGATCAAGTGGTTCCGCCGCACCGAGAATTCCTGGCGGGGCCTGCCGGAGGACATCCGTGCGAAGTATTCCCCCGAAATCTGGGACCTGCTGGAAGTCGATATGAAATACGCCGGATATCTGGTGCGCCAGCAGGAGCAGGTGGACCGGACGTCCCGGATGGAGCATCAGCCTCTGCCCGATTGGCTGGATTATGCCGCCATGAAAGGTTTCAAGAAGGAGGCCCAGCAGAAGCTGATCGCGATCCGGCCGCAGACTCTGGGACAAGCGGGACGGATTCAGGGAATCACTCCGGCGGATGTGGCGCTATTGACCGTGATGATCGAGAAAGGTCCGGGATTCACCCAGACACCCGAGCCGTCCCTTCAGCCGCCTTGATCCGCGCCGCCGGAAGCGGCCTGCCAGCGCTGCAAGGCTGCCATGACTTCGGCAATGGTGTGGGTCAGCACATCACCCGTTTCGTTGACCGCATTGTCGCTGGCCAGACGGATGGCAAATCCGACCCCCGCATTCCGGGCCATTTGGATGTCGCGGTCGTGGTCGCCGACGAGAGCGCTGGCCGTGAGATCGATTGGAAGCGCGGCAGCCGCATCGAAAATCATTTCAGGCGAAGGTTTGCGCCGCGTGCCCTGCCCGGCCAATTCCGTGCAGCTGTAAATTTTGTCGAAGCCTGCCCCGTGCGGGGCCAGTTGGGCTTGGAGGAAATCGTGGATGGCGTCGAGGTCGGCCATGCTCATGAGTCCTTTGCCCACGCCTTGCTGGCTGGTGACGAGCACCGTATAGAACCCCTGGGCCTTGCACCATGCCAACACGTCGGTGATCCCGGGCATCAGCTGGAAATCCGCCACGCGGAGCACGTAACCGGAGCCCGGGGAGACATTGACCACGCCATCACGATCGAAAAAAACGGCGGGACGTTTGATCATGGCCGGGCCTCCTTTTTCACCAGCGCATGGATTCTTAAATCTTTGTCAACTCGTTGACAATCAACGAATTCCATCGATATTGAGCCACCCTCAAAAGCCTTCGCCTCCACCACTGGCCGGCCGGATCCGCTGATGAGCGGCGCGGTGTAGAACACGACTTCATCGACCCAGCCGCCGGAGAACGCCGTAGCGAGAATCTGACCACCGCCTTCGATCAGCACGGACATCACCCCGCGGTCCGCCAGGTCGCGCAGGACCGTTTCGAAGGGCTGGCCGCGGAAGACAAGGGTGCGGTCCCGGTGGGTGTCGGTGAAGATCCGGGCGGATTCCGGGAGTTGACCGGATTTGGTCAGAACGGCGCGCCACGGCTGGTTTTGGCCGGGCCGGAGCGCCTCGTCCCTGACGGTGAGGGAAGGATTGTCCTGCCGCACTGTTTCCGCACCCACGATGACGGCTTCGCAGGTGGAGCGCAGCAGCATGGAGTCGGCGCGGGCGGCGGATCCGGTGAGCCACTGCCCTTCCCCGGCGGGGCGGCTGATCCGGCCATCCAGGCTCATGCCGGCTTTGGCAATGACCCACGGGAGCCCGGTGGTGATGCGTTTGGCAAAGGGGCGGAGAATTTCCTGGCATTCCTCCGCACAGACGCCGGTGGTGACATCAATGCCGGCGGCCTGCAGCAAGGCTTCCGCACGGCCTTCATGGGCAGGATTGGGGTCGCGGGCGCCCCAGACCACCCGCGCCGGACCAGCGGCCAGGATGGCAGAGGTGCAGGGCGGAGTGCGGCCGTGGGTCGAGCACGGTTCGAGGGTGATATAAATCGTGGCACCGGTGACATCGTGCCCGTGGGCGGCGGCATCGCGCAAGGCTTCGATCTCAGCGTGAGGCCCACCCGCTTTCTGATGCCAGCCCCGGCCGAGCAATTCGCCGTGTTTCAGGATCACCGCCCCGACGGGCGGATTGGGAGCCGTCAGACCAATCCCACGCCGCGCTTCGGCCAAAGCCAGCTGCATCGCCGCTTCATCGGTGGGCACGTGGCCGGGGATCATACCTCTTTTTCGTCAACGTGCTTGGCGACGCCACCGGCGGCCACCACCAGACGGTCCACCGTCACCAGATGATTCCACGGGACCCGGCGGCGGGCGTATTTATTTTCCAACTGCTTGCGCAGACCTTCGAGAATCTCCAATGGCACCGGGTCCGGCCGATGCCAATCCGGCTCGGTTTTCAGGGTGGTTTGGATCTGCCAGTCCTTGCCGAATTTCCGGGCACGGAAATAGCGCCGCTCGTTGGCGGCTTCGTCGTGGTCGAACCACTCGTGGGATTGCCTCATAGGGACTATTCCGGGAAAATCCCGGGCCTGGCAACGGAGGAGTTGCCTGCGATGGCTGGGCTCAGAGCATGTCCTACTCCACCGTCACGCCCGTCAAGTCCCAAGCGGGAGCCGGGAATTTCAGTTCCAGCTTGGCGAGAGTGCTCCGCACGATGCTGGCAATGACGGCATTGCGGTACCACTTGCGGTTCGCCGGAACAATGTACCACGGGGCGGCCTCCGTGCTGGTGCGGCTGAGGACTTCCTCATAGGCACTGGAAAACTGGGGCCAGAGCCGCCGGTCGGCCAGATCCTCCGGATTGAATTTCCAGTGCTTTGCCGGATTGGCCAGCCGGGCCTGAAGGCGGCGGCGCTGCTCCTCGCGGGAGATGTGGAGAAAGAATTTCAGGACAGTGGTGCCTTCATCCACAAGGAGCTTTTCAAAATTCAGAATATGATCATATCGCTTCTCCCAGACCGCCTTGGGCGAGAGGTTTTTCACATTCACCGCAATGACATCCTCGTAGTGGCTGCGGTTGAAAACCACCAGTTCCCCTTTGGCGGGGACTTCCTTGTGGACGCGCCAGAGGAAGTCGTGATCAAGTTCGTCCTGGGTCGGGGATTTGAAGGAAACCACCCGCAGGCCGTGGGGATCGATGCCGCTGAAAACATTGCGCACCGTGCCGTCCTTGCCACTGCCGTCCATGCCCTGGAGAACAATGAGCAGACGGTGGCGGCGCTCGGCGTAGAGCATCTGTTGCAGTTGCCGGAGATCCTCCTTCAACCGTTCCAGCTCTCCCATGCCGCGCTCTTTATCACCGGCCAATTCCGTTTCGCCATCCGCGCTGTAGTCGGAGAGTTTGACTTTGGCCCCGGGCCGGATGCGGTAGATTTTCATGAGGGAGGGATCATGGCATCTTGGGATCATGGCCCAGGGCCGCAACAGGGAAATGGACCGGCTGCGGCGCGCCTTGCATCTGCCCCGGGGCGTGATTATAGCTTTCCTGATATTCCACGCCTATGTCTTCCCGTGCTTTCCTCCGATTGATCCTGCTGGCCCTGCTCGGCCTCACCGCCATTCCTGATACGGCCAGTGCGCAGCGCAACTACGCGCAGGAGGAATACGTGATCGCCAGTGGAGGCCCGGCCCTGCGCTATTGGGAGGAATACCGGATGCCCAAGGATCAGCACGACCGCTACTGGGGGAACTTCATCCGGGCCGCCCGCATCCGCATCGACCAACTCCGCGCGCAACATGGTCCCGCCATCAACCTGACCTGGCTGGTCTACCGCCCCGCCTATGAATCCCGCCAGAGCGAGGACGCGGTGAAGCGGCCGCAGTATCTCTGCACCACGGCGGAGGTCACCACCCTTGCCGCCGAACGCGGAGTCAAGCTGGTCTGGTTCAACAACACCAACTTTCTCATCAGTTATCTCAACAACCGTGGGGGCCGGAAAATGAGCGGCTTTGAGTTTTACGGCCACTCCAACCGGTATTGTTTCCTTTTTGACTACAGCAATAACATCCTGGGCGTCTCCTCCTGTTACCTGCACTGCGCCGACCTGCACCGGCTGCACCGCGGTCTCTTCACCAAGGATGCCCTGGTCCAGAGCTACGGCTGCCACACCGGCGAATACATGAGCCGCATCTGGAAAAAATCCACCGGCGTTCCCATGATCGGGGCCGTGGGCAAGACAGACTTCTCCGCGATCAAGGATAACGTCACCCTGCCGACCGTAAACGGGCGGTGGACGCAGTAGGGCGCGAGGGACGCGGGAAGTGATTCGTTATTGTCAGAAATTCCAGATGAGTGAGCCCGGGCTTCCGTTGAATCTGCGGGAAAAATATGCCGCCGACAGGGCACTGGCGGATCTCAAAAGGGAGACCCGGCTGGAAAAGGCTGCTCTGCAGGGTTACTGGCGCGGTGTCCTGTTGCCGGCTGCCACCAGGCTGGCTGCCTTCTTGATAGGTTGCCTGGCTCTTGGGCATTGGGTGATAGTGCCTTTTCGTGGGGCAAAAATGGACCGCCCCCAGCCCTACTATGCGGCATCATCCTACTATATGGAGGGGGACCTGACCCGCGCCGCCGAATCGCTGAAAACCATTCTCGAAAAAAATCCCCTGGCTTCTCCTGCCAATATCCTGATGGCAAAAATCGAAGTCTCCCGGGGAAAGCCGGAAGCCGCCATTGGATACCTCAAAAAGGCCCGGGAAACGACCCTGGACCAGAAAGAAATAGACGCTTGGATCGTCGCACTGGAACGGACATCGTCCCCCGGCAACATCCCCCATTCCCCTTAACTTTAAACGATCAACCGCCCCCCATGACCTACGCCGAACTCCACCGCCTCTACCACCTGCCCTTCTTCGATCTCATCCAACAATCGCGCGCCGTGCACCAGGCCCACTGGCCGGAACATGAGGTGCAACTCTGCACGCTGCTCAGCATCAAGACCGGCGGGTGCAGTGAGGACTGTTCCTATTGTGCGCAGAGTGCCCGGTATTCCAGCGGTGTGAAGGCGGAGAAGCTGATGGAGAAGGATGACATCATGGTGCGCGCCCAGGCGGCCCGCGACAATGGCAGCACCCGCTTCTGCATGGGGGCCGCCTGGCGCGGGGTGCGCATGGGGACGGACCGGTTTGAAAAGGTGATCGATATTGTGAAAGACGTCAGCAAGCTGGGGATGGAAGTCTGTGTCACCCTCGGCGAGCTCGGTCCCCAGGAAGCGGCTGCGCTCAAGGAAGCTGGCGTGACCGCCTACAATCATAACATTGACACCTCTCCGGAACACTACACGAAAATTGTCACCACCCACACCTTCCAGGACCGGCTGAACACCATTCGTCATGCCCAGGACGCCGGCATGAGTGTGTGCAGCGGCGGGATTCTCGGCCTCGGCGAGACGGTGGAGGACCGGCTGAAGATGCTGGAAATCCTCAGTGGATTCAATCCCCAGCCGGAAAGCGTGCCGATCAACAGTCTGATGCCGATGAGCGGCACCCCGCTTTCCGAAAACGGGGGCGTGGATGTCTTCGATCTGGTGCGCATGATTGCCGTCACCCGCATCGCGATTCCCCGGGCCAAGGTGCGTCTGTCGGCCGGCCGGACCCGTCTGAGCCGGGAAGCGCAGGCGCTGGCCATGTTTGCCGGAGCCAATAGCATCTTTTACGGGGATAAACTCCTCACCGCCGCCAATCCCGCCGTGGCGGAAGATCAGCGGCTGCTGAGCGACCTCGGTCTGCTCCCGCAGCAGCCCAATCCCGCCATGGAAGCTCCCGCGGCCTGCGGGGAACGGGCTTTTTCGCCTGCCATGGCCTGCGCCGACTGAAGCCGCTGCTGCATTTCAAGCCCCTGCCCCGCCGCCCCCATGCTGACCCGCCGCCAGCTTCTGCGCACCCTGCCCCTTGCGGCCGGGGCTTTGGCCGCCTGCGAGCGGCCGGAACCAGCACCGCGCTACCGTTTGCCGGAACGTCCCTTGGAAGTCCTCACCAGCACCGTGCATGCCGCCGATCTGATCCGGCAGGTGGGAGGTGAAGCCGTCAACGTGCGCAGCCTCATCCCCCCGCAGGTCAATCCCCACCTGTGGCAGCCCCTAGCGGCAGATCTCGCCGCCATCCAACTGGCGGATGTCTTTTTCCTCAGTGGCCTCGGGTTGGAATCCCGGTTCACCTTGGATTTGGAAGAACTGCGCCAGCAGGGACTCTTTGTCGGAGTTCTTGCCAATGGCTTGCTGGAAGAGGACATCCTGCTTCGTTCCGACGGCAAACCGGACCCCCATTTTTGGATGGATCCAAGACTTTGGGCGAAAGCGGCCCAGGAAACCGCGGAAGTCCTCGCCGCCGCCGCCCCATCAGCCAAGGTGTGGTTTTCCGACCGCAGCCACGAGTATGCCACCGACTTGGAAAAGTTCCACGCGGACACCGCCCGGCCCTTGGCTGACATCCCGGCCCGGTCCCGGTTTCTGCTGAGCAGCCACGACACGATGCGCTACTTCGGCAAGGCTTACGGCCTGGAAGTGCGCAGTCTGGCCACCGCTGGAGGGGAAGCTCCCCCGAAGGCCTCGGCGGAACTGGTCGCCTGGCTGGGCGAGCACAACGTCCGTTCCCTGTTCCGCGAGCAATTGGCGGACTTGGAAACCATCCGGAGACTGGCCCGCCCCCTGATGCTGAATTCCGACTCCATGGTCTTCAGCCTCAGCCTCGCGCTCCCCGGTACCCGCCTTCCCGGCATCAGCAGTGAGCTGGCGGTCGATTCCTACCTCCCGGCCATGCGCTACACCATTGAGGGTGTTCTGGGCCGTGTGGCGATCGATTAGGCCGGTCTATGGCCCTGCCGGGAGGATGATCACTCCCCCAGCCGCGTCATGACAAAAAGGAGGACGGCCACCAAGCCGGCGATCCCGAGCAACAAAAGCACCCAGCTGAAGATCATCCGGTCCCGGGCGGCTTCCTCCTTGTCCAGATTCCGCCGACGGGCGGCATCCGTGTGCAAGGCCACCGGGGATGCCTTGGCACGGAAAGGTTCCCGGCTCCGGGATTCCCCCTGCACCCTTTCCCAGCGTTCGGACTCTTCTGACATGATCCCTCCACTTAGGTGAATTCCTCAGGCAGTGGCAAGTCAAAACCGCTCCAAGGCAGCTTATCCACCAGCTCTATAATAAGAGAATCTTTATCAGATTTAAAACGCAGTCATAGTAAGGGGCGTGAACAACTGCAACAACCGTGTTCCTCATTATGGGAATTAGCGTTCCACAGCCTGACCGATTGCGCACAACCTTGCGCACAGCCTGGGGTCTCAGGGCTGATTCTCACTCCTGCGGCAGTTCTACAGAGTGATTCCCAGGCTCTTCACAAAGTTGCACGCAATCGGTCAGGCGACCCCCGGCGGGGTGCTGCACAGCTGAGCCACAGAGCCGCTTTCGAGGGCGGCGGCGGCGGCGGCGGTTTCCGCTTCCTTTTTGCTGCCGCCAACGCCCTCACCGAGGGCCAGGCCGTTCCATTCCACCCGCGACAGGAAATTCTTGCGGTGATCGGGTCCTTCCTCCCGCAGGATGGTGTAGCGCAGCTTGCCAGGGCCCATCGCCTGCAGCAGTTCCTGAAGTTGCCCCTTCGGATTGACTTCGATGGGCTCCTGTTGGAGTTGGGCGAGCGGGCCGGCGCAGATCCTTAGAATCATGGAGCGGGCCGCTTCCAGTCCGCCATCCAGATACACCGCCGCCGTCAACGCTTCCAAGGCATCGGCCAAGGTGCTGTCCCGGTCCCGTCCCCCGCTGCTCTCCTCGCCGCGGCCCATCTTCAGCCGATCTCCTAAAGGGATTTGCCGTGCATACCGGGCCAGGGCGGGTCGTGAGACCATTCGGGCGCGCAGTTTGGTCAGCACCCCCTCCGCGCCCTGCGGGAACGCTTCGTAGAGGTGGTGGGAAAAAATCAATTCCAGCACCGCATCCCCGAGGTATTCCATCCGCTGATTATCGGCGCATTCCCGTTGGGTCTCATAAGCCAGGCTGGGATGTGTCAGCGCTTCCTCCAGCAAGGCCGGATTTTGGAAAGTGTATCCGATCAACGCTTCCAGCGGCTCCATGAGGTCAGGTGAGGGGGATCTCTCAGCGGTCCCAGCCGGGAGAGAAATAAAAATGGGGTGACCGACGGGATTCGAACCCGCGACAACCAGAATCACAATCTGGCGCTCTACCGCTGAACTACGGCCACCATACTGCCGAAGCAGAACCGGCACTAAAGGACCTGCCGCAAGAAATTCCAGGGGAAAGTTTGCGGAGGAGTTTTCAGTTTTCCAGTTTCCGGTTTTCAGTTCCCGCCGTTGGCTGATGTCCTGGGAGCTCCCTCTCCCTTTTGATCCCCTTTGTATGTCCCCTGCCCTGCCTGCTGTTGGTTTTAAAGAATGGTCCCTCGTCTGCGCCGCGCTCGGCAGCGGAGCCCAGAGCCTGATCCTCCGCAAAGGCGGCATCCATGAAGGCCGGGGCGGTTTCTGGTGGCGGCATGACCGCTTTTTTCTGTTCCCGACCCATTTCCACGAACAGACCACGCAATTTCCATGGTCACCACCCACCCCCGTGGCCCTCACCCCGGCACCGGAGGAAACCCACACCATCGAATACCTGGCCGAAGTCGAGTCCAAGCATCAGATCACCGATTGGGAAACCGTCCGCCGCCTCGCGGATCTCCACTTCTGGACCGAAGACACCCTGCGTGAGCGCTTCGACTATTCGGAAAACACCGGCATCAGCCTCGCCTTCCTGCGCGTCTTCCGCCTCAGTGAACCATGGACCTTCCCTGACGAAAAGAAATTCGGCGGCTGCCGCTCCTGGCTGGATCTTCCCCCGCCCCCGGCAAACCTGAGCCTGACCCCGGTCGTCGATGACGCCACCCACGCGGCGCGGCGGAGCCTCCTCGCGGCATGGTTGGCCGGCAGCCCGGCGGCAGATCCCGCGTGACCGGAACGAAGGTGGTTCCTAACGCTTGATGGAAGTGGTGGCAATGCGGGGTTTTCCTGCGCGGTGGACCCGGAGACTGAAGCCGCGCTTATTTTCATAGGGCTCGACGGTGGCGGTGACTTCAAGGACCGGATAACGGACCGTGGCGAGACCATAGGTGCGGTAGGTATCGGCGAAGAGTTCGGTTTCCACCATGCCGGTGCGGTCGGCCAGGGTGAGGAATTTCATGGGCTCGCCACCTGCCTGCTGATGGACGCGGGTGACGACAATGAGGCCGCAGAGCACAACTTCCTGACCGATAAATTCCCCTAAGCGGGACACCGGGCAATAGGTGTCCCAGGCGATGTCAGGGTACAATTCCAACGGATGACCGCTGACGGTATAACCGAAGAGTTCCTGCTCGGCCTGAAGGCGTTCCAGACGGGAGGGTTCCTGAAGCGTGGCCGCCGACAGAGGCCCGAGGGCAGGGGGGGCCAGCAGCCAGGCCTGGGGGCCGGTGGCCTGGTGCTGGCGACGCCGGCACACCTGGGCTTCCCAGAACAGCCGGGTGCGGGGCAGGCCGAGGGAATCGCAGGCTCCTGCGCGGATCAGGGATTCCAGTTCGTCGGCAGTGGGGGCGGTGCGTTCACAGAAGTCAGCCAAGCTGGCAAAAGGTGGACCGGGGCGTGCCGCGGTAAGCGCGGCGAGCAGGCGGCCGGACATTCCTTTCACGGCGGAAACCGGGACGCGGATGGCTCCTTCCCTGACTATGAATCCGGGGCCGGGGTCGTTGATGTCAGGAGGGAGCAGGCGCAGGCCGAGCCGGTGGCATTCCAGGACATAAACGAGGGACGTATAGAACCCTTTGCCATGCGTCAGGACCGCGGCCATGAAATCAACCGGGTGATAGTGCTTCAACCACGCGGCCTGATAGGCTTCGACCCCGTAGGCGGTGCTGTGGGCCTTGTTGAAGGCGTAACCATTGAAGCCGGTGAGGAGTTCCCAGACGCGTTCAATCGAGGGATCGTCACGGCCCCGGGCGCGGGCGGATTCGATGAATTCCTTTCCCAGGCGGGCGGTTTCCCGGAACTTCTGCTTCACGAGAGCCCGCCGCAGCAGGTCGGCCCGTCCGGGAGCCATGCCGGCGAATTCGACGCAGATTTGCAGAATGTGCTCCTCATAGACGATCAGGCCGTAGGTGGAACGCAGGCAGGATTCCAAGGAGGGATGCGGGTATTCCGTCTTTTCCAACCCCTGATAGCGGCGGGTGAACCGGAGCTTTTTGGATTCATTGGCCGCCCCGGGACGGATCACACTGACAATGGCAATCAGTCCATCGATTTCGGTCACCCCGCACATGCCGCAGAGATTGGTCATGGCCGGGGATTCAATGTGGTGGACGGCCCGGGCGTGGCCTCCGGCGATCATCCCCCACACTTCAAGATCCTCCCATGGCTCCAGCGCCTCCAAATCGGTGGAGATGCCCCGTGCCGCGAGGGAGGCACAGGCATCGCGCATCACGGCCAAACCGCCCTGAGCCAGGATATCCATTTTCACCAGCCCGATGCCCTCCACCGCCTCCATGTCATAATGCGTGGTCGGGTAGTTCTTCCGGCTGGTGAAACACGGGGTCAGTTCCTGCAAGGGCTGCCGGGAAAGCACCACGCCGCAGGGGTGCATTTTGGGATAGCGCGGAAATCCGGCGAGGAATTCCGCCATGGTCAGGGCGGTGCGGTAGGGTTCCTCCAGCAAAGGCATGTCGACCGTTTCCGGCCGGGATTCGAGGCGCTTGAGCAGGCCTGCGGCCGGTTCTGCGGATTTCGGGTCTGGCTTCCAACTTCCCCCATACCCGCCGGGCAGGCGTTCGGTGAACCGGCGGGTCTGATACTCTGACAACCCCAGCACCTTGGCGACATCCCCCACCGCGCCCCGGACCTGATAGGTGGAAAAGCCACCCACCGCCGCGCAGTGCTCCGGTCCATACTTGGCGAAGAGCAGGTCGATCACATCATCCTTGCGGTCATGCGGGAAATCGATGTCGATGTCCGGCAGCTTGTTGAGGGCCATCCGGTCCTTGTTGAGGAACCGCTTGAAGTAGAGCTCAAACCGGATCGGGCACACCCCGCTGATGCCCAGGCAATAACACACCAGCGAATCCGCCGCACTGCCCCGGGTGATCCAATCAATCCCCTGGCGCCGGCATTCCTGGAGCAGATCCCAGGTGATCAGAAAATAGTCCTCATAACCAACGTCGGCGATGATGGACAACTCCTCCCGCGCCTGGGCTTCGTAGCGGGCCGCACGGTCCCCATAGCGGCGGCGCAGGCCTTCCATCACCAGCCGGGCCAGAAAGTCCCGTGCGGAACTGCCGTCCGGTGGAGGCCATGCCGGGAACTGCGGCGGGCCGAACGGGAAGACAAATTCACACCGCTCCGCCAGTTCCACGGTATGCGCCAACAGGTGCGGGTGATCCTTCGCCAGCCGGTTCAGTTCCGCCGGACTGCGGAAGTGGAAAGCCCCGTCCAGTCGTTTGTCAGGGTGTTCCTGCTGGAGCAGGGTGCCGGTGCGGATGCTCTGCAGAATGTTCCACCGCTGCCGGTCGGAGGGAGAACCATAATGCACCCGCGGGCACAGCACGCCCGGCAACCCTGCGGGCAGGCCGGCCCCGGCCCGTCCGGCGGCAAAGTAAAACCGGCCCGGAAAAAGGGGCGCCAGGGTGCTGTCATTGGAAACCGCCAGCAGACCCTCCGTCCGGCCTTCCAAACAGCGGCGGGGAAGGGGCAGCCGGTGCAGCGCGGCGATGGAATCCGCTTCTTCGCCATCCCCCGCGTCCCGGGTCAGGATCCGGCAGAGGTTCTGATACCCCGTGGCGTTCTGGACGTAGCACAGCACCCGGTGCTGCCCGACGGTGAGTTCTGCGCCGATCAGGGGTTTGATGCCTGCTTCCGTCGCCAGTCCGGCAAATTCCGCCGCCCCGTGGAGGCCACCGGTATCCGCGAGGGCGATGGCGGGCAGGCCGTGTTTCACGGCCAGCTGCACGATGGCTTCCGGGGAAAGGGTGGAATCCAAAAAACTGTAGTAGCTGCGCACATTGAGCGGCACGCACTGAACCAAAGCACTGGGCTTGGCGGACTGGATGTAAGAGCGGACGGGCACCCGAGGAGCCGTGGCCTGGGCGGCATCCCGTGGCCCCTCGCGCAGCCGCAGGTTGTGACTGCGCAGCACTACGTCCTCGCCATGCTCCCGCCGCAGGGCATCCACCACCCGGGCAAGGGTGCGGCGCGGCTGGCTCAGGTCCGGGCGGTCATCCAGGGCCAGTTCGCCCTGACGGTAGCCGTTATAGAGGTTGCTCAGTTTCAGCGAAACCAGCCGGAGGCTGACCCGGCGGCGCCACGCCTGTTTGAGCATGGGCCGGAGCCGGGAATATACATCCGTTTCGAGGTCGGTCGGCTCCAGCAGGCTCTCGCTGCGTTGATCCTCCGCCATGTCATTGTAGCGGACCTTCACGCTCAAGGTGCGGATGCTTTTCCCCTCCTGCCTGACCTTGGCCATCAGCTGATCGGCCATTCTGCGCAGCACTGCTTCCACATAATCCTCATCGGTCACATCGGCAAAGAAGGTTTCCTGCTGGCCAAAGGACTTGGGCGCCTCCCGCGTGATCACCAGCGGGCGGTCGTCGATGCCATTGGCAAACTCCCGCACCTTGGCCGCCTGACTGCCCAACAGCAGCTCCAGCATCTCCGGCGGGGTGCCGGCCACCTGACGGATTTCCACCAGGCCCGCCGCGTCCAGCCGTGCCGAGGTCTTCGGCCCAATGCCCGGCAGCCAGTGGTTCCGCAGCGGGTGCAGGAAGGCCGTTTCCTGACCGGGCAGCACCTCGATAAAGGCGGACGGCTTCTTCAGTTTGGAAGCGATCTGACTGACCAGTTTGTTGCTGGCAATGCCTTCGCTCACGGTGATCTTGAGGCGTTGGGAAATGGCTTTGCGGATGGTCTGGGCAATCTCGCGGGGGTTCAGCCGGGACCCTGACAAATCAAAATACCCCTCGTCGATGCCGGTCACCTCCACCTCGGGGGTGAAGTCGAACGCGTAGGCAAACATCCAGCGGGAGAACTGTTCGTAGCGTTCATAGTCCCCCGGCAGCACGATCAGCTTGGGGCACAACTGCCGGGCCCGCACCGTGGGCATGGGAGTGTAGACCCCCATCTTCCGCGCCTCGTAGGAGGCCGAGGCAATGATGCCGCGTTTCTCCCCGCCTACGGCAATGGCTTTGCCCCGCAGCCGGGCGTCGGCTGACTGTTCCACCGACGCGAAGAACGCATCGGCATCCAGATGGACAATGGATCGCGGCACAATGGGGTCATTTTTTGCGGGGCTGAGGGGTGCGGACCAGCATCCGCATCACGCCTTGAATGGTGAGTTCCCCGGTGGGGATGAGGTTGGGATATTTTGGATTTTCCGCCTTCAGAAAGGTCCGCCCCCCACGCTCCCTCACAAATGTTTTCAGGGTGCTTTCGCCATCGATCAGCGCCGCCACCACCTCCCCGGGGCGGGGGTCTGCGTTTTGCTCCAGGATGACAATGTCCCCGTCTGTGATGAACTTACCGGTCATGGAATCCCCCGTAACCCGCAGGGCAAAGGTGCGGCTGGTGCGGGGGATGTTCAGCGCGTCCAGATCGACATGCACCATGCCTTCCGGCTCCTGGGTCCGGAGCTCCCCATGCCCGGCCGGGATGGCTCCCAGCAGGGGAATGCCCTGAACCCGCTTCCCGCTGTCCCCGGTGAGCCGGAGGGAGCGGGCACTGCCGTCCGAGTCTTCGAGGTAGCCTTTGCGCCGCAGGGCATTCAGATGCAGCTGGGCCGGGCTGGTGCTCTTCAGTCCCAGATGCCGCGAAATCTCCCGCACGGTGGGCACGGGACGTCCCTCATCAAGGTGCTGCCGGATGAAGTCGAGAACCTGCTGTTGTCGGGAAGTGGGAGGGTTCATGGCACGAATGTTCGGTATAGAACATCTGTGCGATGCATCGGCATTAGTGTCAACCGGACTCCTCCGCTTCCACCTCATGTAGGGAACCTGGCCATCCCTCCACCCCGCGTCGAAGCTTGGGTGAAAATGGGAAGAGGCGGGACCTGTCATGTCCTGCCTCCGTGTCATCCAGGGAATGATCAGGATGAATCGCGGGATCCACCACAGCAACCGTGGCGGCCTATGATGAGCACTGTCCCGGCGGCCAGTCCAGCAAGACCCTTCAGCATCAGGCTTTTTTGGAGAAAGAAGGCGAAACCGAAAAGAACGAGCCCGAACACGATCAGGCAGATGCCCCAAAGCGCTACCGCTTCACAGAGAAAGTGTTCCTCGACCAAGGAAGAACTTCTTTTTTTCCGAGTGCGCTTGTCGGGCGGAGGTTGCGTTGAAGCAGCGGTTATTTGGTCTGGCGGAGACATAGCCGCGCATGCTCTGCAAGACACGTTCCACCCCATCCCCTCGGGGCGAAGCGCTCCCCGTCTTCATTTCAGACTGCATATTGCCTGATCGTGGCAGGGCGTTTTGCCTCTGGCAGAGGGAGTGAGGACGGTTGGCTTCTTCCTACTTGATAGACGGGGCAGACAGGCTGTTGCGGCTACTCCTTTGCCTTCCACAGGGCGATGGAAGGTCAGCAAGGGGGCCGAGGTAGAATTGACCCGGGTCCGGCGCCATTCGCGCTGCATACTCATCCGGGCGACTGGCTTCCAAGGCGGTGGCGGCTTGAAAAAAGCTTCTACCTCACTGGATGATCACCGTCCCGCAGATTAGCACGGATCGGGGAAAGATCCGTGCGGGGAATCGATTTTTACCGCGATCAATCCAAAAATCAAAGCCCAGGCTACTCCCAAAGCCCGGCATGCGAACACATTGGTAGGCCAGTGAACTCCGAGATAAACACGGCTGAGTCCAATCAGAAAGGTGAGACAGAACGACAAAAAGATCAGGGGAAATCGAAAAGCCCTCCGGGGCTGCGTCCGGGCGGGAAGGACCCCCGAGCGTAAGTTAAATGGGCTCCCGAAAACAGGGTGCCACCATCAGATCAGGCCGCCGTGGTTTAACCATAAGGCCCCTTCAGAGCCCACCATGGCAAATAGCACTTTGCCCGAATAATCCCGCAATCCTGTGGAAACATACATCCCGCTGGAAAGTATCAGCGCAACGGGTTCCCGGCCATCCAGAACAGGCAACATGATAATTCCACTGTCATCAGCCCCTCCATACAGGCGGATCAGCGTGGTTTTGGAGTTGGATTGCCTGGCCATGACGACACTGGTATTGGGCGAATGATTAGCTGGCGCTTTCTTGAGTGATCTCCCGGATTTGATCATCGTGCTGCTCACGGGAAATGGCTCCTCTCTTTTGGAGGCGCTCTACAGCATCCGCCATCAGGGCAGCACGGTTCTCCTCCAACCTCTTGCGGTCAGTTGCGTATGGCTCCGGAGTGTCATTGCCGGGCAGGGCTGATGGCGTGGTTTTTTTCATGGCGATCTTCGGCCGCAGCAGGGGAGATGGGCCACTTTTTATTCTGCGGGAACGATGCCAAGACACCATCATCGGGAAAATGGCCATCGCGCGAGCGTATGACCTTGCATCGCGCACCCGATATCTCTCCCTTGGAGTGCATTTTGCCACACCGGTCGCCACGGAGTGTGGGACGTGCGTCGTGAAATTTCAGTTGCCCCTCAATCGCTATTCCGGGAAATCTCAGTGGATCTCCAAACCAGTGTAAACAGGACTATCAATCCAAAGTCTGTCGAATCCGCGGCTTGGATGCTCTTTCCACGACAGCAGCATCTCAACCGTTCAGAATCGGTGATTACTTTCATGGCGTGATCAGTTACGGATCGGGATGGATGGCGGTTTGGTCGCAGACCCTTACTCCCTTCGGAACGGCAATATCGTGTATGGCCAGGAGTTGGGGCCGGCCGGCCAACCGGTGCCGGCCCAGCCGGCCCAAGCCCTGTTTGTCGAACCCTTGACGGGATACAGTCGATGGAATGCCGTGACCTCTGGCGGGGGGAAGGGGTGATCTTCGCGGTCAAAAACTTCCGTCAAGTCGAGGGGCGGCTGGTGGCAGAAGGTTTAGCCATGATCCTGACGCCGGGAGCGTCCCCGAGGGTGCTGGGAAACACGCAGATCTTTGATCCCGGAGTCAACTGGACGTCCAGCCTGCTCTTTCCGGCCAGTCTGGACACCTTACAATCAAGCACCGATCTCCAGTCGTGGACGCCAGGCACCGACCAATTGACCACCGTCCCCACCGCTGGCTTTCCCGTGGCCCTTTTCCAATCGCCCCTCTCCAACGTGGGCGCCCGGTTCTACCGGCTGCGCTATCCTCCATCGGCGTCAACCGTCCTCCCTCGCCATCGCCAGCACTGCCGCGATGGTGCGGGGCGCGTTCCCTTCCAGCCGGTTGTTGAAGTAAAGAAAAGTCCGGCGGTTGGGCAGGGACAAGCGGCGTTGCCGCACCAGTTGCGCGGCGCTGCGGCGCACCTCGGGCTGCACCTCCTGGGTGGTGGCGTAAGGAGAGAACGCGTCCACCGCTTCCTGGTATTTGCGGCCCGGTTTCAGCAGCAGACGCGCCCCGACACATTCCGGGTTCGTCAGGCTGCCGGGCAGGGCCATCTGCTCCCCGATGGACGGCATGTCCGACCACGAATTGTAGATATGCGTGATCCCATGGGAACCCAGCATGGCGAAATATTCCGGTGTCAGGAATTCCCGGTTCCGGATCTCCACCCCATAGCTCCATCCTGTGGGCAGCGCTCCCAGAAAGCGGCTCAGACTATCCATGATCCGGCCGCTCTGCTTCATGTCGTAGGCATCAAAGGGGGAGAACTCGAAGATGAGCAGGCCCACCTTGCCGGCGATGCTTTCGCAGGGCCGCAGGAACATCCGGTTGAACAGGTCCACATTGAGGAACTCCGGGTTGTCGGTGCCTCCCTTCTTCCCGAACTTCGGCAGCCGGGGGAAATGTTTGATGGTGATTTCATCCGTGACCTTGAAGGTGAACCGGAACCCGGCGGGCACCTGTGCCGCCATGGCCAGGAGGTCGTCCACCACCGGGAAACGGTAATAGGCCGCATCCACGCAGACCGTGGGAAAGAGCATGGCGTATTCCGCCAGGCAGGTCCGCTCCAACAGGGACCCGGACACCTTGCCTCCGCGCCCCATGTAACGCTGCGGATCATAGACCGTGCCCAACCAGCCGGGGTATTTCCACGAGGAGGTTCCCAGGTAAACCCCTTGGGCTGCGGCGTCGGCCAGTCGCTTCTTCAGCTGTCCGTAATCAAAATCTGGCGGAGCGAACAGTTCCATCCCGGAACGTGCCGGAGACATCGATTGATGCAACGGATACCACCGGGTCCGCAGGTTTGAACAACTGCTCCACCGGAAATTCCAGAAGTCCACAACCACATTGTTGAGCCACGGAGGGCGTCCGCATGAGGCCAGGGGCCCGAACCACCGGATGGAAAGGGCACCTGCCCACAAGGCGCAACTCCCGGAATCGAGGTCCGTCAAAGCAGGTGGCCGTGAAGTTGCAGATTGCAGTCCCCATCCGGCAAATCCAGGCATTTTGCCAGTGGTGGGACCCCGTTGCGGCTCCCTCCCCCTCCGACGCTCCGGCCTTTCGGACCCGGTATGGTTTCTGCAAAGAAAATCGGCACAGCTTCCCGGATCCGAACCATTCCTGGAGCTGTCCCCCCTATGAAATTCATCGCCCTCATCCATCCTACAAATGTTGGCCGTGCTTACGGCATTGGCCAAACCGTATGCGAAGCGCAATCACATGCCGCCTCCTCAGGTTTCCAACTGGGGGACTGGGTCGCCATCGAAATCAGCAAAAAAGCCTACGAGACGATAAGTATCCATGGCCCTGAGGCCGTCCATTTTTCCCTGCCTCCCCATCCCGCCACTCCTGAGTAGGTCAGGGTGGTGGGAATCAAGCCTCGGGGGGAGGCCCGAATCCGGGTGGTGATGGGTTGCTGGCGTGCCTCGCCAGAAATGCCAGGACTTCCCCCACCAAAACCCCGGGGGTATTGAAGTTTACGGCGTGAGCCGCGTGAGGGACCACCACCAGCTCCGCCGACGAGGGCAACTGCACTGCGGTCTCCATCCAGGATTGAGGAATGATAGGATCGCGCCCGCCCCGGACGAGCAGCACCGGCCGCCGGATCCGGGAAAGCGATTCCGAGACGGAGTGCTCCACCGCAAACCGCAGCGTCTCGAAAATCGTCTCCCATCCGGCCCTGAAGTAATCCCGCAGCCCAATCCAATACAGTTCCACCGGCTCCCGCGGGAGATCCCGGAGCAGCCGGATCACCTGGGTGGAGATCTGCCGCGCTTCCGGATCAATGGTCGGAGCCACCAGCACGGCGCAATTCAGGCGCTGCGGATACCGTGCGGCATAATCCGCAATGACCTGTCCGCCCAGGGAATTGCCGATCAGGACAGGGTGCCCAATTTGCCGGGCTTCGAGCCATTCGTTCAAGGCATCCGCGAGGGCATGAATGGATAGAGTGCGGGAAGGTTTATCGCTTTTTCCAAAACCGGGCAGATCCGGAACATGGACATCCCCGTGCGGGGAGAGCAGCCTTGCCGTGGGCATCATGTAGCGGCTGGACATCCCCAGTCCATGGACCAGTACGAAGTTTTGGCCGGTACGCGGGCCGTCCTGCTCCATGAGTACGGAATGAACGGTGATCCCGCCCACCCTTGTCCAATGAATGTCTCCAAGCGCGGGGGGGCGGGGCATCATCTTCATGACTGACCTGGCTGAATTCCGTGGAAGGGAAAACTTGAACCCCTCCTGCAATAGACGGCCGCTTCATCCAAACCGTGACGGCCGTTCCCGCAGGAACGGCCGCGCGGTATGTTGAGAGGCCTTAACGGTTGCCGGGAACGCTGGTGGCAGGGCCGGTAGTGCCATTGCGTCCCGGAGGCGGAGTGCCGCCGGCTGGAGGCGTGGTGCCTCCCGCAGGAGGCACATTGGGCTGCTTGACATCCGGCTGGGCCGGTGCGCCAGGCTGACCAGGGCTGTTAGGAGTGCCAGGCTGACCAGGGCTGTTCGGAGCCCCGGGCTGACCAGGGCTGTTCGGAGTGCCGGGCTGACCAGGGCTGTTCGGAGTGCCGGGCTGACCAGGGCTGTTCGGAGTGCCGGGCGTGGCCGGGCTGTTGGGGGTCGTCGGAGTAGTTGGAACGGTGGGGACCGCCAAAGATGGGATTATCTGGTTCGGAATGACATATTCCGTTCCGACGCCGGTCCCTGAAGGATCTGTGGTTCCCTGGCGGTTCCGGGCTGGATTGCTGCTATCCTGTTGGGTGTTCCTACTGCCTTGAAGGGTGGCAGGATTTCCCCGGATGATGATCTCCTGCGCAATCACCCGCTTGCCGTCACGGACCGTTTTCACGGTGATGGGCATTCCCGGCATCACCAGTTGCGTGCTCACGGGTTGACCCGATGCATTCACATACCGGGTCGAATTATTGATGATACAGGTGGTCGGAATGGTTTCACCTCGGGCCACGATGCTGATGGTTTGTTCAATGGTGGCCACGGAGCCCATGATTTCCTTGGGGAGGTAGGGTTCCGCCTCCGCAGCACGGCTGGTTTCCTCTGCTTTTTTTCCAGCCAGTTCCTTACGTTTTTGATCGGGTTTTTCACTGGTGTCCCCAGCGACCATACTGCGTGACACCACCACGCGCCGGGCTACCATTTTTTCCCCTTCCATCCCATAGTGGACTGTCAGGGGAAGTTCGGCCCGGATCAGGTCCACGGGAACCGCCTCACCTTTTTCATCCACAAAGGGGGTATCCTTATCATAGGCGAAACGCACCGGGGTGGGATTGTCCTTCATGACGACCGAAAGCAATTCCGGTTCCACGCTGAAGACGGTTCCCGTGGCGGTGATCTCCTCTTTAACGGCACCGCTATCTGCGGCCGGATCTGCCTTTTCATCCACTGCGGCGGAAGCCAGCGGGGCAAGGGACAGGAGAACACCAGCGGCCAGAGAAGGAAGCTGCCACGCGATGAGTGAGTTGGTTTTCATGATTTTTGGGGGGATTGGATTTGTCCCAGGGCCAATGGCCTGCAACTCCCTTTCCTCATGCAGGAAAAGCTCCATCCTGTTTGAGGACCCTTTCCGGGGGGCGTAACGGGGAAATTACCCCGCGGTTCTGGCTTTCGGATGCTCCTGCCAAGGCGAATTGCCCGGAGGGGAGTCCGCGTTGCTCGCATTTTGCGCCTGTGCTGTCCTGAGTGAACCAAACCGCCAAGCCACCATTGCGATCTCCGGCATGCGGGCATGAATAAAAAGGATGCCGGCGGATCACAACGCAGGCTGAGCGGCATCGCGCCCCAGCTGGAAAGGGCTGGAAAGGCCTCCCTCCCAAAGGGTAGGTTCCGCGTTAAACCGCTGGTAACGCGGCATCCAACAGACGCTGCGGGATCGCGCCTTCCCGGTGGCGGCGGAGTTGGACGGCGGAAAATTTTTCAAGTGCTTCGATCTGCTCCGCCCAAAACGTCGGATGGCCGGCCGCCGCCACTGACTCGACCAGGCGCGCCAGGTAATCCTGACAGCCTGTCTCCACGAAGGAACCCAGGCCGGCCCGCAGGTGATCGGCTTCCGCGGGGAGCCGCCAGGATTGGCAGGGTGCCGGCCACGGGTTCAGCAGACCCACCGGAAAGTCCCACCATTGGGACGCGGGATGCATTCCATGATAAAGACACCTCGCCAGTGGTCCAAACACCGTGCGGAAATTGCCGGGCAGGGGGCCATAGTGATCCCCCGTTGGTTCGCGGGTCAGTTCCAGGTGCAGCCACCCCCCGTCATCCCTGACCGCCAACCACCAGGCTGCGGAGGGCCAAACTCCGGCCCGGTTAAAAGGGGGCCGGTGCTCCAGCAACAAAGCCGCTTCCATGGCAACCGCCTCGGCGGCTGTTCCGCAGATCCTCCACTGGATATCCGCCGTGCGCTGGATCAGGCGGAGGGTCCGGCGCGGATGCCGGTCCGGATCCACATGCCGGTAGCTTCCGAGCCGGTTTTTGAGGCACCCCGACTGGCCGATGTAGAGAAGCTTGCCGGCCTCATCATGGAAAAAGTAGACGCCCGGGTCGGTGGGGAGGGCCCCAAAAAATTCCGCGCCGAACCGGGCCATCAGCGGGCTGGCAGTGGCGAACAGCAAAGGCTGGCGTCGGCGGGAAGAGGACACGGCCATCTGGTGAAGCTGAGCGGATACCCGATGTCCCGGCCATGAGCAATGGAATCCGCGCCTGGGGGTCTATTCCGTCCGGCTTTCTTCCAACTCCGGAACGGGCAGGAACCGGGCCCTGCCGGGACAGTCCCAAGCAAAAAACTGATGGGAAATGCGAGGGTTTACTGAGGCTTAACCCTTGATTGTGAATAAGATGCCGGCGGTCGGACTCGAACCGACAAACCCTTGCGAGTAACAGATTTTAAGTCTTAAGCTTGCTTGTTTGCCCGTGTGGCGTAGTGTTACCCCATGAGTGAAGCCAACCAAGGAAATACAAGGGTTCCAGACGATGCCGAACGTAACACGGCACAACAGGGAATTGCACTGGGAAACCAAAAAAGTGGCGACAAAGTGGCGACACATGCAAAATCCGACGTGAGATACTGGAAGGCAAAGTTATTCAAGCACGGCCACACCAGAGGGGGCGTCCGGTCCTACGATTCCTTTTGGAGCATCCGCATCGCTCACGGGGGCAAACGGGAGCAGTTCAACCTCCGCACCGCCAACGCCGAGGCCGCCGCCACCAAGGCGCAGCGCATCTACAAGGTGGTGGTGGGAGCCGGATGGACCGCCGCACTCGCGGAGTTCAAGCCTGAGGCCAATCCTCCCGAGGATGCGACTGACGCCACCCGCACCACGGTGGGCCAGTTGATCGAAGCATCCGCCAGGCTCTCACCTGCCCGGTGGGAGAGTATGGAGACATACAGCCAGGCGCTTCGCCGCATAGTGGCCGCCGTGAACGGCTGGGATGGCGGAACCGCCAAATTCAGCCCGGCGGGATCGAAGGCATGGAGGCTGAAGGTGGACGCCGTGACCTTGGCGTCCGTCACCCCTGCCGCCGTGGAGGAATGGCGTAATGCGACATTGAAGGCCGCCCCGACACCGGCGGAGCGGAATGCAGCCGTGGTAACAACCAACTCCTTAATCAGGAATTCCCGCGCCTTGGTCAGCCGGAACATTTTCGCCAAGCTCAAAAGCATCATTCAACTACCCGGCACCCTCTGGTTTCATGGGATCGTTTTGGAGAAACCGCCACCGATGCGGTATAAATCCAAAATCGACGCTGGCACCATCCTGAGGGCAGGCATCGCCGAACTGGCCAGCAGCGACCCGGAGGTCCTGAAATGCTTATTCCTGACGCTGGTATGCGGACTCCGCCGGAGTGAGGCCGACACCCTACTATGGGAGCAAATCGACTTGGATGCCGGGACCATCGAACTGATGGACACGGTTCACAAAAGACTGAAGAGCCAATGCAGCGCCGGAGTGATTGCGATGGACCCGCAAGTGGTGGCCATGTTTCGGGAGTGGGACAAATCCAAGCGCGGTCCCTTCGTGCTGGAACCGGCACTCAAGCCCAGGGGCAGGGAGCAGAAACAACAGTTCCGACGGTATCGGGCAAACCCTACGCATATGCGCTTGCTGGCCTGGCTGCGTGCCAAGGGTGTTCCCAGTCACCATCCAATCCACCTGATGAGGAAGGAGGTCGGTTCCGTCATTGCCACCCGCGATGGTATTTTTGCCGCCAAAACCTTCCTTCGACATTCCGATATCAGCATCACCGCCAAGATTTACGCCGACAGCAAGGAACTGGTTTCCTCCGGCCTTGGAGCACTACTGGCACCCGAGGGGGACAACGTGGTGCAGGGGCAGTTCAACGCCAAGGACGGCGGCACCACGACCACCGCGTCCAAAGCACCCCGGAAGGCCGAGAAGGAGGCCGGGGCATGAAAAACGAATCCCGACTAGGATTTCCGCCAGAGGTTCAATTCTACTGGCTCCACGATGAGCGATACAAGAACCGACCTGCCACCTTGGAATATGATGGCGACCCATACGAAAGGGTGGTGCTGCCCGATGGGAGGCGGCATTGGAGACTCTCGCCTGCTCTTCACTGGAGGTTTGTTGAACTAGAGCGACTTTCTTGTTGCGTCGACCGTGAGCTAATCGCCGCTTTCCAAGTAATTTCGCGCGTCGATCAAAGCTTACCCCTTGAATGGGACCCCTCCGCACAAATTACACTTACCGAGGCGGATGCCGCCGCAGCCTTGAATGACTTCATGATTCCTTTTGTCAGGCGACTTTGCGAGCCGCGCACCGACGAAACCGCGAGCGGGGAACGGCGGGCACTGGAATGGCTGCAAAGAATCCTAAGCCTCAGGAATGGAACATTCGACAAGGCTTTCAGTAAAGAAAAACAGGCGCGCTTCATGATTACTGTTGGGGAGATTCTTTGCTGGGAATTGGACGCGCTACCCACTAAGGCCGACATTAGGGATTGGCTTGTCAATCAACCGGGGGACGCATTCGGATACGTTGAAGACCCTGATGAATTTGACTTCAAGAAAGACACCTGGCGACTTCGATTTCAGGCTGCAGGACTTACGAAGCTCCTTCAGGGGAGGGGGTATTAGCTAACATCCCAGATGCCGAAAGAGAAAATCCGTTTCGGCACCTGACTCTTTAGCCAAGCGGCAATCCGTGGATATATGTCATGGCGTCACACCCGACGCCTATGACTACCAAAAACTCCACCACCGAATCACCCACATCGTTTCTCACCATCGCTGAGCTTTGCCAGCGTTGGAAATGCTCCCAAATGTTCGTCCACCGGATGCGCCGGGCAAACCGCCTGAAGTGCATAAAGCTAGGGCCGGGAGCGGTCAGATTCCCGGCTGAGGAAATCGCCCGGATTGAGCAGGAGGCCGCCGCTTAAATCACAAAACCCGCCACACCGTGAAACAGGTGGCGGGCGTGTGGTGAATCGGGGTGCTTGGCAGCCCCTGAGAATACCATTCAGCCGCGCCATCGCAATCTAAAAAGCGATGCACACAAAGACCAACAAAGCCCCCGCGCTAAACCCGCCGGGCATTCACACCGCCGGGGAACTTGCCTTCCCTATGCTGGCCACCCTTACACAAGCCAACGAGGCCGCCCGCGCCAAACGATTCCGCAAGCTCTGTGCCGTCCACCAAAGACAGCGCGAAATGGAAGCCGGACAACCTCAACAGGGAGGGGCGGTAGCATGAAGATTGATAATTCAGAGCGCGGGCTTCGACTCGCCCAAAGCGCCGCCGCAAGCATCCAAGGGAGCGCAGGCAGCACAGCGGCTTTCAACCTAATTTCAGGTTTAACGGTTGGCTTGCTCCTCAGTGACAGCCAATCACTGGACGTCCTGGAATCTTCCGGCTGGAACGCCCGCTGTCTCCCGCCGTGGTCTCAGCGTGAACTAATCGACAAGATCAGGCGCAGCCGCACCGAAAGCCGGAGGGAGCCGGGTTATCTCCTCAACGCCACCGGCACGGGAAAAGGGAATCAGGGCAACGGGAACAAGCCATACGGCTACATGCTACGGGACCCGCGCCAGATCCATACCAACAGCACACCTGCCACCCTGCCACCAAGGAGCGCGAAGAATTATTCCCCTGCCGAAATGGAAACTAAAGCGGCACAGCGTGCCAAGTGGGAAAATCCCATCGCCCCCACTTTTGAGCACATCGAAGCCGTTTCCCACCTCCGGCACAGTTCCCGGGAATCCGTAGAAGAAATGGTTCTGGCCAGCCTGATGCACTTCGAGTTTGTTTTCGACTACGCCGACTCTCAAAAACACCTCTGCTTTGTCATTGTTGGCGAGGATTTCAGACAGGCCCGCCGCCTTGATGGAATCCAGCTGACGAATAAGGAAGGGAACCGGATCAAATCCAAGAATCTCCCTGGCTCCCTGGCCACTGGCTTTGTCTGGAAGCCCTCTCCGGATGCCGCCCGGAATCCCATCCTGCTCCTTGAAGGCGTGGCGGGCTATCTGGAGGCCCTGACGGCGCTTAGATGGGCCGGACCTTATCCGAACCGGTGGGAAGTCATGGCGGCCCACAGCGCCAACGCCAGCCGCTTCTGTAACGTCCCTGATATCCTCAGTGAGATCAGCGGAAGGCGCGTCCGGATTATTCAGGACAGCGACCCAAGCGGACGCGCTGCCGCCCTTGCCTGGGGGCAGGAACTCACTGCCGCCGGATGCCAGGTGGAACTGGTGACCCTGCCCCCCGGAATGAAAGACATCGGCGACGTCCTAAAGGCCGAACCGAAAACCTATCACCCTGAATTGGCCGCCATCCTGGCCCTTTAAAACCTACTTCTATGAACGCTATCGCTTCCAAAATTGAACCATTCCCCCAGCCCGGCCCCGCGCTCCATCCGGTCGCACAAGCCGGAGCTACCGCACAGCAGGGAATGCCACCCATCACCACCGCAGCCTTGGCGGATTGCGTCCTGACTGGCGACCAACTGACCGCGTTGACGGTCCATAAGCGCCCCCGCCTGCTGGACGACTGGCTATGTCAGGGGGACCTGGGGTTTATCTTCGCCCCCCGGGGAGTCGGCAAGACTTGGATTTCCATGGCGCTTCCTCATGCCGTGAGTGCCGGGCGCTCCCTGGGGGAATGGAGCCAAGGCGAGGAAAATGCCTCTGTCCTGTATCTGGACGGTGAAATGCCGCTGGAACTTAGCAAGGCCCGCCACACCTGGTTAAAGCAGGAAGGCGGGGACGTGGCCTATCTGCACCACGATATCCTTTTCGACCGACTGGGGAGGACGCTGAATATCGGCGAAATGGAGCACCAGGAAGCGATTACAGCGCTCCTGATGCAGACCGGCAGGAACTTCCTTGTTCTGGACAACCTCTCCTGTCTCGCCTCCGGAGTGGATGAGAACAAGGGGATGGCATACGAACCCATTGCCGCCTGGCTGCTGGAACTCCGCCGCCGCAAGATCACCGTCATCATGGTCCACCACGCCGGGCGGGGCGGGTTCATGCGGGGGCACAGCAAGCGGGAGGACGCCGCCTCGTGGATTATCGAACTCCAAGACGCCAAGGAGGACGGGGAGGAGGGGGCTAAATTTATCACCCGCTTTGCCAAACCCAGCCGCAACACGGGGAAGTATATCCCGGATCTTCTCTGGCACTTCACCACGGACGAAGCCGAGGGCCGCACAGTCATCACATGCGAGGCAGCCGAGGAAGGAGAGTTTGACCTAATGGTCCGGCACATCGCTGACGGGGTGGAGACCGTGACCGACCTGGCCGACCTCATGGAGAAACCTAAAGGCACAATCAGCAAATGGGTGAAAAAAGGATGCACCTCTGGACGGCTCAAAAAGTCCGGCCAAATCATCACTTTGGGCACCGCATGAAAAAGTTTCCATGGTTTCGCCCATAGGGATGGAAACATGGAAACTACCTGACAGAACCGGAAACACCCTTGGAAACAGAATGGAAACTCCCCGTCAAAATCGGAAACTCTCCGGAAACAGGGTGGAAACAAAAAGTTTCCAAGGGGTCAGAAAATCAACCTAACGCGGAAACTTTTCCACCAAACCAATCTCCGGATTGCGCCCCGGCATTTCCCGCTGAATTCATTTTCTGTGCGTCATCGCGTCATTAGTGACCCAGTGACGCGGGGAAAGTGAATCCTTTCTGAAACAGGGCGGAAAGCGAGAATGCCAAACTTGGCTTCAGTCTGGCGGAATAGGCGGAGGCTCCTTTTTCCGCTTAGTTTTTGCTGGCTGCGGCATACGCCACTCCGCCGTAAACAGGCCCAGACGCCGCACCAGTCGGGAGCGCAACCGGCACAGGACCGCAGGCGGAGCCACTACAGGTCCGCCAGGGGCACAGGACGCACACAGCAGGGAAGCAGGGAGCAGAGCAGGCTGAAGGCGTGCGACAGGTGCACAAAAACCATCGCCGCCCGATGGCTCCAGACGGAGTAGGTGCGGGCCTGGGCATCCACCCCATGCTCCCGGGCAGCGGCGTGGACGATCCCCTGCGGAATATACTTGAGAAGCTGCCCCAGCACATTAGCATGATGACGTGGTGGCGGAGCGGATGGAGACGAAGTTGTTTTGGTAGGCATCGTAACCCCAATTCAACCCAGCTTCCCCGCGCCACCACCCAATTTCATCCCCTCAGGCCCATCCTTTATAACTATTCTGTGGGATGCCTGTGTTCCTTTTTCAGAAAATGCGTGATGCACTATCTTGTTGGCTTGTTTCGTTATTTTTCCTCGCGGGGTGTTCGCCGAAACCGGTGGAGACGCCGAAACCGGTGGAGATTTCCGGCCAGATTTTCGTGGTCACGGCTGGCCGCGCGAACATCAAAATGGGATTGGTGGATGTCCACGCGGTGGCGGATGAGGATTTCAAGAAGCTGGCGGCCAGCCTGACGGAAACCATCCGCAAGGGAGTGGCGGAGGATTCCCAGGCGGCGGTGGACGAGGCCGCGCGGCTGGCGCTGATTCGGGAAATCGAAATCAAGGCCGTTGCGGCGCCGGTATCGGCACTTCCCGAATTGGAGGCACTCAGAGACGAGGTTTTGGGGCGGGAACTTCCACAGCGCCCCGGGAAAATGTCCTTCGAGCTCGCGGCGTCCATGCTGGGGGTTTTTCTGCCTGCCGCTTCAGCTAAAAGCGATGCCGACGGTCGGTTCAACCTGGCGTTGAACGGCAAGGTTTGGCTGGTGGCCCGGGCCAATCGCACGCTCGGCAAGGACAAAGAGGAATCCTACCTGTGGATACTGCCTTGGGAGCGCCCCGCCTCCGTGAGCGGCGCGCCGCTGCTGTTGTCTAATGACTGCAATGTAGACGAGCTTGATGAACTGTACGCCACTCTTGCCCGGGCAAATGGCGGGGAGACTTCATTGCAGGCGGAGCGCCAACAATCGGCGGAGCCCAACTGGGTGGCGTCGCTGCAGCTGGCCCGGGAAAAGGTGCAAACGCTGGTCGCCGAAGCGATAGCCAAGGACAAGCAGAAGGCAGAGCAGGAAGCCATCGCAGCGCAGGTCAAGCTGGCTCAGGAAGCTCTGGCCGCAAAGGAAGCCATGCACAAAAGGGCTGCGCAGTCGGCCCAGACTCTGGCTCGCATCCCCGCTGGGAGCTTTTCGATGGGGGACTCTTTTGGGGAAGGTGCCAGCACTGAGCGCCCGGTGCGGCAAGTGACCGTGAGCGCCTTTTACTTCGGGAAGACGGAGGTCACCAAACAACAGTGGGACGAGGTGAAGGATTGGGCGGCAGGCCACGGCTACACCGATATGAGCGCTGGCGAGGGCAAGGCGGCGAATCACCCAGTGACGGGTGTGAATTGGTGGGATGCGGTCAAGTGGTGCAACGCGCGCAGCGAACTGGAGGGCTTGGTGCCGTGCTACGCGGTGGGCGGGAGCCCGATGCGGGTGGGAACTAAGGTGCCTGAGGTGAATTGGTTGGCCAAAGGGTATCGTCTGCCGACGGAGGCGGAGTGGGAAAGGGCGGCGCGGGGCGGTTTGAGCGGGAAGCGGTTTCCGTGGGGGGACACCATCAGCCACAGCCAGGCGAACTACTACAGCATCAGTTCTTACGCCTACGACGCCAGCCCGACGCGGGGAAACCACCCGAGCTATGGGGGCGGCACGTCGCCGGTGGGGAGCTTTACGGCGAATGCCTACGGGCTCCAGGATATGGCGGGGAACGTGTGGGAATGGTGCTGGGATTGGTATGGGACTTATGCGTCGGGGGCGCAGTCTGATCCCAGGGGGGAGGCTTCGGGCTCGGCCCGGGTGCTCCGGAGCGGCGGCTGGTCCGGCAACGCCCGCGACTGCCGGGCCGCGGACCGGTATGGCTACGACCCGGGCGGCCAGGGCCGCTACCTGGGCTTCCGCGTGCTCCGCAGTTCAGTTCCCTGACAGCCAGCATCGCGGGGCGCGGGGAGTGGAACGGGGGCGATGGCTTCGGGCAGCGGCGAATGCCACTTTTCCAAAGCGCGTCAGCCTTACTGACAGGACGCAGAAATGGATGGGATGGTGGGTCAAATCGCTGGACGTCCAACTATCTTTTTGTTCTCCACTCCCACGGCGAGACAGGAGCCGCATCCGCCCACAGACCGCGCTTTCCGGCCCGTGCTTCCTTCTCAGCATCCGCCAACAGTATGTCAGCCGGAGCATATTTCACGAAGTGCCACGCCATCCCTTGGCGAACCATTACCAAGCCGACCCGCTGCCGGTCCCCAGTGAACACCTCCGCAATCGTCCGGCCCCATCGGTCTTTGCCGAGAGGCACGATGGAGACCCGCTGGCCAAAGACGAGATCAGACAGCGCCCGCTTTGAGGCATTTCCGAAAGCCTGCTTTTTCTCCGGGGCATCGATGCCATTCAGCCTGACTTTTATCTGGCGACCGTTCACAATGGCCGTGAGTGTGTCGCCATCAGTGACGCCTACGACCTCCGCAGGCACGGCGCCAGCAGGGAGCACAACAGGAACAGCGGAAGCAGCCGGAGCCACTACAGGCCCACCAGGAGCGCAGGAAGCGCAGAGCAGGGCGCAGAGCAAGGCAACGGACCGAATCACCCGCACCGATGCCACGGCGCCAAGAGGCCGCAAGCGCGGCTCATTCGTAAGAGCTCCCTGTCACCGGGTTAATGCGCGGCGGGGGCTCAGGCACCGTGAAGCCGTCCACCCCCCGGAAATACCCAAGGTTCCGCTTCATTGGCCCGCCCGATTGAATGCTTGTGCTGACTTCCACTGCCTCGAAATCGAATCGCTCCCCGGCAACGGTTGCAGTGAACTTCTGAATTACTGCCAGCGCTTCCGCTTCCGTTCCCCAAACCGGAACAAAGTCCCCAGGCCGGACGGGGATTATCTGCCGGAGTTTGCCAGCTTCCCACGATTGACCGCTGATGAACAGGCCGGGGTGTCTCGAATCCTTTTCCTTGGCCGTGATGCTGAAACCGTAGCTTGTCCCCATGGCCTACCAGACAGCCGCCAGAGCGTCAGAATCAAGCGCAAGCGCCCCCTTGCTGCCAGCAGTCATTCAAATACGACCCGATCATTGCCTGCTCGGGCGATAGAAAGCAAATCCGTTGTCGCTTTGGAATCTGTGTTGAATATGAAAAGGCGGGAGCCAACGCCAGTTAAAGCTCTGGCGATACTGATGAGGTCTGTCGTAGCGAGGACGGACGCATCAAGCCTAAGACCGCCTCCGGCGCGCGCGATGGATAGTAAATCAGTGACCGATTTTTTCATGACTAGGCGCAACTAGGGGCTCTCCGTTCGATGCGCAACAGTGGATGGTCCTGCGAATCAGAGCAGTTTCGCTTTGATATTGACAAGCACACTCATGATAGCATGGATACCCGTCATCTTATCCGATATGGCCGCTGTTGAATTCATCGGGT
This sequence comes from Verrucomicrobiota bacterium, assembly GCA_040387795.1. Classification (GTDB taxonomy): domain Bacteria; phylum Verrucomicrobiota; class Verrucomicrobiia; order Verrucomicrobiales; family V1-33; genus CAIZWU01. The sequence continues at coordinate 474,922 of JAZKDC010000017.1, forward strand.
TCCACGGAACCAATAAAGAAAATGTGGAAAGCATTCTCCGTGACGGGTTTAACAGGCCAGCAAGGGACTCCAGAATGGGGCCAGGCCACTATTTTTACATCGGTGGGTGCTCCACCTGTGCTGAAACAGACGCAAAAAGATGGGCTCAACAGGCCGCATTTAATAAGGAGACACGAAAATTAACCCATCCAAGGTTCGCTGTTCTCAGGGCAAAAATCACATGCAGTAATGTCTTTGACTTACGCTGGGAGGATCACCTGAAATTCTTCAACGAAAGAAGAGATGGCCTGCACGATGACCTAGTTCAGACCAAAAACGCATTGGAGGATATCCGCTCCAAAGAAGCGTTGATGGACGGGGCAATTATCGCTAAATGCCAGGAATTTTTCAAATTTGATGCGGTCGTGATGCACTGCTTCAGTAATCGCAACTACCGGAAAAAATTACGCCATTTTCAGTCGTACGTTCCAAACGCATCGATTTTGTGTGTCTGTCACAATGAAGCTCGCGTAGCTGTTGACATCTCGGACATTACCGAGGTATCTTCTGGGGATATTGAATTACCGGAATTGTAGCTTGATTTTAGCATGAAGACTTATCTCGAATTGAAGGCTGAATGGGAAGCCGCGACGAAGGGCACAACTGCCCTTGAGCGCGTTTCAGCACTAGTCCTCCATGGCTTGAAACTAAAGCCCGCGAAGGCTGGCACTGAGGAAGTTTTTAAAATTTCATTCGATCCCGGTTATCTTTTTGAACACCATCTCTCCTATATTGCCCAATCCGAGACTGGCGATCTTGAGCCTGATGTTGCCGTTCCTCAATTGGAGGTTGAGCTAAGGGAGGTGAAGAAAGATGTTCTCTGCTCGATTTTAAGCCAGCCCGCCGCAAACTGCCACGAGCTCGCTCTTGCGGCCTGATATGAACTTTCGTTTAGCTGGCTCAAAGGCGACACGCGTGCACCTCCGAGCGCTCGGAGAAGGGGATGAGCAATGGAAGTCGGGCAAAGCAGACATCAAATTTGCTATAATGTTTGATGATGCAGAGGCATCGGTCTTTTTCATCCGGTTCTCCATAGATCTTTTAATCGAAAACACGCCCAAAACGGGGCTGTCGGTCGATTATGTTTCTAGGTTTGAATGCTCTAAGCCTCTTACTGAGGCTGAGAAAACCTCCCATTTTGTTACCCGCAACGCTCCGGCAATCGCTTTTCCGTTTCTAAGGAGCTACATCGCGCACGTCGGCTTGATGGCCGGCTACACCCCTATTGTGTTGCCTCCAATCAATTTCGCTGGAGACGTCGTCGTCGCTGTGGATGAAGCCAGTTCAAATGCTGGAGGCCCTAAAGATTAGAGTCCACTGGCCCCAATGTAGCGGGCGACATCTTCCCAATGCTTCAACCCGTGGCAGACCATCAAACGAACGGCAAGAACAGCAGGCCGCACACGGTCCGCAGGGGGTAGGGTTTCCAGCACCTCCCACGCGTCCCATACAGGCCGAGGGAGGCCAGCCCGTCCGCTTCATCAATGAGCCGTGCCGCTGTCATTGTGCTGAACCAAGCCACCAGATCACGCAGGAAATCCGGAAACCGTAGGGGATACGAAGGCGGTTGACATGAGAGAACTCCCTTCGTTGTGTTTATGCTATGCCTCAACTCACTCCTCACCAAGCGATTCTTGAACAGGCTTTAGTCCGATTAGATCAGCCCTCTGTCTTGCTGAGTGGAATGGAGGTTCTAAATATTCGTTCCGAGCTTGAGCCTATTCTTGGAATATTGGGCACTCCGCCCGGAAACTTTGATGACCGCCCGTATAGCCTGCCCGATTTGAATCTCCGAGTCCTCCGGGCAGCTTTGCGAGAAGCAATTCGTATCCCCCTAGATCCCACAGGGCCCGCATAGGGGGCGAGCAGCACGCGCCCCGCCGTAGCTGGCTAGAACCTCCCGGGGCTATGGAGTGGCCTGAATCCCGGCCCGAGGACTCCCGAACTTCGCGGTAAAGCCTTGCTCAACGTCGGGACTTTAAATGGCGGAGCGTGAGCAGCCCAAAGCCGAACAGGAGCGCCGTTGATCCGCCGTCTGGAACGGAATATGTATAAGTGATCGTCCCCGTTGCTCCCACGGAACTCATTTCTCCTATCAGAACAATCCCTGAGAAGGGGTTTCCATTTGGGGCTGGGGACAGAGAGGAAAGGAAAAATCCAGTGCTTCTCGTTAAGCTAAACCAGTCGTAATCCTGGTTCGATGCCAGGAAGCGGGAGGGGTCCCCGCTTATTGACCATGTATTGTCAGCAAAGAAGCCCATTCCGCCGACTCCCCCCGCTGCCACGGGCACGGAAAATGGGGTGATTTCCGTATCCTCAAACCCTGCTCCGGCTGACGCCGTGGCATTAAGCCCGAAATACCGAACATTCAGTCGGCCGATGCCGCTGAATTCAATGGGCTCTGTGGTGTTATTGGAAACATTGAAATACCCGATGCTGCGGTCCGTCAGTGTAATTCTCACTCCCATCAGAACGGCGTTGTCGGGGATTTGCGCTGAGGCAGGGTCGAATAGAGGGAGGCTGATCGATCCTGACCCGGAAGCTGGCCCCGATTGGTTGGAGAGGGCGGTATAAGTTATCTCAACCGCTCCGCTCATCCCCGCCGAAATCGAAAAAAGAGACACGACCAGAATTAATTGGGTTTTCATAGGCCGGGCACTCAAGCCGTAATCGTGCCCGATTTCCTCAACGCATTGATAGGCAACGCCATATTGTTTCCATAATCAGGGTTTGGTCGGCAAAGTGTCGGAATGCCTTACACTTAAGCAGGGGGAGGGCGGGTCAATTCTCTGAGCCTTATACCCGCAACACCGACCCGGGAAGTCACGCGCACAGATAGACAGCATTTGAAATTTGACTCCTGCCTTATGGAATTGCTGGAAATTCAGAAATCCTCCACCCGCAACCTGTTGCCCGCGTCAGGCTCCGCTTCGACGACCCGGGAAGTCACGCGCACACAGAGACAACATTTGAAATCTATGTCTGTTCTTTCTTTATAGACAGAAATCACTTCTGCCCTCTGGCCCGCCCTTAACCGCTGGAACGCTGAGGACACGATGGCGAAGTCCTGAATACCGTCACCACCATGGGCGCATCCTTCACGGGGTGCGCCATTTTTCGTGGCCGGGAACAGTGATCGAAACCAAAAAAGTGGCGACAAAGTGGCGACACAGAAATTTTTTCATTCGCCATGCTAGTCGTGACGGCGCGCAGCCCCCTTATAATCAAGGGATTGCCGGCGGTCGGACTCGAACCGACAAGGATTGCTCCAACAGATTTTAAGTCTGGTGCGTTTACCATTTCGCCACGCCGGCAGTTGCGTTGCGCGGGAATGGATTAAGGCGGAGTCCGCCGTGTTGCCAGCGCTTTTCCCTCAGAAGTCGGCGATGCTTTTGCCCGGGCAGGTGGCCGGACCAGCTCAGGGACAAATACTGGGAAATATTACTGCAATTTGCGGAAATTATCATCCAGCGTGCGATAAAATGCCAGAGGCAATCCCCTCAAACTCTGCGAAAAATTTAATAAAGCCTTGGTGCTAAATGAATTAGGAAATATTCCACCCATGGCATTTTAAGTGCATTAAGCGCGGGACACAGGCTCCCAAGTGCCGTATCGGGAGCCCGGCCAAACCGGGGCATCCGGAAACCCGCTGCCCTGTTTTCCCCCCAACCAGCCATTCCCCCCATCATGTCGAGTTTGATCCAAGGCCCGTCCGCGTCCACCTTCCCGAGTTGCTTTTCCTCCTGTCTTTTCGCCGCCCGCGCCCGTCTCCTGGCCCGGGTTGCCCTTCCAGCCGTTCTGGCGATCGGGCCCGCGTGTGCGGGTGCCGCGGTCACGGAGGCATGGGTCCAGCGCACCAATGATGCGGCGGTCAACGAGTCTGCCCAGGCCGTGGCGGTCGACGGGAGCGGCAATGTCGTGGTGGGGGGCTCCTGGGGGGGCGACTATTACACTGCCAAATATGCCGCGGCGGATGGCGGGCTGCTCTGGCAGAAGCGCTCCACTGGATTGGCAGGCAGCAATGATACGGTGCGTGCGTTGGCGGTGGACCGGAGCGGCAACGTCATCGTGACCGGGTCAGCCCTGGGCACTGGCAGCCAGACGGATTATTACACCGTCAAGTATGCCGCGGCCGACGGGGCCCTGCTTTGGGAAAAACGCTACAACGGCCCGGCCAGCGGCAACGACGATGCCACCGCCGCCGCGTTGGACAGCAGTGGGAATGTGGTGGTGACGGGGTCTTCCAACAACGGCACTGCCAGCAGTGGCACCGATCCCAACGGGAACGATTATTACACCGCCAAGTACGCGGCGGGAAACGGGGCCTTGCTCTGGGAAAAACGCTATAATGCTCCAGCCAACCGGGCCGACTCCGCCACGGCGTTGGCGTTGGATGCCCATGGCAATGCGGTGGTCACAGGGGCATCGCGGTCCGACAGCAATGGCGATGGTCTCTACGATAACGATTACTATACCGCCAAGTATGCCGCGGCGGACGGAGTCCTGATCTGGGAGCAACGCTATAATGGTTTACTGGCTTTTGGGGATATTGCTTCCGCAGTAGCCGTGGACCCTGCCGGGAATGTGGTGGTGACCGGGTCTTCCGGAGGCTACTACACGGCCAAGTATGCGGCATCGGATGGAGCTCTTCTATGGAGCAAACGTTACACGGGCCCGGGAGCGGGCGTAGACTCTGCCAGCGCGGTGGCGGTGGATGGCAGCGGCAATGTGGTGGTGACCGGGTCCTCCGTGAGCGGTGCACCGGCCCAGGACTTCGATTATTACACTGCCAAATATGCGGCCGCCGATGGGGCGCTGCTTTGGGAGAAACGCTACGATGGCCCCGCGAACGGAGATGACCGGGCCCGGGCCGTGGCGGTGGACGAGGCCGGCAATGTGGTGGTTACCGGTTCGTCCTACGACACCCCGTCCGCCTTCGATTCCTTTGGGGATTACTACACCGCCAAGTATGCGTCGGCCGACGGCGCCCTGCTTTGGGAAAGACGTTACAAGGGCCCGGCCAATGGGGGAGACAGTGCGTCCAGCCTCGCGCTTGCCCCCAATGGTCTCATCGCGGTGACCGGTTCATCGGATGGGGACGCCGGGACTGGCATCAACTCCGACTTTGCCACCGTCCTTTACCGGGAAGTCCCCCCGCCGCTGTCTTTCGCCGGTTGGGTAGCCGGTTTTGGGCTTTACGGCGCGGCCGCCTCGGCCGATGCCGACCCTGACCACGATGGCCAACTGAATGCCGTTGAATACACCCTCGGCGGGATTCCCACCATTCCGGACGTGTCCAGCCAGCCCATCATGGTCACCACCAGCGGTGGAACCACCCGCTTTGTCTTCAGCCGCTCCGATGCTTCTGAAACGGCGGATGTCACCCTGACCGTCGGGACCGGCACCAACCTGATGACATGGCCCTGGATTCTTCACATCGGACCCACGACCCTGGCTTCCAGTTCCGGTGTCAGCGTCACTGAAAATGGCGCTGCGCCTGACTTGGTCAGCGTGATTATCCCGACGGGGCCCGAATTGCGGCAATTTGCCCGGTTACAGGTGACCATCATACCATAGGAGGATAGGTCGATTTCCCCGGACCGGGGGCCGCTTGACCAGAAATGGCCGATTTCTTCGGAATTCTGAAATCTCCAAGGGCGAAGTAGCTCATTCATTATAAAAGACTTAAGAGAAAACTGTAAACCCGGCCTTACAAATGAAGGGATTTTTTACACTTTTTGGATTAAATTTAAAAAACCAGAATCAAAATAAATTGTAAAAAGATATTTTATCTACAACTCGTTGGTGTTCAACCAGTTATGTTGTGGCTGTAAGAATCTGGCGTAGCACCTGCTAAGTAAATGGCTGGCACCCAAAGTGATTCCCCCCAAAAACCCCCCAAACCCCCCCATGAAACTCAAACTACTCTTGATCTGCGGCTTGATGGCCGGTTCATTCTCCAGCGCCAGCGCCTTGGAGATGACCCTTTCCGGATCCACTGCAGGCTCCTTCAACGGATCTGCTTTCGCTACCCCTACCACGCTCGGCGGGCTGACTTACACCGGAGCGACGCCCTTCAGCGAAACCACGGTAGGGAATTTTGCCGGTTTGGTCCTCGGCAATTTCAACCTGAGCGCCACCCCGTTCGACTATGTCGGGGACTCCTTCCGGCTGCAGTTCACCTTCACGGCGCCAACCGGGATCGTCCCTGGGGGTCCGACGATTTTCACCGCAAACCTGATGGGCGCGGTCAATGCCCTCAGCCAAGGCGGGGTGGGCATTGACTTTCTGGTCAATTCCCAGGCGTTCACGTTCACCACACCGACCTCCACAGGATCGTTCGTACTTACTGTCAACGACATCAACGTCCAGCCCGGCATCGCCTCCGTGGATCTTACCGGTTCAGTCGTAGGGGGCTCCCAGGCCACCGCCGTTCCTGACGGCGGAAGTTCCGTCGCCATGCTCGGCGTCGGTCTGCTTGGACTGGCCGCTCTGGGCAACAAGCGGTTCAAAACGGCCTGATCATCGTTTCCTGGTTACGAAGAGGCAGGACCACTGGTCCTGCCTCTTTTTGTTTTGAGCGGCACTGCGCCGAGGCAAGGCTGTGATGTTCCCTTGGATGGCGTAAACTGAAATCCTGCGGTTATTGCTTCTTCTGAAGCTCGAACGGCCGTGTTTTGGACTGGTCTTTGCCGGGGAAGTCCTGAGGGATTTCCTGGGTGACCTGACCGGTGGCGGCCCACTCGGCTCCGCGCAGGAAGGTGGTGATGAAGCCGACACTTTCGAAGGCTTCGGTGTCGTGGCCAAGGGTGGTGTGGAAGACGCGGCCTTTATGATAGTTGATGGTCATGAGCATGGGCTCGTGGCGGCCGGCTTTCTGCAGTTCATCGGAATCGCAGGCGGTGGCGAGGATGGTCATGTTTTCGGCGGGACCGCGCAGGTGGGAGTAGCACTCGTCCTTGGAGTGGAGCCAGAAGTCGGGAAGGCCTTTGGTGATCGGGTGGTCCTTGACGCGCATGGTGACGAGGAATTCGTTCTGTTTTCCATGCGCTCCACATTTCCCGGGGGAGGGGTCGCGGATGATTTCGCCTTCGTTGTTATAATAAACGTAGGGACCGTGCTTGGCGGTGCGGTCGCCCCAGCCGCCGAGGCCGATCATGAGATTGAACTGCACCCAATCCGGCCAGCTGTTATCGGCGGCGTGGACCACGACGAGGCCGCCGCCTCCAGCCATGTATTTTTCAAAATTCCGTTTGGTCGATTCCGGCCAGCCGGCGGCATTCCAGCCAAAGTTGCTGACGATCACGTTGTATTTGGAGAAGTCAGGATTGAAGGCGGGATCGGGTTTGGGTTCCTTGAGTTTTTCAGATTCGCCCACGCCGGCGAGGGACAGCCAGGACGTTTCCCGTTCGGCTTTCCAAAGATACCGGGTGCGCGCGATGTCGGCATGGAAAAGCCCGGTGCCCTCCAGATACTGTTTCATCATGATGCTGGATTTTGGCCAGACCTCATGGTTGTTCTGGCCGTCGATGATGAGGGCCTTGAGCGTTTCGGCCGCCGGGGCGGGCAGGGTGGCGAAGAGCAGGCTGAGCAGGGTGGCGGGAAGAAGACGGCTGGTCATGATGGCCCGGATTATATCAAAGGAACCTTCCAGAGCACGGTTTTTAGGAACCCCGCGGGGAATTTTTCCTGGGACGTGACCGGATGGCCGGGGGAGGCGTCCGGTGCTCCGGCATGGAATGGGGTTGAGTGGCGGGGGGGCGTGGCTTAGGGCAGGAAGCTGATCCGCTGGTTTTGGCGGCTTGTTTTACATCATGGCTATCAACGAACATTGGAATATCCGGTCGCGTGCCCACGCCTGCTTCCACACGGCGCAACATTTCACGGACGGGGAAACCTTCATGACGGTGCTGCTGGAGGACCCGAAGACCGGGGATTTGATGCGGCGCGATTACTCGCTGGCGGCATGGGCGGAGGTCGAGCCGACCCTGGGGTCGTCGTTCTCGTTCTGGCGCAGTGAGTATGAGGCGGTGAAGTCCGAGGCGCGTCCGGAGATTGCGGAAAAGGAATCGGCGGAGACGTTGCTGCGCCGCTTGTGTGAGGAGGATTCCATCACGACGGAAAACACCCGTTATATCCTGGCGGTGATGCTGGAACGGAAGAAACAGTTGAAGCAAACCGGGACGCGGGAGACCGAAGACGCGACTTTCCTGGTGTATGAACACAGCAAGAGCGGGGAAGTGTATATCATCCGCGATCCGGAACTGAAACTGGCGCAGATCGAGGAGGTGCAGAAGGAGGTGTCGCGCCTGCTCGCGGGTGGCGGTGAGGCCCCCCCTGCGCCGGTGCAAGCTGCAGTGATTCCGGCAGACGAAGCGGTGATCGAAGCGGAGGGCGGGCTGGCGGGACCTCAAGAGGAAACAGGCTTGGAGGACAGGGTCGCTCTGGAAGAAAGTGGGGCGGTAGACGAATTTGGCGTGGATGAGGTGGTCATGGATGACGTGCCAGCCAGAGAAGCGTCAGGCGAGGGCGTTACCAGTGAGGAGATGTCAGCCCGCGGGATTTAGCAGGAGCCCGTGGCATAACTCTGCCGCAGGCGGCGGGAGTTGTTGGAAAGCCGGGGCGCTGCACACGGGTGCAGCTGTGCCACACCCTGCCGACCCTAAGCTGAAAGAACCTGCCGGATCAATAGGCGTTGCGGCGGGCGAGGTTGGTGCAGTCGCGGAGCATCGCGGGCGGCACGGTGCCATCCTTGATGCTTTGGCGGAACCGGGTGGCGACCCCGGTGGAATCGCGCTGCGCCGTGCTCAGGAGGGTATGGAGTTTTTTGAGGCAGCTGGCGGCACCGGAGCCATAGCGGCTGCATTGAAAATCAGGGTGGGCGGCTTCGAGGCAGGCGGTGAGGTGGCGGTCGCTCACAAAGGGGTCGAGGCCATAACCGATCGTCAGGCTGGCGCGGCGGGAGGCGCGGTCGATCACCAGCAGCACACTCCATGGACGGTGGCTGGCGGCTTCGGTATCGGGCGGGACGCTGGCATTGAAGAGCCAGAAGCCGAATTCGCGCGGATCGGTATCGGGGTGGAGGCGGCCGAGGCAGACGTGGACGCGGATTTGCGGGAGGGACTGCTCGAGGGGTTCGATGACCTTGTCGAGGAGGAGCCGGTCGGCTGGGGAAAGCCGGTCATCCACGTCCATGACGCGCTCAAGGGACGGTGGAATCCAGGGAAATTTCTCAACGCAGGTCCAGCCGTTATAACCACAATGCGGGCAGGCGGGGGCGGGGTCCTGCAAGGCCGCATGGCATCCTGGACACGCGACCGGCGGCGGGTCGAAAAGCGTGGCAGGCAGCAGAGGGAAGTGCATGACGAAGGGGGAAGCGGGGCGGAAGAATAGATGGTTTTCCGGGTGGTGGAAATGGGAAAAGCGGTGCGCCGTTCTGATAGTGGCGGGCAAAAAACAGGCCCTATAAGTCCCTTGGGACCTACAGGGCCTGTTGATTGACTCCCGATGCTGGCGGCCGCGGACCAAGCCTACACCCGCAGGATGCGGGCGCTGAGGATGGCAGGGTGCTTGAGGAGTTCGGCGATGACCTCGTCTTCCGGGCAGCCGTCAAGGGTAAGGAGGCCGAGGGCCTTGCCCCCGCTGGCATCGCGGCTAAGGGACATGTTGGCGATGTTGACGTTCATCTTGCCCAATACGGTCCCGATGGCGCCGACGATGCCGGGTTCATCCTTGTTTTCGTAAATGAGGAGGCAGCCTTCGGGGGCGGCTTCGACGCGGTTGCCGTTGATGCCGACAATCCTGGGGCTCCGGCCGAAGAAGGTGCCGCTGACAGAGCCCTGCTCGGCATCGCGGCCGGCGGTGACTTCGATGAGTTCGGTGAAGTCGGCGGGGGTGGCGAGGCGGCTTTCGCTGAAGCGCAGGCCCATGGATTCAGCCACGCCCGGGGCGTTGACCCAGTTCACGGAGCCATCGCTGCGGGCGATGTCGAGATAGCCTTTAAGAATGGCGCGGGAGATGAGGGTGGTATCACCTTCGCCGACCTGGCCGCTGTAGTTCACACTCAGGAATTCCGGCTGGTTGGGTGCGAGCTGGGCGGCAAGACGGCCGAGGGTTTCCGCGAAGGTGAGGTAACGGCCGATGGCGTCGAGGGTCTTGCGGTCCACGCTCGGCATGTTGACGGCGTTGTTGACGATGCCATCGACGAGGGCGTCCTTGATGGCGCGGGCGATTTCAATGCCGACACTTTCCTGGGCTTCGAGGGTGGAGGCGCCAAGGTGGGGAGTCAGGACGACGTTAGGGTTGGAGAGGAGGGGATTGTCGGCAGTGGGCGGTTCGACTTCGAAAACGTCGAGGGCAGCTCCGGCGACCTGGCCGCTGGCGAGGGCTTCCACGAGAGCGGCTTCCTCCACGAGGCCGCCGCGGGCGCAGTTGACGATGCGGACGCCGCGTTTGCAGAGGGCGATGCGTTCCTTGTTCAGGAGATACTTGGTCTCCTTGGTCATCGGCATGTGGACGGTGATGAAGTCGGCTTCCTTGATGGCTTCCTCCACGGTCTGCATCAGCTCGACGCGCAGGACGTGGGCGCGGCTGGGGCTGAGGTAGGGATCGTAGGCCATGACGCGCATGCCGAAGGCCATGGCGCGGCGGGCGACTTCGCTGCCGATGCGGCCCATGCCCAGAATGGCGAGGGTTTTGCCGTTGAGTTCGGTGCCTTGGAATTTCTTGCGTTCCCATTTGCCGGCGGTGGTGCTGGCGTGGGCTTGAGGGATGCTGCGGGCCATGCTCATGAGCAGGGCAAAGGTGTGCTCCGCGGTGGAGATGGTATTGCCCGCCGGGGTGTTCATTACGATGACGCCGTGTTTGTTGGCGGCGGCGACGTCGATATTGTCAATGCCCACGCCGGCGCGGCCCACGGCCTTGAGCTTGGTGGCCCTGGCCATGACCTCGGCGGTGATTTTGGTTTCCGAGCGGACCACGATCCCGGCGTATTCGTGGGCGGTGGCGAGCAGTTCCTCGGGTTTGATGCCGAGTTGGACGACGACTTCGAGTTCAGGCGTGGCTTGAAGTTCTTCGATCCCTTTTTGAGCGATCGGGTCGGCGACGAGGACTTTTTTCTTTTCCATAGAGGGGGTGCCGCAGGGCGGCAGATAGGCCAGGGAGGCCGGGTAAATTGGGAGGGTGAAAGTAGGGGGGGGCAGGGGGGTGTCAAAGGTGATTTTGAGGTTCGGAAGGGACCCCGCACGATCCTTGAGCATGGGAAAGCAGGGATAGACGTGATGGACAAGCCGGACGGGATCGGCAGAATGCGGGAATGGAAAACCGCTATCAGATTTTTACGCAGCGCCTGGAATTGACGAATCCTTGGACGATTTCGCGGGGAACCGCGGGCTACAAGGAGTATTCCTATCTGAAGTGGGAACGCGGCGGACACACGGCGTGGGGGGAGGCGGCGCACAATTCGCGGTATGGGGAGTCCCTGGAGTCGGTGCGGGCGGGATTGGAGTTGGGAATGGCCCGGATTTTGGAAGACCCGACGGACCTGCCTGCAGCGGCACGCCGGATTTTTGCGGACCCGCGCATTCCCCGGTCAGCCAAGGCGGCGCTGGATATGGCGGTACTGGATCTCGAGGGCAAGCAGTGCGGACTTCCGGCCCGGGTCGTCCTGGGTATCCCGGAGGCCGTGCCGCCGGTGACGAGTTTCAGCATCGGGATTGACGATCTGGACACGATCCGGGCGAAGGTGTTGGCGGCGGGGGACTACGCGGTTTTGAAGATCAAGCTGGGCACGGACCGCGATGAGGCGATCATGGCTGCGGTGCGTGAAGTGACGGATCAGCCGCTGCGGGTGGATGCGAATGAGGGTTGGAAGGACCCGGAGACGGCGCTGCGGCACATTGTGCGTCTGGCGGGGCAGGGGGTGGAGCTGATCGAACAACCGCTGCCGGCGGGAAGGCTGGAGGAGGTGGCGTGGCTGCGGGAGCGGTCGCCGCTGCCGCTCTTCGCCGATGAGGATGTGATGGACAGTGCGGATATTGCGCAGCTGGCCGGGTCCTATCATGGGATCAATATCAAGCTGATGAAAGCGGGAGGGCCGCGCGAGGCTTGGCGGATGATCCAACGGGCGCGGGAACACGGGCTGAAAATCATGCTGGGCTGCATGATCGAGAGTTCCTGCGGGATTTCCGCAGCCGCCCATTTGTCCGGGGCGGTGGATTTTGTGGATCTGGACGGGCACCTGTTGCTCGCCACGGATCCCTTCCGCGGGCTGCGGCTGGAAGCAGGCCGGGTGCGGACCAGTGAGGCTCCAGGTCTGGGCGTGGAGTGGGTCTGATCCGCCCGCAAAAGAAAAAGCCGCCACAGAGGGACTCTGTGACGGCTTGAGAAGGAGTTTTCTGGAAATTGCCCGGATCGGAGGTGAAAAAACCTACGATCGGCGGCGGCGGGAGCCGAGCACCAGCAGGCTGCCCAGGCCGAGCAAAGCAGCGGAAGGCTCAGGCACGGCACCGAGGATGATGGCGTCCTGAAAATCGTTCGGGGTTCCGATACCCTCAAAGGTATTCACCATGGCATAGGCATGGACCGGATCGTAGCTGGCGAAGTAGTTGGCGGCCGCCTTGGTGTTGATATCGTCCTTGATGGCGTTGAAAAAATTATTCCGGGCCACTTCCGCGGCGGTGCCGTTCGGGATGTCGCTGTCCGGGGAGAAGAGGGAGAGCGAAGTGAAGGAGGTATTGTCCTCGTAAAGTTTGCCGTGGAGTTTTTTGACGTATTGCTGGATCGCGTAGAACCGGTTGAAGAAGTTCAAGTTTTCAGACTGAACGTCGTTATCCACGGGATCGGGCTTGTTGTTCAGGAAGTTGTCCGTGGTTTCACTCCAGGGCAGATAGCTGTCGAGAATGTATTCCACCACGTTCACCTGCAGGGCGAGGTCGGCCTGGGCGGAGGGATTGGTGGCCCCGGCGAAAGCGAAACGCTCGGTGGTTTGACGGGTCCAGCCATAATCGAGGCTCACAATATCTGCCGTGTAGCCGGTGGGGGCGGCGATGGGTCCGCGGCTGGCATCCGGCTGGACACAGAACCACCAATATTCGTCCGACTGATCCACCTTCAGCAGCCCTCCGTCCGGACCATCGATTCCAGCGCTGGAAATATTCGCCGAAAAAGCCGGGGCCAGCAGCAAAAGCAGGGTGGAAACAGCAATCCAAAGACTTTTCATAAAATTAATCCGGTAATTATAATCACCAGAATCAATGCAGCAAGGAATATTTAACCAAGCTGAAGTAATTTATCTTTGAGGCCGCAGGATTGATCCCGGTATCTCCCGGAAAGGCAAAACCCTTACTTCTTGGCCGGTTCGGCCGTGGAACCCTCCGTGGAAGCAGGACCAATCACATTTTGCAGGTCTTGGGATTGTTCAGCCGTGCGGCGTTTGCCGGGGGCGGGCGGTTTCAAGCCGGGGCTATCGCTGACCGGGATCGTCTCACCGGCAGGCAAGGCGGTTGGCCATGAGCGGAAGGTTTCCGGAGTTGGGGTTTGGTTCGTCGGGGCGGGAGGCCGGGCGGAAGGTGCACCGGAAATCACCAAGGTCGTTTTGGCGGCGTGATCCGGTGCGGGCCAGACGTGAATCAGCAGCATGACCGCTGCGTAAGCTCCCACCGCGGCCCAGGCGGTGGATGGACGGCGCAAGGCGGAGCAAGCGGTGCCGACGCGTTCCCAAATGAGGGAGGCGGCGCTTTGGGTGGCGATGGCTTTGCGCTGGTAGGCATGGAAGCTGTCGAGAAACCCGTCGAAGTACTCCGGGTCGGGTTTTTCGTAGCGTTTCAGCCGGAGAAGGCGGGCCAGTTGTTCGTCCTTGTTCATGGCGGGGGCCGGGAGGCCGGGTCAGGTGAGGTAATTGGAAAGATGGGCTTGGAGTTGCTTGTGCGCGTAATGGAGACGGGAGCGGACGGTGCCTTCACTGACGCCAAGGATTCTGCTGATCTCTGCATGGGGCATACCTTGGATATCGAAAAGGGTCACCACGGCTCTATGATCATCAGACAGTTTTTGGAGCGCTTCGTTCAAATGCTGCTGCAGCTCGTTGAGCCCCGCTTCGCGCACCGGGTCACTGGTGGCAGTGAGTTCGAGGAACTCCCCATCGTGCTGAATTCCGCTGTCCACGTCATCCAGGCTGAGCATCCGGCGGCGGTTGCGTTTCTTCAGGAAATTCAGCGTGAGATTGACCGCGATGGTGTAAATCCACGTGTAGAAGCCGCTTTGGCCCCGGAAGCTCTTCAAATTCCGGAAAGCCCGGGCAAAAACCTCCTGGAGGAGATCATTGGCATCCTCCCGATGGCTGGTCATGTGGTAAATCAGCGCGTAGAGGCGTTGGCTGTATTTGAGCACGAGGGTGTCGAAGGCCGCACAATCGCCTTCCTGGGCGCGCTCCACGAGCACGCGGTCCTCCTGTTTATCGGTCAAGACAGCGTCGGCCATACGAAGGGGGCGATAGGCTGCGGCAGGCGCAGCCCCGGGGAAACCTGACACGATGGAAGCAGCAGTGGCCACGGCATTTTTCAGGAATTGGCGGCGTCAGCGAAGTCCGCCGGCTGCCGGGTGAGGGTAACGGAAACCGCGCGGGTATCCGGGATGATAAATTTATGAATGCGGACCCGCACCAGGGCGAGCGGCCAGCGGCGCAGCAGCAATTGGCAGAGATCTTCCGCAAGGGTTTCGATGAGCAGGCGTTCGCGCCGCAGCGCTTCGTCCCGGCAAGCCACTGCAACGTCGTAATAATTGATGGTGCGGAACAAATCTTCGTTCAGTCCCGCCAGCGGAACCCGGGGCCACAGGGCAATATCGGCTTCCAACCGTTGCGGCACGGCGCGTTCCTCTTCCGGCACGCCAATATTCGCCACCAGGCCCAGGGCGTGGATGTCGATACGGTCGCGTTTGATTTTAGGAAAGTCCAAGCCCCTGGATGGACACGACAGCGATGGCCTGCGTTCAAAGAAAGTCCGCCGGAGCCGGGGAGGCGTTCCTCGGATGATGCTTGATACCACAGTTCCCGGGTCAGCCGGCCACGGCTTCACCGGGGCGCTGGTTGCCGATGCCCTCGCCATGCCGGTGCATTGGTATTACGACCGGGTAGCCCTCCGGGCCGACTATGGGGTGGTGGACCGCTTTCTCCGGCCGGAAGGCCTGCATCCCGGCAGCATCCTGCACCGGTCTCATTATGCCGCGCTGAATGAAAAAGGCGATATCCTGCGCGGCCAGGCGGCCTATTGGGGCCAACCGGGGGTTCATTATCATCAGTTCCTGCAGGCCGGTGAAAACACCCTGAACCTGCAGCTCGCCCGCGAACTTTACACCCTCGTGGAGGGTTCCGGCGGTTACGATGCCGACGCCTGGCTGGAATGTTATATCGATTATATGCTGACTCCAAAGAAACACCGCGACACCTACGTCGAGGAATACCACCGCGCCTTCTTCACCCATTACGCCAAGGGCAAAAAACCGAGGGCCTGTGGCGGGGATGACCTTCACATCGGAGGCTTGGCCCAGGTCGCGGCACTGGTGGCCGCGCTCCCTGCAGCCAGCGAAGCGGCCCTCCGGGCGGTGGTGCAGGAACACGTCTCCCTCACGCATAAAAATGCCGGCGTGCTCCGGGCGGCGGATGTGCTGGTGCGCCTGCTCTGTGCCCTGAAAGACGGCCAAGCCCTGCGTCCTGCGCTGACGCTGCATGCCAACGAATTCTTTTCCGGAAAGAAAGCCCTCGTTTACGCCACGCAGCCGGATGAAACCATCATCGGCCGCATTTTCAGTCCTGCCTGTTACATCGACGAGGCTTTTCCGGCGGCTCTCTACCTCGCTTGGAAATACGCCGGCGATTTCAGCGCCGGAGTTATCGCCAACACCATGTGCGGCGGTGACAACTGCCACCGTGGAGCCGTCACCGGGGCCTTGCTGGGAGCCGCCACAGGCGTGCCGCGCCGCTGGACGGCCGGGCTCCTCACGCCGCCTCCTTCACCGCGCATGCCAGCCACCTGAGGGCGGCTTGGGGTGCTCGATTTACTGGCTCACCCCGAGGGCCTGTGGAATCAGGAGGGTCAGCCGCCACAAAAAGCGGCTCCATCCGGCGCGCCTCAAGGCAAAGGGCAGAAAAACCCTCAAGGTATTGCCATGGCTGCCGGGCGTGAGTATTCCCCCGGAGGCGGTGATGGCCCTCTCCAGGCCCGCCAGCGCTTCGGTTTGGCGGGTGGCCCGGGGGTTGGATTGATTTTGAAGGCGGACCATGAGGCGTGCCAGATTCAATTGCAGCCTGACATCGCTCCCCGTGCCTCCCGGGGGGATATCCTTCTCCCGCACGTCAGAGAGATAACCCAGGGCACGATCCGGCTTCCCTTCGGCAGCGGCGAGGAATGCCAGCCGGATGCGGTGCCGGACGGTGGCGTGGTCCGCTTTCAGGTGCGTCAAACACCATTCCCTGACTTCCCGCCCTTTGCGCAGGGACCATTTTCCATCCTGCAGCGCCGCCACATTGGACAGCATCCAGGAGTGCAGGCCACTGCGCGTCGTCCAATCCCTGCACCACCGGCGTCCCTGCCGGTAGAGATCATTGCCGAGATAAAAATAAGCGGCGTAGGCCCATAGATTCTCATGCCGTTTCAGGAAATCCCGGTTCCGATGGATGGCCCAGCGGGCCTTCATGACCCTGACGTCATCCCAATGGGGAGTGGCCGGGGCGGGTTCCCCTGCAATTTTGAGATAGGCTTCCCATGCGGCGATCCTGGTAGCCTCTTCCGCCAAGCCCGCAAACCGCTGCCAAACCCCGTGGTTTTTGCGCAGATATTCGTCTTTGACCCAGACGGCATAGGCTCCCGGTCCGACGGTTTGGGGCAGTCCCTCCCATGGGTCGCCGGTGGCCCCGCTGGCTTGGGCCTTGGTGCCCCAGCCGGCTTTTTTCAGGATGCCCTGGGCCGACTCCATCCGGGCGCTGGAAACCGCCGGATCCGCGGCGAGGCGCTGCCAGACGTGCATGGCTTCCGGATGATGCCGTTGCCCGGCGGCCCAACGCAGTTCCTTGAGCAGGGTTGCGTGCCCAGGCAGATGCTCCTGCGCCATTTTCAATGTCATGCCGGCAGCAAGGAAATCCTCACGCTCCAACTGCAGGTCAAAAAGCCGGTCGGAGGCCCACTCATAGGTATTCGACATCCTCAACGCCCGGAAAAGATGGGGTTCCGCATCTGCTTTGCGCCCGCAGTTCAGCAGGGCCCCTGCCAGATAGCCGAAGGAGTAGGCGGATTGGGGGGCAGCTTTGACCAGGGCCTCTGCGTAAGGAACCGCCTCCCCGCCCCGCGAGGCACTTTCGAGCCAATCACAGATCTGCTGCAGCCCGAACTCACTGGTTTCATCCTGTTTCAGGGCCACCGCCATCAAATCAATCGCACTCCCCCGGTTTCCACGTTCCGCCTCGATCCATGCCCGGCGCCGCAGCAGCATCACATCGTCCGACTGGCCGCAAACCTCCAGCGCCTCGGTGTAACGCCGGAGGTGGGTCAGGCGTTCGGCTTTGGAATCCGTGAAGGCAGCGTGATCCGGCACGCGGAGCAAGGCCCCATCCAGCGCGCCGAGGTAGGCTCCGGGATCATCGTCCTTCGACAGAAAATGCAGATAGGCCTCCAACCGGGCCACTTCCGGCGGGGCAGCGTCAGCCCATTCCCGGAGTTCCGACGCGACATTTTCCAGCAAGCCCGCCATCCCTGCTTTTTCATGCAGTTCCCCCACCAACCACAAACGATCCGGTTTCAACCGCACGGCGGCCACCCACGCGGCTGCGGCTTCCGAGTTCCGTTCCAGCTTCCAGAGCGCCTCCCCGAGCGCTTCCTGGGAGGCCGCATCCTTCACGTTCAGCGCCACGGAGCTCCGGCAAAAAACTTCGGCCTGCTCCGCCAATCCATGGCTGGTATAGATGCCGGCGATGGTGTGAATCGGGATCCTTCCTCTCACCCGCGCCACGGTCCGTTCCGCCGCCGCCACGTCCCCCCGCTTCAACTCCAATCCCAGCAACTGCCGCACGGCCCAGGTATAGCCGGGGTCCAGGGCCACCGCCGTGCGCAGAGCCACTTCGGCCTCATCGCTCCGGTTCAGCGCCAGCAATGCCCCGGCCCGATAACCCCAACCGGACTGCTCGCCCGGACTCAACCGGGTCTGCCGCGCCGTCCATGACACCACCGCGGCATGGTCTGCCCGGTGGTCATGCCATTCCACCAGTCGTTGTACGGACCAGAGGTAATCCGGGTGCTCCCGTGCCAATTCCTCCATTTGCAGGATCGCCTCTGCTTCCTTTCCCTGACGATGGAGGATGTCCGCGGCTCTGGCCCGCCGCCACCGCCCGTCCGCCGCCCCTGGCGGGCCCGGCTCACAGCACTGCAGCGCTTCCCCGTACTGGGCGCTGTGAGCCAGCAGCACGGCCTTCCGGTCCAACAGATCCCAGCAACCAGGCAGTTGCTCCAGGGCTTCGTTTAAAACACTCAATTCCTCGGCATACCCTTCCAGGGTGGCCGCGACCGCCGCCCGGCATTCCCAGGCCGCCAGACTTTGAGGCAGGGACCGGGTCAGATCCGCGGCCTCTTTCCGGACCGCTGCCAACTCCGCCGCATCTCCCTCCGCGGCGGCAGCGCGCAGCGACCAGGTATCCCGGGAGAGAGGGGCCAGTGCCACCCCGCGCCGGCAAGCCGCCAGCGTGGCCACAGCATCCCCTTCGGCCCGCAGCAGCCTTATCAAGTCAAGCATCACTCCGCTATCCAAAGGATTGGAGCGCGAATGCCGTTCCAGCAAGGCCCGGGCCGAGGGAGCATCATCAAGGTTCCGGCACGCTTCCGCCATCCGGCGCACGGCCAGCTCCCACCGTGGACTCAGCCGCAAGACTTGGTCCAGGGCCTCCCGTTCCCCGGCCGCATCCCCTCCCCGGCCCCGGATCAACGCCAGGTCATACCACACCCTCGGCAAAAAAGGAAACCGCTCCGCCGCCTCGGCGACCACCGCCAAGGCCTGATCCCGCCTGCCCATATCCGACAAATGATTGCTCAGTACCGACCACGCCTGCCACAAATCCGGCCGGATTCCCCTCACCCGTTCAAGGACTTCCAGCACCTCATCCGGCTCCCGCAGCACCCACGCTTCCGAAGTCCAGCGCATCAGCCCGTCGCCATTGGTCACCTGTGTTTCCAATTGCCCCAGGACCCAGCGGAGTTCCGCCTGTTTGGAGACGTGATCCGGAGCCATGGCGATCAATTCGGAAATCGCCCATCCGTAATCCACATCCAGGGCGAGGGCTTCATGGAGGCACTCCCGGGCCTCCTCCGGCCGTCCTGCCGCCTGCAGGACATCACCCAGGATTCCCGAACTGGCAGCCACCTTGGGCTCCACTGCCCGGGCCTCCGCCGCCTCCCTGACCGCTTCCCCGTGGCGGCCCTGCTTTTTTAAGTCCAACGCCAGCTCCCGCCGGGCCCACCCATCCGCCGGATTCAGTTCCAGCAATTGCCGCAGCACCTCCCCGCGGCGTGCCAGGTCGTCGCCCAGCCAATGGCATAACAGCGCTTTGAGGGACGCATGTCCGGGAAACCGGCGGCAGGTCTCCTCTAGGTGTGCCACCGCCGCGGTCCGGTCACCGGTTCCCGCCAGCAAGCCGGCCAGTGATTCATGCACATCCTTCGCGGCAGGCTCAATCTCCAGCAGGCGGCGGTAACACCCCATCGACTCCATCAATTCCGCGCGGCTTACGGCCTCCGTGGCCATGCGCCGCAGCCAGGCCCCGTCCGGCACCCGGCGCTCCGCCTGAGCCACCAGCGCCGCGGCCCGGTCCGCCCGTCCGGCATCCCGGAACACGTCCGCGGCATCCAGCAGCAGATACCCTTCCTCCGGCCGCTGTCTGACGGCATCCTCCAGCACTTCCAGCGCTTCCCCCTCCCGTTTCAATTGCCCCAGGGCCCACGCCAGCGTCCGCGCCGGTCCTCCCGCCAGGGCGCCATAGCGTTTTACTCTTTCCCGCAAAAACGCGAGGGATTCCTCCCCTTCCTCCAGGCCTACCCATCGCGCAGCGCTGAAGTAGGACCGTGCGGGCCCCTCCTGCATGGCATCCACACAGGCTGCCAGGCGGTAGTATAAAACCGCCTCCCGCCGCCGCTGCTGCGACCAGCGGAAGTCGGCCAGCCCGCCCAGCGTCGCAGATTGAAAGCCACTCCGCTTGGCCGCGCGCGCCCAAGCCCGTTCCGCCGCCGGCCATTCCCTCGCATCATCATCCAATAGTTCCGCGAGGAGCCGGTCCACCTCCGGCGGAGCCTTGCCTGCCGCCTGGACGCGCCGGGCAAAAGCCATCTGCTCCTGCCGCCCCGCGGTCGAGGCCAGCAGCCACAGCTTCTCATACAACAAAGCCGGCTGGTCCGGATACAGCCGCAGCATCCCGTCCACCCCGTCCAGCTGTCCTGGCACATTCCTGTCCCAATAAGCGAGGCGCCGCTGCGCCAGGAGGGTCAGCCGGTGCCCCGCCGCCTGCGCCCGCATCCGGTCCAGGAAATCCACCGCCAGCTCCCGGTTATTGGCATGCAGCGCCCGCTGCAGCCCATGGAGCAAATCGTAGAGTTCCGCCTCTGGCAGCTCCAGCGCCTCCAGGGCCGCCCGTCTGTTCTCCGGGGCCATCACCATCCCGCGCGGACCGGAAAATGCGTAGTCATGCAGCAGATTCATCCGGTATTCCGCATCATCAGCCCATCCCGGCTCCCTTACCAGAAGGGTGTCCGCCTTGGTATCATAACCGATCACTGCCTGCAGGTGGGCACTGGCCGGCTCCACCGTAGTCAGGGTGAAGGGCAATCCGAGGTCAATCAAAGCCAGCACCGTGGGCGGCGTCACGGTGAACTCCCTCACCACATACCCCCGGTGCTCGGCCCAATGCCGCTCACTATGGTCCGGCGTCCCGTCATAGCAGATTTCCTCCGCAATCTCGACCTGCCCGGCCGCATCCCCGTGGAAGCGGCAAATCGCCGCCAGGGTCGCCGGCGCGCAGGTCCTCCGATCCTGCTTGACGAAGGGAACCGCCAGCCGCACCCGCCGCCCTGGATGCTCCGTCCTCAGCCGGTCCGCGATCTCCGCGATAAAACACCCGGGAGCCTGGGCTGCCTGCTCGAGTGCGGCCTGATAGTCCCTGGCGAGGAAATAACGAAATGCCCGCCATCCCGCCAGCCATTGTTTTGCCTTCCGGTCCGCCAGGGGAACCAGCCGCTCATACCCGTCACTCAGGCGCAGGGCCTCCTCATAGTTTCCATGTTCCGACTGCCAGTTCGCCAGGGCCAGCACCACCTCCCCATCCTGCACCCGGCCCACTGCCGCCTCCAGAACCTCCCTGGCTTCCTCCTCGCGGTCGGATGATCTCAATAATTCCGCCAAAATCCGGGGTGCCGTGACATTCCCCGGCCGCACCCTGATCGCTTCCCTCGCATGGATTTCCGCTTCCCTGCGACGGTCCGCCCGCATCAGCACACCCGCCCGGTTCACCAGGGTCCGGTCGTGCCCCGGCCGCAGTCGATCGGCCTCGTCGAGGCAGGCGGTAGCGCGCTCAAAATCGGACCACCGCGACCAGTAATCCCCTTCCAGATTCAGCAGGAAAAACCGGTGCCGCTCCTCCATCGGCGGATGGGCGGCCGGATCCCTGATGGTTTGCAGCACCGCCAGCGGCCCCCGCCGCCGTCCCTCCAGCGAAAGCGAACGCAAAAACACCTCGGCACTCCAGGGATAACGTTTCCGTGCCAACCGGTCCACCGCATCCGAACGCCGCGGATTTCCCAACCAGGCGTATAGCCGCGAGGCGTAAAACGCCGGCATCGGCCCCGCCTTCACCCAAGCCGTCAGGGGCGCGAACCCTTTCGCCAATTCCCATGCATCCAGCGCCCGTCCCTCGTTCAGCAGATCCCCCAGCCGGGCCAGCACTTTTTCGTCAGGGCAGGCAGGCAATGGCAGATCAGGGGAATACATCGTCGGGAATGGATAGTGAAAATCCCTGCGCCGTCAAATACTCCTATCGGCACCGCCGCACAAACCTCCATTCCGCCCGGTCCGGAAAGTCAGCCGGCCGGCCTGGCCGGGCTCCTCACGCCACCTCCTTCACCCGCCGGGCCAGCCAGAGACTGACCAATCCGCAGCCTGCCGCGATCCACCCCAGCCAGTGATAACCTTGGAGCGGGCCGGTGGGGGAGGGGCGGCTCACGATCAGGCCGCCGAGCGAGGTGACCACTCCGCTGACAAGGTCCCGCACGCAGGCAGACAGGCTCATGAAGGCGCCCCGTTGCGGCGCCGCCACCGCGAGGCTGGTGATGGCCTGTCCGGGCACAAAGCGCCCGCTGGCAAACACGAAGAAAAAGCCTGCCAGCACCAGCGCCGGGCCGAGGGTGAGGCGCGGGGCATGCGTCAGGACCAGCAACACGGCGGAAGCCACCAGCGTCACCAGGGTATAAACTTTCCGCCGTCCCAGGCGGTCGGCCCACCGCCCCACCATGGGGCCGGAAAAGATCGTCAGGATACCGCCCGTGAGATACACCAGGAACAGCTGCTTTTCCTCCAACCCCACATTCGCCACCAGATAGGGGGACATGAAGGGGATCACCGTAAAATGCGCCCCCACCATCGCTGACATGAAGAGCAGCGCCCATTGCACGTTGCGGTTTGAGGCCAGCGCCAGCATGGCGTGCCAACGGTTCACCGGCGGACCGGCCGCCAGATGTCCCCGCAGTGAAGGCACGCCCCGCAGGGCGATCACCCACATCACCGCGCCGACGGCGGCGATCAGAAAGAAGGGGGTTTCCCATTCATATTTCTGAGCCAGGAATAATCCGGCCGGCACCCCCAGCGCGGAGGCCACGGAAAACGCCGTCATCACAATCCCAATCCCGGCCGCCCGCCGCGCCGGGGGCACCACATCGGCGACAATGGTCATCACCAGCGCGCCGGAAACGCCACCGAATCCGCCGCTGATGATCCGGGAAAACAGCAGGGCTTCGAAGCTGCGTGACAAGGCGCAGGCCAGGGTTCCCATCACAAATCCGCCAAACATCACCAGCAACAACGGTCGACGGTCAAAACGGTCCACAAACGCCGTGGCCACCAATCCGACCAGTCCCGCGCTCCACGTGTAGCCGGACACCAGTGAGGCAAATTCAGCCGGCCCGATCGCCAGTTCCCGCATCAGTTGGGGCCCCATCGGCATCATGATCATGAAATCCATGATGTGGGCGAACTGCACGGCCGCCAGCAGCAGCAACAGCATGCGTTCCGAGAGGGGGGAGCGGGGCATTCAGGGGAAAGGATAGAAGGATGAACCGCCAACAGAGCCGGCGCCGGGGCATCACGCGGGGGATGTTTGAGACCGCAGGTGACTGGCCGTATCTGTGCCACTCCCGGGGCGGGCCCCCCGGGCCTCCGGCCTCACTTCTTCTTGAAGAAATCCGCCAGGTCCCCCAGCTGGTTGGGAGACGGCTCCACATCCGTCGCCCGGATTGCCGCTTTTTGGAGTTCGCACAGGCTGGCGATGCCCAGTTTCCCCAGCCGCATCAGGGAGGCGAATTCAAGATCGGTGAAAGTGCTTTCCTCGCCCGCGCCTTGGATTTCGACAAATTCGCCGGTCTCCGTCATCACAAAGTTGAAGTCCACCTCGGCGTCCTTGTCCTCGAAATAATTCAGATCCAACAGCGCCTCGCCTTTGAACATCCCGGCGCTGACAGCCGAGACCAATTTGGTCAGGGGGGAGCGGAACAGCTTTTTCTCCGCCACCAGCTTGTTGAACGCCATGGCGCAGGCGACTGTCGCGCCGGTGATGGCGGCGGTGCGGGTCCCGCCGTCTGCCGACAGCACATCGCAGTCAATCCAGACCGTGCGCTGCCCCAGCACACTCAAATCCACCACGGAACGCATGGCGCGGCCGATCAGGCGCTGGATTTCGGAACTGCGGCCATCCAGCTTGCCCTTGCTGATATCACGGGCTTTGCGGTCCTTCGTTGAAGCCGGCAGCATGGAATATTCCGCCGTCAGCCAGCCGCCCTGCACCCCCTGCTGCTTCATCCAATAAGGCACCCCGTCTTCCACCATCACGGTGCAGATCACCTGGGTGTCGCCAAAACAGCTCAGCACCGACCCTGTGGCCTGCTTCGAAATGTTGGGAACGAAAGAGATCGGGCGGAGTTGGTCAGGCTGTCGGCCATCGGAGCGTGTCATCCGTTTCTGTGGCCGGGCCACCTTGGGAAAACAAGGGGCGATTCCGGTCCAGCCTGCCGGGAGCGCTGGTGCCGCAGAGAGAGAGTGATCCGGGAAATGGTTTACGCCCGCGGTTTGTCCTGCCGGCGGCGGCGGCCTGCAGCAGCCCCCAGCACGGCGAGGCCCAACAGGCCAATCGAACCGGGCTCCGGCACGGCAGCAAACACGTCTATTTCGGAATAGCCGGAATAGCCATTCTCCGTGGCGTTGAAGTCAAAACGGAGCCCCGCCACATTGGAGGCCAGAATCCCCGTGGTATCGCTGATGGATACTTTGGTCACCTGCGGATGCGTGGTGGTCCCGGGATTGAAATCCACGGTGGTGAGGGGGAGAAAAGTGCCGGGTGCAGCGGCGGTGGAGTAGAAAATGCTGTAACTCTGCTGGTCCCGGCCGGAGTCCTGCCATCCCCCATAAACGGAAATGGAACCAATATTCTGGGCACTGCCCAGCAGGTAGGTCAGGGAGGTTCCGCCCCCGGGCCCGGCGGTGGCGAAGGTAGAGAATTGGAACGGGCCCCCTAGGTCGCGGGTGATGGGGGAGGCGAACAGTCCGTCGGTGAGCACTCCGGCTCCACCGGCCCCTTCCTGAACGAAATTGCCGGGTTGGGCGGTAGGGGCGATGCCGTTCAGCAAGTCCGTAGTGCTGACGGCATACGGGTGCGCGAGGGTATCAGTGCCATTGGTTTGGAAGTCGGTGACCGTCACCAAAGCCGCCGGTGCCGCCGCCGCGGAGACGATCAGAGCCAGGGAAATGTGGGAAAATGTTTTGTTCATGGGTAGGGCAGGTCGTGCGGGTCTGGTCAGATCGGGGCGCGGATGGCAATAAACTCCCCGCTTCCGATTCATCAAGGGACCGGCGGAGTGACAAGGGATATCAAAAACGGGAAATGCTACGCCCGCTAGTTATATTTTCATGAAAAACAAATTTTTAATAATCGCGGGGCCGGTGGGCGGACCGTGAGACGGAAAACGGCCGGCAGCGGGTCGGCATTCCAAGGCCTTGCGTTGCCCCGGCGATAAGGCACTCTGTTCCCCTGATTACCCATGGGAGAACGACTGGACAGCTTGGAACAGTTTGGCATTGAGGTGATCCTCAACCGCCGCGGGGGATTCCGTGCCGGGATGCTCCGCGGATTTCTGAGTGGGCTGTCGGGACTTTTCCATGGCATGGTGCAGGGCAGGCTGGCTTTGTTCCGGAACCGGCTGAAGACCGATCATTATTTGGGCGCGATGGTGCTGAGTGTGGGGAATTTGACCGTGGGCGGCACCGGCAAGACGCCGGTGGTGGAGATGCTGGCGCGCCGGCTGCATGCCGAAGGCCGCCGGGTGGCGGTGTTGAGCCGGGGCTACAAGAGCAGGAGCCTGCCGCTGCCCCACCGCCTGCTGCATCAATTCACCGGCCGCACCGTGGAGTCGCCTCCGCGCGTGGTCAGTGATGGCTCGGGGCTGAAACTGGATAGCCTGACGGCAGGGGATGAGCCCTACATGTTGGCGAAAAATCTGCCCGGGGTGGCGGTGGTGGTGGACAAGGACCGGGTGAAGGCGGGCCGTTATGCCGTGAAGGAACTGGGGTGCGATACCCTGATCCTTGATGATGGCCTGCAATATCTGAAACTGCGCCGGCGCCTTGATGTGGTGCTGGTGGACCGTTCAGCCCCTTTTGGAAACGAACACCTCCTGCCCCGGGGGACGCTGCGCGAGCCGCCGCGCAATCTGCGCCGGGCCAGTCACATTTTCCTGACCAAATGCGGCGACGAGTCCAACGAGGAAATCATCCAGCGCCTCCGCCAGCACAACCGCACGGCGTCCATCCTCGAATGCCGCCACCGGCCCGTTTACCTGCAGAACGTTTACGATCCGGACGACCGTCAGGAGCTTTCTTTTATGGAGGGGAAAAAAGTCGCCACCATCAGCGGGATTGCGGTGCCGGAGAGTTTTGAAAACATCATCGATCAACAGCTCGGAGCCAACATTGTGGTGCGGCGCCGGTTTACTGATCACCACCGCTACACCGAGGATGAAATCGACGAAGCCATCCTGCGCGCCGACGACAAGCTGGCTCATTTTGTGGTGACCACGGAGAAGGACGCCGTCCGGTTCCCGGCGTTCGAGAAGACGCTGCTGCCGGTGTACTTCCTGCGGATTGAAATCGAAGTCCTGCGCGGCGCGGAAGCGCTGGATGAATGTGTGGGCCGCATCTGCCACCCGCAGGGCGCCGCCCCTCCCATGAAATTTGCGTAGCAGGAGCAAGGTTTCAGGTTTCGGATTTCCGGCGCGTATGCATTGATCGCGGAATCTGAAGTTTCCCCCGCTTTCCCATGCTGAACGAGATCGAATCCATCCACCGCGCCGAGAACGTGGCGCTGGACCGCGTGTTGCGCCGGGTCTTGAAAAAGTCCGGCCTGGCGATGCCGCGGGCTTCGAGTGCCGGGGCGCCGGGCCCGTTGCAGATTCTGGATCTTGCGTGCGGCAGCTGCCGGGAGGCCGGCACCCTGGCCGAGGTGTTCCGGGACTTTGAGGGCGCCAACCGGGATGTCAGACTGGTGGGAGCGGATATCCGGGAGCGTGAGTTGGAGGAAGCCTCCGCCCGCGCCCGCCTCGCGGGCCGGACCCGGGATCAATTTGAGTTTCTCACCGAAAACTGCGCCAAACTGGACCGCCACCGCGAACTGGGCCGCGATTTCGACGTGACTTTCCTGCGCCATCAGAACTACTGGAATGACAAGCCCGTCTGGCAGCGGATTTTCGAGCAGGGCCTCGAAAAACTGAGGGATGACGGGTTGCTGGTGATCACGTCGTACTTTGACCGGGAGCATGAGCTGGCCCTGAAGGCCCTCGAGCGTGCCGGGGCGGAACTGATCATCACCGGACAGAATGAGACCAGCCGGGTACTGGACACTCCGGGAAAGTCGGTGGACCGGCACGTCGCGGTCTTCCGGAAAAAGCGCTGAGGAAGCCGGTGGTGCTTGGTTGGCCCCTGGAAGGGAGAGGAGTGGCGATGCCGCGCGCCCGGCAAAAAAATTGAACAACCCGGGCCCGGCATGGTCACTAATCCTTGCCGGCTCTGAATTTTGTAACCGGTTTTGATGGGAGGTCGTCGGTGAAGCAAGGAACGTCTGCTCCAAAACGCAGACCCCTGATCCACTAATCCCCCTCCCCAAATCCATGAAAACACCGCTTCTCCTCGCAGCCCTCCTGTTTGCGCCCGCCCTTGCACCGGCGGACGACGCCCCAGCGACTGTCCCCGCTCCGACGACGGCGCCGGAGGCTTTTCCGAAGGCCGCCGCTTTCCGCCAGCAGGTGCTGGAGAAATTTGATGCCGACAAGGACGGTAAACTTTCCGAAGCCGAGCGCGGGGCCGCCAAGGCCGCCATGAAGGAAAAGGGCGGTGAATTCCGCGCCCGGATGGTGGAAAAATTCGATGCGGACAAGAACGGCACCTTGTCCGAGGCCGAGCGGGCCACCGCCAAATCAGCCCTCAAGGCCCGCCGCGCCGGTGGCAAAGGTTCCGAGGGTGGAAAAGGCGAAGGGACACGCACCGCCAAACACCGGCAGGTGCTGGAAAAATTTGACGAAGACAAGGACGGCCTGCTCTCGGAAGCCGAGCGCGCCAAGGCCCGTGCGGCCCGCAAAAATAAAACCACTGACTGACCGGCCCTGCTTTCCGGCCTTGCCTGACTGATTCCAGCTCCTTTCTGCCCTGACCGGCTTCCTTACGGGAAACCGGTCAGGGCACATGCCATTTCCCACCCCCTGCATCATCTACCCACCGTCCCGAAATTACCATGAAACCTGCCCTGCTTCACGTCTCCTGGCTCGCCGTCGCGGCGGGTGCCTACTACGCCGGCTCTGCCCTGCAAAAACCGGATGCCAGTGGCAACGCCACCAACCGTTCGCTGAACGTGGCGACAGGTTCCAGTCTCACCGCTGCGGAGCGCGCCGGCTCCGTGAAGACCTCCGCCATTTCCCGGGATGCTTCCATCGCCGACTTCCTCAGCCGGTATGACCTGGGCTCGGGCAAGCCACTCACCGCGGAAAAAATGCGCCAGGCCATGTCGGAAGCCCTCCGGGAGACCGACCCCGTGAAAAGCACGATGCTCTTCGCCCGCCTCCTTGAGGAAATGACCCCTGAAAACGCTGCCGAGAGCATGGCGACCCTGAGCGAGAGCATTTCCGGCTTTGAAATGATGCGCTACATGCCTCTCCTCGCCTATCAATGGGGCACCGTGGACTCCAAAACCGCCTTCGCCGAACTCGATAAGCCCGGTGGGGATGGCCGCATGTCCATGATGAGCAAACCCATCATCCTCGCCGGCCTCGCCAGCAAGGACCCCGCGGCCGCCCAAGCTTGGCTCGCCGAACAGAAGGACCTCCCCGGCAAGGAATTCTACACCCAGTCCATCATCAACGGACTGGCCAAATCGGACCTTAATGCGGCGGTGGACTATGCCGCCAAACAGGAAAAGGCCGAAGACCGCACCCGCTCCGCTGAGACCATTGCCCAGGAAAAAATCAAAGGCGGCATCGACGGTGCCGCCGCGTGGGCGTCTTCCCTCACCGATCCCGACATGAAGAAGGGTGCGATGCAGACCGTAGCCAATCAGTTGGCGCGCACCGACGTGAACAAGGCAGCTGAGTATGTCAAACAATACGGCAACGACGAGTGGGCCAGCGGAGCCATCGGCGATGTCGCCCAACGCATGGCCCGGTCCAATCCCCAGGATGCCTTGAAATTCGCCGAAGGCCTCAGTGGCAGCAATCAACCGGTCGCTTACCGCGAATCCATCCAGGCTTGGACCCGGGATGACTCTGAAGCTGCCAGCAAATATGTGAACGCCATGCCGGTCGGAGCCAACCGGGATGCCTCTGCGTCCGCGCTGGCCAATTCCATCGCCCGCGATGATCCCGCGAGCGCCATTGCCTGGACCGATAGCATCGCTGACCCCAAAGTCCGCGAAAGCACCCTGATCGACGTGGCCCGCGATTACCGCCGGAGTGATCCGGATGGCTACGCCGCCTGGTTGCCTGCCAGCGGCCTCTCCGCCGAGGCCCAGCAGCAGGTCAACGAGCGTGGCGGTGGCGGCTGGCGTGGGGGCGGATTCCGCGGCGGCCCTCCTGGTGGTTTTGGGGGCGGTCGCGGCCGCTGAGATTCCTCTTCTTCCGAAAACCCGGCTGCCTCACCCGCAGCCGGGTTTTTCGGTGAATGGGGCAGGCCGCGAGGTCTGGCGGCTGGTGAGGCCTCTCAACGCGCTTTCCTGTTTTCGAGGAAAAAATACCGCTGGCGCATTTCCCCGCTGCGCCCTTTACTTCGCGCTTAGATTTTTCCGATTTTCCTATGAAGTTCCGTATCAGCAAAGAGAAGTTTCTGGAGGGCCTGCAGCAGGTCCAGAATGTGGTCAGCAGCCGTGCCACTCTCCCCATCCTTTCCAATGTGCTGATCGAGGCCGACCGGCAGGAACTTCGTTTCACCACCACCGACCTCGATATCGTCGTCAGTGGCCGCATCTCCAGCACCGGCGACGACGACATCGGGCTCCAGATTCTGGAGCCTGGAGCCATCACCCTCCCCGTCCGCCGCTTGGCCAGCATCGTGCGCGAGCTGCCCGCCAGCGAAGTGGAAGTCACCGTTTCCGACGAAAACACCGCTGCCATCAAGTGCGGCAACAGCTTCTTCAAAATCCTCGGCCTGCCGCCGGATGACTTCCCGCCGCCCCCGCGCTTCGAGGACGTCAAGGAATACAAGATCACGCAGAAAACCATGCGCGATGCCTTGAAGAAAACCGCCTACGCCATCTCCACCGATGAGACCCGCTATGTCCTGAACGGCATCTACTGCCAATTCAAGGAAGGCAAAATGACCCTCGTGGCGACCGATGGCCGCCGCCTCGCCATGACCGATGTCGACGTGGAATTCCCCGAGAGCCACGAAGTTTCCGTGATCGTCCCCACCAAAGCCGTCAATGAATTGCAGCGCCTGCTCAAGGATGACGGCGGTGAACTCCGCATCCGCATCGGAGCCCGCCAGATCGCTTTTGAGCTGAATCAGAATCTCCTCGTCAGCAAACTCATCGAAGGCAACTACCCGAACTTCCGCCAGGTCATCCCCGGCGCCGCCAAGGAGCGCGTCACCCTTGAGCGCGAAGCCTTCCTCGCCGCTGCGCAGCGCGTTTCCCTGCTCGCTCCTGACAAGTCGAACAGCGTCAAGCTCCACTTCAGCAAGGACAACATCGAGATCACCGCCAACAGCGCCGACATCGGTGAAGCCCGCGAATCCATTGCCGTCAAATACAGCGGCCCGGATATGGCCATCGCCTTCAACCCGGAATACCTCGTTGCCCCCTTCCGCAACCTGGATGCCGACGAAATCTACCTCGACCTCATCGACGAAGTCAGCCCCGGCGTCATCAAGATCAACACCCCGTTCCTCTACGTCCTGATGCCGATGCGCGTCAGCCAATAAATCCTAACTGTAGATAGGCCTTCCCGGCCTTTAGCAGAGAACCGGCAAAATCGCCGGTTTAAAATGTTTGAGTAAACTAAAGTCGGCGATTTGGATTTTTGCTTTGGCGAACGTCGGGGTCGCTTTTGCGGGAATGTGCCTGAGTCTGTTTGTCGAAAATATTTTCAGCCGCACCTTCCACGGCAGTGACCGCATCCCGGAGCTTACCCATTTTTATTTCAGATATCGGGTTTTGACTTTCGTGGTCATGGCGATTTCCCTGCCTGCCGTTGCATCGTTCCTGACGTTTCGTCGAAACGTCTCCCCGGAAGCAGTTATACTTTTCGGAGCTGGCACGGTTCTGTTGGGTGCCCTGCAAATGTTATTGGCTGTGCTGGCGGTTGGGCGACCTTTGTATATTCTTTCGATTACACCTTTCTGAGGTCAGAGTTTTCTCTTAATCCGCCCTCCGCGAAGCACCAGTTCCTCGAACTGGCATTTCTGTGAAGTTTACCCGGCCAATGCCCTCAGCTTCGCCGTGACCTCATCCCGGCTGAGCGCGCCCGCGGCGACGGAGAGGGTGAGATTTTCCCACGCATCCACATCCAGGATCTCCTCCTTCAGCAGATTGTTTTCACTGAGGAAGACCAGACAGGTGGCGAGGGCCACGCGTTTATTCCCATCCACAAAGGCGTGGTTGCTGCACAGGTAAAAAAGATAAGCCGCGGCAATTTCGATAGGCTCGGTGATCATCGGGATGCCCATCATGGTGGCCTGCGGAGCTGCGACGGCCGATTCCAAAAGCTCGCGGGACCGCAGACCGGCACCGCCTCCATGCGCCAGCAGCACTTCGGCATGGATTGCCAGCACCGCGTCGACCGTGGGATGTTTCACAATGGCACTCAAGACAGGCGGCGGAAGAGTTCGCTATTCTTTTGAATGAGCCGCTTTGCCGTTTCGGCGGCCTGTTCTGCCGAAATCACCGCCGGTTCCATCGCGGCAATCGTAATCGTCCCGCCCGCGTGGACTTCCACGTTCACCTCGTCCCCGACCTTGAGCCGGGCGAGCTGAAGCAGGGCGGAATCGAAGATGATCCCTTGGGAATTCCCGATTTTGGTGATGGTTTTGATCATGGTTAAACTATGTTTTACGTCAATAAGGTTGTCAAGACTGCCGGACGCGATTGCAAATCCCGCGCTTTCCTGTCCAGATGACGCCCCGAAAATGAAAGCAGTCTCCCTTTACGACACCACCTTGCGCGATGGCACGCAGGGCACCGGCATCAGTTTTACCGTCGCCGACAAACTCCGCGTGGCGGAAAAACTCGATAGTTTCGGAATCGATTACATTGAGGGCGGCTGGCCGGGTTCCAATCCCCGGGACGTGGAATTTTTCGCCGAAGCCGCTAAACGTTCGTGGAAACACGCCAAACTCTGCGCCTTCGGCATGACCCGGCGGGGGAACAGCAAAGTCGAAGACGACGCCCAGGTGCAGTTGCTTCTCGACGCCAACACCCCGGTCATCACCATCGTGGGCAAGACCTGGCCGCTCCATGTCACGGAAGTTTTCCGCGTCAGCCTGGAGGAAAATCTGGCCATGATTGCCGACACCGTGCGCTTCCTGAAGGCCCACGGGCGCGAAGTCTTTTACGATGCCGAGCACTTCTTCGACAGTTACAAGGAAGACCCTGACTACTCCCTTGCCACCATCAAAACCGCCCGGGACGCCGGCGCCGACCTCATCGTTCTCTGCGAAACCAACGGCGGGGCCCTGCCGGACTTTATTGCCGAGGTCACTGCCGCTGCGGTGGCGCATCTCGGCTGCGGGGTTGGCATCCACACCCACAACGACGGCGGCACCGGAGTGGCCAATGCTCTTGCAGCGATCCACGCCGGAGCCATCCAGGTGCAGGGCACCATCAATGGTTATGGCGAACGGGTGGGAAACTGCAACCTCACCACCATCATCCCCACCCTCCAGCTCAAGATGGGGATCGAAGTCGTGCCGGACCTCACCCGCCTCAGCGAAATCTCCCATTTCATCGATGAACTGGCCAACGTGACCCCGGACCTGCGCGCCCCTTACGTGGGCCGTGCCGCTTTCACCCACAAAGGCGGACTCCATGTGCACGCGGTGCAAAAACTGGCCCGCACCTACGAACACGTCAGTCCTGCCCTCGTCGGCAACCAGCAGGTCATCGTGCTCAGCGACATGTCAGGCCAGAGCAACATCCTGATGAAAGCCGCAGGCATGGGTCTCACCATCGAAAAGGGCGGGCCGGTGGTCCGCGATTTGTTGGAGCAGCTCAAGACGCTCGAAAAGGAGGGCTATGAATTTGAAGCTGCGGACGCCTCTTTTGAACTCCTGATCCGGCGCACCCTCGGACAAACCACCCCGCTGTTTGATCACGTGGAATTCGAGTGCGTCTTCCGCCGGGATACCTTGCGCGGTTACGAAAACTGCCTCGCCACGGTCAAGCTCCACACCGGCGGAGCGACCATCCTGACGGTCGCTGAAGGCGATGGTCCTGTGAATGCCCTCGACGGCGCGCTGCGCAAAGCGCTGGTCGCCCGCTATCCGGAAATCGCCCAGGTGCAGCTCACCGATTACAAGGTCCGCATCATCGACGGGCACAGCGGCACGGCGGCCCGCACCCGCGTTCTGATTGATTCCACCGACGGGACCCGCGACTGGTCCACCGTCGGTGTCTCCGGCAACATCATCGACGCCTCCTGGCGTGCCCTGGTGGACAGCATTGAGTATTTCCTGATGAAGCGCTAGCGGTTTCAGGGGTGGACGAGGCTCCTGCCGAGTCAGCAGAGCAGGAGTTTTTCCCAGACATTGGAGACACAACCATCCAGCGGGGAACTCGGCAGGAGCCTCGTCCACCCCGGTCAGATCAGATTTTATCCGTTCCTTCGGTGGAGTTGGCAGAGCCGAGCGCGTTGCTGATGTCCACCGGACTGGGGCTATTGATGCCGAGTTGCTTCAGGAGGTCGTCGACGACGGGAAGTTGAATGCGGTGACGGAGCAGGGCATTGACCAATTGATCAGGCACGTTGCCGCCGTTCCCACCGCCTCCATTGGAACCACCGCCGTCGCCATTGCCACTGCCGCCGATGAGCTGGCCGTTGGTGCTGAGCACGCGGACGCTTTCGATGTTTTCGAGGGGTTTCATGCTGGCTGTGATCAATTCGGGAGCGACCTTGGCGAGGATGGATTTCATCTCAAAAGCCATCACCGCTTCGCCAAGCAGATTCTTGGCCTCATTGAGGGAACGCATCCCGTAGGCTTCGGCCTCGTAGCGCTTTTGATCGGCCTCGGCGCGGATGATGATGGATTCGGCTTCGGCGCGGGCTCCGGTGAGCCTGGCCTCGGCCAGGTCCTCGGCCGCTTTCTTTTCGGCCTCGGCGGCCACGGTGACGCGGGTGGCATCCCGTTCGGCGTCCTGACGGGCGGAGATCACTTCCACTTCGCGGGTGCGGTTCGCTTCGGCGATCATCCGCACCGTGGTGACATTTTCCTCCTCCCTCACCTTTTCCGCGAGGGCCTTGGAAGCTTCGGCTTCTGCCTTGGATTTGGCCTCGCTCTTCTGGGCAATATTGATGGCGGCTTCCTGCTGGGAAATCTCCACCGCCTGCTTGCGGGCAATGTCGGCGGTTTCCAATTGGCGCGTTTTCTCGAGGTTCGACTGTTCGATTTCCCGCTCCTTGTTGATGTTCTGCAGCGCGATTTGTTTGGCTGCCATGATTTCGGATTCCTGGGCCTCGCGGTGCCGCATGGCCTGCTCGGTCTTGATCAGCGCTTCCTGCTCGGCTTTGCGCATGGAGACCTCCCGTTCCTGACTGAGCCGGGCAAATTCGCCTTCCTGACGGATCGTCAGGGACTGTTGTTCCGCTTCGAGGTTTTTGGCCTCGATGCGGATGCGCGTTTCCTGTTCGATCTTGTTGCGCTCCTCCCGTTTGGCCTCAGTGATCCGGGCGATATTGGCCAGGCCCTGGGCATCGAACGAGTTGGTGGCATTGAAGTATTCCACGCTGGTCTGGTCCAATCCTGTGAGGGAGACGGATTCCAGTTCCAGTCCGTTTTTGGCCAAGTCTTCCGCCACGGTGGTCTGCACACTTTGGACAAAATCGGCACGTTTTTCGTGCAGGGTCTGCATGTCCATGCCGGCGGCCACGGCGCGCAGGGCGTCGACGAATTTGCCCTGCAGGATCTCGCGCAATTCCTCGGGATGCAGGGTCTTGCTGCCGAAACTCTGGGCAGCCTGGGCGATCGCTTCCGTGTCCTTTTTCACGCGGACAAAGAACTCGGCTTTCACATCGGCGCGGATGCGGTCGAGGGTGATGAGCGCCTCATTGTTGGCCCTCTCCACCTGGAGGCGCAGGGTCATCATGTTGACCGGAGTGATCTGCTGGAAAATGGGCAGCACGATGGCGCCCCCGTCCGCGATGACTTTTTGCCCGCCGAGGCCGGTCCTGACGAAAGCACTTTCCTTGCTGGCTCTGACATAGAATCGGGACAGGATGCTGAGGAAAACCACCAGGATGGCGACGCCGGCGATGGCGGAAAGCACACCGGTGTTGGTGAGCAGATCCATCACGCCTCCTTGGACGGGGCCTCGGAGTTCAGCTTGGGCGAGGAGGGAGGGCATAGTCTGCAGGGTAGGGAGTTCAGTCATGGCAGGATGGTCAGGTGGCAGGTAAATACTACGAATAAAGCGAAGGGGAGAGGTCAGGGTTGTGGTTGGGGGTGCCCCGGTAATGGCCGGTGGATTCATCACGGCTTTGCAGCAGGAGTTCACCGCCCTGGGGCACGCTGCCGCCGGTGACAAAAGCCATGACGTAGTGGCTCCGCCCGTCAGGTCCGGTGACCTTGACTTCCGCGGCGCGGTCGGCGGTGGCGGTGCCGATGGTGACCACTCCGACGCGCCCGATCAACAGGGCCGGGGAGAAGGCGCTGGTTTCATCCTGGGGGAGGAGGCGGGCGAGCAGACGGTTGGCAAATTTGAGCGCCGGCAGAGCGGCGAAGAAAGCCACCACGGCTGCTACCACGGGAAGAAGAGGCCCGGGGCCGATCAAAACAAGGAATTGCTGGAGCAGCATGCCGGTGATGCTGAAGGCGGCGAGGAAGGCGCACAGCGAGACCAGCACCGGGACTTTGCCGATTTCCAGCCACGAGAGCAATGGGCTGGCCACTCCGGTTTCTGCTTCGGCCGAAGTGTCAGGAGCAGAGTCCGCCCCATCCGGCAGACCGAGCAGGTCACTCAGGAAGTCGGAAATGCCCAGACCCAGGATCAGGCTGATGCCCTCAATCAGGGCGAAGCACAGCAGCAGGACGAAGGCCGCTGCAAAGACGGAATTGTGAGGAGCCAGCAGCCAGGACATGATAAGGAAGACGCGTCATTATCCTTGGGTTCGGCCAGCATGCGAGTACAATTGCATCATGGTATTGGAAGACCCGGTCCGGGTTCCGGGGAATCGTTATTTTTAATGGATAAAAAAGAGTTGCAGATTTCCCGCGCAGCTGCACTTTGTGCCGCAAAGCTCAACCTGCCACCTATGATGCCCGCCGACCGCGAAGCTGCTGACCACCTCAAGACCATCCGGGCCCTGATGGAGCGTGCCACCATTTACCGGGCGATTTCCGCTCCGACGGCTTTGGCAGGAGGATTGTCGACCCTCGCGCTCTGCGGCCTGCTCTGGCAGGCGGAGCCGGGCACGCGGCCCTCTCCGGAATCCTTTGTAGGGTTGTGGGTCGGGGCGCTGGTCCTCGTGAGCGTGTTTAATTTGTGGTTGCTCTACCGCAGCGCCCGCCAGCGGGGCGATGCCTTTGCGAGTGCCGGGATGCGCATGGCGCTGCGGTCGGTTTCTCCTCCTCTGGCGGCCGGGTTTGTTCTCAGTACGCTGGCCGCGGTCACCCGCTCCAATGGGTATGCCGACATTGTGGCCTTCTGGATTTTGTTTTATGGCCTGGCGCTGCTGGCCATGGGATCATTCGCCCCCCGGTCCCTCCTGATGCTCGGCACCGGGTTTTTCGCGATGGGACTGCTGGCCTTTCTGCCAGAAGTGAGGGCCTTGGAGGGACGCTCCTATCAGGCTTCGTTGCTCTACATGGCCCTGTCCTTTGGAATCCTGCATCTCCTGTATGCCGGCTACGTGTTTGTCTCTCAGAAAAACCGGACGCCATCCGTCATGGAAGACCTGGCATGATTGATTTCTCACAGCTGGATAAAATCATCCACGAAAAGGGACGTCTGGCCATCATGACGCTCCTCGCTGCCCGTGCCGACTGGTCTTTCCAGGATCTCAAAGCCGAACTCAAAATGAGCGACGGCAACCTCATCACCCACCTGCGGTCCCTTTTCAAAGCCGGCTACACCACCGAAACCAAGGAAATGCTGGGCCGCCCCCAGACCCGCTACGCCCTCAGCCCAGCCGGGCGCACCGCGTTTACCGCCTATCTGAATGTTTTGGAATCCATCGTCCGCTCGGCCCGCCCCGGAGGCTGACCCCCCCCTTTTGAACTGTTACTTTGCGACACAAAGTAAAGTCTCCCACACGTCCCCATAACCATAACCTGAACATCCCCATGACTATTACTCTCGCAACCCACCAAGGCATGTGTTTCGGCGTCCGTGACGCCTTGCGCAAAACCCACGACTCCGCTGCTTCCGGACCCGTCACGGTGCTGGGAGAACTGGTTCACAATCCCGTGGTCCAACTACATCTGGCAACGCTCGGCGTGCAGCGGGCGCATTTGGAGACTGTCGGCAGCAGCGAAACCTCCCGTGTTATCATCACGGCCCATGGGGCGTCCGACCGGCATCGCGAGGCCTGGCGCGAGGCTGGTTATGCGGTGACGGACACCACCTGCCCGTTGGTGAAAAAAGCCCACGCGGCGCTGGCCCTCCTCGTCGCCCAAGGCGGCCAGCCCATCGTGATCGGTCAGGCAGGACATGTTGAGGTCCGTGGTTTATGCGGGGATTTTCCCACGGCTCAGGTCGTGCAGGACGAGGCCGAGGTGGATCGACTAGCTTTCGCTCCGAAGTTTGGGGTCGTGGCCCAAACCACCCAGCCCATCGCCAAAGTGCGGGCTCTGGTGGCGCGTCTCCAACAGCGTCATCCCGAGGCCACGATCCTTTTCAAGGACACGGTCTGCCAGCCCACCAAAGACCGTCAGGCGGCGATGGAACGGCTGTGCCGGGAAAATGATCTGATTGTAGTGGTCGGTGGACGGAACAGCAACAACACCCGGCAACTCGCGGAAACGGCGCTTCAGGCTGGCGTCAGGGTCCGCCAGGTTGAGACCGCAGCCGATTTGCAGGCCGCCTGGTTTCAAGGAGTGGACCGGGTGGGGGTGACGGCAGGCACATCGACGCTGGATGAAACCGTGCAGGCCGTGGTGGCCCGTCTGAAGCAGATCGACGCGGCACAGCGGGCGTCCAGTCCGGTGGGACGGCTCGCCCCGATCATCCAGCAGGCGGCCGCGGCCCTCTTCTGAGCCACCAAAAATCAACCAACCAGGGACCAAAACATGAATGCTTGTGAATGGATTCAGTACTACGAAAAACACCGCCAACGGCACGCAGCAGAAGTTTATGACTGGGGCGCGTCCCCGTTGCCTGACCGGGAGCATTCCAGCATCCAGGCCCTTGCGGGATCGTTGGCGATTTTCCAGTTGGGAGAGTCCGGCGGAGGGACCCGGCTGCGGCGTTATGCTGAAGTATTGTCAGCGGCGGACCCGGCGTTTGCAGGCTACAG
This sequence comes from Verrucomicrobiota bacterium, assembly GCA_040387795.1. Taxonomy (GTDB): domain Bacteria; phylum Verrucomicrobiota; class Verrucomicrobiia; order Verrucomicrobiales; family V1-33; genus CAIZWU01. Next base: position 513,447 of record JAZKDC010000017.1, read on the forward strand.
CCGTGCGGTGGAACTGTTCATCCGGGAGGAAAATGCCCATGCGGAAATATTGAAGGAGATGGTGCGGCGCCTCGGCGGCACTTTGCTGGCGAAACAGTGGAGCAATTCGGTCTTCCGGTTTATCAGGAGCGCCCTGGGTTTGGAGTTCAATGTGCAGATTCTGTTAAGCGCGGAATTGATCGCCCGGGGTTATTATGGGTTGTTGGCCCGTCAAGCGCCGGACCCCGTTATCCGGGACAGTTGTCTGAGGATCACCCGGGATGAGGTAGCGCACATCGCGTTCCATGTGGATTTCTTCCGGGACCGTCTCGCGGTTTGGCCGGCCTGGCGCGCGGCCCTCTGGCGGACTCAATTTCTATGTTTGTTCCAATGCGCCCGTCTGGTGGTCTGGTGGGATCATGGCCGGGCCCTGCGGGGCTGCGGGATTTCCCGGCAGCTGTTCCAGGAAAAGACGGGGCGGGCTTGTCTGTCGTTTTTGGGTTCCCTGAACAGCCGTGGCGCCAAGTGGTGGGGAATAAAAGCGGGGTCCGGCACCAGGATTGAAGCGTAGCTGGAGCAGTATGAAAATATGGCTTATCACCGGGGCATCCTCCGGATTCGGGCGTGAATTGGCGGCAGCGGTTATCGCGCATGGTCATCGGGTCGCCGTTACCGCACGGGATATTTCCCAGGTGGAGGACTTTGTCCATAACCATCCACTGCAGGCCAAGGCGTATGCGTTGGACGTGACGCAGCCGGAATCCATCCAGCAGGCGGTCGCGGAGGCGAGGCGGGATTTTGGCCGGTTGGATGTGGTGGTGAATAACTCGGGGTATGGATTGATCGGCGCCCTGGAGGAGTGCAGTGAGGAGCAGATGCTGCGGAATATCGAAACCAACCTGACGGGGCCGCTGCGGGTCATGAGGGCGGTTTTGCCCATTTTCCGGGAGCAGCGTGGGGGGCATTTTATCAACATGGGAGCGGCCGCCGCGATTTCAAACTATGCCGGCTTCAGCGTTTATGGCGGAGCCAAGGCCGGGATGGAGTTGGCTTCCGAAGCCGTTGCGGCCGAGTCGGCCCCGTTTGGAGTAAAGGTGACCGTAGTGATCCCGGGACCGTTCCGCACGGACTTCATCTCACGTTCGCTGGACCGTGCGGAGCAGTCGGTGCCGGAGTATGCGGCGACGGCTGGCAAGTTTCGGGGTTTCCTCGAAAAGGTGGATGGCAAACAGCCGGGAAATCCTGCCGCCGCGGCACAGGCGATCATCCAGGCTGTGGAATCCGACAAGCCCCCTTTCCGCCTGGTGCTGGGCAAATACGCCTACCAAAAAGCACGCCGCCAACTCGACAGGTTGCGGGCCGAACTGGATGGATGGGAAAGCGTGGGGCTGCCGACTGATTACCCGGCTTGATCCACCGTCAGGTTCAACCAATAGAATCCAGCTTCCCGGTGCTGTCACCGAAGTTGGCGGTCTTGACGCCCATGCGGTCCATCATGGAAAGGTAAAGATTGCACATCGGGGTGTCGTCACGCAGGCGCAGGTGGCGTCCTTTTTTCAGGGTGCCACCGCCGCCGCCGGCCAGAATCACCGGGAGATCGTCGTGGTTATGGCGGTCAGGGTCGCTGATGCCACTGCCGAAGACGATCATGCAATTGTCCAGCAGGGTGCCGTTGCCTTCCTTGATGCTCTTCAGCTTCTGGAGGAAGTAGGCAAACTGCTCACTGTAGTAGGTGTCGATTTTGGCGATTTTTTCGAGCTTGGCGGCATCCCGTTGGTGGTGGGAAATGCCGTGGTGGGCATCGGGCACCCCGATCTCGGGGAAGCTGCGGTTCGAACCGTCGTGGGCGAGCAGGAAGGTCGAGATGCGCGTGGTGTCCGTCTGGAAGGCGAGCACCTGAAGATCGAACATGAGGCGGATGTGTTCCTGATAACTCTCCGGGATGCCGGTCGGTTTTTTGTAGTCCGGCATGGACTTGGAAAATTGGTCAGCGCTGGTGAGGCGGCGTTCGATGTCGCGGACGGAGGAGAGATATTCGTCGAGTTTTTGCTTGTCGGTGTAGCCGAGGTGTTTTTGCAGGGAGCGGGCATCCTCCATCACAAAATCGAGCACGCTCTTGTTGAAAAACTCGCGTTTGGCGCGGGCGGCGTCCTCTTCGCTGCTGCCACCACCACTGCCGAACAGTCGCTCGAAGGCCAGCTTGGGGTCGCGCTCCGGGGCCAGCGGGGTGGTCTCGCTTTTCCAGGCCAGATTGAATTGATAGGAACAGGAGTAGCCGCTGTCGCAGTTTCCGGCGCGGCGGGCTTCGTCGCAGCTCAGCTCCAGGGAAGGCAGGCGGGTGAGCTGGCCGATGTCGTTGGCGGCCACCTGGTCGATGGAGATCCCGTTCCGGATATCGGCCCCGGCGGTTTTGCGCGCCTGCACCCCGGTCAGGAAGCTGGCATTGGCGCGGGCGTGGTCGCCGCCGCCATCGCCGTTGGCCCGGGCCTTTTCGTGTTTCAGGCCGGAGATGACCTGGAATTCCGATTTCAGGTCCTTGAGCGGGGCCAGGGTGGGGCTGAGGTCGTAACTGGACCCATCCTTCCCAGGAGTCCAGTGTTCCATGTTCTTGCCGTTGGGCGTGTAAACAAACGCCATGCGCAGAGGCAGCGAGCCGGCAGCTCCGGTTTTGGCCGCGGCCGCCCGTGCGGCAAAAGGAGCGGTGGCTTCCAGAGCAGGCAGGGCCATGAGCGTGCCGAGACCGCGGAGGAAACGGCGGCGGGAGAATTCCTGGGACATGACTTTTTGGGAAAAATTTGGGGGATGGAGGAGACCGGAGCGGATCGCGTGCCGGGGGCCAAAGAGAATGACGGCGGGCCCGGCTGCTTCCTTTCAAGTTTCAGGAACGCCCGCCGGGGCGGAAACGATGCCGCCTTGCACGCCGGTGAAATCAGCCTACGGCAATCAGCCTATGTCAGACTCCGGATTTTACGTCGTTCCCCCTGCCTTGCACCGTGATCTCATCGCCGCCGCCTATCAACACCGGGGCTACACCGCCGCCGAGGCGGCCGATGCCGCGCGTTTCTGCGAAATGGCCAGCACTCACGGCATCCGGACGCACAATGGCATCAAGGCGCTGCACCTTGACGAACATTTCGGCAGCAAAGCGGGAGGCTGTATGCCGGGCGCGGTGATTGAGGAAATTCCGTCCCGGTTTGCGGCCTCGAAGATCTGGAATGCCAACCTGAAGCTCGGTCAATCCACCGCGTTTGCGGCGATGGAGGAAGCGATCCGGCTGGCGGATCAATATGGCATCGGGCAAGTGAGTGTGGACAATGCCTTCCACTATTTGTGGGGCGGTGGTTACGTCATGGATGCGGCCAAGCGCGGCTATATTGCCTACACCAACTGCACCGCCGCCCTCGCCGAGGTGGTGCCTTTTGGCGGGAAATTCCCCACCCTTGGCACCAATCCTCACAGTTGGGGATTCCCCACCACCGAGGCCCTCGGTTACCCGGTGGTGATTGATTGGGCGACCAGCACGGTGGCGATGGGCCGCGTGCAGCAGCTCAAACGCGAAGGCAAGGAACTCCCGCCCAACGCTGCGGTGGATGCGGAGGGAAAGCCCACCACCGACCCCAACAAGGTGGCCGCCCTCGTTCCCTTTGGAGCCCACAAGGGTTATGGACTGGCGCTGATCAATGAGTTGGTGGCGGGTCTGATTGGCGGATCGCTGCCGACCCTGCGCAGCCGCCCGATTCCGGAGGGAGAAAAACGGTCCTGTTGTTTCTATTTCTCGGTGATTCACCCCGATGCCCTCAGCAGTAGGCTCTTTGCCAGAGGCCGCAGCCAAACCGAAAACCTCAAGGCGGTGCTGGGTGATCTGTTTGGCCACGGCAATGAAACCTGCACTCTGCCGGGCCAGCCCGAAGCCAAAGCGGCGGCTGCCAGCGCTGCGGCTGGAGGCTTGTTGTTCAGCGAAGCTGAGATTGGGGAATTCAATGTGCTCGCCCGGGAATGTGGCCTGCCCGAGTGGAATCTGGCCAGCTTCGCACGGGCCTGAGCGGACGGATTCCCGCCTGGCGGCCGGTCTGGTTCCGGGGCAGGTTGTGCCATGTCCGACTCCGTGCCATTACCCGGATTCCCCTGTTTGGTCAGTAGCGACGAAATGCGCGGGCTGGAAGCGCGTGCTTTTGCCGCGGGCATCGCGGAGCAGACCTTGATGGAAGAGGCCGGGGCCGGGCTTGCAGAATATGTCAGGGAATGCTGGCCGGTTCCCGGAGTGGCGGTGGTTTTTGCCGGCAAGGGGCACAATGCCGGCGATGCTTTTGTGCTTGCAGGACACCTGCTGCAGGCGGGCTGGCAGGTGGAGTTGCGTCTAGCCTGGCCGGAGGAGACCCTGCGGCCCTTGGCGGCGCTCCAACTTGCGGCGGTGCGGGACCGGGTGACCTTCGCGGCCGTGGACGCCATCGCGGTGCCGCCGGAGCGTCCGTTGTTGCTGGTGGATGGACTCTTGGGAATTGGAGTGGAGGGACCCCTGCGCGGGGAAGCCGCCCATGCGGTGCAGGCGTTGAATGCGCTGCGCCAGCGGGAGCAAGCGGTGACGGTGGCGGTCGACTTGCCGAGTGGCCTGGGAAGCGATCCCGGTCCGGTGGCCGCGGATGTGACTATCACCCTGGGCTGGCCGAAGGATTTGTTGTTCACGGATGACGGGGCGGCTTTCGTGGGGCGCTTGGTGCTGGTGCCCCTGACAGGTTTGCCGGGCCCTGCCGGAATGAGGGAGCGGGATGTTTTGGTGACCGCCGCCGGATTGCGGTCGCAACTGCTGCCGCGTCCGGCCTTTGCCAAACATAAAGGGCAGGGGGGCCGGATCGGGATTGTGGCAGGGTCGGTGGGGCTGACTGGCGCCGCCCGGCTGGCGTCCACCGCCGCGGTCAGGATGGGCGGTGGATTGGTGACTCTGTTTTGCCCTCATCGCGTCTATGATATTCTGGCCGCCAGCTGCCCGCCGGAGGTGATGGTGCGGGCGGTGACGTCTTGCCAGGAAGTGCGGGAGTTTCCCCTCGATGCCCTGGGAATCGGACCGGGCATGGGGCCGGCTCCGTTGCCGCTGCTGGCAGAGTTGTTGTGGCATGACCCGCGCCCGGTGGTGGTGGATGCCGATGCCCTGAATGCGCTGGCCGCCGGTCCATGGTCAGGCCGCGGGGCGGTTTCTTTTGCCGGGCCGAGGCTGCTCACGCCGCATCCGGGCGAGTTGGCCCGGCTGGTGAGCGCCTGGAAGCCGGAGTGGGCGGACCGGCCCCGGCGGGAGCAGGCGGCCGCGCTGGTGGAGGCGTGGGGGGTGACCTTGCTGGCGAAAAGTGCGCGGTCCTTTGTGATCGAACGTGGCCGTCCGGCGGCGTGGAACGGTACCGGCCATCCGCTGATGGCACGGGGCGGCATGGGTGATGTCCTGACTGGATTTTTGACCACCTTCATTGCGCAAGGCATGCCGCTTTACGAGGCCGCCGCCCTGGGATCGTGGGTGCTGGGCAGGGGCGCCGAGCTTTATCACCAAGCCACCGGTTGGGAGGAGCCGGGCCTCGCGTCCGAGGTCATGCATCACGCGGCCGGGGCCGCGATGGCCGGCCTGCGGGCTGGATAAAAAGCAAATCCGCAGAACGCAGGATCGCGCCTCAAGGATTCGCTTTGGCCATCGCTTCCAGCAGGTATCGCAGTGCCGCCATCTCGCCGTCCATCATCATGCGGTCTGAATATTGACCCTGCACTTCGATCGGGGCGTCTAGAAGATATTGTTCCGCGGGGGCCACCTCGTTAAGGAGGTTGGAAAGCGCTTTCCCTTCGGCGGCAGCGACCACCAGTTCCTCCGCAACACTCCGGCCGGAATTGGCGATTTCTGTTTCCGGATCCAAATCCTTCAGGAATTTCATCCGCTGCCCCTGCGCCAGCAATTCATTCATCAGGGAAGGGGATTCCGTGAACCGTTGTTGTTCGGCGAGCCGCAGTCCCAGTGCGGCCAATTCCTGATATTCCGTTTCCCGTCCCGAAGCCTTCATTTCCTTCAACTGATCGACGAAAAACACGTTCAGCCCGGAAAAGGCGACGAGGCCGGCCGATGCTTTCGCCATCGGGGCGACCGTTGAAAGAAAGTAAGTATCCTTCAAGGAAACCCCGCTGGCCAACAAGCCTTCCTTGGCACCGATCATCCGCTCCCGCAGGTAGTGATTGATCTTCCCCTTCGCCTGCAAGGCCAACTCCAGCGCACTTCTCGTCATCGCAGGGTCTCCCATGGCCACCGCCAACCGCGCCTGGTAATGATATCCCAGCGGATTGTCAGGATTTGCAGCAATCATCCGATCTGTCCATTTCTTTTGTTCTGCCGGATCGTCTCCCTTGGTGAATACCAAATTGAGCATCGCCAGACAAACCTGGGGATTCCCCGGAAATTTTTCCGCGGCTTCCCGCAACACCGTTTCATCCCCGGTCAGGTCCCACATCGCCAGCAGACTCACGGCATCCCGGTTCCGGCTGGCCATCCAGGCTGCACCGCGCTCCTTGGCCAGTTGATTGAAGGCCTCGGTGCCAAAAGTGGGCAGGGTTTCGGTGGGTGCGCGTGCCGGTGCAACTGTTGCCGCCGGCTGCGGAACCACGGGTTTTGAGGGGGGCCGGGCCCCGGCCGGTTCAGGAAGCCGCGGGTTCCACCACCACACCAGACCTCCCAGCAAAAGAAGTCCCGAGAAAATCCCTGCAATGCTCCGGCGTGTCATGGGGGAGGACTAGCGTTCCCCATGCAGCTTGGCAAGCTGCGGGCCGAACAAAAGGAGCGCGGATTTGTAATCCGCCCCGGCAACCCTGGGGCAGCCGGGGAAAGCTACCGCCCAGGCTCCGGGGCGGACTGTAAGTCCGCGCTCCGTTTTCCGCTAACCAAGCCGGTTCAGGGCGCTGAGCACGGCTTTGATGGAGGCCAGTTCGATGTTGGTGTCGACCCCGGCCCCCCAGCGGGCGGTGCCGTCGGGGCGGGTAATTTTCAGATAGGCGATGGCGCTGGCGGCGGTGCCGGCGCTGAGGGCGTGTTGTTTGAAATCGGTCACTTCAAACGGAGGCACCCCTGCATTGATGAGCGACTGCACAAACGCCGCGATCGGGCCATTGCCGGAACCCGTCAGTTTTACTTCCGCGCCGTCCCGCCGGGCGGAGGCGCGGCAACTGAAGACGCGGTCCACCCCATCGGCATGGAAGTGATGCAGTTCCCATGGGGTGGTGCGGTCCACATATTCCTGCCAGAACATGTCCTTCAACTCCTCGCCGCTGACTTCGCGGCCGAGGTGGTCCACCGCGTCATTGGCCAGCGGACCGAACTCGCGCTGCAGGTCTTTGGGCAGATCGATCCCGAATTCGCTCTCCAGCATCCAGGCGACGCCGCCTTTGCCGCTTTGGCTGTTCACGCGGATCACCTCGCGGTATTCGCGGCCCAGATCCGAAGGATCGATGGTGAGATAGGGCACATCCCAGTGGATGGGGGCCTTGCCCGAGTCCCGCTCGGCGAGACCTTTTTTGATGGCGTCCTGATGGCTGCCGCTGAAGGCCGTGAAGACCAGTTCGCCGGCGTAGGGCTGGCGCGGGGCGACGGTCATGCCGGTGGTCCGGTTGTACATGTCGGCGAGGGCATTGATGTTGGAGAAGTCCAAACCAGGCGCGATGCCATGCATATAACAATTCATGGCCACGGTGACGATGTCCAGATTGCCGGTGCGCTCCCCATTGCCGAAGAGCGTGCCTTCCACCCGGTCCGCGCCGGCCAGCAGGCCCAGTTCGGTGGCGGCCACGCCGGTGCCCCGGTCATTGTGGGTGTGCAGCGAGATGATCAGGCTGTCGCGGTTTTTGATATGGCGGCACATCCATTCGATCTGGTCGGCATACACGTTGGGCATGGCGACTTCCACGGTGTCAGGGAGATTGAGGATCATCTTCCGCTGCGGGGTCGGCTGCCAGACGTCCATCACGGCTTCGCTGATTTCCCTGGCGAATTCCAGCTCGGTGGCGCTGAAGCTTTCCGGCGAGTATTGCAGCACCACTTCGGTGCCGGTCGATTCCAGGCGGGAGAGCCGGTCCTTGATCAACTGCGCGCCTTGCCGGGCCATGCCGATGATCTCCTCCTTGGACTTGCCAAAGACCACCCGGCGCTGGGCAGGGGACGTGCTGTTATACAGATGGATGATGACGCGCCGGGCACCCAGCAGGCTCTCCACGGTGCGCTCAATCAAATCCTCGCGCGCCTGCACCAGCACTTGGATGGTGACGTCGGCAGGAATGCGTTTTTCCTCGATGAGGCGGCGGTTGAAGGCGAACTCGGTGTTGGAGGCGGCGGGGAAACCGACTTCGATTTCCTTGAAGCCGCATTTCACCAAGGCGTCAAACATCTCCAGTTTTTGGGAGACATTCATCGGCACCGCGAGGGCCTGGTTGCCATCGCGCAGGTCCACCGAGCACCAGAGCGGCGCTTTGGTGAGGGTGCGGTCCGGCCAGGTGCGGTCCGGCAAAGGGATGGGAGGATAAGCGCGGTATTTAACGGAGGGATCAGGAACCATGGGAATACAGAAAATAAATGGTGGGAGGGGAGAGGGAAAAAAATCAGCCGCCGTGCCCGGTCTCCCCGGGAACACCGTGCCGTCGGCCTAAAACAGGAAACGCAGCTCCGCCACCGCATGGCGGAGCGGGCTAAGTCGGAACGCTGGCAGGCAGGGCATCACCGTTTAATCACAGCACGGGGCGGTCCGAATGCAACCGGGACGCAGGCCGTGCCCGCCACGGCACGGTCGGGTTGGCGAAATGCCAGAATGGTCATCCGGGTTGCCGCAGATCGCGGCACGGGGGGCCCGGCCTTGCCAGTCTGGAGGAGGGTGGCCGGTGTATCGTATACAATTAATCTTCAGGGAGTTGCAGTCCGCCACCGGCGCCCGGGAGCGGCGCTGGCCCAAAGGTTGCAGATCAAAGGCGGCAGGCCTGCGGAATCTTTTGCAGCCTGCCATTCCAAACTACAACCCACCTGACCTATGAAATCCGTCCTCCTCCTCACTGCCTGCGCCATTTTTGGCGTGGCCTGCGACCAAAAAACCGTGGTCCCCGTCTCTCCCACGAAATCCGTCGTGGTGGAAACACCCTCTTCCACCAACCTCTGGTGGAAAGGCAACTGGAATGTCGCCCAGGGCAAACTCAAACAGCAATATGCCGACCTGACAGATGACGATCTGCTCTACGCGGAAGGCAAGGAGGAGGAGCTTTATGGCCGCCTCCAGAAGAAACTGGGCAAAACCCGCGCCGAAGTGGAAAAGATGCTCAACGACCTGAAATAACTTCCCGCCCTTCCCCTGCCGCCCTCCGCTCCTGAATTGCTATGAAAATAAGTTCAATCATCCTCGTGGCACTGGCCCTCGTGGCTGCAGCGTTCGGATTCTGGGTTCTGGCAGGGGTCGCGGCCTGGGTCATCCGGGTGTTGGCCCTGATCTTCCTCGTGATGGCGGCGCTCTCCTTGCGGAAGCGCGCAGTTTCAAAATGAGAGGCGGGCCGAAACCCCGACGAACGGCGCCGGGTCCATCCGGTCTTTGGCGAGGATTTCCTCGCGGTCGTTGCGCAGCGTGTACTCATGGAAGGCCACCCCGCCTTCCATTGAGAGGCTGAAGGAAGGGCTGGGTGTCCACTTCACGCCACCGGCGGCGCGGAAACCCTGGTCATCGAAGGAATCTGCTTCCGTGTTGGCGCGTGACTCCAACAGCGCGCCGCCGGGATCAAACTCTCCCCGGAGAAAAATCGACCAGACTTCAGTGACGTCATATTCCGCCCGCAGGTCGAGACCGTAGAGGTTGATATCAAATTGCTCCGTCACTTGCCAGTCCAGGCCCAGCGCGGGGACCACGAGGGCGTCCTCGTTCAGGCGGGTGAGATAGAGTCCGCCCAGCCCGGCTTTCAAGGTGGGGGAAAAACGATAACTGGCCATGACCAGACCGCCGCCATTGAGGCTGTCGGAAAAAGAGGCGCCATCCTCCCAGGAAGCGCCGCCGAGCAGGCCAAAGGTGGCAGACCACGCCTCAGTCAGTTGACCATCAAGGGTCACCAAGGCGCCCACGTTCCAGGTTTGCAGGCCATCTCCGCCGAACGGGTCGGTTTCGTAATCAGTGAAGCCTCCGCGCAGGACACCGATGATCCGCCAGTTTTCGCTGAGCGGAACAAACAGCGGCAGGGAAACCCGGGTGTCGAAAATATCGCCGCCCGGGCCCGCCGGGGACGGGTCGGAGAATTCAAATTGCGTGCTCAGGTCGAGGACCAGGGAGGGAGGGGACCCGGCGGAGGCTGCTGCGGGGGGAACCAATGGGGTGCCGGCCTGGAGCGCGGACAGGGTGGCGGCCAAGGTGAGGACAGGAGCCAGCCGGGAGAGGGGGGGGAGGGGGGAGTACACGTCCCACCTACGCTTCCCATCCTGGCCGCGTCATGGAAAAAGCGCGGATTTATTTTCCGGCGGCCCGGGGGAGGGAAATGGCAGGGAAAGAGGGGCGGATTTCAATCTTGACGGAGTTAGGGCTGAAGTGTCAGTTTCCCGGGATGGAAAATAAATTCCGCCTTCTCCTGATCATCCTGCTGGTGCTGGGGGCAGGCCTCTGGTGGTCCTCCCGGTCTGGTGAGGGAGCGAGCCCGGCCGCCAGTCCGGTTCCACCGGTGGTGACGACCACCAAATCATCCCCGAAGCGGCCCGCGGTGGCCATGGCCCCGGACCGGAAACGGGAGAGCCCACCGGCCGCGCCGTCCAGTGAGGCTGCTCAGGAAATCGAACGGCACAAAGCGATCGACCGCGAACACCTGACCAAGCTCCGCACCGGCATTTTTGCCTACAAGGCGAAGTATGGGCGCTATCCGGAGTACCTGACCCAGTTGGTTCCGGAATTCGTGACCGCGGACACCCTGATTTCCCCCCATAAAAAAGCCGATGCGCAGGATTTTGCGGACATGGACCACCCGGACCCCGGCCTGGAAAAACCCTCCTATGGCTACGAGTTCAGCAATCTGGAATTCCGCGATGGACGGACGTTTGCCGAAATAAAGGAAGTCCAGCGCGCTGAGTGGGGGGACGCCATCCCGCTGCTGCGCTGTTTTGCCTACGGGGAGGTCATGAACATGGCCTATGGCGGCGATGTTTATGTAACCGCGCTGAATTGGGAATGGGATGCCGCGACGATGGATCTGGTGGATAAATATGGCTGGGGCCCGGGCCTGAAATCCGGGGAAATGGTGAAGGTGCGGGTCACGGGTGCCGACGGCCAACCGGTGGCCAACGCCCAGGTCTGGGCCGATGGACGCAACTACTCCTTCGACCTTCCCAACCGCCCCTTTGCCACCGATGCGGAGGGGTATGCCACCATCCCCGTGGGAGCGGATATTGACCGCACCTCGCTGGTGCTCAGGGCAGAAGCCCCCGGTCTGTCGAGCGCCACCACCCGCTATCCCGCCGGGGCGTTGCCCGAAGGCCAGTCGATACTGCTGGGAGCCACAGAGCAGGTGGGCGGGGTGGCGCTGGATGCCTCCGGCCAGCCCATGGCCAATAGCCGGATTTATCTTAAAACCGGCGGCGCGGAAAACAACGCCGCTGCCACCGTGACTTCTGTCAGGACCGACGATCAGGGCCGTTGGCAGGCCGCGGTGCATCCGCAGGATCTTCCGGGCTTGTCCGCCCAGATCGGCATCCCGGGCGGCATGCCCGTGAAATATTTCCCCGGGCAACCTCTCGATCCCGGTGCTGCCAAGGCCGGCACCGCAGAAGTCCGGTTGCCCGCGGCACCGCAGTGAGGAGGACTGGCCGCCCACCCACCATGCTCCACTGCTGACCCGGCAGGAACGGGAACCCCCGGCAAAAGCCCCTGCCATCCCCGCGCCAAATTCCAGCCGCACAGCAAAACCAATACTTTTGATTGAGTAGGCGCTCGATTTTAAACCGGGAGGCTTTCCGGATGGGGGATTGGCAGCCGGGTCTGGTACAAATACGGCTTACCCGTTATTTTACATCTACAGGCCATGACCGTCTCCGTCCTTACCCTCACCCTCCTTTCCGCCACGGCCCTCGCTGTGCAAGCCGCCTCCATTGGAGTGAACTTTTCAGAAAACGACGGCAACCAGTCCTGGCTGACCACCAACACCCCGGTGGGCCCTACTGCCATCCCCAGCGGCTTCTTCAATACCAATAACAATCCCACCGGCGCGGCAGGCCTGCCGGTCCGGACCGGGTCCCTCGCTGCGGGGTCCCTGCTGGGCCTGATGGACAGCACGGGCGCGGTCACTTCCGCCAGTGTGGTCTGGAGTTCCGCCAATGCCTGGTACAACGCGAGCGGCACCGGATCAGACCAAGCCAGACTCAGTGTGGGATATCTCGACGATGGCGGCGCCGGGGCCAGCATCACCTTTTCCTCCATCCCCTTCGCCCTGTATGATGTGTATATCCTGCTGGGTTCCGATGCCGGAGACACCCACACCTCTGAAATCCCGCGGGTGAATGGCACCAACGTGCTGGCCGCTGATTTTCCCGCTTTCGGCAACCTCACCGGATCGGGCGGAGGCTGGATTGAGGCCGATGGCACCAACCGCGGCAATTATGTTGTCGCCCGCGGCATCAGCGGGGCCAGTGTCAACATCACCGGCCAGAATAGCACCGCCAACCGCATCGGCATCAGCGGGATCGTCATCAACCAGGTCCCTGAACCCTCCGCCGCCCTGCTCGGTCTCGGCGCGCTGGCCGGCCTGATCGTCCGCCGCCGCCGGTAATCCGGCTTATGGTCTACTGCGGTTATCTTGGACTTTTGGTTTCGCCGGTCGCGGTGCCCTGTAAAACGGGGCTGCGAATCAGGGTCCGCCGATGAGGCTGCGGTAAACAGGGTCACCAAAAAAGACATAACCCTGCTCCGACAGGGGGGTGCCGGAAAGCAGCGCCTGCAGCAAACCATTGCGTTCCACCAATTTGGTATGGAGCACCGCCTGCCCCGGGTTTGCCATCAGGAGGAACGTCAGGCGGCCATCCCGGGCGGTGTGCCGGTGGAGCGGGCCCTCCACCTGCTCCGAAAAGGGAAAGGTTTTCCCCAGATCGTCCAGCATGGCGTGGCTGCGGCCCCACGTGCCGCCTTTTTCGCTGACAAACGTTTTTCCATTCAGCAGCGCCATGGAATCGTGGTAGGCGATCACCGTAAGGAACCGGTTCCCGCCGCCTGCCAACCAGGCCGTCAGCTTCGCGGCGTGACCCTTGGCCGCATCATAGGCATAGTTGCTGTCCAGAAAGGCGATCCGCTCCACGGCGCGGGGAATCTCCTCCAGACTGTCCAGATAACGGAAGATGAAGGCCCCGCCACCGCTGTGCCCGGTGAGCACCAGCTGGAGGGAAGGGGCGGCCACCGCCTGCCGCAGCTGATCAAGGATCGTGGCAATCCGTTTACCGCTGTCACCGTGCTTGCGGCACCACGCCGGCCAGGATTTTTCCGCGCATTCCACGTAGGCGGTCACCAGGGTGACTTCCGGCTGGTGAGCCCTCAGCCAGCGGGTCTGCGCGGCGATCTGTTGGAGGCCATGACGCCCGTCCCCGTCCGGAGCGGGAAGATGGCCCATGGTTTGTTCGATCGTATTCCCGTTGGGCAGGGCATAGATGATCAACCGGACAGGGCGTCCTGGATCAGCGGCGGCCGGACGATTCACCACAACGCGCACCCCTGGTTCCGGCTCCAGGGTGAGGAGGGTCTCGCCAAAAGCCGCAGCCCGTTCGATTTCCGTTCTGACAGGGGCCGCGGGGGCAGCTGGGGAGGGCAGGGGTTCATCACTCAGAAGCCCCGCCGTTTTGGGATCGGTCAGGATCTGTTCCGCGGTGGTGTCGCGGCCGTTCAAGGTGACGGTTTTTCCGACCAGGCGGACGCCATGGCTGTAGTCCACCCAAGTGTCGGCATGGCCGGTATACAGTGGCTGGATGGGTGTTCCGTCCGGCCGGTGCCAGCCATAGATCGCGACCTTTCCTGGAGTTCCGGCAAGGCGGGGGGTGGAGACGAGGTCCTTGTGGTGGCCGGCGGTGAGAGTGCCCCACGGATGGCCGGTCAGGACGGCCTGGCGTTGTCGGTGCACCGTTTCCTGATATTCCAGAAAGGCCGCCACGGTGGTCATGTCGGGACCCGGCGGGCGGGGGGTGGGCGGCAGCTTCAGAGGCGCGGCAGCGTGGATCAGGTCCACCATTTTCCGGGTGGGCAGCACACAGTCGAGGCGGTCCGCGATCCGCCACGCGGTGCCGGGTGTGAGCGGGGTTTGGAAGAAATCCGCCTCCCGGCCTACCGCCAGATAGTCCGGGGAGACTTGCAGGATCAATTTATTCTCCCCCCCGGTCACCGTTATAGGCACAAACTGCCGCCAGAATTCCGGCACATTGCCTGACAGAATTTCCTGCTGCAGCACCGCCTCCCGTGCGGCGAGGTCCAATCCAGCCACGGCCTGCGCCACCGCCATGCCCCCGGGCGCACCGGCGGGACGGGCCGGCAGGTCAGGGGCAGCGTTGGCAACCTGACAGAACCACCACAGGCCCATCACGATCCTCGGCCTGGGTCGGCCATGACGGCGGGACCAGTTGAATAAAGGGGGCGGGCTCACCTCCCGGCATTAATCCAAAAACGGCGGACCGGACAGGATAAATTACAGGTGCGGCGTAGCCGGCAGGAGCGCGTGTCCGGCTTTTCGGGATAAAAATACCCTGACAGGTTGCGGTTGCATAAAATCAATATCCGCTGGAAACGACATTCAGCATGTCCCATGGAAGCAACGCTGGTTCAAAATAACCTGGTAGCCCGCAAAGCGGTGGAATTCCGGGTGCACAGTCTGCCGGCGGTGCCGCCGGCCCTGGCAGCGCTTTTCCCGGAAGTGGCCATCGGGGCTCCCCTCTCCCGCTGCGGCGCCCAGATGCTTTATGGAGCGCAGCTGCGGTCGGATGGGACCGCCTGTCTTGTATTGATAGTGGAAGCCGCCTCCTTCCGCGACGACCGTCACCGGCAACACTTCCTGGCGGGCCTGCCGCGGGTGCAGGCCATCCAGCATCCGCATCTCCTGAAGCTGCTCTGGATGGGGGAGCGCGGAGGAAACGTGTGTCTGGGTTACGAAGCCTTTGCCGGCGAATGCCTCTTCCCGGTGATGGATCGGTTTCTGATGGACCCACCCACCGTGGTCAGCATCACCGCCGCTCTCGGCGGAGCCCTCGAGGCCGCGCATGTTCAGGGCGTGATCCACCGGGATCTGAATCCTTCGTGGATCCTGATGGATGCCACGGGTGGCCTCAAGCTGGCCGGCATGGGGATTGCGGCCCTGCTGCACGGGCCGGACGAGGCGTTCGCCAGCGTTTTGTTATGGCGTTCAGAGTATCTGAGATCCTATCCTGCTCCGGAACAGTTGAATCCGGCAGAGGCTTCGGATCACCAGGCGGATATCCATGCGCTGGGCATGATCACCTATGAATTGCTGACAGGAGCCCCGCCCGGGGGGTATGTCGGCCTCCCTTCGGCCCGGGCCGCGGTCGGGACCCATGTGGACCAGGTGATTTTCCGGGCCCTCCATTCCTCCCGGCCGGCCCGTTATCAATCGGCCGCTGAATTTGCCAGGGATGTGCAGTTGCTCTACGCCGCGCACCGCAATCAATACCTCCAGCAGGGACCGGCCCGGGAAAGTCAGGGCGGCGGCCCGGCCCCCCGCAAAAAGAAACGGTTGCTACCCTGGCTGATCGCCGGAGCCGTGCTGGCCGTCATCGCTGCCTCCGGTTGGTGGTATCTCCACCCGGAAACCAGGGCGCGGGCCATGGCGGATGACGCGGAGAGCGAGGAGCAGATGAAGGAACTGGCGGCGGCCCTCTCAAAATCCCGGCCGGGCATGTCCAAGGACCAGAAAGAGGCCATCATGGCGGTGACCGGCAATCTCATGAGGCTGATGATGGAAAGCGCCATGGGAAGCCGGAAACTGGATCGGGGCACGGCGGCAGCCTGGCTGTTCATGCAGGCCGGCTTGGAGGACATGGCCTTGGAAGAGCTGTTGAAGCTGCAATTGGAAGCCCCTCCGGATTCAGTCGATTGGCGCCGGATCGAAGCCCTGATCCAGTTGATGCGGGGAGCGCGGGACGGATATGCGCCCGCCTGGGCAGCGGCCGATCAGGCCCGGCTGGCCAACGACCGGAGACGCGAACGGGCGGCCCTGGCCCGGGCGGCGGGATTCATTCCGAACCATGTGGGCCTGGCAGAAAGGGAACGGCAAAACGGCTATGATCCGGTGCCGGACCTCGAGGCCGTGCTCCGCCGCCTGCCCGGCGGGCCGGTAACTTATGCGGTCCGCACCCGGGGATTGATCCTGGAACTGGATCTGGCCCACAACAAAAACCTGACCAATCTGAGCGATCTGTCCGGTTTCCCTATCACTCATCTGGACCTCAGTGGCACCGGGGTGGTGGATCTGTCGGCCCTCCGCGGGATGCCGCTCCATTCCCTGCTGCTGGACGATAGCCCCGTCCAAAGTCTCGCGCCCCTCGCTAATGGTTGCCTCGGATTGCTCACCGCCGAGGGCAGCCGGATTGCCGATCCGGAGCGCCTCGAAGCCTGCCCGGTGCTGGCGGACTACCGGCTGACGGCCGCGGATGGCACCCTCTTCACCAAAACGGGCAGTCCTTCGTGGGACCGCCCATGGGTGAACTCGCTCGGCATGCAGATCCGCCCCACCGCCTATCGCGGCACGGTGTTGATTTCCTCATGGGAAACGCGCGTCCAGGATTTCCAGCAGTTTGCCCGGGCGCACCCGGCGCCGGACGATCACGGCATGATCGTGCAAACCCTGTCCGGGAAATGGGAGCGGTCCAAGGCGACCTGGCGGCAGGCCTCCCTGCCGAAAAACCAGACCGATCCGGTGGTGGGGATTACCTGGCAGGAGGCAGCGGATTTTTGCGCCTGGCTGACGGCCAGTGAACAGCAGCAACGGATGCTTCCCGGCCGGGCCGCCTACCGGCTGGTCAGGAGTGGCGAATGGAACCAGGCAGCCGGCCATTTTTCAATCCCGCTGCGGGGTTCCTCGCCCCTCGTCACCAGCGGGCCTCTCTTCAGCTACGGCGGAAACCAGCCGCCCTCGTGGCAGCTTCCCTCCGCTGCGGCCATGGCAGGTCTGCGGTGGACCCGGCCCGCCCCCGCTCCGGCCGGCACCTTCCGCAGCCTCTTCGGCATCGCGGACCTCGGCAATCACGTCCGCGAATGGTCCAGCGAAGTGCCCACCGGAACCGGCGTCCTGCCCGGGGTGCATCTGGTGCGCGATCTTTCCCGCTCCGGCTCCCCGCCCACCGGCCGGTTGCCCACCGCGACCGGACAGGCCGAAGACCTGACCCGTTGGGAGGATCTGGGCTTCCGCATCGCCCTGCAACTGCCCCCGGTCCATGTCTTGGCAGAATAATCAGGATGCCGCTCCGGACGGGAATCACGGTCCGGGCATGCGGAAAATGTCAGGACCATCACAAAGTGTTCTTGTGTTATTAGCGCAAACCAGGCAGGGTGGGTGGATAT
The DNA here is from genome assembly GCA_040387795.1 of Verrucomicrobiota bacterium. Taxonomy (GTDB): domain Bacteria; phylum Verrucomicrobiota; class Verrucomicrobiia; order Verrucomicrobiales; family V1-33; genus CAIZWU01. The sequence goes on from JAZKDC010000017.1 coordinate 530,987, forward strand.
GAAACGCCCCCTTCCAATACCTACTTGGTTTTTATCGGGGGCAGTCCTCGTCCTCGCTCCGCTGGCGGCGCAGGCCGGGCCGCCCCTCGAGGAGTTGAAGCAGGAGTTCCGTCAAGTGGAGTCCGGGAATGATCCCCTCGCCCTGCTCCGGCGAGGCCGCCCGCTGCGGGACCGGCTGGTGGAGGCGAAGGATTACCCGGCCGCCGCGGAGGTGGCATTGAAGGTCGCGTTTGCGGCGGACCTGCAGGGCACCCCCGCCGAGGCGGTGGAAGCGGCCGGGGAGGCCCGCCGGATTGTCGGACTTTCCCGCGCGGGGCGGATGCGGGCCTGGGATTGGATGCTCCAGGCCCAAATGTCAGGCCTGGCCGTCAAACACCTCATCCACGAAGGCCGCCTCAGCCTCGCCTCGCAGCGGCAGGCCGAAGCGTGGGAGTCCATCCGGCGCGGCGTGCGTGAGGAGACGGCGCGCGATTGGCAGCCCGGCCCGTCGCTGCCTCCCGGGATCAGTGGGGATCTGCTGAACATCCTCCTGCGCACCGCCAGGTATGAGGGCGAGCTGCTTTCCCTTGCCGGGCGGAACGTCGAGGCCGTGGCCCGGATGCGGGCCCTGGAGGCGGATCTCACCCGGTCCGGGATGCCGCGCGGCCTGTATGGTGGACAATTGCTGGGGTTTCTGGTAGGAGAACAAAAGTTCCTTGGTTTCCGCACCGAGGCGCTGGCCCTGCAGGAGCGGTTGATTGCCCAGGCCGGACCGGACTCGTTTGCCCGCCACAATGCGCTCTTCAACCGGGCCTACTGGCGCTCCCAATGGGAAGGGCCACTCCCGGAATTGCTCCAGGAAGCGAAGGCCGCGTCCGCTGCGGCCGGGGAAGCCAATAGCAATACCAGCAACACCCAGAGCCGGCGGCGGCTCCTCGCCAAAATGGCCTTTGCCTATCAGGACGCCGGATTTGAGATCGGGGATCTCGCAGCCCTCGTGAAGGAGGCCGAAGCCGCGGGGGACGAAATGGAAGCGCTCTACACCAGACGGGATCTCGCCGTGATCCAACGCCAGACAAGGGATTTCGCTCCGGCCGAAGCCAATCTTCTCACCGCCCTCACCGCCGCCCGCGCCGTGGGACGCAAACGCGCCGAACCCAACCTGTATCAGGAATACGCCATCCTGCTCCAGGAAACCGGCCGCCCCCGCGAGGCGATCCGCATGGCCCGGGAATCCATCCGCCTGACCAAATCATTCCAATGGACCCAGCACCTGCCAGGCCTGCTCCACGTCCTCGCCAACGCCCAGCAGGCCGCCGGGGATGAGCCTGGATTGCGGGCCACCCTGGCAGAATTGGAGGGACTGCTGGCGTCCGGTAAATTGGAGGCCTACCGTGCCCTTGATGCCGGCGTGGCCATCGCGCTGTGCCAGCACGCCCTCGCCCGGCCACAGGAAGGCGCGGCCACTCTGCAACGGGCCCTCGCCGCCGCCCGTCAACAAGGCGTGCCCGCCTGGCAGATTGATCTGGCGGAGAAATTCCCCTTCGGTGACCTGACCCCGGCCAAGTCCACACCCGGACCGCCCTTGGCTGATTTGCAGCCGCTCAAGATCCACTCCACCGTCCTTCCTGACCAAACCGCCCGCGTCCGATTCACCCTCTCCAATCCGTCCGCCTCCGCCGCCACGGGCACCCTGGTGGTGGAAGGAGAGCACCTCTCGGTCGATTGGCAGGACACCGCGGGAGTGGGCCGGATCAGCCTGCTGCCCAGCGGAGGGGATCGCGTGGTGCGCCGGCCGGTGAGTCTCGCGGCTGGAGAGGAATTTCTGCTGATCGCGGAAGCCGCCGGCGGGCTGCAGGGTACGGTCAACGTACGTTGGGAAGCCGCCGGCGGTGCCGTCCAACAGTCCGGCTGGACCCTGACTTCCAGCGGAACCGATGGCACCGACCTCGCTGTCAGCAATGCCAGTCTCGCGGGCCGGAATCCCTTCTACGCCCTCAGACTGCATCATGCCCTGTATCGCCGCGGGGGTGACCCTGCCGCCCCGGTGGACCTCCGGGTGGCCGCCTCGCGGCCCATGCGCATCGAACTCCTGAATCCTGACACCGGTGAGTTGCTGGCGGTGGATGCCAACGGCGACGGCCAGCTCGATGGCCCGGGGGACGTCCTCCTGGCCGACGCCAATCACGATGGTTTCGCTGATCTGCTCTGCGCTTCCGGCACCCCCGCGGAAGTCGCCCTCCTGATCTATCCCCTGACGACTACAGAACCGCCGGGCGAACTGTCCCTTGATATCCAACTCCGCAATGCCCCCGGCTGGGGAACCGCCGCCCGGAATCTCCTCAAGTAGCCGCCGGGGCGGCTTGCATTTTGCCGTGCCGCCGCCGCCGGTTGCGGCATTTAGCCGCTCCGGAAGCCACCGTGGACGGGCATTCCCCCGTAGGAGAGCGGCGGCACGGGCTTTGCAGAGGATGGAGTCAACCCATGGTCCCCCGGGCCAGGGTCTTAAACCTCAATCGTCCGTTATCATGAATACCCGTTTGCTCACTCTGGCCACCCTGATTGCCGCTTTCACCCTCACTGCTTGTGACTCCGCCCAGGAGGAAGCCCGCAAAAAAGCCCTCGAAGCCCAGGCCGACCAACTGGAGCAGCAGGCCGAAGCCGCCCGCAAAGTGGGAGAAGCCGCCGCGAAAGCGCAGGAAAAACAAGGTGAGGCCGATGCCGCCGCGACCAAGGACAACAACGAAACCAAGGCCGATGTCCTCGAGAAACAAGCCGAGGCCCTCCGCGACAACAAATAATCCGCCTTCCCGGCAGTCCGGACCTTCAACCCCCTCCCTCCCATGTCCCCCCCCTCCCCCGAAAGAGTCCATGAACTGCTGCTGAGCTTCCACACTGCCATGCTGGTCACCCATGGCGGAGGGGACACCCTGCACGCGCGGCCCATGGAAATTGCCCATGTCAGCCCGGACTGCCATGTCTGGTTTTTCACGGACACCCACAGCCCCAAGACCCGGGAAATCCGTCAGGAGGATGCGGTCCTCCTCACGTTCCAGAAGGACCACCAGAAGTATCTTTCCATGGATGGCACGGCCGATCTCGTGACCGACCGCGCCCTGATCGAATCTTTCTGGCAGGAACCCTTCCGCGTCTGGTTCCCCGAGGGGATCAACGACCCCAACCTCATGCTGGTGCACATCATTCCGCACCAGGCCGAGTATTGGGACAACTCCAGCCTCCAAGGCGTGAAGTATCTCTACGAGGCAGCCAAAGCCTATGTGTCCGGCACCCAGCCGGAAATTGAAGAAGGCGCCCAGCACGGTAGGGTCACCTTGGCCTGATAGGGGATCCCCCATTCTTAATCCCGTTTCCAAAGCTATGAAACTCATCAAACCGCACCGGTCCGCCAGCCGCCCCGCCGGCAAAATCGGCTGGATTCTCCTTTGGCTCCTCGGGATTCCCCTCCCGATTCTGCTGCTGGTTTATTTCTTCAAAGGCGGCTGAGAGAGGAAATCTGAGGCACTTGAAGTTTGCCGGCTTGGCTAATATCGTTAATGCGGTCTCCGCCGGACCGCAAATGTCCGACCGATCTGCCTATGCCGTCATCCTTTATCGAGTTCCAACGCTGCCACGACCTGGAAACCGTTGAAGAAATCAAAACCGTTCTGGGGCGCGGGGGGATACCCTATCAATTAGCCTCTTCCGCCGGGATATCCAGCGAATCGTGGATGGGGATGTCAGGACGGGACGCGGGCGGAACCATCATTGTCCAGGTGCCCGCAGACCAGTGCGGAGCGGCGATGGCGGCGATGGCTAAGGAATACCTCAAGTCCGGCCTTCCAAATGATCATTTCCTGCATCGGGCCAGCGATGATGATTTGACTGCCATGCTGGGTGAAGCCAATACGTGGAACCCTTATGATATGGCACATGCCCGGCGATTGATTGAGGAGCGTGGCATTGACCCGGCGGCCGTCGCTGCCAGGAAAGCGGAATATCAGCGGAAATTGACCTTGGGCCGCCGCCCTCCCGCAGGACTCGTGGCCGCAGGGTGGATCTGTGCGTTCCTCGGTGGCATCTTCGGTGCAGTAATCGGCTGGTCGCTCTCTTCCTCCAAGGACACCACACCAGCAGGAGAGTTCTACACTTACGATGAAGCCTCGCGGAAAACCGGTCACACCATTTTAGCCCTCTCCTGCCTGAGCAGCGCTCTGATTTTTCTCCTAATGGCCTACCGCCGTCTAGCCGATTGACCAGACGGCTCCGGCCCCGGGATTTGGGAGGCATGGCCGGAGCTCCCCGGTTATTTCAAATCAGAAATCTTCGGCCATCCCCGTTCTGATCCTTTCCCAGCGATTGCGCTGATTCCGTATTCATCAGAGACTGACGCCATGACCACCGCCCTGGAACGGTTCATCCTGCACCTCGCCACGGAGCGCGGGCTGTCGGTGAACTATCAATTATCGAACCGGCAGACCCTGGAGGCGCTGGTGTCGTGGCTGGAGGAGAAACATGGCGTGAAGGACGCGGCGGCGGTGGAGTTGGGGCATCTGACGGACTATCTTTTTCTGCGGAAGGGGGAAGGGCTGAGCAATGCGTCGATCCGGCTGCAGGTAATTGCGGTGAAGATCTTTTTCCGCTGGCTGGCGATCCGGAAATTCATTCCGAAGGATGTGGCCGAGGGATTGCAGGCCCCGCGGTTGGATGCTTCCCTGCCGGAGACCCTGACGGAAACGGAGGTGGAGCATCTCCTGGCCAGCATCGAGCCGAAGGAACCGCTCGATTACCGGGATCTGGCGGTGTTGGAATTGCTCTATGCCAGCGGGCTGCGGATCTCGGAATTGGCCAATGCCACGATGGACCAGCTTTCCATGGAGGAAGGATTTATCCGCGTGACGGGGAAGGGGAATAAAACGCGGCTGGTGCCGGTGGGCCGCCGGGCACGGGCCGCGGTGCAGGCTTGGTTGGACAAGGGGCGGCCGGAACTGGTGACGCGGAAAACGACCAGTCATCTCATCATCGGGAGGCACGGGCAGGCCCTGACCAATCAACGGCTCTGGCAGATCGTGAAGGCGCGGGCGGCCGCGGTCGATCTGGTGGTGTATCCCCACCTGCTCCGCCATAGCTTTGCCACCCATCTGCTGAGCGGCGGGGCGGACCTGCGGGTCATCCAGGAAATGCTGGGCCATGCCAATATCTCCACCACCCAGATTTACACCCACGTGGACCAGCGGCGGCTCAAGGAAGTGCATGCCAAATTCCATCCGAGAGCTTGAGAAAATTTATGATTGGTGGTTTATGATTTATGATTTGGCCGGTGGGTGGGATCAGGTGGCAGGCCGGACCTGGAACGAGTCCATTCCCAATCATAAATCATCAATCGTAAACCATAAATAACATGACCGATTTTTCTGCTCTGATTCCCGCGGCCTGGGAGGTCCGTGACCGGGCCTATGCGCCTTATTCGAAGTTCCATGTCGGGGCGGCGCTGCTGGGGGCGGACGGAGTGATTTACCGGGGCTGCAATGTGGAGAATCTGAGCTTCGGCCTTACCATTTGTGCGGAGCGCAATGCCGTGGCCCAGGCTGTGGCCGCGGGGTGCCGGGAATTCACCGCGCTGGTGGTGGTGGCGGATACCCGGGAGCCCATCTCACCCTGCGGCGCCTGCCGTCAGGTCTTGGCGGAATTCGGGGATCTGCCCATTCTGATGGCGACGCGGGAGGCTTCGGAAGAGACCACCTTGGGAATTCTGCTGCCCCGGGCGAAGACCGGAATCCTGGATGGCGTCTGAAGCTGGAACGGAGAGGGGCAACCCCCGATTTCGCGGATGATCCGGAAGCCGCAGCATTTCCGATGGCAAAGGCCATCTGTGTGAGCCGCGATATCCGTGGCTTTCTCCTCGATCGGAAGACCATTAACTTTCCCTGATCTTTTACTTTACAATTCCTGATAAATGCGGCTTTTATGGAAGACCCCCATCTTTTTTAAACCATGCAAACCAGCGAGTTGTCTCCCCACGGCTACATTATGGCCCTTCCCCCGGTGATCCAGGGCACGCCGGTGGGCGAATTTTTCAACAGCCTGATCCGCGGGCTGGTCCACAAACAGAACAATTTTCTGGCGGTCATCCAGGGTTTCTCCAGTCTGATCCTGATGGGCGATGAACTGGACGAGACCACCAAGGAAAACCTGGAGCACATGAAAGAAGCGGCCCAGGGCGCGGCCGGTCTGGCCGAACGCATCCTCGCCGCCGGCGGGTGTGTCAGGATTACCCCGCAATCCGTCCAGCTGAAAGACTATCTGCCGGTGATGGACAACATGCTGCGCGCTCCCTTTTCGAAGTTCAGCGTGCCCTTCCAGATCAACATCTCCCCGGACGTGCCGCCGGTGAAAATCGATAGTGGCCGTTTCAAGGAACTGCTCGGCGATCTCCTCCTCAACGCTGCCGAAGCGGTGGCCAACAGCGGCCAGCCGGGCGCTGCGGCCCTCGACGTCCTCCCCCCGGGCTCGGTGCCGGAAAGCCGTCCCGGCCATGTCGATGTCTTTGTGAGGAACACCGGAGCCCCGATCCCGCCCGAAAAGCTGAAGGATGTCTTCAAACCTTTTGCCAGCACCAAGGACAGCAAACATTTCGGCATCGGCCTCACCGTCGCCTCCGTGCTCGCCTCCCAGATGGGCGCCACCCTCGGCGTCCGCAGCACCCCGGAGGCGACCACCTTCTGGCTGAGCGTCCCCGTCGCATGACCAGTGCCGGTGGACGAAGGTCCTCCTGAGTTTCAGAGCATCGGCCAAGCCTTGGTGCTGCGCAGTCCTTCAATCCGCCATGGAAGTCTTGCTCTTCGGCGGGAGATCGGTTATTAAATCGGCCGTATGCCCCCCGACCGCGAAGCTCCTGCCCCGGCTTCCCCGTTGTGGTCGTGCTGGAAGATCTTCGCCTGGTTGCTCGGCCTGCTGGCTATTTTTCTCACCGCCCTGCTGGCTTACGATACCAAACTGGAGCCCTACGACGACCTGACGCCCACTCCGACCCGCGTCCCGGATCTGCGGACGAATGGGTATCTGATGCTCAAGGCCAGTTGGGAAAATTGGCTTGATGCGGATGAGAAAACGCTTCGGCAGTGGAGAAGTGTCCGTGACGGAGAGGTCCCCTGGGATGATACCATTGCTGATGCCCTGAATCCCCACCGCCACAACCTGTCGAATGAACTTCAACAGGCTCTCGCCGCCCCGGAATGGGTGGCTCCCTTGCGGGGTACCAACGAGTGGTGGCAGGGAGAAAAGCGATTCTATTACGGGCCGATGCTCGAGGTTTTGGAAGCCGCTGCCCGGCAAAATCTGAGAACCGGGAATCCTGCTCCAGCCCTCAGTCTGGTGCAAAATCTGCGGGCTCTGAGCCGGAGGGAAATCAAAGGCAGCCATTCCACCACTGACCTGATGGCGGCTTACAATGTCAACGTGAGGACGGCCCGGTTGACCTGCTCTGTCCTGGCAGACAGCACGCTGACGGAAACCTCACTGCTTCAATTGGCCTCGGCCTGGGAGGATGATCAACTCACTCAAGTCGAACTGGACGCTTCCGTCGCCGGCGACAGTCTTTTCATGACCAACTATTTCCTGAGCACAGGATATGAAGAGCATGGCTATGGTTCGCCGGCGACGCGCCCGCTCCGTAAAATCACCACCAAGCCCAATGCCAGTCTGAATTTTCTCCATCGGGTGCTCCGCCTGCAAAAAACCAAGGGACTGGCCACCGCTCCCACTGGGGAATCCAGTGTCTTTGCCGAATTGGAACAGCTAACTTTCCAACGGGAAGGAATCCTCCGTTTCCTCGACGCAAATTTTTCCGGCCGGCAGATTGTTTGGACATTTTTCTGGGTTTTTCAGAGCGAGTTTCTGGGGGGTTCCCGTTATTTTTTGTTCGAAACGCGCGCCGTCAGGATCGCCATCGCGATCAAGCGCTGGCAATTACGACACCCCGGCCAAATCCCGGCTCAACTGGAAGACCTGGTGCGGGAGTATCTAGCGTTTATTCCCGCCGATCCTTGGGATGGATCACCGCTCCGTTGGTCCGCGACCGATCAGATCATCTATGCAGTCGGCACCAACTGGACTCCTGACGTGCCGGTCTTTCCCTCCAGTTACCGAGCATGGATTGGGGATTGGGATTCCGATCCCGGCCTTCGCCTTGTCATCCCGCCACCACCACACCCTCCCACCCCGGCCAAGTAGCGACCAGCGAACGGGTTGGACTCCGCCCCAATCTCGGCATGGCGCGGGGTTTATTCCTCCGATAGCACCCCGCCGGAATGTGTGTCACGGAACGGGATGGCTTTGAATCCATTCCTTCCTTTTCTTCTTGTCCTTGGCATGATCGGTCTGGCGGCTCCCGTTGGACTGCGGGCGGCTCCGACGCAGGTGACGGTGGAGGTTTCCAAGGCGCTGCAGTCGTTTGATGGGCTGGGCTGCGGGGCGATTTTTTATGAGGGGCACATGACCAGCCTGGCGGCGCGGAACAAACCGGAGGAGCAGGAGCAGCTCTACGATGCGATGTTCAAGGAAGTGCGCACGGATTACATGCATCTCTACATCCGTCACGATCACGAGCCGCAGAATGACAATGCGGACCCGTGGACCCCGGTGTTCAAGGCCGGGGATTTCAAATACTGCGAACACACCCTGGCGATCTGCAAGGCGGCGCTGCAGCGGCAGCCGCAGATGAAGTTTTACGCCACGCTCTACACGCCCCCGGCGTGGATGAAAACGAACGATGATGTGTCCGGGGGAGGGGCGCAAAAAGGCACCCTGAAAAAAGGCTTGGAACTGGAATTGGGGGAATACCTCTGGGCCTTCCTCGACCACATGAAGCGCAACGGGGTGGAGATGCACTATCTGAGTATCGCCAATGAGCCGGGCTGGCCGCACACCCAGCCGTCCTATTTCCTCGACCCGGACCAGCACGCGGCGCTTTTTTCCAAGGTGGCGGATTACCTGACCGAAATGGCCCAGCGGCATCCGGAAGTGCCCCGGCCGAAATTGGTCGGACCGAATGGGCTCAGCGTGATCGACGCAGCGGAACGTTATTTGCCGCCCTTGCTGCGGAAGGCGGGCAACCAGCTCGACATCGTGGGCACCCACGACTACGACCGCCGGGGCGACCGGTGGAAAACCCTGACCAAGGCCGCCAAAGGCCGGCCGGTCTGGGGCACGGAATGGTGTGTGAATGGCCCGGACGATTCGCCGGGGCTGATCCGGTCGGCCACGGAATTCTGGCTGGCGATGAGTGAAGCCTTCAATGGCGGGGCGAATGTCTGGATGGCCTACGACTGGGTTTATCCGCCCCGGCAGGGTGGCGAGGCGCTGATCCATCTGAAGTGGGGGGAATCCTGGGAACCGACCCGAATTTACCATGGGTTCCGGCAATTTGCTTCCAAACTGGAGCCTGGCATGACGGTGGTCTCCAGCAGCGTCTCCGGCGCGGGGGCCAGCGGCTTTTCCAAGCCCGGGGTGAAAGCCTGTGCCTTCCGCAGCAAGGAGGGGAAACGCGTCGTCCTGAATGTGGCCAACGTGCAGGACCAGCCAGTGGAGCTGGTGGTGAATTTCCGGGGAGCGGGCGACGGTCCGGCCCAGGCGTGGCTGACCAGTGGCACCGACACTCTGTCGCCGCTGCCCGCCCAACCCGGCAAAGGTGGCCCGCTCAAATTTACCCTGCCACCCCGGGGGATGCTCACGGTGGAAACCGGTGGGACCGCCGGCCGGTGAGGCAGCGGTCTGCCGGAAATGCCGGCCGGAAGAGCAGGGACGCGGAGAATGTCTTGCCATCGGCCTGCATTCCCGCCAAATTCCGCAGTTCAGTTCCTATTACTCCGTTCCTCATAAATACCATCCTTCCATGACCAACCGCCGTTCCTTCCTGACCAAATCCGGCCTCGCCGCCGGGGCTCTCGCGTTTCCCAACATCCTGCACGCCCAGAACAAAGGGGACAAGCTGCGCATCGCTTTTGTGGGAGTGGGCGGGATCAACAAACGCCATACCGATGACACCAAGGCGGCCGGCGACATCGTGGCTTGTTATTGCGATGTGGACACCCGGAACTACGTCAATGCCCTCGCGCACAAGGACGACCCGAACTGGAAGGACGCCAAAGGGTATCAGGACTACCGGAAGATGATCGAGGAGCAGGCGAAGAACATTGATGCCGTGATTGTGGGCACGCCGGACCACCATCACTTCCCCGCCACCGCGCTCGCCATGATGGCCGGCAAACATGTTTTCACCCAGAAACCCCTGACCCACACCGTCTGGGAAGCGCGGCAACTCCAGCTGGCCGCCGAGAAATTCAAAGTGGCCACCCAGATGGGTAACCACGGCCACGCCAACGAGGGCAACCGCCGCATCTATGAATTCGTGAATGGCGGGTTCCTCGGCGACGTCACCGAGATCCATTGTGTCACCAACCGTCCCATCTGGCCGCAAGGCGGGGAAAAGCCCACCACCACCGACCCCGTGCCGGCGGAATTCAATTGGGATCTCTGGCTCGGCCCGGCTCCGGCGCGGCCGTTCTCGCACAATCCCGCCAACAAACGCGGCGGGGTTTATCACATGTTCAACTGGCGTGGTTTCCTCGATTTCGGCGGCGGCGCCCTCGCCGACATGGCCTGCCACACCATGGACTCCATCTTCATGTCCATGAACCCAGGCTATCCGGAAGCGGTGGAAGTCATCGAGATCAATGGCCAGTCCAGCGACATGTTCCCCAAGGGCGCCATTTTGAAATGGACCTACGGCCCCGGCACCCTGCCGAACGGCAAGGCCCGCCCTGGTTTCACCGTCACCTGGTATGACGGAATGCTGAAAAATGAGAAAGGCGAAGACGCCCTCGCGCTTGAACGCGTCGCGAAGGCGATTGGTGAGGAAAAACTGCGCATGCCCGACGGTTCGCTGCAGAAGATCCCGACCAGCGGCAATGTTTACATCGGCACCAAGGAAAGCCTGCTCGTCACCGGCGACTATGGCGACCGCTCCCGCATCATCCCGGAAGCCAACATGCAGAAGATCGGCAGTCCGCCGAAATTGCTGGAGCGCTCCATCGGCCACCACGAGGAATGGCGTCAGGCCTGTCTGGGGAACAAACCGATCGACTTCCCCGGCTCCAACTTCAAATACGCGGCCCCCTTCACCGAAACCATCCTCCTCGGCAATGTCGCCCAGCGCGTCGAGAAGGGCAAAAAGCTCCTCTGGGACGCCAAGGCCATGGCCTTCACCAACAGCCCGGAAGCTAATGCCTTCATCAACAAGTCCTACCGCGCCGGCTGGGACTACAAGATCGGCTAAGCCGGCCGCCTGATTCCCTGGCCACGGGGCTTTCCGTCCTGCGGGAAGCGCCGTGGCCCTTTCCACCGGGGCAGCGCGGTCCATTTCCCGCCTGGTGGTTCTTCATTGAGATTTCCCGGCCAGCAGGAATACTGGGCCTCCTCCCACCCGCTTTTTCCCGCGGCGCCCGTTCTTTTTCCCTTTTCCCCTCACTTATCCGGCATGGCCCACGCCACTCAAACCTCCCGCGGTGTCACCGTCCTGCACACCGACCTGCTCACCACCCACGGCGTTCTCCTTGTCCCCGCGCGCCTCGCCGCCGCGGATCTGCCGCGGCTGGTCAAGCTGGCGGGCGGGCGGACGGTCACTCTCCTGACGGAATCCAGCGCCGCTTATGCGCCGGCCTTGGCTCAAGCCATCGCCGCCCTGAACCTGGCCACCATCGAGCGGGGCAGTGCCGGATCGGCCGAGACGGTGCAGGCCACCGTCCACCAACAGGGCGTGGTGCTGTATGTGCCGCCCACCGTCACTGCTCCTGCGGCAGCGAACCTCGCGATTCCCCACCTGCTGCTGCAGGACCTTTGCCATCACGGCGTGCCCCTGCAGCCCGTCGGGGTGGATTACCCCCGTGCGGAAGCCCTGTCCATTGCCGCCGGCAGCGCGCCGGTCGAAGTCGTTTATGCCATCAGTGCCGTGATTCCAGCGGAGGCGGTGACCTATCCCGCCGTGCAGGCGGCGTTGATCGAAGCCAGTGCGGAGGCCTTTGCCACCCGGCCTTCGCTCAATGTCCCGCTCGGGCACATGCTGCTGGCAGGTTTCAAACAACATGGCGCCACCGGCGAGGTGATTGATGGCCTGGATGGCAGCGTCACCTCTTACGCCAAGGTGTTTGCCGCCGCTGCCGCCCTCTCGGAGTTGATCAAAAAAGAAACCTCGCAGCCCCGGATCGGCATCGCTCTGCCTCCCGGCCGCGGCGGTCTCATCGCCAACATGGCCGCCGTCCTGGCCGGAAAAGTCCCGGTCAATTTCAACTTCACCGCGGGCAAGGAAGCCGTCGAAAGCGCCATGCGGCAGAGCGGGATCGACCGATTCCTGACCGCCGACAGCTTTGTCAGGAAAGTCCAGACCTTCCCGTGGCCGCCCACCAAGCAGTTGATGTTCCTCGAGCGCATCATGCCCCAGATGCAGCCGAAGATCATCAAATGGCTGATCGCCCTGAAGCTGCTGCCTGTCCCGGTGCTTGCCAAACTGCTCGGGCTTTCCTCCGAAGGCGGGGACCGCGAGGCCGCACTGCTGTTCACCAGCGGCAGTTCCGGCGAACCCAAAGGGGTGGCCCTCAGCCACCGGAATATTGTCAGCAACGTCACCCAGTTTGCCATCCGTCTCGGCCTGTCTTCCGAGGATAAAATCCTCGGATCGCTGCCCCTGTTCCATTCCCTCGGCGGCACCGTCACCCTGTGGTTCCCCATCTTCCAGGGCCACAGCCTGGTCACCTACCCCAGCCCGCTGGAGGTCACCAAACTCGCCGAACTGGTCGACAAACACGGCGTCGCGCTCATGCTCAGCACCCCAACCTTCCTGCGGGGCTACCTGAAACGGGTCAAAGTGGAGCAGCTCGCCAGCCTCAAACTCATCGTGACCGGGGCGGAAAAACTCCCGCTCACCCTCGAGGAGGAGTTCCTCAAAAAATTCGGCAAACCCGTCATGGAAGGCTACGGCCTCACCGAAACCTCCCCGGCCACCAACTTCAACCTGCCGGAGCCCGCCAACTCCCCCTGGCCCGTCCTCCCGGTCCGCCGCGTCGGTTCGGTGGGTCAGCTCATGCCCGGCCTCGCCGTCAAAATCACCGACCCCTCCACCGACGCCCCGCTGGCCGTCAACCAGTCCGGCATGATCTGGTTCAAGGGCCCCAACGTCTTTAAAGGGTATCTCAAACAACCCCGCAAAACCGAGGAAGTCCTGCAGAACGACTGGTTCCGCACCGGTGACATCGGCCGGCTGGATGAAGACGGTTTCCTTTTCATCGAAGGCCGCCTTAGCCGGTTTTCCAAAATCGGGGGCGAAATGGTCCCCCATGAAATCGTGGAGGAACACATCACCAAAGCGATGCATCTGGAAGGCGAGTCCGAGCGCCGCATTGCGGTGGTGGGCATCCCTGACGATGAAAAAGGCGAAGCCCTCGTCCTTCTCAGCACCGTTTCCAGCGAAGCCGTGAAACAGGAAATTATCCAGCTCCGCTACACGCTGCTGGAACGCGGCGTACCCGCCCTGTGGATTCCCAAACGCCTCGTCCGCGTCGAGCAGATTCCGGTGCTTGCCAGCGGCAAACTCGACCTCAAGGGTTGTGAGAGACTAGCCATTGCCCGAAGCGGGGAATAAGCCGGTGGCCAGCCCAGTCGCCTGGTTGATCCAACCTAAAAGGGACGGCGGTGGCCCGTCATTTTCCCAACCAAGTCCAGCGACCTGGCGCCCCGTGGGGACCGGGGATTCCCGGGAGGATCTTCCCGCGCCGCATTAAATCCAATGTTGCGCTTTTGCGGCTTGAAGATAGTCTCGCCGCAGCCTTTTGCCCAAAAGGCGATCCCATCCAGCGTCACTGCCGGTCCGACCGGTCTTACTTTTTCACGATGAACCCATCCGCCCTCCTCCGCCGTCCGGCTGCGCCCCGTCCTCTCCTTCTCTCCCTCGCCCCGCTGGCCTGCGCGCTCGCGCTGCCGGCTGTGCTCCATGCGCAGGCCCTGCCCGGCCTGCTTCCGCCGCCCGCCTCCGCTGAGAGTGCGGCCTTGGCTCCGGCGACCGGTCCCGTCGTCCGCTCCGTGGAAATCCGCTTCAAAGGCGAAGCTACCGTGGACCGCGAACGCATCCTGTCCAACATGCGCCTGAAGACCGGCGAGATCTACACCAGGGAAAAAGAGGAACAGGATCTCCGCGCCCTTTATAACACCGGCGATCTGCTCGATGTGCAATTCACCACCACGGAAGTGGCCGGAGGCATCAAACTCACCGTCACCGTCGAAGCCCGGGCCGGCCTCGGCAACATTGAGTTCCTCGGCAACACTGTCTTCACCGCCACCCGCCTGCAGCAGGAGATCGAACTGAAAATCGGGGGTTCGGTGGATGACACCAGCCTCGCCAAGGCCAAGGACGCCATCATCGAAGTCTACAAAGCCAAGGGCTATCCCGACGTCACCGTCGATTATTCCGTCACCAAGGGAGCCACCCCCGGTTTTTCCCGGGCGGTCTTCTCCATCAACGAAGGCGGACGCGGCATCATCAAGGACGTCATTTTTGAAGGGGCGACCTCCTTCTCCTCCGGCAAACTCAAGAGTGTCATAAAGAGCGACAACCGGAACTGGATCAAATTCTGGGACCTCAAACGCCGGGTCGACCGCACCAAGATCGAAGAGGATATCAAGGCGATCGAGGAGTTCTATCAAAACGCCGGTTATCTGGATGCCAAGGTGACCAACGTGGTGCCCCAGCGCGTCGATGACAAAAACGTCAATCTGGTCTACAGCATCGTTGAAGGTCCGGTCTACACCGTGGCTGCGGTCACCGTGGCCGGCAACAAACTCTATCAGACCGCCGACCTGATCCCCGTCTTCCAACTCGAAGCCGGCCAGACCTTCTCCCTCGCGGACATGAAGATCGACCTCGCCACCATCGCGGACTACTATGGTTCCCGCGGTTATGCCGATTCCAAGGTCACCCCGCGCATCGACAAACAAGCCGGCAGCCAGTTGGGCATCACTTACGCCATTGAGGAAGGCAACCAGTTCAAGGTCGGCAAAATCAGCATCTCCGGGAACCAGAAGACCAAGGAGGAAGTGGTCCGCCGCGAGCTGACCATTGCGCCCACGGACGAATACAACACCATCAAAATCCGGAAGTCCCAGTCCCGCCTGATGAACCTCGACTACTTCGAGGGAGTGGACTTCATGCCGGTCTCGTCCGACCTCGGTCCTGACTACAAGGACATCAACATCGACCTCAAGGAAAAGCCCACCGGCTCGGTCCAATTCGGCGCCGGTTTCAGTTCCATCGACAATCTGGTCGGCTTCGTGGAAGTCAGCCAGAAGAATTTCGACATCGCCAACTGGCCCTCCTTCACCGGAGCCGGCCAGCGCTTCCGCCTCGGCCTCAAGGCCGGCACGGAACGCAAGGACTTCATCATGAGCCTGACCGAGCCCTACTTCCTCGGCCAGCGCCTCTCCCTCGGCGGGGACCTCTTCTACACGGAGAAAAACTACCTGAGTGATTATTACGACGAGCGCGACGTCGGCGGCAGCATCAACCTGCGCAAGCCCCTCGGTGACAATACCGATCTGCGTCTGACCTATACCCTGCAACAGGTGGAGATCTACGACATTGATGAGGATGCTTCCGAATACATCAAATCCCAGGAAGGAGACTACCTGCAAAGCCGGCTCGGGGCCGCCTGGGTCTTCGATAACCGCGACAGCTTCCAGATGCCGACCCGCGGCCACAAGATCAGCGTGGAAGGCAATCTCAGCGGCAGCTTCCTCGGCGGGGATGTGGACACCGTCAGCCTCAGCCTCTCCGGTCAGAAGTACTGGAAAATGCCCTTCGACACCATCTTCAGCCTGCAGGGTGAAGTCGCCTCCGTCGACACCACCGGCGACGGCGACAGCGTGCCGATCTTTGAACGCCAATTCCTCGGCGGGGCCAACAACTTGCGCGGCTTTGAATACCGCGACGTCGGACCGAAGGATGAAAACGGCGAACCAATCGGGGGCAACACCCTCGGATGGATCACGGCTGAACTCACCTTCCCCATCGTGGCCAAAATCCGGGGTGCCGTCTTTGCGGACGCCGGTTTCGTGAATCCTGACTCCTGGGATTACTCCAGCTCCGACTACAATGCCGACATCGGCCTTGGCGTCCGGGTCAATCTGCCCCTCGTTGGTCCCGTCAAAATTGACTACGGTATCCCGATCACCACCGACGAATTCAACGACGACGGAGGTCAGTTCCAGTTCAGCGTGGACTACAAGTTCTAACCGCAACCAGGTTTCCCCCACAGCCGCTTCCGCAAGGGAGCGGCTGTTTTGTTGTGCAAAAGGACCGGCCTCCAGCGGGGCACCGGCTGGCGTGGCATTGGCCCATCACATCCACGCATCCAGCAGCGCGGACACGTGGGACAAGTCCCCTACCGTGATATCCGGGCGCGATTCGGCGATCACTTCCGGAAACTCATACCCGGTCAGCACTGCAATGGACCGGATCCCCGCGGCCTGCGCCGCGTGGACGTCATGCCGCATATCACCGATCATTACGGTGCGGGCCGGCTCCAGCCGATGCTCCTCCAGAATCCCGGAGATGCGCTTGGTTTTGTCCCTCACCCCGGCATAGATCACTTCAAAAAAGCTGGTCAGCCCGAGGTCTGCCGCTTGCGACTCCACCGCCTCGGGAGGGGCGGAGCTGAGCACAAACATCCGGCACCCCTGCCGGGCACAGCGTTCCAGAAAGGGCAGGGCATGGGGAATCAGTGTCACCGGCGCAGTGCTCGCCGCCATCGCCGGACGGAAGATCAATTCCAGTTCCTCGATCCCGACTCCCGGCAGCATGCGTTCATAAAAGCCCGTGAAGGGCAGGGAAAACTGACGGCGGAACTGCTCGCGGTCCATTGAGGGCAGTCCGTAGTGCGTCATCACGGCATTGGTCGCCTCGACCACCGGTGGCAGATCATCCACCACCGTGCCCGACCAATCAAAAATCACGTTGCGCATGGCGCGCCGTCGTCCCCCGGTCCTGCAAAAGCAACCTGAAACCGTAGCTTGCACCGCCGCCGCAACCTCAGCACCTTGAGGCTTCCATGTCTCTCCGTGCCCTGCTCTCCGCCCCGCCATGGCCGCGCCTCCGGCAACACGGCGCCCGCTATCTCTGGCTCGGCCTCTTCATGGGGGCGGCCATCTTCGTCTCCCTGAAAACCGGCGAACACTATCCGTTCTCCCACTTCCCCATGTACGGGAATCCCAATCCCAAACCGGTCGATTATTATTTCCTCACCGATGCCACCGGCCAGCCGCTGCCCGTGGTCGATCTTACCGGGGACACCGCCCCCAAGTTGAAAAAACGGCTCAATACGGAGCTCAACGAGTGGGGTTTTGCCAACGACACCCGCATCAAATCCGAGATCCCCCCCGACGTCAGGGCCCGCCTCACCAAGGAAGTCCTCGACAGCTTTGTCGCCCAATCGAAACACCGCGGCACCCCACTCCCCGACCGCGTCCAGCTCTGGCGGGGCGAAATCCACGCCGGTCCGGACGGCTACCACGAAACCTTTGTGAAGGAGGCGGAAAACTAACATGACCTCCCTGATCCGCGAAACCCGCACCCACGGGCTGAAGGAAGCCCTGCTCGGCGGCACCGGCCTGCGCGATGTGGGCCGTCTCGAAGGGTTTATCCTCCGCTTGCTCTTCGCTGTCGTGGTCTGGCGCAGCCTGGAATTTTACCCCGCCTACCCGACCGCGCCGAAACCCGTCGGCCTCGCCGCCTGGCCCGCCCTTTGGGAATGGCTCGGCTGGGAAATCACCCGCCTGTCCGATCCCGCCTTCTGGGCCCAGTGCTTGACCTGGGTCAAGGTCGCCCTCGTTTTTTACGTGCTGGGTTTCGGCCTCCTACTGGCCCTGCCGGTCATCACCGTTGTCCACATCGCCATCCGCACCCTGAACAACTCCCAGGGCGCGGCGCACCACGGATTCCAAATGGTCAGCCTCGCCCTGCTCACCCAGACGCTGGTGGTCTGGGTCCTCGCCGCCGTGCGCGGCTGGTATTTTGTCAGGAAAAGCGGCCTCCCGCGCTGGGCCGCCCCGGGTAACTGGACCTGGCTGTGGGTTTATACCATCGCCATCGCTGCCGCCAGTTACATCATCTCGGTCTGTTCCAAACTGGATGAATCCAAAGGCCAGTGGTTGAAAAACTCGCCCTACGTGGCCACCCAGATTGTCAAAACCCACCGGCAAAACTACTACAACAGCCTCGACCCTCAGTTCATCCAGGGCGTCCAGCCCGCCACCGCCCCGGTCGCCGATCCTGCCACCGACCGCTACCGCCATCCCATCCCTCCTTCCGCGGATTGGCTGGGCCGCCACCCGGACCTCGCCCGCCTCATCTTCGGGGCCGGCTTTTTCCTCGAACTGCTCGTCTTCCTCGCCGTCCTCGACCGCCGGGCCGCGCTGCTCTTCGGCCTCGGTTTGGTGAGTCTGCACGGCTCCATCGCCTGGCTGATGGAACTCTCCTTCCCCTTCAACGAACGCACCGTGGGCGTCTTCTTTGTCAATGCCGCCGGCTGGCTCATCCTCATGGCCAAAGACCCCGCGTGGAGGCCCTCGCGGAAAGTCTGGCTGGGTTGCCTGCTGGGCGCCACCGCTCTGCTGGCCGCGCACCTCGCCACTGCGGCCTCAGAGTCCACCCTCGCCCATTTCCTGGACCTCGCCCACCACCCCGCCGCCATCATTCCTGGCCTGTTCAACTGGCGGGTCGCCATAAAATGGGCCGTGGTCCTCGTCACCCAGACCCTGCTCATGGCCGCGGTGGTGGTTTCGCTAAAGTCCGTCCTCCGGAGATCCGCCTGACAGAAAATAGGCCCTATAAGCCCTATAAGTCATATAGGACCTATTTTCCCCCCGCCCCCCGGCAGAAATCGCGCCCTCAATTCTCCCCTTTCCCCGTCCCTTCAAGCCGGTAGCCTGCGCGCTCCCTTTTCCCTGATTCCATGAGCGCTCCCGCCCCCAACTACAAGGACACCGTCCACCTGCCGAAGACCGACTTTCCCATGAAGGCGGACCTGATCCTGCGCGAGCCCGTCCGTCTCGCCGCCTGGGAAAGCGCCGGTCTCTATCAAAAAATCCAGGCCCGCCGCCAGGCTCAGGGTGCGCCCCGGTTCCTCCTCCACGATGGCCCGCCCTTCGCCAATGGCGACGTCCACATGGGCACCGCCCTCAACAAAGTCATCAAGGATCTGGTCCTCAAATCGAAGACCATGGCCGGCTTCGAGACGCCTTACATCCCCGGCTGGGACTGCCATGGCCTGCCCATCGAATTCAAAGTCGTCAAAGAAGCCCGCGGACTCAGCGCTCCGGAAATCCGCCGCCGCTCCGAGGAATTTGCCCGCAAGTGGATCGATATCCAAAAGGCTTCCTTCCGCCGCCTCGGTGTGCTGGGGGACTGGGACCATCCCTACCTGACCCTCACGGCCGGCTACGAAGCCACCGTGATGCGTTTCTTCGCCACTGCCGTGGACAAGGATCTCGTCTACCGCAGCCAGCGTCCCGTCCAGTGGAGCTACGGTGCCAAGACCGCCCTCGCTGAAGCCGAAGTCGAATACCAGGAAAAAACCTCGCCGGCCATCTTTGTGAAGTTCAAAGCCACCACCGGCCCCGTCGCTGAAGCCGGTGGTTCGTTCGTGATCTGGACCACCACTCCGTGGACTCTGCCCGCCAATCTCGGCATCATGGTCAGCCCCGGTTTCACCTACGTCCTCGGCAATTTCACGAATGCTGAAGGGGTGGAGGAAACCCTCGTGATCGCTTCCGCCCTCGTGGAGTCCTTCACCCAGAAAACCGGCTTCGTCCTCGACCCCGCCAGCGCCAAAGACGTGTTGGGCTCCGCCCTCGCCAGCTCCATCGCCTGGCATCCGTTCCTCGACCGCGAAAGCCGCGTCATCGGGACCAGTTTTGTCACCGATGATACCGGCACCGGCCAGGTGCACACCGCCCCCGGCCACGGCATGGAAGATTACATCGCCGGACGCGAAAATGGCCTTGGCCTGATCTCGCCTGTGGATGACGACGGCAACTTCACCGATGAAGTGGGGCTGCCCGATCTGGTAGGGAAAAACGTCTTCGCCGCCAACGAACCCATCATCGCCCTGCTCACCGCCAGCGGTCACCTGCTGGGCCGCGAGAAATACGTGCACCAATACCCGCACTGCTGGCGCAGCAAGCTGCCCATCATCTTCCGCTCCGTCCCGCAATATTTCCTCAAAATCGACGCCGTCCGCCAGCAGGCCCTGACGGAAATCGACACCACCCAGTGGCTGCCGCCCTGGGGACGGAACCGCATCTACGGCACCGTGGAAAGCCGCCCCGACTGGTGCATCAGCCGCCAGCGCACGTGGGGCGTGCCGCTCCCCGTCTTCTACAAGGAAGATGGTGAAGCCGTCCTCGACTCCGCCGTCGCCCGCAAGGTCGCCGACCTCGTGGAACAGCACGGCACCAATGTCTGGTTTGAAAAAACCGACGCTGAACTCTGCGCCCTGCTCGGCCTTCCTGACACCTGGACCAAGGGCAAGGATACCCTGGATGTCTGGATCGATTCCGGCTGCAGCAGCATCGCGGTCACCGAAGCCCGTCCCGAATACGCCGGGAACGAAGGCATCGCCGACCTCTACATCGAAGCCACCGACCAGCACCGCGGCTGGTTCCAGAGCAGCCTGATGTGTTCCGTGATCCACCGCGGCAAGGCTCCTTACAAAGCCGTGATGACCCACGGTTTTGTGACTGACACCAGCGGCGCCAAGATCTCCAAGTCCGGCGACAAGCCGATCAACGCCGAACACTACTATAACAAATACGGAGCCGACCTCGTCCGCCTCTGGGTCAGCAGCGTGGACTGGACCCACGACGTGCCCTTCTCCGACAAGCTCTTCGAACAGAACGGTGAAGTGTACCGCCGCTTCCGCAATACCCTGCGCATCCTCCTCGCGAATCTTGGTGGTTTCGAAGCCGGCACCCAAGCGGTCCATAACGACCAATTGACCATGCTCGACCGCTGGATTCTCGAGCGCCTGCACGCCGTCACCACGGAGTGCCTGAATGCCTATGCCGTGTATGATTTCCGCAAGGTCTTCATCACGCTGAACCAATTCTGCGCCGTCGATCTGAGCGCGCTCTACGTCGATATCTCCAAGGACCGGATGTATTGCGATGCGCTCGACAGCCCGCGCCGCCGCAGTGCCCAGACCGCGATGCACCGCGTGCTGGACAGCCTGTGCCGCCTCCTCGCCCCCATCCTCGCCTTCACCGCGGATGAGGCTTGGGAATTCGCCGGTCACCAGGACAGCATCCACGAGCACGACTTCCCGATCCCCGATCCTGCCTTCGCCGGCAGCACCGCCACCCAACAGATCGCCGAGCTGCAAAAACTCCGCGATGTCCTGATGCTGGAAGTGGACCAAGCCCGCAAGGAAAAGCTCATCGGCAGCAATCTCGAGGCCTCAGCCATCCTGGAAGTGCCCGCCGGCAGCCCTGCCGCGGCGGCTCTCGCCCAGCGCAGCGATGCCGAGGAATTTTTCATCCTCAGCGATCTCCAGATCCAGGAAACCGCCACCGCCGCACCCGTCGCCCGGGTCACCCGCACCAATTACAAAAAGTGCCTCCGCTGTTGGCGCCACCTCCCCGGCATCGGGCAAAACACCGCGCATCCCGACCTCTGCGGCCGCTGTGCCGGAGTGCTGGCCTAACAGCAGTGCGCCTTCCCCTCGTGCTCCTTGCCGTCATGGCAGGCCGGGCAGACGCCGAAGAATTCCAGCTCATGGTAAACGTGATGATACCCTGACTGCTTCTCCAGCTTCCGTTCGAGGGTGCGCACCGGGCATTCGATATCAATCTCCGCGATCTGACCGCAGCCGGTGCACACGAGGTAATCGTGATGCAACCCGTGCTGCACCAGAATAAAATACGTGGACCGGTCGTGCAGCCCCAGTCGCCGCACCACCCCGTGTTCCTCCAGCTTCATCAGCAGGCGGTAAACCGTGGCCGGGTCGCACTGGCCGGAAAGACTCTCCGTGGCTGTCAGGTCCGCGATGGTCATCGGCCGCCCATGTTTCGCCATCTCCGTGATCAGGAGATCCAGGGCCTTGGTGCGCCGCAGCCCGCGACCCCGCAGCCGCTCCACCACACTTGCCACCAAAGCTTCAATTTCCGCCGATTTCATGCCCGTAGGACACCTGAAAACCCACGCCCACGCAATCGCACAAAAATGTTGCGCCTCCCTGCCTCCCCCCGGACCATTTTTCTGAAAATTTGAACAGAAGAGCACGAAGGTCAGGAAGAATCCATTCTCCGCAGCTTACTTCTTGCTGTCCTTCGTGGCCTTCTGTTCATACACTACCTCACCAAGTCACTCCCCCTCCCATGAAACTCCTCCGTCCCTTTACTGCTTTGCTTCTCTTCGCCGCGGCGCTCCCTGCGCTCCGCGCCGAGGATCTGCCCCGCGCCAACGCCATCGAAGAGGACGCCGTCCGCGCCCTGCTCGGCAAAAAGAGCATTATCACCGGGAAAGTCACCGACGCCTTCGAATCCCCCAAAGGCATGACCTTCCTGAACCTCGACGGCGGCAAGTTCACCGTCGTCGCCTGGAAGGAAAGTTACGACAAGTTTGAAGGAGGCAGTCCTGCCAAACTCTACAAGGACAAGACCGTCGAAGTCACCGGCGAAGTTTTCGAGTACCGCAACAAAGGCGCCGCCAAAACGGACCCCGGCAAACTCGAAATCAAACTGACCTCCCCTGACCAGATCAAGATTCTGACTCCTGACGCCGACGCCAAACCGGAGGAGCCCAAAACTGACGCCAAGGACAAATCCGCCAAGACCAAAAAGGACTCCAAGACCGCCAAACCCGCCGGAGACCAAAAGGAAACCGACGCGAAAACACCGGCCGAAAAACCGGAACGCGTCGATCCCAAAAAATACTTCAAATAACCAAAAGGAGCGCGGACTTGCAGTCCGCCCCGGTGCATTGGTCACTCAAAACCAAGGCCGCTGGTGATATTCCAGAGACACCGGGACAGACAGCCGTTCCCGGAAAAAAGCACCGCGCCTCCCCAGTCTTGCGCGTTCCGCAATTCCGTCAGAAAGCCTCCCAATGCTCACCGATCACAACGTCCCCGCCCCACCCCCGCAGCAATGGTCAGTGAAGAAAATCACCCTGTGGCTTGCCGGCCTCCTGCTTATCCTCATCATAGCCACCCTCGCCTACGACGAGAAACTGGAACCCTACGAGGATTTGATGCCGAAACGAACCAGCGTGCCGGATGCGACCAGTAATGGTTATCTTTTCCTGAGGGAGAGATGGGGGAAATTCCCCGAAATCAGCATGGATGACCGGACCAAGGCAAAAAAGATGCAGGCCGGCCTGGTAGCATGGGACGAATCCCTGTTCGAGAAATTAAAGCTTGGCAGGGAAACACTCAGGGCTGATTTAAGCGCGGCTTTGGCGATGCCGGAATGGCTCACTCCCCCAACGCACACCTCTGCCCAGATTACTGCGGAAAATTCACATGTCTGGTTGACTCAAACGGCTTCTTTTCTGGAATTGGAGGCCTATGCCGCAGCTCAAAGAGGCGGCTTCCCCGATGCTTGTGCGATTTTTGCGGATCTTCATAAGTTGAGCGCCCGTCAAATTGAGGGCAGCAGCAATCTCATTAATTTTCTGATCGGCATAAGTCTTCAACGATCAGCAGCATCGCTTTGCTGTGATTTGCTATCTTTTGGAAAACTTGACGGGTTACAGGTGCAATCAATGACTTCCCTATGGAATGCCGAACCCGTGGCCGGCCCTGCTCTGGAGGAAGCAATGCGTGGCGAAACGGCTGTGTTGAGAACTTATCTGTCCATGCCGAGATCGGAGCGATACACGGAATTTTCCGATAGCAAGGAAGCCAAATTCGATTTCTTCCTGCTGAAGAACAACCAAACTCAAAACCGTTATCACCGAAGAATGAGAGAATGGATGAAGGGCCTGCTGCAGCCTGCTTCCACCTTGGAAGATGCAAAAGGGGTGAAATTTCCCACCCACAGCAAAGACGGAATCAACAAAATCAGTTATTATTTCAATTCGAATTTTTCTGGAGATGAACTTGTCGAGTCGGCCTTTGATGGATTGGACAGAATCAAACATTCAATGACCGGGGTGTTTTTCACTCCTCGCGCCATGCAGGTCAGACTGGCCCTTTATCGTTGGCAGGCAGCTCATTCCGGTGGATTGCCCAGCACTTTGGAAATGCTGGTTGCTGAGTTTTTCGCATCAATTCCGTCCGATCCTTGGAACGGCAAACCGCTGATGTGGGATTTGGCATCCGAAACCATATATGCTGTGGGAAATGACTGGAAAGTTAAGGTGCCTTTTTTCAGCCCAGCTCAACGTGCCTGGTTCGCGGAAGGTTATGAAAGTCCCGGTCTCCGTCTTCGTCTCGCGGCCCCACCTCCTTGAAAGCAGCAGGCTTGGGACTCGTAGCATGACTCTGCCGCAGGCGAGTCGTGGGCAGAGCAGGGGCCATTGCCTCGGCGAACCTCACAAATGCATCGTCCATGGCCACTACACACGCGTAGTCTGCGACACGCCCATGCCACGTCACCTGAAAGCCTCCCCGCCCCGCAGGCGTTCCTTCCTCCTGAGAATCCCCCCCGCATGAAATCCTGCGCGCTTCCCCGCTTCACCACTACCGCCATTTGGCTGGCGGTGGCGGGCAGCGCATGGGCGGCGCCCAGCTTCACCCATGACGTGATGCCGCTGCTGAGCCGCGCGGGCTGCAATATGGGGGCCTGTCATGGCAGCGGCAGCGGGAAGGGGAATCTGAAGATTTCCCTGCGCGGGGAATCGCCGTCCGGGGATCATGCCGTGCTGACGCAAAACGTGCGCAGCAAACGCCTCAACGTGGACGATCCCGAGTCCAGCTTTCTCCTGAAGAAGCCGGCAGAACTCACCGAACACGAGGGCGGGAAGCGGTTTGAAAAGGACTCGGAGGAATACCGGGTGCTGCACGATTGGATCGCGGCCGGGGCACCGATGGATCCGCCCGACGCCCCGGTGCTCACGGCCCTGACGGTTAGCCCGCCGCAGGCCATCGTCACCGGTCCAGGGCGCGACGTGCAGCTCACCGCCACGGCGACCTTCTCGGATGGCACCTCCCGTGATGTCACCCGCTGGGCGGTGTATGAACCCTCGAACCTCCTGCCCAAGGTCACCCGGAACGGTCTGGTGCAGGCGCAAAAAAGCGGAGAGACCACCGTGGTGGTCCGCTTCGAGCAATTGAAAACGCCGGTGAGGCTCGCCTTCATCCCCGACCGGCCGGACTTTGTCTGGGCCGCCCCGGCCCCGCGCAATCTGGTGGATGAACACGTCTTCGCCAAACTCCAGCAGATGCGCACCCTGCCTTCGGCAGACTGTCCGGATACCACCTTTGTCCGGCGCGTGTTTCTCGATCTCACGGGCCAGGTGCCGACCCGGCAGGAAGCGGAAACCTTCACCACCGAAGCAGATCCTGACAAACGTTCCAAATTGATCGGTGACCTGCTGGACCGCCCCGCCTTTGCGGATCACTGGTCCATGAAATGGGCCGACCTCCTGCGGGTGGAAGAGCGCATCCTCGATACCAAAGGGGTGGCTGCCTTCCATGGCTGGATCCGCCAGGGGGTGGCGGAGGATCGGCCGCTGGATGCCTTTGCCCGCGATGTCGTGGCCTCACTGGGCAGCACTTACGAAAACGCGCCGGCCAATTTCTATCGATCCCTGCGCGAGCCGACCCAGCGCGCCGAAGCCGCCGCCCAGGTCTTTCTGGGCACCCGCCTCGGCTGTGCGAAGTGCCACAACCATCCCTTCGAGCGCTGGACGCAGGACGATTATTACCGTTTCTCTGCCGTCTTCGACCGTATTGGTTATACCATCCTGGAAAACAAACGGAAGGACGAGAACGACAAGCTGGAATTCGTCGGTGAGCAGGTGCTCTACCTGAATAATCAGCCGGAGCTGAACGACCCACGCACCAAAAAACCGCCCACACCCGCATTGCTGGGAGAGAAGGCGGATCTGCCGCAGGACACGAATCATCTGCAGTCCTTCGCCGAATGGATGACGAAACCGGAACACCCGCTGTTCGCCCGCGTGCAGGTGAACCGCATCTGGTCCCACCTCATGGGCAGTGGTCTGGTCGATCCTATCGATGATTTTCGCCTGACCAATCCACCGTCGAATCCCGCCCTGCTGGACGCCCTGACGAAATATTTCATCCAGCATGGCATGAAGGCCAAGCCGCTGATCCGCCTGATCTGCCAGTCGCGCACTTACCAACTATCCAGCACCCCGCTGCCGGAGAATGCCGACGACACGCTGAATTATTCACACCCCGTGCTGCGCCGCCTCCCGGCCGAGCCGCTTCTTGATGCCATTTACCGCGCCCTCGACCGCACCCCGGATTTCTCGTCCTACCCCGACACCAAAACCGCCGCCGCCATCCCCGGAGTGAAACTGGGAGCCCGCAAATCCAAGCCCACCGAAGACGATCGTTTCCTGAAGCAGTTCGGCAAATCCCCGCGCACCACCACCTGCGGCTGCGAACGCAGCGACGAAAGCTCCCTCGCCCAGGTCTTCACCCTCACCAGCGGCCCCGGCATCGCGGAAGTCATCAGCGCTTCCGACAACCGGCTCGCTGCCCTCACCGATCCGGCCATGGATGCCGCCGAAGCCGTGCGCGACCTGTATTGGCGCACCCTCAGCCGCCCGCCGTCGGTTGCGGAGCTTGAGTTCCTGACACCGCTTCTCACGGCGCCGGATCAGCGGAGGCGGGCGCTGGAGGACATCACGTGGAGCCTCATAAACACCAAGGAATTTCTTCTGAGACACTGACAAAACGGAGCGCGGACTTGTAGTCCGCCCCGGAGCATCGGCCGCTCTCCGGCACTCTCCAATCCAACAAAGCCCTTCCGTCGACTTTCCCTCAAACAGGCCAAATTTCCTTGTTCTGATTAACCAATTCTCCGGGGCGGACTACAAGTCCGCGCTCCGTTTCCTTTTACACGCCGCACCCGCTTCCCGCCATGTCCGCCTGCTCCTCCTTTCACCCATCCGGCCTGCTGTCGCGCCGCTCCATGCTGCGCGCCGGGTCGTTGGGGATGCTGGGCATCACCCTGCCGAAGCTCCTCCAGGCCAGCAGCCAATACACCGGCCCGAAACCGCCGGTCCGTGCCAAGAGCGTGATTTTCCTCTTCCAATGGGGCGGGCCCAGTCATCTGGAAACCTTCGACATGAAGCCGGAGGCGGATGAGAAATTCCGCGGCCCGCACAAACCCATGCGTTCGTCCTGCCCGGACATTGAGGTGAATGACCGCCTCCCGAAAACCGCTGCGGTGATGGACAAGGTGACGCTGATCAAGAGCGTCCACCACAAGATGACGAATCACAATTCCGCCGGCTATTACGCCCTAACCGGCAAGGCCCCGCCCAGTGACGACCAGCGGCTGCGCGAATCGATCGAACTTTTCCCCGGCTACGGCTCCATCGCGGACAAACTGATCGAGCGGCCCGATCCCGCGATGCCGACCTACGTGTCCTATCCGCATATCATTTCGGACGGCACACCCACCCCGGGCCAGTTCGCCAGCTTCCTCGGTAAAAAACATGACCCCCTCTACGTCCCCTCTGACCCGAATGATGCCGGCTTCAGCCTTCCGCAGTTCAGTCTGCCGACAGGCCTCAGCATCGACCGGCTGCGGCACCGGCGTGGCCTGCAGCAATTCATCGACCAGCAGGCCAAACTGATGGATTTCAGCGCCGAAGCCAAGGGCCTCGACGAATATTACGCCAAGGCCCTCGGCATGTTGAACAGCACCCGTATCCGCGAGGCCTTCAATCTGGCCGCCGAGTCTGACAAGATGCGCGAAGCTTATGGCCGCACCACCTACGGGCAGGGCTGCCTGCTCGCGCGCCGCCTCGCGGAAAGCGGAGTCAAGTTCACCACTTGTTATTTCAGCGACAGCATCGGCGGCCAGAAGACCGACGGCGGTGGCTGGGACACCCACGGGTTCAACAACACCCGGATGTATCCGATCATCGAACAATACCACCTGCCCATCACCGAGCAGACGTTGCCGACCTTGCTACTGGATCTGGAACAGCGCGGGATGTTGGACGAAACGCTGGTGGTGTGGATGGGCGAATTCGGCCGCACCCCCAAGATCAACGCCAACATCAGCCGCGACCACTGGCCGCATTGTTATACCGTGTTGTTGGCCGGCGGCGGCACCAAGCGCGGTTTCGTCCACGGCTCCAGCGACGAAACCGGCAGCCACCCCGCCACCAACCCCGTCACCCCCGACGACGTCGCCGCCACGATCTATTATCTGATGGGCATCGACCCCCGCAGCGAAGTGATGGATGCCCAGGGCCGGCCCATCATGATCTCCAGCGGGAATCCGATCATGGAAGTGGTGGCATAGTATCCAAAGAAAGTAGCCATCATCGCTCCGCGTGATGAGCGTTGCGCATCACTTGGCAGAACCCATTCCCGGAATGCAAAATGCCATCCCCAAAGCAGCCCTGCCAATTTTAGTTGGTGTCTTGGATCCGCAAATAGGTGCGTGTTGGAATGTGGTCTGGACGTTCCGAATTCCACGCGCGGTGGAGTGCAGTTGCTCATCACGCGGAGCGGTGATGACTACTTTTCCATCGTCTTCAGCTCGATTTTCCGGAACCACACCGGCTGGCCTTCCGCCTGCAGGGCAATGTGGCCGGAGCCCAAGGCGAGCGGCGCGCCGGCGGCGAGGAGGTCGCTGGCCGGGGCGTTGTCGTTTTTGGGATCAAGGGTGGGCTTTTGATAGCGGAGAACTTCCACGCCATTAACGCGATGGATGATCTCTTCATTGCCGCGCACTTCCACTTCGGCGCGGACCCATTCCTCGGCCGGGAAGGTCGGGGCGCTGGAGGTTAGGATGTGCTGGCGGGTGAACTTTCCCTGGTATTCGACATTCGTGCCCGGCGTGCAGAGGTTGCCGGTGGAGCGGGGACCTTTGCCTTCGTCGGCGAGGAACTGCATCTCCAGGCTGCTGGGAAACCCCTGATCGAAGCGCATGCTTTGCGGCGGCTGGGCGTGGATCATCACGCCGCTGTTCAGATTGGTGTAGCCCGGCGCATCCGGCACTTTCACCCCGGCAAACCGGTATTCCAGCCGCAGGAGGTAGTGCGA
Organism: Verrucomicrobiota bacterium; assembly: GCA_040387795.1. GTDB lineage: Bacteria > Verrucomicrobiota > Verrucomicrobiia > Verrucomicrobiales > V1-33 > CAIZWU01. The sequence goes on from JAZKDC010000017.1 coordinate 560,260, forward strand.
GTAGGCGAGATTGGTGAAGAGATGGCCGTATTGGGCATCGAACTTCGGATACTTGTCATAACTGACTTTCAGAATTCCATCCTCCACCCGGAACGTGTCCGCATAGTTTTCGCCCAGCGGCCGCTTGGCAATCTTGATGGTCCAGCCGTCGAGATTGGTGCCGTTGAAGAGCGCGATCCAATCCGGAACCGCGGCTGGCTTGGTTTCAGCAGCGGCCGCGGGTGCGGCAGGAGCCTCCTGAGCCACTGATGGCAAAGGAACGGAAAGGGCCGTCAGGGCCAAAGCGGACACGAAAGGAAAAATCCGGGACATCCTTCCCCATGAGCCCGGGACGCGCCATTTCCAACCGCAACTTCTGGATGCGCTGGATGCGCGCACTGCATGGCTGGCGCCGTAGGTGCCCGATCTTTATAGGCGTTTACCAGCAGGACACATCAACCCCCGTAGGGGTGACATCTTCCCCGGCAGATGCCGCCCCGATGGGGCTTGAAAGGAGGAGGGTGGACGGGGAGCTACAAAGATGCTGCCCCCCACGGGGCGAAGAACATGCCGGTGTACAAAAACCCGCCCGGTGAATGACCGGGCGGGTTGGATAGGAATCAGCGGACTGGAACCGGCGGTGCCGTTACCGTTTCATCGCCCGGATCAGGGCGTCGGCCATGTCGGAGGGGGTGACGGCGATTTCGATGCCGGCGTCTTCCATGGCGGCCTGTTTGGCGGCGGCGGTGCCTTTGCCGCCGGAGACGATGGCTCCGGCGTGGCCCATGCGGCGGCCGGGTGGCGCGGTGGCTCCGGCGATGAATCCGGCCATCGGTTTTTTGACGTTGGCCTTCACCCACTCGGCGGCCTGCTCTTCGTTGGTGCCGCCGATTTCACCGATCATGATGATGCCTTCGGTTTCCGGGTCCTCGTTGAACATTTTGATGATGTCGAGGTGGGTGGTGCCATTGATCGGGTCGCCCCCGATGCCGACGCAGGTGCTCTGGCCAAGGCCGCGGGAGGTGAGTTGCCAGACCGCTTCGTAAGTCAGGGTGCCGGAGCGGGAAACCACGCCGATGCTGCCGCGTTTGTGGATGTAGCCGGGGGCAATGCCGATGCGGCAGCCGCCGTGGGAATCCTTGCCGGTGCCGGGGGTGACGATTCCCGGGCAGTTCGGCCCAATCAGGCGGGTTTTGCTGCCTTCCATGGCGGCGCGGACGCGCATCATGTCCATGACGGGAATGCCTTCGGTGATACAAACGGCAAGGTCCAGTCCGGCACCGACGCCTTCCAGGATCGCATCGCCAGCAAACGCCGGCGGCACAAAGATACAGGAAACGGTCGCCCCGGTTTGGCGCGCGGCTTCTTCCACCGTGTCAAAAATAGGCACCTTGTGGCCGTTGTGCTCAAACGTCTGCCCACCTTTGCCGGGCGTCACGCCAGCCACCAATTTGGTGCCATAATCAAGTGAGAGTTGAGCGTGCTTGGCGCCGAAGGCACCGGTAATGCCTTGAACCAGAATCCTCGTATTTTCGTTAACTAAAATGGCCATGGGAAATGGGAGAGTCTAAAAGTGGATAGAAGGTTTTGAATCAGGCCGCGGCTTTGACTTCCGCGACGATCTTCTGGGCTCCTTCCGCCATGCTGGTGGCGGAGGTGATCTTGAGGCCTGATGCATTCAAAGTGGCGAGGCCGGCGGCGACATTGTTGCCTTCGAGGCGGACGACGAGGGGCAGTTGCAGGCCGACTTCCTTGGCGGCGGCGACGATGCCTTGGGCGATGATGTCGCAGTCCATGATGCCGCCGAAGATGTTGACGAGGATGCCCTTCACGTTGGCATCGCCGAGGATGATCTTGAAGGCGGCGATGACCTGGTCTTTGCTCGCGCCACCCCCGACGTCGAGGAAGTTCGCGGGACTGCCGCCGAAGTGCTGGATGATGTCCATGGTGGCCATGGCGAGACCGGCGCCGTTGACGAGGCAGGCGATGTTTCCATCGAGGCCGATGTAGTTCAGATTATACTCGGAAGCGGCGACTTCGCGGGGATCTTCTTCGGAAGTGTCGCGCATGGCGACGATTTCCGGGTGACGGTAGAGCGCGTTGTCGTCGAAGTTGAATTTGGCATCCAGCGCGAGGATGCGGCCGTCCGGGGTTTCCACCAGCGGGTTGATCTCGACCTGGGAGCAGTCGGCTCCGAGGAAGAGCTTGTAAACGTTATTGAGCAGCACGCCGAATTGTTTCGCCTGGTCGCCTTTGAAGCCCAGTTGGGCAGCGAGGGTGCGGATTTGATAAGGCTGCAGGCCGGCCAGCGGATGCACGCCCATGTGGATGATTTTTTCCGGGTGGTGCTCGGCGACGTGCTCGATGTCCACGCCGCCTTCCGTGCTGGCGATGATGACGGGGGCTTTGGTTTCGCGGTCCATCAGGATGGCGAGGTAATATTCCTTCTTAATATCCACGCCCTCGGCGATGAGGACTTTGTTGACCAGTTTGCCCTCTTCCCCGGTCTGGTGGGTGACGAGGACCTGTCCCAGCATCGATTTGGCCAGTTCAGCGGCCTTGTCCGGGGCATCGCAGAGATGCACCCCGCCTTTGAAACCATTTTTGAAGACCCCTTTGCCGCGTCCGCCGGCATGGATCTGGGCTTTCACCACAATGGTTTTGCCCGCCAGCGCCTCGGCGGCGGCCTTGGCCTCCTCCGGCGTGCCCGCGACAGCACCGCCGGGGGTGGGGACGTTGTATTTCTGGAAAAGTTCCTTGGCTTGATACTCGTGAATGTTCATGCGGAGGCCAAATGGGCAGGTTTTAGGGAATAGGAAAGCGAAAGTGCGGCGGGCGGGGCGGATTTCCCTTTGGATTATTTGTCAGGGCTGGGAGGAGAGGCGGTTTCCAGAGCTGGGATAGAGCGGAAGAGGACGAGGCTGCCCTCGGGGCCGACACCTACCACCAGGTCTTCCGAGATGGGCCGGAAGTCATTCAGGGCTAAAGGATGCCGCCAGCGCTTGGGCGGATTGCCAGTCAATTCGCCGGTGGTTCCTTCTCCATCTGTGCGCCATTGCTGACGGCGTTTTATTTGAGGGGCCGGGGGCTTGGGCACGGAGGAAATCCGGAGGGTGCCGTCCGTCCAATCCAGGACTGGATAGAGCCCGTTTTTTTCTTGTCTGCAGAGGTAGGTGGTGGCGGAAAGTTGTTGGTAGGAACCAAGGGGCTCGCGCGGCGGGGTGCCGCTCTCCGCAGGCGGAAGGGGCAGGAATTTGCCGCCGGGGTCCAGGACACCACAGATATAGCCTTGGGAATCAAGAAAAACGGGCCCGATTCCGATGCCCGAATCGTAGGAGGGGTACAGCCGGATGTCCGACGGCAACTCCCCAAAGGTGACCGGGACGGGATTCCCGGGCCTCACACTGGCGAAACCGTAACGACGGTTCGAGCCTTTGGCATCGGGCAGGACGTAGCCCATGACGAGGCGGCCACTTTCCCAAAAGAGGGTGTCCAATCTTGTTTGGCGGGGCAGTCCCAGGGTGATTTCGCGGGGTGGTTCCTGACTGAGAAGATCATGGAGGAAAAGCTTCCCCGGGGTGAACCAGGCAGCAAAGGAAGTATCGTCCGCAATGGCAGGTGGGTAGGTCCGGTTTTCTCCATCCCAGGACAAGTGCCAGAAGCCGAGCGTTTCCAAGCAGCCTTGGGTGGATGGGGCTGCGGGTGCTGGCCACTCCCGCAGGGTGAGGGATGCAGCAGGGCGGTTTTCGGCACTCATCCCGGCGCGCTGAGCGAGGGAGATGGCGAGGGCCAGCCGGCGCGGGGGGCCGGTCCGTTGCAGCCGGGGTTCCGCTTTGGAATAGGCTGCTCTGGGTGCCAGACGGTTCATGCCCAGCTGGACCCCGGGAAAGCCGGCGGTTTCCCATGTGATGGCCCGACTTTCTTCAGAAATGGGGGCCGACGCACAGACATGGTTGGCGTCGTCCAGCAGCACCAGGTGCATCCCTTTCGGCCAAGGCATGGAGTCCGGGCCGGCGGTATCGATATACCATTGCGCGGTGTCACCCAAAGGGATGGGGTCGGCGAGCAATTGCCAGCCTTCGGGAGAGGCGGTGTCCGCCTTGGGAGGCTTGGAGGTATCAATCAGCACAGGAAGGGAGTTATAGCCGAGAGGGGAGGTGGCGGCCGAGTATTGCGGGGCATCCCGCCGGATGAGCAGGAAATGCAGACGTCCGATGGATGGTAGGTTTGTCAGGGAAATCTCCCCGCGGGCGGGCAGTGAATCGAGCCGGATGACAAGCTGCTCCCCCGTCCGCGCCCTATCGCCAGAGGCAAAGACCAGGGCATCAAAGGCCCGACTGAGCGGGGCGGCCAGGGTGGGCCATGGCAGGAGGACGGGTTCGAAATTCCGGCGTTCAGCCTGCGGCCGGGAGGGCGGCAGAAGCCCGCGGAAGTGCCATGTGAGTTTACCCTCACCCGGTTCCGTAGGGGAGAATTGCAGGGCAAGATCTGGAATGAGACGTCCGGACTCCAGGACTTCCATTAGGGTGGAAAGGCGCTGCCATTCCGTTGACTGGTCCTTGGGGTCAGGAGTGAGCATGAGGAGGCGGCGTAGAACCGGGTGCCAGCGGGGATCCCCGGCAGCGGCATAAGCCAGAGGCCAAATAGACCAGGTGCGGCTTGCAGTGGAAGGGGGGGGGCTTTTGCCGGCGGCGGCGGTTTCCAGGATGTGCGTGACGCGCTGGATCAGTTCTGGAGGGGTTTCCGGAAGGCCGGATTCTTCAAGATACATTTGAAGAAAATGACTGAGGGGGAGCCAGGCTTCCGGCTCGTCCGGCATTTTTTCGAGATAGGCCACAAGTACACGCTGCAGGCGTTCGATCTCTGGCGGAGAACCGAGGCGGGCCACGCGGCGGAAGATCGTGGCAGGGGTGTCCGGAAACTGGCCGAGGGCTTCCACGGAGGAGACCATCGCGGTCAGCACGCGGCGCACGGCATCGGAGGCACCGGCAGACTCCAGCCGGTCCATGTAGGCGATGCCCTGCATGAAGTTGCGGTTTCCGTTCGTGATATCGCTGAGTTCCATCAGCCCTTCCGCTTCCCAGGATTCCAGAACCAGCGCCGCCGGCAGACGGTCCGGGGGCAGGAGCCAACTGGCGTAGGCCAGCACCCGGTGACGTCCGGCGGGGGCCAGACCAGGCCATTTTACCTCATCTGCGGTCAGGGGCCGGGTCTGCCCCTGGGCCAGGAGCGCGGCAAGCGCCAGCTGTTCATCGCCAGGGTGCGCGGCGGAAAGGGTGCCGAGCCGGTCTGCGAGGCCGGCCGGGTCTTCCCTCGTGGCCATTTTCAGGAGCTGCCAGCCTTCGGACTGCGGGCTGGTGACATCGCCATCGGAATAATTATGCCACGGCGGGGCGGGCTCGGCGGGGCCTCCGGGATAGGCCAGGGAGCCTGCGGGCATTGATAGCAAGGCCTCGGCTGCGGCTGCGGCGGCTTCCTTCCCACCCGCCCGGACCAGCCCCTGCAAAAGGTTGAGCCACCCCTGGGGGCTGCCCTCGCCTGGGCGCCAGCGTTTTTTAAACCGCACCGCCGCCAGCGCGGCGGATTGCATGCCTGCCGCTGACATTTTAGCCAGCTCATCCGGATTCTGCAGCGTCTCCTCCAAGGTATTCACCCAGAACCTGGGAAGAGAATCCGGTTTAACCCGTTCAGCCATGGCCCCGAGAGCACTCACAAGACCCGCCTCTGCAGGAAGACGGGTGGAGCTCACCCCAAACCATCCCACAGGGTATTCCTCGTCAAAGGAAGCCATCGATTTCACCAAACCCAGTCCCCTCACAAAAGCAGCGCGGGCGTGCTCCGGGATGTCCTGACGTCGGAGGTGCCACGCGCCAAACGCGAGCAACAACTCGGGGTCTTCCGGAAAAACCGCCAGCGCCCGCAACAACCACGGTTCCAGGTCCACCGGCTGGCCCTGACGGCTCTGACGGCTCATCACCACCACCGCCAACCGCGCCGCCAACGGATCCACCAGATCCATGAGATGTGAGGCGATGGCCGGGTAGGTTTCCAAGGCGGACTGGGAAAAGCCATGGAGGAAGGCATCGCGCGCGCCGCCCTTGTCCACCCATTGGCCCAAGGCTCCCACGGGTTCCAGGGTTTTACGGGCGGCCGGGTCCTTCAGTATTTCTGCGAAATGCCCCGCCACCTCTGCCGGGGTAGGCCCCACCGGCACCGGCCGTGGAGCGGGAAGGGCAGGGGGGGCCGCCGGTGGGGCGGCTGACCCCGTGAGGGCACTTCCCGCTCCGGCGTATAAAGGACTGCGCACCCGGAGTTTCTCAAAAAGGGACGAGCGTTTGGCCTCGTCCGTCTCCAGCGCCGCCTGCACCAGCTGCCAGGTGGAAGACGCTTGCTCCTCCTCCGCCAGCGTCCGGAGCGCCTGAGTCAGGCGGACATCGCGTTTCGGATCCTCCTCATGGAAGCGACGGTCCTGGGTTTCATATCCCTCCTCCTTGATCTTGAAAGTGATATACAATTCGTTCCACCGCGCCAACTGCCGCTTCATCGGATGCGTGCTGGAAAAAGGCTTCAGCGCTTCCAGCAATTCCGGAGGCCTTGGCCGCAACTCAGGGCTCATTTTATCACCAAACAATTCAAAGACCACCTGCTTCCGCGGACTCACAAATCCCGTAACCCGGCTTTTGGACGCCACCTGCAGCAAGGCATTCAGCACCCGGAACCGTTCCACCGACGGGCTGACCGGAATGCCAAACAGCGGGTGGGGCATCATCTTCAATTGGCTCTTTCTCCAATGCTCACGCACCGCCTTATCGGAAAAATCCGACAATCCCCCCAGCGTCTCTGCCAATTCCGGATCCACCGGGCGGGACCTCATGGCCTGTTTCCTTTCCGCCGTCATACCCCGGCGGAAGGCCTCCAGGCTGCGCACCATATCCAATTCATTTAAATTCAACCTCAGCGCCATTTCGCGGGCTATCGCAGCGACGGCACCTTCCTCCCCTTCCACCGGGGGTAGCATATCATTGGGTTTCATCGCTTGGGCCGCCTCCATCAGCGCCGCCGTATTCACCTGCTTCAACAGGTTTGCGTCCTGACACCACGCCACCAGCAAATCCTTCTGCCGGATCAGGGCAGCAAACCAAAACCGCTGCCCGGGGTCTGTCATCCGGCCCGCAATCTCCGCTGCCCGTTCCGGCGTTCCCTCCTTCAGCTTCAACAATTGACTCCACGCCCACACCATCAGTTCAGCCTCCCTTGCCACCGGCCACTCCGGACGCCATCTCCCCCAGCTGATCACCTGGCCCCCGGAATCGTAAAACGGCGCATTGGCTCCCCCTTTTAACAGAGGAGCCAGGCGGCAGGACGAGCGGTAAAACTTCAGCCAGTCCCCGCCTGTAAAATTCCAGATCACCTCCCTGGCTGGAAGGGCAGGCAAAGCCGGCCATCCCCAGAACGTTACCGCCCCCCCTCCGAAAAAACCAGGCGGCCGCTTCTGCCTGAGCTGCGTGGCTTCCACAATAATAGCCGCCAGCGCCTCCGCATCCTCCGCCCCCGCCCGGCCCGCCCAAGCCCGTTCCATCAAATCCATCACCCGGCGTTCCACCCCCGCAGGGATCGTCTCCACCAGCGTCCGTGCCAGCGGAGGGAGCGGTTTTGCCGGATCAGGATTCACAAAAAACCACCGCATCAGCGCCAGCGGCTGTTCCCGGAACACCCGTTGCAGCAGCGGTTGCCCCTCCAGATTTTGCGGCCACTCCTTGCGGCTGGACATCGCATTGGCGATCCGGACCGCCGTGTCAAAAGTTCCCCCGGCATCCTGTCCCAAAGCCTCCAGCGCCGGTAGACGAGGCCACAGAACACCACAATCCATCGTCTCCCGCTGCCGGGTTCCGGCGGACTGATTGCGGGCCACGGCGGTCACCGCCGTCGTCGTATAGGAAGACGCCAGTTTCGCCCGCACGGTTTTTAACCGGGCATCTTCCGTAAACCAATCCGACATCACCAGCATCACCTTCTCCGCCAATCCTGCCAGTGCCTGGTCCGGCAGACCGGCCAGCCGCACCTGCTCTTCCAGAAACTCTTTTTCCTTCCCAGCCTCCACCAGCAGGCTCAGATGCCGTTCCAGAATCCGCAGGCGGAATCCCTCTTCCATTCGCGATTCCCAAGCCTCCGTGGTCCGCTGCAGAGCCTTGGTAAAATCTCCCCGGATGCAGTCCAATTCCGTCAGGGCGATCAATGCCGCCGCGCCCATTTCCGGCCGTTGCGCTGCCGTTACCAGCGCGGACAAAACCGCCACCGCTTCGCCTTCCCGGCCCAGCAGCGCCAACAACCGGCCCTCGTTCCACCGGGCATGGTTCCCAGGCAGTCCCTGAAGTTTTTCCAGTGCCTCCTCCGGCTTTCCTTCCGATTCCGATATCAACGCCGCCAGCACCGCGAACCCCGCGTCCTCCGCCGCAAATCCTTCCCACCGGCTCCGCAGCGCCTCCAACCCGGGAACCCCATGCCAAAATCCGGTCATCTCCCGGAAATACCCATCCGGCTCCGGCTGTGCGGCCAGCGCCTCCTCCGCCGGGGTCACTGACTCACCGATCCCCCCCGGCCGGTCCCCTCCTTCGGCCGGTGAAAAGGCCAGCAGAAGACAAATCCCGGCTGATCCAGACAAAAACCCAAAGCGGCGCATCATGAAGTCCTGATAGGGTTGGATTCCAGTTCTTCAACGGCGATCAGGCCGGAGATTTCCCCGCGGCGTGCCAGCCGCGTGGTCCCTCTCGAAGAATCCATGATCCCGGTATCCTTATTTGGGCAGGTTTTCCTGTGTCGTAACCGCACGCAGCAGGAACACGACTTCCCCCGAAGTGCCAAGGACCAGCCCCTGGGAAAGTGGCCAGGCGTCGCTTAGGGTCACCGGCGTTTCTGCTTCGAATGGAGGATGGGCGGAGGGCCAGCGGTAGATCCCTTTTTGGTGGAATTTCAGGGGTTCACTCCAAAGGGGTATTCCGGGTGCCGGCGGGCGTTCCATGACATATTCCAGCCGTAGGGAGCCGCCGGTCCAGTCGAGGATAGGAAGGCGGCCATCCGGGGCAGGGTGGCAGACGAGGCGGGTTGGGCTGATGGCTTCGGAAACCACGGGGGGAGGAGTTCCGGCCGGGATCACAGAATCGACGCTCAGCTCTCCACCGTCAGGGGTCAGGATTTTGTGAAGGCGGTCATTGACGAGGGCGAGGATAGGAAGCCGTTTTCCCTGCAGGTAAACCGGGTTGAGTGTGAGGAAACCAGGATAGGATTCCGAGGTAGGCCGGGAGTTGGGATCGGCGGTGTTGAGCGTGATCAGGCGGAAGGGTTTGGCATCGCTTTTTCCATCCGGCAGGGGAGGTGAAATCCGGAACCGGACCACCCCGCCCTGCCAAAGGGCTTCGATGATCTGCTCTCCTCGTTCCAAGGGAAGCTGGAGGCGGCGCAAGGATGGATTCTCCTCGAGCGCGGACAGGATGACATCGGAGCCGCGCCACCATAAGGCCTGGGGGGGATCCAGATGATAGGCCAGGTTCCAGACTCCCGACGGGCTGGGTTGCCACTGCCAGAGGATTTCCATGGATGGCGCGCCCGATTCCAAGCTGGAGCTCCGCTCCTGCACGGTAAGGCGCGGAACTGGAGGCCCATGGGAAAAATGACCGCTCCCGCCGGTTCCGGCAGGAAAGGCGAGTGCCAGATAGCGGGGCGGCGTTCTAGTCAGGACGGCCGCTTCCTGCCAAGGCGCGGAGCGGACGGGGGGCGGACTGAGGTTGCGGGACCGGACGACCGCGGACGTGTAGGTGGAGTTGCGGGACTGCCCGGATGCAGGCGGCGGAATCATCATGGAAGCAGAGCACACCTGGCCGGAGTCATCCAGCAGGAGGAAGGTCAACTCCGCCGGCAACGCGGCACCGTGGCTGGCGACGATCCAGGAGTTGCCGGAAGTGAGAGGTGCGGGGACCCCTAGAATCTGCCAACCGTCAGGAAGGGGGCGGGGCCAGTCGGAACGGGCGGCGGTATCCATGAGGACGCGGTTGGTGGTGTAGGCCAAGGGGCCCGCCGTACCCGTGGCAAAAGGGGCCGCGCGTTGCACCAGCTGACCCCGGATCCGGCCAGTGGCCGGCAATGGGACTGTCTTGATGGTACCCGTTCTGGGCAGCTGATCGATCCGGGCTACGACCCGGGAGCTGCCACCATCGGTGGACTCCACGGTGAAAAGGGCGTCAAACTGGCCGGATAGCGGGGCAGCGAGTGTGGGCAGCGCCAGCGCAGGCCGGGTTTTGCCGGGCGGTCCACCGGAGGGCAACAACCCGCGGAAGGACCAGCGAATCCGGGTTTCGCCCTCTGGCAGAACTTCCACGTCCAATTGGAGATCCGGCACAAGCTGGCCTGAAGCGCGCAGGGAGGACCACTCCTGCAACGATTCCCACGACCGGTCTTCACCAAGGGGTAACCCCAGCCCGGCGTTTCGGGCGATCACCCCATCAAGCAGCCGGTGCCAGCGGGGATGGGGAGCCACTGCCTGGGAAAGGCGCAGCAGGGCCTTGCCCATGTACTCCCTCCCAGGTTGAAGAGTGGGTTCAATGTAGTCCCGTCCCGCAGCGGAGGCTTCGAGGATGGCTGTGACGCGCTGGACCAGGGTCTCCGGCAGGGGCCATTCCTCATCGCCAGCAACCCAAGGGCCCGCGCTGTTGGGGTCGGGGGAGGCCGCCTCCACCAGGTGGGCGAGGTGAATTGGGGCATCCCATGAGGTGGGCAATTCCACGACCCACTTTTTCAGCAGATCCTGCCATGCTTTTTCATGGGCGGAGGAGATCGGAGTCCGGAAGCGGATGACCAGGGCGGCGAGTTGCTTATTAGGAAAGGGGGCCTTCCCGAGGGATTCCAACAAGCCCGGAAGCAAACGGTCCACAGCGTCGGACGATCCATTTCCGGTCAGGCGGTCCAGGCAGGCCAGCCCGAAACCGAGGTCAACCGCCTGACTGTTTTGGGGATAGGCGGCAAAAATCTGCCGGGCATGCTCCTCCCATGCCGCCGTGCACAGTTCTGCAGGAAGGAGCGCAGGGGGAAGGAGGATGCTGGCGAAAGTGATGACCCGGGCTGATGCGCCTTTGTCCAATCCTATCAGCACATTCCAATCCCCGGAATCGAGCGGACGCCCCATGCTGCGGGCTAGCAGGACGCAGAGAGCGAGGTGCTCGTCGCCGGGATGCTGCGCGAGCGCTTTTTCCAAGGCAGTCACAAAGGCAGCGGGAGCCCGGCACCCTGCCAGCTTGAGCCAGATATAGGCTTCTGCCTGAGTGGATACCGACGTCAGGTCATTGGAATGGGGTTGAGCCCAGATGGCCACCGTGGCCCCTGTCTGAGGATGAACCAGAGCCCCCCCGGGCCGGACCACCAGCAGAGCGGCCGCGTGGATCGCGGCATCCCTTTGCCTGGCCTCGATCAGGTCCTGCAGGGCGGCTGCCATGGAGCGTTCAAAGTGGCGCAGCGGCCAATCTGCGGGCTGATAGCGGATGACGGCGGCCAGTAAGGCGGGAGCCTCTGGAAGGGAGGAGGTCCAGTCCGGCAGGGAAAGCGCACGATCCAGGACGGTATGCCATTCCTTGGGAAGGAAATCCGGACGGGCCTTCTGGATGAACGCCACAATCGCTCCCACCACCTCCGCGTCCGGGGGCGGCACGCATCCCCGCAGGCAGCACCAAAACAATTCGGGCGAGTCAGCTTGGGGAACCGCGAGGGCTTCGAGCCGGGTTAGCGCATGGAGGAACGCAGCGCGTTGCGCCGCAGGATCGCCTCCCACCGCCGCCACGGCCAGACTCATCTCCGGATCGTCCGGGAAGCGTTTCAGAGCCAGCTCGAGGAGGGGAATCGCTTGCTCGTGCCCGGAATGCAAGGCAACCGCTGCGGCCATCCTCGCAGCCAGAACATCGTCGATGGCGAGAAGTTGATGGGCCAGTTGCAGCCGCGACGGCCCATCCATCGCGGCGAGCATGGCGCTGAAAGTGGATGCTTCTTTGCGGAATACCAAACGGGACATCGCCCCTGCCGGGAGCAGCCTCCTGCGTTGTTCCGGGTCCAGCATCATCTGCCGGAACTCCTCCTGTGCCGCCGTCACACATTCACCGGAGGCACCGGCCGGTCCGTCCAAGGCCGGTCCCCGTTCCGCCAGCCCAGTCAAAAGTAGGATACACGCCAAGCGGAACGGAATCAAAAAGCGGGGCATCATCCTCACCGATAGGATGAAACCCCCGCCCGTTCAATCCCCAAACGGCGCTGCGGCCCAGTCCTGGGGTCCCTCCCTGTGGTGTTCCGGCAAATCGAAACTGCGGCGGGCGCGCCGGTTTTTAGCCCATGATCCAAGGTGGTCAAAGCAACCATCTCCTAATTCGTGACAAATTAGTAAATGATTGCAAAAAGCCCATGACCTACTAATTTATCGAAAATTAGTAGGTATTCTTCATATCATGCAAATTCCTCAGAATCCCCCTCCGATCAGCCAGTTGATCCGCGAAGTTCAGGGGGCGGGGAGGATTGATGCAATTCTTCAACCGGGGACTGATGATTTGGATCGGCACTATCTGCACTGGGACAAGCTGAGACGCTATCCCGCCCCGGCGGAGCTCACTCATCGGGAGTGGTGGTTGAGTGTGAAGCTAAAACGGGCAGGCCGGCCCATTGGATTGAAGGACAAATCCGACCGCCCCTTCAAATTTTCAGTCCCCGACCTGGTAACGAAGGATCTGCATCAAATTGATTTCAATGCCGGCGGCATGGTGAGTGTTCCCGAACCCATCACCAATCCCCATACCCGGGACCGGTATTTGGTCAGTTCACTGATGGAGGAAGCCATCACCTCCAGCCAACTGGAGGGGGCTGTGACGACCCGGGAAGTAGCCAAGGAAATGATCCGCACCGGGAGGAAGCCCAGAGACACCAGCGAGCGGATGATTTTGAACAACTTCAAGGTGATGCAACGGATCAGGAAACTGAAGTCCTCGCCGCTCACTCCGGAATTGGTCTTCCAGATCCATCGGCTGGTCACGGAGGACACGCTGGATGATCCTACCGCAGCAGGACGGTTGCGGCGGGCGGATGAGAAACGGGTCGTGGCGGATGACTTTGGCACCGTTTTCCACGATCCTCCGGAAGCGGAGGAATTGCCAGCCCGGCTCGAAGCGATGTGTTCCTTTGCCAATGGCACCACTCCTGATTTTTTCATTCATCCCGCCGTGAGAGCGATGATGCTGCATTTTTGGCTGGCCTACAATAATCCTTTTGTGGACGGCAATGGCCGGACGGCCCGAGCTCTATTTTATTGGGCGATGCTGCACCGGGGGTATTGGCTATTTGAATTTATCTCCATTTCCAAAATTCTGAAGAAGGCTCCCGCGAAATATGGCCGGTCGTTTCTCTACACAGAGACGGACGACAACGACTTGACGTATTTCCTGCTGGCTCAATCAAAGGTGATCCGGCGGGCCATCCGGGAACTTCATGAATATTTGGAGCGCAAAACGACCGAAGTAAGAGAAGTGGAATGGCATCTCCGCACGTTGAATCTTTTCAATCACCGGCAGGTGGAGATCATCCGGCATGCTCTCAAACATCCCGGCCAGCGCTACACCGTGGCCAGCCATCAGGAAAGCCACCAGACGTCCTATCAAACAGCGAGAACGGATCTGCTGAATCTCGCTGCCAACGGAATTCTGGATCAGGGGAAGCTCGGAAAAATGATGGTTTTTTATTCGCCTCCTGACTTGTCCGAAAGGCTGCTCCGGCTGGAACGGGAAGCCGGAAAAGCCGCCAGCAGACCCGGGGCCGCGCCTCCGGACGATTTTTTACTTTAGCTCTCCTGACTTCCCGCTGGCGGAATGGCTGAATCGCGGTATTTTAGGACTCCGGCGTATGGGTTCCTTCCTCCAGCAATATTGGCGCATACTCCTTGAGGTGATCCTCATGGGGGGGGTGCTGCTGTATGCGTGGTTGTTTCTGCGGCGGAGCAGTGGGGCGCGGTTGTTGCCGGCGGTGCTTTTGCTGGTGCTGGCGCTGGTGCTGCTGGCCCATGCCCTGCAGATGGAGCTGGTGCGGACGTTCGCCTTTTTTGTGGGGGTGACCCTCGTGATCATCTTCCAGCCGGAGATGCGCCGGAGTTTTGTCAGTCTGGGCAGTCACCGGCTGTTTTCCAGTGCGCGGGAAAATATGGAGCTGCTGGAGGCGCTGGAGGAGGCGGTGCGTGATCTTTCGGCCAAGCGGTTCGGGGCCTTGTTTGCCTTCGAACGCGGCATGGAACTGGAGTCTTATCTGGAAACCGGGGTCGAGATCGACAGCACTTTTTCCCCGGAATTGATCCTGACCATTTTCCACCCGAAAACGGCCCTGCATGATGGCGGGATGATCCTGCGGTCGGGCCGCATCGTGGGCGCGGGCTGTGTGTTTCCGATCAGTCAGCGGGAAATTTCTGACCGGAGCATCGGGCTGCGCCACCGGGCGGCGATGGGCATCACCGAACAGACGGATGCCATTGCGGTGATTGTTTCGGAGGAAACCGGCAACATTTCCATCAGCGTGGGCGGAGACCTGATTCAGGGGCTGACCCCGGAGCGGATGACGGAGCGGCTGGTGCGCCTGCTGAAAGTGAAGCCGGAGCCCGGCGAGGCGGCGCGGGAGAAGGAGAAAGGCAAGGAGACCCAGGTGATTTCGGACCGCACGGCAACGAAGCGGCTGGAAGCCTGAGGGGTGGACGAAGCTCCTGCTGAGTTTCAGAGCACAGGCCATAGCCAAGGCCTTTCGACACAAGGCCCCTGAACTGAGCCGGAGCTTCGTCCTCCCCGGCGTAACTTTCATTGATGCTCTGAACTTGTGCGGGTGGTGGTGGCGCTTATGATGGCACCATGAATATTCGCATTTTTGGCCTGATCATTGGCTTCGCGGCGGTCCCTTTGGCTCAAGCCGGGCTGGAGTTTGAGAAACCGGTGCAGTCCGCCGTGGTGAAGGTGGCCGACACGGAGATCGGGACGAAATTTGCCTTCAAAGTGACGGGCGACAAAGCAGTCAAAATCACGGAGATCCGCACGTTCTGCAGCTGTGTGCGGGCGCAGACCGTGGATGGGAAGATGGAATTCAAACCGGGCGAGACCGGGGTGATCGATACCGCGTTTGAGGTGGGGGGATTTGAGGGCGAGCTGAAAAAGGAGGTGGTGGTGACCACGGATGACCCGGCGCAGCCACCCATCCATCTGGTGCTGGAGATCAGCATCCCCGGGGTGTTCGAGATCACGCCTACCCAGCTGGTCTGGCAGGTGGGGGAACCAGCCGCAGCCAAGACGGTGCGGATCAAGGTTTTAGGAGACGATCCGGTGGCAGTGACCGCAGCGGTTTCCTCCCGCGAGACCATCAAGGCCGCAGTGCGGGAAATCACCGCCGGCAAGGAATACGAGCTGTCCGTGACGCCCGCCGCGACCGATACCAAGGTGCTGGGCCTCGTCAGGCTGGAAACAGACAGCAAGTATCCCCGTTACCAAAAGCGCTTGGTTTTCTTCAACATCACGGACAAAAAACCGGCCGGGCCTGCGCCACAGACGATAAAATAGACGCCGCCCCTTCCTCCTCCTGATGATCGCCCGTATTTTCCTGCAAAGTGTCCTGCTGCTGGCGCTGGCCGCCGTGGCTGGAGCCTTGGTTTACCGGTTCCACCCGAATCGTCCGGAGCTCTATCTGACCCGGGACGCCGCCGGACCCGGGGAGGTCACGGTGATCGAAGCCCGGGCCCGGGCTGCCGCCGGACCCGTGATCTGGCTTGATGCGAGGCACCGGCCCGAATACGAGGCTGGCCACATCCCCGGAGCCTTGTTGCTGAATGAATACGACTGGGAAAACCTGCTGATTGCGGCCTTCCCCAGTATCACCGAAGCCCCGGAGGGCGCGCCGGTGATCATCTACTGTGACGGCCAGCAGTGTGCGGCCAGCCGGGCCGTCCGTGACCGGCTGCGCCAAACCCCGCTGGGCGACCGTGAATTGCTGATCCTGCGGGGCGGCTGGCCGGCGTGGCAGGCCGCCGGACCGTAAATTCGGCTGGCTGGCCCGGGCCTTTTCCGCTGGAACGGGAAGGCAGGGCAGGGGACCGGGGCGCCGGTGGCTTGATTTGCGGCACGACAGATTCCCCTGCCACCTGCTGAATCGGGGCTTGTGACGACGCCCGGAAACCGGCATGGGTAGGCAAAAGCTATGCCCCTTTCCCATATTGTCGAACTGACCACCGTCGCCCTGCATAATGGGGCATCCGATTTGTTTCTGGCGGAAGAGGCCCCGGCCCGGTTCAAAGTCGGTGGCGTGATGCAGGAATCCATCAGCCGGCCCGTGAGCCGTGGGGACCTCACTGAATTCTGGAAGCTGTGCGGAGCGGACCCCGACAAGGATTCCGATGTGGATGCCGCCTGGCAGATGACGGATGGCCCGCGCTTCCGCGTCAACCTCCACAAACACCTCGGCCGACTCGGGGCGGTGCTCCGCCAGATCCGCACCCAGATCCCGACCATGGAAACCCTCGGGCTGCCCGAGGAAATTCTCACCAATTGGCTCAACCGGCGCTCCGGCCTGATTCTGGTCACCGGGCCCACCGGCTGCGGGAAAAGCACCACCATTGCCTGCTGCCTGGAATACATCAATTCCACCCGGTCCACCCACATCGTCACCATCGAAGATCCTGTCGAATTCGTTTTCACGGACCGGACCAGCTTCTTCACCCAGCGGGAAGTCGGCATCGACACCCCATCCTTCGAGACGGGCCTGCGCCGTGCCATGCGCCAGGCTCCGGACATCATTTTTGTAGGGGAAATCCGCGATGCCACCACCGCCCTGATCGCCCTCCAGGCGGCCGAGACCGGGCACTTGGTTTTCAGCACCCTGCACAGTCCGAATATTGCGGAAACCATCGACCGGCTGGTCCATCTCGTGCCGCCGCATGAGCGGGATTCCATGCTTTCCCTGCTCTCCAACCAGACCATCGGCATCCTCAGCCAGCGTCTCCTACCGGCGGCGGAAGGCAACCGGTCCACCCTCATCTGCGAGAGCCTCGAAGTCGAAGCCGCCGCCCGCGACTGGCTGCGAGCCATGGACATCCCCGCCCTCAGCGACTTCATCCGCCGGGGGGGAAATCCCCACAACAAATCCTACCAGCAGGCTCTCATCGAAGCAGTCCAACAAGGCCGGGTCACTTCCGCGGTCGCCCTCGCCACCGCGCCCAATGCTGCGGAATTCAGCCGCGCCCTGCGCGGCATTTCCTGACAGAAACCAAAGCTCCAAAGACCTGGCCTGCCAGATCATCAATCATCCATAGTAAATCATAAAATTTCTCCCCCCCATGTCCCCCGACTACGACCTTGTTGATCTGCTCACGCTCACCCGCCAGCTCGGCGGCTCCGACCTTCACCTCAGCATCGGGGCCCCGCCCGTGGCCCGCATCGATGGCGCGCTCACGCCCCTTTCCGATATTCCCATGGAGGCCAAGCGCTGCCGGGAACTGGTGCTGGCGGTCCTGACGGAAAGCGAGCGCAGCCGTCTGGAAAAGGACTGGGAACTCGACTTCGCCATCCAGGTCCGGGACATCGGCCGCTTCCGCGGCAACGCCCACTACAGCCGGGGAAATCTTGAAGCCGCCTTCCGTTATGTCCCGGCGGAAGTGCCCGATCTGAAAACCCTCGGCCACGGCCCCACCGTGGAGGATTTCTGCCGCGCCCGGCAGGGCCTGATCCTCGTCACCGGCATGGCGGGTGCCGGCAAGTCCACCACCCTCGCCGCCATGACCGCCCAGATCCTCCAAGAGAGGCGCGGGGTTGTCACCACGGTCGAAGACCCGATCGAGTTCACTTTTGCCCACGCCGGCAGCCTGATCAAACAACGCCAGATCGGCCTCGACACCCGCGACTTCGCCTCGGCCCTCAAAGCCGCGGTCCGCCAGGATGTGGACGTCATCGTGGTCTCCGAAATGCGCGACCAGGAAAGCATCGCCGCCGCGCTGACGGCGGCCGAGACCGGGCATCTGGTCATCTCCACCCTGCACACGCGCAGCGCCGTAGGCAGCCTCGACCGTGTGGTGGATATCTTCCCTCCCGCCCAGCAGCCCCAAATCATTACCCAGCTCTCCTCGGCCCTGGTCGGAGTGGTCAATCAGAAGCTGCTGCCGCGGGCCGACTCCCCGGGCCGGGTCATGGCCAGCGAAGTCATGGTGGTCACCCCTGCCATTTCCGCCATCATCCGCGATCACCGGTTCGAGCAGCTTTACGGGCTCATGCAGGTCGGCTCCATCCATGGCATGCACACCATGGACAGCAGTCTCTATCACTTGCTCACCGGCGGTTTCATCACCGCCGAAGACGCCCTGATGCACGCCCGCGACCCTGCCGCCATGAAGGAGGACTTCAAGGAGTGGCTCCGGGAACAAAACCGGGCGCAACGCCGCTAGTGCGGTGCAGGAACGGATAACCGGAGGCGGTTGCTGCCGGGGTCCCCCTGAAAACTGAATAACTGAAAACTTCTCTCCCATGCAAACAATCAACAAAGTCATCCTCGCAGTCCTGGCGGCCGGCGGCCTCTTTTACTGGTGGTCCAAACAGCAATCCACGGCCGAATACGACCGGCAGGTCGGCGCCCTCGCCACGACCCTGGACCGGCGTTTCATCAGCCCGGCCACTCCCGCCGCGCAGGCCGAAGCCATGTTTCTGCGGGCCATGGTCATCTTTTCCGATTACCGGATGCTCCGTAACCGGGGCGATATCCGGATTGGTGAGGAACAATACCTCAAGGATGTGCTCAGCGCCGCCGGGTACACTTCCGAGCGCGAGATCGACCTCGTGGCCAAATCCCTCCAGACCAGCCTCGCCCTCTGCAAGGAGATGAAGATCATCCCTGAACCGGAAGGCACCCAGTCCCTCCTCACGGGCCAGCCCCCTCTGATCCGGGCCGGTTCGTTCAAAGGCGACACCCTCACCATCGGCCGCCATCTCTCCGCAGCCCTCGTCCCTGACCTGGCGAACCACCCGGCCAACTTTGCGCTCCTCCCCTCGCATGCTGCGGCCATGATCTGGCCCTTTACGCTGAGCGACGACACCCTCCGCACCGCCGAATCCTTCAAAACCGATGGCCTGATTGATACCAAAACCGCCCTCGACCTCAAACAACGCGCCGATCAACTCAAGGCCGTGAAGCCATGAGCCCTGCCGTAATGAGATAACTGCTCATCCAGCAGGAGCACCGCAAGGAGCAGGCCGGGCCGTCCAGTCCCTGTTTCCCGGCTTCAATCCCAAGGCGGCAACTGCGCTTCCAGCTTTTGCCGGTCCGCAGGTGAGATCGGAGAGTCTGCCAGCGCCTGCCACATTTCCTGACGGGAATGCACCACCTTCGCTTTTGACCACACCAACCCCAGATTGCGGAGGCGCAGCGGTTCATCCGTGATTTTGGCTGACCATGCGAAGGCCGCGTCCACGTCCCTGGCCGCCGCAGCCATGGAGAATTGGTCAATCGCCCGGTCCAGGTGCGGCCCCGGTTCCTGCTGGTTCAGCCACTCGCCGCAGGCATTCAGATCTTTGCGTGCCCAGTTCATGGTCAGTTGGTAATTACTTTCGTGGGCGGGCAATCCCACCTGATCAGCCAGAGTCAGATACCACGCTGCGGTCGTGGCTGGATCTTCCTTTCTGATGCGGATACTTAGGATTCCACTGAGGATAATTCCTTTCATTTCCCCGGTGATACCGGGCTGGTCCAGCCAATCCAAGGCCTCGCTGAGCACCTGCGGGTCGGCATAATTGCCATCGCGGAAAAGGGCCTGCATCCCATTCCATAGCAAATCCCCCGAGGAATTTTCAGGTTTCAGCAATTCGAACATCAAAGCCGTTCTTGTCTCCGGTTTCCGCCCCATCACCGTGCCCAGCTGTTGCAGTCCCTGACGCCATCCGTTCTGAAGCCCTCCGGCCCGGTCTTTTTCGGCGAACGACCGGAAAGCGGTAAAAGCCAACGGGAGATCCTTCCTGCCCAATTCCATCAGGATGCCGTCCAACCCGTGCGCGCTCCGATCATATCCCGCCAAGGATGCCTGCCACTTCCGCCAGGCGGCCGCCGGATCGCGTTTGGCCCATTGGGCCATGGCTTCAGAGATATGGACGCTGCGCATGTGGCTGGACGGCTGTTTGAGCAGTTCCGCCATCGCCGACTCCGGATCCACAAACGCCAAAGCCTTGATCGCCTCGCCGTAGAAATAACCATCCCGGCCGCCGGGCCACGACTCTGCCGATTTCAGCACCTCCTTCAATTCATCAGCGGACAGACCGTAAAGCTCGACCGTCATTTGAGGGCCAGCCCCGCCGTGCTGCAGCAGGAGGGCCACGCGGTGTTTGGGCTGCATTTCCTTCGGCAGCGCCGACGGCATAGGTTTTTCAGAATTCGGCGCAGCTAGTTCGACTCCGGCTGAAAAAGATCCAGGAATACTGTGCCGGCCCAGCCAATACCCGGCGGCGACTGCCACCAGGGAAATCACCACCAGACGCATGCCGCGCCGGATCACACGCCAGCAGAAAAAGAAGCAGCCTTTCATTTGGTTTTGGATGAGCGGCTTTCCTGATATCCTTCCATAAATAAATCGCGTAGGGGACCGGGTGGATTCTGCAAAAAGACCCGGGCGGCCAGGACAGGATTCCTGGCCATGAGATCATGGGCTACGTCAGCCCGGACCATGAAGGCCTCCTTGGCATCAGTCAGGGGCAGGTCTTTTGTCCACGCCACTGCGGCGTCCGGATCGATACGCGCCAGCCATTCCCCGCTTCCTTTGAACAAGGAGACCCGGATCTTCTCATCCGGCACCGCGCTGATCCGTGAGAAAATCCCCTCCCGGGCCGCTGGATCTTTAATGCCGGTAAAAAGCAAATTCCTCGCGGCATCGAACTCTTCCGGTTCCATCGCAGGAAGTTCGTCCCACAGGAATCCGAGATTCTCCAGTCCATAGCCAATCAGGATAGCGTGATAAACCCCCATCCCAAACGCCTTGGGATGCAGGTCCGTCCGTCCGCGCCACCACGCCCTGGCGGCCCCGGGGTCACGGGAAGCCCACGCGCCAACCGCCGGCTGGATGCAGCTTTTGAAGACTTCATCATCCTGGATTTTTTCCAGCACCCACTGCACGGGTTCGTCGGCTTTCTGTGAAAAGCGCCAGCGGCCCAGCAACTGAGGCACCATCAGCCTGCCGATGGCTTCTTCTGCAAGGCTGCCCTCGAGCATCGCCAGCGCTTCCGGGATTTCATCCGGCAGCACCTGCTCCAGCAAAATCTGTCCGCGCGCTGCTCCGGCGGGATCGGATTCGTTGCGGAAATGGTCCGCCGCTTCCGCAATAATTTCTGCCAGGGATCGGCGGGTGGGGGCATCTGCCGGCGGTTGGCTGGTGGTAAATCCCGCCAGCGCCATCTTCGCTTCCGCCACGTCTGCGGCAAATTGCCGCTGCGCCTGTTCCTGCCGGGCCACCACCCGCCCTTTGGAAAACCCCACGCCCGCCAGCAGCGCCACAAAAGTTCCCATCAGCAGGCCGCCGGCGAATTTCATCTTCCCAAACGATAACATCTCCCGGATCCGCCATGCCCACGTGGACGAAACCGCAGCCCCGGGCAGACCCGCCAACACCCGGGAAGCCAGCGGTCCTGCCGCTGCCAAACCCGCTGCGGAAGCCGGCTGGGACAAGGTTCCCAGTCCCGCTGTCAGCACTCCGCCGGACACTGCCACGCGGCGTTTTCCCAGCCACCGGCTCAGCTTCACAAACGCCCGGGACGCCCGGCGCTGCACCGCCGCTTCCGTGCTCGACCGGGCGGTGGCGATTTCCTGATAGGTGAGGCCCTGCCAGAAATGCGCCAGGAGAATCTGCCGGTCCTCCTCCGGCAATCGCGTCAGTCCTTCATCCACGAAAGGCAGCGCCTCCGTCCATGCTTCCGCGCCCGGCGTCCCGGTCAGCAGCACATGATCCTCATAACGTTTCATGATCCGCCCCCGCTTTTCTTCCCGGCGTTTGATGGAAGCCGAGACCAGCACGGCGGTCCGGTGCAGCCAACCCGCCAGGCCCGTGCCTGCATAAAGCCGCCCCGCATTTTTGGCCAGGAGCACAAACACCTGCTGCGCCGCCTCCCGGGCCAGCTCCACATCCCCCGTGCGGCGCAAGGCCGCGCCCTGGACCAGCCCGGCATGACGTTCGACCAGCAGTCGGAACGCCGTTTCATCCCCCCGGCGGCGGTAGTCGCGGAGCAGTTCGGCATCGGATTTCATGGCACGCATTTCCTGATACTGTCTTCCCGCCGTGCACGGCAGACAAAAATACCAGGATTTTTCAGGACGTGAATGCAAAAAACCGGCACCCTTGCGGATGCCGGTTTTGAATTGGTGTTGGCCAATGCGGGACCGCCCGGCCTCCTGCCGGGGTTAGTAGCGGTAGTGCTCAGCCTTGTAGGGGCCTTCTTTCGGCACGCCGAGGTAGGCGGACTGCTCGTCGGTAAGGACGGTGAGCTTGACCCCGATTTTTTCGAGGTGCAGGCGGGCGACTTCCTCGTCGAGTGCCTTGGAGAGGCGGTAGACGCCGGGTTTGTAGCTGTCCTTTTTGTTCCAGAGGTCGAGCTGGGCCAGCGCCTGGTTGGTGAAGCTGGCGCTCATCACAAAAGCCGGGTGGCCGGTGGCGCAGCCGAGGTTCATCAGGCGGCCTTCGGCGAGCATGTAGATGCTGCGGTCGCCGGGGACGTCGTAGCGGTCATACTGGGGCTTGATGTTGATGCGGGTGACGCCCTTTTCGTTGTTCAGCTTGTCGACCTGGATTTCGTTGTCGAAGTGACCGATGTTGGCGACGATGGCCTGGTCCTTCATGTTGAGCATATGCTTCAACGTGATGACGTCCTTGTTGCCGGTGGTGGTGACGTAGATGTCGGCGATGCCGAGGGTGTCTTCCACAGTCTTGACTTCGAAGCCTTCCATGGCGGCCTGGAGGGCGTTGATGGGGTCGATTTCCGTGACGATGACGCGGGCTCCGAAGCCGCGCAGGGAGTGGGCGGAACCTTTGCCGACATCGCCGTAACCGCAGACGCAGGCGACTTTGCCGGCAATCATGACGTCGGTGGCGCGCTTCAGGCCGTCAGCACAGGATTCGCGGCACCCGTAAAGGTTGTCGAACTTGGACTTGGTGACGGAGTCGTTGACATTGATGGCGGGGACGAGGAGCTGTCCGGATTCCATCATCTGATAGAGGCGGTGCACGCCGGTGGTGGTCTCTTCGGAGACGCCTTTCCAGTCCTTCACGATGGCGTGGAAGATGCCGGGTTCCTCGGCGTGGACTTTCTTGAGGAGGTCTTTGATGACCTGTTCCTCGTGATTGCCGCTGTCGGTGTTGACCCAGTCGCTGCCGTTTTCGAGTTCGTAGCCTTTGTGGATGAAGAGGGTGGCATCGCCGCCGTCATCAATGATGAGTTCCGGACCGGGGGCGTCGATGTGGCGGATGGCTTTCCAGGTGCAATCCCAGTATTCTTCGAGGGACTCGCCCTTCCAGGCGAAGACGGGGATCCCGGCGGCGGCGATGGCGGCGGCGGCGTGGTCCTGGGTGGAGAAAATGTTGCAGGAAGCCCAGCGGACGATGGCTCCGAGTTCGACCATGGTTTCGATGAGCACGGCGGTCTCGATGGTCATGTGGAGGGAACCGGTGACGCGGACGCCTTTGAGGGGCTTGTCTTCGCCGTATTTGGCGCGGATCGCCATCAGGCCGGGCATTTCGTGCTCGGCGATGTCGAGAGTCTTGCGGCCCCAGGGGGCGAGGGAGATGTCGGCGACTTTGTAGTCGGTGAAGGCAGCGGTGGCGGAACTCATGGTTGTAGGGTGGGTGAAGTTCAATGAACGTATGAACGCATCATGATACGTTGATATGTTCGCTCATGGACGCACAGAGTCAAAAGGAAAATTATCATCCGTCGTCAAAGGACAAAATTGACTAAAATTGCCAGAATAACAACCCGAGGGAGATTTGATTCCGTGCCCTTTGTCCGCGATGAGAAATTCCCCAGCCTCTAACCCAACCAGTCCATACGACTATCCCGCTACGGAGAGCCCATTTTGCCAGTTTTCCAATCCCACTCACAATTCCAATTTCCAAATTTCCCTCCACCACTCCTCTTATCAAAAAAAAGCCGCTCCCCGGTAACGGGAAGCGGCTTTGGAAATTCCGGGAAAATCCTCAAGTTTGTTATTTCCGGCGGCGGCGGGCGATCAATCCGGCGGAGAGGAGTCCGAGCAGCGTGATGCTGCCGGGTTCCGGGATTGCTTGGCCACCGGCGATGATGCCGGCGTTTTCCAAGTCTCCTGCGGCGGTCTGCAGCCGGGCTTCGCCAATCTGCATGCTGTTGACGGTGGAATCACTGGACCCTTTGACGGTGGGAAACACCAGCAGATAAGTGCTGTAGCTGGTGGTGTTGGCGAAGCTGGGAAGACTGAAGGCGGTAGTGCGCGTATCAGGGAGCGCCAGAGCGCCGGACGACACCACGGTGAAGCTGGTGTCGACATCATAAATGGTTCCTGCCGTGGTGTTGGCAGTGGCCGAATTGCTGCCGTAGAGGATATAGCTCGACGGATCGCGCAAGGGGGCGTCATTGCCGGTGCTGAAGTTGATGCCCGTCACGACGGCCGATCCACCGCCGCTGAGGGTGTAGATATAGCCGGTGTTGTTTTTGGCGAAGTTGAGATATTTGGTGCCCGTGAGACCATCAATGGCCTTGGCGGGGCTCTCGTTCCCGCTTGCTGGCCAGACGTTGGGCAGGTTGGGCAGGGCGGGATTGGACACCGCCTGGGCTCCCACCACGAAAGTGGTCGCGGCCCCGGAGGTCGACAAGGCAGCGGCGGAAAAGACAGCACAGATTAAGATGGAGAATTTCATTTACCTATTTATTAAAATACTCCTTTTCTAATTGGAGCCAGTCGCGAATGCAAATTTATTGGCACAATATTTTTTAAAATCCCGCCGCTCTGCCCCCGGCCCTGGGGTCCGCCGCCCCGCTGAAGCTCCCATCCGGCGCGCGGGCCACGGCTTGGCTGACGCCGATCTGGGGGACGGGGTTCAGGACGTGGCCGCGTTTTTCCAAGTCAGCGCGGACGGGGGCGGGGACGGTGGTTTCGATCCGGAGCACATCAGGCTGCCATTGGTGGTGGAACCTCGGGGCTGCCAGCGCTTCCAACGGTGGAAGGTTGAAATCTGCGGTGCGCACGATGCCTAAAACCACCTGCGAAATGATGGTCGGTCCGCCCGCCGCTCCGATGACGAGAATGGGCTGGCCGTCTTTTTGCACGATGGTGGGACTCATGCTGGAGAGGGGGCGTTTGCCGGAAGCGACGGCATTGGCTTCCCCGCCGATCAGGCCGAAGACATTGGGCACGCCGGGCTGGATCGAGAAGTCGTCCATCTCATTGTTCAGAAGAACGCCAGTGCCCGGAATGGTGACGAAGCTGCCCCAGGTGAAATTGATGGTGGCAGTGCAGGCCACGGCCCAGCCGTCGGAGTCGATCACGGAAAAGTGGGTGGTGTGTTTTTCAAAAAGGTCCCGGCCAGCGGCGGGCGGGTCGCCGTGGGTGGGCACGGGAGTGGCTTTGGCAGGGTCGATCCTGGCGGCCAAGGTGCGGGCATAGGCGGGGTCCACCAGCCCGCGCGGGACGGGGGTGAAGTCTGGATCACCGAGCCAGTGGGCGCGGTCCGCGAAGGCGGGTTTCATGGCTTCGGTGACGGTGTGGATAAAGTCCGGGGAGCCGTCGCCCATGGCCTTCAGATCAAAGGTTTCCAGTAAATTCAGGATCTGCGCCACATGGACTCCGCCGGAGCTGGGCGGGGGAAAACCGATCACCTCCAGCCCCCGGTAGGTGGAGCGCAGGGGTTGGCGGGTTTTGACCTGATAGGCCGCGAAGTCGCCGACGGTCATGATCCCGCCGTGCTGCTGCATCCACTCCCCCGTTTTTCCGGCAAAGGGCCCGCGGTAAAACCAGCCGGCCCCTTCCCGGGCGATGGAGCGGTAGGTCGCGGCGAGGTCGGGCAAGTGATGTTTGCCATCGGCCAGGGGGGCCAGTAGCACGGCGGCCGTGGCCGGATGTTTTTCGATCACCGGACGCCATTGTTTCACCCGGGCGGCGAAACCGGCATCGGGCACAAACCCTTCTTCCGCGACCTTGGCGGCGCCCTCGAACGCACGGGCGAGCGGGTGTTTTCCGACGGTGCGGGCGGCTTCATCCAGCGCGGCCAGCCAGCCGGGCACTGCGGCGGCGAGGGGCCCTTCCTGCGAGAGAGCCGGCTGGGCCTTGCCGTCCCTGACAAACAGGTCGCGGGTGGCGGCGGCCGGGGCTTTTTCGCGGCCATCCAAGGCGAGGAACGTGCCGTCCGGTTTCCGGATCAGCAGGAAACAGCCGCCTCCGATGCCGGAATTGTGTCCATCCACCACGCCGAGCATGGCGGCGGCCGCGATCGCTCCATCCACCGCGTTGCCGCCGGACTTCATGGCCTCCAACGCCGCTTCCGTCGCCAAGGGATGCACGGTGGCGGCATAACCATGGCTGGCCGCCCGGAGGACTCCGGCGCCCAACAGGAATACTGGCAAAATATAGCAAAAGAGGCGCATGACGACACCATAGGCGGCCCGGACGGGTTGGCACCGGATCATTTTGGGGAGGGGTGGAGACAAGACGGTGAGGCTGGGCCGGGGAGATTTTGGACGGATCACGGGGCCATTCCCGGATAAAGGAATAAAACTTAATTAGAGGAAAAGGCAGAGTGCAGATATGAGCCGCTGATGTGGAACCGGGATAAACTGACGGAATCCGGCCTGGTCCGGGCCCTGCTGGCAGGGGGCGCTGCCGGATTGCTGGTTTTTGCAGCAAGGCACCGGGAGTGGATGGGCTTGGTGGCGGACTGGAAGACGGGAGATATGAAACGCCTTGAGGTTTTGGTGCAGGGGTCATGGTGGTGGGGGGCGGTCCTGTTCGCGGGGATTTTGGGATTGCTGGCCCTCACCACACCATGGTGGCGTGGCCCTTGGCGCGTGGCGGAGCCCCGGGCGGAGCGGCCGGTTGCCCGGTGGTTTGTGATAGCCCTGGTGGTGGTGATGGCCGGGGGAGCCGCCCTGCGGGTGCCGCGGCTGGGCCTCAGCTTTTATAATGACGAGTCGTATTCCTTCCGCCGCCATATCGCTGGGGCGCAGACGCCGGCCATCGGGACGAAGTCTCCGCACTTCCGCACCATGACTTGGAAGGAGACCTGTTATCAGAACCTGACCGGGAATAATTCCATGGTTTTTTCAGTCCTGGGCCGGGCCAGCTACGAGGGGTGGAAAAAGGTGTCAGGCCAGCCGGCCGGGACCGTGTGCGAGTGGGTGGTGCGTTTGCCGGTGTTTATCTGTGGAGTCCTCGCGATCGGGGCGATGGGCTGGCTGGGGATGCGTCTTGGAGGCCCGCGCCTCGGGGTGCTGGTGGCCCTGCTGACGGCGCTGCATCCCTGGCAGGTGCGCTATAGTACGGAGGCGAGGTGTTATGGGATTCTGCTGCTGTTGCTGCCACTGCTGTTCCTTGCGCTGAGGGCGGCCCTGCGCACGGGGCGATGGCGGGCCTGGCTCCTCTTCGGGGCGATGGAGTATCTGACGACAGCCTGTTTTTTCGGCGCGGCTCATTTGTTGCTGGGACTGAATTTGTTGGTGGCGGGCGGGGCGGTGGTGATGGCCGGACGGGCTTCGCCACGCCGATGGCCGGACGCGCTGCCGGGCATCGTGCCCCTTTTCGTAAGCGGCCTGCTGGCCAGCGGCCTGTATCTGGCGCTGAATCTGCCGCTGTTTCTGCAGACGGCCCGCCTGGTGGCGGACCAGACTTATTTGCATGGTCATTTCACCCCCGACTGGTTCCAGGACGCGGGCAGTTTTCTGGCCTTCGGCATTCCGGGTCCGGCGCGCGTGGCCGAGGGAGGAGTGCCAGTCAGTTTTGTCCGGACGGCGGGGTCTGCTCCCTGGCTCGCTTTTTCCATGCTGGGGGTATTTCTGGTTTGCCTGGGATGGGGAGGGGCAAGGCTTGAGCGGATGGGAGCCACGGCGAGGTTGGTTCCGTTGGCGTCCCTGCTGGGGGCCGTGCTGACTCTCGCCTATTGTCTCTATCAAGGCTTGGTGCTGCTGCCCTGGTATAGCATTTTTCTGCTTCCGGCGTTGCTGCTGGCCGTGGCGGCGGGTCTGGAAGGATTGTGGGAGTATTCCCTGCCCCGTATGGGGCCGATGCCGGGGGCCCTGGCGGCGGCCCTCCTGCTTTCCGGCTGGGTGACCGTGCTGCCATTTTATTGGAACAGCAGCCGGGAAAACCTGCGGGGCGTGGTCCAGACGGTGCGCGGCAGCCAGGGTGCTGTGGCGCCAGTGCGGCCGGGTGACGCCCTCCTGGGCGTATTCTGGTCGGAGGTGCCGGTGTATGACCGCTCTGCGGTGGTGCTGCATTCCAAGCAGGACCTGGAGGCCTTGATGGCGCGGGCGCACCGGGAGCATCGCGAGTGTTATGTGGATGCCATGTGGCGGGTTTTTGTGATGAAGTCACCGGCGGATCAAATCCGGGTGGTCGAGGACCCCGGGCAATTCGAACGCATCGCGGTCTTTCCAGGGCTCGATGAGCCGGGAAATACCCATGTGCTCTGGCGCATGAGGACGGCGCCGGCGCCGGCCCATTCCGCCGTCGTTACTGCACAACGTCCCTGATTGCCCGGATACGCCTCCCGCCCGGAGCCATGCTCCAGCCCTGACATTCCGGCCCTTCCCACCGTAAGTTACTCCTTGCTCTTCAACTGTGGGAACAACACCACATCCCGGATGCTCTCGCTCCCGGTCAGCAGCATCACCAGACGGTCGATTCCGATCCCGATGCCCCCCGCCGGCGGCATGCCGTGCTCAAGCGCGAGGAGGAATTCCTCATCAATGTTCTGCGTCTCCTCCCCGGCCTGATGTTCCAGACGGGAACGCTGCACAATCGGGTCGTTCAGCTCCGAGTAACCGGGGCTGACTTCCACTCCGTTGATGATCAATTCGTAAACGTCCACGATAGATCCGTCGGCCGGGTTTTGTTTGGC
This sequence comes from Verrucomicrobiota bacterium, assembly GCA_040387795.1. Lineage (GTDB taxonomy): Bacteria > Verrucomicrobiota > Verrucomicrobiia > Verrucomicrobiales > V1-33 > CAIZWU01. Next base: position 589,376 of record JAZKDC010000017.1, read on the forward strand.
CAGCGGCACCAGCTGGGACGGCACATGGGTGACAAAACACGGGTTGAATTGTTTTTCCTCGATCCGCTTTTCAAACACCTGCTGGGTGACCTCGTGGTCCTCCATCTGCGGGGAAATCTCCACGCCCATCTCGTGGCATTTTTCGCGGCGCTGTTCGGGCGTGTAGTCCCACCATTGCGGGTCCACCCGGCAGAGGAGGTCACGATAGGGCGTGCGCTGCCACGGGCGGCTCAGGTCGATGGTGCGGGTCACCTCGCCCTCCTCGTTTTTGTGTTCGATCACGAGGGTGCCGCAGAACTTCATGGCGAGGTGGCAGATCATTTCCTCCACCATGTCGGCCATCACTTCAAAATCCCCGAAAGCCTGGTAGGCTTCCAGCATGGTGAATTCCGGATTGTGCCGCCGGCTGATGCCTTCATTGCGGAAATTCCGGTTCAATTCAAATACCTTGGTGAACCCGCCGACCAGCAGCCTTTTCAAATAAAGCTCCGGCGCGATCCTCAGGTAAAACGGCTGTCCGAGGGCATTGTGGAAGGTCTCAAACGGCCGGGCCGCCGCCCCGCCGGCCACTGCCTGCAGCATCGGGGTTTCCACTTCCAAATAATCCCGCTCGCCCAGCCAGCGGCGGATCTCCGCCATGATTTTGCTCCGGGTCAGGAAAACTTCGCGGCTTCGTTCATTCGACATCAGGTCCAGATACCGCTGCCGGTATTTGATCTCGCGGTCGGCCACCCCATGCCATTTGTCCGGCATCGGGCGCAGGGCTTTGGACAGCACCGTCAGCCCTTCCACCTTGATGGACGGCTCTTGGGTTTTGGTCAAAAACGTTCCGCCCCACACTCCGACCCAGTCGCCGAGGTCGATGCACTCCTTGAACATCGTGAAGGTTTCCTCCGGCACATTCTTCGCATTGAAGAAACACTGGAAACGCCCGCCGATGTCGGCCACATCAAAGAAAATCGTCTTCCCCATGTCCCGCAGCGCGGTCACCCGGCCCGCCACGCGCACCTCCATTCCTTCGGCAAAAACCTGCTGCAAAACCCCCGGCGCGTGGGTGATGTCGAACTTCCCGCCAAACGGCTCGTGCCCCAATTCCCGCAGGCGCGCCAGCTTCTTGCGGCGGATCGCGAGGAGTTCACTCTCATCGGGAGGCGTCACAGAGGCAGGATCGATCGGGGCATTCATGGGGCGGCAGACCTGCCACAGCACGGGCGGAATGCAAGAGGCGGCGGGGCAGGGAAGGGCCGTGGGGGAATTCACCAGGCTTGCGCTATGGGAGCGGAACCGATACCAACGGTGCGTTAACTAAAGCCATGTTTGCCCGACTCCTTCCCGCCGCCCTGTTCCTCACCTTGCCCGCGTTCGCCGCCCGGGCTGCCGAGCCGGTGCCGGTTTCTCTCTTCACGCTATCCGATCCGGCTCTGGAAGTGACGGTCTGGGCGCATTCGCCGCTGTTTTTCAATCCGACCAATATCGACATCGACAAGGATGGCTGCATCTGGGTCGCGGAAGGGGTCAACTACCGGAAACACTTCGACCGGAAACCGGAGGGCGACCGCATCATGGTGCTGCGCGACAACGACGGCGATGGGAAGGCGGATGAATCCTGGCCGTTTGTGCAGGAGCCGTTTTTGAGGGCGCCGTTGGGCGTGGCGGTGATCGGGAACAAGGTGGTGGTTTCCATGGCCCCGGACCTGGTGGTTTACACCGACAAGGACGGCGACAAGAAATTCGACCCCGCCAAGGGCGACACCCGCGAGGTGCTGCTCACCGGATTTAATGGCCGGAACCACGACCACAGCCTGCACAGCGTGACCGTGGGTCCTGACGGAAAATGGTATTTCAGCGCGGGGAACTGCGGGGCGAAATTCACCGACAAATCCGGCAAAACCTTCCGCATCGGGTCCAAGCAGAATACCTCGTGGTGGCCGAAGGACCCGAATCTGCCGGATGGCGATCCCAACGAATATGCGGGGCAGAAAAGCGATGACGGGAAGGTGTATGTCGGCGGTTTTATCGCCCGCATGAACCCGGACGGAACCGACGTGGAAATCCTCGCGCACAACCTGCGGAATTCCTACGAAAACTGCGTCACCAGCTTCGGCGATATCTTCGCCAGCGACAACGACGACCAGCCCGCCTGCCGCGTCTTCGGCGTGCTGGAAGGCGGGAATTACGGCTTCGCCAGCGCGGATGGCTCGCGCCCCTGGCAGGCCGACCGCCGGCCCGGTCAGGACATCAAAACCGCGACCTGGCGTCAGGAAGATCCCGGCGTGGCCCCGGCGGGCGACATCTACGGCGGCGGCGCACCCACCGGCTGTGTCTTTTACGAAAACGGTGCCTTGGGTGAACAATTTGAAAAATACGAAGGCACCCTGCTGGTCTGTGAAAGTGCGCGGAACACCATCTTCGGCTACAGACCCGGGCGCGATGGGGCCGGGTGGAAGCTGGAGCGGTTCGAATTCTTAACCACCAACAAGGAAGGTAAAATCATCGGCACCGACTCCACCGGCGGCAACCAAACCGCGAAAGCCGACGACACCAAAACCCTCTTCCGCCCCTCTGACATCGCGGTCGGCCCGGACGGGGCGCTTTACATTTCCGATTGGTTCGATCCCCGCACCGGCGGCCACGCGGACATGGACGACAGTGTGTCAGGAACGATCTACCGCGTCGCGCCCAAGGGCTTTAAATCCGTGGTTCCGAAGTTCGATGTGACAACGGTGGAAGGGGCCATCAAGGCGCTTCTTAGCCCGGCGGTGCATGTGAGGGCGTTGGGGGCAGAAAAGCTCTCCACCAATTTCAATGATGAGGAGTCTGCTCGTTTACCATTCAAAGAACTATTGTTTACTCAGCCATATCCGTCGCTTGCCATCCACTCGCGGGTTGGATCAGTTATGAAAAATTGGCCAAACCGACAGCAAAAAGGCAAAGGTTTGCCAACAGGTGACGCAAGAGAAATCACTCTTGAACCCGATCATCATCCAACCATGCCGCTCACAAAGACTCAGTTGGAAATATGGGGGTTAAGTTGTGCAGGACAAGAGCACAAAGTCTTTGATGCTATACTTTCCGATTTTGGCAGTCCCGACTCCCTAAAATGGTCCGAAAAATTCTCCGCCCTCGCTTGGCGGCTGCACTCACCCCAAAGCATCCCCGCCTTCAAAACCCGCGCCCTTTCCCCGGCCCTGCCGCTGAAGGCGCGGAAGGACGCGCTGACGGCGATTGGGTTCAACACCGGAGCGGACGCGGCGCAGGCGATGCTGGCGATTGCGGAATCGCTGGGTTCCAGCCCGGCGGCCAACACGCCGGAGGCGGCGGTGAAGGATACCGCGCTGTGGTGGTTGCTGAACCGGAAGGACAATGTCTGGAAGGACCACGGTCTGACCGCCGCGTTGAAGGAAAAGGGGATTTACGATCCGGACAAGATCGTCCTGACAACGGTGAGCCTGCCGGACCCGCCGCCCGCCGCCTTCACGGTGGAGGACGCGCTGAAGCTGACCGGCGATGCCACGCGCGGCGCGGCGGTGAGCCAGCGGTGTTACATGTGCCACCAGATCGGGAAAGAGGGCGCGGAATTCGGCCCGGAGCTGACCACCTGGGGCCGCACCCAGGGCACGGAGGTCATTTTGCGCAGCCTGATCGACCCCGGCGCAGACATCGCCCACGGGTTCGAGGGCATGAGAATCGAAACCACGGACAACCTGCAGATCGACGGCCTGATCCTGACGGATGCCGACCCGGTGGTGATCCGCAGCATGGGCGGGCTGACGCAGACCGTGCCCAAAGCGAAGATTAAAACCAAAAAGTCGCTCGGCCGCAGCCTGATGATGAGCGCCACCCAACTCGGCCTGACCGCCCAGGAGTGCGCCGACCTCGCGGCGTTTTTGAAAAAGTAGCCATCACCGCTCTGCGTGAGGAGCAAGCGGCTTCACTGCGGCGAGGCATTTTCTGAGAGGTCCGCGGAGGATTCGTGTCGTGGGCATTCGCGTGGTGCCGGGTATTTTTTGACTTCGTCGGCTGCCTTTGCTCATCACGCGGAGCGATGATGGCTACTTTGTTGGCCAACTTCCCTGATATTACGGAAATTCTAAAAATATGCAGAAATTATCTTGATTTTGTTTATAGAAGTTATTATGGTTCTGGTAAATGAAACCGTCTCCCTCTACGCTTTACCGGGCCGTGACTCTGAGCCTGCTCGCCGCCGGGCTGAGTTCCTGCAGTCTTTTCAAGAATGGCAAGTATGCTTCCCAGTGGGAAATCGAGTCGGACGTGCCCGCCAGTCTGAGCAACGGACAGGCGACGGTGCCTTCCGAAACCCCGATGACGGCCCGGCAGGCGAACAGCAATCTTTCCGGCCTCGACCCGCTGGCCCCGACTGATGGTGGCACTTTGGATCTGCCGATGACCGAAAATGGAGCGCTGATTGACATTCCCAAACCCGATCTGGCCATGACGGGGAACCCTTATCGCTTTTCGCCTCCGGAGATGCTGAGCATTCCTCCGGGCACTCCCGAGATGGATCTGCCGCCTCCGACCGGATCACCGGATCACATCACGACCCTGCTGCCCGGCCCACCGCCGACGGTGACGGAAGAGGAATTGGCGGCGGCCCCCGAGTCTCTGCCGATTGTTTACCACACCGCTGAAACTGCTGCCCCGGCTCCCGCCGTGGCGCCAGCTCCGGAGACGCTTGCCGCTCCTGCCCCCGCTCCTGTGGTGGCCGCCCCCGAAGCCCCGCTGCCCGGGTCGGTGGAATATGCCGGTGCCGCCCCCAGCATCCCGCTCCTCTACGGGAAGCTGGATCTGACCCCGTTTTTGAATTTCGCTCCGGAAGCGCCGCTTATAAAGACCAACTGAGCCTCGAAAAATTTGGGGGTTGATGCGAAAATGGGGGTGGCAGCCAGGCGCTGCTGCCCCCATTTTTTGTCATGCTGCAAATTGTCCTGATCGAACCGGAAATCCCGCCCAACACGGGGAACATCGGGCGCCTCTGCCTCGCGACGGGAGCCCGGCTGCATCTGGTGGGTCCGCTCGGGTTTGACATCGACGACCGCACCCTGAAGCGGGCCGGGCTGGATTATTGGAAAGAGGTGGATTGCCGGCGCTGGCCGGATTTTGCGGCGTTGCAGGAAGCTGCCGGCCCGGACGCCCGGTTTTTTTTCCTTACCACCAAAACGAACCGGGCTTACTGGGACGAATCCTTCCGCGATGGCGATTACCTCGTGTTTGGCCGGGAAAGCAAAGGCCTGCCGGAAAGCCTGCTGGCGGCGCATCCGGAACAATGCCTCACCATCCCGCAGCAGGGGGTGCGCAGCCTGAATCTGGGCAACGCGGCTGGAATCGTGCTTTATGAAGCCGTCCGTCAATTGCGCGGAGGTTGAGCGATATTTGCCCGGGAAAAGCTCCGGGTGGCCCGGTAGAGTGCCGTCCGGCGAAAAAACCGGATTGCTTTCAGCAGGTGCTGCCTTACCTCGAAAAGCAGCCTGCCCCCACTATGAAAGCCATCCTAGCCCTTGAAGACGGAGTCCACTTTTTCGGCGAGTCGTTTGGCGTCACCGGCAGCACCACCGGTGAGGCCTGTTTCAATACCAGCATGACCGGATACCAAGAAGTGCTCACCGACCCCTCCTACCGCGGCCAGATCGTGGCCATGACCTACCCGCTGATCGGAAATTACGGCGTCACCGCGTCGGATAACGAGTCCAGCCAGCCGCACGTCCGCGGCTTCGTGGTCGAGGAACTCTGTCCCGTGCCCAGCAACTGGCGCGCTGAGGACAGCCTGGAGGGGTACTTGAAAAAATGGAACCTGATGGGCATCCAGGGCATCGATACCCGCCGCCTCACCAAACACCTCCGCACCCGCGGGGCGATGCGCGCCTTCCTCAGCACCGAGGTTCTCGATCCCGCCGCCGCCACCGCCCGCGCCGCCGCCAGTGCCCCGATGAGCGGCAGCGATTTTGTGAAGGAAGTCAGCACCCCCGCCAGCTATGTCTGGGACCCGGCCGGCACCGAAAGCCGCGAGTGGCTCCTGCCGAATGCCGACGGCCCCGTGATCAAGGAACTGCCCGAGCCCAAATACCGCATCGTGGCTTACGATCTGGGCATTAAACGCAACATCCTGCGCCGTCTCCGGCAGGAAGGGTTCCATGTCGATGTCGTCCCGGCTGCCACCAGCGCTGCTGACGTGCTGGCGATGAAACCCGATGGGGTGTTCCTCTCCAATGGCCCGGGCGACCCCGCCGCGCTCAGTTATGTTTACGAGGAGGTCAAACAATTCATCGGAAAAACGCCGCTTTTCGCCATTTGTCTCGGCCACCAAATGCTGGGCCATGCCTTCGGGGGCAAGACCTTCAAGCTGAAATTCGGTCATCGGGGCGGCAACCAGCCCGTGCAGGACCTCCGCACCGGCACCGTCTCCATCACCAGCCAAAACCACGGGTTTGCGGTCGATCCCGATTCGCTGCCGTCCAATGTCGAAATCACCCACCTGAATCTCAACGACCAGACCGTGGAAGGGCTGCGTCACCGGGAAGCCCCGGTCTTCAGCGTCCAGTATCACCCGGAAGCCGCTCCCGGCCCGAACGATGCCCGCTATTTCTTCAAAGACTTCGTGGAGCTGATCGAGGCCAACCGCTGACCGGCGGAAAACAGAGCTTGCCACCTGCTGGCAGAATCTGGTAATAATCGGGACCTTTCCGGAATCCCGAGCCATGAACCTCTTCCCGCGTGCCTTCCGTCCCGTCTGGCTGCTCCCGGCCGTGGGGCTGGCATGCACGGGGCAGGCCCCGGCTCAAGCCGTGGTGCCGCCTGCTTCGCCTGCGATGACCCTGCGGCCGGCGGTGGTGATCACCATGCCCACCGAGGCCGGCAAAGTTTACCAGATGCAGGTCTCGCCGGACCTCAAATCCTGGACCGGGATGGGCGGCCCTCTGTTCGGCACGGGGGTCCCTTTTGAAAAAGCGATGCCTGGCGCAGGCCAGCAGTTTTTCCGGTTGCAGGTCATGACGGAGCCCGCCATGGGCCCCGCCCCGTGGGCACTACAGGCGCTGGCGTTGCAATTCAACGAAGGCCGGCGCGTGGTGCAATATGATTTCCCTGCCAGTGGAACAGGCACCCGGCAGACGGGCGCTTTGAGCAAGTCCTTCACTTGGACCTATCAGCGCACCAGCCTGACCGACGGCGGAGCGGTGCTGACCTTTCCCGATGGCTCCCGCGAGACCCTGCAGTTGCAGTTCAGCGCGGTGAAGGCCGGTCGTTTCACCCGCCAGACGTTCCTGGGCTCCCGCCTGGAAGAAACCGACGACGGCAGTTTCGGCCCCGGACCCAAGGCGGGTCTTCCCTTGGTGCCTCCGATCCCCACGGGCTATAGTTTTGCTTTCTCGGATCAGCCTTCGGGGGGTGGCATCAGCCTCACGAGTGCCAGCGGAGGCACCCGCCTGCTGGACGGCCAATCGGCCTCCTTCAACGGAAACTGGCTCGTGACCGGCAGCACGAGTGCCCGGCTCATCACCACGTTCAGCTCCACCCACGGGGAGGACTACCGGTTCACCTTCACCGGTCCCCAGACCGGCACCTTCACCCGCCAAACCTTTACCGAAGGCATCTTCCGGGATCAGGATATTGGCACTTTTTGCCTGACTTGTCCGCCCTGACCCATGCCTCTCCGGCTCCGCCGCCAGCGGCCGGAAGCCAAGCCGGCTGCCCGCTGATTTTCCCGTTGTTGCAGGTCCCGGGTGTCCTTACGGATGTGCGCACGCAGCCCCAGCGGCTGCAGCGATTGAGATGAATGCCCTGCGTATCCTGGTAGTGGAGGACGAGACCCTCGTGGCACGGGACCTTGAAGCCACGCTTAAAAAGCTAGGTTTCGAAGTCTCCGCCCTTTGCCGCACCGGCGAGGAAGCCCTGGTAGCCATGCAGCGGTTCCAACCGGACGTGGTGCTCATGGACATCCAGCTGGAACAGGGCATGGACGGCGTCGAAACCGCCACCCGCCTTCAGGCCGAATACCGCGTGCCGGTGATTTTCCTCACCGCCTATGCGGACGAGCCTACCCTCGCCCGTGCCCGCGCCGCCCAGCCCTACGGGTATCTGCTCAAACCCTTCCACCAGAGCGAACTCCGCTCGGTCATCGAACTGGCCTACGCCCGTCATACCGCCCTGCAGAAACTTCAGTCCAGCGAGGACCGCTTTGTCGCCACCCTCCGCAGCATGGCGGAAGGCGTCATCTCCACCGACATGCTCGGGGTCATCAATTTCATGAATCCCGTGGCGGAGCAGCTGACCGGCTGGTCCATCCGCGAGGCCACCGGCCGCCCCCTGCATGAAGTCTTCCGCGTGGCCCTGCCCAACGGCGAGGCGCTGGAATCCTCCGGCCTCGTCTCCGGCACCCCCAGCCGCACCATCCTCCTCACTGACCGCGATGGCCGCCCCGTCCACATCGAAGACACCACCACGCCGATCCGCGATGCCGATGGCTCCCTGACCGGCATCGTGGTTCTCTTCCGCCGCCGCGAGCCCAACGCCCCTGCGGCGGCTCCGGTATCCCTCAACGAAGCCCTCGGCAGCAGTCCCTTCCCCAACCTCGCCGGGATTGTCGGCAGTATCGCCGATCCCCTGCTGGCGCTCGATGCCAACTGGCGCATTACCTATCTGAATGGCCTCGCGGCCAGCGTCATGGAGGAACGCCGCGAAGCCCTGCTCGGCCAGGTGCTCTGGGACGTCTTCCCGCCCAGCCTGCACCGGCTGTATTACCACGAATTTTCCACCGCCCTCACCCATCGCACCCCGGCTTCCTTCGAACTGGAACATGAAGCCCGGCGTGCCTGGTATGAAGTCCAGCTTTACCCATTCGGTCAGGGTCTGCTGGTGTTGATGCGGGACATCACCGCCCGGAAGCAGGCGGAGCAACACCAGGACAAACTGGAAAAGCTCGAATCCCTCGGCCTGCTGGCCCGCGGGTTTGCCCACGATTTCAACAACCTCCTCACCGTGCTCCTCGGCAATCTCTCGCTCGCCGAGATGCAGCTGGAGCCGGACGCTCCCAGCCGTCAGGAACTCAGCGCCGCGCGCCGCGCCAGCCTGCAGGCGCAGAATCTTGTCCAACAGTTGCTGACCTTTGCCCGCGGTGGGGTCCCCATCCGCCAGCCCACCGAACTCGTCCGCCTCGTCCGCGAATGGTTTGCGGAATGGCCCCGCCGCCCCGGGCTGGACTATCAACTCGAAGTCCCGGACGCCCCTTGTCACGCCGAGGTGGACCGCCACCAGATCCGCCGCCTCCTCAGCAACCTCGTGCGCAACGCCGAGCAGGCCCAGCCCCATGGCGGCACGGTCATCCTCCGCCTCCTCGCACCCGTCGCTGGGGACCCCGGAATTCCCCAGGGTGAATCCGGCGCCGAGTCCCCGCCCCGGTCTGCCACCCTCACGCTTGAAGTGACCGATACCGGCGAGGGGATCGATGAAGAGACCCTCGCCCACATCTTCGAACCGTATTTCACGACCCGGGGCGACAGCAACGCCACCGGCCTCGGACTCACCGTTTGTGAATCCATCACCAAAGCCCACGGCGGCACCCTGACGATCGATTCCACTCCCGGCGCCGGCACCACCCTGCGCATCAGCCTCCCGGCCACGGCTCCGGAACCCGACGGGCGGCCCCGCGAATCCCTGGAAGACTTGTCTGTGCCCGCCCCGGCCTCCAGCCGCACCCGGCGCATCCTTGTCCTTGAAGACGAGCCGCTGATCCGCCAGCTGATCGTCAGCAACCTGACCGCCGCCGGATGCGAGGTGACCCCCACGGGCGAAGGCTCCGAAACGGTCGCCCGTTACACCGAAGCCCTGCTGCAGGGGGTGCGTTACGACCTCGTGGTCATGGACCTGTCCATTCCCAACGGGATGGGCGGAGCCCAGGCCATGGAAAAACTCCGCCAGCTCGACCCCCACATCCAGGCGATCGTCTCTTCCGGTTACAGTGATGATCCTATCATGTCCCGCTACGCCGATTTTGGTTTCCGGGCCGTCCTGCCCAAGCCCTACCAGCCTGGAGAGCTCCGCGAACTTGTCACCAGCCTGCTGGCGGAGTCCCGCCGCGCCTGACATTTCAAGGCCGGGCGGCTCTCCGTCCGCCTGAATCCCGGGGCAGGATGGGACCCACGGTCAGTGGGAGGGTAACGGGAGTCCGGGTCACGCCGTTTTAATAATTGGCGTGACATTCTACCGGCTTCTGCACACAAATTTCCCATGAATCCTCCCCCCTCCCCCCGATTGGATATTTCCCGGCGACGCCGTTGGTGGCGTGCCGGGCTGCTGGTGATGGTGCTCGTCCCGGGAGCGGTTCAGAGCCAGGTCCGGCTCAATGAGATCGTGGCTGACACCAATGAACGGCTGACGATGGCGGACCCGCAGGGCCGGCTGCGTCCCGGCACGGGGCGGTTTTTCGGGGACCTGGGGTTCAGCGCGCCCGGTTGGCTGAACGGAACCGCTCCCTTGGGATTCGGGGGCGCGGCCGGACTCGGAACCAACGTGGCCAGCCTGATGCAGAACCGCACCCCGAATCTGTACCTCCGCCGCACCGTCGTCCTCACGCCGGGCGATCTGGCCAATGAGGGCAGACTGCAGCTCCGGGTGCGTTTTGATGACGGCTTCATCGCCTGGATCAATGGCCGGGAGGTGGCGCGCGCCAATGCCGGACCGGCCGGGCATTTTGTCTACGCGGACCAGAAGGCCTACAATTTCGCCGTCACCAGTACCAATACCGCCTACACCCCGGCGACCCAAACCGGGACCGCAGCCACAGCCCCCACCACCGGCATCACCTATCCCCTCGGCCGTGTCAGTGATTTCCTCCAAGCGGGAGACAACGTGCTCGCGATCCAGCTCATCAACCGCGAGCCCAATGTCAGCGCCCGGATCGATGCTCAACTTGAGGTCATCAGCGCCAACGCGGTGCTGGATGTCGTCCGGCACGATTTCAACGAGGCCAACGATTCCGGGGAAGTTCACCGCAATCTCGGCGGGATCGTCACCAACACCACCGAGGGCACGATTCCGGCCAATTCCTGGCTGGATCTGGCGGCGCCGGCCCAATCCGCGCCGGAATGGACGGACCTCAGTCTACGCTCCAGTCTCGTCCGCGGGGCAGGGTATGATTCCAGCGGCGGGTTGCGTTATGTCTATTCCCAGACCGATGCGGTGAATCTGGCCGCCAGCGTGGCCGGTCCCCCCCTGTCGCTGGTTTCCCAAATTCCTGCCGGAGGCCTGACGGCGGCGAATCTGGCCGACCTGCGCCTCACCTTCCGTTTCCGGGCGACCACGAATACCGCTTATAACATCCGGCTGGATCCGGATGGCAACAGTCCGGCCGCCAGCCTGACAGGTCTCGCGGCCCTGACTCCCACCGCCGGCATCGGGTTCAGCCAGACGGCGGCAGACGCTTTTGACGATGCGGCGGGAGCGGTGCGCACCCGCACCATCAACGCCTCCGGCACGGGGACCAATGCGGGCACCGGCCTGAACACCACCGCCATTTTCAACGGACCCGCCATGCGCTCCGCGGCTTTTTCCCTGCAGGAGGTCAATGCGGCGGGCAGTGGCACCGGCACCTTGCCCGGCGCCCTGCAATTTGAGGTCGTGTCCGCCCCGGTCACTCCGGACTACGTGGGGTTTTCCTACCAATCGATTTCCATCATCTCATGGACCAACGGCAATATCACCGCGGCCCAGCTGAAAACCGGCGCCCTCCAGTTTGACTATCAACTGCCGGCAGGCGTGAACTGCAGCATCTTTCTGGAACCCGCCACCGGCGTGGCTCCCGGCATCCCGGGGCACCGGCTGGGCCTGGGCACAGTCACAGGCACCGGGGGATGGCGCACCGCCACCCTCGATACCGGTACCGCCACCAATACCGGCAACTTCCTGAGCGCGATGAACGGGACTCCCACCAATGGCGTGCGCGTGATTTTCCTCTGCGACGATCCGCTGCCTGCTGGTTCGCGGATGGGGGTGGACAACCTCGGTTATTTCCCGTGGCGCACTTACAACGTGTCCTTCTCCAGCGGCACCAATCAGGACGCCTTCCTCGCCGCCATCAATGCCCAGCCCAATCCCCAGGTGGTGCCCGTCTTCGAAAAAACCGGAACCGCTCTCGCGCCCGGCAGCGCCGCAGTGACGATGGATGATTTCGCCATCACCTACACCAAGGTCAATGCCGGCAGTGCCGCCACCCTCGTGCCGTTCGCCGCGTCCGGCTGGAGTTATTTCCCGGGCCTGGCCGAGCCCTCCGGCGGGGTGGTCGAGCCGGCTGATTTCAATGTGCCGCTAGGCACGGGAGGCCAGGCGGACTGGATCGAGTTGTTGAACTCCGGGGCGGGGGCAGTGGATTTGTCCAACTGGTCCCTCACCGACGAGCGTGACACGCCCCGCAAGTTTGTTTTTCCGCCGGGCACTTCCCTCGCCGCAGGGGCCGGGCTGGTTGTGGTGGCCGACGACCGCTTGGCTCCGGCAGGAGCGGCCTGGCTGCACGCCCCCTTCAGCCTGGGTTCCGGCGGGGAATATCTGGCGCTGCTCGACCCTTCCGGCACAGTGGTGGATGCCCTCGATCCCGGTTATCCGCCGCAGGATTCCTTTCACTCCTGGGGGCGCGATCCCGCCACCAGCCAATGGGGCTACTTCCGGACCGCCACTCCCGGCCAACCCAACACCGGTTCCTGGCAGCCCGGGGTAGCGGACCCTCCGGTTTTCGGAGTGCCCGGCGGATTTTATCCGGCGACGGTCAGCCTTTCCCTCTCCACGGCAACGCCGGGAGGGACCATCCGCTATACCACCGATGGCAGTGACCCCACCGCCACCAACGGCTTCAGTTATATCACCAGCCTCTCCCTTCCCTTCATCACCGACCGCATCGGCCACGTGATCAAGGCCCGCGCCCTTGCGCCCGGCCTGCTGCCTTCGGCGGTGGTCACCCACACCTATCTGATCAATCAGAACGCCAACCTCCGCACCGCCCCCGCGGCCCTGCTGTCCGGGGATCCGGGGCAGACGTTCTACAAGCCGCTGGGCATCATGGCCATCCAAGGCGGTACTTACAATAGTTCCCTCTGGACCGCAGCGGTGCCCACCGATTATAACATTCCGGTGGGGGATGGACGCCTGACCGATCCTGACTCCGGCAGCCGGCCCTATGAACGTCCGGCTTTCCTTGAATACTACTTTCCTGACAACCGTCCGGGAATCCGGGAAACCGCCGGTCTGCGCATCTCCTCCAGTCCTTACTCCCGCCCCCGGCTGGTGGTGAGCGACGTCCCCACCAAAACCCTCTGGGATGCGGACTCGACCAAAAAGCCCTCCTTCAATATCTTTTTCCGCAGTGACTACGGAAACAATTCCATCAACTATCCCCTGATTCCTGAAACCGAAGTCCGCCGCTTCGAGGAGTTCCGCCTGCGCGCCGGGAAAAACGACATCTCCAATCCCTTCATCCGTGATGAATTCATCCGCCGCCTCTGGACCGACATGGGGCACGAAGGCACGGTGGGCACCTTTGCCTCGGTTTACCTGAATGGCTATTTCAAAGGGTATTACAATCTGGTCGAGCGTATCCGCGAGGCCTTCATGCAGGCCCATCACCGCAGCAGCGCCGACTGGGATGTGAATTATATCAACACCTTCGAGGATGGCGACAACATCCACTGGAATACCGTGCTCCAGCCCCGGCTGAACGCCAACCTGACCCTCAAGGCCAATTGGGACGCCCTCCGCGCCGTGCTGGATGTCACCAACGTCGCCGACTACATCCTGCTGAACACCTACACCGCCATGTGGGACTGGCCGCACAACAATTGGGCCATGGCCCGCGAGCGCAGTGCCACCGGAATCTGGCGTTGTTATGTCTGGGATGCGGAGGGGGGCTACAGCCTGTACGGCAACAAGCTCGCCACCTATCAGACCCTCCGCGATGACCTGCTGGGATCCGACGACAATACGCCGGTGCCTGTCATGTTCAAACGGCTCATGACCAGTCCCGAGTTCCGCCTCCTTTTTGCCGACCGGATCCAAAGGCACTTGTTCAACAATGGCGTCCTGACTGATGCCAAAACCGGGCCCCGCCGCACCGCCACCCAAGCGGAAGTGGCTCCTCTCATGGCCGTTGCCGGCATCACCCCGGACACCTCCTGGTATACCAGTTGGATCAATCCCACCTCGGGACGCCGGGTCACCCTCTTCCCCAAACTAACCTCGCCCACCGCGCACGGCCAGTTCCGCGATCCCAATCAGGATCTGAGCACGGCCGATACCCTCTGGCCGGTCACGCTGCCTCCGGTTTTCAGCCAGCACGGAGGAGTCATTGCGGCAGGATTCAACCTGACCATCACCCATGCGGCCCCGGCAGGCTCGATTCTCTACTACACCACCGATGGGTCCGATCCCCGGGAATGGGGCGGCACGGTGGCTCCAACCGCCCAGACCTACCTCAATCCGATCGGCTTCAACCGCTCGTCGATCACCGTGAAATCGCGCGTGCTCAACACTGCGGTCGCCCCCAGCGAGTGGAGTCCCCTGACCGAAGCCCGCTTTGCCGTGGAGGCCGTGCCCGCCACCGCCGCCAATACCGTGATTTCCGAAGTCATGTACAATCCACCCGCCCTCACCACGGAGGAGGCTGCCGCCGGATTCATCGACAAGGAGGATTTCGAATACATCGCGGTGCAGAACATCGGGCCCTCACCGATTGACCTCTCCACCCTGCGTTTCCAGCTGGGCATCACCTACTCATTCCAATTCACCGGCCGTCCGGTGATTGATCCTGGTCAACGGGCCCTCCTCGCCAAAAATGCCAAGGCCCTGCGGTTCCGTTATGGAGCCGGCATCGATGCCGTACTCGCCGGGGAGTATTTTGGTGGTCTGAGCAACTCGGGGGACCCGGTCCGTCTCGAAACCAGCACCAACTCCAGCGCCATCAAGGCCTTCAATTACGATGACAACGCACCTTGGCCCAAATGGGCGGACGGGGACGGCTCTTCCCTCCTTCTGGTCAATCCGGCGGCCAATCCTGACCATGATCTGTCCTCCTCCTGGACGGCCTCGGCCGCCCTCGGCGGGCAGCCCACCGGTGTCCCGCTCAATCTCACCTACAACCAATGGGCCGCCTGGGGATTCCCGGCGGAGGAATTGGCGGAGCCCTCCCGCACCGGCCCGACCGCCGATTTCGACGGGGATGGGTTGCCCAATCTCATCGAGTACCTCACTGGCACCAATGCCCGCCAGGGAGAAAGCCCCTCCCCGATCCAGTGGGAAATCGCGCCCGGTCCCGGCAACGGCAAGGTGCTCCGCATGTCCTTTCCCCGCCTCACGGCCCTCACGGGCTATGCCCTGCAGGTGCAGTCCTCGGCTGATTTGCAGACGTGGCAGAACGACTTCACGCTCGTGCAAAGCACCCCGGCGGCCAACGGCACCACCGTCCAGCAGTGGGAAAAACCCTTGGATTCCCTCACCCCGCGCCAATCCATGAGGCTGCGTGCCCTCCCCGTGCCTTGACCATGGCCTCCCGGGTTTTTCAAGGTATTGCAGGTAAAAGGATTGCAATACGCCGCGACTTCCTCAGACTGATTTAATACTCCCGCCTATGTCCCAGCTGGATCAAATCATTCTGACCTGTCCCGCTTGTGGGGGACGCTTGCGCGCTCCCCGCAGCGCCGTCGGCACCTCCGTGGGGTGCCCCTCCTGTCAGGCCGCCGTCGCGGTGAGCGATGCCGCCGCCCACATCCCGCAACCCATGATTGTGGACCCCAGTCGGCGGCTGGGCGTGGCTCCGCGCAGTGAGGCCTCTCCGGCAACCGATACCGCCTTCAAGGAACGTTTGCGCCGCACCACCGAGGAAGGGTTCAAAGTAGACCCGGAACGCCCCGTGATGGTGCGCCGGGACAACCGCCGGCTCAAACATGGGGGCACCCTGACGGACTGGGATACCCAACCCCGCCGCCGGCACCACCACACCGGGTCCCGGCGTCTGGTCCAGGTCCTCGTGGGTTCCATTATTCTGCTCGCTCTGGTGCTGGCTGGCATCTTTTGGCAGCGCGTCGGCACTTCCGGATCCACCGGCAAGGACGCCGCACTTCCGCCAGCGGCGGTGCCGCTGGAACTTCAATCCGGCGGCGATTTCCGTCAGGATGTCTGGACCGCCATCCAACATTTTTGCGCGGCCCCCACTGCCGAAGCGCTGATCCCGTTCATCCGGGACCCCGAAAGGGTAGGCCCCAACCTGCTCCGCTATTACAGCGCTGAAAATCCGTGGGTCCCCTTGGCTCTCGGCCCGCAGCCGGACCTTTCCATCCTGGAGGTCCACCGGAATTTTGTGGTGCTCCAACTCCCCTTGGCCGATTTTGCGACCCGGCCCATCGCGCTGGAAAAGACTCCCGATGGCTTCCTCGTCGACTGGGAAAGCTTCACGGGTTATTCGGAGCTGTCATGGGCGGAACTGCGCCGTACCCGGCCCCGGGATCCGGTGCTGCTCCGGGCAGTGGTGCGCCCCACCGATTACTTCAACCGGGACTTCACTTCTGCCAACAAGTTCCGGGCTTTCCAGATCAGTGATCTGAACCGCGACCAGGTCATCTATGGCTACGTTTCCATTGGCGGTGAGGCGGATCTGCAACTTCAAAAAGTGCTGCTTAACGATCCCTCCGTCCATGCGGTGATCCGCGTCCGCTATCCAGAAAACAGCACCAACGACCGCCAGGTTGAAATCACGGAAGTCCTCGAAAAAGGCTGGATTTTCCGCGAGGATGATCTGCTGGAAACGCTGCCCGAATTGCCACCGGCCGACCCCACCAAGCTCCCCGTGCAGACCACTCCTGGCAGCAGTCCGACCAGGCCGGCGGTGCTTCCCGGCCTGTCTTCCCCTTGAAAACCGGGTCCGGGCCACGGCTGGAAAACCGTCCTTCCATCAGCTTGGAACTCCGCGTTAGGCCGTCAAGCGGGTAAAGAATTTCTTCTTCCTTTGCACGCCCCCGGCAGGTCTGCTAAAGCCGCCGTGCCCCTCCGGGCTGCGTCCTTTTGCCCCTCCCATGAATCCCGAATACATTGCCCGCGTCGCCGCTGAACTGAAACTCCGCCCCGCCCAGGTCGCGGCCACTGCCGAACTCATCGCCGAAGGCGGCACGGTTCCCTTCATCGCCCGATACCGGAAGGAGGTCACCGGGGAACTCGACGAAGTCGCGATCACCAACATCCGCGACCGCCTCGTCCAGCTCGCCGAACTCGACGCCCGCCGGCTTGCCATCACCAAATCCCTCGAAGAACGCAATCTCCTGACCGATAACCTCAAGGCCGCCCTCGCCAAAGCCGAGACCATGGCCCGCCTTGAGGACATCTTCGCCCCCTACCGCCCGAAGCGCCGCACCCGTGCCACCATCGCCAGGGAAAAAGGCCTCGAACCCCTCGCCGACTGGCTCACCGCGGAACAGGCGAATGCTTCCGTCAACCCGGTCGCGGAAGCCGCCAAATACATCAAAACAGATGGCGCCGATGCCGAACTCCACGTTAAAACCACCGAGGAAGCCTTGTCAGGAGCCCGCGATATCCTCTCTGAGCGCATGAGCGATGATGCCGCGGTCCGTGCCGCGGTCCGCAAGCTCTACGAAGAGGAGTCCACCCTCGCCAGCAAGGTCCTCATGGGCAAGGAAACCGACGAGGCCGCCGCCAAGTTCCGCGATTATTTCGACTGGACGGAGCCTCTCAAAGCCGTCCCCTCCCACCGCCTCCTTGCCATGCGCCGGGGCGAAAAGGAAGGCTTCCTCATGCTCCGCGTCACCATCCCGGAAGACCGCGGTTTTGATGCCGCCAAGCGGCTCTTCGTCAGCGGCCGCGGCCCTGCCGCCGATCAGATCGCCCTCGCCGCCACCGATGGCTGCAAGCGCCTCCTCTTCCCCGGCATGGAAACCGAACTCCGCCTCGCCTCCAAGAAAAAAGCCGATCTCGAAGCCTCCCGCATCTTCTCCGAAAACCTCCGCGAACTCATGCTCGCCGCGCCGCTGGGCGAGAAGCGCACTCTTGCCATCGACCCCGGTTTCCGCACCGGCTGCAAGACCGTGGTCCTCGATGCCCAGGGCAAGCTGTTGCATAACGATGTTATCTACCCCACCGCCGGCAGCCAGGGCCAGATGGTCGAAGCCGCCCGCACGGTCCTGACCTTGATCGAAAAACATAAAATCGAAGCCATCGCCATCGGCAACGGCACCGCCGGCCGCGAGACCGAAGCCTTCATCCGCAAGCTCAAGCTTCCCGCCGCCATCACCATCGTCATGGTCAACGAAAGCGGCGCCTCCATTTATTCCGCCAGCGATGCCGCCCGCGAGGAATTCCCGGATCAGGACCTGACCGTCCGGGGTGCCGTCTCCATCGGCCGCCGCCTGATGGACCCGCTGGCCGAACTGGTGAAGATCGACCCCAAATCCATCGGTGTCGGCCAATACCAGCACGATGTGGAGCAGAACCTCCTCAAGCACACCCTCGACGACTGCGTGCAAAGCTGCGTGAACGGCGTCGGTGTGGAGTTGAATACCGCCTCCAAACAGCTCCTCAGCTACGTCTCCGGCCTCAACAGCGGCATCGCCGAAAACATCGTTAGTTTCCGTCATGCCAACGGCCCCTTCACCACCCGCGCTGACCTTAAAAAAGTCCCCCGCCTTGGCGACAAAGCTTTTGAGCAGGCCGCTGGTTTCCTCCGCATCCGGGGCGCAGCCCATCCGCTGGATTCCAGTGCCGTCCACCCCGAACGCTATCCCTTGGTGGAAAAAATGGCCACCGACGCCGGCTGCACCGTCGCCGATCTCATCAAGGACGAAAAGAAACGCGCCGCCCTTAAGCTGGCTAACTACGTCACCCCCGAAGTCGGCCTCCCCACCCTCAATGACATCGTCGCCGAACTCGCCAAACCAGGCCGAGACCCGCGCCAGAAGTTCGAAGCCTTCGCCTTCGCCGAAGGCGTGGAAAAACCCACCGACCTCCAGGTCGGCATGAAACTCCCCGGCATCGTCACCAACGTCGCCGCCTTCGGCGCCTTTGTGGATATCGGGGTCCACCAGGACGGCCTCGTCCACGTGAGCCAGCTCGCCGACCACTTCATCAAGGACGCCAGCGAAGTCGTCAAAGTCGGCCAGCCCGTCCAGGTCACGGTCATGGAAGTGGACCTGCCCCGGAACCGCATCGCCCTCAGCATGAAAGCCAAGCCCGACTTCGAAAAGAAATCCGGCAAGCCCCCCGGCCCGGGCGGAGCCCCCGGCGGCGGCAACCAAGGCGGAGGCCAACGCCGCGACGGCGGAGGCGGCCGCCCCCAAACCGGCAGCGCCATCGGCACCGGCCTCGGCAACCCTTTTGGCGGAAACGACTGGTTCAGCCAGGCTCAAAAGAAGAAATAACCCGCCAAAGCAGCCATCACGCGCTCCGCGTGATGAGCCAACGACTACCCCTTTGGGGAGATTTGCCGGAGAATCCCCGCCCAATCAATTAGGAAGCTTCAAGGTTCCACGGTCAGCCGGAGAAACTGCTGCTTTCGGGAATAGCCAGGAACATCGAGTTTGAAATACCGTTGCCCGTTGCTTTGCCATAAGGAGGAAACGGGAGACCAGCTACCCGGCGCGAGGGTGGTGCTCTTCCATCCTTTGATCTTCAAAAGGGTGCCTGTGCCGAGAGTCGGATTGATTTGGCTGGGCGTTAATTCCATCCGGTAAGTTTCCGGATTCCAGTAAATCCGGGGGCTGTCGGTGGAGAGATCATCGACTCCTCCGGGAGAGGCGGAGAGGGGATTCATCTCCAGCATGAATTCCAAGGCGTTGGGCCATCCGTCGCCGTCCGGATCATCCGCCTCCCCGGCGTTGCCGGCATCCCCTGGAAAATACCCGAGCTTCCAACTTTGATAGGCCGTGAGGGCCGGGCCGCCCGCCGTGATGGTAAAATCGCCGGGCCAGCCGGCGGGGTAGGAAAGCGCATAATAGGGCCACACACCGTAAGTCGCGGTGTCCCCGGTTCGATCCATCACGCGGAATCCAGTGACGTAATCGCCGGGCAGATTGTTCCTGCTCAGCTTGACCCGCCCCCGCCAGGTTCCGTTTTGGGGGGTGCCCGCGATCAGCTTCAGGGGAAATTCATTGCGGCCGGAGCTGGAGGTGACCGGCGATTTGAAGAGAAATCCTGCGACGTCGATGATCTCCGCGGGATCACTGACGTGCACCGTGAATTCCACCAGCCCGGGCAATGCCCCTTCCGGCAGGGAGGCAGGAGACCTTGAAAAGCTGGATGCCACCGGAGGGGTGCCCCGGGTCAGTCCGTTATTCACCACCAGCAGAGTGCCGCTGAATCCTCCGGGAAAAGGCAAATCTGAGGATCCATAGCTGGTTTCAAAATCCGCTCCATCCATCGCCGTTAAGATCCAGCGGTAGATGCCCGGCGGGGTGTATCGCGGGATCGTAAACTCTCCTCCGGTTTGCACGGGGGCGGTGGTGAGTGGAGCCTCACTATCCACATACGGCCACTGGCCACCAAGGCTCTCCAAACCGATGCGCACTTCCCGGATTCCCGCCGGAGCGTCCTGCACCGCAACGTCCAGTCTGACGGTTTGAGGCGATTGGGTAACATCCACTTCCGCGCGTGTGGAGGAAACCGAGGTCAGAATGGGGCCCGCAGTATCGACCGGCCCTGACGATAAAACCTCCAGACTAGCCTGCACGTTGGGCCCAAGATTGGATTCTTTGCTGTAATAGGTTCCCCTGCGGGACTCATCCCGGAGGTAATAGTCCACCGGATAAATCCCGGCTGGCCCGAAAGCCGGCACTGAAAACGTGGCCTGCCAGATCCCATTCCGTGCGGTGCCCGAGATCATTTGCAGCGGGGTAAGGTAACTGCCGCCGCGGTAGCGGTCACCGGGGTCGTAAAGCGACACACTCAGGCTCTCGATGCCGGTGTCGTCCTGTGCCGTCGCCGTGATCGTGACGGCTTGGCTTCCCGACGTAATATCCACGGTCCCGGGAGTCAGCACTGCCGAAGTGAGCACTGGGAGTGCCAAATCCACGGTTCCTGCATTGATGGTTGTCAGGATCAGGCTGGAGCCGGCGGGCAGCACCGGGTAGTCCGTGCTCCCTCCGGCCTGGTCAAAGAGGGAGGCGGAGATCGTCCAGGTATCCGTTGGGCGGAAACCGGGGACTACCAGATAGCCCCGGTAGATTCCCGCTTTGACAGTGCCGGTGATGGCGGATTGCTGGGCAATCGGCGAAACATAATGATCAAAGGCATCCCCGGCAGACGAAAGGAAACGCATCTCCACTCTCTCAATCCCCTCCGTGGCCGAGAAATCGATTTCGATGGGCAATTGAACCTGACCGGCCGAGACGTCCGCCATCGGACTCGGGATGCTCAGACGGTTCAGCACGGGCGGAGCCGCCCCTGACTCCACCACCGCCAACAAGGTCAGGAGGACGGCGATCAGCGGAATGGGGCGCGGAGATGGCATGAACAGCGCGAGGCTACTATCCAAAAGCCGGTCTGCAATCCGGAATCCGCTTCAACTTTTCACGGTGACCCGCGCCAAGCCCGGCCTAACGCGGAGTCGGTGGAGGCGGATTCAGCGCGCTGGCATGAGCTTGCCTGACATAGTCCCCGAACGGAGTGGCCGGCTGGGCATTGGCGTAGGCCGCAGCGGCGGCGGGGTCTCGTCTGGTCCAATCGCCCAGGGTGGAATTGACACCTGGCCAGCGGCCATCCACGGGTGAGGGCGGCAGGGAACCGGCCCAGTCGAGGGCGGCGACCGGGTCTTTCTGCGCCATGATACCAGTGGTTTCGCCGTATTGGCGGTCGTTGCGCCAGGGCTGGTCGGCATTGCTGGCCAGCCAGGCGGCGGCGTCGTCCAGGCTGGCCGCCTGCAGCCGCCACCACACATGGCCAAACGCCGCATTTTTAATACCGATGCCGTTGGCATCGACCGGAAGAGCCTCAAACCATTCCAGCATCGCGGGATTTTTCCCAGTGCGCACTACGGACTCGGCCAATTGCTCCAAGAGGCTGCTGGCCATGGGCCGGTTGCCTTCCGGCAGGGAGGAGAGGGCGACTTGGGTGGCGGCGGCGGGATCCGTCTCGGCCATGCCACTGACGATGCCTTGCATGGCCTGGTCAAAATGAGGATTGTCCCCATGCTCGTTCAACCATGCGGCGGCCGCAGCAGGGTCCTTGGAGGCCCAGCCTGACATAATGGTCCTCAGGCCCCCGCCCACCCATGGTTCACCGCTTTTACTGAGGGCATGTTGCGCGGCGGCCCCGCCGTCCAGTTCCCCCCAACGATGGATGAAGGCTTCCCATTCTTCTGGAAGTTGCAGTCCCTCGCGGTTCAGATCATGGATCAACTGCTGCACCGCGGGGGCCCCGGCGGCGGTGAGGGAATCCAGCTGACGGAGGAAGGCACCGAGGCGGCGGCGGGGATTGGGGAGCCGCAGGGCGGCTTCGAATCTGGCCCGCACGGCTTCTTTGCTATCCCCGGCTGTGGGTGCTCCGTCCGCCGCTGAAGCCGGGGACCGGTTTTCGGGGTTGGTCAGCCCGGAGGCCACCGGGACGGGTCCGGCGAAAGCGGACAGGCTGGCGTTGGTTGGGACCGACGGGTTGCTGGAACCGGAGGAATGGAAAACGCCCCACCCTGCTCCGAATCCGGTGACCAGCCAGGCACTACGGATCAACCATTCGCGGGAGGCCGTTTTCATCCTGACACAGGAACAGGTGACGGCGGGAATGTCAATTCTTTTCAGGTAGGGAGTCCCTGGGTCAGTGATACGCTCCAGTTAGCCTGAAAACCGAAGGGGGAAATCACAGATTTCCCGGAGAGCACAGATCATGAACAAATTTGATCTTCGGCACGCCTCCTCCGCAGGGTGAGGCGACCCATTGACATAAAGCCCTGACTATCTGTGTATTCCGGGATATCTGTGGTTTCTGTTTTCCTGTTCAGCATTCCAGAGTCAATCCGGACAGTCATCGCGGTTTTTGCGGCCAAGTGGGGCCCGGCCGTTTCAGCTCAGCGCCGCCAGCAGCTGATCCAGGTGTTCCGCCGGTTTTACTTTGGGCAGGACGGCTTTGATGGTGCCGTCGGGGCCGATTACAAAAGTGCTGCGCTCCGTGCCCAGGTAGGTCTTGCCATACATGGATTTTTCCACCCAGACGCCGTAAGCTCCGGCCAGGGTTTTTTCCTCATCGGCGAGCAGGGGGAAGGGGAGACTGTATTTTTGGATGAACTTCTGGTGGCTCTTTACGGAGTCGATACTGACCCCGAAAACCGCCGCCTTTTTGGAGAGATCGTTCCAGCCATCGCGCAGGGCACAGGCTTGGGTGGTGCAGCCGGGGGTGTCGTCCTTCGGGTAGAAGTAGAGGACGTAGTCTTTTCCGGCCAGATCAGCGGAAGACAGGACGGTGCCTTCTGGATAAGCTCCGCCGGTGACGGGAAGCTGGAAGGCGGGGGCTGGGGAACCAAGGGCTGGGTAGGGCATAAAAGTGGATCGGTTGAGCAGCGGGGAGACCCCGCAGAGGAAAAATAGGTCCTGTGAATCCTCTTGGGCCTATACGTCCCATGAGCCCGGAAGGGCAGGGAGAATCCTGGGATTTGAAGCGATTTTTCCAAGGGGAAGCTGTCAGCCGCTTGCATCGGGAGGAAAAGCGGAACACGTAACCATGGCGGCACCCGAAACGGTCGCCGGGGTCTGCTTTTCGGAGCGGGCCTTGGAGGAAAGTCCGGACACCACAAGGCAGCGCGCCGCGTGATGAACGCGGGCAGTGGGCAGTGAAAACTCCCGCTGACGGACAGTGTCACAGAAAATAAACCGCCTCCCGCCCGCAAGGGTTGGGGGCAAGGGTGAAAAGGCGGGGTAAGAGCCCACCGCCCCGTGCCGCAAGGCCGGGGGCACGAAAAACCCTGCGCGGTGCAAGACAAACAGGGAAAACAGGCCGCCTGCCTGACCCTGACGGTGCAAACCGTCAGGATAATCCCGGGTTCGTCGCACCCGGTCGCGAGACCGGGACTGCGGGCCGCAAGGCCTGCATTAGAGGAATGACCGTTGATCCGCCGGGCGACCGGCGGGGGACAAAATCCGGCTTACGAAGGTGCCGCCACCATTTTCGAAAGCAGGGTGAAAGAGCTTCAGGACCACAGGGTCCTGAAGCCGGTGGGAAGGGTCAGGCAGCGCTGGGAGCGAGGTGCTGGTGGCGGGCGTATTCGGCGGCAAGATCGGGCCCGGGCCGGAAGCCCGGTTCCCGGCTGGGGCGGATGTGGGACCGGTCGTTGAGGAAGGTGATGAGGTGATCCCGCAGATCATAATAACGGGGATCGGCGAGGATTTCGGCGCGGTTCCGGGGACGCTCAAAGGGGATGCTGAGAATATCGCCGACTTCCGCTTCGGGGCCGTCGGTCATCATGACCACCCGGTCGCTGAGAAAAATGGCTTCATCGACATCGTGGGTCACCATGAGGGTCGTGATGCGGAATTTCCGCCAGAGGTCGAGCAGCACCTGCTGGAGTTCGTATTTGGTGAGGGAATCCAACATGCCGAAGGGTTCATCCAGCAGCAGCATTTTGGGCTGCAGGGCAAAAGCGCGGGCAATCCCGACGCGTTGCCGCATGCCCTGGGACAGTTCGGCCGGGAATTTATTCATGGATTCGCCCAGTCCGACCACGCTGAGATAATATTCGGCGAGCTGTTTCCGTTCGGATTTGGAGGCGGTGAAATAGACCTGATTCACTCCCAGCATCACATTGTCCAAAGCCGTGAGCCAAGGCAGCAGGCAGGGACTTTGGAAGACCACGCCGCGGTCCGGTCCGGGCTCGTTGGTTTCCCGGCCTCCCAGAATCATGCTGCCGAAGGAGGCATCGCTGAGCCCGGCCACCATGGAGAGGACGGTGCTTTTGCCGCAGCCGGAGTGGCCGATCAGGGTGCAGAATTCGCCGCGCTCCAATTTCAGGCTGAAGCTTTTGACGATGCAGGCGGGTCCTTTGGCGGAAGGGTAGGTTTTGTTGAGCCGGTCCAGTTCCAGCATGGGAGGCATGCGGTGGGCCGGGGCAGTATCGACGGGGGTAAGATTCATAGGGTGGCGATTTCGACTTCTTCCTTGTTGAGATCCGAGCGGCGGCGCGGACCGGTGCGGCCAATGTCCTTGACGGTATTGATATTCATGATGTCCTCCGGCAGAATGTCAGGAAGACTGACGCGTTGCGTCATGGGGCCACCGGTCAGTTTTTTGGCATCCAGCAGCGTATTGATGAGCTGGCGGCGCAGCACTTGGAATTGTTCGTTATGGTTGATGCCGCGGCGGTCGCGCGGGCGTTCCAGGGGCACCGGGAGTTCCGGGGCGAGGGTGGCTCCTTTGCCTTGCCCCGGCAGGAGCGGGATGACGCGGTCGGCCATGAGGAGGGCTTCATCCGGGTCGTTGGTGACCCAGATCACAGTGGTGCGGTTCCGCAGCCAGATATCACTGATTTCGTCCTGGAGCTGGGCGCGGGTGAGGGCATCAAGGGCGCTGAGTGGCTCGTCCAAGAGCAACACTTTCGGCTGCATGGCGAGGGCCCGGGCCACGCTGACCCGCTGGCGCATCCCGCCGGACAATTCGCTGGGATATTTGGTGGCGGCATGGCTCAGTTTCACCATGGCGATGTATTGGGCCACATGCTCCTGACGTTGGGCTTTGGTCCAAGAGGGGCGCACCTCGTCGACGGCGAGGTGGATGTTTTCCTCCACCGTGAGCCAGGGCAGGAGGGAATAGTTCTGGAAGACTACGCCGCGTTCCGGATCCGGTCCGGTGATGGGTTTGCCATCCATCAGGACCTCGCCACTATCCGCACTGGCCAAACCGGCGAGCAGGGAAATCAGCGTCGTTTTCCCGGTGCCGGAAAAGCCGATAATAGTCACGAAGTCGCCTTCCTCGACGACGAGGTCCATGCCCCGCAATACTTCCGTGCGGCCATGCTTTGGCCCGTAACCTTTGCAGACGTTTTTGAATTCCAGGATGGCCATTCTATTTATGATTTATGATGGATGATTTATGATTGAGGTTGCTGGAAAGCGTGCGGTTTTCCTCAATGGACAAACATGAGCTGGCCGACCGAGCGAAGCAGTTTGCGTTGCGGGTGATGAGGTTGGCGGAAGCACTGCCCCGCAGCAGGTCCGGCACCACGATTGCCCATCAGATTATCAGGAGCGGGACCTCCGTGGCCGCCAACTACCGCGCCGCCCTGCGCGCGAGGTCCAAAGCGGAATTTATTTCCAAGATAGGAACCGTGCTTGAAGAGGCCGATGAAACCTTGTTTTGGCTGGAAATGATCGAAGCAGCCGGCCTGCTTCCTGCCGAAAGACTGGCAGACCTCCGGACCGAAGCCGATGCCTTGGTCCGGATCTTCAACAAGACCCTTAGCACTGCCAAATCGTAAATCATCAATCATAAAGCGTAAATGACTCAGGCTGTTTTGAAGCGGCGTTCGACCACGCTCATGAGGCGGTCGAGAGTAAAGCCCACCAGGCCAATGGTCAGGATGCACAGGATGATCTGGGCATAACTGCCGGCATTGTAGGCCTGCCAGATGAAGCCACCCACCCCGGGGCGGCCGGTCAGCATCTCCACCGCCACGATCACCAGCCAGGCAATTCCGAGGGAGAGCCGGAAGCCGGTGAACATGTAAGGCATGGTGGACGGCACCAGCACTTTGAACAGGGTCTTGGCGCGGGAGAGCTTCAGGACTTTGGCCACATTCAGGAAGTCCTGGGGAACCTTGCGCACACCGACGGCGGTATTCACCACCGTGGGCCACATGGAGCAGACCGCGATGGTGAAGAGCGCTGCAGCATCCGAAGGCCCGAAGAACACCTTGCCCCCATCGGAGAGTTTCAAGCTGCTGAAGAGCACCAGGCCCAGCGGGAACCAAGCCAGCGGCGAGACCGGCCGCAGGATTTCAATCAGGGGGTCCAACGCCTTGGTGGCATTTTTGGACAGTCCCAGAATGAATCCCAGAGGTGCTCCGATCAGCAGGGCGATGGCATACCCCTGCAGCACCAGTTTCAAGGAAAGCCAAGTGAAGCGGAGAATGCCCTGATCCATCTCCCCGCGCTTGGCGAAGGGATCAGTCACATACAGCTTGCTGGCCTGCCACGTCTCGACGGGAGTCGGCAGATCCTCCGAAATGCCGACCCGTTTTACGGTGGTGACGGGATCCCCGAAGTCATCCACTCCCGTCGTGGTAATGGATTTCCCGGCGAGGATGAACCAGAGAACGAGCACCGCGCCCACCGCGAGGGCCGGGAGCAGGAACGCGTCGAGTTTGTATTTTTGGAGGAGATTCATCGGGATCGTGGTGTTGCAGGAAGTAGGCCGCTCAGCCCTTCAGAGTGGAAACTTTGAAACCCTTGGCGTAGGCTTCGAGGTCGCCGGAGGGGTCGAAGACCACTTTGTCAAAGAGGGTTTCCGGTTTGTTATCCACGCCGCCGTGGGCGTAGCCGATTTCCTTCATGGCTTCGGTATAGAGGTCGGGCCGCATGACCTGTTTGGACACTGCGGCGTAGTCGGGAGCGCCGTCCGTGAAGCCCCAGCGGCGCAGCTGGGTCAGCCACCATTGGCAGTATTTTGCCTGGGGGAAGTTGGTGTTCCGGTCGCTGAAAGTCATGTAGTCCGGGTCGCGGAATTTGCGGCCATCGCCCATGATGTATTTGCCCTGGAGGCGGCCGAGGATGGATTCCGGAGGGCAATTGATATAGGTCGGGGCACTGACCATGGTGGCGGCTTCCACCCGGTTTTCCATCTTGTCGAGCCAGACGCTGGCCTCGTGCAGGGCCTTCAGCGCGGCTTTGACGGTCTTGGGATTTTTGTCGGCAAATTCTTCGGTAAAGGCGCAGACCTTCTCCGGATGGTCCTTCCAGATCGCCTGGGTGGTGATGGCGGTATAACCAATATCTTCGGCGATGGATTTGGCATTCCAGGGTTCGCCCACACAGAAACCATCCATTTTTCCAACCTTCATGTTGGCCACCATCTGGGGCGGTGGGATCGTGATCAGGGAAATGTCGGCGTTGGCTCCGGCGGCGTCGCCGGGATTGATCCCACCGGCGGCGAGCCAGTAGCGCAGCCACATCGCATGGGTGCCGGGCGGGAACGTCATGGCAAAGGTCATGGGGGCTCCGGCCGCTTTGGCCGCATCGACCATGGGCTTCAACGCGGCAGGGTCAGCCCCCACCTTGCCGGCCAACTCTTTTTTCAGGGTGATGGCTTGCCCATTCCGGTTCAGGATAAAGGGGACGACCATCGGCTTCTTCGGCGCGCCGCCGAGACCCATGGTGCTGGCGATCGGCATGCCGAGGAGCATGTGGGTGGCCTGGTTGTCGCCATTGGACAGGCTGTCGCGGATGGCGGCCCAGGAGGCGCCTTTGGCTACCGTGGATTTGATGCCATATTTTTTGAAGAGTCCCTTTTCATGGGCGACCACGATGGAGGAACAATCAGTCAGCGCGATGATACCGAACTTCATGTCCGGCACTTCCGGGGAGTCGTCGGCGTAGACGGAGCCGGTCCAGCCGAAGGGCAGTCCGGCGGCGAGGGCGCCGAGGGCCGAGCTGCGTCCGAGGAAGGAGCGGCGGGAGAGTTTGGTGCCGGCAGGAGGAGGGAGAAGGTGGTTTGACATGGGTGGATTCGGTTGGGAAGGGAGATTCAGCGTCGTGGGACAGGCCTGATCCAAGCACCCGTGATGCCACGTTGGATTTCATTCTGGTGAAGAGATCTCCCGGGGTGTATGAGCGGAATTCATACAAGGGCGGGGCGGAACTCCCTGAGGGCGGACAGCCGCCGATGCGCCGGCAGCAGGCATAAAAAGCCCCTCCCGGTTTCCCGGGAGGGGCTATCCTATGAACCAATGAACCGAATGATGTCCCGGGCCGCTCAGAACGAAATCGTCACCTGGGTGTAGACAAAATCCGCATCATCGCTGGGGCCGGAAGCTTTGGCGTAATCGCCGCTGAAGAAGTGGCTGTAACCGGCGGCGATGGCGAAGTTTTTGGTGGGTTTCCAAGTGGCGGTGAAGTCCAGTTCCGATCCCACAAAACTGTCAGGGCTGCTGCCGGCTTTGGGAGGACGCACTTTGGTCACCCCATTGGCGCGATACCAGGCGTCGGCCGTTTCAGCGAGCCAGAAGAGATGGTAATCCGCCTGCAGGCTGACGGTTTTGGAGGGAGCCAGTTTCAACTGGAGGGCTGGATTGTGGATGTTCTGCCATGCAAAAAAATCGGCGTAACCATAGAACTTGTGGTTGGTGGGGAAGAGGTTCTGGAAAGTGTCGGTGTCGCCGTCCGCGGGATTGCTGTCACCGGTGGCATAGTTGTATTCGATGCCGAGACGTGGTTTCCACAGGGCATTGACGAAGGTGTAGCCAGTGCCGGCGTGGACCGCGCCCGCGTTCAGGGTCTTGCCTTTGACGTCCCCAAACTGGAGGGCGCCCTCGAAATCATAATCAAAACCATTCAGCTTTCCGGCCGTGGATTTTATGCGGGTGCCAATCGTGACAAAATCGGTGTCCCCGGTGGGGTAGTTCTCGCCCAGATAAAGCGCATACAGATCCGTGGTTTGGATTTCGAGCGCCTTGCTGCTGAAATAGAGGCCTCCGAAGAACTGGTCGCGGCCAGTGTCATTGCTGAGGTCGGATTCGTTGAATTCATCGGCATCCACGTTGACCACGGAGGCCCCGAAGGCATCCAGGCTCCAGTTGCTGCCGGTGTAGGTGAGCTTGGCGGCATCGAAGACGCGGCTGAAGTTGTTCCAGTCGAAGGCGCCGATCAGGCGTTCATCGCCGTAGGAGAGAATCTGGCGGCCCAGTTTGAGGGCGAGCGGCACCGATGATTTGGCATTTCCCAATTCCACCCAGGCCTGGCGGAGATCGACCTGGTCATTCCCTTCCGCCCCCAGCTGGCCGGGAATATCAGGCCGGTCGGAATAAAACTCGCGGGTATCCTGCCCCTGGGCGTAGAACTTGAGGAAGGAGGTGGGGGCGAAGAGGGCACCGAAACGCACCCGCTGGAGGAGCCAGGCGTCGTCGGTCAGGGAATCGACGCTGTCATTGAAGTCGAAGTTGTTTTCGCGGGCTTCGAAGCGGAGGCGCTCTTCGATGTCGAGCACGAGCTTGCCGCCGAAGAACGACAAGGGGTTGGCGGCCGGCGCGGGGGCGGGCGGCGCGACGGGGGCTTTGGCGGCGGGCATGTCACCGGCGAGTCCGGGCAGGGTGGATAGGACAAGCCCGGTGAGCAGAGGATGGAGGATGGTTTTCTTCATGGGAGGATATCTGGGATGGGGATGGTGGCTGGCGTCAGGAATCAGTTTTAGTTTTGAGTGACGCCGCCGCACGCAGCGGAATGAAGGCCAGGGTCAGCCAGGGCCACCGGGTTTAAATTCATCGCGGGTATGAGCATTATTTGGCCAATTAGAGAAATGTGGAGCGGGAATTCCGCAATTTTACAGGAGTCGTTTCGACAGTGAACCAGACGGATTTGGATTTGGTTTTGAATCGTTTTTTAATCTTCCATTGCCGTCAACACGCCAAAAGACTGGTTCGAATAGCCGAAGCGGTGGTTCGTGTAGAATCCAGTGCAAATCCCCGGAGGCTCTGATTGAAGCAGCCAAGGCCCGAGCAGCCCGGTCTTTCCATCCATCGTGGGGTATCCTGATTGGATAGGACTGTTCCAAGCTATTTTAGCCCATCCCAGACTATCCTCTTATGAAAATTGACATCAATTTGTTCTCCCGGCTGAAGATGCTATCCGCCGGTGCGTTGGCCGGAATCGCTGGACTGAGTCCCTGCCGGGCAGATGTCGTCACGGATTGGAATGTGGAACTCATCTCCGCAATCCGCAGCACCTCGCAAAATCCACCGAAGGCTTCCCGGCAAATGGCCATGCTGCATTTGGCAATTTTTGATGCAGTCAATGGTATTCAACGCACACACACCCCTTATCATGTTTCGGCCCTTGCCCCGGCTGGTGCATCCAAGGCCGCCGCGGTGAGTGCCGCGGCTAAAACCATCATCGATGCCCTGTATGCCGGCGCAGGTCATGCCAACAACGCGACGGTGCGGGCGAACGCCCAGGCCCGGTATGATGCGGATCTGGCCGCCATTCCCGATGGGGCATCCGAGACGGACGGTGTGTCCTGGGGCACCGGGGTGGGCAATGCCATGCTGAGTCTGCGGGCCGCGGATCACTCTACCGATGTGGTGGCCTATAACGTTCCGCCGGCTCCCGGTATCTGGCGGCCCACCCCGCCGGCGAATGCCGCGGCGCTCCTGCCCAACTGGCCTATCGTAACCCCGTTCGGACTTGCTTCGGGGAATCAGATCCGTCCTCAAATGCCGCCGGCAATGACAGGTTCCGCCTATGCCATGGAATGGGCTCTGACCAAGGACTATGGCAGCAGTACCAGCACCCTGCGGACGTTGGATCAAAGCGAAATCGCCCTGTTCTGGGCAGACGGTGGTGGCACCGAAACCCCTCCGGGACATTGGATGCGTATTGCCCGGACGGTTTCGGCCGCTCAGGGACTGAGTCTGGAACAGAATGCGCGGCTGTTTGCCCTGCTGGGCATGTCCGTCGCCGATGCGGCGATTGTCTGCTGGGATTGCAAGTACGCGATCAATTACTGGCGGCCCATCACCGCCATCCGGGAGGCTGATACAGACAATAACCCCGCCACCACAGCTGACCCGGCTTGGACCTCATTCATCGGCACGCCCCCCTTCCCGGAATATACGTCCGGACACAGCACCTTCAGCCGTTCTGCGGCCACCGTACTGGCGAAGTTTTTCGGTACCGATGCCATCAGCTTTTCAATTGGTTCCGATGGACTGCCCAGCGTGACCCGGACATTCCCGGGATTCTCTGCGGCTGCCGATGAAAGCGGCATCAGCCGGATCTATGGGGGCATCCATTTTCAATCCGGCAATATCGCGGGCCAGTCCTGCGGGCATCTCCTGGGAGAGTTTGCGTGGAGTAATTATCTGCAGCCCATCGGAGAGTTGAAGTTCACCATGCTGAACAAAACGAATACCGCTGCGGATCTCCGCTTCGACGTTATTCCCGGGCGCAGCTACCGACTGGATGCATCTTCGGATTTGTTGACCTGGAGTCAGCTCACCACCCTTTCTTCGGCCACTAACAGTGCAACATATTCCGACACCAATGCCCCGGCTGGAAAACGCTTTTACAAGGCCGTGTTGCTTCCCTGAGCCCGGGAGCCAGCCCTGAGAACCGCCATAACCGGTTGGAAAGTCGGAAGGGACCTTGGCCCAGCCCAGGGTATCAGGAGAGTTTCCAACCCCGCCGTCGCGTGATAGGGCCGATTTAAATAGAGAAAGTGGGTCTTCATGTAGTTCGTCGTGCAAAAGATCCCGTGGGCTGATTAAAACCGCCTTAATATCCACCCGTCCAATTGAACCGCTGCTTTCCGCTTCCCACTCTCTTCCGTCTTATCCTTTCCATCCAATTCCGTCCCGCTTCAGGGGCATTTTACAAACCACAACATCCATGACCAACATCCTGAAAACCGCGCCACTCTGTATTCTCACCCTGTTCCCAGCTGCTTTTGCGTCCGCAGGTACGCTGTCGGCCCCTGCCTCTGTTGCAGCCCAGGCTCCTGCCGAGTTCCTGGGGGCTCCCCGCCCCTGTCTCTGCCAGGGAAGCTACGCCGGCTCCACAGCACCATTCTCGGTCAACCTCACTGCGGGCTATGACTCGACCTTCTTCTGCCGTGGCATGGACATGGGGGATGACCTCTGGTCAGCGACTGCCACCGTCGACTGGAACATTAATGATAGTCTCGTATGGACGGTGTCCAACCGCTATCTGAATGTGGATGAGACCAATTTCGAGGAGAATCATCTCTACACGGGCCTCTTCTATAAAACGGGAATCCTCAGCATCGGACCGAGTTTCCGGTGGTATCACAATTTCAACGGAGGCATGCTGGAGGACGCCTACGATCTTGGCCTGCAGGCAGTCGTCAAAGCTGGGCCTGTCAATATCAGCGGCGGTTATTATTACGAGACCGAAACGGAAGGCCAGTATTTTGAATTGGGACTCGCTGCCCCTATCCGTATCACCGACCGTTTCAGTCTGGTGCCGGCGGCTGAGATTTCCTACACGGACGGCTGGATGATGCCAGGAATGGAAGGCTGGAATACGGTGAGCCTGCGCCTGAGCGCGCCCATCAAACTAACCAACGTCCTCACCCTCATTCCATGGGTCGGGGCCAACCTCCCGATGGAAGCTCTGGACGCCCATCAGGACGATAAGTTTGTGGGCGGGGTTGCCCTCTCGGCCACGTTCTAACGCGGCGATTTACTTTGTGTTATTAGGATAAAGCACCCGGAGGTGGCCGCAAGGCTCCTCCGGGTTGCCTTTTTCCCGGGGGCGGAATCCCAACCCTTGCAGGGCGCGGGCGGGACCCGGGATGGCAATTCCATTCAGCCGGGGACAAACGAGCCGGAGGAGATCTGGGGGGCAAGCAAAAGCCTGCCTCCGACAAGGGGGTTGGCTTCAGCGGCCGCTTTGGACAGAAGGTTGAACACTCAGCCGGGCCGGCCAGTGCCGGCGATGCAGGCTTTGGCCTTGGCCCAGACCGTTTCCGCAACGTCGCGGCCAAGCTTGAGGCCAGCGATGTTATCCGCAGCAATATGATAACCGCCCATGATGCGGGAGACGCCCGCCATCTCGGCCGTGCCGCTGAAGGTGGGGAGATCCAGCTTGACGGTTTCGCCCCCGGTTTCAGTCAGGACGCAGCATTGGCGGACTTCGATGGCGCCGAAGTGATCGCTGCCGGTGAAGTGTTCCAGGACTTTGGCGCAACAGGCACTGACACAGCTGTGGCCGGAGACGTAGCCGGGGAAAGGAGGAGTGACGAAAACGCTGGGCGAAAACGGATGCCATTGCTCTCCCTTGATGTCGACCGTGCCCTTGTCCGGACCGCCCCACCCCTTGATTGTTTTGCCGGCAAAGCAGTGGTGGATCAGCGTCCAGGGGCGGGAGCTGTCGTAGAAGCGTTTGCTTTCCCACGCGGCGATGAAGGCATCCTGGGCAGCGCTGGCGACGGCAAAATAGAGCAGCACATCCTTGTCGAGGCTGTGCCGGTCGCGTTTGGAGACCATTTGGGCAAATTTCAGCCAGTGGCCGGATTGGCCGGTGCTGCGGGGGCCATCGCGCATGAATTCCACGGTGGCTTTGCGCTCGGCATTCAGGCCCGCGTTGAAGTCGATGCATTCCTGGAGTTGTTGATCCATCTCCGGCGTGTTGCATTTGGGCGGCGGCGCAGGGCGGAATTGCTCGGGTTTGGCAAGGGAGAAGGATTTGACCCGGAACCAGTGGGGCGTCAGGAAACCCGGAACCAGCTTCGGACCTGAGGGATCCTTGGGATTGGTAAAGGCGATGGGCTGCCAGCAGTCCGGGTCTTTGATTTTATCCGCCGGATTGATGGCCTTGTAATAGGTGTAATCCGAGTAGGACGTTCCATCACTGCCCGTTTCATCCCCGAGCTGGTTCGCTCCATCATGATGACGGGCCGCGATGGTGGCCTCGGCCACCGCATTGCCCAGACCGGCGCCGGTATTGGGATCGGTGGATTTATTGGCAGGATCAAGTCCCTGTTTCTTCATGAAGGCATCCAACGTGGCCAGATCGCCCGGGAAGAGGTCGGCCATGGTACGGTAGACGGCGAAG
This sequence comes from Verrucomicrobiota bacterium, assembly GCA_040387795.1. Taxonomy (GTDB): domain Bacteria; phylum Verrucomicrobiota; class Verrucomicrobiia; order Verrucomicrobiales; family V1-33; genus CAIZWU01. The sequence continues at coordinate 624,124 of JAZKDC010000017.1, forward strand.
CTGATCGCCGCCGACTGGTGCCCCGCCCGTTCAGCGGAGGGCCGGCGTTTGATCGCGGTGGCATAGACCGGGTTCGCTTTGGTATCGTAACGGGACCAAGCATCATACATAGCCGTGAGGGGGATGCACATCTGCCGGGAAAGAATGGTGGGGCGGGCTCCGATACGTTCCACGTCGTCCGCGCAGATTTGCTGGACGATATCCAGCCAATCGCTGGCGAGGGTCGGCGTATAGGAGTCGTCCTGGGTGCTGGAACCTGCCCATGACCAGGAGCCGGCCGCGAGAGCTGCTGAAAGGGTGGAGCCTGCCACGAAAAACTGGCGACGGGTGGAGCGCAGAGGAGAATGCATCTTGAGGTGAATTTTAGGAAATGTGGGGGCCTGTCGCCAGTCGCAAAATTCCAACCCGCCTTTTCGACGGATCAAAAGCTTTTATTGGCGGATGAAAATTAGATGAAGTGTTGCCCTTTCCAAGTTAAAGTTTTCTTTTGCGGTATTGCCCGCACTGTTACCCAATGCGTTACCTGATTGCTGATGATGATCCTCTGGTCTGTGAAACGGTGGAGAGTTTTCTCTCCCGGCTGGAAGACACCACCTTTTGCCTGGTCGCCGGGGATGGGCTGACGGCCCTGCAATTGCTCACGGCAGGCGGAATCGATGCGGTTTTTCTGGATCTGGATCTGCCCGGGCTGGATGGCGCGTCAGTGTTGAAGGCCCTCGCCGGGGATATCCCGGTGGTGGTCATTTCCGCGAGCGCAGACTTCGGGGCGGCCTCGTATGAATTCCGTGTCGCGGATTATTTGCTGAAACCTTTGACGTTCCCCCGGTTTGTCCAGGCGGTGGGGCGTCTGCGGGAGGCCCGCTCTGCCCGGAACCCGGCAGGCGGAGCGGCCGTTTCCCCTGCCGCGGCGATGGACACGAGGGATTTGTTTGTGAAGGAAGGCACCCGGATCGTGCGGGTGCCGCTGAGCCAGTTGCTCCTCGTCAAAGCGGAAGCCAACTATGTGGAATTCATCCTTACTGAAGGCTCGGTGATGAGTCTCATGAGCATGAAAAAGCTGGAGGAAATCCTGCCGGCGGATTTTGTCCGGGCGCACCGGTCCTACATGGTAAACTGGCGGAAGATCTCGCGCATCGAGGACGGCGTGGCCATCATAGGCAAACACCGGGTGCCGCTGGGCGATAGCTACCGGGATGGGCTGCTGGCCCGGTTGCCGGGGCTTTCCTGATGGGGACGGGTGGGTGGGACCGGTTATTCCACGGCGCGCCGGGCGCATTCGGCGGCGGCCTCCTGGAGCAGGGTGCCGGCATGGGCGGTCTGGCTCCAGTCACCTGCCAATAAGAGGGTGAAGGTCTGGTCCAAATCCGTGAGCTGCAGGCCGGCGAGGGCGGAGTGCAGCTTGTGGCGCAACCGACGGAGGCGGTCGTGGTTTTGCTCCGCAGCGGCGGCGGCAAGTTCCACCGTGGCGCTCTGGAATTCCCCGGCCAGGGCCAGCAGCACGCGCCGGAGCCGCTCCGGCTCCGCGGCGAAGAGATCGGCGAGGAGCGGGGGGGTGGGTTCGCCTTCCGCTTTTTCAGGGACGCCGGACTGGCCCGGCATGGCCGGGACGAGGCACCCCGCCAGTGCTTCCAGCAGGCGCCCCGCGTTCACCGGTTTGGTGATCACTGCGGCCATGCCCGCGGCGTGGCAGGCCTGCCGGGTGGCTTCGTCCACCTGGGCGGTTACGGCCAGCAAAGGAAGGTTAGGTTGAAGCGCCCGGAGCCGGCCCGCGAGGGCGATGCCATTGGTGTCGGGCAATTGGAGGTCCAGCAGGGCGGCGGCAAAAACGGTGCCGGAACCCACCGCCGCGAGGGCGGAGGCGCCATCTTCCGCCATCTCATAGGTGACTCCGGCCTCTTCCAGAAATGCGCCCAGAACCTCCCGGTTCATGGCCGAGTCCTCCACGCACAGCACATGGGCTCCCGCCACCCCGGCCGCCGCGGGAGCCGGCAAAGCGGGACCCGGCACCCCGGTGGCGGCCGGGCAGGGGAGCGTCAGGACAAAACACGATCCATCCTGCGGACGGCTTTCCACGTGGAGATGGCCACCCATCAGTTCCGCGAGGGATCGCGAAATGCTGAGCCCGAGGCCGGTGCCGCCAAAACGCCGCCCGATCTCTCCATGCGCCTGGTCGAAGGGCGAGAAGATGCGGCCGATATCCGCTTCCTGGATGCCGATGCCACTGTCCTCCACCCGGCAGGTAAGCCAGCCCTCCTGCCACGTCACAGCCAGTCTGACAAATCCTTCGTGGGTGAATTTCACGGCGTTGCTCAGCAGATTATGCAGCACCTGGGAAAGCCTCAGACGGTCGCCGGTCACCATTTCCGGCACCTGCGGGGCCAACACCGTGAACCAGCGCAGTCCCTTCTGGGCGGCGAGGGGCCGATGGGTCAGTTCCAGATCGGTGAGGAGCGGTCCAAGGGCAAAGGGCGCGGGGTCGCAGACCAGCCGGCCGGCTTTGATCTTCGACCAGTCCAGCGCTTCATTCAGCAGGCTGGTGAGTTGTCCGGCGGCGGCATGCAGGCTGCGCAGAATCGGCTCTTGGTGCGGGGCGGGGCGATTGCGTTCCAGCACGTGCAACATGCCGGTCACGGCATTGAGCGGGGTGCGGATTTCGTGGCTCATCACGGCCAGGAAATCATCCTTGGCCCGCGAGGCCTCATCCGCCCGTCCCCGCGCTTCCTCCAGGGTGCGCACCTGTTCCGCGATTTTGCCGGACATCCGGTTGAAGGCGGCGGCCAGTTGCCCGATTTCATCCGCCGGTGCTTCATTGAGCACCGGCGCGGGGCCCCCGGTGGCAAATTCCCCGAGCGCCTGAACCACCGCCCGGAGCCGCCGCGTCACCAGCCGGGCCAGCAGCACCAGCAGCAACAAACCGCCCAAGGCGGTCAACGCCGAGGCCAGCAGGGCCTGATTCCGCACCCCGCGCAGATCGGCGAAGGCGGCTTCGCCATTGCTCCCGGTCCTGACATGAAACCGGCGGGGGGATCCGGGCATGAACTCGTAATTTCCGGTGAAGGCCAGCCACTGATCCGGCATCAGGGTGGCTTCCGGGCCAACTGGTTTCAGCAGGTTGAATCCGGTGTGCAAATCCGCCCCAAAGCGGAACTGCGGATCAGGGTGCAGCAGGTAACTGCCGGAGTCGTTGGCCAGCGCCAGTTTCAGCCCGCTCACCGTCTGCTGCTGCATGGATTCAAGGAGGGGCCGCAGGTCGGCATTGATCACGATCCAGCCAAACGGCCTTCCCTGGCCATCCACCACCGGTGTCACCGCCCGGAGCGTCGGCATCCACGGTTTGGTGATGCGCCCAAAGTCCTGGTTCAAGTCCGCGTCCGACAAATAAATGCCTCCCGGAGGCAGCGTGCGGCTTTCCTCGATATAATCCCGGTCCCCCTTCTGCTGGAGCTGGTCTTCCGGGGTCACTCTCACCACGCCATCGCTTTGGTCGAGCCGGACTTTTTCCCGTCCGCCATCTGCCGTCCCGATCAAACGTAACTGGGCGTAGACGGGCTTGCCCTGCATCAGAGCCCGGAAATTTTCCTCCACCCGTTGCCGGTCCCCTTTCCCGCTCATCCCGCCAGCATATTCCTGCACACTGGGGATGCGGGCAAGATACAGGGCATCCCGCGCCACGTCCGCGATGAATCCCTGTACTTTCAGCGCCGCCATGCCGGCCTCGTGATCAAGGCGTTCCTGCCACTGGGTCACCGCCCGCTCCCGGCCGGCGTCATAGCTGCGCAGGCCGAAAATAAGCACCGTCCCCGTCAGGATGATGCCCGCCACCAGCGTCAGCCGGGTGACGAGCGAAAAGGGACGCAGTTTCATGCAGAAACCCCGATTATAAGGGCAATCTGCCCGGGGAGGAAAGCTGCAATCCTGCAGAAAGCCGGCCGGCTCAGCGGGGAATTTGCCCGCTCCGGCGGCGGAAGGCCACCGCGGCTCCCAGCCCCACCGTGGTCAGAAGCAGCCTTCCGTCCGGCTCGGGCACTGCCGTCAGCAACGTGGCGTCGCCAATCAGGGAGACTCCCGTGAAGCCGCCTTCGGGTTCGCCGATCACGCCATAGATCCGGATTTCGAGCGGGGCTCCGCCCGTATAAGTAAAGTCCGACAGAGTGACCGACATCTGACCTGTCCCCCCTTTGTTGTTCAATTTCAAAGTGGAGGCCGCGGCAAAGGCATCCGCACTGGTTCCAGCCCATGCTTTGTCTGGTTTGATCCCCGTCACATCGGAAAATGTCAGGACCACCTTTTGAAATACCGTGCCGCTGGTCACTCCGGACAACATGATGCTGAGATACGAGGCTGCCCCTTCCACCTTTCCGGTGCGGGAAACGGTCAGGCCCGTTTTGTCCGGCGCAAAGCCATCGCGTACGGTCCAACCGGTTTTGGTTTGGTCCCAAGGCAAGGTGCCTGCCGAAATACCCCAGCGCTGCTGCCCGGTTTGTTCGGCCCCATACCCCCTTCCCGCCAGGGTCGCCACCACTCCGGGCAGGGAGACCGTTCCCACGGAGAGGGTCGAAATCCCCGGATAGGAGGGATCCCCCTGCGTTCCGGCGCTGGGAATAAAACGGACATCGAGGGTCGCCCCTCCAGCGGCGCTGGCCAGCCAGAGGGAGCAGCAGAGCACTTGAAGCAGATCACGCATGGGTTAAATAATAAAGACTACCATAATATCTAGACTATCGTTTGATGCGCCGCAAGATAATTTCTAGAAAAATGACGGTTTTTAGGTTCGGGCAACGAAGGGAAGGGGTCCGGCCAAAATAGGTATCCACCATAATTTCCATTGCTTTTATAATTTGATTAAACTATTAATCAGGAAATCCAAATAATTTTCCGCGGCAGCTTAGGCTGTCAAAGTCAGTCCACCGACCCTTTTGGCCATGCCTCCCTCACCCAAATCCACTGACCAACTCCTTACCGCCGCAGCGGAAGCGGCCAATCACGCGGCTCAGGCGGCGATGGCCGCTGCCAAAGCCGTTGCGGCGGTGCGCAAGGGGGAACCGGTTCCTGAAGCAGAACCCGAGCGCGTGCCCTTCGCGGAGATTCAACTGCCGGCCCCGGTGCTGGATGCCACCCGCCGGACCGCAGCGGCGATTTATCTCGCCCGGGTTCATTTTAATTGTCCAGCCTGCCGAAGGCTGACGGTGCTGTCGATCCGGCATTGCGGAGCTCTGGTCAGCTGCCCCAAATGCTATACCGGTATCCGGGTGCCGGATCCCCGCCGGAAGCGGCCAGCAGAAAACTTCGGCCGCACGCTCCAACCCCTGCTGCATCCGGAGCGTTTTGCCCCCTGCATGGATTCCCAACGGATCGTGCCGTGGTTGATCCGCCACTTGCCCAGTGCCGTCCAAGGACTGGAGACTTCCGGTACCGCCCTGCTGATGGCGGCGACCATCGCCATGAGTCCCTTGGCCCTCCGCTGGGCCTCGCTCGATTTCCTGGCGGCGGCCGGGCCCCATGCCATGCTCCGTCCTGCCCCGTCAGCCCACCGCGATCTGGGGAGTGAAGCTACCGCAGTCGTTCAGAAATTCCTCGCGGCGGACACTCCGGAAGCGAAAGCCGCCTGGGTCACCGACCCCGACCGCACAGTCGCCCGCATGGCGGACTGGTATGCCCGCCATCCTGGCGGCGGCGACCAGTCGGAGGCGGTGATTGGTCCCTCCAGCCAAGGATTCTACGCCACTCCGGGCGACCGCATGGCCGTGAGTGAAGTGCCGGTCGAAATCGAAGGAAACGCGCCCCTGACTTATCTGGTGGAGCATCGTCCGGAAGGTCCCCGGATCGCCTGGGCGGAATCCGTGGGGTATTCACCGATGGAATGGAAGCGCCTCGTGGGTCAGTTCTGCCGGGAGGAACCGGTCCGCCTGCGTCTCCTGGCCTGCCGGGATGACTATTATAACTTCGCCTTCGCGGCCGGAGGGGAGTTCAGCTGTATCCGCCTGCACGACCCGCAGACCATGGAATTGCTCGGTTTTGGTTACGTCCGCCGTACGGCGGAAATGGATCAGGCTCTGGAGATCAGCCTCCCCCCCGCCGACGCCGTGGCCCTGCGGCCCGTCACGGTGGACGTCCTGCCCTGCCGGGATTCCGCCACGACCCAGCAGGTGGAAATCATAGGTCCCGTCATTCCCGGCTGGAAGGATCTCGCTCCTCCCGGTCTGCGGATTCTGGCCCAAGGCTAGGGGTGGTCACCCGTGGGAAATGCCCCGCGTTTTCAAGGCGGGGCGGTGGTGTCCGTGTTGGGATAGCTCCCGAGGACTTTGACAAAACTGCACTGCTGCTCCAGCTCGCCGAGGGCCTTCATGAGCGCGGCGTCCTCACAATGGCCAAGGATATCCACAAAGAAGAAATACTCCCAGTCCCGGCGTTTGGAGGGACGGCTTTCGATCTTCGACATGTTGATGTGGAATTCATTGAAGGGCGTCAGGGCCTTGAACAGCGCGCCCGGCTCATTGCGCAGACTGAACATCAGGGAGGTCCGGTCATTCCCGGTGGGCGGACAGGTCGTTTCGCTCAGCACCAGAAAACGGGTGGTATTGGTCGCGCTGTCCTGGATGGATTTGTCCAGCACCGTCAGGCCGTGGAGTTGGGCTCCCAGGGCTCCGCCGAGGGCGGCGGCATGGGGCGTGCGCGCCGCAATCTCGGCGGCCTTGGTAGTGCTGCTCACTTCCACCCGGTCCGCGTGCGGCAGGTTCTGGTGCAGCCAGTTCCGGCATTGGCCAAACACCTGCGGATGACTGTAAAGCACCTTGATTTCCTCCTTCGGGATATTGGCCATCAGGCAATTTTCAATCCGCAGCAGAATCTGCGCACAGATCTTGAGCGGGCTGTCGGCAAACAGATCCAAGGTGTGATTCACCGCCCCTTCGGTACTGTTCTCGATCGGCACCACGCCATAGTGCGCCCGCCGCCGGGCCACTTCATCGAAGACATCCTCAAAGCTGGGCTTGGGCACATACTCCACGCTGCGACCGAATTTATTCAGGGCCGCCTGATGCGTCCACGTCCCCTCCGGTCCCAGATAGGCGATTTTGAGATCATCCTCCAATGCCAGGGCCGCAGACATGATCTCGCGGTAAATGGCCCGGACGGATTTTTCCGGCAGCCTTCCCTGCAAGGCGGCATTTTTCCGCGCCAGGGCCTGCAACAGCGCCTCCTCCCGCTCCGGAGCATAAATCATCAGCCCGGCCTGCTTCTTCGCTTCTCCAATGCCATGCACGACGTCCGCCCGCTCATTCAGCAGACGCAGGAGTTCGGAGTCGAGAGAGTCGATTTTTTTGCGGAGGTCGTCCAAAGGCATAGGCAAGGGGCAGTCATGCAAGCAGAGCGTAGAAAACACGCAAAGCCAAATCGGAAATTCACCGCCAGTCCGCCGGAGCAGGGCCAACGCCTTGAAGGGTCCGGTTCGCCAGGCTTTGAAGTTCAAGGCGTGTTCTTTTCTTCATGCCGGTTCCCTGTGCGGTGGCCTTGCTCACCCCGGCCCCGGTTGGGCAGGGCTGTGACTGAAAATAAGCCTGAGGGATCGGAAGACTGAAGCCGCAAGGAAATCAGCGTGTATGCGAAGCTGATCGCCAGCCAGGGTAACAACCACAGCATCACGATATTGCTGCGGGCACTTCGGCTTCCCCAGGCGATGGCAAATGCTGACAGAGGCAACGCGGCGGCAGTCAGTTCCGATGGAACCTCCAGACAGGAAAAACGGGATTTTTGCAAGTCCTCCGCAGTCGTTTTTTACCATTTAAGCGTAGCGCTCGTCGCGGTTAAGGGTAGTTACCGGTGGTTGACAACAGGGAGGAAGTAACACCGTTCCGCTGCGGCAGATGGATACCGCGAGGGATGAGCTGGATTCCCCGACCTCTTCACCATTCCATGGCAAATTGTTATGAAACCAAAAGTTTTTGCCCGCTGTGCCGGCATCCTCTTCATTTTGCTGACGGCGGCGGGATCTTTGCTCGCCGCTCCTCCGGCGAATGACAACTTCGCCAATCGGATCAATCTGGGAAACACCTTCCCCACTTCCGCCACGGGGACGAATGTGGATGCGACTGAGCAATCCGGCGAGCCGCTTCCCATTTCCGGGCTGTCCTCGGTGTGGTGGCGCTGGACCGCATCCACCGCAGGACCGGTGGAAGTGAATACGGCGGGAAGTCTCGATGGGACGGATCCTCTGGATACCGTTCTGGCCGTCTATACCGGCACGGGTCTGACCGGTCTGGTTCAGGTGGCCGTCAATGACGAGTCCGCCGCGGGCTACAACAGCCTGGTGCGCTTCACCGCCGTGGCGGGGACGACCTACGTCATTCAGGTTCTGGGCTGGGAGGGAGCCGAGGGCAGCGTGAAGTTGAACCTGAAAGCAGGTCCGCCTCTCCCGCTCAATGACGCCTTTACGAGTGCCGTTACGCTGACCACCGGAGTTGCGCTTACTGGCACCACGGAAGGAGCGACGATTCAGTCGTCCGAAGCGGTGCCCGTAGGAATCGACGCGGCGGATTACTTCGGGTCCTCATGGTGGGCGTGGACCGCCCCATCCGCCGGATGGTATCGGCTCACCGTTGAGGGGGCCGGGTATAGTGAAGTTGCCTCCGTCTGGACTGGGACAGCCATCAATACACTGACCCCGGTGCACTCCAACACCGGCGGATTCACGGGTGGTCTGTCCGATGCGGCTGAACTGTATTTCATTGCGGCCGCCGGCACACGCTATCCAATCGCTATAGGAAATTCCTACAGTAATGAGGGTGCGCCCGTTGCACTGATGGTTTCCAGCGTCGCGATGCCGCCGGTTTACAATGCCAGCCTGACCGTCTCCTCCAGCGAGGCCGATATAACCAGCGCTTCCGCCACCGTGAACGCTGTCTTCCGCATGGTATCGGCTCAGCCCATGACCGACGGATATGTTTACATTTCAACAAGGCATGGATTTTTCAAGTCCATTGCCTTTGGCGATGCCCAGCGCACCTCAGGCACCAGCACGGATGGCACCTACACTGTCCCGGTGCTTTTACCCCGTTACCTGGAGCCCGGGCCCTACCGCATCAGCCGCATCTACGTCCACGGGGAGGGGTTTTACCAGGAAACAGGGGAACTGTCAGCCACTCCCTTTGCCGCCGGCGCCTTGCGGACCATCAATGTGAGCAATGCCGGCGCAGTGGACACGGCCGGTCCTATCCTGACGGGCGTCGGTGTCACGCCCACCACGGTGGATGTCACCGCCGGGTCGAAAACAATCACCGTTACTGTCCAAATTTCCGATGCCCTGGCGGGATTTGTGGAGGGAACGCTGATGCTGGAGAGAACCGTGGCGGGCGGCAGTCAATCGCTGTCCCAGACCGTCTTTGGCAGCGCCCAACGCACTGCAGGCACGGCTCAAAAAGGGACCTATGCCGTGGAACTTGCCGTTCCAGCCAGCGCTTTTGGTGATTACATACTGAGTATCAATAGCCTGCAGGATGCGGCCGGAAACTTTGCGGATTCGACGGATTCAACCGATCCCGCCTTTCCGGGTCCCTTCACCGGCATGGTGCGGGTCAACCGGACAGCAGTGCATGTTCTGAACTCTTTCACTCTCTCCGCCGCTCCGGTGGATGCCGCCAGCGGAGCCCGGAGAGTGACCGCCACGTTTTCCATATCAACCTCCGTCGGAGATTTCAGCCATGGCGATCTTGTTTTCAACCATACCGCAGGAGGGGGGAGTTTCGGCACCTACATCTTTCCCGCTGACCGCACCGACGGCAATGCGGCCGCAGGCAGCTATTCCATCATCCTGCAGGATTTGCGCACGCTGACCGCCGGAACCTATCTGGCCTCCCTCAATTTGTATGGAACCGATGGGGCCAGCTCCTTTTATGGAGCGGGTGGGCTCCCCTTTCCGGCCGGAGCCGCCACCAGCCTGAATACCGGGGCCGCCGACACCGCCGCGCCCGTCGTTTCGTTTCTCTCCGCTTCGCCTAACGTTATGTCTGCGGGATCAGCGGCTTCTTTCACCACCCAGGTCCGCATCACGGATGATATTGCCGGCGTGAAAGAAGTGACGGTGTATTTGACTGGACCGGCCGGGTTGCCTTCGCTTGGGGCGGCCACTTTGATCAGTGGAAGCGCTGTGGATGGCGTCTGGCAGGTTTCGAAGCCCCTTCCGGCCGGTCTCGTCGTTGGGCAGTATGCCTTGATCTTCAGTGTCTATGATTGGACGAACCGTTTCACCTCCCTCACCACGAACCCGGGTATCCCCTCGCAATCCATCACCATCACTGAGGCGACCAACGGCTACGACACCTGGGCCTCTACGAACAGCCTGAGCGGAACGGATGCCCTCGCCACCTCCGACCCCGATCGGGATGGCACAGGCAATTTAATGGAATTCGCCATGGGGATGAATCCCCAGTCCAGTCCCGCTGATGGCGCCGGGGCAACGGCGGCGGGTTTGCCTGCGGCCAGTCTGACGGGAAGCGGCGCGGCGCGTCATCTGACTTTGGGATTCTGGGTCCCGGCGGATCTGCTGGCGGGAAATTCGTTGATGCTGACCTACCTCGCCCAGTTCAGCAGCAATGGCACCACTTGGACGGACGTGCCCCAGACCAGCTTCGCAATCGATGACGGTACGGCGCTGAATACCACTAGCGGCCTGCGCCGGTTCTGCACCGTGACGGATCCCGTCACCTATTCCGCCAGCCAGCCGAGGTTTGGACGGATGCGGGCCACCGTGAGTCCCTGATATTGTCACGAAAAGGATTGGAACGCCGCCCGGAGGCCCGGACGATCCTCCTTGCAGCACCGCGCCGCCTGACGGACTTCAGTGGATTGCACTTCCAATAACCAAGTAATTTGCAGGAAATCTGAAGAGATGGTTGAAAAAGGCAATCTCAAAAATTAACCGTAAGAAATCTGGAGCATTTTTCATTTTATGTTTCACAAATATGCCCGGAATTCAAATTGCCACGCAAAATGCGAAGTAATGCGGGAATCCGGCTCCGCCAACCCGGAAATTGACGGGCCCGGCGCCTTCGCTTTCAGCGGACGGCGGATTGGAGCAAGGAGGCTCACAGGCCGTGAGGGCTGCCGTTTTCCGGGGATTCAGCTTGGTCTTCTCCGCCATTTCCTGGTAGCGCAAGTCCGGCCCGTCCGCGGCTTGATGTCAGCCACGGTTCCCGGGCCGGGCCGGAAAATTCCAGAAACCTCTGGCATCCCGGGTGACGGAAACGTTACTCTGCGATTGGCCGCCATCCCCTTTTCCCGAAGCCGTGGCGTTCGTCTGAGCAATGAAATTCCGACTCCTCTTCCTGCTGGCACCCGCCGTCTGTGCCTCTGTCGCCCCCGCGCAAGTATTGATCAATGAAGTGATGTACGATCCGCCGGACGCGACGAAGCCGATTGAATTCATCGAACTGCACAATGCGGGTGCGGCTGCCGTGAGCATCGGACTCTGGCGATTCGAGGAGGCGGTGGACTGCATCATTCCCGCGGGGACCAGCATCGCGGCGGGCCGTTATTACGTGGTGGCGCAAGATGCCGCGGCGTTTCAGGCGCAGTTTGGATTCGCCCCGGGGGCCGTGTATTCGGGGAAGCTGAGTTCGCAGGGCGAGCGCATCCGCCTGCTGGACTCGACCAGCACCCTGGTGGACGAAGTGGACTACGGCGTGGGTTTTCCGTGGCCCACGGCAACGAATGGTCAGGGATCGTCCATGGAGCTGATCCATCCATCGCTGGACAACAGCCTCGGCGGGTCGTGGCGTGCCTCGGGCACCGCGGCAGCAGCGGCGGCGATCATTCCGGCGGGGGATGGTCAGTGGCACTGGCGTCCCGGGAACAGTGAGGCCTCCTCACCGGTGGAGGCGTGGCGCACGTTCAGCTTTGTGGAAGACGCCACGTGGAGCGGAAACACAACCCTGCCTCTGGGCTACGGCGACATCGATGGAAACGCCGGCAACACCGATGTGGCCACCACGATCACGGGCATGCAAAACAGCTATTGGAGCGTTTTCCTGCGGCGCACCTTCACCATCGCGCCAGGGCAGGTGCCGGCAGCCGTGGCGCTGAGGTTGCGCGCGGACGATGCCGTGATGGCGTGGCTGAACGGCGTAGCGGTGCCGGTGAATGTGCGCGCCACCGGCACGCCCACCTACAATGGGGCCGGCATGACAATCACCAATGTCGCGGAACCGCCGCTGGCCTGGGAAAACGAGATCACCATTCCCAACGCCCAGAGTGTGCTCCAGAGCGGGACGAACGTGCTGGCGCTCATGGTCTTCAACAGTTCGCTGGGCAGCTCGGACCTCTGCATCGATGCGGAGTTGAGGCTCCCGGTGCCGGCCGGTGGTTCTCCCGGGCAGCAGAACTCCGCCTATTCCGCTGCCGCGCCGCCCTCGATCCGGCAGGTGACGCACACGCCGGAACTGCCAGCCGCGGGCGTGCCGGTAGTGATCTCTGCCAAGGTAACCGATCCGCAGGGGGTGTCCGCCGTGACGGCGCAGTATCAGGTGGTGAATCCAGGGAGCTACATCCGGAAGGTGGACGCCGCCTACGCCACCGGCTGGACCAGCCTGACGATGCAGGACGACGGCCAGAATGGCGACGCCCTCGCTGGTGACGGCATTTTCTCCGTGACGGTGCCGGGCTCCGTGCAGACCCACCGCCGGCTGGTGCGCTACCGCATCAGCGCCACGGACGGCGCCTCTTCCGTGTCTGTGCCCTATGCGGACGACGGGCAGCCTAACTTCGCATATTTCTGCTATAGCGGCATCCCGGCGTGGACGGGCCGGAATCAGCCTCCCTCCAGCGCGGCGACGACCTTTCCGGCCACGCTCATGGGCACCCTGCCGGCCTATCACCTCATTGCGGACGGGACGGACGTGACCAACAGCCAATGGAACAGCTCGTTCGACACCCTCCGCATGTGGGGGACGCTGGTCTATGAAGGAAAGGTCTACGACCACATTCTCTTTCATAATAAAGGCTCGGCCTCCACCTACCAGAGCGGGAAGAACAAGTGGCGCTTCCATTTCAACACGGGGCGCGATTTCGAGGCGAGGGACACGTGGGGCCGCAGGTATAACAAGCCGTGGGACACCTTCACCATGCATGCCTGCGCCACGCCATGGAATCCCGTCTTCCGCGGCTGGGCAGGCTTGGACGAGGTGGTTTCCACGAGGGTCTATCAGCTCTCCGGCGTGCCCTCGCCGAACATGCACCATCTTCAATTCCGCGTGGTCGATGGCGCTGAGGAAGCGCCCCCGGATCAGTATCTCGGCGATGTGTGGGGACTCTATCTCGCGGTGGAGGATCCGGACGGCTCCTTCCTCGACGAGCGGGGGCTGCCGGACGGAAACGTCTATCACATCGCGGGAAATGCCGGGGACAAGACCCACCAGGGAGAGACCCAGCCGGCGGGCACCAGCGACTGGGACACGTTCCTCAATGGTTCCGGCACGAACACGGAGGCGTGGTGGCGGGCCAATATGGACCTGGAGGCCTATTTCAGCTTCCACGCGGGGAACCGCATCACCGGGAATGTGGACCTGCGCGAAGGATGGAACCATTATTTCTACCACCGCGGCACCGACAACCGGTGGCTGCCGGTGCCCTGGGATCTGGACATGATGTATTTCCCCGAGACCCACTGGAGCGGCACCATCGCCCAGCAGGCCTGCCGCAATGTGCCGGCCATTGCGCTGGAGTTCCGCAACCGCTGCCGCGAGATCATGGATCTGCTCTGCGAGGACGGCACCGCGGCTGGCGGACAGATTGGCCAGCTCGTGGCGGAATATAAAAGGGTGATCCGCCCTCCGGGGCAGGCCGCCGCATGGGACCTGCTGGACCAGTACATGTGGAACTACAACCCGCGCAGCACCGGCGGGCATAGCGGCAGATTCTATCTTCCCAATCCCTCGTCCGATGGACGCATCGGCGGGAACTGGACGCGCACCTACTCCACCGCGGACTTCAACGGCATCTGCGACTATCTTGTGGCCTACGCCACCGACACGGACCCGAACAGCTTTGCGGTGGGGGATGGCGACCAGCGCGGTTATGGATTCAACTATCTCGAACTGGAAGGCACCGACGCCGCCGCTCCGAACCGGCCTGCCCTCAGCTTCAGCGGCACCGCGGGGTTCCCGGCGAACGACCTGCGCTTCACGGCTTCGGCTTTCAGTGATCCGCAGGGTGCCGGCACCTTCGGGAGCATGCAGTGGCGCGTGGGGGAGATTGCGGCGCCCGGGATCGCCGGCTACGTGGCGGACGAGCCGTTTACTTACGAGATCAGCGAAATCCACCGCTCCTTGGAGATCACTCCGTTCGCGGCGGATTACCGCTTTCCGGTCAGCACCTGCCGGCCCGGCCACACCTACCGGGCGCGGGTGAGAATGAAGGACGCGACCGGGCGCTGGAGCCGTTGGAGCCCCGCCGTGCAGTTTCTGGTTTCCGCGCCGGAGGTGTCGGTCTATCAGAATGCGCTGGCCATCACCGAGGTCATGTATCACCCCACCGGGGCCGTGGCCTCCGAGCTGGCCAATGGCTGGACGGATGACGATTTTGAATACATCGAACTGCGCAATATGAGCGCGCTGCCGGTGGATCTGACGGATGTGAGGTTCACCAAGGGCATCGACTTCGATTTTCCCGCGGGCTTCATCCTGCAACCCGGAGCCGCCACCCTGGTGGTGCGGAATGCCGCAGCCTTCGCCTCGCGCTACGGCAGTGGCCGCCCGGTCGCAGGCGCATGGGGCGCCGCAGGCGGACGCCTCGGCAATGACGGAGAGGAGATCAAACTCAGTTACGGCGCGGGGACCCAGATCCTCAGCTTCCTCTACACGGATGCCGATCCATGGCCTGGGGAGGCGGACGGCAGCGGCTCCGCCATGCACTTCATCGCCGGGGCCGGAGTGCCGTCCGCCACCCCGGGCGCGTGGTTCGCCACCGCCCCCAGTCCGGGCGTTTACATCACGGACACCGATTCCGACGGCCAGTCCGATGCCGAGGAATACATCGCTGGAACCCGGCCCTCGGACGGCAGCAGCCGCTTCGCGATCACCGGCGCCAGCACGGCGGCAGACGGCCTGCTGACTGCCACTTTCCCCGCTCTGGCGGGGCACACCTACCGGGTATTCCGGTCCACGGACGGACAGAACTGGGCACCGCTGGGACCAGACCTCACTGCCGGGAATGATGGTCCACTGCAGTTCACAGACTCCACCGGCGGGCGTCAGCGCTCCTTCTACAAAGTGCGCACTCCCGCCCAGTAACCGGTGTGCCTTCCCTTTTCAGTGGACGGCGCATTGGAGCACGGTGGTCACGCAGGGGGTCACTGCGGCGGTTTCCCGGGCAGACATTTTCGTCGGTTCCGCCCTGTCGGGCAGGGATGGCGCCTCCCGTCCGGCCCTCACTTTTTTCCGGCCTGCGCCTTCCTGATCACCTCCAGCAAATTTCCCTGCTGCCCCTCCGGCAGGGTCGCTACCGCCGCCCGGGCCGCTGCGGCATCCTGCTTCGCCCAACTCCAGATCGATTCTGACAGGACCTCCCCCCGCAAGCCCTCCTGTTGGATAGTCCCCGCCCATGCGAACGCATCGCCAGGGGTATCCTGACTGATTTTCCGGACGATGGCCCGCACCACCTGATCCCGGCCCTTTCCTTGTTCCAAGGTGTTGGCCCAGGCGGAAGCGGCGAGTTCATCCTGGTCCAGCCATAGGCGCCCGACTTCGGCGACCGCACTGTTCCTGGCCGGGCCCTCCGGAAGTGATCCCGCCCATGCTGCCACTTCCGGCGGAGGCCCTTTGGCTTTCCACCACTGCTGGGCAATCGAAACCGGCAACTCACCGGCAGATTCCTGGGCCCCGGGTTCGCGGGCCAGCCATGCGGCCGTCTCCTGTGCCGTCTGCCGGGGATCGGTCACCGCATCCAGCGTCAGCGCTGCCCGCCGGGCGATCCCGCGTTCGCCTGGATCGGTTAGGCCGGCGGCCCACTGCTCAAAGGCCGGTCTATCTTTTTGCGCCCACGCCGTCGCCACGGCCTCCACGGCCGGCTTCATGGCAGCGTTGCCGGTGGGCAGAGCCGCCGCCGCGGCCGCCGGATCCTGCTTGGCCCACAAAGCCAACACCCCCGTCTCCGCCCTGACATCCTTCAACTCCCGGGCATACGCCAAGGCCGCCAGCGGATCCTTCTGTTGCATGGCCAGCACGATCGCCCGCTGCGCCGCCTCCTTCTCTTCGCCCTGCAGCTGCTCCAGGGAGGCTTTGGCTGCTGGAAGATTGGTTTTCGCCAACTCCTGGACAATCGCTCCAATTATCCGCTCGTTGCTGTTCAGTTCCTTCCGCCCCAGCACATAAGCCAGAGCCGCCCCCGGGTCCACTGCGGCCCAGCGATAAAGCGGAAACATCGCCGCTTCCCCATTTATTTTCCCATCCTGCTCCATCAGCCCCAGCAGCCGGGTAAAATCAGAACTTGTCAGGCCCGCCAGACCCACCAGCCCGTCGACTATTGCCACCACATTCTTTTCCTCATCATTCAACGCGCTGAATTTCGCCGCCAATTCCGCGACCCGGTCCCCTCCCCCCCCGGCATTCTTCCCTCCTGAAAAAGGGCCGGTGCCCGGACTCCCTGCCGCAGCCCCCTGCCCGGGCAAGTTGGTCAGATTCCCGGGAACTCCCGGGCCGGCCATGCCTGCCACCCCGCGCCTTTCTTCCGATACGGCTCCACCCCGGCTGGGTATTCTGCCAATTCCCCATCCCAACACCCCACCCAAGGCCAACAACGCGGCTCCCTGAAGAAAAGATCGGTTCATCCCCGGAGTCATATCCGGATCACGCTTGGCGGTCGATTCAAAAGATGGAGGTTCCAATCGCCACGCAGAATACAAAGTAATTGCCGGGACGCTCTACCTTTTCAGCGGGCGGCGGATTGGAGCACGGAAGCCACGTAGGCGGTCACTGCGGCGGTTTCCCGGGCCGTCAATTTGGTCCGCTCCGCCATATCGGGCATGATCGTCGCCCACTCCGCGGCAGAATAGTCGAGCACCGGCTCCACCGCATGGCATTTGGCGCAGCGGCCGACATAAAGCGCGCGCCCCTCCGCCAGCGGCCCGGAACCCGGCGGCCCTGACACCGGCGCCGCCGTTTCCAGCGAGACGCACCCTGACAAGGCCGCCAAAAGGGCAGCAAGGATCAGCCTGCCGGGTGCCGGAAGCGGTTTCCGGCACCCGGCCGCGGAACTCAGCCAGTGGAGTGGGTTTTGCATGACATTTTCCGGGAGGACGGCCGTTGCGGTGGGAGCCGCCGGGCCGCCCCGTGGTCTTTGGTTAGAAATGGAGGCCCAGAATCAGACGCACCTGGGCGTCGGGTTCGCCTTCCACATCACCCAGTTGGAACAGGCCCGCTGCGGTTGCAAAGAAGTGGCCTTTGCGGAAACTGGCATTCGGACCGGCGTAGAAGACGTTATCCCCGGCTTCCTCCCAGTCGGCGAATTCCACCTCATGCAGCGCTTCCACCCCGACGAAGAATGAAGGGGAAACCTGCCAGCTGGCGCCGAGGGTATTCTCGATCACGCCCACCCGTTCATCGAGGGCGCTCAGGCTTTCCCCTTCCCACTCGGCTTCCAGCACAAAGTTATACACCAGGGCCAGGGGGCCGAAGTTCTTTTGCAGCAGCAGCTTGCCTTCGAGGGCGAATTTCTCCGGTCCCAGCAGCACTTCGCCATAGAGGGCCGAGCCGATCAGGTCCTTGTTGGGATCGGTCATGCTATAGATGGCTTCGACACCCGCCGTGCGCCATTCCGCCTGGTCCTTGCCGGAATCGTTATCGGTGTAGCGCCAGTCCGACACATACAGGCCCAACTGGAAACGATCGGTCACGCCATACTCGATCTCGGTACGGAATTCATAACGCTCCCTACTGTCGTAGTCCTTGAAGGTGAACCACTGCTCCAGCTCCAGCAGACCTTTCGGGGCGGTGGTGGCTTCGTAGTTGTAGACAAACCGCCGCTCGCTGGCGACGGCACCGGACACGAGGGCCAACCCCAGCAGGAGGGATTTTGGGAGGACGGAGAGCAGGGAGGATTTCACAATGGGATGGGAGGGGGAGGTGGTTGGGGGAGGAAAACCGGCTGGCCCAAGCTTCCCTTGATGGGAACCAGAGGTTGACCGGTTGTGTTGCGACTAAGTCTCAGTCGCGATGGTATTGAGACCTGATCTCATCGAAGGTCAAGTCAAGAATCGTTCGATCAGTACTTTTCCGCCGAACCTGCCGTCAGGGAAAGGTCGCTCTCTCCTCCACGGGGGAAGCCCACCCGGCGGGATGCAGCACCAGATCCACCAGTCCAGGACCGTAATGGGACCACAGTTTCTCCGGAAAGTCGGTCAGGCTCCGGGGCAATTCCAAAGTCACAATCGGCCGCCCGAGGGTTTCGCCAAACCAAGCCCCGAGCGATCCGGGCCGGGCGCCCAATTTGTTCACCGGCAATCCCGTGGTCCCGGCGAGCCGTGCCGCGAGGGCTGCCGCCGGAGCTGGCCCGTCGTAGTCCACACAGGAAAGCGGCTGGTGAATCGCCACGATCAGATCCGGCCTTTCCTGCAGGATGTAGTTGTGCAGCGCCTGGCTTTCCGGTTCCGAAAGCGCCGTGCGGCCGAAACGTGCTTTGTCCTCGCGGTTCCCCGCCGGGAAATTCCGGTTCAGATCGACCCCCCGGGCATTGAAACGTCGTCCGGCCTGCCAGCCATCGGGATTCGACACCGGGATGACCAGAATGCGGCAGTTTTGCCAAGTGTCAGGATGCGCCTGCAGCCAGGCGATCAACTGCTGCGTCAGGGGCGTTCCGGCACCCTCCGTCCCGTGGATCGAAGCCTTGATCAAAATGGTGGGACCCCCTTTCCCGAACTCATGGCAAAGGATCGGACGCCCCTCCACCGAATAACCGATCGTGGCGACCACCGCTGCCGGGACCGGTCCGGGACGGGCGGTACGCAGGAACAGAAACAGCACCGTCGTTCCCAGGAGCATCAGCAAGGCTGCCGCCACCGGGGCCGGGGACCACTGGCAGGAAGCACGGCGCGGCGTCATCCAGGTTCATCCGTCCTCCCTGCGGGTCCTGTCAAGTTTGGATAGCCATCAAATTCCCGCCACCGTCCGTCTGGCGGGCCGCTCCAGGTCCTTTCCCCTTTCAAAATCCAAAATCCAACCGTCATCCTTTTCCCCTCATGTCTCCCACCCTCCTTGTCCTCGCCGCCGGTATGAGCAGCCGCTACGGCGGTCAGTCGAAACAAACCGATTCCATGGGTCCGCACGGCGAGACCCTGCTCGATTATTCCGTGTTCGATGCCAAACGCGCCGGTTTCGGCCGCGTGGTTTTTATCATCCGGCGCGAAGGCGAAGCCGTGTTCCGGGAGCGGGTGGTTTCCCGGCTGGAGCCGCACCTGCCAGTCGCGCTGGTCTACCAGGACATCGCCGATCTGCCCGGCGGCTTTACCATTCCCGGGGGCCGCAGCAAACCCTGGGGCACCGGCCATGCGGTGCTCGCCGCGCGGCATGAAATCCACGAACCCTTTTGCGTCATCAATGCAGATGATTTTTATGGCCGCGAGGCCTTCGCAGCCATGGCGGCTTTCCTCCAGGCGACGCCCCCGGCGGGACCGCTGGCCCTCGCGATGTGCGGGTATGAACTGCGCCGCACCCTCTCCGAACACGGCAAGGTCGCCCGCGGCCTGTGCACCACCACCCCGGACGGCCTGCTGCGCACCGTGGAGGAACTGACGGACATCTACCAAACCCCCTCGGGGGCCGAGAATCGCCCGCCGGACCAACCCGTGCGGCCCCTCACAGGCAACGAAACCGTCTCCATGAACATGTGGGGATTTCCGCCGGAAGTCTTCGCCGGTTTCACCGCTGGCTTCACGGAATTCCTGCACTCCCATCTCCTCCATCCCGAGGCTGAATTTTACATCCCGCTCGCGGTGGACCGCCTCCTTCAATCCGCAGCCGCCACCTGTGCCGTGCTCCCCACGGCGGCCCAGTGGTTCGGGGTCACCTATCAGGACGACAAACCCCGGGTCCAGCAGGCCCTCCAGGCCATCGTCGATTCCGGAGCCTATCCGGCTCCACTTTGGGGTAGCTGACTATAATTTTTAGCATTATTTAGAATTACTGCTTTTCAAAAGAGCGCCAGCTGCTTAAGTATCAGCGCTCCGCCGGGCTCTCCGTGCGGGGCACATCGCCCATATTATCTGATACCCAGCATGAAAAAAATCCTCCTCACCTTCACCGCCCTGGCCGCGTTGACCTCCCCGCTCTTCGCCAAGGAATTCAAACTGCCGAAAGAAGACGCCGTCTTTTCCATCAAGCTCCCCGAGAAGTGGGAAATCACCTATGAGGACGAATCCGTGGACGCGGTCTCTCCGGATGGAGCCATCGAAATCTACGCGCAGACCGACAGTGCCGAAACCATCGAGGACAGCGTCAAGGAGAGTATCGACTACCTCACCGGCGAAGGCGTCAAACTCAAGCCCGACACCGAACACAAGGTGGACGGGGAACATAATGGCATGAAGATGGCCACCATCGGCTGGAAAGGCACCGACAAGGACGGGGATTGTTCCGTCAGCCTCATTTTCCTGCAAGTCTCCGAGGACACCACCATGACCCTCATTTACTGGGCCACCGATGACATGGTGAAAAAGCACGAGAAGGACATCAATAAGGTCCTCGACAGCATGAAGTCCCTCGCCGCCAAGGAGGAAAAAGAAGACGAAGACGAGGAGAAAGAAGAAAAGCCCGCCAAAAAAGGCAAATAAGCCGCCCGTTCAGACCGACTCTTTCCCAGCCGGGCGTGGAGAATTCTCCCGCCCGGCTTTTCCGTGGGGAGATCAACCACCGGCGCCCCGTCTGCTGGCCGGACCCCGTTCCCCTCAGTCATTCCTCTGCGTGCTCCGCCCCTCTGCGGTATACCCCGTTCATGGAGACCGCTTCCACCACTTCCCGGAAAAAAAAGACCCGGCTCCAGCAACCATCCTTGCTGAAACCGGGCAGGGCGGGGCAGGTACCATCCTAATAACCTGCGACCACCAAATGGGGACTCACTCCTCGCGCCCCGTCAGGAGCGGCAGAAGATAATAGAAAAGATAGGCGAGGGACGTCACAAACGCGGCCACATAGGTCAGCCCTGCGGCATTGAGGACCTCATTGACCCCCCGTTCCTCTTCACCGGGCCGGATCATGCCACTGCGGGAAAGCAGCACCTTGGCCCGCCGGCTGGCGTCAAACTCCACCGGCAACGTGATCAGATTGAACAGCATGATGATGGACATGCCCACCACCATGAAAATCAGACCCAGCTTGAGCATTCCCATCAGGGAAAATACGATCGGCAGAAACATCATCGCCCCGGAAGCAAAACTGGTGATCTTCACCGCACTCATCCTCCAGGCCAAGGGGGCGTAGGCCTGCGCGTGCTGCAGGGCATGGCCGGCTTCATGGGCCGCCACTCCCAAAGCTGCCACCGACCGGCTGTTATACACTCCTTCGGAGAGGGCCAGTTTTTTATTCACGGGATCATAATGGTCCGACAACATTCCCTCGTAGGGCACCACCGGCACATCATGGATGCCCGCCTGCCGCAGAATCTGCTCAGCCGCCTGTGCCCCTGTCAGGCCGGAAGTGGCATTGAAAGCGCTCCATTGCCGGAACTTGGATTTCACGCGCGCTCCGGCGATCAGGGAAATCGCCATGGTGGCCGCAAACAACAAAAGATAGGTAATCATGGGGGGATGACCATTGGAAAACCGGTCACTGTATAGAGAACGCCGCCGCGGCGGTTTTCCGGTTACAAAAAGCGGTCCGGATTCCACTCCCTGCGCTCCCTTCCGGCGTTCCTTCGCGCCGGAAAAATCCACGCGAAATTCTCCCATTTCCTCCTTTCGCCCCCCCGCTATTCTGGTGAAAGTTTGCGCTCCCGGGCTCTTATCAACAATCTGCCCGCCCGTCGCCGGACCCGGCACCAACCCAACCCATCGAACACCTCCCGCAGCCATGACCACCCGTCGTTCCTTCCTCAAAAAATCCAGCGCCGCCGGCCTCGCCGCCAGTGCCTTTGGATTCCCCTCCATTCTCCACGCCCAGAACAAGGGTGACAAACTCAAGATCGCCATGATCGGCGTCGGCGGCATCAATGGCAGCCACGCTGGCATGATCAAAGGTGCCGGCGATATCGTCATGGCCTATTGCGACGTCGATACCTCCAAGTTCGGCAACTACGAAGCCAACAAGGCCGACCCCAACTGGAAGGACGCCAAAGGCTTCCAGGACTACCGCAAAATGTTCGACGAAGTCGGAAAGACTTTTGATGCGGTCATGATCGGCACGCCCGACCACCACCACTATCCCGCCACCGCCCTCGCCATGTCGGCCGGCAAACACTGCTACACCCAGAAGCCCCTCACCCACACCGTCTGGGAAGCCCGGGAAATCCAAAAGGCTGCTGAATCCAAAAAGCTGGTCACCCAAATGGGCAACCACGGCCACGCCAACGAAGGGAACCGCCGTATTTATGAATTTGTGAACAGCGGCATGCTCGGTGACATCACCGAAATCCACTGCGTCTCCAACCGCCCCATCTGGCCCCAGGGCGGCCCCCGCCCCACCGGGGAAGATCCGATCCCCGCAGGTCTGGACTGGGACCTCTGGATCGGTCCTGCGCCCATGCGCCCCTTCAAAAAGGACGTCTACCATCCCTTCAACTGGCGTGGTTTCCTCGACTTCGGCGGCGGCGCCCTCGCCGACATGGCCTGCCACACCATGGACTCCATTTTCATGTCCATGAACCCCGGCTACCCGGAAGCGGTCGAAGTCCTCGAAGTCAACGGTCAGTCCGATGACATGTTCCCGAAAGGCTGCATTCTGCGCTGGACCTTCGGCCCCGGCAAGCTGCCCAATGGCAAGGACCGGCCCGGCTTCATCGTCTACTGGTATGATGGCAAACTGAAGAACGAGAAAGGCGAAGACGCCCTCGCCCTCGAACGCGTGGCCAAGGCCATCGGTGAGGAAAAACTCCGCATGCCCGACGGCACCCTCCAGAAGATCCCGACCAGCGGCAACGTTTACGTCGGCACCAAGGAAAGTCTGCTCGTCACGGGCGACTATGGCGACCGCTCCCGCATCATTCCCGAGGTCAACATGCAGAAACTGGGCAGCCCGCCCAAAATCCTGGAACGTTCCATCGGTCACTACCAGGAATGGCGCGAAGCCTGCCTCGGCAACAAACCGATGGATTTCCCAGGCTCCAACTTCAAATACGCCGCGCCCTTCACCGAGACCATCCACCTCGGCAACGTCGCCCAGCGCGTCCCGGCCGGCAAGAAGCTCCTCTGGGATGCCAAAGCCATGGCCTTCACCAACAGCCCTGAAGCCAACGCCTTCATCACCAAAAAGTATCGCGCCGGTTGGGAATTCAAGATTTCCTGATCCCTGCGGTCTCTCCTCCAAGGCGCTTCCCGGTCCCCCGGGAAGCGCCTTTTTGCATCCACCGCCGCCGCCCGGGCAGGGTTGCCCAGGATCAACCGTGGTGGGCTGAGATCCTCCATTATTTCCGCTTCCCTACCCTCCCTTCATAATTCATAAGTTGGCCTCCCTTCTCCCATGCAGAAATCCTCCAAAATCTACGTCGCCGGTCACCGGGGCATGGTCGGCAGTGCCATCTGGCGCGAACTCGAACGTCAGGGTTACACCAACCTCATCGGCCGCTCCCGGGCGGAATTGGACCTGCTCGACCGGGCCGCCGTCAATGCCTTCTATGCCGAGCACCAGCCGGAATACGTGTTCTTCGCGGCTGCCAAAGTCGGTGGAATCCATGCCAACGACACCTACCCGGCGGATTTCCTTTACGACAATCTCCAGATCCAGATCGCCCTCATCGACGGAGCCTACCGCTCCGGGGTGAAAAAGCTCCTCTTCCTCGGCAGCTCCTGCATCTACCCCAAGCATGCCCCCCAGCCGATCCCGGAGGACGCGCTCCTCACCGGTCCCCTCGAGCCCACCAATGAATGGTATGCCGTCGCCAAAATTGCCGGCATTAAACTTTGTCAGGCCTACCGGAAGCAATATGGCTGCGACTTCATCAGCGCCATGCCCACCAATCTTTACGGGCCCAATGATAATTACCACCCCGAGAACTCCCACGTCCTCCCGGCCCTGATCCGCCGTTTTCACGAAGCCAAAGTCAGTGGAGCCCCTGACGTCACCTGCTGGGGCACCGGCCGGGCCCTGCGGGAATTCCTTTATGCCGATGACCTCGCCCGCGCCTGCGTTTTCCTGATGGAAAGTTACAGCAGCCCGGAAATCATCAACATCGGCTCCGGCACCGATCTCCCCATCTTTGACCTCGCGCATCTCGTCAGCCGCGCCGTTGGTTACGAGGGCGAAATCCGCTGGGACCACACCAAGCCCGATGGCACTCCCCGCAAGCTGATGGACAGCAGCCGCATTTTCCGGCTGGGCTGGCATCCCACGGTTCCCTTCGAGCAAGGCATCCCCACCGCCTATCAGGATTTCCTGGCCCGCCACGCCTCCGCCTGAACCGGGTGGCACGAACGCCGCCCTCCAGTAGAGTGGGAAAGGGTGCGCCAGTGGGGACACCCGTCCAAAAACCCATCGCACCGCTCCCAAACCGTGCTCCAGTCCGTGATGCCTGCTGCTGCGATTTTTGATCTGGATGGAACTCTGTTGGATACCCTGGATGATTTGGCGGACTCCGCGAACGAGGCCCTGATGACTTCCGGCTATAACACCCATCCGGTTGACGCCTACCGCACCTTTGTCGGGGATGGCATGGCGGTGCTGATTGAACGCATCCTGCCCCCGGAAGCGCGGACTCCGGACGGGGTGGCGCGGGTGCTGACGAACTACCGGGCCGCTTACGACCGCCGTTGGAAGGCAAAAACCCAACCGTACGCCGGGATCGAGGAGTTGCTCACGGCCTTGACCGCCAAGGGAATTCCGCTGGCGGTGTTGTCCAACAAACCGCAGGCGTACACCGAGATTTGCATGGCCCATTTTCTGGGGCATCACCGCTTTGAAGTGATTTTCGGGCAGCGCGACCACGTGACCCGCAAGCCGGACCCGGCCGGGGCGTGGGAAATCGCGGAACAATTGGGACTGCCTCCCGCAGAGGTGCTTTTCATCGGGGACACCGCCACCGACATGGATACCGCCACGGCCGCCGGGATGATTCCGGTGGGCGTGCTCTGGGGATTCCGTGAGGAAGCAGAACTGCGCGCTCATGGCGCCAGGCATGTAGTGAACCGGCCGGAGGAAATCCTCTCCTTGTTTTGTTGAGTCAGGCCTGATCCGCCGGCCAACGGCCTCAGCGGCGCCCGTAATAAGTGCCGATGTAATCGGCCAGCGCTTCCTGCCAGGGTCGGATCACCTGGCCCGTCAGGGCCGCCAGCCGGGTGGTATCCATGGCGGTAAACACGGGACGTCCGGCCAGAAACCCGGGCATGTCTGCGCACTTTTGGGGGGAGAGGACGCGGCACTTCAGCGGCAGGCCGACGGCGCGGGCGAGGTCCAGACCGGCTTGACCGTACTCCATCCACGTACACGATCCCGCATTGCACAGATTCACCACGCCGCCAGCCCCGGAATTCAGGGCCAGCGCTTCCAGCAGGGCTGCCTGATCCAGGCTGTAGCTGGGGGTGCTCCACTTGTCCGCAATCGCTCCGCAGTCCGCGTCTTTTTGCGCCCGCTGGATGATGGCATCGACAAAACCGGCGCGGTCCGGTCCGAAGATCCATGAGGCGCGGGCAACCAGAAAGGTGGGATCCGTGGCCAGCACGGCGAGTTCCGCGGCGTGTTTGGTCTGCGCATACACTCCCAGCGGTGCGCAGGCATCTGGCTCCTTCCTCAAGCCCGGCGTCCTGCCATCGTAAACGTAATCGGTGCTGACATGAATTAGCCGGGCGCCCCGCTCGTGGCAGAGCCGGGCAATCTGCGCGGGAGCCTCCGTATTGACGGCGTGGGCTTCCTCCGGGTGCTGCTCGCAGTAGTCCACCCCGGTCAGGGCGGCACAGTGGATCACGGCATCAAATTCCAGACCCCCGAAGTGGTCGGCAATTTGTTCCGGCGACCGCAGGTCCAGTGCTTTCCGGTCCCACGCAATGACGCGATGCCGGTCGCGGAGGTGACGGGCCACGGCCGCTCCGAGGCGTCCGCCGGTGCCAGTGATGATGATGCGCATGGCGCACAGGGAAGTGACAAATGACAAATGACAAATGACAAATTGCAGCCGGGCCGGGGGTGCGGCAGAAATGGGCGATGTTTTTTCCGAGCCGAGTCCGCGCTGTGATCGTTTCCCTGAGCCGGGAGCAGCGGTGGTTTGTCATGTGGGTGATCCTGGCAGGGGCAGGCCTTGCCTTCCTCGCGGTGCCGGGCCCCAGGGCCGCCAAGGCCGCCGGGAAGCTGGCGGAAGCCCATGCTGCCGGTCACGCGGCGGGCACGGCGGACTATGTGGCGCATTGGGTTCCCAGGGCGGCGCAGGGTGGAATGGCAGTGGCGGTGCTCCTGCTGCTGGGCACCCGATGGCTGGTGCGTCCCGTGCCGCAGGCTGGCCTGCTGCCCCCGGACCCGGGCCGGAGGGCCCGCCGGGGGCTGCTGGTCCTTACCGGGGTGGCGATGCTTTACAGCGGTTTCGCCAATGCCCCGCGCCTCGACTTTGGCCTGTGGGGGGATGAGGAATCGACCCTGCGAAAAAGTGTGGTGGGCCAGTTCGAACGGAACAAGGAGGGGAAACTGGAATTCGATGGAGTGTCGTGGCTGGAGACGGTTTTCCGTTATCGTGATCCCAACAACCATCCCTTGAACAGCGTGCTGTCGCGGCTCAGCCACACTGCCTTCGCCCGGGATCTGACCCGGCCTGACGGATTTTATTTTGACGGACGGGCCATGCGGCTGCCCGTCTTTGTGGCGGGTCTGCTGGGACTGGCGGCCCTGGCATGGGTGGGTTGGGTGCTGGGCAAACCCACGGTGGGCGGCCTCGCGGTGGTGCTGATGGCGGTGCATCCGTGGTTTGTCCGTTATAGCGTGGAATCGCGGGGCTATGGATTTTTGCTGCTTTTCACCCCGCTGGCCCTCGGCTGCCTGATCCGGGCCACGCAGACGGGAAGGTGGCGGTGGTGGACCGGTTATGGATTTGCCCAGTTTTTGATTTTGTGGTCCTATCCCGGGGCGCTGCATCTCCTGATAGCGTTGAATGTCTCGGCGGGGTGCCTGATGTTTTTCATGAAGGGACCATCGCGGGCGTGGCGCCAGGCGCAGGCGGGCCGTTGGCTCACTGCTTGTGCCTTCGGCGCGGTGCTGTGCACTCTGCTGATGCTGCCGCTGGTGCAGCCGTTGCTGTTCTACCTGAAGTCCCCGCGCATGGAGGGACCCATGCCGCTGGCATGGTATCCCGATGCCGCGGCATGGCTCTTTACCGGCATGCCATGGCGGCCTTGGGATGCTGGGAATGACTTATGCTGGTCGTGGGAACAGGCCGCGGTTCCCTGGCTGAGGGAGACCGGTGTTTTCGTGATGGTTATCGCGATGGTACTGGGAGCAGCGGGCTGGTGGGCGAAGGGCGGGATTTCCCGTTGGTTGCTGCCGGCTCTGCTCCTGCACGCGCCGCTGTTTGTTTTGCAGTCCCGCGTCTCGGGAGGATTCATCTATCCCTGGTATCTGTTCCCGGCCCTGGCGGGCTTGGTGTTGGTGGCTTCGGGATTGCTTTTCCTGCCGCTCCGGCAATCGGGGCTGATCCTCTTTTTGGCGGTGGGTTTCCTTGTCGTGCACACCGCCAAAGCCGTCCGGTTATTGCGGGAACACCCCATCGAGCAGATGCGCGAAGGCACCAAACTCACCCGGCCGGTCAGCCTGGCCTCCGACCCGCGGATTGATGAGGTGATGACCATTGATATCGTCATGACCACCCGCGCGTATGATCCGGCGGTGCTGCCGCTGCCGGCCGATGATCCTGACCAATTCCGGAAATATCTTGCCGAAGCAGATGCCGGACAGAAACCGCTCTTTGTGCATTTGGGCGCGCCGGAGTTTGCGGATTCCGTGCGGCCCAAAGTGATGGCGCTGGTCCGGAATCCGGTGCTTTTCGATTCCGTAGCCACCCTCCCCGGCATGGACGGCCCCTACACCCGGCAGGTTTTCCGTTATCGCCCCGGCTCCGTGGCAAGGGTGCCCTGACGCCGACCGGTGTTCCTCATTTCACACAGCGGAAACCCAGATGGTTCGAAGCGGTGTCCGGAGTGGTGAACTGGCGGGCGGAGGGGCGGTAGCCTTCGCAATAACAATCATTGCACAGCCACGAGCCGCCGCGCATCAGCTTGCTGGGCTGGCCCTGGTGATTGTCGGCGGAGGGGGCCGGGCCTTTGGGATTGTACTCCGGGCTGTTGGCGTAATAGCCGCTGTCATACCAGTCGGCGGTCCACTCCCAGGCATTGCCCGCCATGTCGTAGAGTCCGTAACCATTTGGCGGAAAGGATTTGACGGGGGCGAGCGCCGGAAAGCCATCCTCGGCGGCGTTCTTTGCGGGAAACTCCCCCTGCCAGATATTCATCATCCATTGGCCGCCCGGTTTCATTTCATCGCCCCAGACATATTTTTTTCCTGACAACCCACCGCGGGCGGCAAACTCCCACTCGGCTTCCGTGGGAAGGCGTTTTCCGGCCCATTTGGCGTAGGCCGAGGCATCCTCCCAGTTCACGCAGACCACGGGATCGCTGTCCCTCGCGTCCGGACCGGCCGGGCCCATCGGCTTGCGCCACGAGGCGCCCTTCATGTATTCCCACCACGCCAATTCGTTATCGAGCGGAACCGGTTCCGGGGTGGGGCGGAAATTATTGGCACCTGGCTGGAGCATGGATTCATCAATCTGCGCCCGGATCTCCTCCGGAAAGTCTTCCTTTTTCGGGGTTTTTTCCGCGGAGGTCACATAACCGGTGGCTTTCACAAAGGCGCCGAACTGGGCGTTGGAGACCTCCGTTTCATCCATCCAAAACCCCTCCAGCACCACCCGGTGGGCCGGTTTCTCGACGGGCTTGTCATCGGACCCCATGGTGAAGGTGCCACCGGGAATCCATACCATGCCGGACGGTTTTTCAGCCGGGGCCGGAGTGCTGGATTCCGTGGTGGCATGGGGATTACTGCGGTCGATGTCCGCGGGTTTGGCGGGTTTGTCGCAGCCCGCCAGAACGAGGACCAGCAGGAGGGAAAAATGAAGTTTCATGGGGGCGGCAGTGGGGAAAGGAGGGCGCGGATTTTCAATCTGCCCCGGAGCCTCGGCAGAGTGGGAGGGAAATGCATCAGGAAATCATACAGGCATGGGCAAGGAGTAGACCGCGGCTCCGGGGCGGACTGCAAGTCCGCGATCCCCCTGCATAAAAAGGGGCGGCCCGGTTTGCCACCGGAACCGCCCCCGTATTCAAGGATCAGGAATCAGGCATTCGGGATGGTGAAGCCTTCGCGGTAGCTTTCCATGTTGAACTTGTTGGCGGCCTCCGCGTTTTCGCCGGTGTAGACTTCCTTCACCGGATCAAAGGTGAGGGAGGCGCCGAGGACTGGTTTGATGCTGGCCAGCTCAATCTTGTTATCGGTGAGGTGGGTGATCATGCGGTCAAAGGTTTCGGTGAACAGCGCGTTGCTGCCGATCTTTGCCTTGATGGCCTCGATGGTGGTCTCGGCGCCGGTGCGGTAGCTGTGGTTGGCCATGTGGGCCAGGGCGGCGGAGAGGTGGCCGGTGAGGGCATTGTGGGTGATTTCCTGTTTGCCGCTGCGGATGGAGGCGAGGAAGCGGTCCTGGTGTTTGGCGCCTTCGTTCTTCTCGAACTTGGCGACTTCCTTGCCGTCCTTGTCGTAGGCTTTGCCTTCAGCCACCCAGCCGCC
This sequence comes from Verrucomicrobiota bacterium, assembly GCA_040387795.1. Classification (GTDB taxonomy): domain Bacteria; phylum Verrucomicrobiota; class Verrucomicrobiia; order Verrucomicrobiales; family V1-33; genus CAIZWU01. The sequence goes on from JAZKDC010000017.1 coordinate 654,057, forward strand.
TTCGCATTCGATCACGTTGCCGACGCCGATGCCTTTGTAGTTGGAGAGGCGTCCACGGAAGTTCATGTCCTTTTCCGGGAGACCGCGCACCTCGAAGATCACGGGCACGGGTTTGAAATCGTAGAAGGCGATCTGGGTGTTGGCGGTGGTGGCATCGTCGTCATATCCAAACCGTCCGCCGATGCTGAGCACGTTTTCCGGGCAGGCCATGGGGTCGCCGACCAGCCAGCGGGCCACGTCGAGCTGGTGGGGGCCCTGGTTGCCGATGTCGCCATTGCCGTAAGGCCACTGCCAGTGCCAGTCGTAGTGGAAGCTTTTCCGCTGCACCGGAGCCATCTCGCGGGGACCGCACCAGAGATTGTAGTCCACCGTGGCAGGAGCCGGGCCGGCGGAGGCGACTTTGCCGATGTCCTCGCGCTTCTTATAACAGAAGCCGCGGGAGACCACCGCTTTGCCGATGGTTCCGGTTTTGATGAACTCCTGGATCTTGAGCCAGGCGTCATCGGACCGGCGCTGCATCCCGTGCTGCACGATCAGTTCCGGATGTTTGGCGGCATGTTCCACCAGCTTGCGGCCTTCCCACATGTTGTGGGAGACCGGTTTTTCCACAAAAACATGTTTGCCGGCCTGCATGGCGGCGATGGCGAGGAAGGTGTGGGTGTGGTTCGGCGTGGCGATGATCACCGCGTCGATATCCTTGTTTTCGAGGAGCTTCCGGTAGTCCTGGTAATACTCGACGGCCTGACCCTCAAGTTTCTTTTTCATGGCGTCCAGCACGGCCGTATCCGCATCACAGATAGCGGTCACCCGGCAGCCCTTTTTCTTACCGAAGTCCCCGACATGTCCGGCTCCACGGCCGCCGCCGCCTTTGCCCAGACCGATGAACCCAAGGCGGATGTCGTCGTTGGCTCCGATGGAGCGGGCCCACATCTGGGAGGAGAGGGCGAGGCCGGCGGCTCCGGCAAGACCGCCCTGGAGGAAACGGCGGCGACTGGGTAGGATCAGGGAAGACATTGAATTATAGATAGGGTGGAATTGCAGAAGGGTCCGGCGTCCGGTGCCGGACTGGGAGCATAGTTGGTAACGAAGGCGGAAGGCAAGATCATTCAACCCCCGTGGCCCCGCGAATCCGTAGCCCATTCGGGTGATGCCGGCCGCCTGGAACCGCACCATTCCTCAGCGTTGGGATTGCAGAAAAGCCACCACATCGCCCAGTTCCTGCGGCGTCAGAATCAAGTCCAGCCCCTGCGGCATCAGGGAAAACTGGCCTGGGGTCAGGGACTTGATGTCGGCCTGCGGCACCCGGACTTCCGGCGCGGCGGCACCCACCGTGAGGGTGACGCTTTCCGCCCCCTGATTGGTCACGATGCCATAAACGACGGAATCGTCCTGCCGGGTGAGCTGCACCGGTTCGTAGCTGCGGACGAAGCTGGCATGGGGAAAGACAATCGCTTCCAGCAGATCGCGGCGGGTGCGGATGGCGCCAACCTTGCTGAGATCCGGCCCCACGTGACCGCCTTTATAACCGATGGGATGGCAGGTGGCGCAGGCGGCCTTGGCGGTTTGGAAAACCACCGAGCCGCGGTCGATATCGCCCGCCGGCAGGTCTGTTACCAAGGCATCCAGCCGGGAGGTGTGGTCCGGAGCCACGTGTTTGGCCTGCGCCAGCTTGAGCGCCTGCTGCACGGAGTCCGGGAACTTTTCAAATGTCGCGCGCAGGCTGTCCGGCGGGGTCGAGGCAAGCGCAGTACTGGCATCCAGCGCGGCCACGAGGGCGAGCCCGGCCGCTTCATCGGATTCACCCGAGAAGGCTTTCAGCAGGAGGGGGCGCTCCAACACGCCGGCGGCGGCGAAACGGGCCGCGAGGCGCCGGAGCTGGGTGGCTTCGTATTGGCGGGTGGAGAGCAGGGCAGCGGCGGCGGTGCGCGTCGCCGGCTGCTCCAGGGAGGCGAGGATGAAGCTGAAATGGGCTTCGTCGAGAGTTGCCGTGGGGAGGGTGGCGAGCGCCTGCAAACGCAGGCCGGGGCTGGTCCGGTCGGCTCCGGCCAGTTGTGTCAGGGCGGGTGCAAAAGCGGTCCGGCCGGCCGCGGGAAGCTGGCCCAGAATATTGAGCACGGGAGCAACGTTGGCCGCAGTTCCATTTTCCAGCAGCAGGGCGAGGGGTGCTTTCCACGAATCCGGCAGGGCCTTTGGACGCAGCCCGGCCATCACTCCGAGCAGCTGGAACTGGGTGTCAGGGCGGGAGGTCCGGGCGAGCTCCTGACCGATCAAGTCGCGGATGGCTGGTTCCGTCCCGAGCAGGCCCAGCGCCTCGCCCAGCAGGGGGCTGGCGTCCTTTGGTGGAAGCGCCAATTGCTGGCTCAACCATGGCAGGGCCCCGGCTGCCCAGTCGCGGTGCCGCCCCAGGACAAAGAGTCCGGCCGCGCCCAGCGTCGCGTCCGCCGTGTTCAACAAGGGCAGCATTTCGGCTGCCGTGAGCCCACCGGATTTCATCTGCTCCAGCGCATACAAGGTGCCGGCCTGAACGGCCGGATTGGCGTGAATCAGGCCTTGGCGGGTCGGGACTGGATCCCCGATTTCCAACAGGGCATAAGTATAGGCGTGGAAAAGAAACCGGTCTCCGCCGGTGTGGGCGAGGGCTTCCAGCAGAGCAGGCACCGCCTCCCGGACGCGTCCCTCCCCCAGCAGGGCGGCGGCTTCGCGGCGGATGTGGGAATCCGCTGCAGTGAGGGCCGCGAGTAGCGCCGGGGTGCCGGGACGGGTTAGGACCTGACGCTGCGGGGCAGGGGCCACGAGCGGAACTTCCCCTCCCTTTTTCCGCAACCGGTAGACCGCGCCCAGCACGTTGGGTTTGGCCAGCTGGGAGGTGGGGCAACACAGTTTGTACCACCCGCCGGTGTCGATGATGAGCACACTGCCGTCCGGGTCCTGGATCACGTCGGTGGGGTGGAAATCAGGATGATCGCAGGCCAGAAAATCGCTATCATCGGTCCGGTAGCTGGCTCCCTCCGGATGCAGGGTGTGGCGGCTGACCTTGCGCAGGTTGAACTGGCACACGAGGAGATCGCGTCCATAACGGATCATGCCACAGGGGGCTGCGGGACCGAGGTGGGTCATCGGCGGCATCAACGCTCCGGTGCGGGGATGGCCGGCCAGGACATCATGGTCCTTGCCCCAGACCCCGCCGCGCACCGCGTGGATCAGGCCATCGCGCTGCCCGCCGCCGGGATGTTGGAAAAAGGTGCCGTTCACGATCAGATCGCCTTCCGCGGTCCAGGCGAGGCCAACCGGATTGTCCATGCCCGCGGTGAAGACCCGTTCAATGTTTTCCGGACCCTGCGGGCCCGGGGTGGCCCGGAAGACATGGGACGCCGTGGTGGTCCACCCTGGCTGGCCGGGCAGGTCGTAGGTCTGCGCCGCAAACGCTCCCTTGCACCAGTAGAGTTTTTTGTCAGGACCTGCATAAGGGCCATGCAGGTCGTTGGCACAACCGGTCAGGGTTTTCCCATCAAACCAGATCTCACGCTGCTCTGCGGCCCCGTCGCCATCGGCATCGGTGAGTTTCCAGATCTGGGGAGGAGCCGCCACGTAAAGCGAGCCTTCATGCCAGAGGCAGCCCTCGGGGAACATCAGGTTTTCCGCGAACACCGTGCGCTGGTCGAAGACGCCATCGCCATCGGAGTCGGCCAGCCGCAGCACGCGGTGCGGTTTCTTTTTCAGCTGCTCGGCAGCCGGTTCATTGCTGCCGGAGGATTCGGTCAGATAGAGCCGCCCCCGGTCATCGAAACTGGCTTCAATCGGCCGTTCTACCAAGGGGGGCAGGGCCGCTTCGGACAGGGTATAGTCATCCGGAAAAGTAAATGTTCGGCCCCGCAGGGTCAGCTCGGTGGCCGTCAGGGCGGCGGGCCCCACGAAAACAGTCAGGGCGATGATGGTTTTGGTGCAGGCCATGCCACCTAATACCGCCGGCAGGCCGGCATTCTCACAGCCGCTTTTCCGGAACGCTGTCCCCTCCGCCTTCTCCCAGAATCGCTTCCATCATCCGCAGGGCCTGGGCGTTTTCCTTCACGGCATGAACCCGGAGGATGCGCACGCCGTGCTGGCGCGACCAGGCGGTGAGCGCGGTGGTGGGCGCTTCACGGGCAAGGGGATCGGCATTTCCCAGCAACTTGCCGATGAACGATTTCCGGCTCACCCCCAGCAGGACGGGGCGGCCGTGGATCTGGAATTCCGGCAGGGCGCGCAGCAGGGCGAGGTTGTGCTCAAGGGTTTTGCCGAAGCCGATCCCAGGGTCGAAGGCGAGGCATTCCGGCATCACCCCGGCGGCGACCGCTTCGTCATAGGCGGCAAGCAGGCGGTCGCGCACCTCCGCCACCACATCGGTGTATTCCGGATGCTGCTGCATGGTGCGGGGAGTGCCGCGCAGGTGCATCAGGACGAGGCCGGCTCCGGTTCCGGCGGCGACGCGGGCCATGTCAGGATCGTGCTGCAGGCCGGAGATGTCATTGATGATATCGGCCCCCGCTTCCATCGCCGCAGCCGCCACCCGGGCCTTCATGGTATCGATGGAAATCGGTACCCCGCTCTGGGCCCGCAGCCCGGTGATGACCGGCAGGATGCGCCGCAATTCCTCCTCCGCCTCCACCGGAGTGGCCCCCGGCCGTGTGCTCTCGCCGCCTATATCCAGAATATCCGCGCCATCCGCCACCATCTGCAGTCCTTTGGTTATGGCTTCCGTGGGATCAAAATACCGGCCACCATCCGAGAAGGAATCCGGGGTGACATTCAGCACGCCCATGATCAGGCCACGGAAGGTCAGATCAAAAGAGCGGGAAGCGGTGCGCCAGTGCATGGAGGAAGGGGGAGGAAGTCAGGCGCCGGGAGGCAGGGGCTTCGGGTTCCACTTGATTTGAAGAAGCACGTTGGCCGCAGTGATCAGCAGGCCACCACTGATCAGGGTCGAGGTCAGGATTTCATTGGGGTAGGAAACGCCCGTCCAGCGGGAGAGGATTCCGGGCAGGAAGAGGGCATACACCGCGGCGCAGACCGGCTCGATGCAATAGATCAGTCCGGCTTCGGTGGCGGAGACTTTGGGTTGCCACAGATTCATGATGCCATAGGCAAAAACCGTGCAGGCCAGCGCCAGCACCCCCAGATGGGCCACCGCTGCCGGCGACGCCACCACCCGCCAGAGATCGCCCAATTGCGGGGCTGCCATCACGGCCACCGGGGCCGACCACGCCGCAAAGCCCAGGAACATCAGCAGGGTCACCGGCATCGCCCGGTTCTCTCGGTAGCGGGGCCGCTCCAGCAGGATGATCTGCAACGTAAAAGCCGCCGCCGCGCCCAGCGTCTCCCATTCGCCCCGTCCCATGTGCAGGGTCCGCCAGTTGAATCCTGACAATATCGAAATTCCCCACAACACCAGCCCGGTGCAAAACACCAGCCGCCCTTCCGGGGCGATACGCCGGGAAAAACAGTGCCACATCGGCAGGATCACGCAGTAAGCCTGGGTCAGGAAGGCACTGGTGGACGCATTGGTGTGGGCCAGACCATCCGCCTGCAAAACCAGCCCCAGCCCGCCGATCAGGCCCAGCAGCAGCCCCTGCCGCACTTCCTCCCGCGTCATCCCGCGCAGCAACTGAGGCTTCCATAACAACAAAATCGCCGCCGCCATCAGCGACCGCAGACAGATGATCCACGACGTCAAAAACCACGTCCCCGCCGCCGGCACCAGTTCCTGCTGCAGCATCGTCAGCATCTTCTGCACCGGAAAACTCAGCCCCCATGCCGCCGTCCCCGCCATCAGCCACAGCACCGCCTTCCGGTGGAGGACAGGTTCAGTTGAGGGGTAGGCAGTCATCCGCCAGCAAGGCGCAGGCCCGCCCGGGTGTCAGGCGCGATTTGCAAAATGAATTGGCTCAACTGCTCCGGTTTTCCACGGTCCAGCCGCAGTTTTCCGTTTCCTCCCGCCGCATTCCACGCCAGAAGGAAGGCCGGTTTTCCCAGCCTCCGCTTTAGACCCTCTTTCCCCGTGCCTGAACTTTCTGCCTACCTCACCGCGCAAACCGCCCGCGTCGATGCCGCGCTTGATCGCCTGCTCCCTTCCGCGGCCACGCCACCCACGACCTTGCATGCGGCCATCCGGCACAGCATGTTCGCCGGGGGCAAACGCCTGCGCCCGGTTCTGCTCCTCGCCGCCTGCGAGGCCTGCGGCGGGGATTCCGAAGCGGCCCTCGCCGCCGCCTGTGCCATCGAGTGTATCCACACTTATTCGCTGATCCATGACGACTTGCCCTGCATGGACGATGATGATTTCCGCCGGGGCCGGCCAACCTGCCACAAAGTCTATGGCGATGCCATCGCGGTGCTCGCGGGCGATGCCCTCCAGCCCATGGCCTTCGAGCTCCTCCTGCAATCCCCCGCCGGCACGGGCTACACCACCGTCGATTTGGTCCGTGAACTCGCCGTCACTGCCGGCAGCCTGCACCTCATCGCCGGCCAGGTCCGGGATCTGGAAGGGGAGGGCCAGACCCTGACCTTTGACGAACTACGCCTGATCCACGAAGGCAAAACCGCCGCCCTCCTCACCAGCAGCCTGCGGCTCGGCGCCATGATTGCCGGGGCTTCCCCCTCACAACTCGCGGATCTCACCACCTTCGGCCATGCCACCGGCCTCGCGTTCCAGGTGATCGACGATATTCTCGACGTCACCCAGACCAGCGAAAAGCTGGGCAAGACTGCCGGCAAGGACCTCGCCGCCGAAAAGAGCACCTATCCCGCGCTGCTCGGCCTCGAAGCCTCCCGCGCCGAAGCCGCCCGCCTCACCGAAGAAGCCCGCGCCGCCCTGCAGCACTTCGGCCCCGCCGCCCGGCGTCTCGGCGAGCTCGCCGGGCATCTGCTCCAGCGGGAGTTTTGAGAGGGGCCCAAGATGGAGCGCGGACTTCCAGTCCGCCCCGGCAACCCTGGCTTTCCGGTGGCTGGGGAAATTACGTCATGAATATCCTGACAAAAGCGATGGATGGGTGGCGGGGAGTATCCGGGGCACCGCCGATGCTCCGGGGCGGACGACAAGTCCGCGCTCCCTCCCGGGGCGTAGTTGCCTGAGACCCCGGCCTTTCCCAAGCTCATGATCCTGTTCCTCCGCGTCTTCGCCATCTTCGTCCTCGTCTCCATGCTCGCCGTCACCGGCTGGGCCAGTTCCGTGCAGGCCCTGTGGAAAATCCCGGCCGAAGTCATCGGTCATCCGTGGTTCATCGCCACACTTTTTGACGCTTACTTCGGGTTCCTCTTCTTCTGGGCTTGGGTCGCTTATAAAGAGAGTACCTGGCCCGTGCGGATCGGCTGGTTGGTGGGGATTCTGCTGTTGGGGAATATCGCCATGGCCCTTTACGTCCTGATTCAGATCTTCCGCCTGCCGGCCGGGGCCTCAGTGGAACGTCTCCTCCTGCGCCGCCATGGCTGACGTCACCCCGCCCGCGCCCCGGCCCAACTGGTGGCAGCGCCGGATCGCGGGCCCCGTCCGCCAGCAGCTCACCCAAGGCATCACTCCGGACAAGATTGCGCTCACCCTCGCACTCGGATTCACGCTCGGCATCTTCCCCATCCTTGGCAGCGGCTTCCTGCTCTGCGGACTCGCCGCCTGGGCTCTGAAGCTCAATCAGCCCATCATCCAGGGGACTGGAACGCTCGCCTATCCACTCCAACTGGTGCTGCTGCTGCCATTCTACCGGGCCGGGGAATCGCTCTTCAGCGTCCCCGCCATCCCGCTGTCCATTCCGCAGCTGCTGTCCCGGTTTTTTGAAGACATCCCGCTTTTCCTCCAGGAATACGGCATGACCGGGGTGCGCGGCATCCTCGTCTGGAGCCTGCTCGCACCAGCCGTCTGGGCCGCGCTCTACTTCAGCCTGCGGCCCCTTCTGCGCCGCGTGGCCTCCCGTCTCGCCAAAGATTAAGCCCTCCCGTTTCCGCTTCATCTCTGCTAAAGGTTGGCGCTTTATCCTCCGCCATGCGCCTGCTTCTCATCGAAGACGAACCCGATCTCCTGGATAGCCTTGCCCAGGCCCTCCGCGAGGAAGGTTACGCCGTGGACACCGCCGAAGACGGGCTTGATGGTCTCGATAAAGCCCTCACCTGGGATTATGACGCCATCATCCTCGATGGCATGCTGCCCGGCCTTGATGGCTGGTCCGTGCTGGAGCGCCTCCGCCTCCGCAAGCGCACTCCCGTCATCATGCTGACCGCCCGCGATGGCTCGCGGGACCGGGTCCGCGGGCTCGACCATGGGGCCGATGACTATGTCATCAAACCTTTCGATCTCGCGGAACTCTTCGCCCGCCTGCGTGCCGTGATCCGCCGTTCCGGCACCCAGACGACCACCCGCCTCATCATCGACCGCGTGGAAATCGACACTGCGGCCCGCACCGTGCAGCTGGACCATGAGGAAATTCCCCTGACGGCCCGCGAATACGCGTTGGTGGAGTATTTGGCCATCCACCGCGGCCGGGTGGTCACCCGCACTACCCTTTACGAGCACCTCTTCGATGAAAATGAAAGCACTCTTTCGAACCTGCTCGACGTCCATGTCTCCAATGTCAGGAAAAAGCTCGGGCACGAATTCATCCAAACCCGCCGCGGGCACGGCTACAGCATTGTTTGAGGCATCATGTTTTTTTCAAACTCCATCCGCTGGCGCCTGCAAATCTGGCACGGTTTGATTCTGCTCGCGGTGTTGGGCGGATTTGGTCTCACCGCGTGGCGGCTGGAGCAGGAGCGCTCCATTGCCACCGCCGCCGAGCGGCTTCAGGAGCGGTATAACAATGGCATGCGGCTGCTCCGTCAGAATGGTCCGCCCGATGGCGGAGCCCGTCCCCGCGGGGGGCCCGGCCCGGATGGGGGCCCTCCTCCGCGCCGGGGAGGCCCTCCCCCGCATGAAGAGGCCGGGGGCCCGGGCGGGGATGACGACCGACCGCCCCTGCCGGGCCGGGCCGGGCCCTCCGGCCGCAACCTGACAGGATTGGAGGCCGCCCTCAAAGCTGAAGAAACCCCCGGCGGCAGGATCACCATCTGGCGGCGCGATGGGATCTTGATTGCCACCACTGGACCGGACCGGGACCTGCCCGTGCCTCCCGATGCCGGTGTCCGCACCGTCATCACCCGGAGCGGCGATGAACTGACCCTGCTGGGCGCCACGCCGCCCGGCGAGACTTTCCTGGTGGTGCGCAGCATCGCGCCGGAACTCGCTGCCCTCCGCCGCAGCGCCTGGCAACTTTCCGCCGCCGGGCTCGCCATCCTCGGACTCGGGCTCGCGGGTGGTTGGTGGGCCGGCGGCCGCGCCCTCCAGCCCCTCGCCGCCATGACGGCCACCGCCGGCCACCTCTCCGCCGGCAATCTCGGCGAACGTCTCCCGGTGGCTGATCCCGGCAATGAATTGGGCCGGCTCGCGACGGTGCTCAATGCCATGCTGGGCCGGCTCGATGCCTCGTTCACCCAACAGACCCGTTTCATCTCGGATGCCGCGCACGAACTCCGGACCCCGGTCACCGTCATGCTGACCCAGACCCAGACTGCCCTCCGCCGGGACCGTCCCGCCGAGGAATACCGGCAAAGCCTCGAAGCCTGCCAACGCGCCGCCGGGCGCATGCGCCAGCTCATCGAATCCCTGCTCGCGCTGGCCCGCCTCGATGCGGGGGACCAGCCCATGAAACGGCTCCGCTTCGACCTCGCCCGTGCTGCCGCCGAGCAGGTGGAACTCCTCGCGCCCCTTGCGGCGGCCCGCAGTATTGCCATCCAGCAGGACCTCGCCGTGCTTCCCATGGAGGGCGATCCAGACTACCTCACCCTCGTCCTCGCCAATCTCCTGACCAACGCCATCCATTACAACCGGGAGGGGGGCGAAATCCAATTATCCCTCAAAAAGCAAGGCCCCGAAGCCGTGCTCACCGTCAGCGATACCGGTGAAGGCATGACTCCCGGCGCCCTCGCCCACATCTTCGACCGCTTCTACCGCGCCGATCAATCGCGCAGCCTCCCGGCCGGCCGCACCGGTCTGGGTTTGGCGATCACCAAATCCATCATCGAAGCCCACCATGGTTCCATCACCGTCGAAAGCAGCCCCGGCAGAGGCACCACCTTCACCGTCCGGCTCCCCTTGGCTATCAAATCCGAAGTCTGACCAGGGGAGCACGCGCGCCCCGCGTGTCCCGACCGGCGCCCCGCCGGGTGCCGAAGCCTTGGTTTCCAGGTCCAAGTCCACCCGTTGGTTTCTCTTTTCACCCGCCGCTTCACCCCAACTTCAGGTTCACATCCTATCCGTGCCTCATGAACCAGCTCCTGCTTTCCAGACTGCTCCCCGCCACGGCCTTCCTGTTGGCTGCGCGCCCCGTCCAGGCTGATCCCCAGCTCACCTCCTGGCATACCGAAGGCTCCAGCCAATACGCCCGGATCTACGAAAGCGCTGCCGCCGAAACGGCCCGCACCCCCGTGACCACCTGGAGCCGCGGCACGGGCGTGCAGAGCAGTCCGACTTATGCGGGCATCAGCAAGATCGTCTATTCCGAAAACTGGGTTTACCTCCGCACCAGCGGGCTCGCCAGCCATCTCATGGGGCCATGGTATCTCAATGCCGCCAAGACCCAGAACTTTCCCAATTTCCCCTCCAACACCGCCAAAACCTACCGCGTCCCGCGGACCCCGGTCATTCCGGCCACCAAAAGCCTGACGGGTCTCGGGGCCACCGGGGTCATGGTCAATGGGGTCTCCATGTTCGACAGCCGGGACGCCTTTTCCTATGTCAGCGGAAGCAGCGCCGACGCCACCCCCGGCAATGGCCTGACCGGCGACGGGGTTTGGAACCGCGATGGATATCACAACGAAGGCGTCACTTTTGATCCGGCTCTCGCCCATCAGGCCGGAAACAACTATCATTATCACGCCCAGCCCATCGGGCTCCGATATCAACTGGGCGATCATGTGGATTACAACGCCGGGACCAACCGCTACACGGAAAGTACCACCCCGGTCACGAAACATTCCCCCATCCTTGCCTGGGCGGCCGATGGGCTGCCGGTCTATGGCCCCTACGGCTATGCCAGTCCCCTGGATCCGGCCAGCGGTCTCCGCCGCATGGTGTCAGGATTCACCCTGCGCGATGGCACCAAAGGCACCACCAACCTCACCACCACCGGTCGTAACGCCTTGCCCGCCTGGGCGCAGCGCATCCAGACGGTGGCTTTCAAAAACGGTCCTGCCGTCAGTGCCACCTATGCGCTGGGGCATTACATTGAGGACTTCGATTACCTCGGTGACCGGGGTTTCACGCAAGGAGTGGACTTCGACCTGAACGAGCAAAACGTCCGTTTCTGCGTGACTCCGGAATACCCGGCCGGCACCTGGGCCTACTTCACGCCGATCCATGCCGACGGCACCCCGATGTTTCCCTACACCACTGGGCGTCAGTATTACGGCACCCCCACCGGCGGGAACAGCGCCATCAGCGAAACCGTGACCACCTGGTTCAACGGCGGCCCCAACACCACGGAATCCCTCCGTCCGCCCACCCTCAATCCCACCAACGGAAACGTTACCCTCACCTGGAGTGCCGTGGAAGGCGGCACCTACCTCATCGAAGCGTCGCCGGATCTGACCACCTGGCCGGATCTCACGCCTTCTGTGGTGGCTGCTGGCCCGTCCGCCAGTTTTGTGGAATTGGCGGCCGCCACCACCGCGGGCCGCCGTTTCTACCGCATCTCCCGCACCAGCCTGGCCGCCTTTGACAGCAATGGTTTTGACTACACGTCCGGCGGAGGGGGGGGCACCGGCAGCACTGCGGTGGCCCCCGGTGGCAGCGCAGTACGGGCCACCACGGTCACCATCGTGATCACCCTCCCCACCACGCCGCCGAATCCCCCCTCCAACGTTCTCCCCCTCAGCATCACTCTGGGCGGCACCGTCATCGGAACCTCGCTTTCGCGACCCTCCGCCACCACCGCGCAGGCGACTTTTGTCATCCCGGCCGCCACGGCGACCGGGGCCAAAAATGTGGTGGTGACCTTCAATCCAGGCCCCACCTACACCCTCACCAACGGGTTCACCATCAACTGATCCATGTCCCGGTTCCTCCAGACCCTGCTGTGGCTGGCCGTCCTCACCCTGCGACAGCCCGCCGCCGCGGCGCGGCTCGAAATCACGATCGAACCCGTCTTTCAGGGCGCACCGCTGCGCTTGGATGCCCTTGCCTATCAAAATACCGCAGGGGAAACGCTTTCGGTCACCCGCCTCAGTTATCTGCTGAGCGGCTTCGCCCTCGAGCGCACGGACGGGCAATGGGAGGAATTCCCCGGCACTCACGCGTGGCTGGACGCCGCGGCGCGCCGGAACGCGATCTCCCTGCCGGACGCGCCTGCGGCCACCTACCGCGCGATCCGGTTTTACCTTGGCCCGCCGCCGGAGGAAAACGCGGCCAGGGGTGCGGAATTTCCCGCCGGCCACCCGCTCAATCCCAATCTGAACGGCCTCCATTGGTCCTGGCAGGGCGGCTACATTTTTCTGGCACTGGAAGGCCACTTCCGCACCGGCAAGGAGGAGCCGCAGGGTTTCACCTGGCACCTCGCCTGCGACCCTAACCGCACCTGCATCAGCCTCGCCGCCCCGCTGGATCTCCGCCAGGATACCGGGGTCCTCGTCCAGTTTGATCTCGCGTCCCTCCTTAATGCCCCGCGTGCCCTCTCGTTCGCGCGCGAAGGCACCGCGACCCACTCCCGCGAAGGCGACCCGGTGGCCGCGGCCCTGACAGCGAATCTCCCCGGGGCGTTCCGGGTCAGCCGCCTCGTCTCCACCGCGCCTGCCGCCATCTCTTTGCCAACGGTGGCGCCGATTGATCTGCCTGCGGCGTACACCCCGTGGCCTTTCACCATGAGCGGCGCCTTCCCGATTCCGGATCTGCCGCGGGACAATCCGCTCATCACGGAACGCGTCACCCTCGGCGAAAAATTGTTTCACGACCCAATCCTTTCCCGCGATGGCACTATCTCCTGCGCCTCCTGCCACCGGGCCGAAGCCGCTTTCACCGACGCCCGCCCCGTCAGCCTCGGCATCGATAACCGGCCAGGGGAGCGCAATGCCATGCCGCTGTTCAACCTCGCGTGGAAATCCCAATTCTTCTGGGATGGGCGGGCCGGTTCCCTCCGCAGTCAGGTGCTCCAACCCATCGCCGACCATCGCGAGATGGACGAATCCCCCGACCGGGTCTGTGAAAAGCTAACTAAAGCGACGGACTACCCGGCCGCCTTCCAGGCAGGCTTCCGCTCGGCGGGGATTTCTCCGGAAAAAGTGGCGCTCGCCTTGGAACAATACCTCCTCACCCTCACCGCCCACGATTCCCGCCTTGACCGCGCCTTCAACGGAACCGTCACCCTGACGGCAGAGGAACAGCGCGGCTTCGAGCTCTTCATGACTGAGTCCGATCCCCGCACCGGCCAGACCGGGGCCGATTGTTTCCACTGCCATGGAGGACCGCTTTTCACGGACCATCAATTTCATAACAACGGTCTCCTCACCGGGGATCCCGGCCGGGCCCGCGTCACCGGCCAGCCGGCGGATCAGGGGAAATTCGTCACCCCCAGCCTGCGCAACATCGCCCTCACCGCTCCCTACATGCACGATGGCCGCTTTGCCACGCTGGAGGACGTCATGACCCACTACAGCACCGGCATCCACCGCACAGCCAGCCTCGATCCGAATCTGGCGAAACATCCGGGGTCCGGGCTGAATCTCAGCGCCGCGGACCAGGCGGCCCTCATCGCCTTCCTCAAAACCCTGACGGACGAACCACCCACCACCCCATGACCCGTCTTTTGCTCATTTTCCTGGCGGTGGCCGGCTCCGCTCTCGCGGGTTCCAACGTGCTCCTGATCATCGCCGATGATTTCGGGGTGGACAGCCAGTCGCTTTACAATCCCACCGCCGGAGCCACCGCCCCCACGCCGAATCTCAATGGCCTCGCCGCTTCCGGCATCCGGTTCACCAATGCCTGGGCCTGCCCGGTGTGCTCGCCCACCCGGGCCTGCCTCATCACCGGCCGCCATGGCTTCCGCACCGGGGTGGGCGAAGCTGTCAGTGCTGCTGCCGCCAACGGACTCACCGCCGCAGAACTCACCCTGCCGGAAGTCATGGCCCAATCCAGCACCACCGGCTTCCAGACAGCCTGTTTCGGCAAATGGCACCTCAGCGCCGGCCCGCCCGCCAGCACCGCCACCGCGCCAAATGTGATAGGTGGCTGGCCGCATTACGCGGGAGCCACCGGTGGCGTGCTGACCTCCTACACCAACTGGACCAAAGTCACGAACGGGGTATCAGCCAACAGTACGGTTTATGCCACGACCGATGTGGTCAATGATGCCACCGCCTGGATCACCGCCCGGACCAACGCCAATCAGCCCTGGCTGGCCTGGGTCGCCTTCAATGCGCCGCACACCCCTTTTCACATGCCCCCTGCCAACCTCCACAGCTACGGGGCCAACCCGGCCACCAACCTCCTCAAATACCGCGCTGCCGTCGAGGCCATGGACACCGAAATCGGCCGCCTCCTCACGTCGGTCAATCCAGCCACCACCACCGTCATCTTCATGGGCGATAACGGCACTCCTGGCCAGGTCATCCAGCCGCCCTATGACAGCGCCCATGCCAAGGACACCCTCTATGAAGGCGGCATCCGCATCCCGCTCATCATCCGCGGGCCCGGCATCAGTCCGGGCCGCACCAGCGATGCCCTCGTCCACGCCGTCGATCTCTTCAGCACCCAGCTCGCCCTCACCGGCGTCCCTCTGCCCACCACCGTCGCCCTCGACTCCCGCAGCCTCCTTCCCATCCTGACCGGGCAAAGCACGGCCACCCGCTCCCGGCTTTATACGGATCAATTCGATCAATCCGACCCCATCAGCGGTGGACGCGCCCTCCGCGATGACCGCGCCAAGCTGATCCGCTACCACAATGGCACCGAACTGTTTCATGATCTCCTGACGGATCCTGCGGAGACCACCAATCTCCTTGCCAACGGCATCCCCGCGATGAGCGCCACCCACCAGGCCCTCTATTACCGCCTCCGCTTCAACCTCGGCCAATACACCACCGCCGCTTCCGTGGAACCCACCCATCCCGCCCTCACCCCGCACGGGTTCTCCCTGACCGTGCCGGAAAACCCTGCCGCCACCCAGACGCTCTGGCAAAGCACCGACCTCGACTTCTGGATGCCTATCCCCAATACCACGCCCTCCCGGAACGCCGGCCAATTGACCTTTCTGGCGCCCCCTTCCAGCAGCCTCCGGATCTTTTACAGTATCCTGACGGAGGCGCCGTGATTCATGGGACATCATTCCGATGTTGAATGCAGGCCATTGTGGTTCATCAAATGTCAGCGGCGAACCCCGGCCCGCTTTCATTTCAAATCCTGAACCATGCTTGATCCCACCGGAATGTTGCCTGAACGCCCGCCCCAGGGCGGAGAGCGGTGGATGCTGGCGGTGTTTGCGGCCGGGTTCGTGGGACTGATGGGTCTTGCCCTGCTGGAGGATTATGAACCGCGGAAGTTGAGTGCCATTTTTGTGCTGCTCTGCTGGATTCCGCTGCTGGTGATCCATGAGGCGGGTCACGCCGTCGTGGCCCGGGCCTGCGGGTGGGAGGTGGAACGGGTCGTGATTGGATTTGGCAGGACGTGGCGGACTTTCGTGATCGGGGGCACACCGGTGATCTTCAAAGCGGTGCCGTTGTCAGGGTATGTCCTGCCCCGGCCGCGCGACCTGCAGTCGCCCCGCCTGAAAAACAGTCTGATCTACGCCGGGGGGCCGGGATTCGAATTGACCGCAGCGCTAGCCGTGCTGTTCCTGACCGGTCCGGAGGTGATGTTTCAACCCAGTGAGGCCATTCCGGTGATTGCCGCACAGAGCTTCTGCGTGGCGGCGGCCTTGGGCCTGATTTTCAATCTGGTGCCGCACCGCATCCTTTCGGAAGGCAGCGAATCCTGGTCGGATGGGCTGGGAATCCTGGCGAGCTGGAAACTCCCCGACCGCCATTTCGCCCGCCGGATCAAAGATACGGAGGAGGATGGGAATGAGGATGAGGACGGGTGATGGCCCGCCCTACTTATCTCCGGCAGGCTCCTGCCTGGGCATCGGTGGCCGCACCAGCGCCGCCGCTTTTTCCACCCGGATGCGTTCGAAATCGGCAGTGCGTGCCGCCAGTTCCCGGGTCGCCAGCTGGAATTGATAGAGGCTGACGGTGAGGTCGGTGCGGGAGGTGTTCAAATCCGTCAGGGCCTGGAGCACGTCCAGGCTTTTGCTTTCACCCAGCCGGTATTGCTGTTGGAGGAGGGAGTAGTTTTCCTCGGCGGATTTCACCTCGGCCCGCAGGCTGACGAGGGTTTGCTCAAGGGTGCGCGTTTCCAGCCAGGCGGCGGTGACCTCCTCGTCGCTTTGCTTGGCGGCGCGTTCGTAGTCCAGCTTTGCCTTGGCGATCTCCACCTCGTCGCGCTTCAGATCCAGCGCCTTTTCCCCGCCGCTGAAGAGCGGGATGCTGACGGCAACCCCGGCGGAGTAATCCGTCTGGCCCTCCGTGCTGGTCGAGTTGTTATTGATATTGCGTCCGGCACTGACCGAGGCACTGATGCTGGGCTGATAGGATGCGCGGGTTTCGTTGAAATTCTCCCCGCGGCGGACCACGGCGGTGAGCAGGCGCTGCAGGTCATCCCGCTGGTGGCGCGCGCGGGCCCGGAGGTCCGGCAGGCTCTGGGAGGCAATGTCATAACCTTTGGGCTCCACCACTTCGAAGCTGGAACCGGGATCGAAGTTCAGGATATTCGCCAGGAGGGTGCGGGCGTACTTCAGGGTGTTTTCCGCCTCCACGAGCGCCCGCTTGCCCCGTTGCAGGGTGACATCAGCGGTGAGGACGTCGGTGCGGATCACTTCCCCCACGGCGAGGCGCTGTTCGGCGAGATTTTTCTGCTCCTCCGCCAGACGCAGGCTTTCCCGGCTCACCGCCACCAGTGCCTGCTGCCGCAGCACTTCGTAATAAGCGGAGGCCACGGCGAGGGCAGTGTCGCGGATGGTGGCGCGGTAATCGAGCCGGCTCTCCTGGGCGGAAAGCAGCCCCGCGCGCCAGGCCGGGCCGACGGTTGGATCGAACAACTGCTTGCTGAGCGAGAGGCGGGTGCGGCCGCCGGTGGCCCGGTCAAAGTCAAAACCATTGTCGCCGGAGCCGTTATGGTCGGCGCTCAGCGAGCCATTCAACCGGGGAGTCAAACGAGTCAGGGCACGGGCCGGCTGGAGATCCGCCTGCACCACGGTCTGGAGGGCGAGGGCAATGGATTGGTCTGTCGCCAGCGCCCGGTCGTAGGCCTGATCCAGGGTCAGACGCGCGGGGGCAGGACCAGCCAGCGGCGGCACCGGTTCCGCAGCCGTGGCGGCGGCGGCGGCGGTCATCCCGGCAGAAAAGAAGAGAATTCGAAGAAGCACCATCACTAAAAACCCGGGCAAACCCGCGCCGGAGGAATCCATACAACGCAGGGGATTCCCCGGTCTGTCAGGCGGGAGTTTTACTCATAAAATTCGATTTTCTTTGAACAAAGCCACGTCAGGACGGTCCGGCGGCGCGGGCCAGTCTTCAGGCTTTTACAGAGCCCTTACAGACGAAACCGGGGCGCCGGGGGAAGTTGCTGCGTCCCGGGAATCCGGGATTCCAACCCACACCCGCACCCACACCCACCTGCCATGAAACTGACCCTCCCCTCCCTCCTACTCCTTGCCGGCCTGCTCTTCCCCGGCTCCCTGCTGCATGCCGCCCCGGACGCCCCCGCGCCGAAGGTGCAACTGGCCCTGCTGCTCGACACCAGCGGCTCCATGGAAGGCCTGATCCATCAGGCCCGCGCCCAGCTTTGGAAAATCGTCAACGAATTCAACACCGCCAAACGTGAGGGACGCACGCCGGAACTGGAGGTCGCCCTTTTTGAATATGGCAACGATGCCCTCAGCGCCGACAAACACTGGGTCCGGCAGATCACGCCGCTCACCCGCGACCTGGATGAAGTGAGCCGCCGCCTCTTCGCCCTGAACACCAATGGCGGCTCGGAGTATTGCGGGGCGGTGATCCGCGAGGCCGTGCAGACCCTGACATGGAGCAGCGAGGCGGGCGTCTATAAAGCCGTGTTTGTGGCCGGCAACGAGCCCTTCACCCAGGGGCCGGTTTCCTCCGCAGAAGCCTGCCGGGCCGCCATGGGGAAGGGAATCGCGGTCAATACGATCCACTGCGGGAACAGTCAGGACGGCATCAATGGCGGCTGGCAGCAGGGCGCGATGCTGGGGGAGGGCAGCTACCTTTGTATCGATCAGGACAAAGCGGTCGCGCACATCCCGGCCCCGCAGGACGGCGAAATCGTCCGGCTCAGCAGCGAATTGAACAGGACCTACTGCGGTTATGGAGCGCAGCGTGAGGAGAAGGCCAGAAACCAGGCCGTGCAGGACCGCAACGCGGCGGAGGCTTCCCCGGCGGCGGCCGTCAGCCGGGCTGGCACCAAAGCTTCCAGCAACTATGCCAATGGGAACTGGGATCTCGTGGATGCCGTCTGCAAAGACAAAGTGGATCCGGCCACCATCAAAAAAACTGACCTGCCGGAAGAACTCCGCGCCTTGAACGAAGCGGATCTGAAGGCCCACGTCGCCAAACTCGCCGCCGAGCGCACGGCCGTGCAGGAGAAAATCCGCATCCTCAATGAAGCCCGCGAAGCCTTCCTCGCCGCCCAGCGCAAGGAAGCGGGTGGTGCCGATACCCTCGACACTGCCGTCGCCAAAGCAGTGCGGGCCCAGGCCGGCAAGGCGGGCTTCAAGTGGGAGTAACCGGTCAGCTGGGCGGCTTTGGTTATCCGTTAAAGGTGGCCAAGCCGCCCGGAATAGGCCATCCTCCGGCATGGGTGGACGTGAGTTCCCGCCTGTTTCCCCAACCCACGATCTTTTCCTGCACTTCCCCCATGCCCACCGTCCTGGTCATCGAAGACGACGCCGCCATCCGCACGGGCCTGCTGGATGCGTTGGAGGCGACCGGTTACGAAACGCTCCACGCCGCCGATGGCCGGGCCGGACTCGAAGTGGTGGCGCGGGCCGCGTTTGACCTGCTGCTGCTGGATCTGGTGCTGCCGCATGTCGACGGACTCACCATCCTGAAGAAAGTCCGCGAGCTCCGCCCCACCACCCCGGTCATCATCCTCAGTGCGATGGGTGCCGAGGCCGACCGCGTCAAAGGCCTCAACCTCGGAGCCGACGATTACATGGTCAAACCCTTCGGCGCCCGCGAACTGCTGGCCCGGGTCAATGCGGTGCTCCGCCGTTCCCCCGAGCGGCCTCAGGAGATCGAAACGCTGGTATTTCCCGGTGGCACGGCGGATCTGGCCCGCTGCGAAATCCGCCACGACGACGGCACCCGCGAGGCCTTGTCGGAGCGGGAAATTGCGGTGCTCCGTTATCTGGCGGCCCACCCTGGCCGCGCCCTCAGCCGCGAGGAAATCCTCCTCCGTGTCTGGCGGCTACCTGCCAGCGCCAATGGCACCCGCACCATTGATATGCATGTCGCCAATCTCCGTGCTAAATTGCGCGATGATCCCACCGACGCCCGGGTCATCCTGACCGTCCGCGGCAAAGGCTACGCTCTGGCCAAACCCGCCCCATGAAGCCCGCCCTGACTTGGACCATCGCTCTCGGCGGCCTGCTTCTGCTGGCTGGCGCCATGGCATGGGCGACCCGATCCCTTGTGGGCATGGAGCGCACCCAAAACCGCATGGCCGGGGAAGCCGCCGTGCAGGAGCGTTCGCGTCTCGCCCTGTGGCGCATGGAATCCCTCGCGGCCTCCCTGCTGGTTGGAGAAAGTGCCCGTCCGCCGGATCAATACCGCACCAGTCCCGCCAGTGCGCCCCCGGTCAGTCCGGCGGGTCCGGTCCTGCTGCATTTTGAAATGGACCCAGATGGCCGGGTCCGGTCCCCCCAGGTCACCGATGGTCCTGACAAACCTCCGGTCCCGGACGAATCCGCCCTCCGCCTCCAGGAACTGCGCGCCCGCCTCGCTGAAAAAGCCGGTCCAGAACAATGGGCCATGCTCGGACTCAGCCAGCACACCCGCCGTGTGAGCGATAACCGGTCATGGCTGGCCGCTGCCAATCTGATGGCGGAACCGCTTCCGGCAGTGGCTTTGAGGGACGCTGCCGCGGGACTTTCCAAAAACGATGCTGTCAGGGCCTTGGAGGAAAAAGACCAGCCCACGGCCATTCCGCCCGCCCCGGCCCCTGCCAGCGACTATGCCCCGCCCCAATTGAATGTCGCTCTCAAGCCTTCCGAAGCCCGGCAGGAGCAGGATTCCAGCAACAAAAAAGAAGCCGACATGCGCCAGCGGGTCGTGGGAGATCTCGCCAGGGCCCCCCAACGCCGCCAGGTCGAAGAGAAGTTGAAAGCGTCCCAGTACGCCGAATCTCCGGCCCCGGCTCCCGCTGCGGTTTCTGTGGCCAAGGCAGGCGCCGATGCAGCGGACCAGTCCATCGCGGACCGGCCATCCTTGCCCGCCGGCGCGGCTCCGGCGGCCATAGCTCAAACTCCCGCGGATGAGATCCCGGCCCTCGAAGCCGTACTGGCCGAGCGGGAAGCCCAACGCCCCTTGGCCACCGTCTCTGATTTCCGCGCTCTTTGGATCAAGGACGCCCTCCTCCTCACCCGCCGGGTCAGCCTGGATGGGGCCAACTCCATCCAGGGCGCCTGGGTGGATTGGCCGCAACTCCGCGCCAGCCTGCTCGCCGCCATCAGCGATCTCTTCCCCGCGGCCTCGCTGGAACCGGCCCCCGCCAGCACCTCCGGCGGCAGCGATTTGCTGGCGGCGCTCCCGATCCGGTTTCTCCCCGGGCGGCTCGAGATTCCCGCTCCCCCGTTCTGGAGTCCTCTCAAACTCTCCCTCGCCACCGCGTGGGGTTGCGTGCTCCTCGCTTCCGTCGCCGTCGCCCTCGTGCTGCGCGGCATGATGCTCCTCAGCGAACGCCGCGCGGCCTTTGTCTCGGCCGTCACCCACGAGCTGCGCACCCCCCTCGCCACCTTCAAGCTTTATTCGGAAATGCTGGCTGACGGCCTCGTGAAAGATCCGGCCAAACGCCAGTCCTATCTGGAAACCCTGACCACCGAAGCCGACCGCCTCGGCCACCTCGTCGAAAACGTCCTCTCCTATTCCCGGCTGGAGCGTGGCAAGGGAGCCGAAGGGCAGATTCCGGTCATCCTGCGCGATCTCCTCCACCGCGTCGAACCCCGGCTCCACCAGCGCGTCTCCCAGGCCGGGGCGGAATTTTCCATCCACCATGAAACTATTCCTGACGATTTTGCCCTGACCACCGATCCCGCCGCCGTGGAGCAGATTCTCTTCAATCTGGTGGACAATGCCTGCAAATACGCCGTCCGCGACGGCATCCCCGCCCAGCTCGAACTGGTCCTGACGCCGG
This sequence comes from Verrucomicrobiota bacterium, assembly GCA_040387795.1. GTDB lineage: Bacteria > Verrucomicrobiota > Verrucomicrobiia > Verrucomicrobiales > V1-33 > CAIZWU01. The sequence goes on from JAZKDC010000017.1 coordinate 675,565, forward strand.
CCTCGGCGGCCCTGCAATTCGCTCTCCGCGACCATGGCCCGGGCCTGACCCCTGCCGAAGCCCGCAAACTGTTCCGCCCCTTCCACAAAAGCGCCCGCGACGCCGCGCACTCGGCTCCGGGCGTCGGCCTCGGCCTCGCCCTCTGCCGCCGCCTTGCCCGCGATCTCGGCGGCACTCTGGAAATCGACCACTCCTGGCCGCATGGGGCGTGTTTTGTCCTGACCCTGCCAGTGCCGGCGTAAGAGGTGGACGGAGATTTGGAAGGCCGTGGCTTGACCCCGCGTTTCCGGTCAGTCATCCTGACGCCTCCATGAAACGCCTGCTCTGCCTCCTCCTGCTCACCTGCACCTCCGCCCGGGCCGATGGCGTGGCGGACAACCTGGCAGAAAACGTCCGCCGCATTCCTCCTGCGGGCGTGCCGATTCCTGACGAAATGCGGACGATGCTGACCGCCGAGTGCCAGCGGCTGGGTGCCGCCATCGGGGACGTGCAGGGGCAATTGAAGGAAAAGCCGGATCTGCTCCGCTACCTGCCGGACGTGCAGATCTTCCACAAGGCGGTCGATTGGGCGCTGCGGTTTGATGAATTCTACGACGCCAAACAGGCGGAATGGGGGAATGCCCAGCTCCGCGAAGGGTTCTCCCGGCTGGAAGCCCTCGCCAATCACAAAACCCCATGGTTGGAGGACACCGGCCTCGTGCCGCGCGGGTACCAATCCAAAATCGACGGCTCCATCCAGCCCTTCGGCATGGTGGTGCCGGAGTCGTTCCAGAAAAACCTGCCTTACCGTTGGCGGCTCGACTGCTGGTTCCACGGCCGTGGCGAGAAGCTGACGGAACTCGATTTCATCCACCAACGCCAGAATGACCGCGGCGAATTTGCTCCGCAGGACACCCTCGTGCTCCACCCCTACGGCCGTTACTGCAATGGCTCGCGTTTCGCCGGTGAAACGGATTTCTTCGAGGCCCTCGAAACCGTGAAACGCGATTACCGCATCGATGAAGACCGCATCATCGTGCGCGGTTTTTCCCTCGGGGGAGCCGCCTGCTGGCACATTGCCACCCACCATGCCTGGCAATGGTGCGCCGCCAACCCCGGCGCCGGCTTCAGCGAGACCGAACAATTCCTCAACTTCTTCCAAGGCGAAAAACTCCAGCCCCAGCCGTGGGAACGGAAACTCTGGAACCTCTACGACGCCACGGCTGTCGCGGGAAATCTCTTTAACGTCCCCACCGTGGCCTATAGCGGGGAATTGGATAAACAGAAGCAGGCGGCGGATCTGATGGCGGCGGCGCTGGAAAAAGAAGGTATGGAATTGACCCACATTATCGGCCCACAGACAGCCCATAAATATGAGCCGGGGGCGAAACAAAAGGTCGAGACGCTCATCGGCGTGATAGCCACAACCGGTCGGAAAATTCCTTCCACTGTGCGCATCGAAACCCAGACCTTAAAGTATAACCGGGCGGCTTGGCTGAGAATTGATGAGCTTGGCGAGCATTGGAAGCCTGCTTTCACGGTGGCGACAATTGAGCCTGGTCTTCTGTTCCGGGTTAAATTGGAAAATGTTAAGCATTTCACCTTGAATTTCCCGCCTGGCTCCTCGCTAGGACACGGGACCCCAACAGTCACACTTACGGAGATATCCGGACTCAGTGGAATCCAATTAGCTCTCGAATTTGATTCGGACTTGCCATCCGACGGGAGTCTGCAGGTTTCATTCGCCAAAAACGTTGATGGTGAATGGGTTGAGGGAAACATTATCCGGAATGGCTTAATCAAAAAACACAACCTCCAAGGCCCCATCGACGATGCCTTCATGGACTCCTTCATCTTCGTCCGCCCCACCGGCCAGGCCGCCAGTGAAAAAGCCGGAGCCTGGGCCAAGGCGGAATTGGATCGCGCCATCGAACACTGGCGGCGGCACTTCCGCGGCGACGCCCGGGTGAAGGACGACACCGCCATCACGGAAGACGATATCAAATCGGCGAACCTCATCCTCTGGGGCGATCCCTCCTCCAATTCCCTGATCGCCAAAACCGCCGCGCAGCTCCCCATTGCCTGGACCGGCAGCGAAATCAAAGCCGGTGAAAAAACCTTCCCCGCCGCCGACCACGCCCTGATCTGCATCTACCCGAACCCGCTGAACCCGGAGCGTTACCTCGTGCTCAACAGCAGCTTCACCTTCCGGGAATACGACTACCTCAACAACGCCCGCCAAACCCCCAAACTGCCCGACTGGGCCGTGATCGACCTCAACCAGGCCCCCAACGCCCGCACCCCCGGCCGCATCGCCGCCGCGGATTTCTTTGGAGAAAAGTGGGAGCTGAAACCGGCCCCTTGATGGGAAAAGGCCATCAATTCGGCAATGAGATCCCGCCGGATCGTCACCGAAACCAAATTGCCTTTCCCAGTGGAAAAGGCATGATGACTCTGTGAACGAGGAAACCACACGCCCTGCCGGCTGCGGACCGCTGAGCGGCGAGGTAGTTTATTTCTACGCCTTTGATTTCGCTTACGACATGCAGCGCCAGCCGGTCGCTTCCCTGCTGGGCTGTCCCTTGGAGCCCTATCAGATCGACGCCCGGAAACGCGGTCCCCGCGGGCAGGTTTTTTTCCGTCCACTGATGGCGGAGTTGCCGGAATTGAACCGCACCATCGCTGGAAGGGACGTGACTTTTCAAGTCGCCCTCAAACTCCTGCCGATCGGAGCGCTCAGCATCACCCTGCGGACGGCTTTTTCGGTGGAGCATCCCGAGGAACTGGCCCGCTGGCAGGACCCGGTGTTTGATGAGGGGGAAAGGCTGGATGAGTGGGTGAAGGGGACCATCGAAAAAGCCCGGAACGAACTGGCCAGCCACGCCATCCGCCCCCATGAACGCCTGCCGGAGGGCGAAGCCTACACGGTATTTTGCCTCCACGCCGATTCACCGGGCATCGCCATGCCGGCAGCGGACTGGTTGCAGCAGAACCGGGCCGCAGTGGCCGCGCTCCTGACCCGGGAGCACTCCGCCGCCAGTCTTTCGGATCAGGAAATCGCCGAATCCACCAGCCACTGGCTGAGTTATTACCGGCATGATCTGGTGGTGGTGGACTGGGACGGCGCCTTGATCATTGATCACCCGGCCGATTTCGCGGAAACCCTTTACGTCATGGAGTTGGCCAACGTGCAGTTGGAGGAACTCGAAGCTTACGATGTTTACATCGATGAAGCCTTGGATCGCGCCTACCGCGACCTGGCCGGAAACCGGCGGCCCCGCAAAACCGGCGTATTGCATGAACTGAAGGAACTGCGGATCGACTTGGCCCGTTTCAGCGATGAACTCCAGAATATCACCAAGTTTTTCGGCGAGTGGCACCTCGCCCGGGTTTATGAAAACACCGCCCGGGTTTTCCACCTCGCGGACTGGCACAGGGCGATCGATGAAAAACTCAGGACCCTGGACAGCCTCTACGAAATGCTGAAACAGGACCAAAACCATCGGGTCATGCTGTGGCTGGAGGCCGCCATCGTGCTGCTTTTCATCATGGATCTGGTGCTGCTTTTTTGGGGAATCGGGAAATGAATCGCGTCCGGCGGACCTTCCCGCCGTCTTTGATTCCTGAAAAACCATGACAGATCGCGCCTTCGCGGTTCGTCCGATGCCTTGCGCCGCGGGACGTCCTGGTTTCCTGTCCCGTCCCTTTTTCCCTTTCCAACGTATTCCGCATACTCTCCCTTCCCATCATGACTCCCGCAGAAAATCTCGATGCCCATCTCCGTGCGATGGTTCAATGGCACTTCAATCCGGAAACCGGCTGTCCCTTCTGGCTGGATTGGGCGGCCAAAGCCGGATGGGACCCGCGGCAGGAAATCACCACCTTCGCCGACATCAACAAATTCCCACACTTCCAGGACGACTGGCTGCGCGACGAACAAAACGAGCGCTTCGTGCCCAAGGGTTTCGGCGACCGGCCCTTCAACATCTTCGAAACCGGCGGCACCACCGGTCTGCCCAAGCAGCGCATCGGCTGGGATGACTACAAAGTCGACTACGAGGAATTCGGCGACAACCTAGACGACACCTACTTCCCCCGCGGCGGCAAATGGCTCATGGTCGGCCCCACCGGCCCCCGCCGCCTCCGCCTCGCCATCGAGCACCTCGCCAACTATCGGGGCGGTTCCTGTTATTTCGTGGATCTTGACCCGCGCTACGTGAAAAAACTGATCGTGCGCAAGAAATACGAGGAGGTGGAGCAATACATGAAACACGTCATCGACCAAGCGGTCGAAATCATTAAACACCGCAATATTTCCTGCCTCTTCACCACTCCGCGCCTGCTCGAAGCCCTCGCCGAACGCATTTCCATCCCCGGGTATGGCATCAAGGGCTGCTTCTGCGGCGGCACCAGCATGACCCCGCAGATGGTCCGTTTCCTCAGCGAGGAAGTGCTGGAAAACAAAGCGCAATTTGTCCCCACCTACGGCAATACCCTGATGGGACTCGCCTGCAGCCTGCCCGCCACGCTCAAGGACAAGGCTTACAGCGTGACCTACTACGCCCCGCAACCCCGCGCCGTGCTGCGCATTGTGGACAGCAAACAAACCGACCGCGTGATGGGTTACGGCGAATACGGCCGCGTGGAACTCACTACCTTGACCAAGGAATTTTTCATGCCGCGTTTCCTCGAACGCGACGAAGCGATCCGCCGCGAACCCTGCGAAAAATACCCATGGGACGGCGTCGGTGACGTCCGGCCATTCGGGGCGCTGGAGAAGAAGATCGTGGAAGGCGTCTATTAGACCATTCCCCAGCATTACCAGCCCGTAGCCTGACTCTGTCGCAGACGGGTCGGGATCAGAGCAGGGGCGAAATGCGCCGCCCCGGGATCAAAACCACGGGGGCTTTGCTTGGCCCGGGCAAGTCCCGTCAACCTCAGGAGTTTTCTCCTTCCACGGTTACTGCCACCCCCGGCGCCGGGTGGGGCAGGGGCATCTGCTGCTCCTCCGCCACCTCGAGGTTGCTGGTGGCCAGTTCGATCTCCGATTCATGCCGGTCATACGCCGTCAGGCACAGCCGCAGCATTTCCAGACCCGCTTCCCGCTCATCATGGACAATTCCCCCCGGATCCACTTCCCGCAAAGCATCCACTTCTGAGGGAAACCGGGCCCGGCACAGGGTCGCGATCTTCGGATTGCGCTCCTTGGCAATCGTCAGAGCCGTCCGCGCCAGTTCCACGTGAGGAAAGGTGATCACGATCACGCGGGCCCGGTCCACGCCGGCCAGTTCCAAGGTATCCGCCTGCGAAATATCCGCAAACAGCACCGAGTGCCCCTCTTTAATAAGGCGCCGCGCCGTTTGGGCATTCAACTCCACGATCACGACTGGAATCTGGAGCCGGTCCAAGGCCTGATGCACCATGCGGCCCACCGTGCCATAACCGCACAAAATCGCATGATCCCGCACTTCGCGCATCCGTTTGCTGAAATCCTTGCCGCTTTCGGGTTTCTGGGCCGTCCCACTGCGCACCACCTCCCAACGGCGCGTGGCAGGAATGACCACCCGCATGATCAAGGGGGACAGCCCCAGCGTCAGCACCACTTCAATGAGCAGCGTTTGGACCACCAACGGGTTCAATAGTCCCGAAGCGGCGGCTTTGTTCGCGACGACGACCGCAAATTCCCCCACCCCGGCCAGCGCGATCCCCGATAAAAGCGCCCCCCGCAGGGGCACTCCGCCCCACCGGCCCGCCAGCGTCAGCACCGCGGCCTTGATCACCAGAATCCCGGCCGCTCCCGCCAGCAGCATCTGCCAATTCCCCAAGAAAAACGGCACATCCACAAACGCCCCCACCGAGACAAAAAAGATCGTCAGGAAAAAATCGCGGAAGGTCACCGCCTCCGCCATGATCCGGTGACTATAGACCGAACCGCTCACCGCCAACCCTGCCGCAAAGGCGCCCAGGGCGGAATTCAGCCCCAACAGGCTCCCCATCGAGGCAATCCCCGCGCACAGGGCCAGCACCGACAGAGTGAACAATTCCCGGCTCCGGGAATGACTCACTACCCGCAGCAATTGCGGAATGCCATACCGGCTCAGGAAAGCCGCGGCCGTCAGGAATACCAGGCCCTTCACGGTGAGGATCCCCGTCAATTTCGCCGCGTCCGTCAGATCCAACCCGCTGGTGATCCCGGGCAGCAGCACCAGTAATAAAATCACGGCAATATCCTGCAGCAGCGCCACCCCCAGGGTCATCCGTGCTCCCGGATGATTCGCCAACCCGAAATCCTGAAACAACTTCAATCCGACGGCTGTCGAGGAAAGCGCCGCCAGAAAGGAAGTCAGGGCCAGGGCAGCCCCGCTCATACCGAGCCAGCCCAGGACCACAGCCGCCAGCGCTGTGGTCAATCCCAATTGCGCCAACCCGGCCACCAGCCCGGTGCGGCGCAGTTGCATCAGCTCATGCAGCGAAGACTCCAGCCCGATAGTGAACATCAGCAGGATAATCCCCACATTCCCCATTTGGCCGAGCAAATCAGCCGCCGGACTGCCGGTCTTCAAATTGACCAATCCTGAAACGGCGAGCAACACCCCGCACAGGAAATAGCCGGGAAGAGGCGGCAACTTCAGCTTCCCCAGTAACAAGGAGGTCCCCACCGCGAGCAGCAGCGCCAGAGTGAGGACCAGTAAAAACTCATCCTCGGCTGCTCCGCCCGCCGCGATAATGACTGAATAACCAAGCATTCCGCAACATGCCCGCCTCCGCGCCCGGCGCCACCCCAAAGGGAAAAGGCCGGTTAACCGTTAGATCTGCCGCGGCGCCCCCTTCCAAGGGTTCCCATGGGTCCATTTTGTCCCTTCGGTCTCGTCAAAAAGCCCCTGAATCCGCCGCCGCCGGCCTCATATTCCATCCGTTGGCCCGGCATTTCCCCGATGGCGCCAAGAAAAAGCAAAAAAGGAATGAAAAGGAGTTGCGAAGTTCTGGAGGTGGGGTA